>NZ_JBGNUV010000015.1:0-347267 GCF_041950525.1 Nonomuraea sp. GTA35 | reverse complement strand
CAGCCGTCGACGCCTAATCTCGTTGATCACAGCCCGCCGTAGCGTCGACGGCCACCACGGACCGAGCACGCTTGACACCGCCGCCGATCGGATGTCTCGGGCCTGACGGCCCTGCGCTCCGGGTCGGCTTGCCACCGGATATGCGGGTTGCTGTGGTCTGCTGTACAGCAGGGAGGTACAGCAACGCCGCCTCACGCAGCCTGATCGTCTCGTACGGCGTCGCACCGTTGAGCAGCAGCGCCGTCCCAGGACCACGATCCTCCGCTTCACTCGTAATGAAGTTTTCAGCGCCGGCCGATATGATCGCTGACTTCAACCCCCCGCGGTGTATGTTTGGGGGCGATCGACGGCCCCCAACACTGAGGGATCTGTCGGGGCAGCGCTGATGGCAACGTCGCCACCGTCCCTTCAAGAACCGCACCGCAAGCGGCCAGAACTGACAACACGGCGCTTGGACGCAGTGCGGCCGCGCCCTGCGTGATCATCCTATGGTCGAGACAATGGCCTTCATGAGAGGTGACCGTCAGGTACAGCTCAGATGTCTTTTACAGCGCCGTTGATGCCGAGTTCTCCAAGCCGCCGCTGCAGATCGTCAGCGGTGTCCGCATCGACGACGAGCTGCAACGTGCCCTGCAAATAGCTGATCTTCCGTTCGTCGAGGGCCATATAGAAGGTCTTGAACAGGGCAGCGAATTTGTCGGCATCGTCTGAATTGGCGAGCAGGTTGCGAGTAAAAGAGAACGCAATCTGCCGCTCGGTGACGGACGGTGGGACTTGGCAGGCACCCTCATGGGCTAGGTTGCCGCAGGAGGCACAGGTAACGACAGACCGGACGGGTTCTGATCCATTTCCTGCGCCAGTCTGACCAATGCCAGTGCCTATTTCGCTTTCGGCTCCGGTCTCGCAGGTTCCCTGGTGAGCTAGCTGGCTGCAGTTAGGACAGGTCTTCGGCTTAGGCTTGGCGAGGCGCAGGCCGGCGCTGGCGAGGTTGACCTGGTTCGGCGCAGTAACTGCGACGACGCCTCCCGCGCCATCGACGACTTCGACAAGCCCCGCCGCAACGGAATCGTAGATTGCCTGCTGTAGGTCTCGGTCACCTCCATACAACAGTGGCAGCCGCGGCGCCGAGTAAAACGCGGCGCGGATGTCGGACAACGTCTTACCGTAATCGCTGTCACGCAGATTGTGCAGGAGTGCCTTTGGGCCGAACTGACCGGCGTCGAAGACCTTGTCCCGCTCGGCGAGGGCCTTCCATACGATGGTACCGTCCAAAGCACTGCTGTGCTCATCGTCAAAGGAAAGCTGATCGAGGTAGCGCTCTCCGTCCGGGTCAGGCTGAGCAAGGTAGACGACGTGCTGGTAAGCACGTTTGAGCGCCTTCTCAAGCTGCTCTTTGGCGCTTGCGAATTCCTTGGTACCGGTAGTCTTGAGCTCCTCATCGTTTTGGACCTCAGGGGCGGCGAGGGCCTTCTGGCGAGCCAAATACTCCACGGCAACCCCCCGGGCAAGTGCCCGGCGTTGGGTGTTGACGATGGCGTAGATGGCGCTGGAGGCCCATTGCACCGGCAGTTGCTGAATCCCCTTGCCCAAGCCCATAGCAACGGTAATTGCTGAAAGGGTGGCCTGCTCCATGCCATTGCGCAAGCTGTATTGGGCTGGGTCCAGGACGATTAGCCGACTGGTGTAAGCGGTGTCGAGCCCTGCCGTGGTCAGGACATCAGCGGCAGTACGCTCGGGCTCCGCCTTGACGAACTTCAGGTCGCGGAAGGGCCCGCTACTGGCGAGCCGCTGGGTGAACTCAGCGATTACTCGATCACGTTCTGTCTCGGTGATGGTACGCCGGATGTTGTTAACAAGCATGCGGTGGGTGAGCCGAGTGGATAAGAAGTAGCGGGCGGGCTTGTGGTTGCCCTGCCCGGGAATGATCTCTACTGCGGACATGCCCCGATCGGGGTTGACGAGGTCCTCGACGACGGTGTCCGCGTCCGTGACCGTATATGAGATATCGGGAACGCTGGTTGCAGCCTTGACCTCCGGAGCGCTTGCACCGCGGCCGCGTCCCGGCCGAAGCGTACCGACGATGCTGGCGAGGAACACGAAAGTCGCGGCGCGCTCAGCGGCCCGCGGGTTCGCCTCGGTCCACGAAACCGACTGCCGCTCGATGTCCTGGCGGCGAGCGGTGCCAGCGGTCCCGTCATTGTTGACCACCTCGATCTCGGCAAGGCTGCGGTAGTTCGAGATGGTGCGATCGTCCTCGACGAGCCCCGAGCCGAGCAGTGACTCACGGACGGCGGAGTCGCTGAGCGGTAGGTCGCCAGGGCCGATGAGCGTGGGAACCCACTCACCGGCTTTGCCGCGCCGCTGCTGTGCATAGACGGTGGCAGCGAAGATCCTGATGGTGGACCGGACGCGCTGAAATCCGGTCACCTTGCTCCACTCCTCCTTGGCGATCGCCATGAGCATGGGGTGGAACGGGTAGCAGGCGGCAACCTCTTCGTCCCAGCGGGACCGCCAATCTGAGCTAGCTGCGCCCCATACGTTCTTCGTCCACGATTTGTCATCCAGCAGCGGCCGGTACATTGCGGCGGTGGCGGAGAGCACCTCGGCGGCTGGCTCCGCGTCGAACAGTCGGCGGCGCAGGATGTCGGCGAAGTCTCCGACCTCGGTGACTGTCTCGGGCCGACCATTGCGTTCAAGGAGGCTGTTCAGATCGTCCCTACGGGCCTGCGCGCCAACGGACAAGGCGGTCTTGTCCTGGTCAGAAGCGATCATGACGACGAGCATCGCGACCTGCGGGACGTCGTTGACCACGTCAAGCAGGGCCCGCAGGAATGCGACGTCCTGCGCAACTAGGTCTGGCTTATTCGCACCGTCAAGGCCATTGCCGATGTAGTCGAGGACCTCATCGACGATGATGAGGACGGGCCGGTTGACAGCCTTGATCGCCTCCGCGATCTTACCTTTGTCGCTCCAGAATGGCTGATAGCGCTCGAACAGCGAGTAGTCCTTGGAGAACAGCCGCCACAGGAAGCGCTCGTAGAGGTTGACCGCCGGACCGTCGAGTTCTTGTACCGGCGCGCCCGGCGTCATGTGATCGCACGGAAGTACCACCACGTGCGGCCGGTTCAGGTCCGTCGGCAGGTCATGGCCAACCTTGGCCTTGGCACGTGCCGCGACGCGTTGTCCAAGTTCAGTGCCGAACAACGCCTCGGGGTGCGCCGCCAGGTGAAAGGCGCCGATGCAGGCGTGCGACTTACCACCGCCCATGCCTTGGTCGAGCCGGGTGACCGAACGGGCCTTGAGATAGTCCGAGCCACCGCCGATCCGCACAGCTATCTCGGTGAGTAGGTCAGTCAGCCGCTCGGTCGGGTGGGTGATCTCACCGTAGTAGGCGGCGTCAGCGTACAGTGGCTTGTCCGCTCCAAGCCCGTGGACAGCCCGGAACAGTGACATCTGTACATCGTCGATCTGTCCAGACGCACTGAGGATCTCCTGCCGGATCTTCAGCGCCTTCCACCACGGCGTCACGCTGCTTGCCACGTCAGCCTCCCCTGTGCACTGTTGATCTTTTTGATCCGTGGACTTCTGTAGTTGCGCCAATCATCAGAGCAGTCTCAATTGGGAGTCCTCGTCCAACTGTCGCTGCTGTCGCACTTCATCCCCAGCGATCACCAGCTCGGCGGCATTGGCGATGCCGTCCCGAGCACGCCGCACGCGACTGAACGCGATGGCGTCAGGGTCGGAGTCGGGCAAGCGATCCGCGAGAAACTGCACCGCCGCCCAAAGGTAGGCGTCGTCGGCTTCGCGCCCCGAGGCCGCGAGCACTTCTCCCATCGCGGCGAGACCCTCCTCCGACGCGGCTGCAAGCGCAAGTGCGACATCGATGACCGCCGACTCACTGCTGACATGCGCCTTGAACTGATTCGCCATGGCGAACCTGACCCCCTTGTCGGCATCGGGGACCAGATCGCGGACTTCTGCGAGATCCATGGAGGACGCAAGCGTCTGCCAGCGGAGCTCCGACTTAGCCTGCACCTGCCGGCCGTACAGCCGCACCCACCACAGGGCAAACCGGGTGCGGGCGTCAAAGGTCTCAAGCGGGTGATGGTCGATCTCGACCGCCATGGCTTCCTGTACAGCGGCGCGAGCCAGGGGCAGGAAAGTATAGATGTCGACCGACTCACCACGAGAGTCCAGCACCTCGCTGTAGCGGCCCACCACTTCCATGGCGGGACCGGCCGCAGCCATCAGCATGTCGGCCGGTGCGAGACCCCATCGCTCCCAGTCCGGGTAGCGCCTCTTGATCTCTGCTTTGATCGCGGACTCCACTGCACCTTTGCGACCCGGGAGCCGTCCTGCCGGAACGGGTCGGCATGACATGGTGAGGGTCGTCTTTATATTGGCCTTGCCCTGCTGCCCACCAGCTTCCGTATTCGCTGGCCAAGATCCGGTCATTACCAGTCCAGCCTGTTGAATCGAACCAAGCAGCCGCTGCCACACTTCCGGCTCTCCATGACCGAAGACAATCGTGACGACGCCGTCATCGCGAACGACGCGGCGCATCTCTTTGAAGGCTAGGGCGATCTTGTTGTCGTAATGGGCTCGGGTTCGATGGTCCTTAGTCTCGGCCTTCGCGAGGCCACGAGATCGCTTAACAATGATCTCATCTTGTTTCTCCTGCACGCCCAATGGATCGCTCGTGATCCACAGATCTGGATGCGATTGACAAAGGGCACGCTTCAGCCATGAGAAGAGCAAGTCAGATGAGTCCGAGTAGGCAATCATCTCGTCGTAGGGAGGGTCAGTCACTACCGCTGCGACGGACCTAGCGCGCAGAGCGAGTGCTGTAGCACTGCCCCGGGTTACGTTCACGGCCGATCCCTGCCTGATAGGGACAACATCACTAAGTTCACGCAGGGTGCGCTCGCTCAGCTCTTCCCAAGTGCCAGATCCTCCAGCCAGTCCGGTCTCCAAGTAGTCGTAGGAGAACGTGATGGAACCTTCGTTCAAGAAAATGTCTGTGGCACCCGGCGGCCGACCGTCGCTGTAGACCTGAAGTGTCGTGCTCCGGGTTGAGCGGCGAAGCCGTCGCACAAAAACGGCTCCCAAGTACCCGCTAAGAGCACGCACGTAGGCATTCGAGAGCCCGTGGAAGTCACGCATTTCCTCGCAGATCTGGCCGATGATGCGGCTCAGCCGAACGAACCCAAGTGTTTGCCTGTCACACATGAGATCGCCGTAGGTGCGCGCCCCATAGATCGATGGACCGATGATGTTGTTGTTACCAGGTCCGATGCCTTCGTCCGGCACTGCAGACATGCCAGGTTGGAGGGGAAGTTCCTTAGATAGAGCGAGAGACGCGGCGTTCGTGGCCTCAATCTCTTCGGGGGTAGGTTCCCGAAAAGCCTTGCTAACCTCCGTTCCGAAGTCGGCTACGACCAGGAGCGAGTCCTGACCGTGGCCCTCGTTCGCCAAGCGTCGATGCACAGCCAATGGATGCGGATGCGTACAGAAAGGACATATTGCCGACTTGCCCGAAACGGGCTCACCGTCGGGCCCCAGCGACTTGGCTAAGGTCGGCGACTGTTTGGGGGGCCCCTCGTGTACAACAGTTTTCCACAGGCCCGTGGACCGATCCGCCTGGATGTAAAAGGACTGACCGGGATCCATGTAAGCCCCGTGACCGCCTCGAGCAGGGCGCTGCTTTGGACCACGCAATCGATAGCTGCCAGTGAGGGGGAACCGCTGACCGCACTCCTGACAAGGCAGCGTGATAGCCCAGAGGTACGCCCACGGTTGGCGGTTGTCGACCGACGGGTAGTAGTCCAACATCGCGCTCTTGAAACGGCGCCCCACCTCAGCGAACACCGCTTCGACATCGCGGACGAGGCGCGGCCGTGTCTCGTAGAGAGCGTCGGGCAACTCCCCGAAGCGGAGCGGCGACTCTTTGTCCCACGCGTAGAAGGGATAACTCGTCAATATTTCTGAGGCGAGCACAGCTACTGGGCTGTAGTCGACAGCGAAAGCCCTGATGTTAAGCCGCGCCGCTTCGAGGGGGATCATTCCACGGCCGCTGAAGGGGTCGGCCACGCTTACGTCAGAACCGTTAGCCGCGATGATCTCACGCCGCAGCTCGTCCCAAGCCGCATAGCGACCAGTCATAGCCTGACGAACTAGATCCTGCAGTCGCTTCTGCTCTGCATCGTTGTCAGGCCATGGAAGGAGACTGCAAATCACCGCAGCCTTTGCTTGAGCTGTAGGCCGTTTGGCGAACCAAGTGAAAAGCGACGCTTCAGTTTTCCCAGAGCCCCATCCGGAGTCACTATTGGCGCTCACTTCGGCGCAGGGGAACCAGCGCTCTATCATGCGGGTCATGCGTTGCTCCCAGGGGCATTCTTTAGGCTGCTACCGGGAACGCGAAAGATCGCGCCACCCGTCATATCGGTGGAGAAGAGCGTGGCCGGGTCCTCATACGCGCCAAAGAGTCGACCTTTGCCGTCTGTACATCGATCGACGACGTAGAGCCAGTACGCCTTGCGGTGCTGGGTGGCGATGAGGACCTCGTTTCCGGTCATCCGGATACCGTCGCTAGCGGCGTTTCCGGCGACGCCCTTGACCTCGACGTGGCGTATTTGGGAGTGGCGGCGTGCGTCGAGGTCGTAGCCGCGACCTTCGGTATGGACGTCCTCGACGGTCCAGCCCTCATCCTCGAGGTGCTTTTGGACGTGGCGCATGGCGACCCACTCGGAGTCTGCCTCTGCGGCTATCTCAGGAGTGGCAGCAGGCAGGACGCGGAGGCGACCGACAAGCTTGGGCTCGGTGAGCTGCACCTGGACGAGCTTCTCGAGTTGGTCAAGCCTTTCGGCGGTCTGGGCCCGAAGGTGACGACGCAATCCAATGCGCTCGTCGCGATCAACGATGGTGTCGGTGAGCGTGATGGGCAGGTTGGTGAGGTCCTTGCGGGCTTGCGCGAACCAATCGGTGCGGACTTTGCGGTGTTCCTCAACGGTGTCGCCCGCGACGGCCGCGGCTGCTGCTGAGGCGGCAGCCTGGCGGGCGGGGTGAGGGACCGTCCCGGCGTGCTTGGTGGGGACGAGGTTGGCGAGGGTTTCCCAGCGCACCGCCCGAGCGTTACCGGAGTCGTCGACCTTGACGAGGGTGGCCCAGACGCTGGCGCGCTTGCCGTCGGACTCGGTGAGAGTGGCTTCAAAGGCGTACAGGTCATACGGAGTGAGGCTGGTGGGGTCTTCGGCCGCGCCCGAACGATGGACGTCTTCGGCCAGCGCATGGTCGGCGAGTCGGATGAGGTCGGTGAAACCCGGCTCACCTGGGCCCAGCGTAACCAAGCCGGTCGTGTCGATTGTTGTGGCCTCCCGTACCGCCTCACCGCTGGTGGCTACGTGCGCTTCTACGCCGCCGCCGAGCGTGGCCGGGAGCGTTCCAGCAGTCATCCTGAGCCGACGGAAGCCAAGACCTGCGGCGGTGGGCTGAGCACTGAGCAGCCGCGCAGCAGCAAGTCGATCGAGGTATGCCTCGACAATGGCCGGGTTGATGCGGGCGAACAGGTCTCGCTGGAGCAGAGTGAGCGCGGCGACCGCATCGACCTGACTGGCGAGCCGCCGCTCAGTATCCTTTACCTGCCGGGCGACGCGGGTAAGGTCCTGGGCCCGCACGGCTTTGGCGGCATCGATTGCGGCCTGCTTCTTCAGGTCGTCGTTGCCGTAGAGGGCGGTGAGCCACTTTTCGTAGTCAACACCGGTGATCTCGGCGACGGCGGACAGGCTGTCGAACATCTGACCGCGCAGCTCGTTGGCAGCGGTGACAAAGTTGTCGAGCAGAGTCAGAAGCGTGTCACCTTCACGGGTGTCGGTGGCGACGAGATTGTAGAGAAAGACGTCACGATCCTGACCGACCCGATGGATACGACCCATGCGTTGCTCGAGCCGGACGAGCGACCAGGGGATGTCGTAGTTGACGAGGACATGGGCGGCCTGCAAGTCGATGCCCTCGTTTCCGGCATCGGTGGTGACGATGACCTGGAAGTCGCCGCGCATGAAGGCGAGGCGGACCTCGTCACGCTCGGAGTTGCTCTGCCGACCGGAGTACATCCGGGCGGTGTAGCCGGCATCACACAGCCGCTCCGCGATCCAGGCGGCTGAGTCGGCGTACTCGGTGAAGATGACAGCCTGCTCGGTATTCCCGGGGTGGATGCCATGCATGTTGAGGCAGTCCTCAATGAGTCGGCGCCACTTGGTGGGTTGCCAGCCGGAATCTGTGATGGTGGTCGCGATCTGGTCGATCAGTGTCTTAAGGGCCGAGCGCTCAGCGCGCGAGGCAGTTGAGCCGGCGTGGACGACCTTGGCCTCGTCCGTCTCGCTCTCGTCCCCTTGGTGCTCGCGGTCGGCCTCAAGTGCGGCCTCGGCTTCGCTCATCTCGCCCATATGGTCGTGTCGGCGGCGGAGCGTCTCAACGAGCGCCCACAGACTCGAAGCGGCACGCTTGCCGTAGACCATGCGTGCGAGGGGACGGGCAACGGCTGGGAAATACTGGTCGACCATGTCAAGCGCGGCCTGGTAATAGCCGAACTCGAGCGTGGACAGCGGCACTCGGTGATTGGCAGCGGTGCGCCCCTTGAACAGTCGAGTTTTGCCGTCGTAGTCGACCAGGTCCTCCTTCATACGACGCAGGAAGTGGATTGGGCCAGGCCGCAAGGGCGGCAGCGTGACGTTCGGGTCAGAGCCCGGGTCGGGATAGATGTCAGGATCGACCAGGTGCAGCAGATGCCGAAAAAGCCACTCCCTTCCCCTGTGAGGCGTCGCGGTCATCAACAACGCGCGCGGGGTGTTCTTGGCGAGCAGCCGTCCGACCTGGTGAAAGCTCGCCGCGGTTGGGGTGAGTCTGTGCGCCTCGTCGAATACGACGAGGTCCCAACCAGCCTGTCTGGGCGAATGGCGTCTTGGACTGCCGGATTGATTGCAGCGAGCTCGAGTGAAACGACCCACAGATCGTGTCCGCCCACGGCGTCCTCGCGCACGGTATTGGCCGTGAGCTGACGCAGGCCTCCCCCGAGGAAGCGTCCGAAGTCGGCGACCCACTTCGTGGCCAGATTGGCAGGGCAGACGACGATCGCGCGACGGACGAGCCCAAGCCGCTGCATCTCACGTAGATACAGGCCTGCCATGATCGTCTTTCCGGTGCCGGGCTCATCCGCGAGCAGAAACCGTAGGAGCGGCTGCGGTAGCATCGCGCCATACACGGCCGTGGTCTGGTGGGCATACGGCTTGAGCTGGGTCGAGGCGATGGCACTGGACTCGGCGTTGGTCGCGGCGGCCGCCATCCAGCGAGTCCACATGCCGGCGAGGACGCGAGCGGAGTCCGCTCCTCCATCTATGCTGATCAGGCGGACGATATCGGAACCAGCGGGCACGCTGAGATCGTGCAGAACCCCCTGGTCGTCAACCAGGATCAGCGTCCAGTCACCCTCGTTATCACCTGGCACCGCAAGCCGGATCGTCGCGAGATCGGGCAGGTCAGCGAAGTGTACCCGCACTCGCTGACCTCGCTCAAACACGTTGTTCCCCTGTCGCTTCCCACGGCAACTAGTAGCGGCACAGCGCTTGCATCTTGCTGACCACTGCCACGCAGATCTCAATGATGAGGGCAGAATCACATCAAGTCACGGAAAGAATTGAAACGAAGTAAGATCGTGATCAACTAAAGGTCGCATTACGCCACAAAGGTGACGCACAGGTTAGATTGCCTGGAATTGGCCCAGTTTGGTGGACATCTGATCTCTGGGGAACCCTGGTTTCCCGGAAGAAGGAGTCTGCTGTGCCGAACAACCATCCGCCGGAGTTTCGCCGGCAGATGGTGGAGTTGGTGCGCGCGGGACGGACGCCGGAGGAGCTGGCCAAGGAGTTCCAACCCTCTGCGAGGAGAAGGAGATCTGACTGATCAGCCACCACTCTCCTACAGCATGCGCCACAAGCTCGACTCCTCCAGGGCACCTAATCAGCCACGTTCGTACAAGCTGCCAGGACAAGGTCAGTTAACGCTCGCTGGCGATGACGACGAGTTCGGCTCCCTGACTGGTCACGGACCCCCGGACGCCGTTCAAGAGGGTTTCGAGGAGGCTGAGCCGGAAGTTCTCTTCCGTCAGGCTCAGACTTCCGGCTCGCTGGTACAGCATCTTGCTCAGGTGAGGTTGGACAATGACCACCCGGGCCTCAGCCCTTGGGCTCCGGCGGCTGAGCGCATCGAGCAGCTCCTCTCTGCCATCCACACGGACGCCCTCCACCCACGTGGCCGGGCGTGGTGCCGGCGACGACTCGAGCCGGTCCCGCAGTCGTGAAGGATCGAGGTTGATCAGATTCTTAACCGCCTGACTCGTCACGATCTCGTATGGCCCCACTGCAATGCGGCGCGACGGAGCACAACTCTTAGCAGCCTTAACGTGGATCAGGCTCAAGGTGCCTTCGCTGTCGATGTGCAGGAAGTCTGCGATCTCGCCGGGTCCGTCATCACAGGTCAGCAAGCCAGATGAGTAGGTCTTGACCACCCAGCCGAAGAGCGAGAGATCGCCGACCAGCCCTACCCTGCTGTGGATCTGCGCCGGTGACGAACCGATCGGCTTCTCACGATTGATCTCGTAGCCAGTGAAGTCGGCCCACTGCCAATGATGGAAGGCATGCGGTTGCACTTGCCGTTGGAAGATGCTTCTCCCATCGATCATGTGGCCGGATTCGTAATAGATCTTGATGAGTTGGTCGCTGTACTGCAACGCATCCAGGACTCGCCGGACCTCAGGCAGACTCGTGGGCTCATCGTGAAAGCCAAACCGCACTCGAACAGCGCCGGATTCCAGCCGCACAACTCCTTGGAGCGTTCCACAATGGGCGCCTTCAAGGCCCACGTCAACAACGAAGTCCGCCGAATCGCGCTGCCCGCGCACCTCCAGGAGCGCTCGCTCCAGCAGCTGTGCCGCATCGTTCAGCTCGTCATAGGAGCCGAGCGCCGATGACAGTTCGTCAGGAGGTGTGGTGGCGAGATCAAACGCGCCGTGAACGCCCGACAGGTCATAGGACCGAACGGCCAAGATGGGAAAGGGGCGAACGATCTCGGCGCCAGCATCGATCGTCTCTTCAAGAAGCCGAAGCGCCTCTAGAGCCATCCCAACGAACTCATCGAAGTCATTAGTGCCCCTTCCCCAGATGAGAGCGTTACTCGGCGTTGTTCCGATGCTGCCAGTAAGCGCCTGGCGTGAATCAGCGGGTGGCAGGCTGGCTCGAGCGGAGGAGAAGGCGAAGGAGCTGTCCTCCAACGGGTTGAGGGCATCCTGGAGGCGTTGGCCGCTGAGGTTCTTGGTGTCGGGACGGGTGGCCCGCCGAGTGTGCGTCCCTTGCAGCCACAGCCCTCGCGCCTCTCCCTGGAGCAGTGCCCCTTGGAATACCTCTGGCGGGACTCGAACGAAGGGCGGGATCGGCGGGCGGGTAAGCCACCGCTGCAGCCGACCCTTGAGGTGGTTATCGCAGTAAACTGCGACGAATTCCTTGTACGTCAGCGCAAGAGCAAGCGAATGCCTGGTGTCAACGAATTCGATGCGGTCATTCGCCCAACTCGGCCGGGAATCCTGCCGATAAATGAAGCCGTCCACACGGCAGGGCATAGCGTCGTCCGCAGCGGCTATGCCCTCGGCGACAATGACAGGCGGCTCCTTCCCTGAACGTTGAACTGGAGCCTTGAGGAAATCGCATAGCTGCGATATCGCTCGCCGCTTATCTCTAGCCGTGTTCCGAAGAACGATGATCGAGAAATACGGCCGAAGCCATTCTGGCTGAATCACGGGAAGGGGGTGTCCGTCGGGCATCGCCATGAGCCGACGCTAATCCGCCCTGCCGCCCGTTCGCTAGCCATTGAGTAGATGATTGACGAAAATGTGATCCAGATAGCAATCAAACCTTATTTATTCGTTCTATTTCGCTACATGTCCAGGATGGACGTAGCTTGGCCGGATTATCAACGGGCCTGGAG
This sequence comes from Nonomuraea sp. GTA35, assembly GCF_041950525.1. Taxonomy (NCBI): domain Bacteria; kingdom Bacillati; phylum Actinomycetota; class Actinomycetes; order Streptosporangiales; family Streptosporangiaceae; genus Nonomuraea; species Nonomuraea sp. GTA35. The sequence goes on along the minus strand of NZ_JBGNUV010000015.1, from coordinate 335,237 downwards.
CCGTTCTGTGGGGCGGGGCCAAACAATCGCGTACCCTGGGAAGGCATGATCTTCGGTCTGCGCATCGGGGGCGGGCGGCGTGACGATCGGCAGGTTCGACTACACCCAGGCGCGATGGAGAACCGACCTCGTTGTGTGCAGGGACATACGCGGGATGATCTTTCAGATTGTGCAAGCGGCGCGAAGCATCTAGGCAGGTCAGGGCACGCACATCAGCAGTACAGCCACCACTCTCCTAAAGCGGGTGCCGCAGGTTCGAATCCTGCCGGGGGCACCATCTTCGACCAGCAGTGAAGTGCCCTTGACCAGCAGAAACGGCAGTCAAGAGCTTCTTCATGTGTCCGGCGCCGTCCGGCTGTCGCTGATCGTCTGCGGGTGATCGTGCCAAATACGTGCGCACGTATCCACTCACGCCGTTCGCCGAGCTGGGCGTCCAGTTTGGGGCAAACGCGCCGGTTTCCAACGAATACAGGGATCTTGTAGCGGGTCGCCATAGTGAGATAGAGGAGCAGGACGAGGATCCTTGTTGACGTCCGTCTCCTTGGCCATGGCGCGCATGGAGCAACGCGCGTGTGGCGTGCCATCAGTCCGGCTACTTCCTGTTGCCGCCCTGGCGAACCGTCGAGCGCGGCGGCTCGTCCACGCACCATACGCCGACGCTCCACCGCCGCGGGTTGGGCACCTGAACCAAGTTGGGCGTCCCAAGGGTCCAGATACTCTCATACGAGGCGTGCCCATCGGTCCACTTGCCTTTCTTGTCGGTGAGGATGTGTCCCTTCTTGTCGACGGGCGTGCGATCCAGGCAGTTGACCGGGGAGACCGCGAAGGGGCGCCCATGGTCGTGGACGATCAGGCTGCGGTGCTGGTCGCCGATGCGGTAGTCGATGCGGATCTTAAAGGTAACCGCATGCTTGAGCCCCATCGTCTTGATGCTAAGGGTGTCCTGTTTGCCATCCTTGATGGTCAGGGTTTTTGTTGAGAACCACGGCACCCCGGACCGAAGGGGGACGCTCTCTCCGTCGCCTTTGATAGTTCGCGCCCTCGGGGTGTGCTCGTCGAAGTCGAACATCATCTGCAAGGTGGAGCCGCCGTCCTGCGAGGGAATGTTCAGCCAGGTTCCGTCGTAGGGTGCGGAACGGCGCATCTCGACCGGGTAGACAGCCTTGACGTGCAGGTCCTGATGGCGGCGGCCTTCGAGGGTGACTATCAGGTTCATGTCGCTGACAGGCGTGGCCGCTCCGGCGGCGCGCAGCTCGCGCTTGAGATCCTCGATGGTGTACTTGCCGCCTCTGCCGACGTCGGCCAGGCTCCAGCTGCTCAGGAATGCTTCCTGCTGGGCGCTCAGCTTCAGGCCGCGGGGCAGGATGAGCTGGGCGCCAGGATCTTCGTAGCGGACGTCCCAGCGGATGTCGTCAGGGTCCTGGATGCGGCGAGGACCGCTGTCGCGTAAAGCGGGGAGGTCGATGATGTCGGCGGCCACGCCGTTGACGACGAGGGTCACGACGGTGACCGCGATCGGAATGCCGAAGCTGACGGCCCAGAAGCCGGGGCGTTTGATCCATCGTCGCCATCGGGATTCGGTGGTGTCCGATTTCTTGCGGGGGGAGCCGGTTTTGGCTCGGGTCTCCTTGCGGGGCTTCCTGGAGGTGTTCTTATTGCCGCCTCTGCGTGAAGACATGAGGGTGCTCCTTTGGAGCGCAGGACGAATTGGGATGCCCATTCATCACCTGCTTTGCAGGTACCTCTCGGGCTTCATTGGCATCTTAGGGCAACTCCGGCAACCGACGCGCACAAACATCAGGAATTAGAGACAAACGCTGTTATTTGCGGAGAAAAATCTCTGCGCTATACTCCGCGACAACTTTGGGACAAAGACCTATGGCCAATAAGGATGACCAAAATCTCTTGATTGATGATTTGAAGTATTAACATATTTAGCACCCTGACGCGAAGAAGATCCCGTAAAGCGGCTTTAGCCTCGGGACGGCACCCTCAATGAAGGCGTGCCGAACGAGATCATCGTCGAACTCCGTGACCAGGACGGTCTGAGCTTCGCGGAGATGCTTGCCATATCCGGGCAAGCACCACTGACCGAGCGCTCCCCTTCGTTGACGCAGGCATGCGGGGAACTGCTATCCCGGCCGCTCTTCGCGCTTCACGCGTACGGTAATGGTCTGGGTCTGAGCTCTGACGTCGTCGAGGGCGGCGCGGATGGCCGAGCGGTGCATCGCCCACTCATTGCGGAAGCGATCTCCGGCAGGTCCCGCCCAAATACTCCTGTCGCAGGTGGCGTCCACTGCTTCCAGGGTTCGTTCGATGTCATCGGCGGCCTGGGCGATGACGCGCATGTCCGCTTGCCACTCGCTCAATCGGTCAGGCATGGCTAACCTCCGGGTCCCCAGCGGACAACATCCCAGCGATGTGGCGTGACAGGGTCTCGGCACTCACCGGGCGGGCCGTTATGCCGCTCGGTGCATGCGGGCTGTCCACGACCACCGCCCAGACCGCCCGGTCTGTGGCGTACGTCGTGATCATGGGTCCGGGTGGATCGCTCAGAAGAACCAGCTCACCCACGATGCGGGCATTGTCGATCACTGTTGCGAGCGGGCCCACATGCTCGCGATCCAGAGCTGAGGGATCCAAGGATGTGCTCTCGCCATCTCGATCGGCCACCCCGAAGGGGTCCACAAGCGGCTGAACGAGATTCACAGTGTCGTGCACCGTGCCGGCCTGCGTGAACAGGTGCATGCCCCTGGCGGTGATGCGTTCCATGAGCAGGAGGTCGGTCGCGGGAATGTGCATGTCGACGTGGGCCTCTGGTGCTCCATGCAGGACCGCGTCCAACTCCTCAATATTGCGGATCTCTACAGCCTCGCGGGAGACCAGAGATCGTAGGGCTGTGGCGAGTACCCATTCACGCTGGCGAACAGCAGGACACCTTCCGGATCCTTTTCCAGGAGTCCCGCGCGACGCCGAATATCTTGGGCTTGGTCTTGTGCCCATGAGGCGCGCGCCGGAAAGGAGGCGAGGCGACCGGCATCGCCGTTCCAGCGTTCTAAAAGCCGCCGAATCAGCGCACCTTGGACGACAAGCGATCCACCCGCAACCTCGGCAGCCGCCGCCAGGTTACGAGCTTGATCCGGCTTCATCCCGACCAGACTCATCATATTGAGCGTAGAGCCGCGGTCGGTATGGCGCATCGATCCATGTATCTGCGATATGCCCGATAGCAGATTCACGCCGCTGAGTGAAGACGCAGTGACATCGCTCCAAGCCCGTCTACCTGGGCTCCTTAGCGGTACGGTGCTCAGGAGGCGTGCGAGCCACGAGCGGCACCTGTGCCGATTTGATATACCACTCCACATTTAGCTAGATCGTGGAGTATGGCCACCACCGGAAGGCACCCTTCGACCGAAGGGCGCCTTCCCGACGTCTGTGTGATCGTCACATCAGAGCGTCGGAGATCCGGCGCTTGGCAGCTTCGTCCTGGCCGACAATGCACTTGGCGTAGACGCGCAGGAGCACGTCAACGCTGTGGCCTGCCCACTCGGCGACCTGAGGAGCGGGAACGCCTGCGTTGAGCCACGTCGAGACGCAGGCGTGGCGGAGGTCATACGGCCGGGCCGCCAACGGCGAGGCGAACTCCTCGCCGTCAACCCGTTCTGCCGTGCGGCCCGCCAGGCACGCCGGTAGGTGATGAACGGAAGCTCTCGCCCTGTACTCCGTAGAAGACGCGTCCGTCCGGCCCGTTCCCGAACGCCGCGAGATGCGCCCGAAGGATGGGAACCAGCGGAGGAGGGATCGGCACTGTACGGCTGTGGCCTTCGGCACGGTGCTTGAGCGCGCGTTCCTCCCTGGCGACGCCGGTGTCGGTCCATTCCCGTCCAGGGTGGGGCGCGGCCTTGAGTAGGTGGAGTTCTCCCCAGGCGTTCGCCGGCTCCTCCAACTCGCCGGACTCCGGATTCTTGACGAGAGGTGGAAGGGTGATGTTGTCGCGACGTAGGTTGACGGTCTCCTCGGGGCGTAGGGCGGCGTAGTACATCAGCGCGAAGAACGCGACGAGGCGCTCGCCGCTCGGTTGCTGTGCCTTCACGGCGGCGAGCAACGCCCTGGCCTGGGTGTGGTTGACGACGCTGCGCCGGTCCACTTCGTAGGCGCTGGCGGGCGGCTTCCACTTCAACGTCTTGAGCGGGTTGGCGGGCAGCAGCTTGAGTTCCACGGCGTAGTCGAGGGCGTTGGACAGCACCATCCGGTGTTTACGCACCGTGTTGGGCGCGGCGCGTTGGCCGTTCAGGAGGGACGTGGCGGCATCCAGCAGGTCGCGAACGAGGCCGGGGTCGTCGATGAGCGCGGAGACGGGCTTGGTGTTGTGTGCCAGCCAGCGCAGCACGGCAGCGGCCTCCTCGGGCGCCTCCTCGCGGTGCTTGCAGTTGTAGCCCCAGCGGTGCATCGCGGCGCGGAGGGCGCGGTCTTCCGGCTTACCGCGCGTCGTGCTGTACATGGCCGGTGTGGCGGCGGTGAGCGCGCGGGCGATGTCCTGGCGGTACTTCGGCGCGGCTGCCTTCCACTTCATGTCCACGAACTTGCAGACGAAGTCGTACCGGCTCATGTCCGCCCGGTGCGTGCGGCCCCAGGAGACGGGCTCGCCGGTGGTGCGGCTGAACGCCTCTCCCCTACGAGCCGCGGCGTTCGATCTGTATGCCGGTTCGGGCGATGATCGCACGGATGAGCTGATCAATGGCGGCGTGCGAGCTGTTTCAGCCAATATTCCGGCTCCTGAGGACGGCCACCGATACTTTGGTACCACTCCTCACCCGCCTTGGGCATTTTTGGCGCCCAACATCTCGGCCGAGGGAGGCGCGGAACGAGTTGAGCAATATGAACCACTCTGTCAGGCAGCTTGTCGTACGTCACGACGTTCAAGAGCAGTGGCGCCCCAGTTGAGTCGAATTTCGGTTCCCACGTGCGGCTCACGACCTGGCAATGGGCGGTCATCTCGAGAATAACGATCTTGCACACCATGGCCAGGCAGGCGGCGCCACATTCGGCCATGCCTGCCTGCCGTACGGCCCTCACCCTCGCCGGCCTCGTACGTCGTGCCATGTCCTCCCACTTTCCATCAGGGGCCCGGTGGGACATCTCCGGACCTTATGCAGGAGCCATGGGCAGGGGATGGCAAGAAGGTGGAGCGTCGATGGCAGGACGTGAGAACCACCGGTGACGGCCGCCCCGGGGAGGGGACCGAGTTCACGTCCGGCGGGCCGTCCAGGGTACGGATCGGACCAGATAGCAGGCGATGAGCGCCCAGGCCAGCGAGACGCCCAGTGCCGGGAGGGCGCCCGTCCAGAGCTCCACCCGGTCCAGCGGCGGCACCTGCGTGATCCGACCGCCGAAGAAGTCGGCTCCGAAGTATGCGGAGCGGAACAGGTCCACGAGGGGCGCGAGAGGGCTGAACCAGACCACTTGCGCGAACCGGTCCGACATGAACTCCAGAGGCAGCGTGGCTCCGCTCCCGAAGAGCAGGAGGATCAGCGGGATGAGGCTGATCACCTGCATGCTCTCCGCGGTCCGCGCGTAGCGCGTGATCCAGATCCCGAACAGGGACATGGTCACCGACGACAGGATGACCGCGAGGAGGAGCAGTTCCGGCGCCGCGGGGAACTGGCCGGCCGCCGCGATCCCGATGGCGCAGAGAATGGCCGTCACCGTGAGGACGAAGGCCAGCGTGGGGACGCACACGGCCGCGAACATGGCGCTGGCGGCGGCTCCGCCGACCCGCAGGCGCTTGAGGATGTGCTGTTCCCTGCGGACCGTGAACAGGCTGGAGACGTGCATGAGCCCCATGGTCGCCGCGAGCACGGGCATCATGGTGAACAGGCTCGCTGCCCCGCCGTCCACGTGCTCCCCCGAATCCGTGTACAGGCCCTGGGTGCTGAAGGAGATGACGGCGAGCAGAACGGGCAGGCCAGCCAGGTAGAACAGGGTGATCCGGGCCCGCCTGAGCTGGATGAACTCGGCCCGGGACAGGTGCAGGACCTGCTTCCACCAGTTCTGCTCGCGCTCGTGAATGTCGCTGGCGGAGGCGCGCTCACCGGCCACCGGTCTCCCTTTCGTTCGCGATCTCCAGGAACACGTCCTCCAGGGACGCACTGCGCACGCGGAGGTTCATGAGCCGCGTGTTCCGCTCCTCCGCCCAGTCCAGAAGCCGTTTGGACACAATGTGGGCCCATTCCCGCCGCGGAGCCGTGATCTTGTCCGCGTTCCCCCCGCCGCCGACCGTGTACACCACCCTGGTGTCCCCCCGATACTCCACGACCTCCCGGGAGGTGCCCTCCACGTCGGGCAGCCCGCCGGCGTCGAGACCGTCGGGCAGCACGAACTCAATGTGATCCCCCCATTGGGACAGGACCTCTTCCACCGTCCCTTCGACCCGGGTCCGACCGGCGTGCATGATCGCGAGGCGGTCCGAGAGCCGCTCGGCCTCCTCCAGGTAGTGGGTGGTGAGCAGGATGGTCGTGCCCTCCTGAAGAACGTCGGAGAGCACCTGCCACACGTGCTGCCGCCCCTCGGCGTCCATGCCCGTGGTCGGCTCGTCAAGGAACAGCACCCGGGGCCGGGTGACGAGGGCCAGCGCCAGGTCCAGCCGCCGTTTCTCACCGCCGGACAGGCCCCGTACCCGGACGTCGTGACGATGAGACAGGCCGACCTGCTTCAGTACCGCCTCCCGCTCCCGCGGGCGGGCGCACAGCCCTCGGGCCAGGTCCACGGTCTCATCGACCCTGAGTTCCGCGAAGGTGCCGCTGTGCTGGAGAACGGCGTTGGTCTGCGCGCGCAGGCGCGGGGGGCGGCCATAAGGGTCGACACCGAGTACCGAGACGGTTCCGCCGCTGGGCCGCATGAACCCTTCGAGGGTCTCGATGGTGGTCGTCTTGCCCGCTCCGTTGGTCCCCAGCAGGGAGAAAAGTTCGCCGGCTCCCACTGCGAAAGAAAGTCCAGAAACTGCTTCGAAATCTCCGTACCGGCAGACGAGGTCCGCCACTTCTATGGCCTTTAAATGGAGTTCATTCACCCAGCAATACCTCCAGTCGGAATGCTGAATTGAGCATTGATAACAAACAAGATCATCATACCCAAGCTGCTGCTGGCGTGCCACCTTTCTGCCTGCGGAACCCCCGTGTGCCGCCACCTCGCGGCCGATTCCATCGAAATTCCATCGGGGCAATAACAAAGATTCCAGCGCGCCGTCCTACGGTCCCTGCAAGTGTTCACGACCGCCGTACCGCGGTGAACCGGACGACGTCCGACGAGGGAAGGTCATGTCGAGAATGAGCCATCAGGAGTCAGCGGCCCCGTCCGTGCCCTCTCCGAAGAAGGCCGACTGGTGGTCCGCCCTGGCTCTGCGAGAAAGGGCCCGGATCCGTACGGCCCCCGCAGCGACGCCTTCCTTCGACACGAACGATCTCTCCGAACGCACCCTGAGCAAGTACAAGAAGTGGTGCGCCCAGCCTCCCTTCCGCGAGGACAGGAAGGTGCTCGACGAGCGCCTGGCCACGCTCGGCCTTGCCACCGACGACCTACCGCGGCTCCTCGAAGAGGCTCCGCAGGCAGTGGCCGCCAGGATCGGGCGGCCACTGCCCTGGCGGGCGGAGCTGGACGCGGCGTACGCTCCGCGCCCCGAGGAGGACGCGCCCGCACCGGCCGTTCCGGTGGATCCCCATGCGGAAGGCTTCCTCACGCTGGCCCGCCCCCTGGTCGAGCGGGGCGTGGCGCGCCTGCGGCGGGGAATCGCGCACCTGGCCGAAGGATTTCCCCTCCGGATCGACACGGAGTCCGTCGAGCGGAGCCTGACGGTCCCGCTGTACAGGGAGTTGGACCAGCTCGTCGGACGCACCGTCGTACTCGAGCTGAACGTTGCCCGGCTGGAGGGCACGCTCACCGCCGAAACCGCGCAGGGGCGTTTCGAGGAGTTCGCCCGCTCGCTCGGGGACCGCGAACGCGCGCGCGGCCTGCTGACCGAGTATCCGGTACTCGCGCGCCTCATCACCGAGCGGGTGGACCAGTGGGTCCGGCACTGCCTGTCCCTGCTGACGGATCTTGCCCGGGACTGGGCCGAGATTCGCGCACGCGTGCCGGTGCCGGAAGGCACCTCTGCCCTGACCGAGGTCACACCGAGGGTAGGTGACAGGCACGGAGGCGGGCGCAGCGTCAGCCTGCTGAGCTTCGACTCCGGCTCCCGGATCGTCTACAAACCCCGGTCTCTGTCGGTGGATGTGCACTTCCAGCAACTGCTGGAGTGGGTCAACCGGCGCGGTGGGACGCCTCACCTCCGGACGCTGGGCATGGTTGACGCGGGCGACCACGGGTGGATGGAGTTCGTCGAGAGTCGTCCGTGCGAGTCCCCGGACGAAGTACGGGACTTCTACCGCCGCCAAGGCGTGCTCCTGGGCCTTCTCCATGTCCTTCACGCGGTGGACGTGCACTTCGAGAACATCATCGCCGCCGGCCCTCATCCGGTCCTCGTGGACCTGGAGACGCTCTTCCACCCCAACCACTGGACGATCGGTGCCCGGGGGGTCGCGCCGGCGAACACGGCGATCGGCGAGTCGGTCATGGAGACCGGCCTGCTCCCCCGCCGCAAGTACTTCGCCGGGGACGACGAGGACACCGGGACCGAGACCAGCGGGCTGGGCGGACCCGTGGGACAGCGGACCCCGTACGCCGTCCCCTACTGGGTGAACCAGGGTTCCGACGAGATGCGCCTGGAGCGGGGCCGGCAGGTCATCAAGGACACGGGCGCCAACCGGCCCAGCCTCTCCGGCGCGGAGGTGGACGCCTCCGCCCACCTGGAGGAGGGCCCAGATCCGGGCGGTGAACAGCACGGCGGCCGGTGCCTGGACGACGTCAGCCACCTTCACGCCGAGCTCCGTCCCTGGCGGCAGCCAGCAGTACATCGAGGCGGTTCGCCAGTACCAGCAGGCCAGGAACGAACTGGCGCAAGGCGACAGCCCGACGGTGGATCAGGCTCTCGCAGGCAAGACGCGGGCGACACTGATCCGCGCGAGTCTCCACGCGGAGGGCGCCGACCTGATAGACCTGGCCGCCCAGTCCTCCCAGCAGGGATTCAACCGGACCAGCGTGGCTCTTACGCAGGACGACGTGCTCGTCTCCTTCAACGCCGGCACCAATCAGGTCACCGTCCACGCGAACGTCAAGGAAACTGTCCGCACCACCATCGAGGCCGGCACCGCGAACGAGGAGACCAGCGACGACTCCAGCGTGCTGGCACGGGCCTTCGTGTTCGACGCGGCCACGGGCAGGACTGGACTGCTACGTTCGCAGGCGGCGGGCGCTGACCGACCCGAGGGCCGGGCTGGAGAGGTGAACGCCCTGCCCACGGGCACCTCGGTGCCGTCGTTGCCCGGCGACGCGGTGCCCTTGCCCGTTGACCAGAACGGCTATCCGGTCGAGACGGCCGGTGCCCGGCACAGCGACACCGTCGCGGCGGCGGTGAATCGTCCGGCCATCGCGACCTGGGCGGTCAACAACGCCCACAGCGAGCCGTACGACTTCGACAACGACTGTGCGAACTTCGCCTCCAAGGCCCTCTACCACGGAGGTGGGGTGAAGATGGCCGTGCCGCCGGGCGCTCTCGGCGCGCTCACCAAACGCCAGGATCCCCGCTGGTGGTACCAGTCGTGGCCTCGGCGGTACTTGAGTTCCTACTCCTGGTCCGCCGCGCACAACTTCTACCTGCACTTCGTCAAGACGCGAGGGCGGGCGAGCTGGGTCAGCTCGTGGGCGAACGTCCGAGTCGGTGACCTGCTCCTGATCGACTGGCACGGTAACAACGTTTTCGGCCACGTGTCCGTAGTCAGCAAGAAGTCATCGAAATCATGGAAGGGTGTGTATTACGCCCAGCATCAGCCCACGTACCAGTGGCGATCACTCGTTGATGGAATGACCGCAGGAAAGAAGAAGTACCCCAAGACGAAGGTCTACGCGATTCGCGTCAACTGGTGAGCAGGTGCGCGAGGGCGCCTGTGCCCTCGCGCACCCCTCCCTTCTGCGAGGAAAGGACACTCCCGTGAGCGCAAATCCGACCCGACGCAGGATCGGTGCCGTCCTGGGCGCCGTAGTGCTGGTGTCCGCGCTCGGAGTCTCCGTGACCTTGGTCTGCGCCCCCTACCAGGTGTACGCGTGCCGGCTGTTCGCCGGGCCGGACCGGCAGGTCGCCTTGCCCGATCCGGGCGCCGCACCGGAGGCGATCGTACGTGCGTACCTGGAGGCGCTGGTCGCTCGCGATGTCGACACGATGCAGGAGTTGGCCGCCCCAGCATTCACCGAACGCGAACGATCCGTGATCGGGGCGCCGTACTGCAATTGGCAGCGCATCGAGGGACTGGTTCTTCAGCGGGCCGATGCCGGATGCGTGGAACGTCGCGAGTTTCGCGAGGTCGCTGCTGTATGGGGGAAGTTCCGGCTTTCGTCCCGCGAGCACAGCGGCCTGCCCGGAGACTCGGAAGGGAATGTGGACTGGGGTTATCTGCTGGGCAGGAATAACCCAGGCGAAAGATGGCGCATCTTCGACTCCGGAGCCGCCCTCTAATTACCCCCCGAAGGCCAGGACACACCCCCTGGGCTGCGGCTATAACTGGATGACGTTGTAGTGGTCGAGCCGGTCGACGGTCAATTTCAACTGGCCGTGCCGGCCGAGCTCCGAGCACTGCACAGTGTCCAGGCAGACAACGACGGCAAGCAGGCACAGGCGCCGGCGGCGCTGATCCAGGCGCTCGGATCAAGGGCATAGATCACGGCGTTGAAGTGCGGTGACTCGCTCGGCTTCAGCGGAGGCGGAGGCCACACCGAGTAGACGACACCGCCGATGGCCAACAGGACAACGAGCCAGGCGGCTGCCCGCCACGGCTTGTAGCCGAAGCCGACCGTGACGTCCTGCAGAAGGCCCCACACCCGACCGAGCAGCGCCCGATCACGCTGCTGACGCCGTTCCTTCGCGTACAGGACGGCACGGGCCTCATCGTGCTGGCCATCGGCAACGTAGGAGGCGGCGAGCTGCTCATACGGCTGCGGATGGAATTCCTCGCCGGACAGCCAGCACACCCGCTCACACGCGGAACACCGCGGCTCCGGTTACGCCCCACGTCCCGGACGGAGCCGTTCACTTCGTCATCCGCACACCTGATTGGCAGGTGCCCTACGCCATCTTCATCGACGCCGGACAGATGCGGTGAGAGCCGCCGGTGCCGGCGAAGTGATGATCTCCACCTCCCGACGTGACCTCTCCGCCACCGAGATCTTCGCCCGCCGCGACAACGTGCTCCAGGTCCTCTTCGAGAATGACACTCTTGTCTGCGCGCCCGCCCGTCTCCTGCACCCCGTACGCGACATCCCGCCCTTCGATCCCGTCCGACTCCAGGTACCGAACTGGACCGGCATCGACATCACCAAGGAGTCGCAGGGACGCACCCGCGACACCGACTCGACCCAGGCCCGGATGATCCAAGTGGTCCTATCGCGTGGCCCCTGAGACGTGGTCTCGATGACAACGGCTCTGGTGGGATCGCCGACATCGTCGCCGTCCGGGAGGCGGAGCGCGAGCTGCACATCCTGCTCATGCACTGCAAGTACTCCTCCGAGCCGCGGCCAGGCGCCCAGGTAGAGGATCTCTATGAGGACCGCGGTCAGGCCAGCAAGTCAGCCGCCTACCTGGCGACGAAATCGCACGGGCTGAGCATGAGTCGTCAGGAGGTGGGCCGGATGCACGAGTACTGCGCCTCGAACCAGTCGGCGGCGATGTCGGTTCCTGTGAAGCGTCCGATCAAGGCCAAGGCGGAGCTGACGCTCTCCTCCCGGTCAACGCGATCGTCGAAGACGTCGTCCGCGCTGATCTGGAAGCGCAGCTCCTCCATCAGATGATCGAGCGCGTATGGGTCGTCACCGAAGCGCAACTCCGGCTGGGAAGGACTGAATGAGGTCACCAGGCGTCCGTCGCGAGCGTAATGGAGGTAGTCCCGATTGCTGATGTCCATGCTGAGGCCGAAGGCCTCACGACCGCCTGTGGTGATGGACAGCAGATGGTCACGGTCGGCAGTTGCCGGCACGATGCTGATCCAGTCTCCGACCTCGGCGATCCAGAGGGATTCGTCGTCGATGTTCCGACCGAGGATCTCACTCAGGTAGCACGGGGTGCGGGTGGAGAGGTCCAACTGGTAGATCGGAGCGAGCGTGTCGAGGTCAGCGCCCTTGAGCCAGATGGCGCTGAATCCCAGCGCCCACAGGTCCATGTCGCCGTCGAGCCCTTCCGTGAAGAGGGTCGAGGCCAGAAGGTCGTGCAGGTAGGTCAGTGACTGCATTGCCGCCTCTCGAGCAGGAGGGGCATCCCACTGGATGCCCACTCCTCGAAGGTGGGTTACGGGTTATTTTTCTTGGTTGTCACGAAGAAGGCGTTACCGGGCTCGCGGCGGGCGCCGGCGCTGATCGTCTGGCGGCTGTGGACGGGCCGACCTCCGGCGGGCAGGCCGGGACCTCGGGGGGAGCAGGAACCGCCGGTCGGTGGCGAATGCGAGTCAGGACAAACGTCCCGTGTGTAGGGCCGCCCTTTGCGCCGCCCTCCGACTGGCTGACCCGGGCGGCGAGCGGTCCCGGGCCGGGGCGAGAGCTCCCGTAGAGGCCGCAGCGCTGTGGTGCGGGCCGCTCGCTGCGTCTGCCGGTCCGCTCCAACGGAGACCATGACAATCCGTAAGCTATGTGGGGACAGCCCTACGAGACGTACGTCAAGACCAAGCTGCTCCAGCCGCTCGGCATCACCCGCATGAGGCTCGGCCAGAGCCTCAGGAGCGAGGCCGCGGCCGGCGAGGTCCGCTACGAGTCGCAGTACACGAACAAAACCGTGCTGGACACCTCCGGCACCGTCGTCCCGTACCCCTACGGCGGCTGGCTGGCCTCCGCCGTGGACCTGGTCCGCTGGACCCTCGCCTTCGACCGGCCGGGCACCGTGCTGAGCTCGTCCTCGATCGCCAAGCTGGTGGCCAAGCCGGAGATCGGCGCCAACGAGTACGGCACCTGGTACGGCGGCGGCTGGTGGTGCCGCCAGGTCACCGGCCACCTCAACACCTGGCACAACGGCTCGATGCCGGGCACGTACACGTACCTGGCGCGGCTGCAGAACGGGTTCAGTTACGCCCTGCTGCTCAACCGGCGCGAGGAGAGCGGGTCGCTCGACTACGACGGGATCGACGACGACATGAACAAGGTGACCGTGTCCTCCTGGCCCACCACCGACCTGACCTCGAAGTACTTCTGAGCTGCGCGATCGCTCCCCCAGGCTCAGGCCCTGTGGTCCGGCGGTGTGTTCAGGAGTTCGCGGGCCAGGGCTTCGCCCCACCACCGCTCGACCCGGTCCGGGGACCAGCCGCGTTCGGCGGTGAGCGTGGTGTAGACGTCAATGCTGCACAGGCCCGCGTAGATGTCGGCGGCAGTCCGCACGTCCAGGCCCGGGCGGAGGGTGCCGGTCTGCCACGAGGAGAACACCGCCACGCGGGTCTCGTCGGCGCGGGCACGGCTCTCGCGGTAGAGGGCGGCCAGTTCCGGCTCCGTACGGGCGGCTTCGCGCAGGGGCACGATGACGTCTCCGGCGTGTTCGAACAGCCGCCGGTCGAAGGCCGCCATGACCGCGAGTTGCCGCTCGGGCGTGGCCTGCGGTGCCTCCAGTTCGGCGAGTTGCCGGGAGGGGTCGGCGGACAGGCCGGCGGCGTCCACCAGCGCCCTGGTCAGGCCGGCTTTGTTGCCGTACACGGAGTAGACCGTCGGCACGGAGACTCCCGCCTCGCGGGCGACGTCGCGTACGGTGGTCGCCGTCCATCCCCGCGCGACGAAGAGCCGGCGCGCGGCCTGGGCGATCTCGGCGCGGGTCTCCATCGCCTGTGCCGTGCGGCGGAGCGAGTCGTAGCGGCGCCGGGTCCCCTCTGCGCTCATGACGGGTAGCGTAGAGGAGGCTATCGCAGCAGCAGGGACAGGCTGTACGCCACTGTCCAGGTGATCCAGCCCAGCCACCCGATCAGCCCCGCCGGGCCGAGGCGGTTGCCGCCCTCGACGTTGTACGGGGCGGCGAGCGAGGCGACGAGAAGCAGCGCGGCGCTGAGGTATCCGAGGCATGCCTGCCAGAGGGGAACGAGACCGCCACCGACGCCGGCGGCGGTGAAGCCGAGCAGCGCCATGGCCAGGAATGCCTGGTTGAACCCGAACAGCACGTTGCTCATGCCCCACAGGCCCGCCATGGAGCCGTGTCCGTGGCGGGCGGCGGTGGCCATGCCGAACCGGAGCGCCTCGACGCAGGTGAACGTCGCGTTCTGCAGCAGCACTCCGGCGAAGCCCACCAGCGCCCACGCCCTCTGATCGGCGCTTCCGTCCCACAGCACCGACAGCAGCCCGGCCGCGAAGAGCGTCAGGCACAGCCACGTCACCGGTACGAGCACCGACGGCTTCTTCAGCGCGTCCGCGACCTTCTCGTACGAGTCGGTGGCCGCTTCCAGGCCCTTGCCCGACGTCGGCAGCGGGAGGCCGGAGCGGAGGTAGAGGACGTTGACGGCGACTCCGACGAGCACGAACCCGATCCCGCCCAGCCCTGACAGAACCATGAACCCCATGCCGGCGCTCCCCTGCTATTGAGTTAACGCTACTTATAATGAATATATAGCACGTCAATCGCAACGATGTCGTACGCGTTCGGCACAATGTCCGGTCTGTGTGCCGGTATCGAGTGGCAGGTGATCAGACCGCGACCGGAGCGCGCTGCTGCTGGGCGGCGGACAGCGCCGGGTAGTCGGTGTAGCCGAGTTCGCCGCCCCCGTACCAGTGCTCCATGCGCACCGGGTTGAGCGGTGCGCCGCGGCGGAACCGTTCGACCAGGTCGGGGTTGGCCAGGAAGGCGCGGCCGAGCGAGATCAGGTCGGTGCCCGCCCCGAGCAGCCGCTCCCCCGCGTGCCTGCCGCCATCGG
Organism: Nonomuraea sp. GTA35; assembly: GCF_041950525.1. Classification (NCBI taxonomy): domain Bacteria; kingdom Bacillati; phylum Actinomycetota; class Actinomycetes; order Streptosporangiales; family Streptosporangiaceae; genus Nonomuraea; species Nonomuraea sp. GTA35. The sequence goes on along the minus strand of NZ_JBGNUV010000015.1, from coordinate 320,223 downwards.
CGGGGAACGGGGCCGGCCAGGGCAGCGACGGGTTGGCGATCAACGCCGCCGGCCAATCGGCGCGGATGCGGTGGAACAGGGGCTGGGCGGGGTCGGCGAACACCACGTGCAGGTATGCCAGGCCCTTGTCCGCCAGCGCGCCGACGAGCGCGGGGTAGACGTGCTCGATGTCGTGCTCGCGCATGGCGTTGGCCGTGACACCGGGTGCGATGCGCAGGCCTACCCGGCCGGGACCGATCGCGTCGGCGACGGCCTCGACCACCTCGACCGCGAAGCGGATGCGGCCGGCCACCGAGCCGCCGTAGGCGTCGCCGCGCCGGTTGGTGACGTCCGAGAGGAACTGGTGGATGAGGTACCCGTTGCCGCCGTGCACCTCCACCCCCTCGAACCCGGCGTCGATGGCCCGCCGGGCGGCGGCGGCGAAGTCGTCCACGGTGGATCGGATCTCCGCGACGGTCATCTCGCGGGGCACGACCCCCGGCCTGGATCCGCCGGGCGTGTGGATCGGGTCGGAGAAGGCCACCGGCGAGGGCGCGACCGGCGTCAGCCCGCTGGTGTCCGGGTGACCGATCCGGCCGCCGTGCTGCAACTGCAGGAACATCGTGCCGCCCGCGGCGCGCACCGCCCCGGTCACGCGCCGCCAGCCGGCCACGTGCGCGTCGTGGTAGATGGCAGGAATATCGGGATAAGTCTGCCCGACCGCGTTCGGTGTGGTGGCCTCGGCGATGATCAATCCGGCGGACGCGCGCTGGGCATAGTACGTCGCCATGATCGGCGTGGGGACGCCGTCGGCCGACGCGCGGTTACGCGTCAGCGGCGCCATCACCAGCCTGTTGGGGAGGTGGAGGGAGCCGAGCCTGGCGGGTTCGTACAGGCGGGAGGTCAACGCTGAGCCGGTCATGGTCCTGGTCCGATCTCTCGATGTGGTGGGGATGGGTCCGACTGTGCTCCTGAGCGCTTCGGAGCGGCTGATGGTCCGCTGACGGTCCGCCGGCCGGCGCTGTGTACGGTGATCGCTGTGTGGTTCGGAGTGCTTGGTCCGCTGGCGGTGCGGGACAACGAGGGCCGGCCGGTCAAGGTTCTCGAAGTCAAGGTCAGGGCGCTGCTCGCCGATCTGCTCATACACGAGGGGCGGCCGGTCACCGCCGATCGGCTCATCGACGACCTGTGGGGGGCGCAGCCACCGGGCAACCCCGCCAACGCCCTGCAGGCCAAGGTCTCCCAGCTGCGCCGGGTCGTCGGGCGCGACCGGGTGGCCTACCAGGCGCCGGGCTATCTGCTGCGCCTCGGCCCGGCCGACGAGGTGGACGCGGACCGGTTCCTGGCCCTGGTGGCCGGGGCCCGCTCCGCCGACCCTGCGGCGCGGGCCGCGCTGCTCGCCGAGGCGCTCGAACTGTGGCGCGGTCCGGCATACGCCGACTTCGCCGACGAGGAGTTCGCCCGCGCGGCGGCGCACCGTCTGACCGAGCAGCGCCTCGCCGTCGTGGAGGAGCAGGCCGAGAGCCGCCTGGCCGCGGGTGACCACCTCTTGCTCACCGGGGAACTCGCCGCCCTGGTGGCCCGCCATCCGCTGCGTGAACGGCTGCGCGCCGTTCAGCTCCGGGCCCTCTACCTGGCCGGTCGCCAGGGCGAGGCGCTGGCGTCGTACGAGGAGTTACGTCACCGGCTGGCGGACGAGCTCGGCGTCGACCCCAGCCCGGAGCTGGCCGCGCTCCACCAGGCGATCCTGCGCCAGGACGCGTCGCTCGGCCCGCCGCCTGGGGTTCCCGATCGGCTGCTGTCGAATCTTCCCGCCCAGCTCACCGCTCTGGTCGGGCGCGGGCCTGCTCTGGAGGAGGTCGACCGGCTTCTCGGCGGGGCCCGCCTGGTCACGTTGATCGGGCTGGGCGGGGTGGGCAAGACGCGGGTCGCGGTGGAGGTGGCGGCACGGATCGCGGCGCTCGAGGACTCGTCGCGGGCCGCGCGCTTCCCGGATGGGGTGTGGCTGGTCGAGCTCGCCGACCAGCGCGGGGGCGTCGCCGATCTCGCGCAGGCGGTCGCGGCCACGCTCGGCCTGAGCGGCGACGTCCCGGGCGGTACGCCGGGCGCCGGAACGGCCAGGGCACCCACCGATCGGCTGGTCTCCGCCCTGCGCGAGCGCCGGATCCTGCTCGTGCTCGACAACTGCGAACAGGTCGTCGAGCCGGCCGCCGAGCTCGTGGACCTGCTGCTGCGCGCGGCGCCGGGAGCGAAGGTCCTGGCCACCAGCCGGGAGCCGCTCGGCCTGGCGGGCGAGACCGTGTACCTGGTCGAGCCGCTCCAACCGGCCGACGCGATCCGGCTGTTCACCGAGCGGGCCTCCGCGTCCGCCCCGGGCTTCGTCCCCGACGGCGAGAACCGCGAAGCGGTGGCCGAGATCTGCCACCGCCTCGACGGTATCCCGCTCGCGCTCGAACTGGCGGCGACCCGGGTGCGGGGCCTGGGAGTGCGGGAGCTGGCGGCGCGGCTCGAGAACCGGTTCCGGGTGCTCACGACCGGACAGCGGACCGCCCCGGCACGGCAGCAGACCCTGCGAGCGGTGATCGACTGGAGCTGGGAGCTGCTCAGCGAGCCGGAGCGGATGGTGCTGCGCCGCCTGGCCGTGTTCGCCGGCGGTTGCACGCTGGACGCGGCCGAAGCGGTGTGCGCAGGGGCAGGAGTGGCCCGCGACGAGGTGCTCGACCTGGTGACGCGCCTGGTCGACCGATCCTTGGTCGTCATGACCGGCAGCCCTGCGGGGCCGCGCTATCGGCTGCTCGAATCGGTGGCCGCGTACGCGAGGGAGCGGCTGCGCGAGGCCGGCGAACTCGCCGACGTGCGCGAGCGGCATCTGCACCACTACCTGGACCTCGCCGAACAGGCCGAGCCCCAGCTCCGCGGCGCGCGGCAGCAGGCGTGGCTCGGCCGCCTCGACGCCGAAGCCGCCAACGTCCGGTCGGCGCTCCAGGAGGCCGTCTCCCCGGATACAGCCGTCCTTTCAAGCGCGGCTGCCGTGGGAGACGGGGCTGCCGTCCGGCTGTCCACCGCTCTCTGCTGGTGGTGGCTGCTGCGTGGCCGGCTGAGCGAGGGCCGCCGCGCCCTGTCGGCGGTGCTCACCCTCGCCCCCGAAGCCGCCGGCCTGCGCGTACTGGAAGGCGCGTTCACGCTGCTGACCGGCGACCGCTCCCGCCCAGAGCTGCCGCCGCACGAGGAGATCACCGATCCGGTACGGCGGGGCCGGGCGTTGTGGTTGTACGCGTACGGCCTCTTTCACGCCGGACTCCCCGACGCGAGCGAGGAGGTCAACGCCCGGGCGCAGGGCCTCCTGGCCTCCGACGGCTGGGGCACCGCGGCCGTACTCGGGCTGCGCGCCATGAACGCACTGGCTCGTGGCGACCTCGGCATCGTCACCCGCGACGGCCTGCGCAGCGCCGAGCTCTTCCACGAGCTCGGGGACCGCTGGGGCGAGTTGCAGACCGTGTCACCGCTGTCCACGCTCGCCGAGATCAAGGGCGACTACACCGAGGCGGCCCGCCGCCAGAGCGAAGGGCTGCGCATCGCCGAGGAGCTGGAGCTGGCGGCGGAGGTCGCCGCCCGCCTGTCCGGGCTGGGCCGGCTGGCGCTGCTCTCCCATGACTGGGATCGCGCCCGTGAGCTGCACGAACAGGCCCTGCGGCGGGCCGTGGACCAGGGGTACGTCTACGGCGAGGTACACGCGGTCATGGGGCTCGCCCTCGGGGCCCGCCGGTCCGGTGACCTCGGCGCGGCGGAGACGTACCTGGCCCGGCTCCGCGACGAGCTCGTGTCCTCGGCGGCCGGCGAGCACCTGCTGCTGGTCGAGCTGGGTTTCACCGCCGAGCTGCGCGGGGACGCGGCGCGAGCCGCGGACAGTCAGCTGCGTGGGCTGGAGGTCGCCCGTTCGATCGGGGAGCCGCGCGCCGTGGCCCTGTCCTTCGAGGGATTGGCGGGCGCGGCGGCACTGTCCGGGGACGCGGATCGAGCCGAGAGCGCGACGCTGCTGCTCGGCGCGGCGGACGCGGCGCGGCGAAGCGTGGGCGCGCCGCTGCCGCCCGCCGAACGTGGTGACGTGGATCGCATCATGGCGGTGACGAGGGCCGTCCTGGGTGAGGCCGCGCACGCCGAGGCGTTCCTGCGTGGCACGGAACTGTCCCCGGAGGAGGCCGCGGACCTGGCCCGTACCGTGCTGGCCGAAGCGTCCTGAACGTCCCGATTGCGGGGGATGTTCGACTGCGGTGACCTCTGGCTCCGGCTACAGCTGGATGATGTCGTAGTGGTCGAGGCGGTCTACCGTCAGTTTCAGCTTGCCGTGCCGGCAGGAGAATGCCGGCGACTTCGACTGCGGGAAATCCGGCGAGACCAGCGAGACGCGACGCGGGCAGGAGCCGAGGTCAGCCTCCACGGTGAACCCTGACTGGGGTGTGATGCCCTGGTCGTAGTTGTGGTTGACGAGGTGGAGGGAGCGTTTTCCGGTGCCACGCTGCACGAGCAGGCTCGCCGCGACGTGGGCGGCGCTGACCCGTACCGCCTGGGTGCTGATCGCGTTGTCGCTGAAGATCGCGCGGTGGTCCTTGTAGAAGCGGGTGTAGGTCTTGAAGAAGTCCATCATTCCGAGGTCCGTGGCGGTGGGGCTGCCGACGGTGTCCTTCAGGTGGAAGGCGGGGAAAATGCCGTTCGCGTACGCCTCGGCGCCGAAGATCTGCCAGTAGTCCTTCTTCTCCCGCAGCGGCAGGTTGAGGTAGCTGGTCATCATGTCGTTCGGCCAGTCGATGAACACGACGACAGGCACGTGGCCCGCGATCCTGGCGCTCTGCTCCTTCAGATAGCGGTACTGCGACTGGAGCGACTTGGCGCCGTTGAGATGGCCCTCCACCACCGGCACATAGTCGGCGCCTCGGAAATCGGGTGTCTGCTCGTCCGGATTCCACGGGTACATGCCGACGCTGTTGAAGTCCACATAAGGCCACAGCCCGTTCGAGGAGATGAGAATGCCCCGGTGCCGGGTGCGCCAGGAATACGCCCGCGTCTTGTCGACCAGCTCCTTCCAGTACCGGCGGAGGTACGTGGCGGTGAACGACGTGTCCTCGGCGTACATGCGGTTGGCGACCACCCGGCCCCACTCGGCGGCGAGCGGGTTCGCCGCGTTCAGGGGGTCGCGGTTCCAGCCGCCGGCCCGCAGGTAAGTGCGGTAGTCGAAGCTGGACGGCAGGTCGCGGCGGAGGAGGTTGTCGTCGGTCATGCCGAAGCGCGACTTCCAGTCTGCGGCGGTGAAGGCCGGATACTTCTCCAAGAGGTACCGGTTGAAGTCGGCGAGCGCGTAGTCGTCGAAGCCCTCGTTGCCGTTGAAGCCGTATTTCGACCCACCGCTGAATCCGGCGTTGATCTCGTCGAAGTTGAGCCCGTCGACTCCGCCGTCCACCTGGATGCGCGCCCAGGACAGGAGGTACTCGCGATATCTGGGATTGAAGATGTTGCCCCGCCGCGCCGGCTCAGGAAATCCGAATTCGTCATGGGGCACCGGATTGCCGTCCGCGTCGCGCGTTGACATGTCGTCGAAGATCTCGGCAGTGGCGAAGTCCTTCGGGAAGATCACGCTCGCCGTACCGCTGCCCATGAAGGTGATGCCCTTGGCGTGGTAGCGATCGATCTGCGTGAAGTCGTAGTCGGCCGCCTCGTCCCCCGCTGTGGACCACTTCCCGATCGCGCGGATGGTGGTGTCCGGGTCGAGCTCGTAGACCTGCGGGTCCTCCTCGTGCACGTCCGACTGGCTGAACCCGTACACGACGAAGTCCCCGACGGCGCCCGCGGCCGGCGCCGGCTGCCCCAACGCCGCGAGCGCCACCGCCACCATGCCCGCTGACCAGCGCAGTACCCAAGATCGCCGTGGCATCATGTCCCCCTGGGGGCTGCGGCGCTGCTCCATCGGCAGATGTTTTGGGAAGCGTATGTCCGGGTCCTCGATATGGGAAGCGCTCCGCTCCAAGAACGGATACACCGCGACCTGTGCCGCAGGCGCGATCAGCTCAGCGGCGGCTCAGCTGGGCCAGCCGTCCGGCGATCTTGTCAGCGGAAAGTGCGTGCGTGACGTCCACGATGCGGCCGTCGGCCAGGAAGACCACCGAGTCGGCGTACGACGCGGCCACCGGATCGTGCGTAACCATGAGCACGCTGTGCCCCAGGTCCCGGACCACGCTTCTCAGCAGGCGAAGAATTTCACCGCTGGAGGTGATGTCGAGATTTCCGGTGGGCTCGTCGGCGAACACGCACTCCGGGCGGTGGGCCAGCGCCCGGCAGATGGCCACGCGCTGCTGCTGGCCGCCGGACAGTTCGTTCGGCCGCCGGTCGGCGTGGCCGGCGATTCCGGTGAAGCGCAGCAGCTGCTCCACGGTCTGGTCGTCAGGTTTCCTGCGCCCCAGCCGGAAAGGCAGCGTCACATTCTCCCTCGCGGTCAGGGCAGGCAGCAGGTTGAACGACTGGAAAACGAAGCCGATGCGATCGCGGCGCAGCTCTGCCAGGCGTTTCTCATCCAGCCCGTCGATGGGCTGCCCGCCCAGCCATACTCCGCCGGAGGTCGGCTTCGTCAATCCCGCCGCGCACTGAAGCAATGTGGACTTTCCCGATCCGGAAGGTCCCATGATCGCCGTGAACGAGCCACGGGCGAAACTCATCGAGATCCCCTCCAGCGCGGTGACCTCGGTGCGGCCCGAGTCGTACACTTTGCGCACGTCCACCAGCCGGAGCACTTCCTCCGCCTGCTCATGCCGAGTCATTCCTGCCGCTCCGTAATTGTTCGGGATTCCCGGAGAAATCGCGTGTAATGGCCATTGGCTTCGCTCAACTGGTCGTGCGTGCCCTGCTCGACGACCCGGCCGCGGTCAAGGACCACGATGGTGTCCGCCTCTCGTACCGCGGCGAGCCGGTGCGCGATGATGAGGCAGGTCCGGGCCTTCAGAAATGGGCGGAGAGTGTGCAGCAACGCACCCTCGGTCGAGCTGTCCAGGTGCGAGGTGGCTTCGTCCAGGACGACGATGGACGGCGATTTCAACAGCAGCCGCGCGACGGCGAGGCGTTGCCGTTCGCCCCCGGACAACTGCAGCCCGCCGTCGCCGACCATGGTGTCGAGGCGGTCCGGTGAGGACGCGATCGTCTCCCAGATGCGGGCTTCCCTGCAGGCCGCTTCCAGCTCGTCCTCGCTCGCCTCCGGCCTGGCCAGCAGGAGGTTCGCACGCATGGTGTCGTTGAGCAGGAACGGCTCCTGGCTGAGTACTCCGACCTCACGCCGCAGGCTCTCCAGCGAGATCTTCCTGATGTCCTGCCCGTTGATCGCGATCTCGCCGGAGGTGACGTCCCAGAGGCGGACCAGAAGCCTGGCCAGCGTGGACTTGCCCGCCCCCGACAGGCCGACCACTCCGACGGTCTCGCCCGGCGCGATGGTGAGGGAGAGACCGTCCAGCACCCGTCCGCGTGCCACCTCGCCGTCCGGCCGATCTCCCGACAAGGACGCCGGGGCCAGGGTCCCGCCGGCTGGATAGTCGAAGGTCACCTCGGAGAAGACGATGCCGTGCGCTCCCGGCTCCGGGAGCCGCCCGGCGCCGCGGAGGTCTGTCACGGCGGGCGGGAACGCCATCACTTCCCTCACCCGGTCGAAGCTGACCAGGCCGGCCACGAGTTCCACGCGAATGCCGGCCAGCGTGACGATCGGGCCGTACAACCGGGCCAGCAGGGTGACGAGGGCGACCATCGCTCCCAGGGTCAGGGCGCCGGAAGCCACTCCCAGTCCGGCCGCGATGTAGGCAGCGGCGCTGGTCACTCCCAAGGCGAGAGCCAGGAAACCGGACAGCGCCCCGGCCAGCATGCCCTGGTGGACCGCATGGTCCCGGACCTCTCCCGCGTCGGTACCGAAGGCTTCCAGGTCGCGCCGGGCGTCGCCGTACAGTGTCAGCAGTTCGGCACCCGGCGCGCTGAAACGTTCCGCGACCCGCGCGTCCATGGTGGCGTACGCCGCCATCTGGCGACGGTTCACCGCCTTCAGCGCATGCGAGAACCACGTCGTAATGGCGTACATGAGGGGTACGAGCACCATGGTCGCCAGCGCCAGCCGCCATTCGAGGCTGACCAGCAGCGCGCCCGCGGTCACCATCGTGGCGACCGCTCCCACCACGGACGGGATGGTCGAGGTAACGACCCGCTGGACGCTCACCACGTCGCCGTGCAGCCGGGAGACGATCGCGCCGGCCCTGGCAGTCTGGAAAAAGCCGATGGCCTGGCCGCGCAGGTGGGCGAAGAGGTCTTCGCGCAGGCGCAGGACCATGTCCTCGCCCAGACGGACGGCGTACCAGTTCTGGAGCAGGGTGATCATGGCGAGGGCAAGGGCGGAGAGGGCGAGCATGCCGCCGAGCAACCAGATGCGGTCCTCGTTCCTCGGCAGCACCCCATCGTCGATGAACCAGCGGCCGATCAGGATGGGAAGCAGTCCGAGGACGGAGTTGCCGCAGATCAGAAGTATGAGAACGCTGATCCGCCCCGTGAACAGCCGTAAGAATCGCCCGAAGCTCCCGTACGCCGTCATCTCGGTCACGCGTCCTTGAGCACGGTACGCGCCGCCACCAGCGCTCCCGCGGCACTCAGCACGAAGGCGACACCGCCCAGGACGACGATCCAGTCCCACGGCACAAAGCTCGACAGCAGTGACAGAGAGTCCGGGGTCCGCGCGGCGAACAGCACCACGCCCCACGTGGCGAGCAGGGTGGCCAGCACGACGATGGGCGCGATGGTCAGGGCGACCTCCCAGCCGATCATCCGGTAGACCTGACGGCGCGACACGCCCAGCATGCGCATGCCGTCGAACTCCGCGCGCCTGTCCAGCATGCCCACGCCCAGGCCGTTGACCGAGGCCAGCAGGCAGAACACCGCGACCAGGCCCATCACGTAGATGATGGTGCGGTTCCTGTCGGCGTTCACGACCGCCTGGTGTTCCACCGACTCCTGCCGGGTGCGTACCTCCAGCGCGAGGCCGTCCTCCGAGATCCGGTGCGCCGCCGCGAGGAGGGCCGCCGTAGTGGTCCGCGCCGACGTCCGCAGGTAGAGGCGATCGGCGGCGCGAGGCGAGGTGGCGACGAAGACGGGCGCGCCCGCCGGCGACGCCTCATAGACGGCCACCACACGGTACGGCTCCTGCCGCGCCCCGGGCACCCGGACATCGACCCTCTCCCCGGCGTCGGCGCCCAGCGCCGCGGCCAGCGGCGCGGACAGCGCGACGCTGCGCTCGCCCCACTCCGGCCAGGCTCCCTTCAGCGCAGCGAGCGGGAAGACCTCCGCCGGGTTGCCCGTGACCATGGCGACAGGCGTCGTCCTGCTCACTCCTGACCTGCTCACCGTGACATCCGGCATCGCGCGGAGCCCGATGACCTGCTCGACCCCGGGGGTCCGCGAAAGCTCCACGTGCAGGTCGCCGGAGAGCCGCATGCCCTGGTACGCGGGGTCGATGACGTGGTCCACCGAGGCGGGCGCCGCCGCGTCGGAAGCGGACTTCCAGTTGAAGTAGGCCTGCTGCCCGACGCCGGAGACGGCGAGAGTCATCCCCAGAGCCAGCGGCCCCATCACGCCGGCGAACCGGCGATGGCCGAAGGCGACGTTGGCCTTGGCGAGGAAACCGCCGACGTTCCACCATCGGCCCACCAGGCTTCCCGGCCACCGCGCGAACGCCACCACCGCCGAAGGTCCGAGAGCGCCGGCACCCGCGACGAGCAGGGCGAGCGTACCCATCGTTCCCAGAAGACTCGCGCTCTCGGGCAGCAGGCCGCCCGCCCAGGCCGCCGTGAGCGGCACCGCCAGGAGCAGGCACACGATCCCGGTGATCCGGCGCGCCCGGCTGAGCGGGCGCTCGGCGTTCACCGCCTCGGACAGGGCGTCCCCCGCGCGGATCCGCAGGGCCGCTCGCACGGCGAGCAGCGCCGCCGTCTCCGCCGTAAGAACGAGGACCGCCAGCGCCCACACCACCCCCCAGGGGGTGACGACGACCTCGAAGGAGGCGCTGAACTTGAAGAAACCGTGCAGCCGATCGCTGATCAGCGACGCGAGCAGCACACCGAGCGGGATACCGGGAACGGCGGCCAGGAGCGCCAGCACCAGCCCTTCGGCGAGCAGCATCCCCCGCACCCCGCGCGGCGTCATCCCCAGCGCGCGGAGAACGGCGATCTCCCGATGCCGGCGACGTACAGCCAGCCCCATCGCACCGCCCGCCACACCGACAGCGATCAACCCGATCAGTACGACGGTGAACCACATCGCCTGCGTCACCGTCGCGTCATCGAACAGGTTGCCGTCCGCGAAGGCGAGCGCGGGACCGGTGGACACCCGCAGCCCCGGAGCCGTCTTCGCCACCTCGCGGGCGAGCGCGTCCGGTGCCGTGCCCCGCTCGGCCAGCACCGCCACCGCGTCCACGTTGCCGCCCTGATCGGCCAGCGCCGCGGCCTGCTCGTCGCTCCAGAAGACCGCCGACTGATGCCGCACCGGCCTGACGGCCTGGACGACCCCCACAATCGTGTACGCCCGCGCCACACTGTTCACGGTGATCCGCGCGAAGTCACCGGCCGCCAGCCCCGCGAAGGCGGCGAGCCTGGAGTCCAAGGCCACTTCGCCGGCGGCGGCGGGAGCCCGGCCGTCCCGGACGGTGAAGGGAGTGACGGACGAACTCGACCAGCCGTGCCCCCAGGCGTGGGATTTCTCGTCCCCGGGAGGGACGGCGGGCGCTCCGTCGGCGCCTCGGACGATCACGGGGAAACTCAGCTCCTCGACGGCACGGGCGACCCCTTTGACCGCGGAGACGCGCTCGGCCGTTTCCGGCGCGATCGCTCCCCGATCCCGCCCGTGCACCACCAGTGAGACCGCCCCATAGCGCTCGACCGGTGGCGACTGCCGGCCGACGGAGTCGAGCATGACGATGAAGGCACTCAACAAGGTCGCGGCCACCACGATCGCGGCGATGCTGCCGATCGCCGTGCCCTTGTGCCACCGCAGGGTTCGCCGCGCCAGCCACAACATCGTTCTTGCGTCTCCCGGGATCATAATGGGATACAAGGTGCTTGCCCCGATCTCGGTTCGGGGCAAGCACCTCATCTTCGGTCAGCGCTCAGCAGGTGCCGTCATCCCAGCAGGTGATGGAGTTGCTGCTGTGCTGCGGTGACGGGTTGCAGCACCAGACGCTGGTGTTGCTGTGCAGCAAGGCCACGTCACCGGTGCCGGCCAGCCCCTGCAGGTCGAAGAGCGACATCGGCGTTCACCTCCTTTCTCACATCGTCGGTTCGTTTCTCCTCGGACAGGACGCCTGAGAAGTCTGGGGACAGGAACGGCAGGCCGACCACGGGCTCGTCCGCGGCCGCTGCGAAGGCGAGGAGCACGCCTGCGTTCCCGGTCGCAAGATCCATGGAAAGCCGCAGCAACTGGCTGCCGGGGAAGGCCAGCTCGTTTCTCCAGGTCACCGCGTGCCAGTCGAGGCCGCGTACCTGCCGGTGGACGGCGGCCTTGTCTCCTAAGCGCGCGTTGAGGAGGATCTGCCCGGCCATGCCATGAAAGAGGCCAGGGAAGAGATAGAACGAGGAACCTGCCGCGCGACTGATGCGCTCAAGCTGCGCCCGAAGATCGGAGACCTCGCGATGGCTGAGGTACCGCTGGATCGCGAACCCAATGCCGGCGCTGCCATCGGCCAGGTAGGGCATGCCCCTGCTGCCCTCGTTGACCTGCAATCCACCGTCGTCCATCACGACACATCGCCGTAGGTCCTGGCGAAGGGCTACTTCAGCGGCATCGAGGAAGCGGAGGTCGCCCGTGGCCTCGTACGCGGCGGTGAGCAGCAGCGCCTTCCCCGACGAGCCGTGCATGAGCCCGGCCTGCCCGTGCTCGCCACCACTGAGCTCCGGTACCGACTCCACCCCGCCCAGCGCCCGGGTCACCGACTCCGCTGCCCTGATGCCGAAGCCGGTGAAGCGCTCCTCCCCGCATTGCTGTCCGAGATGCAACCAGTTGAGGCCGACGCCGGACAGCCCGGTAAGCAGGCTCTGGTCGGGCATGTTCTCGTCGAACTCCCTGGCCAGCATCCGCAGGAGACCGACAGCTTCGTCATGGTGTCCCAGATCCCACAGCGTGTAGGCGATGCCGTGCCGCCCGTCGTAGAAACCCGAGGTCAAGCTCGCCCCGTCCGCACGCACTCGGTCCACGAGCCAGCGCTCCCCCTCGGGGAACGGCTCGCGTCGCGCTTGCCGCATCGCCCACAGCACGCCCGCCGCACCATGCGCGAATCCAAGCCCTCCGCCCGGCGCCAGGAACTGGTTGATGTCACCGGGAAACAGCCGATCGGCCCTGTCAGGGGTGGCGCTCGCCACGATCGCCCGGGTGAGTGACGCGACGGGGTCGGCCGGTGACGATCTCGTGACGCCACGCCGGGAGAACCACGAACGCTCGACGCCGAACGTGGGCGCGATGATGGCGACGAGTTGCTCTGGTTTGTCTTCGTCGACCAGCGCCAGCGAGGTCAGCGGAGCGAAGAGAGCGACTTTCAGGCTGGCGAGCGCGTGCTCGTCCACGGCGGAACCGGCGGAACCGGCGGGAGCGGCGAATCCGGGATTTGCGATCACCTGTCTGCCGCCCTCCTCGATGAACCATCCTCCTTCGAAGTCGATGAGGCGGATCTCGTCATCGTGAACGAACACGTTGAAGAGGTGGAGGTCGCCGAAGACCACACCCCGCTCGTGCATGGCGTGGACAGCGTCCGCGACACGATGCCAGACGTCCTTCGCCCACCGTCCGTATTCGGCGAGTTGGTGTGGCTCAGGCTCACCGGCCCGGATCAGCGGATTGCGCCGGTTACAGGCCGCCCACAGGGTCTCACCGGCGATGAACTCCTCGACCAGGAATTCGTGAGGGTCCACAGCGACGTAATCGATCAGCTCGGGGACGGCAGGAAGGCCGCTCAGACGCTGCAGGATGTCCCTTTCTCGGCGCAGGCGATCCACCGCGTCGCGTCCCGCCTTGTCGACGCCGGCATGGCGGCGCCCCTCCTTGACCACGACCTCGCGCCCCGTGCCACCGGTACGGGCGTAGTAAACGCCCCCGCCGTTCGAGAAGTGCAGCGCATGCTCGATCTCGTAGGGGAAATCGTCGAGCCGTGTGCGCTCGCGCAGTTGGATCGCCGGTTTGATGATGGCCGGGACGGGAGCCCACGCGGGTGGAGCGAAGACAGGACCGCGCGGGTCGGGGACAAGGTTACCCGACGGGTCCTCGATGGCCGGGGTTCCATCATGGGTGCGGCGATCCTGGAAGGCTCCATAGCGAACGTACAGTGGGCCGTCTCCCCAACGCACATCGCTCAAGATGTACGGCCCCTCCTCACCGGTCAGCAATGATCCAAGCTCTTCGAGGATGGTGGCGAGTCGTTCCTCGTCGGACGGATAGATGGTGACGAGCTTCCCGCTGCTGGATCGATCCGCGTACTTGTCGTTTCGATTGCGCCATTCTCCGGGACCGGGGACCGCTTTGAAAGCGGTTCCCCGACCGAAGCAGTAGTGCGACACCTGATCGAGAACGCGCTCGGCGTTTTGTCTCGTCGCCGATACGTGTATCTTCCAGCCCTGCCTGGGCAGATGCGCCCCGGGCGGGTGGTAGTGAATCCAGCCAGGCGTCATGCCACGACGCCAGCCCGGCGGCGTGGAGTCCTCACGGAGCACGGGAAACATGTCGGAGCTCACATTTTCGACCCGATCATAGAAGTGCTGGTCAATCCTGCAGTAGAGCTCGTATCGCCGATCCACGTGTCCTCCAGGCGCCCCTCTCGACCGGTGCATTTGAATACTACGGAAACCGCTTCCCCAACGCTTCCTCGCCCCTTCCTCAGCCGCCATGGCATTTAACGAAAGAACGGCGAAACAGGCGAGGCCGCCTTCAGCCTGGGACGATGGAGATGGGCTCGAATCCGCGAACCTGCGGCGCCGCTGGCACTCTGATGAACAGGCCGCCGGCGGCCCGTCTCCGGGACCTCTCACACCACCATCCAGGCCCGGATGCCCAGGGCGAGCTACATGGCCCCATGCCAAGGGCTCCGGATGACCAGCGTTGAGCGATAATGATCATGCTTGGTCAGAAAGAGAGAGGTGGGAGCGTGACTACTGTCCGCTATGGCATTTTGGGCCCTGTGACTCTCTGGCGCGACAACTGCGAAGTCCATCCCGCCAAGCAACGAAGCCGGGCCGTCCTCGCCCGACTACTGCTGGGGGACGGGCAATGGGTGCGCATGGAGACTCTCATCGACACCGTCTACCATGATCGTACGCCGGCGAGGAGCGCCCGGACCCAGGTGCACAAGGCCGTCATGGAATTGCGCGCGCTGGGCGCTGGGGTGGAGTACAGAGACGGCAGCTATCGTGTGCCCACCAGCCGGCAGACGCTCGACAGCCAGGAATTCACGTCTCTCGTCGAACTCGCCAGGCAAGGACCAGCCGACAAGTCCGTGGCTTTGACGAAGAAGGCCTTAGGGCTGGTCAGAGGGCCGATATTGGACGGAATGGAAGGGCACGACTTCCAGCTGGCCGCGCTGGAACTCCAGGAGAGGCACGCATCCGCGGTCGAGATCTTCTGCGATGCGGAGATAAGTATGGGGCAACACTTCGACGCCATCATCGAGCTCCGTCGATTCCTCGCCGGGCACCCCTATCACGAGCGTCTGGTCGGCAAGCTGATGTTCGCCCTTCATCTCGCCGGCCGTAGTGGCGAGGCACTCGCCGCTTTCTCCTATCTGTGCGATAAACTTGCTGAATTGGGCGCTCTGCCCGCTCCCGATTTACACCAACTCAATGAGCTCATCCTGAGGCACGATCCTTGCCTCACTCCCGCTTTCCTCAACAGCCTGTGAGCACTTCGATCACCTGCTCATCCATGGTGAGTGACACCGTCCTCCCTTTACAAGCCCCCACCCAGGTGATCGGCATGGCCGCCCGGATCCACCGCTGAAGGACCGTAAGTCAGACGGTGATGGGCCCAGTCGGTGGACCTCGACGGCCTCCCTCCACCTCGATCCGCACCTTGCCGGAGTCGATCAGGCCCGCGATCATGGTCAGGTCGGCGGAGTCGAGCTCCACCAGGAACGGGCTGGTGCGTACCCCGGCCTGCCCTGCCACAGTGAGGCTTTTTCATCCTGATGGCCTGGTGCTGCAGGCCCGCAGAGAATGGTGCCCCCGTGAAGCCCGCAGAAGCTTGCAGCGGAGTGATCCCACCGGCCGCGGCCAACCCGAAGACGGTGCGGACGTCGGGTTCCGCTCACCTCGGGTTGGGAATGCCTCCGCACAGGTAGGTGGACTCCTCCAGCAGCTGCGGCGTCATTGTGATCCCGGTGAGACGCTCGGCCAGGAGGAACGCTGGCCCTTGGTGGGGGTAGGTGTGTGGTGGGTAGAGGGAGTCGATCCGCTGCATGGTCTCTGCGAGTTCGGCCGGCATCTCCTCTGAGTAGCGTTCCGGGTATGGGAACTCAAGCTGGATCTTTCCGTCTCTAATCCAGTGGGAGTAGCCGTCCTGGTTCATGTACTCGAACCGGATCTTTCCGTCTTCGATCCAGTAGAAGTAGTCCATGCACTTGAGGTCGAGGTAGTACTGGGAGACGAGGCGGGTGCTCGCCGACAGCGGCATGATGATCTCTTCGGTGACGCCGAGCGAGCCGAGGGGCTCGACGAGGAGTACCCAGTCTTCGATGGCGACGGCACCGAAGAACATGTTCTTCCCGTCGTGACGGGAGTAGGCGACCCCGGCCAGTTCCTCGAGCGTCATGGGTGTGAACTCCTCTAACCGGCCACCGAGCCGGGTCGCTACTTCCTCAGGCGCCAAGCCGTGGACATAGGTGAAGCAGTAGCCGTCCCCCATGGCAGAGCTCACATCGGAGAACCGGGTGTTGTCGTCAGGAGTAGCGATCATGTCGTCATGCTCGCAGCACCCACCGACACAATGAGGCTTTTGCATCCCCTGGCTGCGGGGTGCTGGTCACAGCATGATCGCGACTGTGGTGTTCGCCTGACGACGTAAGAAGCCCCTGGTAGATGGATTGATCACCACAACCAGATCCGTCACAACCAGGAGCCTCGGCTGCTTTTCTATCGCGCCGCCATCGATTTGTCGCGTGCAACGCTGAACTACGTCGCCTGAGCTTCCCCCCGTTCTCCGGACACTTGACCTGAGGTCACCCCTGATCATCAGGAAGGATGTCCTCCATGCCCTCGCCACACCCCGCCGAGTTCCGGCGTCGCGCGGTCGAGCTCGCCCGCCAAGGTGACAAACCACTCCTCCAGCTCGCCAAGGACCTGGGTGTCAGCCGCTCATGCCTGCAGAACTGGCTGCGACAAGCCGACGCCGATGACAACGCCGGCACCGGTGACCGATTGACCAGCACAGAGAAGAAGGAACTCGCCGAGCTGCGCCGCCGCAATAAACAGCTGGAGACGGAGAACGACATCCTCAAGCGGGCGGCGGCGTACTTTGCCCGGGAGAACGTCCTCCCAAAGTAACCTACTCGCTGGTCCGCGAACTCGCCGGGAACCGTACCCCGGTCGCGGTGGCCTGCCGAGTACTTCAGGTGTCAACCTCAGGATATTATGACGGGGCTCGGCCGGCCCGAGCCGCCGCGTGAACTCCGCAATAAGGAACTCACCAAAATGATCCGGCAGATCCACGCCGACTCGCGCGGCAGTTACGGCTCGCCGCGGGTGCACGCCGAACTCACGCTCGGCCTGGGTGAGCAGGTCAACCGCAAGCGCGTCGAGCGGCTCATGCGCGCGGCCGGTTTGCAGGGCGTCTACCGGCGCAAAGGCCGCCGCAACCTGGTCAACCAGGCCACCGAGGAGGACCTGGTGCAGCGCCGCTTCGACGTCGAGGCGCCCGATCGACTCTGGCTGACCGCCATCACCGAACATCCCACCGGCGAGGGAAAGCTATATTGCGCCGCCGTCATGGACGCCTACTCACGACGCGTCATCGGCTGGTCCATCGACGCACGACAGGATACGGACCTCGTGGTGAATGCATTAACGATGGCGGTGGCCCGGCGGAGGCCGGGAACCCGCTCGACCATTCTGCATTCCGATCACGGCACGCAATATACATCTGGGCTTTTGGCAAGCGGCTGCGAGATGCAGGCTTGCTCGGATCTATGGGAACGGTAGGCGATTGCGATGCAGCTCGAACTTCTCGATGCCAAAGCTGGGAAACACGAGAAGAACTAGCCAACGCCATCTTTGAATGGATCGAATGCTGGTACAATCCATACCGACGACATTCCAGCATCGGAATGCACAGCCCCGTCACGTTCGAGGCCCTCTACAGGCCGTCAGACACCACTGAGTGACCTCACCTCAGGTGTCCGTGCTACGGGGGGAAGCTCAGGGTGCGTGTGGTGAGGTCCGGTCGGTAGAACGGCGTGGGCGTCGAAGTCCGCGCCCTCGATCCAGATGGCGCTGACGCGTCACCGAGATCATCGCGCAGGGCTTGGAAGATCTTTTTGCCTTCTCCTGACCGATCGTTTGGCGACCCTCCACACTGAGCACCGTGATCGACGATCTCACCAACGTCAGGAACCGCCTGATTCCTCCCGGGCGGCTTCATCAGGTGGCGGCTCTGCTCAACATGCCGCACCTCGACGAGACCGCAGCCGACGACGACGACGCTCCGCGAGCCCAACAGCAAGTGGCGCTATACACCCGAATCGCCAACTGGGCCCAGCTTTCGGCGCAGGCAGCCGCACAACCTGGCGCATCGGACGCGCACGAGACCACTGAGCAATACGCCTACCTCATCGAATACACCGACCAGCACACCAAGGGCTGGCACCCGGCTCCCAGCGAGCACTCCGATGGCATCACCCTGGCCGATACGGCCGAGACGGTCGCCCGGACCGTACTCCTCCGCTACCTCACCCACCTGGCCGAACACCGTGACGACTACCAACTGTGGCTGGTGGACTCGCTCTCCCTGCGAGCGAGCGTGTGGCACATGAACAGCGCCGAGACGCACCGCCGCGGCCGTCACCGCAACTGGGCCTCGACGGCGCCCACCTTCAAGGAGATCAAGATCCCTCCTCACGCTGTCGAAATCCGCACGCCCAGCCAGATACACCGGGTCCTGGACCACCACAACGCCCCTTGATCGAGGGGCGAGGTAATGGAAGCGATGGCGCGCGAGCTGCCCAAGTCGCGCCGCATCCGGAGCCACGCGCAGTCGTGATGCCGACCGGCGCGCCGTGCCTCGCTCAGGTGAGCGTGGACAGCTCGGGGCGAGGCTCTGGCGGCACCGGTTTCTGGGGTGCCATTCCCGCAGGCCGGCGTCGACGCTGATCCGTGGCCGGCAGCCGAGGCCGGTGCGGGCGACGCTGATGTCGTAGGAGCGGTCGCGGCCCATGTCGGCGACCAGCCAGTCGGTGACGGGGGGCGGGGTGCGTCTGCGGAGCAGGCGTGCGCTGCCGTCCACCAGGGCTGCGATCGGTGCGGCGACGGCTCGCGGGATGCTCCGGCCGGCGGTGACGTCAGCATCCTGGGTTGCCGGCAGGGCGGTGAAGAAGTCGCGGATCGGCATGGCGGCGCCGTCTGTGACGTAGTAGGGCGCGCCGTGGCGACCGCGGGTGAGGGTCAGTACGACGGCGTCAGCGAGGTTGCCGATGTGGACGAGGTCCATGATGCGGCGGCGGCCGTCGATCCACAGCCACCGCCCCCTGCCGACGGCGTCGACCGCCTCGGCAAGCATGGTCATCCCCGGCCCCCAGATGGACGGCGGCCGCAGAATCATCAGAGTCATCCCTGGCGACGTGGCAGCGCGCAACGCGTTCCCGGTGGCCAGCTTGATGACGGGGGGTGCCGTTGTCGGTGTTCTCGTCGACCACGGCGGCGCGTTGGGTGCCGATGGACATGCCAGCGGCGCTGATGAGCACGAATCGGGACACTCCGCGCTTTCGCCGCAGCTGCGTGCAGGGCGTTGGTCGGGACGTGGTTGTCGGCCGGAATGCCCGCGTCGTCGCCCCTGCCGAACATGGGGCTGCAGGCACCACCGCTCACGTCACCGGCAGGAGCGGAGCTCCCTGTCGTCGCCCTCCAGGTAGGACCGGATCACCTCCATGAGATGCCGCTCAGCCTCTCCTTCACCCGCTCCACCTCGCCCAGGCGATGCTGGGAACCGTACAGATCCAGTGCCTCCAGCCAGGCCGCTCTCGCCTCCGAGCCGTTCCCCAGGGCGTGGTACGCGTCCCCCAGCCCCACCAGCGTGTCGGCGCCCTGGAAGGCGTTGCCGGTGCCCTTGCGAAGGCAAGCGGACTGCCCGTAGTACTCCAGTGCACGCTCGTGCTCGCCCTCACGCAGGGCGAGCATGCCGAGGCTGTCCAACGTCGCCGCCTCGCCGCCGCGGTCCTGGTGGCGGCGGAAGAGCGCGAGGGCCTGCTCGCACGCGGAGCTCGCCGCCTCGTGATCGCCGAGCTGCAGGTGGATCCAGCCCAGGGCGCTGAGGGCGTTGGCCTCCCAGATGGGGTCGCCCGCCTCTCGCTGGAGCAGCAGCGCCGCCTGCGCGTGGCCGAGCCCGCGCCGCAGCTCTCCGTATCTGCTCCACACCCATCCGAGCGTGTGGTGTACCTGGGCCAGCCGGGAGCGGTCCCGCAGTCTCTCGAACAGCGCCAAGGCCTGATCGAGGTGGTGGATCGCCACCTCGCGGTCGCCGGCGGCCGCGTGGGCGTACCCCGTGTGCCAGAGGACCACGGCGGACGTGCGCGGGTCGTCGAGCCGCTGCGCGGCTGCCAGCGCGATCTTCCAGCTGTCGAGCCGCTCCCGGTTGTAGGAGCGGCGTAGCAGGAAGGAGTTCATGCCCCACGAGAGCTGCCAGGCCTCCTTGTCCAGGCCCAGCTCGGGGGCCAGGAGTTGTGCGGCCAGCAGGCACGGCAGTTCGGTCTCGAACCAGGCCATCGCGGTGGTCGCGTCCGGGAGTTCCGGCAGGTCCCCCTCCCAGCGGGCGAGCGTGATGGCCGGGCGGTGCGGGAAGAGCACCCGGTCCGCGGCGAAGGCCATGGCCGTGTACGCCTCGACCAGACGTACCAGGGCCTGTTCCCGCACGTCCGCGGGCAGGTCGGCCTCGGCCCGTTCGACGGCGTACAGCCGGACGAGGTCATGCATCCGGTAGCGGCCGGGCGAGAGTTGCCGGAGGAGGTTGGCGGTCTCGAGCGTGGAGATGTGGGTGCGGGTCTCGGCGGTCGGGACTCCCGCGAGGGCGGACGCGGCAGGCAGGCCGGTCTCGGGGCCGGGAGCCGTTCCCAGCAGGAGGAAGAGGCGGGCGGCCGGCGGATCCAACGCCGCGTACGAGGAGGCGAACACGGCACGCAGGCCGGCGCCGGGATCGCAGGTCTGCAGGGCGTCCAGCCTGGTCGCGGGATCGAGCAGCTCTTGCGCGAGGACGGCCAGCGGAAAGCCGGGCTGCGCGATGGCGCGCGCGGCCAGCACCCCGAGGGCCAGAGGCAGGCCGCCGCTGTGCTCCAGCAGCACGGCGACGGAGGCGGGGTCCGCGGCCATGGTCTGCGGGCCGAAGTGGCGGGAGAGCAGCCGGCGGGCCTCCCCGTCGGAGAAGGCGGCGACCTCCAGCAATCCGGCGGAGTGGGTGGCGTACAGGCTCACGAGCCGGTTCCGGCTGGTCACCAGCACGGCGCAGCCCGGCCTTCCGGGGATGAGCGGGGTCACCTGGGCGCTGTCCCTGGCGTTGTCCAGGACGATGAGCAGCCGGCGCTCCGCCAGGACGGACCGGTACAACGCGGCCTGCGCCTCCTGGTCCGCCGGGATGGCCTCGGGAGGCACACCCAGCGCTCCCAGGAAGTGACGCAGTACGGTGCCCGGCGGCACCGGCTCCTGGACGTCGTCGAAACCGCGGAGGTTCGCGTACAGCTGTCCGTCCGGGTAGCGGTCGCGGTGCCGGTGCGCCCAGTGGAGCGCCAGCCAGGTCTTGCCGATGCCGCCGGGCCCGCTGATCACGGCGACGCCGACGTTGTCCGCCCCGGAGGCCATCCGCCGGTCGAGCTCCCGCAGCTCGCGCTCCCTGCCTGTGAACGATGCGGGCGGGGCGGGAAGCTGAACGGGCACGGGCAGGGACGTCCGGCGCGCCTCCCGCCGCTGTCGCGGGGCCGTGTCGGACCGGAGGATCCGCTGCTGCACCTGCCGGATCTCGCTCGTGGGCTCCAGCCCCAGCTCCTCGACCATCCGGTTCCTGAACTGCCGGTACACCTCCAGGGCCTCGCTGCGCCGGCCGCTCTCGTGCAGCGCCTCCATGAGGTGCCCGTGAAGGCGTTCCCTGAGCGGGGCCTCGCCGGCCAGGACGCGCGCCTCCGTGACGACGTCGGTGTTTCTGCCTGTCGCCAGCAGCACGGACAGCCGCTCCTCCAGCGCGTCGAGTCTCAGCCCTTCCAGCCAGTCGGCCTGCGCCTGGGCGAACGAGCTGCGGGTCCCGGCGAGCGGGGCGCCCTGCCACCAGCTCAGCGCCTCGTCGTAGTGGCCCAGCGCCTCTTCGTACCGGCCCGCGGTCATGGCCGCACGGGCCAGCGCCACCTGGGAGTTGAAGCAGGAGAGGTCGATCCTGGCGGCGGCCGGCTTCAGGACGTAGCCCGGCCGCTGAGTGCCGATGACGTCGGCGCCCAGAGCGGCGCAGGCCCGGCGTACCTCGGAGATCAGCATTCTGACCCTGGAGGCCGAGCCGCTGTGCCATGGCCGATCCCAGACCGCCTCCGCCAGCCGCTGAGTCGAGACCACTCGATCGGCGTGGAGAAGCAACGCCGCGAGAACGGCGCCCTGGTTCCCCGAGAAGGTGATCCGCTCGGCTCCCACCTGCAGCTGAACAGGTCCGAGGAGGCGGAACAAGACCGCCGACGCGGTGCCGTCGCCACCCTCCATCAGCGGTTCCCCACCCCTTCCGCTTCTGACTGCGGACGAGTGTACTGGCGGACGATCATCAGGGCTCGGTTCCCGGGCCATCACCGCTGATCAGGGGGGCAGTGCGGAAAACAGGCGGAAATCGGGCGCCGGATCCATAAGGTCAGACCGTAATTCCGCAGACGGAGGGCCCGAATGAACGCGGCATTCCCTGCGGCCGAGACTCCATACCTGGAAAGGATTGGCGTATGAAGACCGCTGTCAGGCGTTTCTCCCTCGGAATGTCGACCGCCATCGCCGCCGCCGCCATCGCCGTCACCCTCGCGCCGACGCCCGCCTCCGCGGAGACGATCCTCAGGTGGTACCCGTACACCACCGCCGGCGCGAAGGCATGCAACAGCGCCGCCAACACCGGGGGCCCCGAGTACTACTGCACCACGGTCAAGGTCGGCGGCGTGAAGATGTACGCCCTCGCCATTCCGTAAACAACACCCTCGACCGAAAGCCCAGGCCGACCGGCCTGGGCTTTCGTGTGAGCGCTCCCGGTCGGGCCGCCGGCCCCCGCCGTGCCGGGCCACCTCGGCGGCGCGGACAGCACCTCCCAGAACTGATCTTCTGCCATCGACAATGCCATATTGTCCGAATTGATCGACCCGGAAAATGTCATTGTGATCCCGCTCACACTCCGATCATCCGCATGAACCAACCCGCCGGTCATTCAGTCAATCCACTAAAGGAGTTATTCCATATCTGAACACGAGAAGCCGCTGTAGGAGCCTTATTGGAATCGACATCCGCACCCGAGCTGCTCTGTTTCTTCGGATTGGCCTACCTGGCGTGGGGTATCTGGCTGCTGATCAGTACACGACGGCTCCGAGCCCGCGGGGTACGGGTACCCGGTGTCATCACCGGTCTGGTGCGGAGCCGTGATCCTGACAGCCCTACGTCCAGGCCGATCTTCCGTTTCACGACCCTCGAAGGCCACGAGGTCGAGGCCACCTCGAAGTTCGGTGAGGCCGACCCTCCTCGACCAGGAGATCGCGTCACCATCCTCTACGACCCTCAAAAGCTGCGACATGCCCGCATCGACACCGGCGGTCAGCGCGGTTCCACCTTGGGGTGGATCCTGACGGGCGCCGGCCTTCTCTTCGTGACCCTCAGCCTGCTCATCACTCTCGACATCATCTGACGCCGATGGGGCCGCGCTCCGAACTCCTGCGAGCTCGGGTTTCCCCGCCCAGAACCACCAGAGCGTCCGCGGTACCGGGTCGATATCGCAAAGGAGCCAGATGTCCGCAGTACAACCGAACCACGGCCGCGGGCTCGATCCCGATGAGGGCAACGCGACCAGGCGTGTCATCGCCACCGTGCTCTTTCCGTGGATGACCGCCAAGTTCCTGTTCAAACCCCGGGTCGGCCCATCGCCCAAGGACCGGACGCTGGACCGGCTGGCGTTCTGGCGATCGGTGGTCGGCCTCGGCGTGATCCTGATAGTGACCTCCCGCTACCAGGACGTCTGGGCCAACATCATCCGAAAGGCGATGGAAACCGGGCGGCTCGCTCTGGTCCTGCTGCCGCTACCGCTCCTCGTGATCTTCTTCGTGACCCGCTCCGGCCACCGCAAGCAACTCCTGCCCGGTGTGCTGCTTCTGGTAGGACGCGCGGTGCTCGCCCTGGCCTTCTTCTACCTGCCGATCGTGTTGATGTTCGCCGCGGCCGGCGAGCTCAGCTTCGACTCCCTTGCCAACGGTGAGGCGCAATTTCAGCATGACGTCGACATCAACGCCTCGGGGGCAGAAGCACTCTGGCTGCTCGCCGCGGTGGCGCTGGTGATCGCCCTCATTCCCTGGTTCCTGTGCTTCTGGTACTGCACGATCTACTGGGCGGCGCGCACCGGATTCTGGATGGCCGATGTCCATCCGCTGCTCGCACCGATCGGCACAACGGGTCTCATGCTGCTGGTCAGCGGCCAGGAGATCATCGCGCACGACACCAACGGCGTACCCGACTGGCTGTGGCTCACGCTGAACCTCTGCGGCGCCGCCACGGCGCTGGTGCTGGCCATATTCGAGTTCCGGCACCTCCGGTCGACCGGTTACCGGTTCCGCAACGGACCGGAACCAGCGGACATGGATGCGGACGACACGTCGTCGCGAGGGCGACACCCCGTGTTCCAGGGGCTGCGGGGCGACCCGTCCGGCTGAGTAGGGGGCTACTCATGCCCTTCCCCGGCCGCCGACCCCATCGTTGGATCGTCCAACAGCTTTGGGGGGTTGACCATGACGTCTCCGTTCGTGCCCTACAGCCGGCGCGATGTCCTGCACGCGGCGGCCGGGCTCGGCGCGCTCCTCGGCCTCGACCTGGCAGGGCTCGGCCAGAACGGGCCGGCCACGGCGGCGGGGCTGGGCCACGACGCGCGGACCGCGATGGCGGGGCCGTTCGCGTGGGTCGCGCGCCACGACCTGACCGCCGAACAGTTCCAGGCGGAATGGGACAGACTGGCGGGGCTGGGCTACCGCCCCACGCACGTCGACGGGTACACCGTCGGCGGCCAGGTCCGATACGCGGGGATCTGGGAGCAGGCGCCCGGCCCGCCGCTGATCGCCAAGCACGGGCTCACCTCGGCGCAGTACCAGGCGGAGTTCACCCGCGTCACCGGCCTGGGGTATCGCCCGGTCGTGGTGAGCGGCTACGAGATCGGCGGGCAAGCGCACTTCGCGGCCATCTGGGAGCAGACCGGCGGCCCGCCCTGGGTGGCCCGCCACGATCTCACCTCGGCCCAGTACCAGGCCGAGTTCGACCGCCTGCTCGGCCTCGGCTACCGGCTCGTGCTCGTGGACGGGTACCAGGCCGGCGGGCAGGCGCGGTTCGCCGCGATCTGGGAGCAGACCGCGGGGCCCGCCTGGGTGGGACGCCACAACCTCACCGCCGCCCAGTACCAGGCCGAGTTCACCAGCCTCACGAACCAGGGCTACCGCCCGGTCCACGTCAGCGGCTACATGGTGGGCGGCACCGAGCTGTTCGCGGCGATCTTCGCGCACGGTGACGGTCCCGTCTGGTCGGCCAGGCACGGCCTCGACTCCGCCGCCTACCAGACCGCCTTCGACGATCATCTGCGCCGCGGCTACCGGCCGGTCAAGGTGAGCGGGTACGGCCTGCCGCGCTTCGCCGCGATCTGGGTGAGCCAGACCGCCAACGACTTCTCCCGCGTCGACGCCACCGTCAACCGGCACCTGTCCGCCGCGGGTGTCGCCGGCATCTCGCTGGCGATCGCGCGCCGCGGCGCGCTGGTCCTCGCCAAGGGGTACGGCCTGGCCAGGCGGGACACCGGCGAACGGCTCACCGAACGGCACATCATGCGGGTGGCCAGCGTCTCCAAGCCGATCACGGCGGTCGCGGTCATGCGTCTCGTCGAGGCCGGCCGCCTGGCGCTCGGCCAGCGCGTCTTCGGGACCGGCGCCCTCCTGGGGACGCGTTACGGCACCAAGCCGTACACCGCGGCGCTGCAGTCGATCACGCTCAGGCACCTGCTGGAGCACACCGCCGGAGGCTGGCCCAACGACACCACCGACCCGATGTTCACCAACCCCACCATGAACCACGCGCAACTGATCACGTGGGTGCTGGACAACCGGCCGCTGCAGTTCGCGCCCGGCACCAGGCACATGTACTCCAACTTCACCTACTGCCTGCTCGGACGGATCATCGAGCAGGTGACCGGGCAGGCCTATGCCGACCACGTCCGGCAGAACGTGTTCGTGCCCAGCGGGATCGGCAACATGCACCTCGCCGGCGACACGCTCGCCGCGCGGCGGCCCGACGAGGTCATCTACTACGGCTCCGGCAACCCCTACGCCATCCCGGTGCGGCGCACGGACTCGCACGGCGGCTGGCTGGGCTCGCCGGTGGACGTCGTACGGTTCGCGGTACGCGCCGACGGCTTCCCCACCGTCCCCGACCTGCTGCGCCGCGACACGATCACCACCATGACCACACCGTCGGCGGCCAGCCCGGGTTACGCGCTCGGCTGGAACGTCAACAACCTCGGCAACTGGTGGCACACCGGCCGCTACATCCCGGGCACCGAGGCCATCCTCGTGCGCACCGGGAACGAGTTCTGCTGGGCGGCCGCGTCCAACGGCAACAACGTCGACCTGGACACGATGATGTGGGACGTCTACCGGTCCGTCTCCACCTGGCCCGCCCACAACCTGTTCTAGCCACCGGAGCGGGCCCGTGAACCTGAACTCGCCGAGACCCCCAGGGTGCCGCACAGGAACAGCGCGGCCTGGGGCCGCCCGGCAAGGGGGACGTGCGGAACGCTCAGCCGAGCCAGGCCGTGATCTGGGACATGGCGGTCGCGGACCAGCCGAGCTTGAGGTGGTTGAGCGGGAGCGTCACCGTGGCAGCCCGGTTCGCGAGGCCGTCGGGCGCGGTGCAACTCGCCACGAAGACGGCGCCGTCGGACGGCCCTGTGTGCTCGTTGTGCAGCAGGGCCATGTCCGGCATGTTGCCGCACAGCTGGTAGACCGGCACGCTCGAAGGAGTCCCCGCGTCGATGAGGGACTGCACGAGCGAGCCTCTGTCGATGGCCCACTGGATCCCCCGGCCGGCGGTGTAGAAGCCGGTGCCGCCGTAGTAGGTGGTGTACCAGTCCTGCTCGGCGGCGGGCAGCGGGTAGACGTCGTCCCAGCGGTAGAGCATGTCGTCGGAGCCCGGGTAGGCGGCGCCCTCGTAGCTCAGCTCGGGGTGGTTGCGCCACAGTCCGTAACAGACCATCTGGGTGTGGGGCGCGGGCGCGTTCAACGAGCCACCGCATTCCGGAAATATCGCGAAATCGTGGGTCCAGCCGTGCCGGTAGCCCCAGTCGAATCCCTTGTTCGGCCCGCCGACGAGGATCAGCTTCCTGACGTCGCCCGCGTAGGCCGTGCCCCAGGACTTGCGCAGCGACGAGACGTACATGCGGGCGTTGAACGCACCCTTCGACCAGCCGATCACGTCGACCTGCGCGGCACCGGTCTTCGCCCGGATCCTGGCGACGGCGTCGTGGATCTGCTCGGCCCAGTAGTGGCCGTCCCCTGTGACATGCGGGAAGCCGATCGCGAAGACCTTGTAGCCCTGGCCGCTGAGGTGCTGCATGAGCCCGGTGGCGGGGCAACCGGCCTGGCCGCAGCCGTACGAGCCGGCGGCGTTGGGGTTGGCCCAGGCCAGGTCGGCGGTCTGGTTGGCGCCGTGCACCAGCAGCACGGGGGTGGCCTTGGCGCCCGTCTGCCAGCCCGGCGCGTGGTACAGCAGGAACCGCGAGGAGTGCGGGCGGGCGACGTCACCGAACAGGCGCCTGGTCTGTCCCTTCTGATCGCCCCGCCCGTCGGGCGGGTAGGTCTCGGCCTGGAACCCGGTGGAGTTGTCCTTGTAGCGCTCGACGAGCGCCCAGCCGTTCTCCAGGCCCGAGGTGTAGGCGGCCTCCAGCGTCACCGACGCCGTCGCGGTCGCCGCCGCGGGTGTGGTGAGCAGCGCACCGACTGCCAACGCGAGGGCGGCGGCCATTCGCGTCCACGAACGTCGTCCCATCAGACCTCCCACGAAGCTGAGATGAGCCAAGTTCGCCCGATCCGGAGGCGCCGGTCAATGTGAGCCGCACCCATAGTCCCGTGTCGGCCGGCACCTCGACGGGCTTGCCACCGGCCGGCCGCAGGCCGCGCGCTGTCGTGGGAGGCGTCAACAGTCACCCGCGGCCGGTATTCGGCGGATGGCACGTGAACGACGCTTGTCCGGCTAGCACTGGGAGCGGTCCGAGATGACCCGCTGGTCCTTCTTGGTGACCGGGTCGATGACGACGATCTTGGTGACTCTGGGGTTGAGCAGCAGCTCGAAACATTCCACGGTCTTCCAGACGCTCCCCGGGAGCACGCTTTCTCCGAGAACCACTCGGACCTCGCCGGAGGAATTCCGGGCATAGGCGCGCGACACCCGCTTCCACACGGCGTCCACCTGGTCCTTGATGGCGTCCCACGGCACCTCCGCGGGGTCCCAGTCCATATCTTTGCTACCCCAGGTCGCCTGGGGAATTCCGCGACCGTCCATGAGGATCTCGAGCGTGGTGCCGTTCCTCTCCCTCGCGATTCTGGCGGCTTCGTCAGGTCCGGCGTACACGTATACATCTGCTCTCGTCTCGGTGCGGCCGGACCAGAAGAAGGCGGTGCCGCTGGGAGTGGTGTAGTTGCCGGCCCAATGCAGGCTGGCCTCCATCGCCCGGACGTGCGAGAGGACCAGTTGTTCCTTGCTCCTGAGCAGGCCTATCCGGATCTCGGAGAGAGCTTCCGAGCCCGTTCTGGCAGCCGTGTAGGCGTTCTTGAGAGCCCGGAAGCCGGCGCTGACCAGCTTGCCGATCCCGGCGGCGACCAGCTCTTCGAGAACTATCGTGCCAATGTTGAGCAGCGTCTTGCCGAGCGATTGGTCACCATTGAGGAGGCGGTAGAACTCAAGGCCGACCTCGACAACGGTGAGCACCGCTCCGCAGACCCGGGTGAAACTACAGCCGACAGTGGCAGGAGCCCACCCCGTAGCGAACATGGTGTAGCCGTACTTGAGCGCCTGGAACGTGAGAACGTATCGCTGCATTCCCTCGAACGCGGGGTCCAAGACGGAGTTGACGC
Source organism: Nonomuraea sp. GTA35 (assembly GCF_041950525.1). Taxonomy (NCBI): domain Bacteria; kingdom Bacillati; phylum Actinomycetota; class Actinomycetes; order Streptosporangiales; family Streptosporangiaceae; genus Nonomuraea; species Nonomuraea sp. GTA35. The sequence goes on along the minus strand of NZ_JBGNUV010000015.1, from coordinate 291,638 downwards.
AGTTCTGATAAGACTGGCTGTCTTGCGGATATATGTTGCAGAAGGCGGAGTTGGTGTAGGCCCGTGTGGCGAGGTCCTCCGGGTTTCCGATGACGTTCTCGATGCAGTTGTCGTAGAATCCGCCCTCTTCTAACCCGTACAGATCCTCCAGCTTGGCGTAATCGTCCCTGGTGTACTCGTGACCGCATTTGGCGATTTCCGCGCCGACGGCAGATTCGTAAGCCTCGTAGGCCTCATTGGCCGCTGCGACAGCCGCCTCGGCGTCGGCGCCGGCCTCATTGGCTGACCTGTAGGCGCTGCGGGCCGCTGCGGTGGCCCTGTTGGCGGCGTCGACGGCGATCTCGTAGGAGGCGATCGCCCAGGTGGCCGACCGGATGGCGCTGCGAGCCGAGGTGTTGGCCTTGGTGGCCGCCTCACGGGCGGTCTTGACCGCGGCCGCGGCCTTGCTCACCGATCCGGCGGCTTGTTCGGCGTAGGCGCTGGCCTGCTGGGCATGGTCGGCGGCCCGTTTCGCCGAGTCGATCGCCTGCTGGGCGTAGAATGCGGCCTCCGCGGCCTTGTCGCGGGCGCGGGCGGCCACGCTCTGCGCTTCCAGCGCGTTCTGCATGGCCGTCTCGGCGGCCTGGCTGATCTTCTTGAGCAGACCGGCGACCGTAGCGAGGTGGATCGCGCTTTCGTGATCCCGCTCGGCCGCGGTGAACCGGCCGGTGCTGAGGAACTGCCGCAGTCCTGGAGCGGGTCCGTCCAAGGCGATCTGCGCGGCCGCCTTCACCTCCGGCCCGCTGTCCGGGCTGGCCAGGATCTGGTTGACCAGCACCCGCTCGCCGATGACCGCCGCGGTGTACTGGCCGGTGTCCAGGAAGTCCCGCAGCGCCTGCAGCGTGTCGGTGTCGAGGGCCTGCTGGGCCCGCTGCGCCAGCACGACGTCGCCGGCCGCCTTGGCTGCGGTCAGGATCTGGTTGACCTTCAGCCGATCTGCGGCGTAACGGCCGGAATAGTTCTGCGTACGCAAGAAGGTGGCGACCGTCTGGTCACTGCCGGCCAGCGCGTTCTTGGCCGCTGTGGCCAGGGCGGCGTTCTCGGTCACCGCCAGGTTCATCACCGCGAGGCGGTTGTCCTGTGCGACGGCGCTGGGGACGCCGGTGCGGACGAACTCCAGCACCAGATCGTCGGCGCCGCCCAGCGCGGCCAGCGCCGCCTGTTTGGTCCAGGCACCCTGGCCGTCGGCCAGGTTGAGCGCGGCCTTGCGGGCCGCCGTCACCGCGGCGGCACGCTCGGTGGCCGGGTCCAGCGCCACGGCGATGAGCCTGTTGGTTTCCGCGTCGCGTTTGGCGGCTTGGTCGAGGTCCCAGTCGGCGACGCGTTGCTGCGCCTCGTACTCGGCGTTGGCGGCCCGGGCGATCTCCAGCCCCTCGTCCCGGGCCACCGCCAGGCGCTCGGCGTCGGCGGTGCGCGCCGCCTCGTACACCGCGGCTGCCTGGGTTGCGGTGTTCAGTGCCTCCTCCGCGGCCGCGACGGCGGCGTTGGCGTGGCCGGTGGCCCGTTCCGCCGCCTCTGCGGCCTCGCCGGCGTGCTCCGCGGCGTCAAGGGCTGCGATTGCCGCGGCCTCGGCGTTGGCTGCTGCCCGGTTGGCGGCCTTTGCCGCCTTGTCCGCGGCGTCGATGGCTACCTCGAGATAGTCCTCGGCCGCCCGTGCCGCCCGGACGGCCCGCTCGGCGTTGGCCCGCGCCCTCGCCGCCGCGGCGACCGCTTCATGGGCCTCCGCGCCGGCCGCGTTGGCGTACCGGACCGCCGCGTCGTTGGCGGCCGCTGCCGCCAGAGCGTGCTCGGCCGCGGACGTGGCCGATTCGATCGCCTTCTGGCCGTTGGCCAGCGCCCTGCCCGCCGCTTCCGCCTGGGTGGCGAACTCCCGCGTCTGCTGGGCGATCGCGTTGGCTTCCTGCGCCGCCTGTCGTGCGACATCCGCCCTGTTGGCATCCACGGACGCCTCGGCTGCCGCCCGATAAGCCACGGCGGCCTTCTGATTGGCCTTCGACGCCAGCTGCGCCGCTCGTGCCGCCGCGGTGGCGGCGGCACGAGCCGCCCGGTTCGCCGCCGCTGCCGCCTCGACGGCCACCTGCGCCGCCTCGGCCGCCTTCTGCGCCGCCCTGGCCGCCCGCTGGGCCTGCGCCTTCGCTTCGGCCATGTTGTCGCGCGCGGCCTCGGTCGCCTCGGCGGCCTCCGCCGCGGACCGGCGCGCCGCGGCCGCGGCGTCCTCGGCGCGGTCGGCCTCGCCGGTGGCGTTGGCGGTCTCCTGCGCCGCCAGCGCACCGGCCGCCTCCGCCTGGCCGAGCAGATCCTCCAGCGTCGCGGTCTCGTCGTCCCGCGCCGACGCCACCGCCCAGCCATAGGTGAGGAACGCCTCCAGCGCTTCCGGCGTACCCGCGTCCAGCGCCTTCTGGCCCGCGGCGCGGACGTTCGGGCCACCGGTGGCGATGGCCTGGTTGATCCGCAGCCGCTGGTCGGTGTTCCACTGCGTCTGCCAGCCGGACTCCAGGAACTTCCGCAGCGCCTGAGTGTCTCCGGAGTCCAGTACGGCCTGCGCCGCCTGCTTGACCTGTTCGCCGCCGGCGCTCATCAGCTGGTTCACCGACACCCGCGCGTCGATGTCCGACGGGCCCTGCCATCCGCTCTCCAGGAACGTGGTGATCGCGTTCTGGTCACCTGCCGCGTCGGCGTCCAGGGCGGCCTGAGCCTTCGCGCGTAGCGCGGGACCGCCGTTGCTGATGACGCTCACGAGATTGTCCCGCTCGTCGAGGCGCTGGGCCTGGCGCCATCCTTCGGCCAGGAACGCGCGGACCTGCTCGTCCGTACCCAGCAGCGCCGTCTCAGCCGCTGATCGGACCTGCGGGCCGCCCCCCTGCCAGGCCGCCACCACGTGGGAGCGATCAACGGCGACCGGCTGCTCGGCATGTGCCGGCGTCACCCGGAGCAGGTTGGCCAGCAGGGTCAGGGCCACGAGTATCGCGATCGTCGCCTGCCGGCGCACCGCACCAGGGCGCGTTCGTCCCTTCATGACCGGTATCCACGCACGCACGTTCAGCCTCCGTCACCGCTCGAGCCTTCGCACACATGGGAGCGCTGAAGAGGCGCAACCGATCACCGTCCATTCAGCACTGCGGAGTGTCACACGACGCTCGAATGCCCGGCAATCCCGGAGATGAGCGGATATACCGCCTACATACCGGGCGTCTCTAGCCTCGTCTCGTACCCGCGGATTGGCCGGGTCGGGGGAGTCACCGGAGGTTTGTGATCATGAATTCTCCACCACGCTGGGCGACGCTGGGTGTCGTCGCAGCGATGGCAGCGTCCTTATCCGTAGCTGTCGGGCCGGCGCCGGCCGGCGCATCCGCGATCTCGCCTCCGTCGCTGGTGGACAACGGCGTCCACCCCTACCCCGGCGCGGCGGAGATCCTGGCGGCTCAGAACGTCAGGCTGATCTCCGGCGACGGCCACATCCTGCTGGCCGACTGCGCCACGCCGGCGCAGGGTGACATCGGCCTGCTGAAGATCTGGACCACCGACGAGGCCATCGGCTCTGACGGGATCGGCCGGGTCTGCTTCAAGGTCACCGCATCTGCCGGCGTGCTGAACCTCGAAGTTCCTGGCGTGTTCGAGATCCGCGGCGACGGCCAGCGCGAAGGCACCGGTCACCAGGTGACCGCGCAGCTGCGCAGCGACGACGGCGAGCAGCTCACCGTCGACGTGGATCCGGACGGCAGCACTCAAGTGGGCCTGGGCGCGGACCCGGAGGCGTCGCCGACCATGCTGCTGCAACTGCGTGCCGGCACCGGCCCCGCACCGGGCACCGGCGAGCACGCGGCGGTCGGCAAGCTCGCCACCGCCGGCCGCGAGTGCACCGCGACGCTGGTCGCGCCCCGCTGGGTGCTCGGCGCCGCGAGCTGCCTGGCCACCGATCCGAACCAGCCCCAGCTGGCCGAGGGCCCGCCAGCCGGCGCGACCCATGTCGCGCTCCCCGGAAAGGCCGCCACCAGGGTCGACTGGCTGAGCCCGCGTCAGGGCCGCGACGTGGTCCTCGCCCGGCTGGCCGCCCCGATCGAAGGGATCACCCCGATCCCGCTGGCCGCCGCCGCTCCCACCGGTGTCGAGCTGTCCGCCGTCGGCCACAGCCGCGCCGCCATGACGGCCGCCGACTGGACCACCGACCGGCAGCAGAGCGCGCAGATCACCTTCACCGCCGCCACCCCCACGACGCTGACCGCCGCGACCGGCCCGCTCGTGTGCAGCGGGATGGCCGGGGCGCCCGTGCTCAACGGCGGCAAGCTCGCCGCCGTGCTCAGTCAGGCAGGTCAGGCCGGATGCCCCGACACCGCCGGGAACGGCAGCGCCCTCACCGCCGCCCGCGCTGACGATCTCGCGACCTGGGTCAACGCCATCACCGCCAGCACGGCCGACCACACCTGGTCCCTGGCCGACCTGCCCCCCGCAGCCGCCCCTGGCACCGCCGTCAGCGCCGGCGCCGACAGCGCCTTCACCGGAACCGGCCTCCCCCTGACCGCCACCGCCGGCGCGACCTGGAAGACCGGCGACACCTTCAGCCCGGCCGTCGAACTCGACGGCACCACCGGGACCCTTTCGGCCGGCGGCCCCGCCGTCGTCACCGACGCCGACTTCAGCCTCAGCGCCTGGGCCAAACCCACCCTGGGCACCTGGGACGGGCCCGCCTCCGCCGGCGGCACCGTTCTGTCCCAGGACGGCGTCAACACCGCCGGCTTCAAACTCTGGGCCGAGAACGGATCCTGGCGCTTCGCCATGAGCCGGTCCGACGTGGCCAGCCCCGTCTGGGACACCGCCACCGCCCCCGCGGGCAGCGCTCCGGCAGGTGTCTGGTCACAGGTCGCCGTGACCTACAAGGCCGCCACCGGCGTCGTGATCCTCTGGGTCAACGGACGGAACGTCGCCAGCGTCAGGCACACGGCGAAGTGGAAAGCCGCCGGCGCGCTGCGCGCAGGCGCGCACAAGACCGGCGCCGCGAGCCTCGGCGGCCACTTCAAGGGCGTCCTGTCCACTCTCCAGACCTGGAACCGGCTCTCGCTCACGCCCACGCCGAACAATCACGACTTCGACGGGGACGGCCGCAACGACGTCGTCATCACCGACGGAGCCGGTGACCTGTGGATGTATCCGAACCAGGGCGGCTCTGGACTGACCACCGTCAACGGCGCCAACCGGGTCAAGATCGGCAGCGGGTGGGGCTCCCTGAAATGGATCGTCACCGACTGGGACGCCGACGGCCTGGCCGACGTCGTCATGAAGGGCTCCGACGGCATCCTGTGGATGTATCCCAACCGGAGCGGACAACTGGTCTCCGGCGCCAGGAAGCAGATCGGCACCGGCTGGGCCGACTACGTCCACGCCGCGGGCAACGCCAACGACACGCCGCACGCCGATCTGTTCGGCATCAACAACGGCAACGGCGCGCTGTACTACTACCCCGACGGGGGCGGCAAGACGGCGATCGGCAACAGCGGCTGGACCGGCTTCCGCATCTTCCCCGCCGATTTCAGCGGCGACAACCGCGCCGATGTCATGGCGATCGACACCTCGGGCGAGCTCTGGTTCTACGCCAACACGAGCCAGAACGGTGTCACTCTCGCCGGCCGTACCCCATCCGGCACCGGCTGGAGCGCGTACAAGGTCGCGGCCATGGATCTGAGCGGTGACGGCAAGACGGACCTGGTCGCCCACGACGGCAGCGGCAATCTGTGGGTCTATCCCGGCACTGGCAACGGTCGCTTCGGCACCCGCTCCCGGATCGGGATCAACTGGACGATCAACGCCATCGGCTGACATGCGCGATCCGGTGGGCTGGACGTCGGCGTCCAGCCCACCGATCTGTGGATCCTGAAGCAGCCACATCGTCTGGCTTCAGGACGGAGAGGGCCAGCGCGGCGTGACCGGGGCCGCCTGCTCGAGCCCGGCCCAGTCATCCCGTACCGGGGCGAACGCCTCCACCACGACCGCCCCCTCCGGCCCTGCCTGGACCTCATGGGGAACGTTCGCGAGGATGCGCCAGGAGCCACCGGGCCCGAGGTCGCGGGTCTCCTCGCCCACGCGGAAGGTGAGCGTGCCCTGCAGGCACAGGCCGATCTGCTCGTTGACGTGGCGGTGTTCGGGGACCAGGCCGCCCGGAGGCAGCTCGACGACGGCCAGGGTGAGCTGCTCACCCTGGACCACGCGGGCCAGGACGTCCTTCCAGACGAGGGTGGGCGGGATGGCGTTCAGGGTGGTCAGCATCAGGCGGCTCCGTACACGGGTGTGGTCCATTCGGGATGATCAGCACCCTCACGGCGGCTGATCGCTTGCAGCAGGCGCTGTACGGCGAGCGTCGTCTCGCCCTGGTGCCCGTCGCCGACGGGCCGGCCGTCCACCTCGATCACCGGGGCGACGAGCACGGCCGTCCCGCACAGCAGGGCCTCGTCACAGGAGTAGAGCTCCGAGCGGTGCACGCGCCGTTCCTCGACGACGGCACCGGTGAGCTCGCGCAGGAGGCGCATGACCTGCCCGCGCGTGATGCCGGCGAGGATGTCGTCCGTGGCGGCCGGGGTGGCCCAGCGCTCGCCGGTCCTGATCAGCACGTTCGAGGTGGTGGCCTCGGCCACGTGGCCGTCGCCGGTCAGCATGATCGCCTCGTCGAAGCCGTTGCGTACCGCCTCGGTCTTGGCCAGCGCGGGCCCGACGTAACTGCCGATCACCTTGGCCCGGTTGGGCACCGCGGCGTCGCCGGTCCTGCGCCAGGCGCTCACCATGCAGCGCACGCCGCGCCGGTCGATGTAGTCGTCCGGCATGGGCGTCGCGGCCAGGTACAGGCGCGTGCCGCAGTCGTGCATCCGGACGGCCAGCTGCTCGCCCGCCTGCAGCAAAAGGGGACGTACGTAGGCGTCGGCGCGCACGCCGTTGCGGCGCAGCAGCTCGGCGGTGAGGCGGGCCAGATGATCCGGACCGTACGGCAGCTCCAGCCCGAGTATGCGGGCCGAGCGCGCCATCCGCTCGTAGTGGGCCCGCGCCTCCAGCAGATAGAGCTCCTGGTGATCCGGGTTCCAGCAGGCCCTGATGCCTTCGAAGGTGCCCGTGCCGTACGAGACCGCGTTCGCCAGGACGCTGAGCCTGGACTCCTTCTCCGGCACGAACGCGCTTTCGGCGTAGACCTCGTCGTAAGGGGTTCCGAATCGCATGCCGCCAGAATGGGAGGGTTCGTCCGTTAAGCACAATCGACAGCTTCTTAACGAAGGGTTTAGCGTTTCCGCATGCTCGACCTGGCCAGGCTCCGCGTCCTGCGGGAGGTGGCCCGCCATGGGTCGCTCACCCGTGCCGCCGCCGCGCTGTCGTACACCACCTCGGCGCTGTCGCAGCAGATCTCCGTGCTCGAAAGGGAGGCCGGGGCCCGGCTGCTCGAACGGCACGCCCGGGGCGTGCGGCTGACCGAGGCCGGCCGAGCGCTCCTGGACCACACCGAGCGGATCATGGCGGAGCTGCGTGCCGCCGAGAGCACGCTGGCCGCGATCTGTGCCGGGGAGGGCGGGAGGCTGCGGTTCGGGTCGTTCACGACGGCCAACGCCACGCTCATGCCCATGGCCGTACGCGCCTTCCTGCGCGAGCGGCCCGGGGTCTCGGTGGAGTTGATCGAGGCCGACCGCGATGAGGCCGTGGCCGCCGTCGCCGCGCACGAACTGGATCTCGCGCTCGTGTACGAGTTCCCCGCCGTGCCCCTGGTGCTTCCTTCGAACGTCGAGGTGCGCCCGCTGCTCGTCGACCCGCTGCACATCGCGCTACCGCCGGGCCACCGCCTGGCCGGGCGCGCCCGCGTCCGGCTCGCCGATCTGGCCGGCGAGCGGTGGATCCAGGGGGTGCACCGGGGATCCACCGTCGACGTCCTGCCCCAGGCATGCCGGCAGGCGGGGTTCGAGCCGGTCATCGCCTTCAGGACCGACGACCAGATGACGGTCAGAGGGCTGGTCGCCGCGGGGCTGGGGGTGGCGCTCGCCCCCTTCCTCACCCTCCCCGCGACCGCCCCCGACCTCGTCGTACGCCCGCTGAGCGAGCCGTCGCTGACCAGGACCGTGATGACCGCCACGCCGGCACAAGCACCTCGGCTGCCCGCGGCCACCGCGATGATCGAGCAGCTGCGCTCGGTGGCCGCGCAGCTCCGGTCCGCCGAGGGGTCTGGACGGGCACCGGGCCATCCGGTATCACTTGACTGAGTCAACGTATCCATTGATTAGGTCAACGATGTTGGTGATGATCCAGACTCTCGACCGGTTCCACTCGTACGTCATGGCCGGCATGGCCGGCTCGTTCGCCTGACCCGCAGCGGACGGGCCGCCCTGGGCGAGAACGCGCGGGCGCTGAGCGACGACGATCGGGCGCGGATCATCGCGGCGGTGCGGGCGGTCGGCGGACCTGCCGGGGAAGGAGCGCCATGCGGGTGACGTTCGAGCCGGACCCGGAGTGGGCCGAACCGGCCGGCCGTACCCATGGGCCAAGGATCAGGATCAGCGTTTGCGCTTCTTCCGGCGGCCTCGGGCTCCCGGCGGCCGGGTGGGGACGAGACGGAGGGGATGGCGGGCCGTCTTGCGGAGCGGCTCGGCCACCTGCTCGCGCAGCTCCCGCAACCCCACGACATCGGGGTGCCCCGAGGCCAGGATCGCCTCCACGAACTCGTACGCGTTCCCGCCCCCCATCGCCCTGAGCTGCTCGACAAGCCCCTCAGGCCCCGCGAGCTCCAGCACCGACAGGAAGTTCTCCGCCCCCATCAGCAGGTTCTCCCGCTCGCTCAACGACCCGGGCCCCATCTCCCCCGCATCGATGAGCTGTGTCCACACGGCGGGCCCGAGGACCGGATCGTGACAGAGGTCGTGCAGCAGCCGCCCCCCGGGAAGGGCGTCGGCCAGAACGCGCAGCAGCGCCGCCACCCGCGTACGGAACGGGCAGTCCCGCACGGCCTGCAGCAACATCTCGACGTCCTGCCCCGGCCGGGCCAGCCACCCCTGGAGCTCCGCGGCGGCGTCCTGCGGCGGATAGTGCTGGGCGAGCACCCCGAGCAGCTCGGCCGGCGGGGCGGTGGCCAGCTCGCCGACGAGCGGAGCGTCGCGGCCCTCGGCGAGAAGGCGGTCGCGGACTCCGCGCACGCCGAGCGGGGTGAGGCGGACCAGCGGGAGGTCGGGCTCGGCCAGGGCGGTACGCAGGCGTTCGACCGCGTCCGGCGGCAAGGGCTGGTCGTCGTGGTCGAGGTCGCTGGCGTAGAGGGGGTCGGCGGGGCCGCGGGTGAGCTCCACGGCCCCGAGGTCGGACAGGACCTCGAACATGCGCCCCAGGTCCTGGGCGGCCTCGCGGCGCCAGAGATCGAGCAGGCGCTCTTCCTCATGGTCGAGAACGAAGTACTCCTGGCAGGCCAGCCACACCGTCTCTTCGAGCCGGACCACCGGCATCTCGTCCAGCCCGTACATGGAGTTGAGCACGTCCGGCAGGATCTCGCCGAAGATCTCGGCCATGATGGGCTCGGGCCGCCATGTCTCGACGGGCACGATGACCACCCGGCCCAGCTCCGGCAGCACCTCGAACGCGCGCCGCCACAACGCCTCCGGGTCGCGCAGCAGGGGCGCGGCCTTGGCCACCCGCAAGAGCCGGCCCTTGCTGGTGCGGGTCAGGCGCAGCTTCCTGGCCCAGGCGAGCAGCAGGTTGAGCTGCGGTAGTTCGGTGGCGCTGCGCACGCGCAACCGGTCCTCGCCGGTGCCCAGCAGGGCCGACACCTCCAGGGCGTCGGCGACGCGGAGGTTGCCCGCGTCGGTGAGGGCGCGGCCGTCCTTGCCCACCCAATCGGCCAGGGTGATCAGACGCTGGACGGTCCGGCTGCGCGCGGCGGCCTCCGTCAGCTCGGACGCGGGAGGCAGGGAGACAGGCGGCTGCGGGAAGGCGCGTTCCTCCTCGATGCCGCCGTTCACGAAGCGGTTCTGCATGATCTTGTCGAGCACCTGCTCGTCGTACGGAACGCGTCCGGCGTCGAGATCACGCTTGAACCGCTCGAACGCCCCCGGGACGGTGAGATCGACGCCCTGGTCGAGAGCCGTGTGCGCCCAGAACGTCGCCAGCCCCCGCAGCGTGGGATCGTCGAGCGCGGCCGCGTACTCCGCCCGCGCCCCGGCGATGATCTCCTCCGCCTCCGCGAGCGTGGCGCCGCGCGGGTCTCGGAGGCCCGTGACGTCGAGATAGCGCAGGTACGTGCGCAGCACCTCCGGGGCCAGGTCGAGCTCCTCCCGGGGTGCCGTCACCTTGTACGGCACGTACCGCAGCAGGAAGAACCTGATCCCCGCCTCGTCCCAGTACGCCAGCCGGCCGTCACGGCTCTCGTGCCGCGCATCGACGGCGGCGGAGAGCAGCAGGTCATCGACCGGATGCCCGCGCTCCTCCGCCCAGGTGACACACCGCCGGATCAGCAGGTCCTTGGCGGCCTCGAACTCCTCGGCCTCTTCGGGCTCGAACCAGGTACGCACCGTTCAAGCCTCCCATCCCTACGGGGTCACCGTCTCGCCTGTCAGACAGAAGTCCTCAGAGGCCCAGGCATTGTTGCTTCACTTCACCCGTCAGGGCGGCCGGAGGAAGACCTTAAGAGTTCGGTAAGCCGGCTCCGCGAAGCTACAAGCACATCGAGGAACCGCCGGGCCGGACAGCCCCCGACCAGAAGGAACACCACCATGAGGACCATCGCCGCAAGCCTGTTCATCTCCCTCGACGGCGTCGTCGACGAGCCCGGGGAGTGGCACTTCCCCTACTTCAACGACGAGATGGGCGCGGCCGTGAGCAGCCAGATGGCCGACACCCTGCTCCTGGGCCGCAAGACCTACGACAGCTTCGCCGGAGCCTGGCCCGCCATCGAGGCCGAAGGCGGCGAGGACGCCGGCTACGCCAAGACCCTGGGCGACGCGCGCAAGATCGTCGTCTCGCGTCAACCCCTGGAGTTCACCTGGCGCAACTCCGAGCTGCTGCAGGACGACCTCGTCGAGGCCGTGACCGCGCTGAAGAACGAGCCAGGCGGCCGGATCGCCATCAGCGGCTCCGTCTCGATCGTCCGCCAGCTGCTGCAGGCCGGACTGCTGGACGAACTGCACCTGCTGGTGCACCCCATCGCCGTGCGCAAGGGCGAGCGCCTGTTCGACGAGGGGGACACCACCGTCCCCCTGGAGCTGATCAAGTCCGAGACGTTCTCGACGGGCGTGCTGTACCTCATCTACCGGCCCGCCAAGGCCTCCTAGATGTGCCAGCTCATGACGTCGGTTCCTCGCTGTCAGGCTTGGCGGGCGTGGGACGCGAGGCGTTCGGCGAGCGCGATGACGAGGTCGCGCAGCTCATCGGGGCGCTCGATGACGAACGGCCGGTCGAGTGAGGCGAGTGCCGGAGGCAACCAGTCGAGCCGCTCCACCCGTAGTTCGACGCGCAGCCAGCGCTCGGCCGCCCGGCCCTCGTCCGCCGTGGGCGCCTGCTCCTCCAGGCTCGCGACACTGGCGGGAAGGTGAGCGCGGATCTGCTCAACGGTCCCGTAGATCCGCAAGGTCACCTCGTGCCGGTACTCAGCCGTGGCAAAACCTGACAACACGCGCTGTGCCGGATCGGGCCCCACGGGCGCCTCGAACGAGCCGGGCAGGGTCCTCGCGTCTGCGATGCGATCGAGCCGGAAGGTGCGGGCCTCGCCGATCCCAGGGTCCGTGCCCGTGACGTACCACCGGCCCGCGTGGGCGACGATCCCGTACGCGTGCAGCGTGCGTTCGCTGCGTCGGCCGTCGCGGCCGGTGTATCTGATCGAGACCGGTCGGCGGTGGCGTACCGCGTCGGCGATGGTGAGCAGGACCCCGGCGTCCGGGGTGTCGAACTCACCGGGCTGATCCGTGAAGGCGAGAGATTCCAGGAGTGTGTCGAGCCGGCGGGCGACGTGCTTGGGCAGCACCCGCCGGATCTTGGCCGATGCCGTCTCGCTCGCCGCATGACCCGCCGTCATCAACCCTGCTCGGCGGCCGGCGACCAGGCCGAGCAGCACGGCCAGCGCCTCGTCGTCGCTGAGCATGAGCGGAGGCAGGCGGTAGCCGGGGGCGAGCCGGTACCCGCCGTAGCGGCCGCGCACCGATTCCACGGGCACGTCAAGGTCGATCAGCTGGTCCACGTACCGCCGCACGGTGCGCCCCTCCACGCCGAGCCGGTCGGCGAGTTCGGCCACCGTCCGGGTGCCGCCCGACTGCAGCAACTCCAGGAGTGTCAGCACGCGGCCGGTGGGTCGGGACATGTCCACAGCCTAAGGCGGATACAGGACCGATTCTGTCCACTATTTCTCCTAGCCTGCGGAGTGCACGCCTTCCGCACAGCCAAGGAGATCCCATGGACTTCGTCTCGATCCGCATCATTGCCGGCGACGTAGCGCGCCTCGTCGAGTTCTACGAGCGAGCCACAGGGGTGCGGGCGGTGTGGGCCACCGAGGACTTCGCCGAGCTCAGGACCGCGGGCGCAACCCTCGCGATCGCCGGCACCCGCACCGTCCCGCTGTTCGCCCCGGGCTCCGCGCGCCCGGCGGACAACCACAGCGTGATCATCGAGTTCCTCGTCGACGACGTGGACCGCGTTCACCGGAACCTGACCGGTTTCGTCACCGACTTCGTCAACGAGCCCACCACGATGCCCTGGGGCAACCGGTCGCTGCTGTTCCGCGACCCCGACGGCAACCTCGTCAACTTCTTCACCCCCGTCACGCCGGCGGCCATCGAGAAGTTCGCACGTTGACGCCGGCGCAGTCGCTCACGCGGGCGTCCTGAGATCCCCCGCTCCGCATGCAGCCACCACATCCAGCCATTGAGTAGAGCGTTCGTTCTAGAGCTGTGGTACGTTCTCACCACGCTCTAAATAGAGCGCTCGTTTTAGTGAGGATGGAGATCGCATCATGAGCGGCACCAAGCAGTCGGTCACCGTCATCGGCCTCGGCCCCATGGGACAGGCCATGGTCGGCGCCTTCCTCGACCGCGGCTACGACGTCACCGTCTGGAACCGCACCCCGTCGCGCGCGGACGCCCTGGTCGCGCGCGGGGCGGTGCTCGCACCGAACGTGGAGGAGGCCCTTGCCGCCAATGAGCTGGTGATCCTCAGCCTGACTGACTACGACGCCATGTACGCCACGCTCGAACCCGCCGCGGCCGCGCTGGCCGGCCGGATCCTGGTGAACCTCAGTTCGGACACGCCCGACAAGGCCCGGGCCGCGGCCCGCTGGGTAGCCGAGCGGGGCGCCGTCCAGCTGACCGGCGGCGTCACCGTGCCCCCCTCCGGGATCGGCCAGGCCGAATCGTCGACCTTCTACAGCGGCCCGCGTCAGGTCTTCGACCAGCACCGGCCCGCGCTCGAAGTCATCACGGGGCGGACCGACCACCGAGGAGAAGACCCCGGGCTCGCCGCGCTCATGTACCAGATCGGCATGGTCATGTTCTGGACGTCCATGCTGAGCTACTGGCAGGCCATCACCCTCGCCGACGCCAACGGCCTGACGGCGGCGGACATCCTGCCGCACGCCGTGGAGACCGCGAACTCGCTGCCGGGATTCTTCTCCTTCTACGCCGAGCGCATCGACGCAGGCCGGCACATCGGCGACGTGGACCGCCTCGCCATGGGGATGGCCAGCGTCGAGCACGTCCTGCACACCAACGCCGACGCGGGGGTCGACACCACGCTTCCGGCCGCGGTCGTCGAGCTCTTCCGGCGCGGCATGGACGCCGGCCACGCCGCGGACAGCTTCTCGATTCTGGTGGAGTCGATGAAGAAGCCGGAAGCGTAACCGCGCCGGGCATGATCAGCACGGCGTACCGGGCCTTGAGTCTGCGGCTCGACGCCTCCTGCTACGGTGCTCCTCAGCGAGCACCGCCGCAAGGTCGGCCGCCGGCACCACGGGTCCGGCCGGCTCACCCCTCCCGAGGAGAGATTCTGCGACGAGACGGACTCCCGCGGCCGGAACTGATCATCGCATCAGTGCTGAGCCTGCTCCTGTTGTGCGGCTGCGCCATCGACAAGGGCACCGCCCTCGCCGCGGACTTCAACGAAGCCTGGGCCGGAACGCCGGACGTGACGAAGATCCACACGACCGAGAACAACACGCTCCCCTTCGCCGGCATGGCGACCGGCACTCTCGTCCTCAAGGACGGCACGCCTGCCGACCGCGTCACCGGGCTGGCGAACGATCTCAGGCGGTACGTCGCCGAGCACCGCACCACCACCGGCCGGATCACGGCGGGCTCCCTCACCTTCACCGTCGTCGCGGACCAGGAACGCGCCGACGAGGTCCTGGCACTCTGGCGGTCGCTCACGGCTGACGACCGGATGCTGACCGGCGACATCAGCGACGCGTCCACGAAGGAGGCCACCCGCTGGCGGATCGAGCTCACCGCGGCCGCCGACGCGTTGGCGCTGTTCAAGGACGTGGTCGCCGACGGCGAGCAGCACCGGCCCCTGTCGGACGTGATGTCCCTGAGGATCCGCGCGGGCCTCGGCGCACGACCCGGGGTCGCCGTCGAGACCGACTTCAACGGCACCCTCCCCAGCGAGGCGATCGCCGCATACGAGGCGGTGGCCGCCCGGTACACCGTCGTCCGAGCCTTCCTGACACCCGATCGTGCGAGCATCGTGGTCGCGAAGGACGCCGAACAGGCCCGCGCCCACGAGCTGGCCAAGGCGGCGGCACCCGGCCTCGGCGCCGACGTCAAGGTCACCAGCGACAGCGGCCCCTGAGGCCCGCAGGTGATTCGGCGGGCCGCCGCTTCACCGCGCCAGGGCTGCGAAGCTGAGCGTCATTGATCCAGGTCGCCCGGGCCAGGAGGTGTCAGCGGCTGCGACAAGTGGACGAGGCGACGGCGCGTCAGGATCCGTTCGACAGCGACCCGATGATTACCTGGAGCGACAGGACAATCACGGTACGACGAGCGAGGAAGCCCGGCGATGAGCATCGGAGAGCTGTGCATCGGCGCTGTCATCCCCCGCACCGGCAGGTTGTCCCGGCTGGGTGATCCCCTGTCCTTCGTCCTGGATCTCCTGGCACCGGCCGTGACCCACGTCGTCAACGACGGCCGGCGACACGACCTCCGCCTGGCCGGCCGGGACAGCCGCTCCGACCCGGCCGTGGCCCGCCGGGCGGTGCACGAGCTCGTCGAGCACGAGCGGGCGCAGATCGTGCTCACCCTGGGCGGCACCCAGGTGCTGCCCGCGGTCGCCGACACCTGCGAACGGGTCCCTTGGACTGGACCAGCGGGCCGACCCCAAACGTGGCCCTGATCCCCCTGGTGGGCGGGCAGTGGCGGCCGGGCGGGAGGCATCCGGCCGAGCTGGCGGTCGTGACGAACGCCCGCCTGCCCGAGATACGCCCCGACGCCGACCTCGCCTTCGCCCGCTGATGTCGGGATCCTGCGACCAGCCTCACCGTGGGGCGAGGCCCGGACCGGTGCCGCTCAGCACGTCAGCGCCACGCTCACCTTTCGCATGGGCGCGAGCGTGGGAGGCGGTACTTGGAGCTCGCTGTGAACGAGGCTGCGACCTGCGCTCCCATACCCCCGGAGAGCGCTTTCTCTTATCCTTGCACAATGGAACTAGCGGAGATCCGCACCTATCCCATCAAGTCAGTCAAAGGCATCTCCCGCTCCTCCGCCCGGATCCTCCCCTGGGGTCTGGAAGGCGACCGCCGCTGGGCCGTGGTGGACCCGCTGGGAGAGCTGATCTGGGTGGGCGAACACCCCCGGCTCCTCTCGGTCTCGGCCGCCGAAACCCCCGAAGGCGACCTCCTCCTGTCAGCGAGGGGCATGGGCGAGCTCAGGGTCCCCCCGGCCACCGGCGACACGATCCCCGTGGGTTTCTCCAACTTCGGCCGAGCCGTCCTCGCCCACGCCGACGCCCATGAATGGTTCACCCGCCTGCTCGGCAAGCCGGCCCGCCTCGTCTGGCAGGACGACCCGCGACGCCGCACCGTCACCGAGGAGACCGGCGGCCTCCCCGGCGAGGTCGCCACCTTCGCCTGGGACGCCGCACTCCACCTGGTCTCCCGGAGCTCGCTGAGACGCCTCGACGACTGGATCGCCGAAGGCGCCATGGAACGCCAGGAACTCCCCCCGCAGCCCCTCGACATCGCCCGCTTCCGGCCCAACTTCATCATCGACGGCGAGGAACCCTTCGCGGAGGACACCTGGACGTCGGTCCGCATCGGCGAGATCGACTTCCGCGTCTCGGAGTTGTGCGACCGCTGCGCCACCACCACCTGGGACCCGGCCACCCAGGACCGCGGCAAGGAGCCCCTGAGAACCCTGGCCAAACACCGCCGATGGAACGGAGCGTCCTGGTTCGGCATCCGCCTGGTTCCCGAGAACCTCGGCGAGCTGAAGGTCGGTGACGAGGTGCGGTGCGCTGTTTCACTGCCTGAGGGGTCCGATGCCGGCGAGGACCGCCTGGAGCACCCGGTCGATGTAGGCGTGCGTCAGCGGCTCATGGGTGATCAGCAGCCTGTAGTACAGCGGTCCTGACAGGATCTCGAAGGCCAGGTCCAGGTCGACATCGGGGGCGAGCCGCCCCTGCTCCTCGGCGGCCTTGAGACGGGCCAGGGTGTCGGCCGCCTGCGGACGGATGAAGCGTTCGTTGAGTGCGGCGGCGACCTCGGGATCGTGCTGCGCCTCGCCGATCAGGTCCGGGTACAGCGGCCCCCATGGCGGCCGGCTCAGCAGGTCGCAGGCCCGCCTCATCACCTGGCGCAGGTCAGCCACGACGTCGCCGGTGTCGGGATGCTCCAGGGCTTGGGTGCGCGAGCCGAGCACCGCGTCGAGGAACAACAGGCCCTTGGAGGGCCATCGGCGGTAGATGGTGTCCTTGCCGACGCCGGCCCGGGCGGCGACCGCCTCGATGGTGAGCTTGGCGTACCCGGTCTCCAGCGCCAGGTCGAGCGCGACCTGCATGATCGTTTCGGTCCGGTCGTCGGAGCGGCGGCGGGCGTTCATGACATCACCATATCCAGACGGAACGTCCCGTTTGACAACGAGGCACAGGCCCCTCGCACGCCGGGGCGGCCGGTCGCCGCCGAGTTCGGCCGGCGGCCTGGCCCGGGACGGGGGAAAACCACTTGCCTCGTGGTGGTGAGCTCGGGGAACGTGGTGTTCATGATGCTGTGACGGACTGCACCCTCTGTTTCGAGCTGCCTCGGCGCCTGTGCTCGAGCCGTGATGCCGCACGCCCATGATCCTGTTTCAGCGAAGAGAGCGTCCTTGTCTCAGCAACCCTCCCGGCCGTCCAAGGTCACCGTGTTCGCCTCCCCCACGAGCTGGATCGAGTCCGATGCCGTCGCGCAGTGCCACCAGGTGGCCGCCCTCGACGGCATGATGCACGTCGCCGCCATGCCTGACCTGCACCCCGGCAAGGGCGCCCCCATCGGCGCCGCCATGGCGTCGAGCGTCCTGTACCCGTTCCTGGTGGGCTCCGACATCGGTTGCGGCATCGCCGTGTTCCCCGTGAGGCTCAGGCGCGCCGTGCCGGAGAAGCTCGCCGCCCGGTTCCCCGACCTCGACCGGGCGCTGGACCCCGAGCAGGATGCCGACGATCCCGCCTGGGCCGTGCTGAAGGACGAGATTCCCGCAGGTCACGTCGAAGGCCTCGGGACAGTCGGCCGGGGCAACCACTTCGTCGAGCTGGCCCGGATCGGGACCGTCTTCGAGCCGGGCCACGCGAGCCGGCTCGGGCTCGACACCGGCGACCTGGTGCTCATCGTCCACAGCGGCTCCCGGGGGCTGGGCGAGCGGATCCTGCGGGCGCACACCGAGGTCCACGGCGCGGGCCCCGCCCCCGATCCCGATGCCTACCTGGCGATGCACGACGACGCCGTCCGCTGGGGGTCGCTCAACCGGCGGCTGCTGGCCGCCCGGGTCGCCCACGCCCTGGGGTTCGAGCCCGCCGAGCCCATCGTGGACGAGTGCCACAACTCCGTGGAGCTCCGCGACGGGGTCTACCTGCACCGCAAGGGCGCGGCGCCGGGTGACGGCCGCGACGTGCTCATCGCCGGTACGCGTGGCACCCCGTCCTACCTGGTGGCAGGCCACGCGGGGCCGGAGGCCGGCCATTCGGTGGCGCACGGCGCGGGACGCAAGATGTCGCGTGCGGACGCGCTGCGCCGGGGGCGGGCCAAGCACACGGTCGAGGAGCTGCGCCGCACCCCGGTGGGGTCGCTGGTGGTGTGCGGCGACCGGCAGCTGCTCTTCGAGGAGGCGCCGACGGCGTACAAGCGCATCGAGCAGGTGATCGCCGACCTCGTCGACCATGGCCTGGCCACGCCCGTGGCGACCACGATCCCGCTGGTCACCTACAAGACGCCCGATCTGGGGGCCTCGCCTCGTCGCCGCCGCAAGCGGGGGCAGCCGTGAGCGTCCATCCGCTCCTACCGGCAGGGCGCCGCCGAGACGTGCCACCGCGTCAGACGCGCCTCCACAGGGCGGCCACGTTCGGGGGCTCCCAACCGGTGAGCGCCGTGTGCGCCTGCGTGCATTCGTAGGTCAGCCCGTTGTACGTCACCCTGTCTCCCACGCGGTAGGCCGTGCCCGCACGCCAGGTGCCACCGGGCTGGGTGACGGTCGGCGTCGGGGTGGGGGTCGGCGTGGCGGTCGGAGTGGGGGTGGGGGTCGGGGTTGTCGGGTTGCCGCCGCCGAAGTCCACGTCGGAGCAGGTGTAGAACGCCTCGTTGCTGCCGACCACGCGCTGCCAGATCGAGTAGAGGATGTGGCGGCCGGAGCGCTGCGGGAGGTTGATGGTCCAGTTGGTGAACGTCGTCGGGTTCTGGCCGTTGAACGTCTTGATGTGGACCAGGTCGGACCACTTGAGGGGCATGGTCGGGTTCCAGCCCTCGCGCGTGATGTAGAACTCGAAGTTGCTGTTGGCGTGCGGGGCGGTCGCGTGGTAGGTGAGCGTGAAGCTGCCGGGGCTCACCTTGGTCGCGGGCCAGTCGGCGCGCTGCAGGTCGAGCCCGCGGTACTTCTCCCGCCCGGCACTGCAGAGCTTGCCGTCGGGGATGAGCTCGCGGTGCCGTCCGCCCGCCTCCAGGAGGGAGACCTCGTTCCAGTCGTAGTAGGCCTGCGTGCCGCCGGCTGCGACGGCGGCCTTGCAGGCGGCGGACTTCGGCGCCTCGGGGCCCTCGTTCTTGCAGACGTAGACCCGGCTGGGCGGGTTGGACATGGTGCCGTGGGCGTGGGCCGCGGACGCGGGCAGCAGGGCCAGCAGTCCGGAGGCCGCCATCGTGGCGGCGATCGTGCTCTTGCGCATCTCGCACTCCTGGGGGTGAGAGGAGTTCGTACGGGCCAGGGCAGAATTAAAAAGTAAACTTTCCTAAGATTTAGCTGTTTCGGACGGCTTCCGCAAGCGGTTCGGGACAGAAGGTCCAGCCATCCGCGTCGCCGGCGGGACAGGCCGGCCCGCGCCGCGCCCACTGCGGCGCTCAGGTGAGGCCGACGGTCTGCCGCTCGGGCTCGATGACGGCGACGACGCGCTCCTCTTCCCGGGGGTACGGCTCGCCGATGTACTTCGTCGAGATCCGGTCGACGACTTCCCAGGCGGCGTCGCCTTCGAGCCATTCGACGACGCGCCCGCGGACGATGACGGGCTGGAACGGGTTGTCGACGGCCGTCAAGGAGAGCGCCACCCGCGGATCCCGCCGGAGGTTGCGGGCCTTGCGCGAGTGCGGGCCGGTGAGGAAGACGATGTGGTCGCCGCGGGTGGCGATCCAGAGGGGGACGGAGTGCGGCGAGCCGTCCGGCAGGACGGTGGCGAGGTGGGCCAGCGAGGTGCTGTCGAGGGCGCGGCGTACGTCGGGGTCGAGCTTCATCTTCTTCTCCTGGGTGGGTGGGGGGGTTGCGGGGGATCAGCGCTGGACCTCGTAGTGGAGAGGGCCTTTCGGAGTTCCCCGAGGAGACTCCATGACCGTAACATCTGGAGTTCCCTCAGGGAACCCCAATTGCTAGACTGCTCGCATGCAACGCACGAACTTCGGGGAGATGGCCTGCTCCATCGCGCGCACCCTCGACGTGATCGGTGAGCCCTGGTCGCCCCTGATCCTGCGTGACGTGTGGGTCGGCATGAGCCGCTTCGACCAGCTCCAGGCCGATCTCGGGATCTCCCGCAAGGTGCTGACCGAGCGCCTCAACCACCTCGTCGACCATGGCGTGCTCGAGCGCCGCCCCTACGACAACCGGCCCCGCTACGAGTACCACCTGACGGCCAAGGGCACCGAGCTCGTCGACCTGCTCATGGTCATGGCCGGCTGGGGAGACAGATGGCTCGCGGGCGAGGCCGGGCCGCCGGTGCTCTACCGCCATCACGCGTGCGGCGAGGTCAGCCAGGTCGACCTGCGCTGCGCCCACTGCGGCGAGCCGATGCACGCCGGCGACATCGACGCGCTGGAAGGGCCGGGCGCGGCCGTCTGACCGCGGCGTCGAGAAGGGGACGCAGGCGTTCTGTCGTTCGCTGTTGCTATAGATGACGCCATCATCTGATCTTCACGGAAGCAGGATGTTCGATGGCATCAGTGACGTTTCGCGACGAGAGCGCGACCGGCCGGGCGCTGGCGGAGTTCTCCCTGCCCGGCCTCCCCCAGCGGATCTCGGCCCGGGAGCTGGTACGGCTGCGCGTACGCGAGGAGGTGGCCCGGCACAACGCCTCCCCCGGCCACCACTTCCGCGGTCTCGTCAAGCCCACCGACTCCGAGGCCGAGCTGAACGGCTACCGCCTACGCACCGCACGCAGGCTGGACTGGGAGAAGCAGGCCGACGCCGCCGAGGCCGCGTTCGCCCGCAACGGCTTCCTGCTGCTGGTCGGCGACCGGCAGATCGAGGACCTCGACGTTCAGATCGACCTGGCCGCCGACCCCGTCGTCTCGTTCGTCAAGCTCGTCCCGCTGGTCGGAGGCTGACGTGAGCGTTCTTGACGGCGTCCTGTCCCCTCTCGCGCAACGCCTGCTCCACCTGATCACCGGCACCACGAACGATCCCACCCACTGGCCCGCAGCCTCCCGTCTGAGCGTCGGCCTCGTGGGCGTGGGCTTCGGAGCGCCCATCGCCACGGTCGGAGCCCGGTACGCGATCGACGAGCACGCCAGGCGGCGGTTGGTCGAGCCGGCCCGTGAGCTGGTCGCATTCCTGCTGGAGGAGAGCAGAAGGCACGCGTACCGCCGCCTCCCCGTGCTGGTGGCGGCGGGGCTGGCGGGCATGGACGCCGACGTGCGCGCCGCGCTCGCCGAGGGCTGCGGCCCGATCGCGGTCTCCGAGATGGACGTGCTGCTCAGCTGGGACGTGGAGCTCCGGGCGCTGTTCCATGAGGCGGAACGTTTCCCCGAACTGGTGTCCAGCCTGCCCGAATGGCTCGGCGGGCTGCCCGGTTATCCGGACTTCGCCCGTACGGCTCTGGAGGCGGCGCGGGCCCGCGTCGCGGCGATCCACGCGGGCGAGATCCCGTACAAGGCGGAGAAGGCGTTCGACGACGGCGAGAAGCGCGCACTCGGCCGGGCCGTGCGGCTGGCGCTCCACCGCGACGAGCCCTGGCTGCCCGAACTGCTCGACGAGCTGGTACGCGGCATCGCGGTCGCCCCCACCCAGGCCAAGACGCTGCCCTCGCAGGCACTGCTGTTCGAGATCGCCCGCGCGGCGGAGGAGTGTCCGACGCCCGAGGCGATCTCCGCGCTGCGCACCGCCCGCCGCATCACCCGGCACGGCGGGGTGCCCATGCAGCTCGACCGCAAGTTCAAGCGCATGGAGCCGGCCCTGGCCGAGCGGCTGGAGGTGGCGTTCAGGATCCCCGACGGGCGGGTACGGCAGGCGGTCGGCGAGCACACGGCGGTGATCTCGACCGACGGCGGGGTCGAGCTCTCGTGGTGGCACGGGGACAAGAAGCTGAAGTCGGTCCCGGCGGCGGTCAGGCGAGAGCACCCCGACGAGGTCAAGCGGCTGCGCGAGCTGGCCAAGCTGACCCAGCAGCAGCAAGCGACCCTCGGCAGGGCGCTGGAGGCCGGGTACACCGCCGAGACGGCCGCGCCGTACCGGCAGCTGGAGGGCCATCCGGTCACGGAGCGGCTGATCTGGGAGTTCGAGGTCTCCCCCGGCGTGTGGCGCGCCGAGCTGGGGCTGAACGTGCCGGACTTGCCGGTGCGGCTGTGGCATCCGGCCCGCGCGCCGGTGGAGGAAGTACGCGGCTGGCGGGAGGTGGTGCAGGACAAGGAGCTGCGCCAGCCGTTCAAGCAGGCCTTCCGCGAGATCTACCTGCTCACCCCCGCCGAGGAGGCGGCCGGGTACTGGTCCAGCCGGTTCGAGGGGCACGTGGTGCACTATCGCCGGCTTCGCGCGCTGTTCAAGGACCGCGGCTGGCAGTCCCGGTTCCAGGGACACTGGGAGGAGGACAGCAACGCGCACCGGGTCATGGCGGGCGGACGATGGCGAGCGACGCTGGAGCACCACCTGTGCGACGAGCACCACGCCGAGATCGGCCGGGCCTGCTTCCAGCGGATGAGCGACGACGGCTGGCGTGACGCGCCGCTGGCGGAGGTGCCGGCGCTGGTGTTCAGCGAGGCCATGCGCGACATCGACCTGTTCGTGGCCGTCGCCTCGATCACGATCGATCCCCAGTGGACCGGCCAGGGGCCTGACCGGCTGCGGGACTACTGGCGGACCGGCTCGTTCGCGGCGCTGCCGCCGTCCGCCGAGGTGCGCCGCGACGCGCTGTCCCGGCTGATCGGCCGCACGTCCATCGCCGGCCGTTGCACCCTCACCGACCGTTACCTGGTGGTACGGGGCGACCTGCGCACCTACAAGATCCACCTGGGGTCGGCGAACATCCTGATGGAGCCCAACGACGCCTACCTGTGCATCGTGTCAGCACCCGGCCCGCACCCCGGGCTGTTCCTGCCCTTCGAGGAGGACGGCCGGTTGGCGCTCATTCTCAGCAAGGCGTTCCTGCTGGCGAACGACACCGCCATCACCGATCCCTCCATCACCCGCCAGCTCCGGACAGCGGTTCCGGCGGCGGAAGGAAGGCCTTAAGGGTTCGGTAGGCCAGCTCCGCGAAGCTACCAGCACATCGAAGAGCCGCTGCAGTCGGCAAGACGTTCTCGACGGGCGTGCAGGCGGCGCGCGGCCTCGGCAAAGAGCTTTCCAAGGCTGCATCCACCGCCTCTGACCAGGGACGCGGGCGGGTAGAGAGCCGGCGTACGTACCATCACGAGGGCCTGTCCGGTATGAACGCCGTCTTGCGAGGTATCCGCCGGCGCGCCGAGCAGACGCCGCCGTCGCGGGAGCGGTTCATCGACCTGCTCCGGGCGATCTCCATCGTCGCCGTGGTCCTCGGGCACTGGCTGGTGGCGACGGTCGGCTACGACCAGGACGGCGAGCTGGACGGCCGGTCGGCGCTGCCGGAGCTGCCCTGGGCGCATCCCCTCACCTGGCTGGTGCAGGTGATGCCGGTGTTCTTCCTCGTCGGCGGGTACGCCAACGCGGCGTCCCTGGCCGCCGAACGCCGCCGCGGCGGGAACGCGACCGGGTGGCTGCTCAACCGGAGCGGCCGGTTGCTGCGCCCGACCACCGCCCTGGTGCTGACCACGGCCGGTGGCGCGCTGGTCGCCCGGGTGGTGTTCGGCGCCGATCCCGCGCGGGTTCGCCTGGTGGCCTGGTTCGCCTCGATCCCGCTGTGGTTCCTCGTCGCGTACCTGGCCGTGGTCGTGCTGACCCCGGTGATGTACGCCCTGCACCGCCGCTACGGCCCGGCGGTGCCGGTGGTGCTGGTCTGCCTCGTCGCCGCGGGGGACGTGGCCCGCCTGCTGGGCGAGCCGCTCTGGGGCTACGGCAACTACCTGTTCGGCTGGCTGGCCGTCCATCAGATGGGGTTCGCCTGGCGGGACGGCCTGCTGCCGGCCCGGGCCCGCGTCGTGCTGCCGCTGCTGTGCGGCGGGGCCGGCGCCGTGCTGGTGCTCACCCTCGCCGGGCCCTACCCGGTCAGCATGATCAACGTGCCCGGGGAGCGGCTGCACAACATGTCGCCGCCGAGCCTGGCCCTGCTGGGGGTGGCCGCCGCCCAGGTCGGGGTAGCGCTGCTGCTGCGTGACCGGGGCGAGCGATGGTTGCGGAGCTCGCGCGCGTGGCTCGCGGTGGTCGCCGTCAACTCGGTGATCCTGACGATCTTCCTCTGGCACATCAGTGCCGCGATCCTGCTCACGGCCGCGATGCATGTCGCGGGCGTGCTGCCCACTCCCGGCGTCGGCTCGGCGGCCTGGTTCGCCTGGCGGCTCCCGCTGCTGATCATGCTCAGCCTCGTTCTGCTGTCGCTGGTCGCGATCGTGGGACCGATCGAGATCCGCAGCCCCGACCGGGTCACGCGCCCGGCGACGGGGCTGCTGCCGGGCGTGGCGGGGTGCGTCGCCGTCGTCGCGGGGCTGCTCGGCAACAGCGTGCTGCCCAGTACGAGCCCGACCCTGTTCGGCTGGCCGACGCCGGCACTGATCGCCTATCTCGCCGGCGCGGCGACCCTGCGCCTCCTCCGGCGCACGAACAGCCGCTGAGACCACTCCGTCTCGAAATCTAATCTCGCCATCTTTAGTTTCTGAGATAGCGATAGATGGTCGCCCGGGAGACATCGAAACGGGCGGCTATCTCCTCCGCGCCGTGGCCTTCCGCGTGCAGGGAGCGGGCCTGCGCGATCTGCTCCCCGGTGAGGGCGGCGCGCCGTCCGCCGTTGCGTCCCCGGGCTCGCCCGCGGGCCCGGGGTGCGGCCGGTTCGCCCAGCAGGGCCCTGGCGCCGTCCAGGATCAGGTCGCGCAGCCGGTCGGCCGGCTCGTCGCGGAACAGCACCACCGGATCGGCCAGCCCGGCCACCACCTGCGAGGCCCGCACCCGCTGCGCCAGCCCGCCCCCAGGACCTGCGACCAGGTCGTTGGCCAGCGCGATCGCGGCACGGAAGCGGTCGGCGACGGGGGCCTGTACCAGCAGCGTCATGTCCTTGACCAGCATGGTGAGCGTGTGCCGGTGCCGCAGGTGCACGTCCACGTACCCCTCGATCGCCCGCCACCGCACCTCCTGCGCGCCGCCGCAGGACTCGGCCTGGGCCAGCACCGACTCCAGCTCGTCCAGGAGCGGGAACGTGAGCTGGTGGAGGATCTCCTCCTTGGAGTCGAAGTGGTAGTAGAGGGCGGCCTTGGTGATGCCGACCTCGTCGGCGATCGCCTGCATCGAGGTGGCGCGGTAGCCGCGGGCGGCGAACAGGGCGCGCGCCGCCTCCAGGATCCGCTCGGATGTCATGGACCTCACTTACCCACGGTCGGCTTCTTCGCCAGAGTGCTTACCGCTGGTCAGTCTATTGCCACACGGGGATGGACTGTGTGCGAACCACGGTGTCCTTCACCGCTGGCGGCGTCCGGTGCGCGGGCTACCTCTACCTGCCGGCCGGTTCTGGCACGGTGCCGTGCGTGGTGCTCGGCCACGGCTTCAGCGGGGCCATGGACCGGCTCTTCGACCACGCCGAGCACTTCGCCGCCGAAGGCTTCGCGGCCCTGGTCTTCGACTACCGCGGCTTCGGCGAGAGCGCCGGCGAGCCGCGCCGGCTTCCCGACATCGACGGCCAGCTCGCGAACATCCGCGCCGCCGTGGTTTTCGCGCGCGGGCACGAGCGGGTCGAACCCGGCAGGGTGCTGCTGTGGGGCAACTCGCTGGGCGGCGCGCACGCCATCACCGTGGCCGCCGCTGATCCCCGCATCGCCGCCGTGGTGGCGCAGATCCCGTTCAACGGGTTCCCGAAGAAGGCCGAGGGACGGGCGACCGGTGAGACGCTGCGGCTGCTGGGCGCGATCGTCCGGGACGCGCTGCGGGGCAGGCTGGGCCTGAGCCCGTACTACATCCCCATGGTGGGGCGGCCGGGAGACGCCGCTGGAGACCACCCGCGTGCTGGCCGACCGCGCGCCACGCGGCGAACTGCGCGCCTACCCCGGAACCCACTTCACCTTCTACACCGACCCCGCGCTCCGGGAACGCGTGGTCGCCGACCAGATCGGCTTCTACCGCCGGGCCTGCGCGACGGTGTGACGCCCGGCTGCGGCGCGGGGTGGCTCACCCGAGCGGGAGAGGCCGCGACCGGGCCGGCTCCCGTGCTGACGCGTGCGGTGGCGCGTCAGCGGCCGCGTCAGGACGGTGACGGTCCGGTGTCAGCGGGGTCGGTGATCGTAGACGACATGAACGACGCAGCGCCTGCCCGTTCAACCGGAAACTCTCCAAGGAGCACACCCGTCATGTCGATCACCCTCTCCGACCAGGACCAGCTCACCCTCCGCATCGCCGCCTGGGGCGCGGTCTCGCTGATGTCGGCCGCCGGCGCCGCCGGCTCGGCCCACAAGGCCGCCACCAACGGCTCCATCGCCCTGACCTCGGCCACCGGCCTGGTCGGCCACATCCTGGCCAAGGCCCCCAAGGGCGTGAAGTACGGCAAGACCGTGGCCGAGCTCGCCGACCAGGTGCTGCCCGCCCTGACCGCCTCCATCACCCTGCTCAAGCAGCACGCCCCCGACGAGGCCGACAACTTCCGCCGCACCGTCACCGTCGCCATCGACGCCGCCGTCCAGTCCCAGGCCGGCGAGCCCAGCCCGACCATGACGGACATGGCCCGCAAGATCACCGAAGCCCTCGACGCCGCCTGACCACCTCCTCCTCCAGACCCCGTGACACCTCGCAAGGGAGCCCCTCACATGTCCACCACCCACGACCGCTCCGAGCTGCAGCGGATCCTCCAGGAAATGATCGACTCCGGTTTCGTCGGCGTGACCCTGCGCGTCAACGACGAACACGGCGAATGGACCGCCACCGCCGGAACGGCC
Source organism: Nonomuraea sp. GTA35 (assembly GCF_041950525.1). NCBI lineage: Bacteria > Bacillati > Actinomycetota > Actinomycetes > Streptosporangiales > Streptosporangiaceae > Nonomuraea > Nonomuraea sp. GTA35. The sequence continues at coordinate 264,709 of NZ_JBGNUV010000015.1, read as the reverse complement.
GAGCTCGGCGGCACCCAGCCGCCGCCGATCGACGGGCACGTGCGGATCGGCAGCAACACCAAGACCTTCACCGCCACCGCGGTGCTGCAACTGGTGGCCGAGGGCAGGATCGCCCTGGACGCGCCGGTGGCCGACTACCTGCCGGAGTTCGGGCTGGACCCGCGGATCACGGTGCGGATGCTGCTGCAGCACACCAGCGGCCTGTTCAACCACACCGGCGAGTACTACGAGGACGGCACCTTCGCACCCGGCATCCCGGCCACCACGGCGGGCCGGGAATGGGTGGACCACCGCCTCCACACCTACCAGCCCGAAGACCTGGTGCGGCTGGCACTGTCGAAGCCGGCGCGGTTCGAGCCCGGCACCGACTGGAGCTACGCCAACACCAACTACGTGCTGGCCCGGCTGCTCATCGAGCGCGTCACCGGCCGCCCGGTCGCCGAGGAGATGCAGCGACTCATCATCGACCCGCTCGGCCTGACCGGCACCCTCCAGCCCACCACCGAGACCGGCATCCCCGCCCCGCACCCGCACGCCTACTACCGCTACGAGACCGACGGCCAAGAGATCGTCCTGGACGTCACCGAGCACAACCCGTCCTGGATCTCCAGCGGCGGCGACATGATCTCCACCAGCCGCGACCTGCACACCTTCATCACCGCCCTGCTGGCCGGCAAGCTGCTGCCCGCCGACCTGCTGGCCGAGATGTGCACCCCCGAAGCCAAGGCCGGCTACGGGCTGGGCGTGTTCATCCAGCCCGCCCCCGGCGGCGGCACCCTGATCACCCACAACGGCGGCATGGCCGGCCACGCCGCCCTCATGTACGCCACCCCCGACGGCAGCACGACCCTGACCGCCACACTCAACTACATCGACGACGCCACCCTGTCCATGGGCGCCGCCTTCCAGCAGGCCAACCAGCAGCTCATCCAGGCAGTGTTCGGCCAGGCTCAGTAGACCATGGCCAAGGTGCTCAGTTGCCCACGCCGAGGTCGGACATGAACGCGGACGGGTACCGGTCCCCGCGGGCCGCGCCCGCCGGCACGGCCTTCTCGATCTCGGCCAGGTCGTCCGCGGTGAGGTTCAGGTCCATCGCGGGCAGCGCCTCGGCCAGCCGCTCGCGGGTGCGGGCACCGGCCAGCGGCACGATGTCCTCGCCCTGCGCGGCCACCCAGGCGATGGCGAGCTGGGCGACGGTGCAGCCCTTCGCCTCGGCGACCCGGCGCAGCGCGTCCACGAGGGCGAGGTTGTGTTCCACGTTCCCGCCCGAGAACCGCGGGCTGAGGCCGCGCAGGTCGCCGGGGCCCGCGGTGTGGCCGGCGGTCCAGTGGCCGGAGATGAGGCCGCGGCCGAGGACGCCGTAAGCGGTCAGGCCGATGCCGAGCTCCCGCAGCGTGGGCAGGATGTCCGCCTCCACCGCCCGGGAGAGCAGCGAGTACTCGATCTGCAGGTCGGCGATCGGGTGCACGGCGTGCGCCCGGCGGATCGTCGCCGCATCGACCTCGGAGAGCCCGATGTGCCGCACGTATCCGGCGTCGACCATCTCCTTGATCGCGCCCACCGTCTCCTCGATCGGGACCGCCCGGTCCAGGCGGGCGGGACGGTAGATGTCGAGGTGGTCGGTGCCCAGCCGGGTCAGCGAGTAGGCCAGGAAGTTCTTCACCGCCTCGGGCCGGCCGTCCTGCCCGCCGGACTCGAAGCCCGGCCCCCGTAGCTGGCCGAACTTGACGCTCAGCTGGTAACTGTCCCGGTCCCGGCCGCGCAGCGCCTCGGCGAGCAGCAGCTCGTTGTGGCCCATGGCGTAGAAGTCGCCGGTGTCGATCAGCGTGACGCCGGCCTCCAGCGCGGCGTGCACGGTGGCGATGCTCTCGGCGCGGTCGGTCGCGCCGTACGCACCCGACATGCCCATCGCGCCCAGGCCCAGCGCGGAGACGGCCGGTCCGGTGCGGCCCAGGGTTCGTGTCTGCATGGCGTTCTCCCTCGATGTCGTCGCCTATGTCGCCCCTCACTCTGGGCCGCGCGCCGAGGCGGGCGGAAGCGGAGCGTTCATCATGGGAGAGCCGCTCCCTGGCTCGGCTCGCCGGCCGCGCGGCAGGATGGAGCCATGGAACGTGAGCAGCTCGCCGACTTCCTGCGCCGCCGCCGCGAAGCGATCCGGCCGGCCGAGGTGGGCCTGGCCGACAGCCCTCGCCGCCGCACCAGCGGCCTGCGCCGGGAGGAGGTGGCGATGCTCGCCGGCATGTCGGTGGACTACGTCGTACGTCTCGAGCAGGGGCGCAGCAGCCAGCCGTCCACGCAGCTGCTCGGCGCGCTGGCACGGGCGTTGCGCCTGTCCGACGACGAGCGTGGCCATCTGTTCCACCTGGCCGGTCACCAGCCCCCGCCCGCCGACGGGATGGCTCGCCTGGCCCGCGCCGGCCTGATGCGGATGCTCGACCTGCTCGGCGACACGCCGGCCGTGGTGATGTCCGACCTGGGCGAGGTCCTGGCCCAGAACCGGCCGGCCCTGCTGCTGATGGGCGACCTCACCCACTTCTCCGGCGACCGGCGCTACATCGTGTACCGCTGGTTCACCGACCCCGCCGCCCGCGCCGCCCACCCGCCCGAGGAGCAGGATCACCAGGACCGGCAGATCGTGGCCGACCTGCGCGCGGTCGCCGGGCGCCGGGCCGGTGACCCGACGGTCGCCGGGCTCATCGACCGGTTGCGGGCCGAGAGCGCCGACTTCCGCCGGCTCTGGGCGGAGCACGAGGTGGCGGTCCGGCGGGTCAGCCGCAAGACGCTGCTGAGCCCGCGGGTGGGCCGCCTGGTGATGGACTGCGAGACGCTGATCACGCCCGACCAGGGGCAGCAACTGCTGGTGTTCACGCCGGCGGACGACGAGACCCGCGAGCGGCTGGACCTGCTGCGGGTGCTCGGCCTGGAGGAGTTTCCCGCAGGGTTCACGGCCAGGGCCGAACGTCACGGCCAGGACTGAGCTTGCCGCGCGGCGGGTTCAGAGGCCGAGGTCGTCCAGTTCCTTGTGGAGCTGGGCACGGGAGGCGTCCTGCGGGCCGGCCGTGGCGGCGGCGGGGCGTGGCTGCTTGCGGTCGCGGAACAACCACCCGCCCAGCACCCCGGCCGCGAAGCCGAACGCGTGGGCCTGCCACCCGATCCCCTCCTGCGGCAGCAACCCGCTGAACTGGTAGGCGAAGCACAGCGCCATGACCACGCCGATCACGATGTCGATCAGATGCCGGTCGAACAGCCCGCGCACCAGCACGTACCCGAAGTAGCCGAAGAGGACGCCGCTCGCGCCCACGCCGATGCCGTACGGGTCGGCGGTGAACCAGGCGCCGAGCCCGCTCACCACGACGATGAGCGCCGTCACGCTCAGGAACCTGGCGACACCTCGGTAGGCCGACAGGAAGCCGAAGACGAACACCGGCCCGGAGTTGGCCTCGATGTGATCCCAGCTCCAGTGCAGGAACGGCGACGACACGATGCCCGGCAAGGTTTCGGGGTTCCAGGCTTGCACGCCGTACTCACGGCTGAGCGCATAGCCCGATATCCAGTTGAACACCTGCAGAATCCAGATGATCGCCACAAAGCCGACCATCACCCAGAACGCCTTGCGGGCCTCCGCGATCATGATCTCGGCCGTGCGCCCCTTGGGCTCCACCGGCGTCCTCCCCGGGAGATGTCTGATGAGCGGAATCATTATCGGGATGAAACATCACGAATGAGCCCCACCCACTGAACGACTCGGCCGGAACCTGGCCGGACGGGTCACCGCTGGAGCGCGGGGACGGGCCCTGAGCAGGGGAAGGCGCGACGGTATTCGGTGGGGGCCACGCCGAGGTGGGCGGCGAAGTGGTGGCGGAGGTTGTTCGCGCTGCCGAGCCCGCTGCGCTCGCTGATCTGGTCGACGGGCAGGTCGGTGGTCTCCAGGAGTTGTTGCGCGCGGGCCAGGCGCTGGTGGAGCAGCCACTTCATCGGGCTCGTGCCGGTCGCCGCCCGCAGGTTGCGGTGGAAGCTGCGCACGCTCATCCCGGCGCGGGCGGCCAGGTCCTCGACGGTGAGCGGCTGGTCGAGATGCTCCAGGGCCCAGTGCAGGACGGGGGCGATGCCGTCGTCGGTCACGGCGACGGCGCGTTCCACGTACTGGGCCTGGCCGCCCGGCCGGTGGGCGGGCACGACGAGGCGGCGGGCGAGCTGGTTGGCCACCCGGGCGCCGAGGTCGCGGCGGACGATGTGCAGGCACAGGTCGAGCCCGCCGCTGAGCCCGGCGCTGGTGAGCACGTCGCCGTCGTCCACGTACAGGACCGACTCGTCCACCTGGACCTGCGGGTAGAGCTCGGCCAGCTCGCGGGTGTGCTCCCAGTGGGCGGTGGCGGGCCGGCCGTCGAGCAGGCCGGCGGCGGCGAGCGCGAACACGCCGTTGCACAGCGAGACCATCCGCGCCCCGCGGCCGGCGGCCCGGCGGAGTGCGTCGAGCAGCTCCGCGGGCAGCTCGCGGCCGCCGTTCGTGTACGACTCCGGCACGACCGGGACGATCACCGTGTCGACCTTGTCCAGCTCCTCCAGCCCGTACGGCGCGTTCAGCGTGAACCCCGGCACCGGCGCGGACGCCCCGGGCCGTGGCCCGACGAGCCGCAGCTCGTACCACGGGTCGGCGAGATCGGTGTGGGCCACGCCGAAGACCGCCGTGGCGATGCCCAGCTCGTACATGTCCCACATGGAGATGGCGTCGTCGATCACGACCAGCGCCACGGATCCGGCAGTCATGCAGCCCACCCTATGGCAGTAATTTGGTGAATGTCGGCACTCCTGCCAGTGTCGGCCGGCCACGCGCGCTGCCATCGTGGTGAACCGTCACCACCGAAACGGACAGAAAGCGACAGACATGGCAGGAACACCGGTCACGGTCATCGGCATGGGGTTGATGGGCCGGGCGCTGGCCGCCGCCTTCATGAACGCCGGCCACCCCACGACCATCTGGAACCGCACCCCGGGCAAGGCGCAGGCCCTGGTCGAAGCCGGGGCGAGCGAGGCCCCGACGGTCGAGGCCGCCGTCGCCGCCGCCCCGCTCGTGATCGTCTGCGTGCGCGACTACGACGCCGTGCGCGGCCTGCTGGCCCCGGCGGAGCCGGCGCTGGCGGGCCGCGTCCTGGTCAACCTCACGTCGGGCGCGTCCGACGAGGCCCGGGCGATGGCGGAGTGGGCGGTGGAGCACGGGGCCGAATACCTGGACGGGGCGATCATGATGACGCCTCCGGGCATCGGCGCGCCCGAGACGGTCATCCTGTACGGCGGGTCGCCGTCGCTGTACGAGACGCACGAGCAGACCCTCTCCGTACTGGGCGGCGGCACCACCCTCATCAGCTCCGACGTCGGCCTGCCTGCGCTGTACGACGTCGCGCTGCTGGGGATCATGTGGTCCACGTTCAACGGGTTCATGCACGCCGCGTCGCTGCTGGGCACGGAGAAGATCCCGGCCACGGACTTCCTGCCGATGGCCACCGGCTGGCTCCAGGGGGTGGCGACGTTCCTGACGGCGTACGCGCAGCAGATCGACGACGGCTCCTTCGCCGCCGAGGACGCCACGCTGGAGACCCAGGTGCCGCCCGTGCGGCACCTCATCCACGAGAGCCGGATCCGGGGCATCGACGCGACCATGGCCGAGTACACCGAAGCCCTCCTCACCGAGGCGATCGGCCGCGGTCACGCGCTCGACAGCTACGCCCGCGTCATCGACCACTTCCGGGCATGAACGCCGACCTCGTCGTGGAGGCGGCGGACGAGACGATCGCGGCTCTGGAGAAGGTCGCCGACCGGGACTGGACGCGCCGCGCGGCGGGGCTGGAGTGGACCTGCCGGGCCACGCTCGACCACGTCGCGCTGGGCGTCGTCGGCTACGCCGGGCTGCTCATCGCCCGGCCGGCCGGCCGGTACATCACGCTCTTCGCCTCGCTCGACCCTCGGGCCCCCATCGGCCACTGCCTGGAGGGGATCGGGATCGCGGCCCGGCTGCTGGCCTCCGCCGTACGCGAGGCCGGCGGCGACGCGCGCGCCTGGCACCCGTGGGGCCACTCCGACGGCCCCGGCTTCGCCGCCATGGGGGTCGTCGAGCTGCTGGTGCACGGCATGGACATCGGCCGCGGTCTCGGGCTCGACTGGCGCCCGCCGGAGCACCTGTGCGCCCCCGCCGTGCGTCGCCTCTTCCCCGGGGCTCCGGACGGCGAGGACGCGACCGAGACCCTGCTGTGGTGCACCGGCCGCGCCGAGCTGCCCGGTCTGGGCCGCAGGGACCGCTGGCAGTGGGACGGCGCCGTCCGGTGATCTGAACGCGTTCGCGGGTAGACGCGTGCACCAGGAAGACACAGGGAGGGCGGGATGCGCCGGTTGCTCGCGATCGTCAACTCGTCGGCGGGAAGCGCCGGCGACGAGGTCGTGTCCCGGGTCCTGGCGGAGCTGGGCGAGCACGCCGACACGGTGGCGGCCCGCATCGGCGATCCGGCCGAGCTGCCCGGGGCGCTGGCCGAACACCCCCAGCGGGACCCCGTCGTCCTGGGCGGCGACGGAACGCTGCACTGCCTCGTCGCGGCCCTGGCCGAGCGGGGCGAGCTGGGGCGGCGTACCGTCGGGCTGGTCCCGCTGGGCACCGGCAACGACCTGGCGCGCACCTTGGGCGTGCCGATGGACCCGGTCGAGGCGGCCCGGGTCGCGGCCCTGGGCGAGCCCCGCGCGCTGGACCTGCTGCGGGACGAGGACGGCGGCGTCGTGGTCAACGCCGTGCACCTGGGGGTCGGGGTCGAGGCGGCGCGGGCGGCCCAGCCGCTCAAGCCGGTGCTGCGCCGGTTCGCGTACGCGGTGGGGAGCGTGATCGCGGGAGCGCGGATGGCAGGGCTGCCGCTCAGGGTGGAGGTGGACGGCCGGGTCGTCGCCGACGGGCGGCGCAGGGTGCTGATGGTCGGGATCGGCAACGGCAGGTCCATCGGCGGCGGCACCCCCATCGCGCCCGACGCCCGGCCGTCCGACGGGCTCGCCGACGTGGTCGTCTCGTTCGCGACCAGCCCGCTGCGGCGGTTGCTCTACGGGGTGCTGCTGCGGCTCGGACGGCACACGAGCAGGCAGGACGTGGTCACCGTGCGCGGTGCGCGGATCGGGATCTCCGGCCCGCCGGTGCCCGTGAACGCCGACGGCGAGCTCACCGGCCCCGTGACCGGGCGTACGTGGACGGTCGAAGCCGGCGCGTGGCGGCTCAGCGCCGTTCGTGACGGAACGCGGCCCTGAGCTCGGAGACCAGCAGGTCCGGCTGCTCCAGGTGGCCTCCCAGTACCAGCGGGCGCTGGAGGCTCCGGTCCGGTCAGGCCGGGTGACCGCCGCGCCCCCGCCGGACGCGTGCGGCTCGCCGTCGCCGGACGTGTGGCCGGCCGTCGCGCCGGCGAGCGGCGCCCGCACCGCGAGCGAGGCCCTACAGCATGTTCCTGATCGGTCCAGGCATCTCGGGGACGGCCTGCCGGCGCAGCTCGTCCACCTCCGCGCGGGTCAGCAGGCGCGTCTCCAGCAGGGTCGTGAAGCAGTCGTGCCAGTCCCTGCGCGCCTCGGCGTGCCGCCCCAGGGCGTGCATGGTCTGGCCGGACCACCAGGCGGTCACGGCGTAGCCGATGCGGTATCCGGCTTCGCGCAGGAGCGTCAGCGCCACCTGGTAGGTGTCGGCCGCCTCGGCGAGCCGTCCGGCGTGCATGTAGGCGCGGGCCAGGGTCGCGCGGGAGGACCCCTCGCCGTACAGGGTGCCGCTCCACCTGGCGACCGCCACCCTCGCCTGCGCGATGGCCTCCTCGAACCGGCCCTGCCGGTAGAGCAGGTGCGCGCGGTTGTTGAGCACGGCGCCCACCGCGTAGGGCTCGTTGACCTCCTCGGCGAGGTCCAGCGCCCGTGACAGGTTGGCGTGGGCGAGGTCGAGCCGCCCCAGCATGGTGTAGATGATGCCGAGGTTGTTGAAGGATCCCATCGTGCGGTGCGGCAGGCCGGCCTTGTCCCAGCACGCCACCGCTCGTTCCAGGTGGTCGATCGCCTGCTCGTGACGCCCCTGGTCGCGGTAGACCCAGCCCAGGTAGCTCTCCGCCTGCGCCTGGCCCGCCCAGTCGCCGTGCCGCGCGGCCAGCTCGATCGCCTTCAGGTGCACGTCGGCCAGGTGCGTGACCCAGCCGCGGTAGTTGAACGGCATGTGCAGGCCCAGCGCCAGCCCGATGGCGGTGTCCGGGTCGGCGGACCCGGCGGCCTGGTGGGTCACGGCCAGCAGGTTGTCGCGCTCCGCCCCGGTCCACTCCCTGGCCTCGCGCGCGCCGGCGAGCGCGACGCCGGGCTGGTCCGCGCCGTAGTACGGCTCCTGGACCTGCGGGTGCACGAGCTGCGTGGCGGTGTTGGCCGTGGCCAGGTAGTGGTGGAGCCCGCGGCGCAGGGCGCCGGCGCGTTCCTCCTGCGACAGCTCGCGGGCGGCCTGCTCCCTGGCGTACAGGCGGATGAGGTCGTGGAAGCGGTACCGGCCGCGCCCCACGGACTCCAGGAGCCGGGCGACGCGCAGCCGTTCGAGCGCCGCCTCCGCCCGGGACTCGGGCCAGCCGGCCAGGGCGGCGGTGGCGGCCGGGGTGTGGGTGGGCGTGTCGAGCAGGCCGAGGAGCGGAAGGGTGTGCGCGGCGTCGTGGCCGCTCGGCTCCTCGCGCAGGTGCCGGTGGCTGACCGCGATGCTGGCCCGTACGGCCAGGTCGTCGTACTGCAGGGTGTCCAGGCGCCGGGTGGCGTCGGCCAGGCGGTCGGCGAGGTCGGACAGGCTCCAGTCGGGCCGGGCCCGCAGCCGGGCGCCGGCGACCCGGATGGCCAGCGGGAAGCCGTCGCACAGCGCGGCGATCTTCGCGGCGGCCTCGGGCTCGCGCTGGACGCGGTCGGGGCCGGCGATCCTGGCGAGCAGCGTGACGGCGTCGCGGTCGCCGAGCCCGGCCAGGTGCAGGTGGCGGGCTTGGTCGAGGGTGGTCAGCGCGTAGCGGCTGGTGACGACGGTCCGGCAGCCCGCCCCCGCGGGGATGAGCGGGCGCACCTGGTCGGCGTCGAGCGCGTTGTCGAGGATGACGAGCAGGTCGCCGGCCGTGGTGAGCGACCGGTAGCGCGCGATCGCCTCCTCCAGGCCGGCCGGTACGGCGGAGCCGTCCAGCCCCAGCGACCGCAGCAGGTGCCCCAGGGCGTCGGCCACGGGCAGGGGTTGCAGCCCGGGGGTGGCGCCGTTCAGGTTGACGTAGATGACGCCGTCGCGGAACTGGCCGGCCATGGCGTGCGCGACGTGCACGGCGAGCGCCGACTTGCCCACGCCGCCGGACCCGTCGACCACGGCCACGCCCTCGTGCCGCAACGCCTCCCGCAGCCAGTCCACCTCCTCGTGCCGGGCGGTGAACGACCGGGTGCCGGGGGGCAGCTCGGCGGGCACGATCGGGCCGGCCTGCACCGGGGTGACCAGCTCCAGCGAGGAGTCCCTGGTGAGGATGGCGTGCTGCAGCCGGCGCAGCCGCGCGCCCGGCTCGAGGCCGAGCTCCTCCACCATGGCGGCGCGCCCCTCCTGGTAGACCGCGAGCGCCTCGGACGGCCGGGCCGTCCGGTAGAGCGCCAGCATGAGCTGGGCGCGCGGCCCCTCCCGCAGGGGATGGGCCTGGACGTGCGGCGCGAGGTCGGTCACCACCGCGTGGTGGTCCCCCGCCGCCAGGCGCAGCTCGATGTGATCCTCGAAGACGGCCAGGCGTTCCTCCTCCAGGCGCCTGGACTCGATCTGCGCCCACGGGTCGGTCAGCTCGGCCAGGGCCCGCCCCCGCCACAGGGCCAGCGCCCGCCGGAACAGCTCGTCGGCCGTGCCCGTCTCACGCCGTTCGCGCGCCATCCGGGCCTGGCCGGCCAGCAGCGTGAAGCGGTGCGCGTCCACCTGGTCGCGGGGCAGGTCCAGCAGGTAGCCGCCGGGCACGGTGGCGATGAGCCCGGGAGGGAGCGTGTCACGCAGCTTCGACACGACGATGTGCAGCTGCTTGCCGGCCGTGGCCGTCGAGGTCTGCCCCCAGACGTCGGCGACGAGCTGGCGCGTGCCGACGGGGCAGCCGGCGTCCAGCGCCAGGCGCGTCAGCACGGCGACGCGGCGGCGGCCCGCCAGCCGTACCGGCTGCCCGTCGATCTTGATCTGCCAAGGCCCGAGGAACCCGATTTCCACTGTCATCAGGGAGAAAAGCCTACGAAGGGGCGGTATATCGGCGGTATGTTCTCCGCTCGGTATGCGGCGGGTATATCGGGCGGCTTCCATGGCCGGGTTCTGTTGACAGCCCATCCGGTGGCTGGCGGAATAGGCGTCCTGTCTCTGGAGGAAACCGTGCGTCCAGCCCGTTCAGCGGCCGTCGTCATGCTCGCGGCCGCTTTCTTATCCGTCCCGCAGCCCGCGCAGGCGGCCGTGTTCAAGCACCCCGGCGTGCTGGTCAGCCGTGCCCAGCTCGACTTCGTCCGAGCCAACCTGGACAAGGAGCCGTGGCGAGCCGCCTGGCGGAAGCTGCAACGCCACTCCTTCGCCTCGCTGTCCTACACGGCCACGCCCCGCGCCGTCGTGGATTGCGGCCCGGTGTCGAATCCCGACAACGGCTGCTCCGACGAGCGCGAGGACGCCATGGCGGCCTACACGCATGCCCTGCAGTGGTACCTGACCAAGGACGCCCGCTACGCGAAGAAGGCGATCCAGATCATGGACGCCTGGTCAGCCGTGATCACCAAACACACCGGGAGCAACGCACCGCTGCAGACCGGCTGGGCCGGCGCGAACTTCTCCCGCGCCGCCGAGCTCATCAAGCACACCTACTCCGGCTGGTCCCAGGCCGGCCGCTTCGCCGGCAAGCTGCGCACCGTGTACCTGCCGACCGTGATCGCCGGCGCGCCGAACAACAACGGCAACTGGGAACTGATCATGACGGACGCCGCCATCGGCATCGCCGTGCACCTGGACGACCGGGCCTCGTTCGACCGGGCGGTCTCGACCTGGCGCGGCAGGCTGCCCGCCTACGTCTACCTGAAGACGGACGGCTCGGTGCCCAAGGCTGCGCCGAGAAGCAAGTACGACACCAAGGCCGAGATCATCGACTACTGGCACGGCCAGACCACGTTCGTGGACGGGCTGACCCAGGAGACCTGCCGCGACTTCTGGCACACCGGCTGGGGCCTGGCGGCCATCGCCCACGTCGCGGAGACGGCCGGCCACCAGGGCGTGGACCTGTACTCCACGGCCAAGCACCGGCTGCGGTTCGCGATGGACCTCCACGCCCGCCTGCAACTGGGCGGGACGGTGCCGTCCTGGCTGTGCGGCGGGAAGGTCGAGCTCGGCCTCGGCGACCACTTCGAGGTCGGCTACAACGCGCTGCACCACCGTCTCGGGTACGACGACATCCCGTCCGCCACGCAGTGGGTGGAGCAGAAGCGCCCCACCGGGGTGTCGCACTTCCTGGGCTGGGAGACCCTCACCCACGCGCAGAACCCGCACCGCGCCGGGATGGGCATGTCGGCCACGCCCGACTTCGACGCCGACGGCGTGGGCGACCTCTTCTCCACTTCCACCGGCACGCTGACCGTCTGGAACGGCCAGGGCGACAACACGTTCGGCCCGCCCGCCTCGGCCGGCGGCGAGTGGAGCGGCTTCTCCCGGCCCGTCGCCGGTGACTTCAACGGTGACGGCCTCAGCGACCTGCTGGCGGTCAAGAAGGACAGCAACAGGCTGCACGTCTGGAACGGCCAGGGCGGCAACACGTTCGGGCCGCCCATCGAGCTCGGCGCCGGCTGGGAGCCCTACGCCGACTCGCTGGTGTCACTGGGGGACGTCAACGAGGACGGCCGTACCGACCTCGGCGCCGTGCACGCCGAGACCGGCGTCCTCACCGTCTGGAACGGCAAGGGCGGCAACGCCTTCGGCCCGGCCGACCCGATCGGCGGCGGCTGGCTGCCCTTCTCCCGGCCGGTCGCCGGTGACTTCAACCGCGACGGCATCGGTGACCTGCTGGCGGTCAAGAAGGACACCAAGACGTTGTATGTCTGGAACGGCAGGGGGGCGAACAACTTCACCGACGCGATCGAGCGCGGGCCCGGCTGGGAGCCGTACGCGGGCTCGCTGATGTCGCCGGGGGACGTCAACGGGGACGGCAACAGCGACATCGCCGCCGTACACTCCGGAACCGGAACCCTCTACGTCTGGAACGGCAAGGGCGGCAACGCCTTCGGCCCGGCCACCGCCGTCGGCACCGGGTGGAAGTCCTCGTTCTGAGCCACGAGACCCCCCGAGCCCATGCGCCTGGGTTCGGGGGTTTTCTCATGCCCTGTCAGAAGTACGGTGTCCAGCCGGAGCTGCAGGCTGGGGAACGGCGGTACGGCGCTGATGTGCCGTACCGCTCGGCAGGTGGCAGGCGGCCTGCTCGCGGGCGTGCAGGCGGACCAGGTCCGGCATCCGGTACCGGCCCGGCCCGGCGGGCTCGAGGAGACCGGTGTCCAGGAGGAGGTGGAGCGCGGCCTCCGCCCTGCCTTCCGGCCAGCCCGTGAGAGCGGACGTGCCCGCGGCCGTGTGGACGGCGGTCTCCAGCAGCCCGAGCACGAGGAACACGTGGGAGGCGTCATGGCCCGCGGGCTCTCGCAGCAGGTGCCGGAGGCTGACCGCGATGCTGTCGCGGACGGCCAGATCGGCGTGTTGGAGGGCGTCGAGGCGGCGAGCGGGGTCGGCCAGCTCGCCGGCCAGGCGCGCGAGCGGGCGGTCGGGCCGGGCGGCCAGGCGGGCCGCCGAGATGCGCAGCGCGAGCGGGAGCCCGCCGCACTGCTGGACGATCCGCCGCGCCGCCTCCGGCTCGTCACGGAGCCGGCGGGGATCCACGACGCGCCCGAACAGCGCGGTGGCGTCGGCGTGGTCGAGCCGGGCCAGCCGCAGATGGCTCGTGCTGTCGAGCGAGGCCATGATCTGGCGGCTGGTGACGACGACCGCGCACGCGGGCCCCGCCGGGATGAGCGGCCGTACCTGGGCGGCGTCGAGCGCGTTGTCGAGGACGACCAGCAGGTTGCGCGTCGAGGTCAGCGACCGGTAGCGGGCGGCGGCCTCGTCCAGCGTGGGCGGGATGGCCGCGCCGTCGAGCCCGAGCGAGCGCAGCAGCCGGCCGAGCGCCTCGTACGGCGGCAGCGGCTCCAGCCCCGCCGTGGCGGCGCGCAGGTCGACGTGGAGGACCCCGTCGGCGAAACGATCGGCGACGGCGTGCGCGACGTGGACGGCCAGCGCGGACTTGCCCACCCCGCCGGGGCCGTGCACCGCGGCGACGGCGGGCAGCCCGGGCCGGGTGTCGGTGAGCGTCCCGCGCAGCCAGGCGACCTCCCTGGCACGCGCGGTGAACGCCCGGACGCCGGCGGGCAGCTCGGCGGGAACGACGGGCCTGGCGAGCTGGACCGGGACTGACAGGTCGAGCGCGGGATCCCTGTGCAGCACCGCCCGCTGCAACCGGCGCAGCGTCTCTCCCGGCTCGATGCCCAGCTCCTCGGCCACGACGCGGCGCGTCTCCCGGTACACCTCGAGCGCCTCCGAGGGGCGCGAGGCCCGGTACAGCGCCAGCATGAGCTGGGCGCGCGGGCGTTCCCGCAGCGGGTGGGCCTCGACGTGGGCGGTGAGCACCGGCACCACCGCGAGATGATCACCGGCCTCCAGGCGCAGGTCGACGTGGTCCTCCAGGGTGGACAGGCGCTCCTCCTCCAGGCGGGCGGACTCCGTCTGGGCCCACAGGGCCCCGACACCGGCCAGCGCGTCCCCCCGCCACAGGGCCAGCGCCCGTCGGAACAGCTCGTCCGCCGTGACCAGGTCCCCCTGCGCCTTCGCGGCGCGGGCCCGGCGGGCCAGGAGCGAGAACAGGTGGGCGTCGACGCGCTCGCGGGCGAGGTTGAGCTGGTAGCCGCCGGGGACGGTGGTGATGATGTCGTCACCCTGGTACGGCGAGAGCAGGCCGCGCAGCTTCGACACCACGATGTGCAGCTGCTTGCCCGCGGTCGTCGCCGCGCTCTCCCCCCAGACCTGCGCGAGCAACTGCTCCGCGGGCACCGGCTGCCCGGCGCTCAACGCCAGCCTGGTCAGCACCCCGACCCGCCGCTCACCGGCCAGCACGGCCGGCTCGCCATCCGCCGTGACCTCCCACGGCCCCAGCAGCTTGATCTCCAGTCCCATCAGAGCTCCCCCTGTCCATGCGGTGGCGGACGCGGATCTCTGCGCCGGGAGCGGGAGGGTGCGGGAACGGGTCGGCGATCTCGATGGTGCGCCGTGGTGACCCTGTCCCGTTCGTCCCTGGATGAATGGGGATACCCGCTCCCCCATACAGCGGGTATCCGCGGCTGACCATCAGACTAGGGACGCGCCGCGCGTCACGTTGTCCGGCGAACGCCCTACAACGAGGTCTCGTTCCGGTTGAGCTCGGCGAGCGTGATGAGCCCGTCGTCGAGGGCGCGGCTGACGAGCTCGCTCTTGGTACGGGCGGGCCGGCCCACGTCGGCGTACTTGACCCGGACGCGGGTGATGTAGGTGTCGACGGTCTTGACCCCGATGTTCAGCTTGGCCGCGACCAGCTCCTTCGAGGAGGAGACGAACCACGCCCGCAGCACCTCGGTCTCCCGCTGCGACAGCCGCGGCCGGTCGGCCGCGGTGTCGGCGATGAACGCCCCGGACAGCGACGGCGACGTGTACGGCTGGTCCTGGGCGGCCGCCCTGATGGCCGGGACCAGGTGGTCGGGCCCCTCCCTCTTGGTCAGGTAGGCGAGCGCGCCGAGGTCGACGCACTTGATGGCGACGGCGTCGTCCGTGTGCTGCGAGTACACGATCACGCGCCGGCCGCTGTCGACCAGCCTGCGCAGCTCCCCGAAGTTCGGCAGGCCGGGCACCAGCTCCAGATCGAAGATCACCACATCGGCGGCGGCGCCCGGCCCGGTCCAGACGTCGGCGAGCCGGTCCCCGGCGTCGATGAGCTCGATGGGCGGCACGGCGCCGGCGCACCAGGCGCCGACTCCCGCGGCGATGGCCGCGTGATCGTCGACGATCACTGCGGTGATCAACTCGTCGGCTGCCATCGGGCCTCCATGCGGTCCAGTCGGGGACGAAAGCCTAACGATCGACAGGCCCGTGATCGCAGCGAAACGCGATCACGTGGTACGCCCGCGTTTCAGTACAGTGGCGGAATGGCAGGTGAGCAGGTGAGTGCGCGGGTGGACAGCTGGATCTGGTCGGTGCGGCTCACCAGGACCCGCTCGATCGCGTCCGACGCCTGCCGGGGCGGGCACGTCCGGGTCAACGGGGTGCGGGTCAAGCCCGCCCACGCCCTGCGGGTCGGTGACGAGGTCAGGCTCCGGCACGAGGGCCGCGAGCGCATCGTGGTCGTCTCCCGGATCATCACCAAGCGCGTCGGCGCCGCCGTGGCCGCCGAGTGCTACGTCGACAAGAGCCCGCCGCCTCCGCCGCGCGAGGAGACGGTGCAGGTCGCCGTCCGCGCTCGCGGCGCGGGCCGGCCCACCAAGCGCGAGCGCCGCAGCCTCGACAGGCTGTTCGGCCGCTCGGCCGCGGAGGGCCGGGCACGCCCCGAGTGATCCGGGCCCGCCGCGCGCGGCTTTGGCCGGTACTGATCCAGGGGGCGGGCGCGGTGGCGCGGGCCCACGGGAGTGACGTGTTTCACCGTCGCCGGCGCCTCATCGACGTCACACTTCGGCCCCCGGGCGCGTCTTGTGTGTAGGCAAGGTTAGGGGGCCCAGGATGCGTTCGTTGTCGGCCAAGCGCCGTTCTTTCCAGTTCTCCCACTGGTCGTTCATGTTCGCCGAGATCGCCGTCTGGTCGTTCGTCGTCCTGCTGGTGACCGGCGCGCTGCTGATGCTGGTCTACGACCCGAGCATGTCGCAGGTGACCTACGACGGCTCGTACGGCCCGCTGCGCGGGCTCCTCGTCAGCGAGGCCTACGACTCGACCATGCGGCTCAGCCTGGAGGTGCGCGGCGGCCTGCTCATCCGGCAGATGCACCACTGGGCGGCGCTCGTCTTCGTGGCGGCCGTCGTGCTGCAGCTGCTGCGCATGTTCCTCACCGGCGCGTTCCGCCGCCCGCGCACCGGGCAGTGGCTGATCTGGGTGACGCTGCTCGCGCTCGGCATGGCCGCCGGCGAGACCGGCAACGCCCTGCCCGACGACATGCTGTCGGGCGGCAGCCTGTGGCTGATGGTGTCGGTGGCGCAGTCCATCCCGGTGGTGGGCGCCTGGGCGACGTCGCTGCTGTTCGGCCCGCAATTCCCCGGTGACCAGGTCATCCCCGTCCTGTACGCGGGGCACCTGATCATCCCGGCCGTCATGGGCGCGCTGCTGATCGCCCGTGAGCTGCTGGTGCGGCGGCACGGCCACTCCCGGTTCGTCGCCACGCTGCCGGGCCGGCGCAGCGCCCGCCCGATGATGGCGACCGCGACGGTCGGCATGCTGATCATCCTCGGGTTCGGGTTCCAGATCGCCCCGATCTGGCTGTACGGGCCCGCCATGCCGACGCAGGTCTCGGCGGGCTCGGTTCCCGACTGGTACATGGGCTTCCTCGACGGCGCGCTCCGGATCATGCCGGGGTGGGAGCTCACGCTCGGCGACTACACGCTCAGCCTCGCGGTCCTCGTCCCCACCCTGGTGATCCCCGGGCTCTTCTTCACCGCCCTGGCCGCCTACCCGACGGCCGAGCGGCTGGTCCTGGCGTGGCGCGACCGCCGTGACGCGCTGGGCCGGCCCAAGACCGCCAGGCGCGTGGCCCGCGAGACGGCCGCCCGTGACGTGCTCGACCGGCCCCGCGACACTCCGGTGAAGACGGCCATCGCGGCCGCCGGGGTCGCGTTCTACGGCCTGCTGTGGGCGGCGGCGGCCAACGACCAGCTCGCCCACCAGTTCGACCTCAACGTCAACACGGTGACGATCTTCTTCAGGTACGCCGTGGTCATCGGCCCCGTCATCGCCTTCGCCGTCACCCGGTGGATCTGCCTCGGGCTCCAGCAGGCGGACCGCCACGTGGCCGAGCACGGCGTGGAGACGGGGATCATCACGCGGTCGGCGGACGGCGGCTTCCACGAGCGGCTGGAGCCCCGGGAGCCGGCGATCACCGGACGCCGGTGACGCGGAGCCTGCCGCGATGAGGGGCCGCACCGCCGTGGCCGGGCGGTGCGGCCCCTCCGCCAGGACGCTCCGTCAGGGCGTTCCGTCAGGGCGTTCCGACAGGGCGCCCGTTCGGCGCGTTCCGTCAGGACGCCCCTTCGGAGTGCGCCGTCAGGGCGCTTCGTCAGGCGCCGCGAGCAGCAGCCCGGCGGCCGCCACGACCACCCCGATCAGCGCGTAGAGGAAGGCCGTGCGGAAGCCGCCGACGCCCGCGGTGCCGGCGGCCACTCCCACCAGGACCGCGAGCCCGAGCGCGCCACCGAGCTGATCCACCGAGCGCTGCACGCCCGCCGCGGCTCCGGCGTCGCCGTCGGTGACGCCGTGCAGCGCGGCGTTCTGCAGGGCGATCAGGCCGAGGCCCATCCCGGCCGCGACGCCGGCCATGCCCGGCAGCACGTCCACGGCGTACGTGCCCTGGTCGGGCAGGCGCGCCAGCCAGCCGAGACCCGCCGCCGTGCACGCCAGCCCCACCAGCGCGGTGCGCTTCACGCCGAGGGCGCCGATGAGCCGGGACACCTGGGAGACGGCCAGGAGCAGCGCCGCGCAGAACGGCAGGAAGGCCAGCCCGGCCTGCATCGGGCCGAACCCGATCACGTCCTGCAGGTAGAGCGTGAGCAGGAAGAACGCGGTGGACAGCGCCGCGCTCAGCAGCACGGTCACGGCGTTGGCCACGGCCCGGATGCGGTGGCGGAAGAAGGACAGCGGGACGAGCGGGTTCCCCGCCCGCGCCTCGACGGCCACGAAGGCGGCCAGCAGCAGCACGCCCGCCACCACGGCCGCCGGCGCCGCCTCCAGCACGCCGTACACGAGGCTGAGCGGGCCTGCCGTCAGCAGCGCGGCGCCCGGCAGGTCCAGCCGCCCTGCACGGGCGCCCGGCCGGTCGGCCGGCACCAGCTTCGGGGTGCTCAGCAGCACCGCGGCGGCGAGCGGCACGTTGATGCCGAAGATCCAGCGCCAGTGCAGCAGCTCGGTGATGACTCCTGACAGCAGCACGCCGGCCACGAGCCCCCCGGAGGAGATGGCGCCCCAGATCCCGAGCGCCCTGGCCCGTTCAGCGGGCCCGGGGAAGAGCAGCGCGATGAGTGACATCGCCGCGGGCGAGGCCAGCGCCTCACCGGCGCCCTGGGCGAAGCGGGCGGCGATCAGCGCCGGCAGGCCGGGCGCCAGCCCGGCGGCCAGCGAGGCCAGCCCGAACAGGCCGGCGCCGAGCAGGAACATCCTGCGCCGGCCGAGCAGGTCGGTGATCCTGCCGCCGAGCAGCAGCAGCCCGCCGCCGACCAGGGTGTACCCGGTGACGACCCAGGTCAGGGAGGCGGCCGGGGCGGCGAACTGCGCGCCGATGGACGGCAGCGCCACGTTGACGACGGTGACGTCGATGGCGATGGGGAACTGCAGGAGCGAGAGGAGGGCGAGGGCCGCCATCCGGCGGCCGGCGGGCACGCCGGCGCGTGCCTCGGAAGGGGTGTTCACGACGTGGGTTCTCCAGGTAGCGGGACTTCGCGACCGCTGGGTCGCAAGGACGCTTCCGTGCCGGTACGGCGGGACGGCCGCAGCGGCCCCGGCCGGTGCGGCTACGCCGTGAAACGGCACACCTGGAACTACTCGGTGACAGCGATACCCACGTCGTGGATCCTAGCAAGGGGTCAGCGGGCCGGGGTCCGGGGACGGTTCCACCAGAGGGAGAGCGACAGGGCCGCGGTGATGAGGACCGCGCCGCCGGCGGCGAAGGCGGCGGCGATGTCGACCTGCCGGCGGATGACGGTGAAGCTGCCGGGCAGGGAGTCGAGCGCGCTCTGGAGCTGGTCGGCGTTCTCGGCGCGGTGGTAGGAACCGCCGGTGGTCTGGGCGATCCGCTTGAGCGCGGGCTCGTCGATCAGGCGGACGTTGCGGCCGCCCCTGTCGAATCCGCCGCGCCCGCCGCCCCAGCCGCCCCAGCCGCCGTCGAACTGGGAGTTGTCGCAGACCATCGGGGCCGGGTTCGTGGTGCCGAAGCCGATGGTGAAGACGCGCAGGCGGCGCACGGCCGCCTCCTGGGCGGCGGTCTGCGGGTCCACGCCCTGGGTGTTGGCGCCGTCGGTGAGCACGACGATGGCCGCGCCGGCGTAGCCTTCGCCGGCCTCGCCGGTGGGGGTCGCCCCGGTGGGCGGAATCGACGGGTCGACGTCCGAGATCGCGTCGATCGAGGTGAGCATGGCCTGCCCGATCGCGGTGCCGCGGTAGGTGGTGAGGTTGTCGAGCGCCTTGATCAGCGCGTCGGTGTCGTCGGTGGGCGGGACGAGCAGGCCTGCGGTGCCCGCGAAGGTGACCAGGCCGATGCGCGGCCCGCCCCGCTGCGACTCGATGAACTCCGCGGCGGCCTTCTTGGCGGCGGTGAGGCGGTTGGGGTCGACGTCCGTGGAGCACATGGAGCCTGAGGTGTCGAGCGCGAGCAGGATCGTCGCCGACGTCTGCGGCACCGGCACCGACGCCTGCGGCCGCGCGGCCCCGACCGCGAGCAGCGCGAGCCCGGCCACGAACAGGGCCGGGGGGATCACGCGGATCCAGCGGGTCCGGCCGGGCAGGGCGGCGCGCACGAGCGCGATCGAGGTGACCCGGACGGCGGCCCGCCGGCGGCGGCGCCGCGCCCACCAGCGGATGGCGAAGATCAGCGGGATGAGCAGGACGGACAGCAGCGCCCACGGCCATGAGAACGTCATTCAGATCACCCGTCCCGATCGCAGCACGGTGAGCGCCGCTCCCGCGGTGAGCAGCGCCAGGGCGAGCCCGATCAGCCCGCCGGCGAGGGGCAGCGGCTCGTCGGAGACGGTGAGCCGCAGATCGATCGTGTCGGCGATCCCGTCGAGCCGCGCGGCGTCGGAGGCGGGATGGTAGCCGCCGCCGGTGGTCTCGGCGATCATGGTGAGGGCGTCCTCCTCCAGCGAGGTCTGCAGGTGGTACCCGTCGACCTGCACCGTCGCCCCGGCCGTCGTGCCCACCCCCACGGTGTGGATGTGCACGCCTGCCTTCTGGGCCACTTCGGCCGCCCGTTCGACGTCCGTGTCCTGGCTCGGGTCCCGGTTCTGGCCGTCGGAGAACATCACGATCGTCGCCGACGGCCAGTAGCCGATGTCGGGCGCGTTGCCGTCACGGCCGATGGCCACCTGCTTGCCGGTGATAGCCGACAGGGAGCCCAGGATGGCCGTGCCCAGCGAGGTGCCTCCGGTGAGCTTCAGCCGTTCGATGGCCTTGAGCGCGATGGAGTGGTCGGCGTCCGGCCGTGCGGTGGTGAGCGCGCCCTGTTCGAACGCCACCACCCCGATGTCGACGCTGGCGGGCTGGGCCGCCACGAACGCGCGGGCCGCCCGCTGCGCCGCCGCCAGCCGGTTGGGCGCGATGTCGTCGGCGCCCATGCTGTTGGAGACGTCGACGGCCAGGATGACGGTGCCCGCCGCCCGCGGGACCGGCAGCATCGCCGTCGGCCCCGAGGTGGCGATCGCGAGCACCCCGACGCCGGCGATCGTCAGGCCGGCGCCGAGGTAGGTCCGCCGGCCGCCCGGCACGGCGACACCGGCCGCGGCGAGCGCCGCCGCGCGGCGGCGGGCCGAGACGACGGCCGCCCAGGCGAGCGCCGCCGTGACGAGCAGCCCGACGGCCAGCAGCAGCGGGGAGGACAGGGTCATGGGGCCTCCCCCGCCGAGCCCGCGCTCCCGGTCGGGGAGTCTGCCCCGCCGGGCCCGTGCTCCCTCCCGGTCGGGGAGTCTGCCCCGCCGGGCCCGTGCTCCCTCCCGGTCACGGCGACCGGTCCCGGGTCCTGGCGACGACCTCGACGAGCGCCTCGGCCAGGTCGCGGTCGGTGCCGACGCGGTGGACGGGCACCCCGGCGCGGCGCATGCCCGCCGCGAGCCGGGCGTCGCGGGCGTCCACGGCCTCGCGGAAGCGCACCCGGAGCAGCGGGTCGGCGGAGTCGACGACGAGCTGCTCGCCGGTCTCGGCGTCCTCCACCACGATCAGCCCCGCCTCCGGCAGGACGTCGTCGGCGGTGTCCACGATCCGCAGGGCGACCACCTCGTGCCGCCTGGCCAGGCGCTGGAGCGAGCGTTCCCAGTCGCCGTCGCCGATGAAGTCCGACAGCACGACGATGAGCGCGCGGCGGCGGGCCAGCCGTCCGGCCGCGTCGAGCATCTCCGCCAGGTCGGTGGTGGCGCCGCCGTGCGACTCGGCGGTGCGTTCCAGCTCGGCGCCGATCCGCAGCGTGTGCCGCCGGGTGGTGCCGGGCGGCACGACGCGCACCATCCCGGTGTCGAACAGCAGCGCGCCGACGCGGTTCCCGCCCCGCCCGAACAGCCGGGCCAGGACGAGGGCGAGCTCGGCGAGCACGTCGTGCTTGCCGCGCCCCGGTCGCCCGGCCGTCATGGACGCCGACCGGTCGAGCACGAGCCACACCGTCAGCTCGCGGTCCTCGGTGAACACCCGCAGGTGCGGCTCGTCCAGCCGGGCGGTGACGTTCCAGTCGATGTGCCGCGCGTCGTCGCCCTCGCTGTAGGCGCGCAATCCGGTGAAGTCGATCCCGGCGCCGCGGTGGGTGGTGCGGTGGCCGCCCTGGAGCCGGCCGTCGAGCCTGCGCACGACCTTCCACTCCAGGCGGAGCAGGAGTTTCTCGGGAGCGGTGGCCATGACGGCTCAGCGGTTCTGCAGGACGACGTTGGGCGCCCTGACGGCCCCGAGCACCCTGGTGATGACGGTGTCGGCGTCGACGTCGTCCGCGAGGGCCTCGTACGACAGCACGAGGCGGTGGCGCAGCACGTCGAGCGCGAGCTCGGACAGGTCGTGCGGCAGGACGTAGTCGCGTCCGCGCAGGAACGCCAGCGCCCTGGCGCCCGTGACGAGCGCGATGGAGGCCCGCGGGCTGGCCCCGTACGTGACGTACCGCTCCAGCTCGCCGAGCCCGGCCGTCGCCGGGGAGCGCGTCGCGGAGACCAGCCGCACCGCGTAGTCCACGATCGCCGGATCGACGTACACCTCCCGCGCCCGCACCCGCATCGCCATCAGCTCCTCGGCCGTCAGCATCGGCTGCGGCTGCTCCGGCGGGCGCAGCGCCCGGTCGACGATCGCCTGCTCCTCGGCCTGTGTCGGGTAGTCGACGACCACCTTCATCATGAAACGGTCGACCTGCGCCTCGGGCAGCGGATAGGTGCCCTCCGACTCGATCGGGTTCTCCGTCGCCATGACCAGGAACGGCTCGGGCACCCGGAACGTCTCGCGCCCGATCGTCACCTGGTGCTCCTGCATCACCTCCAGCAGGGCGCTCTGCACCTTGGCGGGGGCGCGGTTGATCTCGTCGGCCAGCAGCAGGTTCGCGAACACCGGGCCGAGCTCGGTCCTGAACTCCCCGGAGTGCTGGTGGTAGACCCGCGTGCCGACGAGGTCGGCGGGCACCAGGTCGGGCGTGAACTGGACGCGCTGGAAGCTCCCGGCGATCGCGGCGGCCAGCGACCGCACCGCGAGCGTCTTGGCCAGGCCCGGCACGCCCTCGACGAGCAGGTGCCCGTCGGCGACCAGCGCGACCGCCATGCGTTCCAGCAGCACGTCCTGGCCGACGATCGTGCGCTTGACCTCGAACAGCACCTGTTCGAGCGGATGAGATTCTGTCGAGGTCATGCGATCCCTTCGGTCATATCCGGGGCCCGTCGGGGCCGTCGCCTTCGTCCCCGCCCAGGGCCGCGCCGATCGGCACCGCGAACGCGATGCCGGCGAACGCCTCGTCGCCGCCCGGGTCGGCGATCGAGACGACGATCCCGACGACCAGGCCGCGGGCGTCCAGGAGGGGGCCGCCGGAGCTGCCCGGGTTCACGGAGGCGTCGAACTGGATGAGCCCGCTCAGGTCGCCCTGCTCCGCGGACCGGTCCAGCCCCGACACCACGCCGGTGGAGACGCTGTACGTCAGTCCCAGCGGGTTGCCGATCGCC
This sequence comes from Nonomuraea sp. GTA35, assembly GCF_041950525.1. Taxonomy (NCBI): domain Bacteria; kingdom Bacillati; phylum Actinomycetota; class Actinomycetes; order Streptosporangiales; family Streptosporangiaceae; genus Nonomuraea; species Nonomuraea sp. GTA35. The sequence goes on along the minus strand of NZ_JBGNUV010000015.1, from coordinate 241,546 downwards.
ACGACGGGCGCGCCCACGGCCACGCCGCCGCCGAGCGTCGCCGGGACGACGATCTCCGGCAGCTTCGCGGGCGTGAGCGTCGCGACGTCCCGCTTGGGGTTCGACGACGCGACCACGGCCTTCGCCTTCGTGCCGTCGGCGAACGTCAGGTTGACGTCCTTCGCGCCCTTGACGACGTGGTGGGCGGTCAGGATCGTGCCGTCGTCGGCCGCGATCACCCCGGTGCCGAGCGACTTCCCGGCCTGGATGACCACCACCGACGGCCCGACCCTCTTGTAGACGTCGGGCACCGTGAGCGTCGCACTGCGCGTCGGCGTGGGGCTCGGCCTGGGCGCGGCCTCCTGGCCGCTCCCGCCTGCGCTGCCCAGCCAGTACGCCAGCGCCGCGACGACGACGAGCGCACCGGCCCCGGCCACCGACCGCCGCGCCCTCCCGGCCACGGCCTTGCGAGCCTCGGCCGCACCAGCCGCCTGCGGCACGTGCTCCATCGCTCCATCGTCATAAAAGTCAGCTCAAAGTGCCACAAACTTCACCTGAGAACTCCATGAGAACCGGTCCCGCGTCAGCCGGCCTGGATCTCGGCCGGCAGGTCCTGGGAGTACGTGAACTCGGCGGCCGGTTCGGCGACCGGGCATGCGTGAACCGGGCTAGCATCGTCCGCCATGACCGACTCTTCCTCCTATCTGACTGCCACCGCTCAGGCCTACGACGCCATCGCCGTCGTCTACGCCGACTTCGCCCAGGGCGAGCCGAAGTTGCCGCTGGACCGTGCGATGCTGGCCGCGTTCGCCGACTCCGTACGGGACGCGGGCGGCGGGACCGTGGCGGAGCTGGGGTGCGGGCCAGGGCAGATGACGGCGCATCTGCGGGATCTGGGGTTGCCCGCCTTCGGGATCGACCTGTCGCCGGTGATGATCGACCTCGCCCGGCAGGCCTATCCCGACCTGCGCTTCGAGGTCGGTTCGATGACGGCACTGGACCTCGCCGACGGCGAGCTCAGCGGCATCCTGTCGTGGTACTCGATCATCCACACGCCGCCGGAGGAGTTGCGGCCGTACTTCGCCGAGTTCCGGCGGGTGCTCGCTCCTGGAGGGCACCTGCTGCTCGGGTTCTTCGAGGCCGAGGGCGGGCCGGTGACGGCGTTCGACCACAAGGTGACGACCGCTTACCGGTGGCCGGTCGACGACCTGGCGAAGCTGGCGGCGGAGGCCGGGTTCGTGGAGGTCGGGCGGATGTTGCGGGAGCCCGAGGCGGAGGAGCGGTTCCGGAGGGGCAACCTGCTGCTGCGCGGCTGAGCTGCCGGGGTTCCCCGGCGGCGCGGTGATCCGCGCCGCCGGGCGAGGCCGGGTTCTACCTCTCCGTCCACCGCTCGTACATGCCGTCCCCCGGCAGCACCCAGATCTTCGCGCCGGCGGGGCGATCGATCGCGCGCAGCAGGGTCGCCTTGCCGGTCTTGGGAGAGAGGCGGTAGACCGCCACTCCCGCCTTGGTCTTCGAGCGCACGACGACCTGCCCCGACCGGTCGAAGTCGAGGTCGTGGATGCGCCCGCCGCGCGGCAGGCGCGCCGTCACCGTGCGGCCGAGCTTGCCGGTGCGCACGTCGAGCAGGCGGAGCTTGCGGTCGCCGACGGGCACCGCCGCCGTCACGTAGTCGTTCGCCAGCGCCGCCGGCGCCTGCTTCGACTTCAGCCGCGTACGGGCACGCATCCTCTGGTCGAAGACCACCAGCCGTTCACCGCCCATCAGCATCCGCTTGCTGTCAGGGCTGAAGCCGTGGAAGCCCCACACGTCCGGCGACTGCGGGCCGGGCAGCGTCCTGCCGGTCCGCACGTCCGCGATCACGCCGATCCCCGGCCCCGAGGTCTCCATGATCACGAGCCTGCCGTCGTCCGACACCTGCGGCCACTCCTCGTAGATCGCGTACGCCTTGATCCCCTTGGCCACCACCCGTTCCCTGCCGTGCACGGTCCGCTCGACGAACAGCCCATCCCGTTTCCGGAAGTAGAAGAAATGCCGCCCGTCCCCGCTGATCAGGAACGCCGCCCTGGCGCCGGGGTTGACGGCGTCGGCGGGGGCCTTGGCGAGCGCCTCCGGCACCTGCACCACCTCTCCGCCGGCGAGCACGAGCTCCCAGGTCTCGGTGCGGTACTGCGCGTAGGCGATCAGGTCCGCCGCGGTCGCCTGCGCCGGTGGTGCGGTCAGCGCCACCGAGGTCGTGGAGGTCACAGAGGCCAGGAGGAGGGCCGCCAGTAATTTCATGCTCTATGGGATGCCGGAATGGCCTCTCCGGTTCGGCGGGACACCGCACGTCGGGCAGTCGGGCCGCTGCCGGACGGCTCGGGAGCGGATCTCCAGCGGCCAGAAGTCCACCTCGCTCCACCGGTCGCCGAGCGCGGGCGGCAGCCCCGCCAGGATGCGGATCGCCTCCCAGGCCAGGATGTTGCCGACGAGGCCGGACAGCGCCCCCATCGCGCCCGCCTTGTCCCGCTTCCCCACGACGGTCTCCATGCCGTCCCGCCCGTGATCGGCGAACGTCTCCGCGCGTACGCAGGACCAGCAGGCGGTCCGGCCGGGGACGATCGAGGTGCCGAGGACGCCGATGTGGTAGGCGTAACCCGTCCCCATGATGTGCGGGATGTCCGGCCAGCAGGCCTCGCTCACCCAGCCGGCCACGTCGTTGGGGGTGGGCAGGTCGGCCGCGTTGATGACGATGTCCGCGCCCTTGACGACGTCGGCGAGGTCGCCGGCGCCGCCGATGCGCCGCGCCACGGCCTCGACCTCGATGAACGGGTTGACCTCGCGCAGCCGGGCGGCCGCCGCGTCCGCCTTGGGCACGCCCAGGTCGGCCATCCCGAACAGCACCTGCCGGGTGAGGTTCGAGACCTCGACCCGGTCGAAGTCGCAGACGCGGATGCGGCCGACGCCCGCGCCGGCCAGCGCGAGCGCCACCCATCCGCCCAGCCCGCCGACCCCGCAGACGACGGCGGTCGCGTCGCCGAGGCGCCGCTGGAGTGCGGCCCCGCTCGTCTCCGGCGACCAGCCCTGGTCGCAGAAGTCCTGGAACAGCCGTAGTTGCCGGTCGTAGAATTCGGCGCGCGCGGTGCCTAAAAGGCGAAATTCCCGCTCGGGGTCGGCGACCCGGCTCAACAGCCCTTCGCGCTCCAGGATTTGCACGACTTCCGCCACCCGCTCCCGGGCGTCGGGATGGCCGCCACAGGCGAGAGCGCCGATCTCCGAGATGGTGCGGGTGCCGTCGAGAAGCACCACCACGTCTTTCACGAATTCGTCGCAGGCGAATCGCTTCACGGTCCGGTCGGCCAGGCACAGGAACAGCAGCGTGCCGCCGTCGGCCTGCACGATGACGCTGTCACGCAGGCGTGGGCGCGGTGCGGTGTCGGCCACGGACGTGCCTCCTACGAAGGTGTGGGTGAAGCCGGGAATGCTTCACCCACAGGACGCTACCCGAGCCGACGTTTCAGTTTCCGTGGGAGTTCGACGCGGTCACCGCCCCGACGCGCAACGGGACTTCTTCCACCTTCACCATCACCGGGCGTCGTTCCATCGCTACCCTTTCTCCTCTGATATTCTCCCGCGCATATCATGCCGAGTTCGAGGTTGCCTGACAAAGAGACTTACTGAGTATTGTTCACCAAGAAAACTCGTCGAGTTCGCGCACGGCCTGATCGAGCTCGTCGGCCACCCCGCGCCGCAGCAGCCGGGCGTAGAGCCCCTCGCCCGCGTGGCCCAGCCGTCGGATCAGCGCGGCCCGCTCGGCCATCTGCGCCTGCACGTTCCTGACCAGCGCCTCCGGCCGGCCCGCCCACCCGTAGGCGTCCAGGAACCGGCGCAGCCTGGCGGGTCGGGCCTCGAACGCGGTGAATCCCGTCGAGGCGTCCACGTGCCGGGCGTGCAGCGGCACCCAGCAGTGCGCCACCAGCGCCACCTCGGCGTCCACCGTGGTCGGTCCGGCGAAGTCCCAGTCGAAGAACCCGGTCAGCCGCCCGGCCCGGTAGGCGGCGTTGGCCGGGCCCGCGTCGTTGTGCCCGATGATCAGGCCGGGCGACCAGCGCCCTCCCGAGCGCCAGCGGGCGCTCTCGGGCGGCACGAAGTCGGCCACGACCTCGTGGTAGGCCCGCAGCCACCGCGCCACCTGCACGAGCGTGTCCTCGGTACGGGTCCACGACGGCCACACCGCCGCGTCCCCCATGGTGTCGCCCTCCAGGTACGTGAGCACCTCGTACCCGCCCTGGTCGATGCCCAGCACGCGGGGAGCTCCCTCGAAGCCCTTGCGCTCCAGGTGGCGCAGCAGCTCGTGGACCGAGGCCGTCCACTCCCGGACCGGCCGCCGGACGGTGGCGCCCACGCGGACGGCGCCGACGTCGTTCCCCCCGCCGAGCGGTTCCCCCGTCATGAGGGCATCGTGCCTGGCGGCCTGGCCCCCATCAAGGCCACGTCTGTGGCCGCTCGTCCCGGCCAGGTGGACATGCGGGCCGCGGTGATCACGTTCCTGAGGCAGCTCGGCCTGGATCCCGAACCCTGATCAGATCAAGGTCTTGCATGAAACTCCGATCAGCGCCACGCGCTCGCCGTCCCGCCCAAGGGATCAAAACCGCCATCGCGCCATAAAGCTAGACAAAGCGGACAAGCCGCCGCTAGCCTGAGGGCGCTCCAGTGGGGGCCAACTGGAGCACCAAAACTTCACGGATCCGCTCGGGCTGCGCGGCCGCGTTCCCAGTCGGCTCCAAGCCATGGACAAGAGCGCACCCTCACCATCTCCCTACGTGAGCGGATATTTCAGGAAAAGGTTGACGAAGATCGCCGCGGTCGCGGCGGCCGTCGTGGCGGTGGCGCTGCCCGCCGCCCCCGCGGCGGCCGACGACGCGCCCGACGAGCGGCCGGACGTGTCCGTCGGCACCTGGCTGGCGGCGCGTACGCAGCCCGCGGTCCAGCTGACGAGCTTCACCTACACCGGCACGGTCGCCGTCCCGACCAGCACGATCAACGAGACCGCGTTCAACGGGCTGACGCAGCAGGCCGTCGAGGCCGTGCAGGCCGGCAAGATCTCCTCGGACGAGCGCAGCATCGCCAAGTGGCTCTTCCAGCGGATCGCCGCCGACGTGGACACCTACCTCACCGAGACCACCCCGGAGCGTACGGTCGAGGCCGAGGTCGGCGGCCTGTGCACCGGCTGGTGGGTGACGCCCGACGGGTACATGGTGACCGGGGCCCACTGCGTCCAGGTCGGCGAGACCGAGCTCAGCCGGCTCTTCGCGCAGCAGGCGCTGGCCAAGTTCAACGAGCAGGACGCCAAGGAGATCGTCGCCGGGCTGCAGGGCATCGAGGCCGACGAGGAGATCCTCAAGCTCGCGCAGCAGATCTACGTCACGTTCAACACCGGCCACATGAAGATCCGCAACCTGCAGCAGAGCCTGTCGGTGCTGCAGAGCCTGCCGGGCGGCGGCGTGGACAAGACCGCCAAGGCGACCCCGGCGGAGCTGGTCTCGGTGGGCGAGAGCTACCCCGGCAAGGACTTCGCGCTGCTCAAGGTCAACGGCCAGCAGAACCTGCCGACCGTCCCGCTCGGCGAGGACGCCGACGTGCGCACCGGCGACACGCTGTACATCAGCGGCTTCCCCGGCCTGGTGACGAACACGCCGTTCTTCAGCCTGGAGTCGAGGCTGGAGCCGGCGCTGACCGAGGGGCCGTACAACGCCAAGCGCACCACCCAGACCGGGGTGCCGTACATCCAGACCCAGGCGCCGTCCTACCAGGGCAACTCCGGCGGCCCGGTGTTCAGCAAGGACGGCAAGGTCATCGGCATGCTGATCGCCGGCACGGTGAGCGAGGGCGGCGAGGCCTCGGAGAGCGAGAGCTTCGTGCTGCCGGTGAGCATCATCAAGGAGAAGCTCGGCGAGAAGAACGTCAAGCCCGCCCAGGGCGTGACCACCACCCGGTACAACGAGGCGCTCAACGACTACTTCCGCAACTACTTCGAGGACGCGCTGCCCAAGTTCCGCGAGGTGCAGGCGCTCTTCCCGAACCACCCGTACGTGGCCAAGTACATCAGCGACACGCAGGCGGCGATCTCGGCGGGCAAGGACGAGTCGCCCCGGCCGGTCCTCATGTGGGTGCTGATCGCGGCCGGCGCGCTGCTCGTGATCGTGCTCGCCGTGGTGCTGGTGAAGGTGCTCGGCCGGCGCCGCCGCCGCGCCGCCGCGGCGCACGCCCCGTACGGCGCGGTGCCGTCACCGCCGTGGCAGCAGCACCAGCTTCCGGCAGGTCACGCCCAGGTGTCGCCCCCGGTCCCGCCGGCCCCGACCCCGGGCCCGTACGGATACAACGGCTCGAACTACGGTCACGGCCCGCAGCCCGCGCCTCAGCACGGGCAGGCGGGGCAGCCGTACCTCGGCGACCGGACGCGCGACGTCCGCTACGGCCAGTTCTCGCCCCCGCGGGACGGCCGTCCCTCCTGAACGTCCGCCTTCCTGACCGCTTCCAGGGTGGCCGCCAGCTCGGCCTCCGGCACGAAATGGCCGAAGGTGTCGTTCGCGAAGAAGGACACCCCGGCCACGGAGCCGGCGTGCGCCGCCAGCACCTCCCGCTGGTAGAGGTAGGTACGCCGGTCGTCCAGATAGGTCCGGTACCAGTACCAGGGATCCACGAAGTCGAGCCCGAGCAGCGGCCGCGGCCCGCCGAGCGCGGCCTTGCTCAGCAGGTTCGGCACGATCTCGGTGCGCTCGACGAGCACGGCGAACGTGCTGACCAGGATCGCGTCGAGCGAGCGGTAGGCGGCGTCGGTCATGCCCCAGGCCGCCCGCTCCACCTCGGCCCGCCAGTAGGTGTCCATCCAGTAGACGAGCCGGTCCCCCATGGCCTCCCGCAGCCGCAGGAAGAACCGCTCGATCCCGGCCGAACGCTCCGGCGTGAGCGGCGGCGCGTTGTCCGGGTGCCAGAACCCGACCAGGCCGAACTGGTTGCCGAGCATGACGCCGTCCAGCCCGAAGTCGGCCGTGAACGCCGCCGTCTGCGCGGCCACGAACTCCCCGGCCGCCAGCCCGGCCTCGATGCCGCCGGGGAAGGCGGCGTACGGGCGGGGGTCGGCCGCGAGCGGCGCGGTCACGTCGATGACGCCCGGCACGATGTGCCCGCCGGCGTCGGCGGTGCCGGTCGCCGCCTCCGGGTGCCGCTCCGTCTTCCACTCGCTGCGGCAGAACTCCGGCCCCGGCTCCAGGTACTCCAGCAGGCTCACCCGCAGGCCGCGCCGCTCGGCCTCGGCGCGCACGGCCGCGTAGACGCCGGCCAGCGTCCGGTAGTCCATCGGCTGCTCGGACAGCACGAACATGGGCCCGGCCGAGTACGGGTTGAACGAGCGCTCGCCCCCGTCGCGCACCCGGGCCAGCCAGTCGCGGTTGTGCGCCCTCGTGGCGGCGGCGGGCCCGCCGGGCGCCAGCGCGAAGCAGTTGTAGCGGGCCCAGTCGAAGCGGTGGTCCCAGGCGTCGCGGCCGGCGTAGTTCAGCACGTGGTCGCCGTTGCCGGCGCAGAACACGATCGTGACGGGCCGGTCGGCCAGCCAGTCGGCGTGGTGGTCGAAGAAGGCCGCCACCCCCGGGCCCGGATCGTCCAGATCGTCGAAGATCTTGGGGGTGATCCAGAGGCAGGCTTCCAGGTTCACTTGGCCTCTCCGAACGCCTTGTCCATGCGGCCGAGCAGGGTCGGCACGTCGATCGTCCCGTTGAACAGCTCCTGGACGGAGGTCAGGTGCTCCTGCTGCACCTTCGGGCCGGGCCAGCCCTGGTCCGGGTAGAGGGTGGACTTGCCGTTCTTGACGGCTTCGAGCACCGGCTGCTGGAGCGCGTCGGGCTGGAAGGACGGGCTCGACAGCGCCGGGCTGCTGCCCGACTCCGTGGCGTACAGCGCCTGGCCTTCCGGGGAGGCGAGGAACTGCATGAACTTCTTGGCCAGGGCCGGGTTCTTGGCCTTGGCGTTGACGCCGTACACGATGCCGACCGACACCGGCAGGTAGGTCTCCTCGGCGCTGTCGGTGGCGGGGAACGGCGTCATCGAGAACGTGGTGCCCTGCGGCGCGGAGTTGAGCGCCGACTGCACGGCGGACAGCACGTGCACGGCGCCCAGCGCCTTGCCCTGGCCGAGGAGCTGCATCTGCTCGTCGTAGCCGACGCCGTTGGGGCTGTCGTTGAAGCAGCCGGACTCGCGCAGTTGCAGGTACTTCTCCATCGCCTGCTTCCACTCCGACCGGGCGAAGCTCGCCTGGCCGTCCTTCTGCTGCTGGGTGAACTGCGGGTTCGGGCCGTAGACGAGGGAGGCGGTCAGCGCGTACGGGACGAGCTGGGTGACCCACGCCGACTTGAGGCCGAGCGCGAACGCCACGGCCCCCTTGGCCTTGGCGTCCTTGCAGAACGCGAGCACCTCCGGCCAGGTCGTGGGCTTGCTCAGGCCGGTCCTGGCCAGCGCCTGGTCGTTCCACACGGCTCCGATGGCGCCGATCGTCACCGGGACGGCCACCACCTTGCCCGCCGGGTCGCTGGTGACGGCCTTGAGGTCGGCGCTCAGGCCGCTCGCCCAGCCCTCGCCCGACAGGTCCATCAGCATGCCGTCGGCGCCGAGGTCGCGGACGGCCATGGTGTTGCCGCCGCCCGGCCACATGCGGAACACGTCGGGGGCCGTGCCCGAGGAGAGCTGGGTGCGCAGCTGCTGCTGGTAGGAGGCGTCGTCCTCGGTGAACGTGGTCTTGACGGTGACGCCCGGGTTGGCCTTCTCGAACGCCTCGACGGCGGCCTGGGCCGGGCCCTGTCCGGCGGCGGCGAGGGTGAGGACCTGCTCGCCGGAGGTGGCGGTGGTCTGGCCGCTCGAGGTCGAGCAGGCGCCCGCCGCGACCGCGAGGCAGCAGGCGGAGGCGAGCGTTGTGACGATCTTCTTCATGACGAACTCCAATGGGGGGTGGGGATCAGCCTTTGAGGCCGCCGGCGAAGCCCTTGATGATGTGTTTCTGCAGCGCGAAGTAGACGACGAGGATGGGGATCACGCTGATCACGAGGCCGGCGAAGATGAGGGGCCACTGCGAGACGTACTGGCTGACGAACCCGTAGATCGCCACCGGTGCCGTGGTGTTGTCGCTGCCGCCGAGATACAGCAGCGGGGTGAAGAACTCGTTCCAGATGCCGACCGCGTTGAGGATCACGACCGTGCCGGTGACCGGGCGCAGCAGCGGGAAGACCACGGAGACGAACGAGCGCACCGGCCCGCAGCCGTCGAGCAGCGCGGCCTCCTCGTAGTCGAGCGGCAGCTCGCGCAGGAACATCGTGTAGAGGAAGACCGAGAACGGGATCTGCTGCCCGACGTTGATCAGGATGACCGACCAGAGCGACCCGAGCAGGCCGAGGTCGCGCATGGTGGCGTAGAGCGGGAGCAGGGCGAGCTGGCCGGGCACGAGCAGGCCGCCGATGACGAAGTAGAACGTGTACCGCGACCAGCCCCTGGTGACGCGGGCCAGCGGGTAGGCCGCCATCGACGCGAAGCCGATGATCAGCACGACGCTGACGGCCGTGATGAGGAAGCTGTTGGCCAGCGCCGCGCCGAGGCTGGCCTGGTTCCAGGCCTGGGCGTAGTTGTCCAGCGTGGGCGGGAACGCGAAGGCCAGCGCCCCGCTCTGGCTGTCCTGCGGCTTGAGCGAGACGTTGAGCAGGCCGACCAGCGGCACGAGGAAGGCCAGCGCGAGCAGGATCAGGCTCAGCTCGCGCGCCAGCGTGCGCCAGGTGTATCGCGAGTGCATCAGATGCTCTTCCTCTGCGTCAGGCGGAACTGGACTCCCGCCAGGACCGCGATGACCACGGTCATGACGACGGCCAGCGCGATCGAGAACGGGAAGTCGCCGAGCGAGAACGCGCTCTTGTAGATGGCCGTCGAGATCGTCTCCGTCGCCGTGCCGGGGCCGCCGCCGGTCATGGCCATGACCTGGTCGAACTGCTTGAGCCCGCCGATGAGGCAGAGCATCACGTTGATCACGACCGCGCCGTTGAGCAGCGGCAGCACGACGCGGCGGAACTTGCTCCACGCCCCCGCCCCGTCGATGGTGGCCGCCTCCAGCACCTCGGCCGGGATCGCCTGCAGCCCTGCCAGGTAGATCACCATGGAGTAGCCGGAGAACTGCCAGACGATCTCCAGGACGATGGCGTACAGGGCCGTGTCGGGGTCGCCGAGCCAGTCGTGGGCCAGCGCGCCCAGGCCGACGGCGCGCAGGGCGTCGTTCACGGCGCCGTTGGGCGACAGCAGGAAGCTCCACACGTACCCGGCGACCAGCGGGGTGAGGACCACGGGCGCGAAGAAGATCACCCGCAGCACGTAGCGGCTCTTGACCATGCTGTTCACGCCGAGCGCGAGGAGCAGGCCGGCGATGTTCTGCACGACCGTGGCGGCCGCCGCCAGGATGAGGGTGTTGACCAGGGCGTCGAGCGCCGTGCGGTCGGAGAAGACGGAGGTGAAGTTGTCCAGGCCGACGAAGGACCAGTCGGGGCGCAGGCCGTTCCAGTCGGTGAAGGAGAACAGCGCGCCGTTGGCGCTGGGGACGACGACGATGAAGAGGTAGATCGAGATCGCGGGCACGACGAACCACCAGGGCGCGCGGACCCCGACCCGGCGGCGCTTGGCAGGGGGCTGCGCGGCGGTTTCGCGTACGCCGGGCGGTGTCGTCGTCGCTTGAGTGGCAGCCACGGGTGACTCCTCTCGCGGGGTGACCATGGATGCGCGTGGTCTGCTGGACGGAGGCGGGTTGATCGCGGGGTTGGTGATCGCGTCCTCGTCGGGGAGCGAGCCCACTCGTCGTGAATCGATTCACGACGTTTCGGGCAGATTACGGGCACGATCTCGGCGGTGTCAATGACGTCACCGGGTTCGGGGCCACTTTCGTGAATCCATTCACCAATCCGCTAGGCTGAGGGCCGACACCCGGCCTCGAAGACATGTCAGTGAGGAGCCCGATGGTCTCTGGATCGGCGCCGAAGCAGTCGAAGGCCGAGGTCTCCGCCCCCACGGTCGCCGACGTGGCGGCCCGCGCCGGGGTCTCGCGGGCGACGGTCTCCTACACCTTCACCCAGCCGGGCCGCGTCTCGCCCGACCTGCGGCGCCGCGTCATCGAGGCCGCCGACGAGCTCGGCTACGTCGGCAACGAGGCGGCGCGCCGGCTCCGCGTGGGGCACAGCCTGGCGCTGGGGCTGCTGGTCTCCAACATCGGCAACCCCGTCTACGCCGAGCTCGCGGCGGGCGCCGAGGCGGAGGCCGCCGCGCACGGCCGCTTCATCCTCGTGGCCAACAGCGACGAGAGCCCGGAGCGCGAGCGGGCCTACCTCGGCTTCTTCGAGTCCCAGCAGGTCAGCGGCATCCTCGCGGCCCCGGTCGGCGACGTGCCCGAGGAGTTGCTCGGGCTCGGCCGCAGGGGCACGCCGTTCGTCCTGGTCGGCACGGCCACGGGGCCGCACAGCTATCCGGCGATCTCCGGCGACAACGAGCGCGGCGGCCACCTGGCGGCCTCGCACCTGCTCGCCCAGGGGCGGCGGCGGCTGATCTTCATCGGCGGCCCGCACCCCCACGTCGACCTGCGGCTGGCGGGGGCCAAGCGGGCGGTCGACGAGTTCCCCGAGCCCGCCTCACTGGAGATCATCCGGGTCCAGGTGCAGACCGCGAAGGTCGGCGAGGCGGTCACGCGGACACTGCTGCGCCGCCCGGCCACCGGCTTCCCCGACGGCATCGTGGCGGGCAACGACCTGCTCGCGCTGGGCCTGCTGCACGGGTTGATCATGGGTGGGGTCCGGGTGCCGGAGGATCTGTCGCTGGTCGGGTACGACGACATAGAGTTCGCCGACTTCGCCATCGTGCCGCTGACGACCATCCGGCATCCGTCGGCGGCCCTCGGCGCCAGTGCCGTCCGCATCCTGCTGGGCATCGAGTCCGAGCGCGACACGCTGGGGCGGTTCGAGCCCGAGCTCGTGGTCCGCGAGACCTCGCTCCCGGCCGGTGAGGGCGACCACCCCGGTGAATGACGGCACCGGAGCCGATCACACCGCCCGATGACGGGCTGTTGACACATCCGCGACGCCGCTCGTAGGCTCCGCCGTACCGCATCGTCGTGAATCGATTCACGATCATGGTCGCCGTATCAGTGCAGGTCAGCCCTCTTCCACGCCGGCACCCCTCGGAAGGCACCATCATGAGCTCGAAACGCATCGCCACGGTGGCCGTCACCGCGGCGCTCGCGCTGACACCCGCCGCCCCCGCGACGGCCTCCCCGCAGCCGGCCCCGCTGCCCGAGGTCGCCGCGCTCGACCCCGCCACGATCGACCTCGCCGACTTCACCGGCCTGGAGCAGCAGATCGCGCCCTACCTGGGCAACCTGGCGCGCCTGGCCAACAGCGTCAACGACGACAGCGCCACGGACCACGGGTTCATCACCTGCAACTGCTGGCGCGCCGGGCAGGGGCCGAACGACGCCCGGGTCATGGAGAACGTCCTCACGCTCGCCTACTTCTACACCGCCGACCGCCCGTGGAACCCGTACCACCGGGACGCGGCCCTGCGCGGCCGGCTGGAAGCGGCGCTGCGGTTCATGCTCGGCACCCAGAACGCCGACGGCTCGTTCCCGCAGGGCTCCGGCGACCTGCACTCGCGGGCCGCGACGGGGTTCGCGCTCGAACTGTACGCGATCATGCTGGAGCTCCTCGACGCCGACGGCACCCTCGATCCCGCCCTGGTCGCGAAGCTGACCGCGGCCATGAAGGCGGCCGGCACGTGGTTCCTGGAGGACGAGGAGGTGTGGGGGCCGCGCGGCGCCCAGTTCGCCAACCAGGTCGCCGGCGGGCTGGTCGGCATCTCCCGCCTGCTCGGCCGCTTCGGCGACGCGGACTTACGCGCCCGCTTCGAGCAGCGGCTGGCCGAGCACGAGAAGGTCTCGCAGGGCGAGGCCGGGTTCTTCCGCGACGGCACGGTCGCCCACCGCTACAGCATCGAGGTCGAGTCCGAGGACCTCGCCGGCTGGGCCGACCCCGCCACCCGCCCCGTGATCGACCGGATGCAGGCGCGCTACCTGGACTGGGCCCAGTACAACCTGCTCTACGACCAGGGGCTCGACGGCTACTTCATCAACACGGCCGCCGACTCGCGGCACCGCGGCTGGAACTACGCCGACGAGCTGCCGATCGGCTCCAACAACCTCTGGGGCTCGGTCATCCCGCAGGCCCGCGCCTACTCGCCCACCCGGGAGGAGATCGAGGAGCGCCGCGCCGCCTTCGCGCGGGCGGGCTGGCAGACCTCGGTCGCGCCGCTCATCGCCCCGACCTGGGCCTACCTCGATCCCGCGGTCGTCCGTGACGTGGCGCTGGGCGAGGAGTACTACCCGACCGGGGCCGAGCGCCGGGCCGCCATCAGCACGCTGCGCCCCTACGCCGGGGCCCCGTACACCGAGCACCGCGCGGACGCGGTCACCGGGCAGCAGTTCATCTTCGCCAAGCGGCCCTCGTACGTCGTCGGCCTGGGCTTCGGCAAGCACGTCAACACCCAGTACGGCTTCTGGGACAACCAGCGGTTCGGGCTCGGCCACCTGTACGACCCGAAGCTCGGCGTCGTCGTCCAGGGGCAGAACGCGCCCCAGATCGGCGCGCCGCGTACCCGGCCGGTGGACGCGGAGCTGTCGTGGGGCACCGGGTGGACGGCGGCGGACGGCGTGCACTTCGACTCCTACGACCAGCCCGTGCCCGCGTTCTTCCGCGACGGCGCCCCCGTGGACCCGGCGGCGGCGGGCGACCTCGACGACCTGGAGATCCGGTACGCGGCGGCGGGCGGCACCAAGTCGGTGACGCTGGGCGACCGGCTGCGGGTGCGGGTCGAGGCCGGCTCCACGCCGTTCTTCGAGCGCATCCCGCTCGTGCTGGAGAAGGGTGACACGCTCCGGTGGATCGGGGGCGGGCCCGTCGCGGTGGGATCCCGCGCCGAGGCCCGGGACGTCTCGGGTGTGGTGGTCAGCCGCGACGGCCGCAGCGTGGAGATCCGCTGGTCCGGCGCCGGGTCGGCGGTCCTGTGGCCGTCGTCGTTCCCGGTCGCGGGCGGCAGGCGCGCTCTCCAGGTGCTCGACCTCAAGGCCACGGGCACGCTGGCCTACGACATCCGGGTCGTCGACGACGCGTGTGTCGGGTCGGACGAGCGCGGTCCCGGCTCCGTCCAGCTCGTCACGGGCAGGGCGGCGGTCGACTTCGACGACGTCCGCGTCACCAGGTGAGCGGCTCGGCATGGTGGTCGCTCAGCACGCTCAGGAAGGGCTCGGCGAGCGCGCCGCGATGACCGCGCCGCCGCTGGACCGCGACCATGGGCACGAGCCGGCGTCTCCTCCGCCGCGTCAGCGTTCGCCGGCGGCCTGCCGCGACTGGACCGCGCGGACGCGCTCGACGTCGAGCTTGGCCGTGCGGTCGAAGCGGTAGATGCCGTTCTCCTCCTGGAAGACGTCGGTGAGCTGCGTGTAGCAGTAGCCGAACATGTCCGGGTCGTCCAGCAGCGCATCGGTCAGCCCGGCGAAGCGGGCGTGGAACTCCTCCTCGTCGCGCACGCGCTGACCGTAACCCCAGGAGCCGACGCGGGCCGCGTCCTGGTCGGTGCCGGCCAGCTCGGGGTTCCACCAGATGCCGCCGTACTCGCTGACGAAGTACGGCTGGCCGCGGTACGGGCCGGTCACCTGCGGTGTTGACGTAGGGCCGGTCCCTGTCCAGGCCGCGCACCTGGCCGGCGAACGCCGCGGGTTCCTGCTCGTAGTTGTGGGAGTCGTAGATGTCGGTCTCCGGCACGCGGTGGCTGTAGCCGGAGGCGTCGATGACCGGGCGGGTGGGGTCGGCGAGCTTCGTGGCCAGGAACATGCCGCGGGTGACGTCGTCGAGCTGGGTGACCTGGTCGCCGATCACCTGGGACGTCTCGTTGAGCGGGCACCAGCCGATGATCGACGGGTGCGAGTGGTCGCGCTCCAGGACCTCCAGCCACTGCGTGACGAAGGACGCCGTGGGCTGCTGCTCGCGGCCGTCGAAGGCGCCCCAGTCGCCGAACTCGCCCCACACCAGGTAGCCCAGCCGGTCGGCGTGGTGGAGGAAGCGTTCCTCGAACACCTTCTGGTGCAGGCGCGCGCCGTTGAAGCCCGCGGCCATCGCGAGCTCGATGTCGCGCAGCAGGGCGGCGTCGGTGGGGGCGGTCATGAGGCCGTCCGGGTAGTAGCCCTGGTCGAGCACGAGCCGCTGGAAGACGGGGCGGCCGTTGATGAGCACGCGCTTGCCGTCGATGGCGATGGAGCGCAGCCCGGCGTAGCTGTCCACGGCGTCCGTGACGGCGCCGCCGGCGTCGAGCAGCTCGATCCTGACGTCGTAGAGGAAGCCCTCGCCCGGCTCCCACAGGCGTACCCGGTCCTCGGGGAGCTGCAGGCGCAGGGAGGGGGTGAGGTCCACGTCGGCGCGGGCGGTCGCGGTGGCGACGGGGCCGTTCCCGTCGGAGACCGTCACGCGGACCGAGGTGCCGGGGCGATTGGCGGACAGCGGGGTGACGACGGTGAAGGCGGAGGCCGCGACCTCCGGGGTGATGCGCGGGCGGCGCAGGTGTACGTCGGGGACGGGCTCCAGCCACACCGTCTGCCAGATCCCGGTCGTGCGGGTGTAGAGGCACTCGTAGTTGCCGTACCGGGTGGACTGCTTGCCCCTGGCCTGGGGTCCGTGGCGGGGGTCGCGGGCGCGTACGACGATGGTGGCGTCCTCGCCGGGACGGGCCACGTCCGACAGGTCCGCCGTGAACGGCGAGAAGCCCCCGCGGTGGCGGGCCACCTCCACGCCGTTCACCCACACCGTGGCGTCGTGGTCGACGGCCCCGAAGTGCAGCAGCGTACGGCGGCCCGCCCAGGCGGGCGGGATCGTCACCGTACGGCGGTACCAGACCGCCTCCATGAAGTCGGTGTGCCCGAGGCCCGACAGCTCGGACTCCGGCGCGAAGGGCACGGTGATCGTCGCGGCGAGCTCGCGTTCGCGCAGGCCGCGCTCCAGCCCGGAGTCGGCGGCGTCGATCTCGAACTGCCACTGCCCGTTGAGGTTCAGCCAGTCCGCGCGGACCAGTTGCGGGCGGGGATGTTCCGGTCGCGGGATGTCGTGGGCAGCGGAACTCGGCATCTGACACCCTTCGCCTGGAACGTGCTCAATCCCCATTGCTACGTAGCAAAGTGTGCCATACACCCTTCGACCGTGCCTCCCGCCTCACTGACTGGACTCGCGCACCTTCAGCCGGAAGTCCACGACGATGCGCGACTCGCGCCCGCTGGGCCTGCCGCTGATCTGCTCGTGCAGCATCGCGACGGCGTTCCTGGCCAGCGCCTCCACATCCGGTGAGACGGAGGTCAGCGACGGCGTCGAGTACCTGGCCTCCTCGACGTCGTCGAACCCGGCCAGGGCCACCTCCTCCGGCACCCGGACCCCGCGTTCCTGCAACGCCCGCAGCGCGCCGAAGGCGAGGGAGTCGTTCATCGCGAAGATCGCGTCGGGCATCGGCCGCCCGGCGTCCAGGTGCTCCTCGATCGCCCGCTGCCCCTCCGCTCGGGTCCACCCGGCCTCGACCAGCAGCTCCTCGTGCGCCATCAGCCCGGCCTCCGCCAGCCCCTCGAGGAACCCGCGCAGCCGCATCCGCCCCGTCTGATGCTCCGCGGGGAGATGGCCGAGCAACATCAGCCGCCGCCGGCCCAGGGCCGCCAGGTGGCGCACCACCGCTCTCGACGCCTCCCGGTTCGGGATGCCGATGTGCGGCACGCCCCCCTCCAGCGCCTCGTCACCGACCAGCACGACCGGATAGCCGGGGCGGCGCTGCCGCCCGTCCTCCGGCCGCAGCGACAGGGCCATCATGATCGCGCCGTCGGTGAGCTGGTTCCTGCTGCCCGTCAGGACCTTGAGCTCCCGCTCCCGCTCCCGCTCCGTCAGCTCGATCAGCACCGTGTACCCGAGTGCCTCGGCCTCCCGCACGACCTGCCCCGCCAGGTCGGCGAAGATGCGCGCCCTGAAGTCGGGGACGACGAGCGCGATCAGCCCCGTACGCCCGGAGCGCAGGCTCCTGGCGGCGGCGTTCGGCACGTATCCGAGCTCCGCCATGGCGTCGAGCACGCGCCGGCGGGTTTCCGGGCGGACGTAGGCGTGGCCGTTGACCACGTTGGAAACCGTCCGCTGCGACACACCGGCCGCGCGGGCCACGTCGTGCATGCTCACGGCCATCAGCGTCACGACTCGCGTGAGGTCGGTGCCACGGCCTCATCGTAGTGTTCGCGGCGGCCGGCTCGTGGTCACCGCGTCACGTGAACTGCAGGACGATGATCGCGATGCCGAGGGTGAAGTCGAGCACGGCGCAGAACTCCGCCAGCGACCGCGCCACGACCTTGTTCGCCCGCCAGACGATCACGTCCTGGACGGCGTGGCCGATGAGCGCGACCGCCACCAGCCACGCCCCGAGGACCGGATCCAGGGCCAGCCCGACGAGCGCGGCGGCCCCGAAGACCACCATCAGCGGGATCTGCACGGCGGCCAGCCGGTGCCGGCGCGGCAGGTCGCTCACCAGGCTGAGCACGGTGACGGCGACCGCCCCGGCGACCAGCACCGTCCACAGCTCGGCCCCGACCACCCGCACCACCGTGACCCCCGCCACGGCGGCGCCGAACAGGATCCACACCACTCCGGGCCGGTCGACCACCGCCGTGCCGAGGTAGATGAGGGCGGCCAGGAAGACGACGAGGGCCTGGCCGCGGCCGTCCTGCTCGTCCATGACGGAGAACGCCGCCGCCGCCAGGCCGGCCAGGGTGGGCCAGCGGTGGGCGAGGAAGGCCAGCGCACGGCCGGGGCTCGGGGCGGCTGATGAGGAGGGAACGTCTGCCATGCCCCGACTCTCGCGGGCCGCCCCGCCTGGCGTCCCGGCCCGCGGATCGAACTGTCCGAAATCCTGGGGATCCGGTCCGATCGTCTCCGGCGGCTAGGCGTGGCGCTCGGCGGCGGCGAGGCCCGCCGGTTGCATGCGGCCCTGCTCCCGCAGGCGCGCCACCCGGGCGATGTTCCGCTCGGACCAGCGGCTGCGGGGCCGGCGCGGGGTGTAGCGCTGGAGGTAGGTGGTGGCGTCGCGGCTGCGGGTCAGGCCGTCGATCCAGCCGTAGCACAGCGCCTCCTCCAGGGCCTGCTCGTACGTCAGGCTCGTCGGCTGCGTCGTGCCCTTCTTGGCCAGCACCACCCACGCCTCGGTCGCCGTGCCGTGGTGCTCGGACAGCCAGCTCCGCCACGCGGCGGCGTCGGGGAAGACCGTCATGACGTGCCCTTCATGGAGGCGAGGATCTCCAGGTAGTGCGGGTTGTACATCAGGCCCAGGACGTTGCCCCAGGGGTCGATCACCGAGGCGGTGATGAAGCCGGTGCCGCGGTCGTGGGGGGCGTCGTGCGCCGTCGCGCCCATGTCCACGAGCCGGGCCTGGGCCGCGGGGACGTCGTCCACGTGCCAGTAGACGATGGCGCCCGCGGGCCTGCCGATCGTGGCGGGGTCGGGGGTCATGGCCAGCGGGCTGCCGGCGTACTTGCTGTGGATGACGCCGAACTCGTGCTGGTAGTCGCCGATGCGCCACTCCATGTACGCCGGGGTGTCCATGTACGGCGGGATGCCGAACAGCTCGGTGTACCAGCGCTTGGTCGCCTCGAAGTCGGGCGAGTAGAAGGCGGTGGTGGTGAGTCCTCGAAGCATTTTCCGGCTCCTTTTCGCGGGGTTGTGCCACCATCATCACCCCTGAAAGTGCTCACCGAATGAGCACTTTTCCTGAGCAGTTCAGCTTCTGCGGCGGCGGGCTTCCCAGACGCCCGCCGCGACCCCCGCGACCAGCGCCACGAACGCGATGACCGCGATCTCGACCACGCCCATGGCGCCCAGCGGGGCCAGCAGGCTGCCGACCACGATGAACGTGAGCAGGGCGGCTATGGCGCCCACGATGACGGGCATGTGCGACCTCCTGACCCCGAGGGGACAGATTCCCGGTCAGGGCCAGAGGAACACCAGGGCGGTGAGGGCGACGGCCAGGGCCACGAAACCCGGCGTCCTGGGCCGGGTGGCGGCCTCCCTGCGCGAGGAGACGACCAGCGTGACGATCAGGGCCAGCGCGGCGAGAAGCAGGCCAGGAAGGCGCCGGTGACCAGGACGATCAAGAAGCAGTAGATGAGCATCTCACCTACCAGCTGGCGGGCTCTCTCCACGCGCTCAGCGGAGGGTGGCGGTGAAGGTGCGGCCGTAGGCGTGGTGGGTCGTGGCCTGGATCAGGGTTCCGCCCGGGACGCGGCGTACCGTCACCCCCTCGTCCGCCGTGTCGAGCCTGAGGCGGGCGCCGTGCACGACGACCGAGACGCGGTCGCGTCCCATCGTGGGGTCGGACAGCGCGACCACCGTCCGGCCGCCGGACGAGCGCACCATGACCGAGGCGGGGCCGTCGACGAGCAGGCTCCCGGCCGGGCGCGGGCCCTGGCTGAACACGTTGCAGGCCACGATGCCCAGCGTCTTGTGCCGCACGGCCTGGACGTGGCGGTTGTTGGCCAGGACGGCCAGCGGGCCGTCCGCGTAGGCGCGCAGGGCGGGCTCGGTGGCGTTCGGGACCAGGGCGTAGGCGAAGGCGGGGTGGTCGCCGGCGATCGTGGCGGTGAACACGTTCTTGGTGATGCTGGTGTCGGGGTTGGCGGCGCGCACGACCCGCCGGCTGCGGGTGACCGTCTCCAGCCCCGCCGTCACGGGTTGCCTGGTGAGGAAGGCGTAGCCGACGGCGGTGCGGCGGGTGCCGTTGGCGTAGCGCAGCCAGCGCGGCGGCGCGATCGGGCCGCCCGGCTGCCAGGGCCGCCCGTCCCAGTGCTCGCCCGTGAGCGCGACCGCGTCGCCCGGGGCGGCGATGCGGCTGTCCACGGTGGTCACCACGTCCCGGCCGCCCTGGCCGGAGACGCCGGCGGCCAGCACCACGATCTCGTCGTCGAACATGAACCACGACTTGGTGGCGCGCGCGTTCCGGTACGCGACGAAGTCGTCGGGCAGGATGCCCGCCTGCTTCGCGGTGTAGGCGGCGTCGTCGGACTGGACCATGCCGGCGACCCCGTACGCGCCGAGGGTCGCGCCGCCGGAGAACGCGTTCTCCCCCCGGGGGAAGTACACGTAGGCGTTCTGGGACTCCGAGGAGGAGGTGAAGTTGAGCGGATGGCCCGGGTTGTCGTACCAGAAGCGGCCGTACAGCTCGGGCACCGTCCGCCGCTCCTCCACCGGCGCGGTCACCCCGGCCAGCCGGTACGGCGAGACGGCCGTGTAGTAGTCGACGCCGTACACCTCGCGCTGGTCCTCGCCCGCCAGGTACAGGTAGTACGCCCCGTCGCCCTGGAACCAGGGCATGAGGTTCTCGCCGTTCATGTACTCGTACTTGCTGATCCGCTCCGAGTTGCGCGACAGCGCGAAGGCGTACCCGGGGCGGCGGTGCACGGTGCGGTCCATGGCGTTGAACGCGACGCTGCGCTCGGCCGGGTTCAGGTCGGCGGCCGGGACGGTGGAGTCGGCGCGGATGGCGGCGTACCGGGCGATGCTCACCGGGGAGACGAACGCGGTCGTGTCCGCGGCCGGCAGGAACCTGAGGTACCGCTTCAGCGGCAGGGCGTCCTCGACGTGGTCGGCCAGGTCGGCGATGGCCTCCACGACCACGCCGATGTCGGTGTAGCCGGTGCTGGTGCGCGAGACCGCCCGCCCCTTGACGATCTCCATCATCCAGCCCTCGAAGATCAGCGGGGCGAAACCGTCGGTGATCCACCGGTACACGACGCCCGGCAGGTCCTGCGGCCCGCTCGTCACGCCTTCGAGCATCTTGAGCGTCTGCACGACGCGGGTCAGCAGGCCGCGGCCGTACGAGCCGGTGTAGGCGACCGAATGGTGCTGGATGAAGGAGCCGTCGCGGTAGTAGCCGTCGGTGACGCCGTGCTGGAGCCGGTACGGGTCGATCGTGGCGAAGACCGTGGCCTGGTCGGCGATGGCCTTGGTGACGCGGGCGTCGTCGGCGGTGAGCGCGCCCTGGAGGATGCGGTTGGCGGTGATGTCGGCCAGGTTCGCCCCGGTGTGGAAGCGGGAGTCGAGGTCGACGTCGCCGTCCTTGCCGTTGCGGAGGTAGGCGTCCATGGAGGGGAGGTAGGTCGCCGTCAGGTCGCCGCGTAAGGCCTCCGGGAGCAGGAGCAGCGTCCTGCTCACGTGGGCGGGGATGGCGATCTCCCAGTTGTGCCAGTTGCCGTAGTAACCGGCCTGCTGGTCGCCGAAGTAGCGCTCGTGCAGCCGGCGCAGGCCGCCCGCGACGCGCTGCTGCGCGGCGGCGTCGCCGGCGAGCGCGCTGCCGGGCGCGCGGGTGGCGAGCGCGATCTCGTACAGGTACTGGTAGGCCAGCCGGAGGTTGACGTCGTCGGTGCCGAGCGCGAGGCCGGCGAACAGCTCGCCCTCGCCCGCCCGGTCCATGGCCGCCAGCCGCTGCCTGGCGGTGGCGAGGATGGCGGCGAGCTTGCCGGCCACCTCGGGGCGGGCGTTGACGTCCGGCGTGCCGGCGAAGATGGCGAGGGTGTTGGCGAGCAGCCTCGCGTGGTCGACCGCCGCGGCGTGCGACGGGGAGGCGCCGACGGCGAGCAGGCCGGCGGCGGGGAACAGGGAGAGAACCTGGCGGCGGGACATGTGCGGCACGGCGGGCTCCAGGCCGGTGGAGGATACGCTGGGGCTCACCGTACATGATCTTCGCCGGTGTGGCCCTACTTCGACAGGTAGAGAGTCTTCCACGTGCCCGCGTACAGGCAGTTGAGCGACGGCTTGGCGGCCTTGCGCTCGGCGCACACCTTGAGCTCGACCTGGTAGACGTCCCGGTAGGTGAAGGAGAACTGCTTCGGGGTCCTGTAGGAGCAGTCGCGGGCCCAGTGGCTACGGTTCGGCAGGTCGTTCCCGGACCGGTACGTGATGCGGAAGACGGCCCAGCCGCACGTCGCGCCGCGGGTGTTGTCCTGCACCTTGCCCGAGACGCGCACGGTGTCGGCGGTCGGGAGGTCGGCGTGGTCCTCGCCGGTGGCCGTCAGGGTTCCCGCGGCCTTGGCCGCCTGTCCGGGAGCGTAGTGGGGACCCCACGGCGCGCTCGCCGTGGCATGAGCGGGGGCGGTGAGGGCGAGGGTGGCGGTGGCCGCCAGGGTCAGGCCGGCAAGGGTACGGGTGATCGCCATGAGTGACCGTCCTTCTCAGGTGGGATGGCCACACTGTGCGCCCGGCCGATTTCAGCCGGCTTGCCGGACGGCTTCTTCCACTTTCAAGTTGATTGCCTGACAGCGGGAGGCGTCAACCTCGGCGGTGCCCGGGGCTGCGGGACCTACGGCTCCTGCCCGGCCACGACGGCCAGCAGCACGTCGGCGTGGCAGTCCTGGTCGGGCCTGCACCAGCAGGCGAGGTCCCGGCCCGCCAGCTCCTCGCGGGCCCGTTCGACGAGCTCCGGATGTTCGCGCAGGTGCACGCGGTACAGCTCGATCACCTCGGCCCGCTCGTGGACCCGCCCGCCGCACGTCCGGCAGCCCTTCCCGCCGACGCTGTGCGGGCTGTTGTACGGGCTCGCCTTCAGCCCGGGCGCCGCCCTGCCCACGTACGTCGCCCCCTCGGGCACGTGCCCGTGGTACCTGTCGCCCTCGACCTTGACCCGGTGTGCCACCGTGGCCTCCTAGTAGATCGCTCCCAGCCGCCGTACCGCCTGATAGTACGAGCGGGCGAGCCGGTCACAGGCGGTCCTGCGGATCTCGGCGTACG
Source organism: Nonomuraea sp. GTA35 (assembly GCF_041950525.1). Classification (NCBI taxonomy): domain Bacteria; kingdom Bacillati; phylum Actinomycetota; class Actinomycetes; order Streptosporangiales; family Streptosporangiaceae; genus Nonomuraea; species Nonomuraea sp. GTA35. Next base: position 218,684 of record NZ_JBGNUV010000015.1, on the reverse strand, counting down.
TGGCGCACACCCTGCCCATGTCGAACAGGAAGGCCTGGTCGACGCGATCCCGGTGGGCCGGGAAGAGGCTCATCGCCTTGTAGTTGCGGTAGCCGAAGTCGTGCCGCATGCAGGGCAGGCTGAAGTCGAAGCCGAGCGGCTTGTCGGGGCTGCCGGAGCACAGGTCGGTGGACCAGTCGAAGGCGTAGGGGGCCCAGGAGGACCGGTCCTGCCAGGCGTCGCGCCAGGCGGCGGCGCTGCGGGCGGTGGGCTGGGTGAGCGCCGAGAGTGCGGTGAGTTTCTGCTGCAGCGTCACGGTCGGGGCCGGGAACGCGGCGATCAGGGCGAGGGCGGCGAGCGATGATCCAACCATGAGAGCCTGCTCCGTCGTGCCAGGAAGCTGTCATGGGTAGCTTCGCCTGACCGCCCCGGCGTCCGGGCGGGATGATGGGCAGTGCCGGTTCAAGATTTAGTAGATGCGGTACTTCTTGCCGCAGTTGTCGAACTTGCCGGCCCAGCAGGTGAACGTGTAGACCTTCTTGATCCCCTTGCCGCCCCAGGTTCCGACGACCTTGCCGTCCCAGGCCTTGTTGAACTTGTGCCAGGAGCCGTTCTGGTAGTACTCGAACCACACCCAGGCCTTCTTGCCGCCGGCCCTGTCCACGCCGTACCACTTCGTGAACACCTTGCCGCCCGACTTCCACGTCTTGCCGAAGGTGTAGGCCTTGCCGTCGCTGGAGAAGAACTTGCCCCACTTGACGAGGGTGACGGTGCTCGCGGAAGCGGTGGTGGCGCTCTGCGTGGCCGCCTGCGCGGCGGCGGGGCTCAGGGCCAGGCCGGTGACGGCCATCGAACCGGCCAGGGCGGCGATCGTGAGGGTCTTACGCATGATCGGGGTCCTCTTTCTGGAGTGTTCGGTGCTGCCGGGCTCGTCCCGACAGCAGGAACACTACGGAGACCCCAAGGGATCATCTGTGGAGGAATCCACACACCAGCCGTGATCAGCACCACACCGGTTCACGTCATCCGGAAGGCCGCCTCACGCGTACGCGCATCCTGATGTCGTCCTCGGCCCACAGCACGAAGCGTTCCACCGGCGCCACGGGATGATCCTCGACCGGTTCGAAGCGGAGCCTCCTGAGCAGCACCGCCAGCACCAGCTCCGCCTCCACCATGGCCAGGCTCGCGCCCTCGCAACTGCGCGGCCCCAGCCCGAAGGGGATGTAGGCGTACCGGTGACGGCGCGCCGACGCCTCGGGGGTGAACCGGTCCGGGACGAACGCGTGCGGGTCAGGCCAGTGGTCGGGGTTCAGGTGGACGGCCCAGAAGGGGTAGAAGATCGCGGTGCCCGCCGGGATGCGGTGGCCGCCGAGGGTGAGGTCCTCGGTGGTCTCGCGGGCGCCGTACGGGCCCGGCGGGTAGAGGCGCATCGACTCCTTGAGCGCCATCTCCAGGTACGGCAGGCGCTTGAGGTCGGCGTAGGACGGGGCGGGCCGCTCGCCCAGGACGTCGTCCAGCTCCGCGGCCACCCGCGCCGCGGCCTCCGGGTGGCGGGCCAGGAGGTGGAGGGTCCAGGAGACGGCCACGCCGGTGGTGTGGTGGGCGGCCAGCATGATCATGAGGACGGTGTCGCGGATGCGGGCCGGCGTCATGCCGGCCTTGACCAGGGCGGCCACCAGGTCGCTGCCACCGGCGGCCAGCACGCCGTCCACGACCCCGCGCAGGTACGCCAGCGCCTGCTCGGCCCGCGGCAGGTCGTCGTCGCTCTCGTGGAGGCGGCCCAGGTAGACGGTCAGCACGGTCTCGAACGCGCTCACCACGCGGGCGGGGTCGTCGATGTCGCCGCCGAGGGCGTACTGGCAGATCATGCGCAGGGACAGCGCGCTCAGGTCCTGCTGCAACGCCACCTCGCCCAGGCCCGCCCAGCGGTCGGCTAGCTCGGTGGCCAGGGCGGTGAAGGCGGGGAAGTGAGCCTCGTGGGAGCGGCGGCCGGCCAGGACCGACAGCAGGGCGCGGCGGAACGGGGCGTGTTCGCCGGCGGGGAGGGTCTGGAGGTTGCCCGCCTCGCACAGCGGGGCCAGGAACTCGAAGAGCTTGTCCGGGCGGGCGTTGACCGTGGCCGTGGCCTCCAGGAGCACGGGGTCGGCCACCGAGACGGCCGACGGGGCGCCGGGGAGCTGAAAACGCACCAGCGGGCCGTACCGGTCGTGCAGGTCGAGCTGGTAGGCGTGCAGGCCGCCCGCGGCCGTGATGGCGCCCAGCCCGCTGTCTGACTGGGCGGGAGGTCCGGGGATATCGCGCACGCCGCCACGGTCTCCCGATCGCGTTCGCTTGGCAAGCCTCCCGGCTGTTCTGCCAAGATCACCGCATGGCGGGATCAGGCCTGACGCTGGTGGCCGTGCTGCTGTTCCTCAGCGGGACGCAGGCTGCTGGTGGGCGTGCCCCGGACGTTCGAGAACGACGCCGCCCAGGTCGCCTGGCGGCAGCGCTCCTCGCCGTAGACGCTCGCGTATGGAGGTGAGATCGTCCACCATGGACCGTCTCACCGGTCCAGCGTCACCATATGACCATGCTTGTACTGGCTCTGATCACCCTCGTGCTGCACGGCGCCCTCACCGGCCTGTTCTACTCCTTCTCCATGTCCGTCATGCCGGGGCTGAACGCCATCGACCCCGCCCAGGCGGAGGCGGCGATGCGGAGCATCAACCGGAAGATCCTGAACGGCTGGCTCTTCATCGCCTTCATCGGCTCGCCGCCGGCCGCCCTGGTGGCCGGGTTCCTCGCGGACGGCATGGCCGCCACGTGGTTCTTCGCCGCCGCGGGGGTCAACTTCGCCGGCTCGTTCCTGGTCACCGTGGCGATCAACGTGCCGATGAACAACGCGCTGGACGCCGGGACCATGTCGTTCAAGGCCTACTCGCCCCGGTGGACCGCCTTCAACACGCTGCGCACGGTGGCGTGCGCGGCGAGCCTCGTCCTGGTCGGGCTCGGGCTGACCGCCCTGTGATCAGGGCTCCGTCACGCGGCGCCGCCGGTCTGGAAGGATCGGATTCGAGTACGACCTTGCACGACCTACCGTGCACGGCTGATGGGAAAGGCATCTCGAAATGGCTCCGAACATCGCGACCGCGCGCCGCGTCGACCTGCCCGAACTGCTCGACTTCCTGCGCCCCCGGCACCACGGCCTGCTGTCCACCACGCGTGCGGACGGGCGTCCCCAGCTCTCGCCCGTCTCCTGCGGCGTCGACGAGAGCGGCAGGATCGTGGTCTCCACCTATCCCGACCGGGCCAAGGCGGTCAACGCCCGCCGTGACGACCGCGTGTCGATCTGCGTGCTGTCCGACGATTGGAACGGGCCGTACGTGCAGGTCGACGGCAGGGGTGAGGTGCTGGACATGCCGGAGGCGCTGGAGCCGCTCGTCGAGTACTACCGGTGCATCGCGGGCGAGCACCCCGACTGGGACGAGTACCGCGAGGCCATGCGGCGCCAGGACAAGTCGCTGATCCGCATCCACATCGACCGCTGGGGCCCCATCGCGACGGGCGGCTTCCCCGCGCGCCTGGCCGCCGGGGGGTGACGCGGGCTCACACCATGGTCAGGTAGGCGGCCAGCTCCTCGGCCGAGGAGGTGGCGATCCCGACGTACCCGTCCGGCCTGATCAGCGTGTGCCGCGCGCCCGCGTACGGCCGCGCCGGGACGTACGCGCGCACCTCGGGGCCGCCGGGGACGCGGGGCGCGGGGTCCGGCGACAGCAGCGTGAAGTGCGGCCCCCGCAGCAGGTCGAACATGCGCGCCCGCCGGTCGGCGGGTGCACGTGCGCGGCGTCGCCCGCCAGGAGGACGCGGCCGGAGCGGTAGCGGTCGGCGAGCCGGATGTTGACCCGGTAGAGGGAGGACCACAGCAGCTCGGTCAGCCGCACGCCGCGCAGCATCGACCGCTCCGCGAACGTCCGCTGGTACCAGGCCAGCGTCCGCTCGGGCTCGACGCCCGGCCGCAGCGAGGCGAGCAGTTGGAAGGTGTCGGTGCCGGCCATCGGGTACAGCGCCACCATGCCCCTGCCCGGACGTACCCAGACGTGGATGTGCTCCCTGCCGAGCCCCTCGGCCCGCACGTCGGCCAGCGCGCTGCGCTGCTCCTCGCGGGTCTCGCCGGTGAAGCCGATGCCGAGCGCCTTGCGTACGGTGCTCCTGCCGCCGTCCGCGGCCACCAGGTAGCGCGCCCGAACGCGCTCCCCGGAGCCCAGCCTGGCGGTCACCCCCCGCGCGTCCTGCTCGAACCCGGCCAGCGCGACGCCCTGCTCCACCTCCCCGCCCAGCTCCGCCAGCCGCCCCCGCAGCACCGCCTCGGTGCGCCACTGCGGGTGCATGACCACCGTCGGGTACGGCACCGCGTCCGTGGGGGCGGCGCGCTCGTGCATGCGTGCCTGCCAGACGGGCACCTTGCCGATCCTGACCCGCAGCGGCGGGTACGGCGCGGACGCGGCCAGGATCGGCGCGACCACGCCGAGATCGTCGAAGACCTCCTGCGTGCGGGGCTGGAGGCCCTTGCCCTTGGAGCCCCCGGCGGGCTCGGGCGCCTGGTCGACGATGCGGCAGGCGACGCCGCGCCTGGCCAGGTCCACGGCGAGGGTGAGGCCGGTCGGGCCGGCGCCCGCGATGAGCACGTCCGTGTTGTTCATGGCCTGACCGTGCCAGGCGGCTCTGCCGGATCGCTGTCAGCCGCTGCCGGGCGCTGGCAGCCATCGTCGATCGCCGCCAGCCGCCGCCAGCCGCCGCCGGGCGCTGCCGGTCGCCGTCAGTCGCTGATGGGCGCTGCCATCCCTTCGGCGCCCCAGTCCCACAGCGCCTGGAGCACGGGCCCGAGGCGATGGCCCTGCGGGGTCAGCCGGTAGGAGGTGCGGGGCGGCCAGCCGGGCCGGCGGTCGCGGACGAGCACGCCGCTCCGCGCGAGCTGCGCCAGCCGGTCCGACAGCACCTTGTCCGACAACGCGGGCAGCGCCTGGGCGAGCTCGGTGAACGTGCGCTCGCCCAGCAGCAGCTCGCGTACCACCAGCGTCGTCCACCGGCCGCGCAGCGCGGCGAGGGCGATCTCCACCGGGCAGGACGGCGTGGGCTCGGCGACGGCCGCCCGGGGGTCGTCCGGCAGCCCCGGCCGCCGGATCACGTCACCAACCGTTTGGTGAGTCACTGAGCAGTCTCCTAGCGTTGCCGCGTCTCGAATCCTGGATCCGTTCTACCGGGGAGTGGTGGATGATGCGTGAACTTGCCAGGCGGCCCGAGGACGTGCCCGCGGTGTTCGCCGAGCGCTTCAACAGCGGTGATCCCGCGGCGGTGGCCGAGGTGTACGAGGGCGGGGCGGTGTTCGTGCCCGAGCCGGGCGTCCCGCTGACCGGTGCCGAGGCGCACAGCGCCAACGCCGCGTTCATGGCGCTCGGGGTCCCGATCGCCGTACGGCCCCGGCACGTCTACGCGACCGGCGACCTCGCGCTCCTGATCGTGGACTGGACGATCGAGGGCACGAGCCGCGCGGGCGAGCGGGTGCGCATCGAGGGCACGGCCACCGACGTCGCCCGGCGCGGCGCGGACGGCCACTGGCGGTACACGATCGACAACCCCTTCGGCGTCGCGCTCCCGAGCAGCGGCGGCGCGGCCTGATCCCGGCGGGTGAGGGTGCTGGAATTGTCGGTGCGGCTGGCCATGATGGGTCCATGACCGAGACGCCCCCCTTCACCGCGCTGCCCGACGACACGGCCTACGCCGAGGCCGTGCAGCTCGCCGTCGACTCCGCCGCGGCCTACTACGCCGACGGCACCTCGACGCTCGACGACGACGCCTACGACCGGCTGGTCCGCGGCATCCAGGCGTACGAGGAGGAGCATCCCGAGTCGGTGCTGCCGTCGTCGCCGACCGGGAAGGTGGCCGGTGGGGCGGTGGTGGGCGACGTGCCGCACACGGTGCCCATGCTGAGCCTGGACAACGTGTTCGGCGCCGAGCAGCTCGCCGACTGGGCGGCGGGGCTGGAGCGCAGGCTCGGGCGGCCGGTCACGGCGTGGAGCGTGGAGCCCAAGCTCGACGGGCTGGCGATCTCGGCCCGCTACCGGCACGGCCGCCTGGCCCAGCTCGTCACCCGGGGCGACGGCAGCGCGGGCGAGGACGTCTCGCACGCCATCGGCACCGTCGTCGGCCTGCCCGACCGGCTCGCCGACGCCGTGACGGTGGAGCTGCGCGGCGAGGTCATGATGACGGCCTCCCAGTTCGAGGAGGCGTGCGCCAAGCGCAAGGCGCACGACGGCACCACGTTCGCCAACCCGCGCAGCGCCGCCGCGGGCACGCTGCGCGCCCAGGACCGGCCGTACGTGTGCGAGCTGACGTTCTTCGGCTACGGCGCCCTCCCGGCGCCCGGCGACGAGTCCGACCTGGCCGCGGGCCTGCGCGAGTGGCCGCACAGCCAGATCATGGAGTGGGTGGCCGCGCAGGGCGTGCAGACCACGGCCGCCACGCCGGTGGCCGGGGTCGTGGCCGAGAAGCTCGATCAGGTGCAGGCCAGGGTCGGGGAGATCGCGGCGGCGCGGGCCGAGCTGCCGTTCGGCATCGACGGCATCGTGATCAAGTGCGATCTGGCGGCCGACCAGGCCGAAGCCGGGTTCAGCTCGCGGGCGCCGCGCTGGGCGGTGGCGTACAAGCTGCCCGCCACGGAGAAGATCACCAAGCTGCTGGGCGTGGAGTGGAACACCGGCCGCACCGGCGTCATCGCGCCCCGCGCCGTGCTGGAGCCGGTCGAGCTCGACGGCAGCATCGTCACCTACGCCACCCTGCACAACGTCGCCGACATCGCCAGGCGCGGCCTGATGCTGGGCGACAGCGTGACCGTCTACAAGGCGGGCGACGTGATCCCCCGGGTCGAGGCGCCCGTGGTGCACCTGCGCACCGGCGAGGAGCGGCCCATCCCCATCCCCGAGGTCTGCCCGTCGTGCGGCGACGCGATCGACAGCTCCCAGGAACGGTGGCGGTGCGTACGCGGCCGGAGCTGCCGGGCGATCGCCTCCATCACCTACGCGGTCGGCCGTGACACCCTCGACATCGAGGGCCTGGCGGAGAACCGCATCAAGCAGTTCCTCGACACCGGCCTCATCGCCGACTTCGCCGACCTGTTCTTCCTGACCCGCGAGCAACTGCTGGGCCTGGAGCGGATGGGCGAGACCAGCACCGACAACCTCCTCGCCGCCATCGAGCAGGCCAAGACGCGCCCGCTCAGCAGGGTGTTCGCGGCGCTCGGCGTGCGCGGCACCGGCCGCTCGATGAGCCGCCGCATCGCCCGCCACTTCGCCACGATGGACAACATCCGCGCGGCCGACGCCGAGGCGATCCAGCAGGTGGAGGGCATCGGGCCGGAGAAGGCGCCGGTCGTGGTGGTCGAGCTGGCCGAGCTCGCCCCGCTGATCGACAAGCTGGTACGCGCCGGGGTGAACATGACGGAGCCCGGCGCCACCCCGCCGAGCGACGAGCCGAAGGCCGCGGCTGTGGAGCTGCCCCTCGCCTCGATGTCGGTGGTCGTGACCGGCACGATGACGGGCCCGCTGGCGACGCTGTCGCGCAACGAGATGAACGAGCTGATCGAACGGGCCGGCGGCAAGTCCTCCTCCAGCGTCTCCGCCAAGACGTCGATGCTGGTGGCCGGCGAGAAGGCGGGCTCGAAGCGGGCCAAGGCCGAGACGCTGGGGGTTCGGATCGTGAGCCCGGAGGAGTTCGCCGATCAGGTGAGCGCGTTCATCTGAGCCTGTTAGCGCGTGGGGGTGGCGCGGCGGCGGAGCCAGCCGGCGGCGCGATGCGCCACGGGGCCCAGCACGCTGACCTCCTTGGTGGCCTTCTTCAGCGCCTGGACGGCGTGCTGCGACTCCGCCGTGACCTTCTTCAGCTCGGCCGTCGTGCGCCGCAGCTCCGTGGCGAGCCGGTCCAGCTCGCTCCGGGGCTGCGCGGGCTTCGGCTTCTTGCGCTGGTTGACGCGGACGAGGTTCCGCTCGCCCAGCACGTCCGTCGTGTGCCACAGGTCGGGGCGGGTGGCGAGCCATTCGAGCAGCCGCTCCTGCACGGGCGCCGGGTCGCCCCACATCCCGTACAGCTTCTGGCTGCTGACGCAGATCGGCTCCAGTCCGAGACCGGCGACCGCTTCCCAGACGGCCAGCGCGACGCCCGGCGTGTGTTCGCTGCGGTAGTCGTCGAAGGCGACGACCCCGCCCTGGCCGAGCGCGGTCCGTGCCGCCAGGACGTCACCCTTGACGTGCGTGTACAGGTGCGAGGCGTCCACGTGGACGAACCGGCAGGTGCCGGCCCGCACATGGTCGAGGATGCTCGAGGTCGGCCCGTGCACGATCTCGGGCAGCGTGTCGTGGACGCTCAGGTAGTTCTGCTCGAACCGGTGGCGGGTGAGGGCGGAGTACGACCGGGTGGTCTCGGCGTCGTTGTCGGCGTCGGGGGCGTCCGCCTCGAAGAGGTCGCAGACGGTGAACGTCTCCCCCCGGCGTACGTGGCCGCCGATCAGGACGGCGCTCTTACCCAGGTACGTCCCCATTTCGAGGACGTCGCCGGAGGCGTCCTCGTTCGACAGGAACCACTCGAACAGGCGTTGGTCGGCCGGCCAGAACCAGCCGGGGATGCGCTCCAGTGCGGCGGTGAGATCCGGTGCTGACATGCCCGGACGCTAACAGCCCGGTTTTCCGGCGAAGAAGAGGGTTTGCCGCATGGCCATCCGGAGGTCGCCGAAAGTTCGGCCGGCCGGATCCGGCCCGCGGGGACCCACCTCGATCTCCTGTCCCAGCGATATCCGCAGAGCCGGGTGAACGAGTCTGGTCGCCGCAATCCCCTGGCACCCGAATTCTGTCGGTGCCGCCGTTCATACTCGCCATCAGCACCACCTGAAGGAGGAAATGATGGCGAGGCGATCCGGGCGCCGCAGGAAACGATCCAAGTCGAGCGGCAAGGCGCAGTTGTTGCTGATCTGCCTGGTGGGCGCCATCATCGCAGCCACCCTCGCGGCCAGATTCGCCGTGGAGAATCCGGGGATTGCCATGAGCGTCCTCGCGCTTCTGATCGCGGCCTTCGGCGGCGCTCTTTTCCTGCGATATCGGGTCATCCAGGCCAACCGACGGCAATTCCTCGCCGCCAACACGGAATTGGCGAAGGTCGATCTCATGTCCGGGCCCCAATTCGAGCATCTCGTCGCCGAACGCATGATCGCCGAGGGGTTCCGCCGCGTGCGCGAGCGGGGCGGCAGCGGTGACGGCGGCGTCGACATCACCGCCGTCGCGCCCGGCGGCGGCCCGTACGCGGTGCAGTGCAAGCGTTACAGCCGCACCGTCGGCGCCCCGGAGGTCCGCAACTTCCTGGGGGCGCTGGCCAACACCTTCGACGGCTACACCGGCGTCCTCATCACCTCCGGCCGCCTCACCCGCCAGGCCCGCGAGGAGGCCCTCAACGCCCGCCGGCCCCTCCTGCTCGTCGAGCGCGACCGCCTCGCCGACTGGCTGACCGGCCGGGTCGCCCTGACGCCGCAGCGGGTGCCGTGACCTGATCGACTTCCGGGCGGCCGCACCGTTAGGGTTGGGCGCTTCGTTCCCTCACCCCCGACGAACCGCCCGAGGAACCGCCCGTGCTCCGCCACCGTCCCGGCCTGCTCGTCGTCGCCGTCCTGGCGATCCTGGTCGCCGCGTCCGGCGTCGTCGCCCTGACGACCGGCGATGCCCGGCTCTCCATACTGCTCGTCTACGCCTGGTTCCCCGGGCAGCCGGACGAGGTGGACGCGGACCTCCTCGTGATGCTGGTCCTGGTCGGGCTGGTACGCGTCTGGGGGTTGTGGCAGATCCTGCCGAAGCGGCGCGACGGCGGGCGGCGGGCGACCCGGGAGGAGCGGCTGCTGCGGATCGCGCTGTACGTGTGGCTGGTGTGCGAGCTCGTCGACCGCCTGCCCCTCGGGTCCGACCTGCCCGAGGACCTCGCGCAGGTCGCCGCGACGGTGCTGTTCTTCCGGGTGATGCGCACGGTGCCCCTGGCGTTGCGGCTGGTGGCGCTCGTCGCAGGGCTGCTCATGCCGGTGCGCAGGCTCGCCGTCGTGGCGCTCGGGACGGCCGGGGCCGACGGCCAGGCTCTCTACGACGTCCTGCCCGCGAGCGGGGTGCCGTGGGTGGTGTGGCTGGTGCTGACTCTGGTGGCGCAGGCGAAGGACGGCCGCTGGCGGCGGGGCACGTTGTGGGCGGGAGCGGTGGTCGCGGCGGGACCGGTGCTCGAACCCCAGTTCTTCTTCCCCTTCAGCCGGTCCTACGTGTGGTTCGAGGGCATCGGGCTGGTCCTCGACGTGATCACGGTGGTGTGGCTCGGCCGGTCCGCGCGCGAGGCCGCCAACGAGCCCAAGGCCCTGTCCGGCAGCACGCCCAGGTGTGCGCTGCGGTGGTGGCCGGCGCAAGGGGCGGCGGTGGTGGTGCCGCTGGTGCCGGCCGTGGTCAACTGCGTGAACGGGGTTTTCGCCTGGATCGGGCAGCGCGGGGCGATCTCGTCCTGGTTCTCCGGGAACGGGTGGTTCCTGCGGCAGCTCTGGCTCCCGCTCGACCTCCTCATCGGCATCGGCGGCGCGTCGGGGCTGGTGCTGGCGGCCGTGCTGCTGCGGACGCGGCGGCTCGTGCTCGGCACGATCGCGACGCTGCTGCTGGCGGCGGTGGCGGGCGTGGTGAGCGGGCTGACGACGTCGGACGAGGGAACGCGGGCGGTCCAGGCCTTCGAGGCCGCGCTCTTCGACGAGTTGCCGGCGAGCCTGCCCGGCGTCTCCCCGCTCTGGTACAGCGCCGCCTTCACGCTCTCCGCCCTGCTCCTCACGCTCGCGTACGCCACCCCGCCGGCCAGGCGCAGCCCGTACCGGGTGGTCGCGGCGAGCCTGGCCACCGGCGCGCTGCTCGCCCTGGTGCCCGCGTCGGACCAGGAGCCGGACCGGACCAGCACCTACGGCGAGTGCGAGGCCGAGCTGAGCCGGCGGTCCTCCATCGCGATGACCGGCGAGCGCGAGTTCGTGTGCGGGGTGCGGTACAGCACCGCCCCGCTGTTCGGCGAGGACATGCCGGACCGGCGGGTGATCGCGTACGGGCACCGCATGTGCGGCGTCTACACGCGCGGCGACACCCGGGACAGGACCCGGTTCCGGCAGGCGTACGGGATCGACCCGCTCGAACACGCCGGGCTCCTGGCGAGCATCTGCCCGAAGGCCGAAGCGGACGTGGAGCAGGCGGCGGCCGAGGAGGAGGCCGAGATGCTGGCGTGGGAGGCCGAGCAGCAGGCCATGTGCGACCGCGCGCCGCGCCACCGGCCGCTGATCGAGCCGGTGCGGGCCACCAGGGAGAAGGAGCCGGACTGGCCTGAGGTCGGGCTGGAGGCGTACGAGGACGCGGACGTGCCGGAGTCCGACCTGTACGGGCAGGACGTCGACCTGGTGGCCACCGCGCCCGGTCACCTGCTCATCGAGGTCGACACCACCTACCGCGTCTGCGTCACCACCGAGACCTACGACCGCCGTCCCCCGGTCGAGACCAGGGGCTGGCAGCACGTCGTCGAGGTCGGGTACGAGAGCCCGACGGGCAGCATCGTGCTCGCCGACAACCTCGCCGGCGTCACGCTGCCGGACCTCGCCCTGCGCGGCAGGAAGGGGCACTACCGCATCCGCGTCCACCACGACCCGCCCGACTGGGACAGGAAGGTGGGGCAGCGGCTGCTCGTCATGGCCTGGCCGGGACGCGGCGACGGCCGCGTGGTGCACCGGGCGCCTCAGCGCTGAGAGCCGGTCCATCGGCGGAGGCTCGTTGCGGTCATGCGGTCAAACTACGAAGGGTCATGGGCCCGGCGTGCGCACGTGCCCTTGGCCAGGCGTCGCCATGCCGGCGATTCAACCGGCGCTGCGCGGAAAGGTCCAAGACGGCGGCAACGTGAGGAGCAGACGATGAACTCCGGCCTCCCGAGAACCGACGTCGACCAGGCCCTGCTGGGCCACGCCACCTACCGCAGCCTCGGCGAGCAGCGGCTGACGCCGGCCGAGGAACGTTTCGAGAAGGCCAGACGCACCACCGGCCTGTGGCTCGCGCCGCTCGTCACGGTGGTTTTCCTGCTGCTGCCGCTGCGGATGGACGCCGAGCAGCACACGCTGGCGGGCGTGCTGCTCGGGGTCATCGTGTTGTGGGTGACCGAGCCGGTGCCCATCCCCGTCGGCGGGCTCATCGGCGTCGGCGTGATCGTGCTGCTCGGCGTGGCCTCCGCCGCCGACGCGCTCGCCCCGCTCGGCTCCCCCACGCTGTTCACCTTCATCGGCGCGTTCATCCTGGCGCAGGCGATGCTCAAGCACGGCGTGGCGCGCCGCTTCGCCTTCCGCATGTTGTCGCTGCCCGGCGTGGGCCGCTCGACGTTCCGGCTGGTCGTGGCGTTCGGCCTGATCACCGGCCTGCTGTCGGCGTTCGTCTCGAACACCGCCACCGTGGCCATGCTGCTGCCCACCGCGCTCGGCATGCTCGCCGTCATCGCCAAGCTGCTGCAGGACCGCGGGCTGGTCGCGCCCGACTTCAACCCGCTGCGGCTGCGCGTCGGCGCCGCGCTGGTCCTGATGCTCGCGTACGGGGCCAGCGTCGGCGGCCTGATCACCCCTGTCGGCAGCCCGCCGAACCTGATCGGCCGCGGCCTCATCGAGGAGGCCACCGGCAGGCGCATCTCGTTCACCGAGTGGATGCTCACGGCGCTGCCGATCTGCGCGCTCATGTTCGCCGCGCTCGCGGCCGTGCTGCTCCTGCTCAACCGGCCGGAGATCCGCAGGATCGAGGGCGTCGAGGAGTACGTGCACCGCGAGCGCGCCACCCTCGGCCCGCTGTCGCGCGCGGAGAAGAACACGCTCGTCGCCTTCGGCGTCACCGTGTTCCTGTGGATCTTCCCCGGCCTGGTCGCCGTGTTCACCGGGACCGACTCCGCCCTCTACACCACGATCAGCGGCAGGCTCAACGAGGGCGTCGTGGCCGTGCTCGGGGCGGCGCTGCTGTTCCTGCTGCCGACCGACTGGGGCAGGCGCGAGTTCACGCTGAGCTGGAGCGACGCCGCCAAGATCGACTGGGGCACGATCGTGCTGTTCGGCACCGGCATCATCTTCGGCTCCCTGCTGGAGGGCACGGGGCTGGCCAGGACCATCGGCTCGTCGGCGGGCTCGGCGCTGGGGCTGGGCAGCGTGTTCGCCATCACCGCGTTCGCCGTGGTGCTGGCCGTGCTGGTCTCGGAGACCACCAGCAACACGGCGTCGGCGGCCGTGGTGGTGCCGATCGTCATCCCGATCGCGGTGGCGGCCGGAGTGAACCCGTTCGTGCCCGCCCTGGCGGCGACGTTCGCGGCGTCGTTCGGGTTCATGCTGCCGGTCTCCACGCCGCAGAACGCGATCGCGTACGGGTCGGGGGTCGTGCCGATCACGACCATGATCCGGTCGGGGGTGAGCTTCGACGTGCTCGGCGCCCTTCTGATCATCGTGCTCCTGCCGCTGCTCGTCGGGCTGACCGGCATCGGCGCCTGATCAGGCCTCCCTGGAACGCAGGAACGCCTCCAGTGCGGCCCGGACGGCGGCCCGCGTCGGCTCCAGGGCGATCCCGTGCTCCCACAGGAGCTTCCCTGCCGTGCCCGACTTGTCGTGCAGGAGGCCGAGGAGCATGTGCTCGGTGCCGATGTAGTTGTGCCGCAGCTCCGCCGTCTCGGTCAGCGCGGCCGTGAGGGCCCGGCGGGCGTCGGCACCGACCGAGAGCGCCGCCGGGGAGCCGGTGCCGGTGGGCAGCCGCCGCTCCAGGGCCTCGCGCAGGGCGGCCGGGTCCGCGTCCTGGGCGGCGACGGCGCGGACGGCCAGCGTGTTGGGGTCGTCGAGGATGCCGAGCAGCACGTGGCCGGCCTCGATGGAGGGGCGGCCGAGGCGGCGGGCGTGCTCCTCGGCCCGTTCGAGGGTCTCCTTGGCCCGGCCCGTGTACCGCTCGAACGCTCCCGACCTGGCCAGGTCGGCGATGGTGAGGCTGGACCAGCGCCGGCCGTAACGCTGCTGGGCGGCCTGGCGGCTGATGCCGAGGTGGTCGCCGATGTCCGCCCACGAGCAGCCCTCCGCCCGCGCCAGCTCGACCAGGTAGCCGAGCAGGCGGTCGCCGACCTTCTCCAGGTCGGACAGCACGCCTTCGGCCACGGTCAGGCGGGTCAGGGCGTCGGTGTCGTCCGCGCTGCGTTCTTCGACGATCGACAGCAGCTCGGCGAGATCGGGTAGCTGTGGCACCGTACCATTATGACTGTCAACACTCGCCTTGACACTTCATGGATGTCAATGCGACCGTTGACACATGGACATCAGCACGCTGGGAGAAGCGCTCGACACGTTCGTGCCGGAGATCATGGAGCACTGCGGGACACCGGGGTTGTCGATCGCGGTGGGGGCCGGCACGGAGGTGGCGCTGGCGCGGGCGTACGGGGTCGCGGACCTGGCCACCGGCCGGCCGATGACGGTGGACACGGTCGGGCCCACGGGATCGGACTGCAAGCCGTACACCGGGGTCGCCGCCCTGCAGCTCGTGGAGCGCGGCGTGATCGGGCTGGACGAGCCGATCGAGCCGTACGTACGCGTCGTCAACCCGCACGGGCAGCGGCCGATCACGCTGCGGGACCTGCTCACCCACCGCAGCGGGCTCGGCATCGGCATGGGCAACTTCGACCGGGTGCCGCCCCCGCCGCTGGGGGAGCACCTGCGGCGGGTGCTGGAGGCGGGGCGGTCCGACGCGTACGGGGGCACGATGGTCCCGTTCTGGGCCGGGCCCGTGGGGACGCGGTACCAGTACAGCAACGTGGGGATCGCCGTCGTCGGGCACCTCGTCGAGCTGCTCAACCCCGACGGGGTGACGTTCTCCGAGTGGGTGGCGCGGCACGTGTTCGCGCCGCTGGGGATGGGCTCGACCGTGTTCCCGCGGGCGCAGCACCCCGACTTCGTGCCGGCTGGGCTGCTGGCCCGCCGCTCCACCGGGTACGCGACGCTGCCCGGGGTGCGGCTGCCGCTGCCCCCGCTGTACCCGGGGGACTATCCGGCGGGCTCGGCGCTGAGCACGCCGTCCGACCACGCCCGGTTCGTGCTGGCGATACTCAACGGCGGGCCTCCGGTTCTCTCCCCGGAGCTGGCGGCGCAGATGGTCACGGCTCAGGCGTCCGGGGGCACCCTCATGGGGCCGCAGCCCGGTCTGTCCGTCGGGCTGGTGTTCAACGTCTTCGGCGGCGAGCACCCGTACATCGGGCACGGCGGCGAGTACCCCTGGGGCTGGACGCACTTCACCCGCGGCTGGACCGAGGACCGGGTGGCGCTGGTGATCTCCGCCAACCAGTTCGACCTGGGCGACTTCGGCCTCTCCGACCGGCCCGGCCACGCGGCCGCCCGGCTGGTCGCCGAGCTCGTCACCGCCTGGGTGCACGGCGCCGACCCCCGCCCCCGGCGCAGCCTCGCGGCCGGGCGGAGCTTCCTGGCGGGGCTGCTGGTCGGCGACCGGCTCACCACCCGGCTCGGCATCGCGTCGCAACCCTCCGCCGAGGACGTCGCGCGGATCGCCGAGGAGGCCGTGGTGTCGCTGCCCTGGGATCCGGAGGCGTTCCGGCAGGGCGTGGGGCAGGTACGGCTGACGGCGACGCCGCTGGCGGACAACGCCGCGACCGTACGGCGGGAGCTGCCGGGGCACGAGCTGGCGCTGCTGGCGCGGCAGCTCGGGGTGCCCGGCCTGGTCACGCGGCCGGAGAGCTCGCCGGGGGTGGAGAGTTCGCCGGCGGTGGAGGGCTCGCCGGCGGTGGAGAGCTCGCCGGCGGTGGAGAAGTGAGCGTGGACGACAGCCGTACCGTGCTGGAGGCCCTGTCGATCGCGGTGTCGGCGGGCGTGCCGACACTGTTGTGGGGCAGCCCCGGCACCGGCAAGACCTCGGCCGTCGTGGCCCTCGCCGAGTCCCTGAACTGGCCCGTCGAGGTGGTCATCGGCTCGATCAGGGAGCCGAGCGACTTCGCGGGCCTGCCGGTGATCTCCGACGGCGCGGTGCGGCTGACCCCGCCGGCCTGGGCCCACCGGCTGGCCACCGCCGGGCACGGGCTGCTCTTCCTCGACGAGCTGACCACGGCTCCCCCTGCGGTGCAGGCCGCGATGTTGCGGGTGGTGCTGGAGCGGGTGGTCGGCGACGTACGGCTGCCGGACAAGGTGCAGGTGGTCGCCGCCGCCAACCCGCCCGAGGAGGCCGCCGACGGCTGGGACCTGGCGCCGCCGCTGGCCAACCGGCTCGTGCACCTCGACTGGCCGGTGGACGGCAGGCAGATCGCCCGGGGCCTGGCCATGGGCTTTCCGGCACCGTCGCTGACCGGGTTCGCGCAGCCACCCTCTCCCCAGCAGGTGATGGAGGCCCGCGCGACCGTGGCGGCGTTCCTGGAGGTCAGGCCCGCGCTGGCGCTGCAGGTCCCCTCGGGCGGCAACCTGGCGGGCAGCGGTACGTCCGCCATGCCGGGCAGCGGCGGCGGCACCTGGGGCGGTGGCGCGTCCAGGCCGGGCGGTGGTCAGGGGTGGCCCAGCCCCCGGTCGTGGGAGGCGGCGGCCAAGCTGATGGCCGCGTGCAGGGCCGCCGGGGCCGCGGCCGAGGTGCTGGACGTGCTCGTGGCGGGGGCCGTCGGGGAGGGGGCGGCCCTGGAGTTCCTGTCCTGGCTGGAGCACCTGGACCTGCCGGACCCGATGGCGGTGCTGGCGGACCCGGACGCGTTCGAGCTGCCCCGGCGCGGCGATCGGGCCTTCGCCGTGCTCACCTCGGTGGTGGCCGTCGCGGTGGCCGCCGGCGACGTGGAACGCTGGGACGCCGCCTGGAGGGTGATCGCCAAGGCCGCCCGTACCGCACCGGACGTGGCCACCCTCGCGGCCCGCACCCTGGCCGGCCGCCGCCCGCCGGGCGCCAGGATCCCGGCCGCGTTGCTGGAGCTGACCCCGATCCTGCGCTCGGCGGGGCTGCTCGGTGACTGACCCCGACCTGTGGCAGAAGTGGTCGGCGGCCCGCGTCCGCGCCGCCCACCAGGCCCCGTACCTCGCAGCCGCCCTGCTCTCCCTCCACCCCGTCATGGTCACCGGCACCCGCGGCGAGCTGCGGCGCTTCCCCGCGGACACGGGCTGGCGCGTGTACGTCGAGGTCGAGGAGCTGGCGCGGCAGAGCGTGCGGGAGGTGGCGTTCTGGCTCGTCCACCAGGTGACCCACCTCCTGCGGGAACACGCCCGCCGCTACCCGGGCGGCGTGGTGGAGCTGCTGCCCGAGGAGCAGCAGGCCTGGAACCTGGCCACCGACGCCGAGATCAACGACGACCTCACCGCGGACATCTCTGACCTCACCTCTGACATCCCACCGGAGACGGCCGCCCCTACCCGCCCCGGCCTCCCACCGGACACGACCACACCCGCACGCCATGACCTCCCACCGGACGTGACCACCCCAGCCCTGCTCGGCCTCCCGGACGGCTGGACCGCCGAACAGTACTGGCAGGCCCTCCGCGAAGCGGCCCACCGGCACGAGCAGCCGGAGCACGACCACCCGCCCCACCCACCGACCGCCCCAGGAGACTGCGGCAGCGGGTGCGACGGCCTGCCTCGTGCCTGGAACCGCGACGACCTGCCACCCGCCCTCTCCCCCACCGCCGCCCGCCTGACCGCGCTGGACACCGCCCGCAGGATCCGCGAACGCCTGAACGCCCAGGACGACGTCCCGGCCGGCTGGCGCCGCTGGGCCGGCCAGGTGCTCGAACCGACCGTGAGCTGGCGCCGCCACCTGTCCGCCAGGGTGCGCCACGGCCTCGCCCAGGCGGCGGGCCGCGCCGACTACACCTACCGCAGGCCGTCGCGCAGGGCCGCCGCGCTGCCCGGCGTCGTCCTGCCGAGCCTGCACCGCCCCCTGCCCTCGGTGACCGTGCTGATCGACACCTCGGGCTCGATCACCGAGACCATGCTGGCCCAGGCCCTGGCCGAGGTCACCGGGGTCCTGAGGGCCATGGGCATCGCCCGCCGCCTGCTCACGGTGATCACCTGCGACGCCCGCGCGTACCGCCCGCAGACCCTCACCCGGATCTCGGACCTGCGCCTGGACGGCGGCGGAGGCACCGACCTGCGCGCCGGCTTCGCCGCCGCCCTGTCCACCCGCCCGCCCCCGGACCTGATCATCGCGATCACCGACGGCCGCACCCCGTGGCCGCACCGCCCGCCCAGAACCCGGGTCATCGTCGCCCTGCTCGACCCGGCCGGCCAGGCACCCGAGTGGGCGCAGACCGTACACGTGGAAGGAGCATCATGACGTCCAGCACGCCGGAGTTCGACCCCGCCCCGTACGCGGCCGCCGGCATCCCGCCCGCCGAGGGACACCGCTGGTGGACCTGGCGGCTGACCGCCACGCAGGCCACCGCCTGGCGGCGGGCCGGAGTCACCGACCCCGCGCAGGCCATCCAGTGGACCACCGCCCGCGTCACCCCGGACACGGTCGCGGCCTGCCGCGCCGCGGGCCTCACCGCCACCGAGGCACTCCTCTGGCACGAGTACGAGTTCGACCTCGACGACGCCATCACCCTCAAGCACCAGGGCCACGCCCCGGAGCAGGCCTACGACCTCAAGCGAGGCCGCAAGCCCCGCAGCCCGCACGACCCCACGGCCCCCGGGGACGCGTTCACCAGCCTCATGGCCTTCGCGGGCGGCGGCGATCCGCGTGACCGCGCCCAGCGGTTCATCGCCCGGCTCGGCAACACCGACGCCCTCGTCATCTACAGCTACTGCGCCGAGGACTGGGTGGACGACGAGGCCGCCGCCTGGGCCCGGCACAACGTGCCCGCCCCCACGGCCCGCATGTGGCAGGAACTCGGCCTCAGACCCGCCGAGGCCGCCCGCTACATCCAGCGCGGCCTCACCCCGATGGCGGTCGCCCGGGCGTGGTGGCAGGCCGGCATCCCGTTCGAGGAGACGGCGTCCTGGGCGGGCGCCGGCCTGACCCCGGAGGAGGCCGCCGCCCAGCGCGCCAAGGGCGTCACCGCCGAACAGGCCGAAACCCTGCGCACCCTCCGCGACGACCGCTGACGTCGCGACACCCCGGATCACCGACGCGCCTCAGGAAGGCCGCCGCCAGTATGCCGCGCACGCGCTGCCGTGCTTGACCACCTGCGGCAGCGACCACTGCGCCGGCCAGATCTGCAGCAGGTAGTGATCGACGGGCCCGTTCGACAGGTCCACGCCGTCCACGGCCTCGTCCATGCCCCGCGCGTGGTACCGCAGCCGGTACCACCCGGGCCCGGCCGGCAGGGCGTGTCAGCGATCGTCTAATTGAGCCGGGCGATGATCAGGGAATTGAGCCACCTGTAGTCACCGGCCCGTTTGGAGTCGATGCCGAATATCTGCCGCTGTGAGGGCATTTCTCATGGTTCGGCGCTGTGCTTGGGGCTTCGGTTGCCTCGGCTTGGCCAGGAGGGATGAGAAGGTAAACCGTTGCCGTGCGGCCGACGAAGGAGGTCGTGCGGCGTCGATGAGAGGGCCTGACGGCACGTCCGGGCGGGCCTGCGCCCGCCATCCCGGCAGTTCCCCCACGAATACATCACCTACTGCCGGTAAGGTCGGGTTGATGGGCTTCCAGGTGACACAGTTCCGTTTGTATCGGTACGCATTCCGCGAGGAGTGTCAACACGACTTGCTCGTCCGCGTGAACCGGCCAAGCTATCCGAATTACGATCAGACAGCCGACGAGGCGGCTGAAGATTTCGCGGATTCCGCGGCCGATCACCTTCGGACCTGGTGGCAGCGCTGGCTGCTGCCGCGTGACTGTCGCCGCGAACACGAGTCGAGGCTGATGAATGTCTTCTACCAGGCCATCTCAGACGAACTCAACGGCCCTGGCTTGCAAAAAATGATGGTGTGGGAGGTGGTGGTCGATGACGAAACGATCATCGGTGTGGCCTCCACCGAAGAAGAATTGTACCGCCAGGTGAACGACTACTACGCGCCAGACGACGTACCGAAGCCTCCGCGGCAGGCTATCGCCCATACCATCTATTTCCTGACGGAACAGGATGGAACGGGCGATCTCCGCGACGCCTGACAGCCAGCTCAACACCGGACCGTCGGCCTTCCAGTACGTACCTGCTCGGCCAGCATGCCCGTAGAGGGCGGGGGGACCGTCCTTCTGGGAAGCGCTGGCGAGCGCCTCAGGAACGGCTCTTGGCCCGGTTCGCCGCGGGTTTCTGGCCAGGGCGTTTGTTGGGGCGGTAGCTCGGGCCGTCCATGAAGATCCGGTAGCTGGTGTTGATCAGCCGGTCCAGGAGGGACTCGCCGACCACCGGGTTGGGAAACAGCTTGTACCACTCCTCCGGGGCCCGGTTGGAGGTGAGGATCATCGACTTGCCGGAGCGTTCGGAGACCAGTTCATAGAGGTCGTCGGCTTGGGCGGCGGTGAGTTCTCGCATGCCCCAGTCATCCAGGATGAGCAGGGCGGGTTTGGTCAGTTCGGACAGGCGTTTGCGCCAGCTCTGGTCGGCGTGCCCGCCTGCCAGGTGAGCCAGCGCGCGGGAGGTCTTGATGAAGCGCACGTCCATGCCCTGGCGGATGACGAGTCGGCCCAGAGACTGGGCGATGTGGGACTTTCCGACCCCGACCGGGCCATACAAGATCACGGACTCTCCGGCGTGCAACCAGCGCAGCGCCCCCAGATCGCGTAGCTGAGCGGCGGGCAACTTGGGTGAGGCGGCGAAGTCGAAGCCTTCCATGGTGACCGGCTCGTCGAAGCGGGCGCGACGCTCGCGACGCTCCATCGCGGCCGATTCCCGGCGGGAGATCTCGTCCTCACACAACACCTGCAGGAATTCGATGTGTCCTAGGTCGCCGGCGCGGGCCTGGCTGAGCCGGGTGTCGAGGGTGTCGAGCATGCCGCCGAGTCGCAGCGTGCGAAGAGCCTTGTCCAGCGCGCCAAGCTCGATGTGGGTGGCCATGATCCGTATCCTTTCGATGGTGTTTTTCGGCGCCCTTGAGTCCGCCGCGATGAAGGTCAGGCTGGATTCGAGGGCGCCGTGTCCGCTCGTCGCGGGTCAGGAGACCGGGATGTCGAAGGCGTCCAGGGCGACCGCGTCGTGGTGGAACAGCTCTTGCGGGCCGCGCAGGAACGCGCCCGCGCCGCCGTCACCGGCATGGCGGGCGGCCTGGTCGCCCTGATCGGTTTCAGCGGCCAGGATTCCCTTGATGGTGCGGTGGGAGGGGTCGCCCACGGCCAGCGCCTTGGCGCAGGCGGCTTCCAGCCGTTCGGGGTTGTGCTTGTCGGCCATCGCCAGCACCCCTTGGGCTGAGCGCAGGTGGTAGAGCGTGTTGTCGGCCAGGAGTTCGTCGATCACCGCCAGGCAGGCCGGGCCGATCTGCTCGGCCTGCTTGCGACACCAGTCGGGGGTGCGCATGTGGAAGGCGATCTTCTCCGGCGGGTAGTCGGCCAGATCGGTCTGCTTGCCGCGGGGCTTGCGCACATGGGTCTTGACCAGGTCACCGTCATAGAAGAACTGCACCAGGTTCACCGTCATCCGCACCGACAGGTGCTTGCCGACGTACTTCCACGGCACCGAATACAGCACCTTGTCCACGCTGCAGTGGATGTCGGGACCGACTTTCGCCCGAAACCATCGACACAGTTCGAAGGGATGGCGGGGCAGGGGTCGCAGGGCGGGCTGTTCGACCGTGTGAAAGACGGTCAGCGGGGCGGCGCCCTCCAACGGCCGGCACTGGCGCTGCCCGGCGACTTGTTCGCACCAGTGCAGCGCCGCGGCCTCCATGTCGGCCACCGAGGCAAAGCTGTCTTCTCGTCCGCGCCAGAAGCTGTCGCGGATGTAGGGAATGGGCCGTTCGATCCGCGCCTTGTCGCGGGGTTTGCCGCTGCGGGCCGGGTCGATGAGGAGCTGGTAGTGCGCACCGAGTTCGCCGTACGATTTGTTGATCTTCGGGTCGTAGAGGTCGGGGCGATCGACCCCGGTCTTCAAGTTGTCCGGGACGATCCGCGCGGGCACACCCTTGAAGAATTCGAACGCTTCCACGTGAGCTTGGCACCATGCGTGCTGGTCCATCGTGATGACCGGCTTGACGAACAGGTGACGGCTGGCACACAGCACCAGGGCGAACGCCCACACCTGGTGTTTGCGGCCGGTGGCCGGATCGACCCACGCCCCCAGCCGCCCGTAATTCACCTGGGCTTCCTGGCCCGGCCGGGCCGGTTCCAGCCGCAGCACCACCACCCGCGAGCGGGAGACCTCTTCCGGCACGTTGGCGTGAACCCACCGTCGCATCGCGGAGATCGAGCAGGTCAGGCCGCGTTCGTCGCGCAGCCGCTGGTGGATGGTGGTGATCGTGACGCCGCGTTCGATCTGCTCGGTGATGTAGTCGCGGTGTTGTTCGATCAGTGGCCAGGTCGTCCGGCGCAGCTTGGTGTCACGCAGGGCGGGAAACCACAGGTGGATCCACTCGGCCCATTCCGCCGCGGTAAGGGGTTCGTCGCTTGGCGTGATGCCCTCGGCGATCGCCGGAGCCAAGTACCTGGCCACGGTGTTACGTGACACGCCCAGGCTGTTGGCGATCTCTCTGACGGAACGGCCAGCATGCCAGTGCATCAGGATCTCTGCGATGTCGACCACGTGGAACGCCTTCCGCGCCATGATCGCCCTCCCTTCGGCGAGCCCTTGATGGACTACCAAAAGGATCATGGACGGGACTGACCAAGTCCAGACGACACGCACACGTCCTGACCTGGCTCAATTACGCGATCGAGGCTCCCCTGCCCGGCTCAAATCAGTGAAGTCGATCATGCTCTTCCAGCTCAATAACGTGATCGCCGACAAGCGGGCAGCTCGTGGCACCCGCCACCCCACTCGTGCAGCTCGAACTCGCCGGACTCGGACTCGATGCTGATCTCCACGACGTCCTCGAAGCCTTCGACGTCCGCCCCGGGATCGTGGCCGGCCACCGCGACGGTGAAGTCGACCGTCCCGGTGTGCAGGCCCGTGATGAGGAACGCGTCCCCGCCCTCGACCCGGATGATGCCGACCGGGTGGGTCGGGTGGTCGTCGAGAAGGTCCCCGGGACCCTCGGCGTCGTCGGTGCAGTCGATCAGGTACGCCTGCCCGTAGCTGACGTGGAGGTCGAAGTTCGTGACCTGCACGGTGTCCGGTAAGCCGGTCGATTCGCTCATGAGCACCGAGCGTAGGGATGATCACCGACATTTCGGGGGCCGGGCTGCACCGGCACGCAGTGCGGCTGGGCGGGCTCGACCGGCGGCTGCACCGTCTCGCGGGACGCCTGGACACCACGGCGTGCTCGGTGACGGTCAACTGACTCACATGGTCGTCCCGCCCGAGACGTCGAGCCGGTGCCCGGTGATGTAGCGGCTGTCGTCGGAGGCCAGGAAGGCGACGGTGTCGGCCACGTCCTGCGGCGTGCCGAGCCGGCCGAGGGGTGTCTGCGACGACAGCCAGGCCAGGGCGTCACCGACCAGGCGCCCCTCGTGCATGTCGGTGTCGATGACACCGGGGGCCACGAGGTTGACCGTGATGCCACGCGGCCCGAGCTGCTTGGCCAGCGCGACGGTGAGGACGTCGAGCGCCGCCTTGGACATGGCGTAGTCGATCGCCCTGGGCATGGCGGCTCCTCTGGTCAGCATGGTGCCCACGGTGATGATCCGCCCGCCGTCGCGCAGCCGTGGCAGGGCTTGCTGGGTGATGAAGAACGGGGCGGTGGTGTTGACCGCGAACAGGCGCTCGAGGCCCTCCCGGGTGACGCCGCCGATCTCGCTCTGACCGCCGAGGATGCCCGCGTTGTTGACCAGGACGTGCAATCCGTCGGCGTGCGCGTCGAAGCCCGACCACAGGGCTTCGGCGTCACCCGGCGTGCCCAGCTCGGCCTGGACGGCGAAGGCCTGCCCGCCGGCGGCCTCGATGGTGGCCACGACCTCCTTGGCGGCCGCGTGGTTGCCGCCGTAGTGCACGGCGACGCGGGCGCCCTCGCGCGCCAGCCGGGTGGCGATCGCACGGCCGATACCCCTGCTCGCGCCGGTCACCAGCGCCGTCTTCCCGGTCAATCGCATCTTGATCATCTCCTATTCGCGTACCGCGTACGTGAATAGGACCATAGCCATTCAGGTACGATGTACGCAAATGCATGGGAGGGATGCGCATGGCCGACGAGGAACCGACCAGCATCTGGATGCTGCCGGAGCGGCAGGAGCGCTCAGGACCGGGACGGCGCCCCGGCTACAGCCGCGAGCAGATCACCCGGGCGGCCGTCCTGATCGCCGACGCCGAGGGGGTGGAGGCCGCGACCATGCGGCGGATCGCCGGCGAGCTGGGCACCGGCGCCATGTCGCTCTACCGCTACGTACCGCGGCGCGACGACCTGCTCGACCTCATGATCGACCTGGCGATGAGCGACGTCGAACTCCCCGACACCCCCTCCGGTGACTGGCGCGCCGACCTGGCGCTGCTGGCCCGGCAGACCCGCGCCGCCGGCCTGCGCCATCCCTGGCTGATCACGCTGCTGACCAGCCGGCCCACGCTCGGCCCGCAACTGCTGCGCGTGCACGAGTTCGCGCTCGGCGCTCTCGACGGGACCGGGCTCGGCATCGACGACAGCACCGGCCTGGTCGGCATGCTCGACGACTACACGCACGGCGCGATCCGCCGCGAGCTCGGCTGGCTGGAGGAGGCCCGCCGCACGGGGCTGGACCCCGAGCGCTGGAAACGCGACTACATGGGCCCGTACGTGCGCCGGGTCGTCGAATCCGGCGAATTCCCGCTGTTCAACCGGTCGGTGCTCGACTCCCGCACCGCCCACCTCACCCCCGAGGAACGCTTCCGGCACGGGCTCGACCGCGTCCTCGACGCCATCGCCGCGCTCATCCCGTCGCTGCGTACCCGCTCGGCGGAGAGGCCGGCCCGCCCGCTCAGGCGGAGCTGACCGGCACGAAGCCGGAACCCGCCCGGTAGTTGGGCGACTGGTGCCGGAAGTAGGTGTTGTAGACCTGGCAGTAGCGCCCGCCCCTGGCCAGCAGCGTGGCGTGGTCGCCCTCCTCCACGATCCGCCCGTGATCGAGCACGATGATGCGATCGACGTGCTCGATCGTGGACAGCCGGTGCGCGATGACGATCGACGTCCGCCCGGCCAGCACCACGTCCAGCCCCTCCTGGATCTGCGCCTCGGTCAGCGGATCGACGCTGGCCGTGGCCTCGTCGAGCACCACGATCGCCGGGTCCTGGACGAGCAGCCGGGCCAGCGCGACGAGCTGCCGCTGCCCCATCGACAGCGCCCGCCCGTGCTCGCCGACATCCGTCTCCAGCCCGTTCGGCAGCGCCTCGATCCAGTCGCCGCCGCCCACCGCCGACGCCGCTGCCAGCACCTCCTCGTCGGTCGCCTCGGGCCGCGGGTAGCGGATGTTCTCCGCGACCGTGCCGCTGAACAGGAACGGCGCCTGCGGCACCGCCCCGATCTGCCTGCGGTAGCTGCCCAGCTCCAGGGTGCGGATGTCGCGGCCGTCGATCAGCAGGCGGCCGTCCTGGAACTCGTAGAAGCGGGTGATCAGCTTGCTCAATGTGGACTTGCCCGCGCCGGTGTGACCCACCAGCGCCACGGTCTCCCCCGCCTCGATGGTCAGGTCGAAGTCGCGCAGCACGGGATGCGCCGGGTCGTAGCCGAACGTCACGCCCTCGAACTCGATGCGCCCCGCCAGCCGCCCGGCGGGCTGCGAGTCCGTCTGCACCACCCGGGGCGGCGCGTCGATCAGCGCGAAGACCCGCTCGGACGCCGACAGCCCCTGCTGGAACTGCGACCAGAACGCGGCGATGGACGTCAGCGGGAACCAGAAGAGCGACACCCCCTGCAGGAACAGGTACCAGTCGCCGGCGGACAGCCCGCCCCCGACGACCGACGCGCCGCCGAGCCGGACGAGCGCCACCGTGGCGAGCCCGGCCACGAGGAAGAGCACCGGGAAGATGGCGGAGAAGACGAACCCCTGCCGCAGCGTCACCTGGTAACTCTGCCGGTTGATGGGCCGGAACTCGTCGTAGACCTGCTGCTCCTGCCGGAAGTTCTTGGCCACGGCGATGCCGCCCATGGTCTCCTGCAGGTTGGCGTTCACCCGGCTCAACGACCGCTGCGCGCGCCGCGTGCTGACCCTGGCCAGCCGCCGGAACAGCAGCGCCAGCCCCACCACGACCGGCACCACCAGCAGCGTCAGCAGGGCGAGCTCCACGCTGCGCACGAACAGCAGCACCGTGACGAAGCCCACCATCAGCACCTGGCTGATCAGGTCCATCGTGAGCGTGGAGACGGTGGCGAAGTCGTCGGTGTCGGACGTCACCCGGCTGACGATCTTGCCGGACGGCGTCTCGTCGTAGAAGGACAGGTCACGCTTGAGCACCGCGTCGAACGCGTCCTCGCGCAGGCGCAGCACCACGTCACCGGTGACCTTCGCGCTGTTCTTCTGCCGGACGAAGTTGAAGCCCCACGACACCACGCCGGTGGCCAGGATGCCCGCGGCCAGCAGCCAGCCCACCTGGCCGATCGTGCCGTCGGCGATGGCGTCGACGGCCAGGCTGCCCAGCGTGGGGATGGCCGCCTGGCTCGCGGACCCCAGCACGATCATGGAGGCCACGAGGGCCATGGCGCCCAGCTTGGGCCGGAAGTACGACATGATCCGGCGCAGCAGGTCGCGGTCGTTGTAGGTGCGGTCGTAGTCCTCGGCCTCGAGGCCGTCCATGAGGAAGCCCATCAGCGCACCCCTCCCTGGTCGCCGGCCAGGACCGGCCCCTCGTCGCGGAGGTCGGCCTCGTCGTAGTGGGCGAAGACCCGCCGGTAGAGGCGGCTGCGCCCGATCAGCTCGTCGTGGGTGCCGAAGTCGACCACCTGGCCGCGCCGCAGCAGCAGCACCTTGTCCGCCCAGCGGATCTGCGAGAGCCGGTGGGTGATCAGCAGCGTGGTGCGCCCGTCGAGGATGCGCCCGATGGCCTGCTGGATCTTGTCCTCGGTCGCGGAGTCGATGGCGCTGGTGGAGTCGTCCAGCACCAGGATCGCCGGGTCGGTCAGCAGCGCCCGCGCGATGGCCAGCCGCTGCCGCTGCCCGCCGGACAGCGTGACGCCCCGCTCGCCGATCACCGTGTCGTAGCCGTCGTCCAGCTCGTCGATGAACTCCGCGGCCTGCGCGTCGCGCGCCGCCTCGACGATCGCCTCGCGGTCGGCCCGCTGCCCCTTGCTGAAGGCGATGTTCTCGGCCACCGAGCGGGAGAAGAGCACGATGTCCTGCTCGATCGTGGAGATCTGCGAGCGCAGCGAGTCGAGGTCCCACTCGCGCACGTCCACGCCGTCGACGAGGATGCGCCCGGAGGTGACGTCGTAGATGCGCGGCACCAGCTTGGTCAGCGTGCTCTTGCCCGACCCGGTCTCGCCGACGACGGCCACGGTCTCGCCGGGCTTCACCGTGAACGTCACCCCGCGCAGCGCCGGCTCGCCGTCGGCCTCGTAGCCGAACGTGACGTCCTCGAAGACGATCTCCCCGGTGATCGGCGCGGCATGCCCGTCGGCCCGCTGCTCGATCTCGCTGTCGGAGGTGATGAGACCCAGGATCCGGCGCGAGGAGACGATGCCGATCTGGATCAGCGAGAACGTGAAGATCGACATCTGCGTCGGGAACCCGAGCATGCCCATGAGCCCCATGAACGCGACCAGCTCGCCGATCGTGATCGCCCCGATGCCCTGCAGGTAGATGCCGTGCCACAACGCAGCCGCCATGGCGAAGGCGAACAGCAGCGTCGGCAGGTAGCGCGCCTGGACGAGCCCGTTGCGTACGAAGGAGTCGCGATACCGCCGCGCGTTGGCCCGGAACCGCAACCGCTCCTGCGCCTCCTGCGCGGTCACCTTGATCACCTCGATGCCCCGCACGGCCTGGTTGAGCCCCGCGTTGAGCTCGCCGAACTCCTCCCGCATGCGGGTCGCGACCGGGTTGAGCTGCCGCATGTAGTGCCACAGCGCCACCACGAACACCACCGCGAACACGCCCGGCGCCAGCAGCAGCCGCGGATCGATGGCGGCGATGAAGAACAGCGGCACCAGCCCGGTCAGCCCCGAGTCCACGATGAGGTCGGCCCCCGGCGTGATCATGATCGAGAGCTGCCGGATGTCGTTGGCCGCCCGGGCCATCAGGTCGCCGACCCGCTGCCGGTTGTGGAAGGTCTGGCTCTTGCCGAGCAGGCTCACGTACAGCTCGTCGCGCGCGTCGCGCTCCAGCCGCTTGGCCAGCACCTCGCTCGACAGCCGCGCCCACAGGTCGAACAGCCCGCGCGCCACCACGATCGCCAGCAGCGCCCACGCGATCAGCCCGAGCGCGTCCATCGGCTCGCCCCGCACGCCGAGCACGGCGTCGAACGCGTCGCCGGTGAGCTGCGGCACCATGGCGTTGAGCACCACCATGGCCAGCGACCCGCCGAGGAAGCCGAGCAGCTGCAGCGGATGGCGGCGCAGGTGTGACCAGAGCCAGCGCACCGGGCCGGCGCGGTTGTGGCGCGGCCCGGCGACGGAGAACTCCGAGCCACTGGTGATCGACATGCTCAGGCCCCTCGGCTAGGTGGACCTGCTTTGTATCACCGGGCACCGACAGTTCTCGAACCCTTTTACGCGGTGGCGTAGCGTAGCCTCATGGAACGCATGAGTGACGACGAGTGGCGGGCGTTCGCCTCGGCGGGCACCCGCACGGGCAAGCTCGGGGTGACGCTGTCCGACGGCGCGCCGCACATCACGCCGATCTGGTTTCTGCTGGACGACGACGAGGTGGTGTTCAACACCTCCGAGACCGGCCTCAAGGCCAGGGCGCTGCGCCGCGACCCCAGGGCCGTCCTGTGCGTGGACGACCAGGCGCCGCCCTACTCGTACGTGCTGATCAAGGGCCGCGCCACCATCTCGCTCGACCTGGAGGAGATGCTGGTGTGGGCGGTCGAGATCGGCCGGCGCTACATGGGCGACGGGCGCGCCCAGGAGTTCGGCACCCGCAACGCCGTCCCGGGCGAGTGCCTGGTCCGGCTGCGCATCGACAAGGTGATCGCCCAGCGCGCCGTCGCGGGCTGACGCTCCTGATGTGGATCAGCCGAAGGATGTAGTGCGGTTTCCTCAGCCGGCAGGAGGTCCCGCGGGCCGGCCCTGACTACGGTCTTCCGAAGAGTCAGTGTGCCCGTCCCGATCAGAAGGATCGTCCATGTCCTCTGCCCTCAAGACGCTTCTCACCGGTCTGATCACCCTCGTGATCGGGCTGGCGCTGTGGCTGGTCGGCTCGGACGAGACGGTCCTCATCCTCACGCCGTCCAAGCTCGGGGTGGTCCTGATCGTGGTGGGCGCTCTGGAATCCCTGTACGGGGTCTACAAGACCGTACGCGGCTGATCTGTCGTCCCGGACCGGCGCGGCCCGTCCGCGTTCGGGCAGAGTTACGACGCCCGCCGCCGGGCCGGGCATCGCCAGGTGGCGCGTGGCCGGCCTCCTGATCCGGCCGCTGGTCAGCGCCATCGACTGGACGCCGCTCGTCATCGTCACGGGCCTGCTCTCCCTGACCCGGGCCGGAGAGCCGCTGAAGAGGGATCAGCCCAGGACGAGGGGCAGCCTCCCGGCCGGCTCGCCGAGCTCCGCCCGCTCCGCGGCGGTCGCCGCCCGCCGTCCCGTGCCGACCAGCAGCGCGTCCGCGTCGGAGAACGACGCCGGGAACGCGGCCCCGGCGAGCTCCTCCAGCATCGCGCGGGAACGAGCCAGCCCCTCGGCGGGCGGCCCGGCGACATGCGGCAGGTGGGCGATCAGGTCGAGGTGGTGCAGCGTCCACTCCATGACGTACGCGGACAGGTAGTCGCCCGCCGTGAGGACCTGGTCCTTGGTCCCGACCCGAGCGGCCGGATCGGCGAGCACGGCGGCGCGCCCGGCCGCCGAGCCCACGTCGTCGAGGTGGAACTTGAGCAGCCTCGGCTCCTGGTAGGCCGCGGCGAGGCGGACGGTCAGCGCGTCGAGCGGGTCGTCGCCGGTCGGAGGCTCGACGAGGTCCCAGTACGTCACCGCGTTCCTGGTCGGCTCCCTGTCCTCGGGAGTGGCGAGGGTGATCAGAACGTCCTGCGCGTCGATGACCAGGTGGCATGCGAGGTCCCGTACGAGCCAGCCGGCACAGCCGGACGGCCGCTCGAAGTCCTCGTCGGGAAGCTCGGCGACCGCCGTGCGCAACGCCGCCCAAGACCGTGAGAAGAGATCCACCGCCGCACGCTAACAGCGCACACCACCGGAAAGCGACCGGAACTCCTGTTCCCCTTGGTGGCTGTCACGAATCGTCCCCGATGGAGCGGGCCGAGCGGATCTCGGCCATCGGGGAGGTGGTCCAGCGAGCGGCTCATGACCCGGCCGTCACCGGAAGCGGTCACGTCTGCGTCATGCCGACATGCGGCCATACCGGTGAGCAGGCCGTCAAGCGGCGTCGAGGGCTGCGGTGATCTTGCGGAGCATCTCGGCCACGGGAGGGCGGGGCTCGCCCTGGTGGGTCCGGGCGGCCGCTTCGACGGCGACGACGACGGTGCGGCGGAAGTTGACGGCCTCCGCGGGGTCCTGCTTGTTGAGCAGGCTCATGGCCGCGGTCAGGGCCGGCAGCACGACGTCGGCGAGTTCGGCCACGGACTTGCCGCGCAGGTTCACGCCCTTGGGCCATTCGGCGAGCACGTGACCGGTCAGGCCGGTCGCGGAGGCCAGGGCGATGGAGCCGTGGGTGGCTGCCCGGTGCGGCTTGCCGGCGGCGTCGGCGGCGGCCATCAGCGAGACCGAGCCCCAGGCTGCGGTGCGCATCGTGATCTTGTCCTGGGCGGTGAGGGTGAGGGACATGGTGGGGGTGCTCCGTTCTGTCTGTGAGGTGCTCGTTCGCTGCGTGACATCCACGATCGCCGACCGGTCTGATACCGGGCCGTCGCCGTTCTGACGCGGCCGCTGACACGGCCTCTACGCGGCGACGAGGGTCTTGGACTCGCTGGTGGCGGGCGTGCCTGCCGTGCCGCGGCGTCCGCGCAGCAGGAGCAGGGCCAGTACGGCGGCCGCGAGCACCCCGGCGGCGGCGGCCAGGAAGGCGGACGACATGGCCGCGCCGTAGGCCTCGCGAGCCACCGCGGACAGGGACGGGTCGGCCACGGCGGCGGCCACCGAGCGGCGGGCCTCCTCGGGCGCGCCGGCCGGCATGGCGGAGGCGTAACTGCTGGTGGCCAGGCTGCCCAGGATGGCCACGCCGAGCGCGGCACCGGCCTGCTGGATGGTGTTGTTGAGCGCCGAACCGGCCCCGGCCCGCTCGGCGGGGATGGCGCCCATCAGGGCGATGACCGCCGACGGCATCGCCAGGCCGCTGCCCGCGCCCAGCACGGCCTGCGCGACGGCCAGGACCGCGAAGCTGTCGGCGGACGGGAGGCCGAGCAGCCCGAACCCGCCCGCCATCACGACCATGCCGAGCACCGCGGTGGTGCGGTTGCCCAGCCGGGTGCCCAGCGCGGCGCCGACGCCGTTGAAGACCATGGAGGCGGCGAACATCGGGATGAACGCCAGACCGGCCTGGGTGGAGGTGTAGCCGAGGACGAACTGCATGTACTGGGTCAGCACCAGCAGCAGGCCGCCGTTGCCGACCTGGACCAGCGTGAGCGACAGGCTGCCGCCCGCGAAGTCACGATCGCCGAACAGCCTGAGCGGCACCATCGGGTGCTCGGTGCGCAGCTCCCAGAGGACGAAGGAGCCGAGGGCGACGACGGCGATCACCAGCGGGATCCAGGCGATGCCGTGCGCCAGCTCGTTGATCGTCCACACCAGCGCGGACATCCCCACCACGGACAGGACGGCGCCGAGCGGGTCCGGCCTGGTCACGGGGCCCCTGGACTCGGGCATGAGGGTCACGGCGGCCGTGACGGCCAGGGCGGCGACCGGGACGTTGATCCAGAAGACCGCCTCCCAGCCGAGGGACGCGACCAGGGCTCCCCCGAGGACGGGGCCGCCGACCAGGCCGAGCACGCCGAAGGCGGCCCCGGCGGCCATGGCCTTGCGCCGCTCGGCCTCGTCGGTGAACACGTTGATCATGATGGACAGGTTGGCGGGCATGATCAGCGACCCGCCGACGCCCATCGCCACGCGGGCGGCGATCAGCTCGCCGGGGGTGGTGGCGAACGTGGCCACCAGGGAGGAGGCGCCGAACAGCGTCAGGCCGATGACCATGACCTTTCGCCTGCCGTACCGGTCGGACAGGGATCCGGCGGTGAGCAGCAGGCCGGCGAAGACCAGCATGTAGGACTCCAGGATCCACTGGATGTCCTGCGCGGTCGCGCCCAGGTCGGCGGACAACGCCGGGACGGCGACGGTGAGTGCCATGTTGTCGATGACCAGCACCAGCGTGCTCAGGCAGAGCGCGATGAGGATCAGCCAGCGGCGAGGATGCGGTTGCATGTCTTTGCTTCCGTTCAGGTGCGGAGAGTGGTCGGGTGGTGGGTGGATCCGGCGCCGCTGGGCACGGTCCGAGGCGAGGGCCGCCCGAGGGGATCTCACCCTCGGGCGGGGCCCGGTATCAGTCCTCGATGGCCTGGTAGACGGTGGTCCAGAAGTCGTTCATCAGGTGGGCGGGGCTGGGGACGGTGTAGCCGACCTGGGTGAGCAGGATGCCGGTGACCTGGGTGGCCGGGTCGGCGTAGGCGGAGGTGCCGCTGCCGCCGTCCCAGCCGAACTGGCCGATCGGGGCGTAGTCGCCGCGGTAGGTGCGTACCGCCATGCCGATGCCCCAGCCGCCCTGCTGGCCCTGGCCGAAGGAGATGTGCACGGCGTTACGGGCCAGGGCGGTGCGGGCGGCGTTCTGCTCGGGGGTGAGCCGGTTGGTGGTCATCAGCTCCACCGCCGGCCGGGACAGGATCCGCCGGCCGTTGTGGATGCCGCCGTTGAGCAGCATCCGGAAGTAGGCGTGGTAGTCATCGGCGGTGGAGACCAGACCGCCCCCGCCGCCCTGGAACGCCGGTGGCTTGCTCCACCGGCCGCCCTCGGGCTCGTCCCACGCCTGGAACTCGCCCGTGGCCGGGTCGGGGGCGTACAGGGTGGGCAGCCGGTCGAGCTGGCCGGCGGGCACGTGGAAGCCGGTGTCGGCCATGCCGAGGGGCTCGAAGATACGCTCGCGCAGGAACTCCTCGAAGCTCTGGCCGCTGACCCGGGAGACCAGGACGCCGACCAGGTCGCTGCTGATCTGGTACTGCCACTGCTCGCCGGGCTGGTGCATCAGCGGCAGCTCGCCCAGGCGGCGCATCCACTCGTCCTGCTCGGGCACCTCGGTCGGCAGGTTCGGCGTCAGTCCCCGCTCGAAGACGGCGTTCAGGATCGGGGTGCCCAGCGCCGTCATGTCCATGCCGAGGCCGAAGGTGGAGGTCAGCACGTCGCGGACGGTGATCGGGCGGCGGGCCGGCACGGTGTCGTCCAGCTCGCCGTCGATGCGCCTGAGCACCTGCCGGCCGGCCAGCTCGGGCAGCCACGGATCGACCACGTCGTCCAGCCGCAACCGGCACTCATCCAGCAGCACCATCGCCGCCGCGATCGAGACCGGCTTGGAGGTGGAGGCCATCCGGAAGATCGTGTCCCGCCGCATCGGCGCGCCGCCGTCGTGCCGCATCGTGCCCAGCGCCTCGACATGCGTCTGACCACCACGGCTGACCAGCGCCACCAGCCCCGGGATCCTGCCGGAATCGACATGCCGCGCCAGCACCTCACGCAGCCTGCGCAGACCCGACGTGGTGAAACCATCGTTACTCATCATGAATCTCCTTATGAATGCTGGGTCTTGGTTCCCGGCCCTTGTGCGTCGCTCATGGGCTTTCATGAGCGGCGCACGAGGGCCGGGGAGATCGGGTGGCCCGGTTCGCCGGGCCGTTGATGACGTTCACGATCGCCGACCGCTCTGATACCGGCCTGTCGCGGCTCTGACGCGGTCGCTGACACGCCGCGGCATGCGGTCGGTGTGGTGTGGAGGTGCTCGTCCGCGCCGGCGGGGCGAGCCTGCACTTTCTTGGCTCTGCCTACTCGGCCTGGCCGTGGCCGAACACTGCCTGGATGAGCTGCTGGTTGGCCTGCTGGAAGGCGGCGCCCATGGACAGGGTGGCGTCGTCGATGTAGTTGAGTGTGGCGGTCAGGGTCGTGCTGCCGTCGGGGGTGGCGTACATGAGGGCGGCGTGGCCGGCCATGCCGCCGTTGTGGGTGATCAGGGTGCCGCCGCCGGG
This sequence comes from Nonomuraea sp. GTA35, assembly GCF_041950525.1. Taxonomy (NCBI): domain Bacteria; kingdom Bacillati; phylum Actinomycetota; class Actinomycetes; order Streptosporangiales; family Streptosporangiaceae; genus Nonomuraea; species Nonomuraea sp. GTA35. Next base: position 184,357 of record NZ_JBGNUV010000015.1, on the reverse strand, counting down.
GGCGGGCTGGATGAACACGCCCAGCCCGTAGCCGGCCTTGGCTTCGGGGGTGCACATCTCGGCCAGCAGGTCGGCGGGCAGCAGCTTGCCGGCCAGCAGGGCGGTGATGAAGGTGTGCAGGTCGCGGCTGGTGGAGATCATGTCGCCGCCGCTGGAGATCCAGGACGGGTTGTGCTCGGTGACGTCCAGGACGATCTCTTGGCCGTCGGTCTCGTAGCGGTAGTAGGCGTGCGGGTGCGGGGCGGGGATGTCGGTCTCGGTGGTGGGCTGGAGGGTGCCGGTCAGGCCGAGCGGGCCGATGATGAGTCGCTGCATCTCCTCGGCGACCGGGCGGCCGGTGACGCGCTCGATGAGCAGCCGGGCCAGCACGTAGTTGGTGTTGGCGTAGCTCCAGTCGGTGCCGGGCTCGAACCGCGCCGGCTTCGACAGCGCCAGCCGCACCAGGTCTTCGGGCCGGTAGGTGTGGAGGCGGTGGTCCACCCATTCCCGGCCCGCCGTGGTGGCCGGGATGCCGGGTGCGAAGGTGCCGTCCTCGTAGTACTCGCCGGTGAAGTTGAACAGGCCGCTGGTGTGCTGCAGCAGCATCCGCACCGTGATCCGCGGGTCCAGCCCGAACTCCGGCAGGTAGTCGGCCACCGGCGTGTCCAGGGCGATCCTGCCCTCGGCCACCAGTTGCAGCACCGCGGTGGCGGTGAAGGTCTTGGTGTTGCTGCCGATCCGCACGTGCCCGTCGATCGGCACCGCTTCGGTGCCGCCGAGCTCGGCCGTTCCGGCGGTGGCGGTCCATTCGCCGTGTTCGTCGTTGACGCGCAGGGTCACGCCGACGAAACCGGAGTCGATCATTTCCTGAAGAATCCGCTGCAGCTCCGGGCGATCCTGCCCGGACGCGTCCGGAGCGGCGTCGAGAGCTTCGGTGATCTTGCGGGCCATCTCGGCCAGGATCGGGCTGGACTGGCCCTGGTGGGTGCGGGTGGCGGCGTCGACGGCGACGAGGACGGTGCGCCGGAAGTTGCCGGCCTCTTCCGGAGCCTGCTGCCGGAGCAGGCTCATGGACGCCGTCAGGGCCGGGAGCACCTGGTCGGCGAGCTCGGCCACGGTCCTGCCGTACCTCACACCCTTGGGCGCCTTGGCAAGAATGTGCCCGACCAGGCCGGTCGCGGAGGTCAGGGCGATGGAGCCCTCGGTGGCGACCTTGTGGGCCGAGCCGGCGGCACCGGCGGCCGACATCAGCGAGACCGCGTCCCAGGCGGCGATGCGGAGGGTGAGCTGGTCCTGGTCGGTGAGGTTGAAAGACATGGCTGTGCGCTCCATTGGGGTGCTCGGGGTTTCTGTCCTGTCCGGGACGGGTTCGTCCGGCGAACGACAGCAACGTTACGGCTGTTGCCACAGATTTGGCAAGTCGTTGCCAAGGAAAGTTGCCACAGCCATTCGAGGCCTCTCGTCTGCTATGGCAATAAGTTGTCCAGAGGTAGGCAAGTGAGTTAAGCTCGGGCCTGACGTACCCCTCCGACGTCGGATGACGTCACCGCTACCCGGGAGTTCGGACATGCTGGAACAACCAGTCTTCGGCCGCCGGCTCAGGCAATTGAGGACCGAGCGCGGGCTGACCCTCGCCGCACTCGCCGGCGAGGGCATGTCCACGGGATACCTGTCCCGCCTGGAGTCGGGCGCGCGCCAGCCCACCGAGCGGGCCGTCGCGCACCTGGCAACGCAGCTGGGCATCAGCCCGGCCGAGCTCACGCAGTCCACGGCGGCGTCCCTCGCGCAGAGCCTGACGCTGGCCACGGGCCTGGACCAGGACGAAGCCGGCCAGACGCTCAGCGAGGCCCTGAAAGCTTCGGAAGGCGAGGATCCGCTGCTGCGCTGGCAGGCGCTCTGGCAGGTCGCCGAGTGGCGCCGGCAGCGGCAGGAGTACCCCGAACAGCGGGCGTGCCTCGACGAGCTGACCGAGCTCAGCACGCAGATCGGGCTGCCCGAGCTGCGGGCCAGGGTGCTGGCCGAGCTGTCCCGCTGCATGCGCAACACCGGCGAGATCGCCGGGGCCGTCGACGCCGCGACGCACGCCTACGAGCTGGCGAAGAGCGAGGCGCTGCCCGCCCGCGTACAGACGGCGACGCTGCTCGCCCTGGTGTCGGCGCTGACCGAGGCCGGGCGGCTCCCCGACGCCGCGCGTCACACCGACGAGCTGCTCACCGTGACGGACAAGGGCTCGGGACCGCAGTGGGCGCAGGCCCTGTGGACCGTGGCCAGCATCCGGGTCCGTCAGGGCGATCTCGATGCCGCCGCGGAGCTGATGGATCAGGCTCTGTCCGGCTTCGACGGCCGGGACGACCTGACCATGTGGATGCGCCTGCGCATCAGCGCGGCCCGGCTCGACCTCAGGACCGACCCCCCGAAAACGGAGAGTGCCCAGCGGCGCGTCGAAGAGGTGCAAGGGGCCATGCCGTTCGCGGGCACGCCGACCGTCGAGCAGCAACTACTGGCGGTGCGTGCCCGCATCGCCGTCACCACCGGCCGCCTCGACGAGGCGCGCGCGGTGCTGGACCAGCTGGTGGGCTTCGACGACCTGCTGCCGTACCAGGAGCGGATCAGGCTCGACGTGCTGCGCAACCGCGTGCTGCTCCTGGAGGGCGAGCAGGCCACTGCGCTCGACGGGCTGCGCAAGCTCGCCGAGCAGGCCCAGCAGAGCGGCAACATGGACCTGGCCGCGGAGATCTGGCGGCTCGTCGCCGAGTCGCTGGCGAAGTAGCGCGCGCCCGCGAGAGACCGTGCACGCGCTGTTGATGGGGCAGGTCCCTCCGCACGCGGGCGGAAGGACCTGGGGCGTGAAGACGTCATGCGCCCACGCACACGAGCGGAGAGCTCACAACTTCTCGCGCAACCGCAGATACTCGCGCCCCGCCTGCGTGATCCTCACATAACGCGTGAGGTCGAACTCCTCGTAGGCATGCCCATGATCTTCGCGCATCGCGTTGAGCCCCCGCTTCGAGTCAACCGGCTCCACGAAGCCCATGGCGTCCAGCCGCTCCAGCTCAAGTTGCAGCTTCCCGTCCTGCCGGAAGCGCGCGGGCACAGACCCCTCACCGGCGAGCCTCCGCAGATGGTCCCACTCGTACTTGGTCACCAGCCCGCTCAGCGCCACCTGCAGCGCCCGCAACTCCGACTCCAGCGCCCGCTGCTTGGCCTCGGTCCTGTCCAGCCGCGCGCTCACCCCGTCGGCGCCGATCGAGAAGTCGGTGATGGAGTACGGCGAGGCCGCGAACCACACCCCGACCAGCAAGGCCGCCGCCAGGGCCACCTCGTGCACCTCGAGGCGATGGGTTACGAGGCCGAGGGGGATGCTCACGATGTAGGCGAGGTAGACGATCGTCAGCAGAATCGCGAGGATCGTACCGATGCGCCGCGTGTCCATACCCGGAGTGTGAATCCCCGGGCCGTTCGAGGAAAGCCGACATGGGCCTGGCTGGCCCGATCGGCTCGTACAGGATGCCGGCGGCGTGCGGCTCGCTCTCGGGCTCAGAGCCTCCCACGGATGTAAGTCCGGACGAAGGCGACAGCGAATCCAGCGGAGACCGTGGCCATGGCGGTCATGACCCGGGGTTCGGCCACGAGCGCCGCGCAGATCGCCAGGACGAGAGCCACTGCGGCACCCGTCAGATAGGTCTTCCACACAATGGCGGCGCGGGCGGCCTCGGGGGACGGCCGGGAGGGATGACCGCCACCCTGCCCATCCTGCAACACGAGCCGTCCGGTTACGCGCCCGATCGGGTGGGTGCTGAGGGTAGGTGGCGCGCTTGAGGGTCGTACGGGTGACCGGCGTTCTCGTCGAAGACGCCCACATGCTGCTGCTCTACCAGGACACCAACAGTGGGAGTCGTGGTCGGTGTCCGACGGCAAGGCCGAAGAGGGCGAGGCGCTCGGGAACGCGCTGGTCCGTGAGATGTGAGGGAGACCAGGCTGCAGGTTCGGGTGAGCCGCGTGCTGTGCCTCTGTGATCACCTGCCCGTGAACGTCGTCCACCTGGCCTTCGAGGTGACCGCGTCGGCGAGGTCGTCGAGGATATCGCCGCAGATGCGCCGGCACCCGTCTGATCCGCGGCGTCGAATTCGTCAAGCTCGCCGACCTGTCGACGTTGAGCTTTTCTGAGCGCTTCACCCGGCTGGCCCCGGCCGACTTTCCCTAGGCCGGTTCTCACATGGGCCCAAGGCTGCCATCGGGCTTTGACCCTGGCGGTGCGCTCGGACTGAGCACGGCCTGCACACGGCGGTCGCGAGCGCCCAGGGGCCAAGTGCGCTCGGCCAGGCCGTCGATCCACTCGCCAGCGCCGTAGCCACCTGTGCGGACGGGCGCACTGGTGGGCAGGCTGCCTTGCACACCAGGCGGATGCCGACTCCGCAGGAGCTGTCGGCCACGTGGCGGTGCCGGGCCGCGCGCTGACTAGTGCCAGAAGGTGACTCTCATCGCCCGACGTCCACCACGAAACCACCCCAAGGAAGATCACCTTTCCGGTCAAGCAAGAAGACAATTCTGCTCCACCGTGAAGACCCGCCGAACTGGGATCCTCATGGGTCCTGAAAGCCGCCGCGGATTTGTGCCAATGCCCGGGCGTCCGTGACATTGCCCACGTCAATCAGGTGGCCGACTACTGCGAAGACGAACTTCTCGGGCCTACTCCCAACCGCCCGGAGGAGGGTATTCGTAGCCTCTGTAAGGCCCTGGCCGCGGCATGCTTGGATCGCGGCGGCGGACTCTACCGCAGGCGCCTTGCCGCCGGCATAGTCCAGCATTCCGACGGCGTGCTCGTAACGGCCGCTGTCCAGATGCAGCTTCAGCTCGTCGACTGGCCAAAGTACGTTCGCCGCCGAGCCGTTGCGCCGGTCCCCCCTTGCCGCCGGGACCGGCGCAACGGACGGAGCGCCGGTCCCGGCCACCGGAGCCGCCGGTGTCCCGCCGTTCACGTGTGCAACGGTATCTGCGGCCGGCCCTGTGGCGGGGCGCTGGTCTTCGTCCGAGACTCGCTGCAGGAGGCGTTGCAGCTCCTCCTTAGGCACGGTCCCGGCAAGTTTCTTGCGCTCTGCGAGTTGGCGGAGGTCGTGGATAGTTTGCGGGTCGGGATTCTGTACCTTGCCCGACGCAAGCCGTTCGAGGGCAGAGCGGGAGCGGTGAATCTGACGCTCGATGCTGCGCAAGGACAGCCCCGTGTCGTCCAATAGGGTGCGCACCGCCTGGGCGAGTTCGCGCCGGGCCAGTGGAAGGGATGCTGGAAGGGGATTCCTTCGCGCGCGTGGTGGCACAGACAACTCCTTGGATTGGAGTCCCTCTGGGATAAGAGCTCCATCTTGGCGGACGCCTGTGACAAATGAGAGGTTTTGTCGCGCCAGAGAGACACTGCGAGACATAGCGGCGAAGCGGGACATAGCAGAGACAGAAAAAGCTTCCCGTGACGCAGATGCATGCGCTTCGCTGGAGGAACTGGCGAACCGGCCCCGCCGAGGGCCGCGGAGCCGTCGCCTCGTAGACGAGAGGAACCGAGAAACATGGTGGCAATGCCGTCCTGGACGGACGAGGGACTCGGCACCATGAAGCGCGTGGCGCTGTGGCTGGTGCAGGAGGTCGGAGTCGGGAGTGTGTTTACAAAGGAGCAGCTTCGGACCGCGTTCGACGGGGTCAGTCAGGTCGACCGCCGAATGAGGGAGTTGCGAGACAACGGGTGGCGGATCGACACCAACCGGGAGGATCCAGCTCTCGACCCCAGAGAACACCGGTTCGTGCGGCAGGGTCTACCGGTGTGGGAGCCCGGTGTGGCGAGCCGCAGAGCGACGGAGTCTGTGCCAGCCGTACAGCGCCGTGCCGTGCTGATGGAGGACAACTATCTGTGCCGGACCTGCGGCATCGGTAACGGTGAAGCGTACGCCGACGGCTACGGAGCCACCTCGCAGTTGGACATCGCGCGGCGCCAAGTCACGATGCCCGGCGGTGACACCAAAGTTCAGCTGGTCACCGAGTGCAACCGGTGCCGCGTCGGCGGGCGGGACACCGGGTGCGATCTAGGCGCCTTCGCGACGGCGCTGGCCCAGTTGTCGGCGTACGAACGCAAGATGCTGTCCGCCTGGATGGAGCAGGACGCCCGCGGTTTCAACGAGGTCGAGAAGCTCTGGGGCGTCTACCGCACTCTGCCGGCGTCGGCGCGCGCAGAGGTCCGCAACATGCTCCTGTAGCCCGTTCTCCAGGACCAGTGTGTCGGTGCCACGTCTGGCAGCTTTCTGATCGCTTTCACCAATTTGAAGGAGCACTCACGTGTCGATCGACTTCGGCCAGCCTCGCGAGGCTGCCGGCAACCGCGAGCTCGTGGCCCAGCGGCTGAAGGAGCTGCGCACCGGGAGCGGGGTACCGGAGACGCTGACAGTCGAATGGCGGGGTAAGCCCACCCATGTTGAAGTCATCGACATGCCGGTGGAGGTTCTGCGCTACAACCCAGGGACGCACCGCATTCGCGCCCAGCGAGCCTACGACCCGGCCCGCGATCGAGCATTGGACGAGGATCCCTGGAGCCCGGAAAGCCAGGACTACCTCCACTCCCTGTTGAAGGCACTGCCGGCCGACCCCTCCGTGACCGACAAGGCCTTCGATGACCTGATGGAGAGCCTGCGCGAGTACCAGCAAAACGAACCGGGGCTGATCACCCGCGACGGCATCCTCGTAAACGGCAACACCCGCCGCGCCGCCCTCAAGGAACTCGGGCGGCCCAGCATGCGGGTTGGCGTCCTGCCTGAGAGCTGCACATGGAGCGACATCCACGCCGTTGAGCTCTCCCTCCAGCTACGTCCGGACACCCGAAGGGACTACTCCTACATCAACCACCTGCTTGCCCTGGAGGAGCAGGTGGCGCTCGGCAAGCCTCTGCCGGAGATCGCACGGAACTTCCACACCACAACGCCGGCCTGTGATCGCGACCTGTGGATCCTGGCCCAGTTGCGAGATCTCCTCAGCCGTAGTGATACAGGCACTGCCTCGCTGCGGCTTATGGATTTTGAGAACGCGAAGGAGAGGTTCGCTGAGCTCTATCGTGCTTACAACACCGAATCCGCACGTAATCGAGAGCGTGCCGACTTGATGAAGGAGGGTCGGCTCGCGGCTATCGTGCTGGAGTTCGCCAAGACTGACGTCCGGTTCATCCAGCCTGACTTTCACGAGCGTTTCCTCGATCAGCGGCTGCCCGCAGAGCTCAGGCCCGTACCCGCGCAGGAGACCACAACTGTAGCCATTCCTGGCCTCGGCCGTACTGTCCAAGCTGCTGGCGCGAGGGTTACCGCAGCCAAGGCGTTCACCGACTCCCTCCTGCGAGCCAAGGCTGTGAGGGCACCAGGCTCCGCCGCGACCGCTGAGGAGCAGAGGACAGCAGCCGAGGTTTTCGACCGCACGCGCGAGGTCTTCAACGAGGCACTGGAGTTCGCCGGCAAGGACTTCCGGCTCCGCAAGAAGCGCCTCGCAGCCCCCGATCGAATCGCCGACGCATGCAAAGACCTGGAGCAGTGTGTTACAGACCTAGTCCTCGCCCGCGGCAACGGGAGCCTGGACGAAGGCGCGTTCGACGACGCCCTGCTGCAGCTGCGGACCATCATGGAGCGCGTTGCCATCGAGGCCGGCAAAAGCGTGCCGCTGCCAGGCGAGGGCCTGACGTGGCTCAACGGCGCTGTGGGAAGGCAACAGTGACGATGACACAGGCGGAGCCCTCGCTGCGGATCGCGTTCGACGTCTCACGAACCCGCGTGGTCCTGCGTACTGTGCCCGGGCACGAGCAGGATTTCGCGGATCTCGCCGCACGCATCGCCCCGGGCGGCCAACGCGGACCGCTGGTGGGGGAGTTCGACCTTGATGACTTCCTCGACCGCCTCATCGAACTCGGTTCCTGGCGCCACGACGGCGTCCAGTGGGAGGAAGCGCTTCTTCAGCTCGTCAATGGTGTCCTCGACGATGCCGAACGGGCCGAGCAATCTCTCCTGAGCGGCGGCGATGCCAGCCAATGCGCGACAGCGCCAGACGACGTGCTGGGGCTGCTCGGCGAAGACTGGATCGGAGACCTCACCCCATTCCAGCTCCGTGACGCCGCACAGTTGCTCTCGCTCGGTCACGGTGCCAATTTCAGCGTCCCCGGCGCTGGCAAGACCCGCGTCACACTAGCCGTCTATGCGGCGATGCGCGAACAGGGCCTGGCCAAGCGCCTCCTCGTCGTCGGGCCCAAATCTGCCTACGAGGCCTGGTTGACAGAAAGTCAGCTCTGTTTCCGCACACCGCCGCGCACCGCGGTCATGAGCCGTACGCCCGACTATGGCGCCGAGGTGTTGCTGGTCAACTATGAGCGCCTGTCCCGCGCTGTGCCCAGTCTCGTTTCCTGGCTGGGCGCGGCGCCGTCAATGCTGGTGCTCGACGAAGCCCACCGCATGAAACTCGGCGCCAGCGGAACCTATGGCGCAGCCTGCCTCGCACTCGGGCCCACGGCCACCCGGCGGCTCATCCTCACCGGCACTCCGGCTCCAAACGGGGCTCGAGACCTTGAGAACCTACTGTCGTTCGTCTGGCCCGGCCGCGGCAAGCGCGTCGTCTCTGACGCCGTACGTGGCGGCGACCTCGCTTACGCCAGCACCGTGCTCCGTCCGCTATTCACCCGCACCACCAAGCGAGAACTGGGCCTGCCACCATTCGAGCCGAGAGTCCGGTATGTCAGTCTGCCGCCAATCCATCGAGAGGTGTACGAGGCGCTAAAAGGCAATTACTCTGTGCGGGCGGAGGCCTGCCGCGACGACATCGAAGCCCTCGGCCGGGCATCGATGCGCCTGATCATGGCCGCAACTAGCCCGGCGCTGCTAATCGAGGGCAGCAGTCCGTACGAGCCACTCGCCTATGGGCCATCGCCTATGGAGGCTGCTCCCGGAGATTCCCTCTATGCGCTTCTGCGCAACCTACCCAGCTACGAACTCTCTCCCAAGTACCAGGAGGCCGTCCAAATTGTCGCTGCCAACGCAGCAGCCGGCCGCAAGACGATCGTGTGGACGACATTCGTGCGCAACATCACTACCCTGTCCGAACTCCTCTCCCCTCACTGTCCGGCTGTCGTCCACGGCGGCACGGCAGACCGCGACGAGGAGATCCGGCGGTTTCGCGAAGATCCCGAATGCATGGTGCTGATCTCCAATCCAGCCACCCTCGGCGAGGGCATTAGCCTGCACCAGGTCTGCCACGATGCCATCTACGTCGATCGCGACTTCATGGCTGGCCGGTTCCTGCAGAGCCTTGACCGCATCCACCGCCTGGGCTTGCCCCCCGGCGTGGAGACCCGGGTCACCATTCTCATCGCGGAAGGCACCATCGACGAAGTGGTCCAATTGCGTCTCCAGGCAAAGCTGGAGTTCATGGGCAGCATTCTGGACGACCCAGAGGTGCGCCAACTGGCAGACCCCGCCGAAGAGCCCGTCGGCAGCTACGGCTTGGACCTGGCGGACATCCGCGAACTTCTGCGCCACCTAGGATAGGACGCTCTACGACGACGGAACACGGCCATTTGCTCACCAAGTGCGCACAATGCAACGAGACGGCGCAGCACCTGCGTGGAGTCCCGCTTTCTCCTGAACGGGTCCATGATCGAATCGTACAGTTGCCGAGAATGACAAGCTGAAGCTACGGAGCTGGATGACGGCCATAAGGCTCGCCCGCTGGTAAGTGCAGAAAGGGAACGACAGTTGACCGAACATGACTCTGCCCTCGACGCGGTCTTCTCACACTTGATGAAGCTGGATGCGCTGGGGCCACGGATAGGCAAGGCGGTCCGTCGCACGTTCGACATGTTGCTCGACGGTCAGCACACAGGACGGTATCGCTGGGAGCAACTTCACAAGACTGAGAAGACACACTGCGGAACGCTGATCGAAATCAATCTGCAGCGCGAGTTCGGTTTCGCGGACGGAGACGTTCTTGACTACTCTATCGCGGGTCACGAGGTCGATTGCAAGTATTCTCAAAAGCTCACAGACTGGATGATCCCTCCAGAGGCGGTCAGCCGCCTTATCCTAGGGCTGTGGGCAAGCGACAAGAAGGGGCACTGGAGCGCCGGACTAGTACGAGCACGCGAGGAACATCTGAACCCGGGAAGAAATAGGGATGTCAAACGAACCCTCAATCGCACTGGACGCGCGGCTATCCGATGGCTGTTCAAGGACGAACCCCTCAAGGAGAACATCCTCCTCAGCCTTCCTGACGATGACACAGATGCCATCTTCCGATCCACAAGCGGTCAGAAGAGAATCAACGAACTGTTCCGGCGCGTCCAGGGACAACCTATTAGCCGCACCGTAGTAGCAACCGTGGCCATGCAGGAAGACTATATGAAACGCATCCGCGGCAATGGTGGAGCCCGTACGGCACTACGACCCGAGGGAATCGTCATTTTTGGCCAATACCGGAACCATGTTGAAGCCGCCGAAGCTCTCGGATATCCTCCCCATGGCCCCGGCGATTCAATGAGCATACGGTTGGCCCGAAAGCGCCCGCATCATGCTGGATTGCCGTCGATCACGCTGGATGGCGAGCAGTGGGTAGCAGCTCTACCCGACGATCCGCCAGAGATGGCTCCACCACTTCCAGATATCGGCCCGCTCGGCAAGTCATAAAACTCATTTCGTGTGCCAAACGGTCGGACATCCTGCCGCGCACCTTAGCCCTAAGGGGCTAATCGGCATCATCACCTGTAGGCAACATGACATGAGAGCTCGGCTGCGGCCGTGACAAAAAAGCAAAGACGGTACACGCGTCGCCAGATTGGTACCGCCCACGCCGCAGCCAGTCCTACTCAGATCATAATTTAATACACGGGGCACCGCGATGGCATGAGACGATTCGAAACGTCGAACTACTGGATCAACTGATTTTCGATCTATGCTTACTGAACAGATCGTGCCGCTGGTGATCCGCCTGCCCAATAAATGCCTTGAACTCACCGAGCTTGTAGGCGACATCACCGTTGGATCTCGGCACCTCTCGAAGCTCGAAGTCATGGCTAAGGTGATTCAGATGCCGTTCGACCTCCGGCTGCTCCATCGGCTCCTTCGTGTCAGCTAGTTTCTCGACCAACTGCTCGACCGTCAGCGGTCGGTTACTAGCGAGCAGGAGCCTGTAGACGGGGTCGTGCACCGCGTCGGTATTCTCCACCAAAACCCGACGGGTGCCTTCTTTACGCAGGGCCTTCCTGATCGCCAGGCCGAGTTCCATGGCGACCGGCGGAGGAAACGCATTGCCGATTTGCCGGTACCTCGAGGTCTTGCCACCAAGGAACTCCCACTCCGCGAACTCTGCGCCGTACCAGCCTTGGATGCGGGCAACCATTTCGACGGTCAGCATCGGATGCTTGACGCCCGCCACCCGCGGATTGTTGGGCCCAGGCGGGCCATCCGCCACGCCCTTGGCGTCAACCCCCATTGCTTCCCACGCAGCCTTAGCCCGGGTAGGCCCAAGGTCAGCGCCACCGTGCTTCTTCGAGCCTCCTACAATGGTCGGGGCTATCTTGCTCGCCCCGCGAACCCACTCATCGAGCCTGTCTTCGGACCAATCTCCAAGGGCCATCAAATCTCTAAGTAGCTCTCCGACCGAGGGCGGCTTCTTTGAGTGCTCTTTCGGCCACTCAAAGTATTCTGCGTACTCGTGTTGAAGCGCGACCAGCACGAACCGGGGGCGAAGCTGCGAAACTCCAAAGTCCTCCGCTTGCAGCAACTTCCACTCAGCCACGTAGCCGTACTCGCTCAGCCGGTCCAGCACTCGTTGCCGATAGGCCGTGAATCGGCTCCCAGCCAGGCCCTTGACGTTCTCGAGCAACAGGGCCTTCGGCCTGATGCGGCCGCACAGCTCCACTGCCCATGCGAACAAGTCTCGCTCATCGGTGGCGCCCAACTGCTTGCCGGCGATACTGAAGGGAGGGCACGGAACACCTCCAGCAAGCAGGTCTACGCCTACGTGCTCTTCTGGCTTCCAGACCTCGGGGTCAGCAACATCACCGACTCTGACGGTCTGGGCAGCCTCTATCTCGTCGTATCCGAGGACCTTGACGAGGTTGTGACGCAGCGTCTCGGCGGCTTGCTTGTCGAGTTCGACGGCAAGCGCATGCCGGAATCCCGCCCGTTCCAGCCCCAGCGACTGCCCTCCAGCGCCGGCACAGATCTCGACAACCTCGAACACATCATCAGCCGTAGTCCCCGACGCGCTCGAAGTGGCAGCCTCAGTAACCGGCTCGTGCTCTGAGCTGACTTCTTCCAGTTCGAAGAGCGGCTCGCCACGTCCCGGGAGGTTCTCGGCGACTTGAGGCTGCTTTTCGGTCACAAGGACCCCTTTCGTAGCCCGGAGGAGGCAATGGACAAGCGGTCAGCTGTATCTTCGCGGAGAATACGTTCAGCCGTACGCCCGTTGGGACGAGTGTGGGAGAGAGCAAGAGGGCTCAAGCCCGGGAGCAGGCTCATGAGCGGGGAACCTATCCAGCGCCGCTCAACGAGGGCCGCTCGCGCAACATGCAGGCCAACCGGCGTTCCGATACCAAACCTGAGGTTGCCCTGCGTAGTGCGCTGCACCGCATGGGGTTCCGCTACAGGAAGGACCTCCGCTTGGACCTGGGCGAGGTCAAGGTGCGCCCGGACATCGTCTTCACAGCCAAGAAAGTTGCGGTTTTCGTGGACGGCTGCTTCTGGCATGTCTGTCCGGATCATGGCCGCCAGCCCACCACGAACGAGTGGTACTGGACACCCAAGCTCCGCCGGAACATGGAACGCGATCAGCGGGTCAACCGCGCGCTTGAGGCGGCTGGCTGGCAGGTGATCCGGCTTTGGGAGCATGAAGCCCTGACCACGGCCGTAGCGACGGTGGTTGCGGCTGTGCTGCCTGATGCCGAACATGCGATCGAGAGTAGCGCGATCGGCACACAATTTCGCAACCAGAAGTGAGCACCCGACACCGCGTCCAAGGTAAAATTTTCTCTGATCTTGTTCGGCAGCCACCGCTGAAGGTCATGCTGATGGGACGCGTATCCCCCGGCCGACCCGCTCACACGTGTGCGTGCTGTGAGCCGCGCACAGACGGAGAGATGCACGGCCCGGTCGCTGCTGAGTCCCAGAACTTCGCCCATGACGTTGCTACCAACCTGGTGCCGTCATTCCCTCGTCGGCCAGGCGTCTTTGGGCGCCACAAACGTCCCATGCCCCTGGATCGTGACCACCCAGCCTTCCTCGCGCAACACCTCCATGGCAAGTCGCACTGATCCACGAGCGATGCATGTTCGGCCGCCTCTCGCTGACCGCATCGACCTGCTGCCATCTCGGCGATCATCACCCAGCTACCGATGACCGTGATGGCGAGGCGCGCCCCCCAGACCAACTGGCACGCGGGCGGGGCTGCACAGCTCGTTGAAGTCATCGGCGTGGAGTCCTCGTGACGACCGCCGTGGCGGATCGCTACGACGTCAGGCCACGGACGTAGGTGATGCAGCTGCCCATCTCGGCCAGCTCGGCGTGGTTCTTGTCGAAGGGTGTGATCGTCGCGCGATACTCGCAGGCGCTACCGACGATCGGGCCGCCTCCGGCCCCATGTAGCGAAAGGGCGGAACTCGGCCCAGGCCGGGGGTCCGGGGGCCGGGAGGCCCCCGGCAAGGGGGTGTGGGGGAGCTGGGCTCCCCCACAGGGCGCAGCCCGGAGCCGAAAGCGCGAAGCGCCTCCCGTGGCGTAGGCCCGAGCTTTTATGCCTGGAGTCCCCAGGCGTCAGCCCGAGGTTTCAGAGTTTGCCGACGCCGGCTCCGGCCTGGACTTTGGCGGGGACGCTGGAGGGGTCGTCGAGGGTGTACGGGTAGTAGGTGGAGGGTTCCGGGACGGTGCCGGATGATTCCGGGGCGCCGGAGTTGATGTAGAGGTTGTGGCGTTCTACGAGGCGGCCCGGGTCGCTTTCGGCGTAGCCGACGTGGGTGGGGTGGGCGACGTTCTCGAAGTAGTTGCCCTCCACGAGGACGCCGGCGTTCTGGGTGGAGGCGATGCCGTACATCGAGTTGTTACGGTAGTAGTTGTTGAAGACGTGGACGGGGTCGCCGAAGCGGGCGCGGGGGTGGCGCTGGTCGGTGCCGTCGAAGAAGTTGTGGTGGTAGGTGACCTTCAGTTTGCCGATGTCGGCGGTGTAGGTGTCGGAGTGGCCCACCAGGGTGGTCTTGCTGTGGTTGTGGAATTTGTTCCAGGAGACGGTGACGTAGTTGGACTCGCGTTTGATGTCCAGGAGGCCGTCGTAGCCGTTCGACAGGTCGTTGTGGTCGATCCAGACGTGGTGGGCCTTGTTGGTGACGCTGATGGAGTCGTCATCGGCGTCGGTGAACTTGATGTTGCGGATGATCACGTTGTTGCCGGGGCGGGTGGTGGAGCCTAGCTGGAGGCCGCCGCCGGTGATCTCGGCGGTGCTGCCGATGCCGATGATGGTCTTGTTGGCGACGACGGTGATCATGTCGCTGATCTGGATGCGGCCCGAGATGCGCAGGATGAAGGCGCCGGCTCGACCGGCGTAGTCCTCCAGTTGGGCTCCGGTGGTGATGGTGACCTCGGTGCCGCCTGCACCGCCGGTTGTGCCGTTCTGGCCGAGCGCGTTGACCGAGGCGAAGCCGATGGGCGTCGTCTCTGCGGCGGCGGCTCTGGCACCAGCCGCTGTGGACGTGTGGGCGGCTGAGGCGGTGGTGGTGGCGTGGAGGGGGGTCAGGGCGGCGATGAGCAGGGCCGCTGTGATGGTCGCGCTCCGTAAGGAGGAGCGGGCGGGGGCGGACATGGCGGGGCTCCTCAGATCTTGCCGACGCCCGCGCCCGCCGGTACGACGGTCGGGACGCTGGAGGCCGGGTCGGCGGTGTACGGGTAGAGGGTGCGGGGCTCGGGGACGGAGCCGCGGGTCTCGATCTCGTGGTTGCAGTCGACGAGGATGTTGTCGCGCTGGACGATGCGGCCCAGGTCCCCGCTGAACTCCACCCGTCCGGGGTTGTTGACGCTGAAGAAGTAGTTGCCCTCCATCAGGATCTTGGCGTCGTTGGTGGAGGCGACGCCGTAGCTGTTGTCCCGGTAGTAGTTGTTGTAGACGTGGGTCAGCTCCGAGAAGCGCACGCGGGGGTGGCGCTGGTCGGAGGCGTCGAAGTAGTTGTGGTGGTAGGTCACGCGCAGGCGGCCGATGTCCTGGGCGCCGTTGTCGTCGTCGTGGCCCAGGAGCAGGGTCTTGTCGTGGTCGTGGAACCTGTTCCAGGAGACGGTCACGTAGTCGGAGCCGCGCTTGATGTCGACCGCGCCGTCGTCACCGTTGGACAGGTCGTTGTGGTCGATCCAGATGTGGTGGCTGAACATCTGCACGTTGATCAGGTCGTCGGTCGCGCCCGACAGGGACAGGTTGCGGATGATGACGTTGTGGACGGCGTTCGCGGGTGGTGAGGTGACGTCGTCGTCCACGGGGAGGCCGATGTTGAGGCCGCCGCCGACCAGGCGGGCCGTGCTGCCGAGGCCGATGATGGTCTTGTCGGAGGTGACGTCGTGCATGCCGTCGGACGAGCCGGTCGGCAGCGTGATGGTGCCGCTGACCTGGATGACGTACGGGCCGGGGCGGGCGATGTAGTCGAGGAACTGGGCGGCCGTGGTGACCGTGACCGTGGGGCCGCCGGCGCCGCCCGTCGTGCCGTTCTGGCCGAGCGCGTTGACGGCGGCGAACCCTGTGGGAGCGGTTTCCACGGCGGCTGCGGTGGAGGTGGGAGCGGTTTCCACGGCGGCTGCGGTGGAGGTGGGTGCGAAGGTCAGGGCGGTGAGGAGCAGGGCCGTCGCGACGGCCGATCTCCGGAAGAGGGCTGGCATGGTGGGGCCTCCTCAGATCTTGCCGACGCCGGCGCCGGCCATGACCGCCGCCTTCACCGAGTTCGGGTCGGCCACCGTGTACGAGTAGTACGCGGACGCCTCCTGCACGGTCCCGCTGCAGTCGGGAGCCCCCGACTCGTCCACGAACACGTTGTTCCGCGCGACGCACCTGCCACCGGGCCCCGCGTAGGAGTTGGTCACCGGCTCCTCGACCCGCTCGAAGTAGTTCCCCTCGACCAGGCACCCGGCGTTCGCCTGGCAGGCCACCCCGGTGTCGGTGTTGTAGAGGTAGTAGTTGTTGAACACGTGCACCGGCTCCCCGAACCGCACCCGCGGGTTGCGCTGCGGTGTCCGGTCGAACCAGTTGTTGTGGTAGGTGACCTTCAGGCGGCCGACGTCCTGCGCGGCGTTGCTGTCGTCGTGCCCGAGCAGCATGTTCTTGGTGTGGTCGTGCGTGTGGTTCCACGAGACGGTCACGTACGACGACCCGCGCTTGATGTCGATCAGCCCGTCGTACCCGTCGGCCAGGTCGTTGTGGTCGATCCAGATGTGGTGGCTGAACATCTGCACGTTGATCGAGTCATCGGTGGCCCCGCGGAACGACAGGTTGCGGATGATCACGTTGTGCACGGCGTCGGCGGGCGGCGAGGTCACGGAGTCGTCCGGGGGCAGCCCGATGTTGAGCCCGCCACCGGTGATGCCGGAGGTGGAGCCGACGCCGAGGATGGTCTTGTCGGAGGCGACGTTGTGCATGCCGGCCGGGAGGGTGATCGTGCCGAGAACGCAGACCGTGAGCGGGCCCTGCTGTCCGATCGCGGAAAGGAACTCGGCCGCCGTGTCCACCGCGACCGTGGGGCCGCCCGCCCCGCCGGTGGTCCCGTTCTGCCCCCACGCGTTCACCGAGGCGAAGCCGATGGGCGAGCCCGAGGTCCGGCAGCTGCCCGGCGGGATGGTGGGCGTGGTGGGCGGGTCGGTCGGGCCGCCGATGTCGGTCACGAGCACGTCGTCGAAGGTGGCGCTGGCGTAGTAGCCCGCCAGGCCGGCCCGCCCTGAGCTGAACGAGGAGTCCGTGGCCGAGACGACCTGCACGTTGTTCACGAAGCCGCGCAGCGTGGTGCCGAACGCCTCCAGCCTGACCGTGTGCCACGCCCCGGGGGTGACGCCGGCCGCGCCGGTGGCGAGCGTGATGGGGGCGCCGCCGGTCCGCTTGCCGAGGATGGCGGTGCCCGCGTTGCTCAGCCCGAGGAAGTAGTAGTTGCTGCTGCTCTGCGCCCGTGCCAGCACCGCGACGTACCGTCCCGAGCCGTTGAACGCGATCGGCTTCACCCGGGCCTGCACCGCCTGATCGCCCCAGCCGCCGCCGGCCAGGGCGCGGGCGTCCGAGCTGGTGCCCGACTGCCGGTAGGCCGGGGAGCCGTCGGTCACCACCGACCAGCTCCCGCCGGACCGGGCCCAGCCGGTCGCGTTGCCGTCCTCGAAGTCGTCGTTGAACAGCGTCGCGGCGGACGCGCTCGGTATGACCAGGAATGCCGCGACGATGGCCGCGCCGAGCGCGGCGCATGCCGAGTAGAGCGGGTTGTTGCTGCGCACCGTGGAGCCTCCGGGGGTGAGGGGCGACCGGGGCGCGTTGCGCTCTTTCCGAGGTAAATCGCACCCGATCGCGAGACCTGACGGACGAGCTTCACATCTTTATGCAACCGATTGTTAGGCGCGTCAACCCGTTTGGTGTGCAGTTTTGTTGCAGAGGATGAAGGGGATCTTGCAAGCGATTGTAGAGCCTAGACTGGTGATCATGACTGTGGCCGACCTGTGGTTCGACCCGTCCTGCCCGTACACGTGGGTGACCGCGCGCTGGCTGATGGAGGTGCGGAAGGTGCGCCCGGTCGAGGTGCGCTGGCACGTGATGAGCCTGTCCGTGCTCAACGAGGGCCGCGACGACGACCCGGAAGGCGACCCCGAGGGTTACCTCTGGATCCCGGCCCGCATCTGCGCGGCCGTGCAGCGCGACCACGGCCAGCAGGCGCTGGAGCGGTTCTACACAGCCCTGTGGACGACCGGCACGGGCGACTGGATCGGCGACCTGCGCACCGCGCTGTCCGCCGCCGGGCTGCCGGTCGAGCTGGCCGAGGCGGGCCTGGGCACCGGCTACGACGACGTCGTACGCGCCTCGCACGCCGAGGGCATCGCCCTGATCGGCGGCGACCACGTGGGCACCCCGATCGTCGCGGTCACGCGCGAGGACGGCGAGCGCGTGGTGTTCTTCGGGCCGGTCGTCTCCCGCGCGCCGACCGGCGAGCAGGCCGCCCGCCTGTGGGACGGGACGCTGCTGGTGGCGGGCACCCCGGGTTTCCACGAGCTGAAGGGCAGGCCGCACGAGGAGCCTCACACAACGTGACGTCTTCTGCCGATCCTGTGATCCGGGCCGGTCGTGCGGGCTATCTTGGGTGGCTCCATCAGCCGAGCACGAGAGCGCACCAGTCTCCATGGACGAGCACGTCATCACCGTCGCGTGGGTCGACGCCCCCGACGAGATCGCCTACCACGACTACGTCGAAGGCACCTACAACTCCTTCTCGTGCACCTGTGACCTGCCGCTGCCCGACCGTGACGCCGCCACGCGGCACGCCGCCGAGGTGGGCCGGTGCCTGATGTGCCTCGGCTCCGGCACGATCTCCATCAACCCGCACGACAGCGGCGGCTGCGACAGCTGCGGTGGCTCCGGCAGGTCGGAGCCGGGCACGGTCATGATCCAGGCGCGGGTGACGGAGAGCTTCGTCAAGGAGGTGGCCTCGCTGCTGCCGGCGGAGTTCGGGCTCTGCGACGTGGTGGCCGTGCTGGAACAGCGCATGAAGGGCGGGGCCGAGGCCGTGCTGTCGGTGGCGGCGGGGCTGATCAGGTATCTGGAGGTGCAGGGCGAGGTGGTGCTGTGCACGGCGCCCGACTTCCTGCCGGGGGACGGGGTGGAGCAGCGCTACGACGATCCGCGGTGGCTGCGCGTGCCTTGACGCCGGCGGCGGCTGGTGACCGTGGCCCTGTGCTCCCGTACCTGTTCGCCCCAGCGGCGGACCTACCGCGTCACCCACGCGTGCACCGGTACGTGGTCCGACCAGTGTTTCCTGGCATGGTCGACGAAGCAGCGCCGCATGCGGCCGTCGCGGGCGAACACGTAGTCGATCTTCCGCTTGCGCGTGACGTAGGTCCAGCGTTCGCGCGGGTCGCATTCGTCGCGCCCCTTGTACGCGGCGGCGGCATCGCGCGGCACCAGGTTGAGGTCGCCGCCGACGACACCCCCGCCGAGCTCGAGCAGCTCCCTGAGCTGTCTGTGCCGGTAGGGCTTGCCCCGCTGCCTGTCGTCGTGGACCGAGCCGGACGACAGGTGGGCGGTGCACAACGCCCGGCCGGCCGTACAGATCGCGCTCCTGCGCAGACCCCACGGCGGCGTGGTCAGCGCGTGCACCTCGAAGCGGGCGTCCCGCTCGGCCACGGCCAGCGTGACGCTCTGCACCCCGCGCCCCACGCCGTTCCAGTCGGGAGAGCACTGGTACGGCGACCCGTCCGGGTGCGCGAACCCGGCCGACTTGACGCTCCACGCCCGGCCGGTGCGGGCCTCCAGCTCGCGCTCCAGGTCGGCGTCCGCGCCGGTGCAGAACTCCTGGAGGAAGATCACGTCCGCCTTGGTCGCCAGCACCGCGACGTGCCAGGCCAGCTCGGTGGTGGTACGGCGGAAGAGAGGACAGCTCTGGTACGTGCCCGCGCAGACGTTCCACGTCATCACGTGGAGCGCGGGCGCCTGCGCGGGCAGGGAAGGGGATAACAGCCCGGCGATCACGAGATATCTGAGCATCACCGGTCATTTCACCATGCAGGTGGCCTCACCTGAGCGGCAACACGTCCACGCCGCGCTCGTCGTCGCCGCGCGGCCCGAAGATGCGCCGCTCGGACTCCTCGATGCGCACGTCGTTGATGCTCGCCTCCCTGCGCCGCATCAGCCCGGACTCGTCGAACTCCCACTGCTCGTTGCCGTAGCTGCGCCACCACTGGCCCGAGGCGTCGCGGCACTCGTACTGGAAGCGCACCGCGATGCGGTCGCCGAGCACCGCCCACAGCTCCTTGCGCAGCGCGTAGTCCAGCTCCCTGTCCCACTTGCGGCGCAGGAACTCCTCGATCGCGTCCCGCCCGGCCACGAACTCGTCGCGGTTGCGCCAGACCGAGTCCTCCGTGTACGCGAGCGCGACCTTGCCGGGATCGCACGTGTTCCAGGCGTCCTCGGCGGCCTGGACCTTGATCCGGGCGGTCTCCTCGGTGAACGGCGGGACGGGCGGGCGGGACATGGCGGCCTCCTCGGACACGGGAGAACGATCGTTCTCGCGGGCTATGGTAGAGAACGACCGTTCTCCAGAGCAAGCGAGGTGCCATGGAACACGCCGAACGACTCCTCACGGCGGCCGGCGAGCTCTTCTACCGGCGCGGCATCCGGGCTGTCGGCATGGACGACGTCAGGGCCGCCTCCGGCGTGTCGCTCAAGCGCCTCTACCAGTGCTACCCGTCCAAGGAGGCGCTGGTCGTGGCGTACCTGGAGCGGCGCGACGAGCGGTGGATGAGCTCGCTCACCTCCTACGTGGCCGAGCACGGCGACTCGGTCGAGGCGGTGTTCGGCTGGCTGGAGCGGTGGTTCGCGGAGGACGGCTTCCGCGGCTGCGGGTTCGTCAACGCCTACGGGGAGCTGGGCGCGACCTCGGAGGCGGTCGCCGGCGTGGTACGGCGGCACAAGCGGCGCCTGCGCGACTACCTGCGCGGCCTGGTGCCCGACGACACGCTGGCCGACCAGCTCCTCGTGCTGGTGGACGGGGCCACGGTCACCGCCATGGTGGACCCCGAGCACGGCGCGCGAGCCGCGCGGGCGGCGGGAGAGGCCGCCCGCGCGCTCACAGCGGCTTGCCCAAGGTGATCGGTGAGGCCGCCCGCGCGCTCACAGCAGCTTGTCGAGAGTGATCGGCAGGTCGAGCACGCGCTTGCCGGTGGCGTGCCGCACCGCGTTGGCCACGGCCGCGGCGGCTCCGGTGATGCTCACCTCGCCGACCCCGCGCAGGCCCAGCGGCATGGTCGAGTCCGGCTCGTCCAGGCAGAGCACCTCGATGCGGGGGATGTCGGCGTGCACCGGGACGTGGTACTCCGACAGGCTCGCGTTCATGACCCGGCCGTTGCGGTGGTCGATCAGCGTCTGCTCCGACAGCGCCATGCCGATGCCCATCACGATGCCCCCGCGCAGCTGGCTCGCCGCCGTCCTGGCGTTGACCACGGTACCGACGTCGAAGACGCCCAGCCAGCGCGAGACGCGTACCTCCATGGTGTCGGGATCCACCCGCACCTCGCAGAACTGCGCGCCGGTCGCCGCCCGCACCAGCCGCCTGCGCTCGCGCAGGGTCCGCGCCACGAAGCCGAGCATGCCCGCCTTGCTCTCCACCTCCACGTGGCTCCGGCCGGCCGCCTTCAGGATCTCCACGTACGTCTGGCCGGCGGCCCCGGCGTACAGCCCGCCGTCGCGCGCCTCCACCTCAGCCGGCCTGCGGCCACGCAGCGGCGAGCCGGGCGAGCGGCGGACCAGGCCGAGCATTGTGCGCTTGAGCTTGGCGGCGGCGTCCTGCACGCCCGCCGCGGCGCTCGCGGTCTGCATCGAGCCGCCGGCGCCGGGCCCGACCGGCAGGTCGGAGTCGCCGTACTCGACGCGTACGGACGCCAGCGGCACGCCCAGCTCGTCGGCGGCCATCTGCCCCAGCACCGTCGCCGTGCCCATGCCCATCTCCTGCAGGCCGCAGCGCACGACGACCGTGCCGTCGGCGCCCAGGCGCACCGCGACGTTCGCCGGCATCCGCATCGACGGGTGGTAGGCCGTGGCCACCCCCATGCCGACCAGCCACCGGCCGTCCCGCATGGAGCCGGGCCGCGGGTCACGCTCGCGCCAGCCGAACCGCTCGGCCCCCAGCGCGTACGCCTCCCGCAGCCTCCGGTGCGCCAGCCGCTGCCCGCCCACCGGGTCGCGGTCGGGCTCGTTGCGCAGGCGCAGCTCGACCGGGTCCAGGCCCAGCTCCAAGGCCAGCTCGTCCACGGCCGACTCCAGGGCGAAGGTGCCGATGGACTCGCCCGGCGCCCGCATGAAGGTGTTGGGGAGCAGGTCGAGCGGGACGGTGCTCTGCCGCAGGTGGATGTTGGGCGCGGCGTACAGGTGCCGGGTGCCTGCGGTGATCTGCTCTCCGTGCCCGCCGTTGCGCCCCGTCCTGGACACGCTGGTGTGCAGGATCGCGGTCAGCGCGCCGTCGGCGCCCGCGCCCAGCGCGACCCGCTGGATGCTGCCCGTACGCCCGCCGACCGTGTGGTAGACGGCCTCGCGGGTGAGGGCCAGCCGGACCGGCCGGCCCGTCGCGCGGGCGGCGAGCACGGCGAGCAGCGTGCCCGCCCAGACCGAGCCCTTCCCGCCGAACCCGCCCCCCACGTACGGGGACAGCACCCTGACGCCCTTCTCCGGCACGCCGAACCGCTGGGCCAGGTGCTTGCGCGCCCACGTGATGTTCTGCGTGGCCTCGTGCACGGTGAGCCGGTCGCCTTCCCAGACGGCGGTGGTGGCGTGCGGCTCGATCGCGTTGTGGTTGTGCGGCGGCGTGGTGAAGGTCAGGTCCACCGAGTGGGGTGCGGCGGCGAGCGCGGCCTGCGCGTCCCCCTTGTCGGCCGAGGTCTCGCCGAGGAGGTTGCCCTTCTGGGGGACGGCGTTGTGCTGCTCGGCGGCGAGGTCCACGGTGGCGGGCAGCTCCTCGTACGCCGGGCGCACCAGTGACGCCGCGTACCGGGCCGTCTCCGGGGTCTCGGCGACCACGACCGCCACGGGCTGGCCGTTCCAGTGCACCTCGTCGGTGGCCAGGTAGTTGACCGGGGTGCCGGAGACGAGCGTGCTGGGGTCGAGGAGGCTCAGCTTGGGCGCGGGCTTCATGGGCGGCGCGTTCTCGTGGGTGAGGACGTCGATCACGCCGCGCACCGCCTTCGCCTGCGCGGTGTCGATGGCGGTGATGCGGCCTCGCGGGACGGTGGCGTGCACGAGCGCGGCGTAGGCCAGCCCCGGGTACGGGTACTCGGCGGCGAAGCGGGCCTCGCCGGTGGTCTTGGCGGGGCCGTCTACCCGGTCGATGGCCTGGCCGACGTACTTGGTGGTGCCGGTGGCCTGCTCGGTCTCGGCGTACTTGATGCTCATCGGGCCGTCCCTCCCGTGCTCAGGTCGCGCAGCGTGGCCGTGATCGTGGCCGCGGCGAGGCGGGCCTTGAAGGCGTTGCCCTCCCTGGTGGTGGCGTCCGCCAGCTCCGTCTCGGCGGCGCGGCGGAAGGCGGTCTCGTCGGCCGGGCCGCCGAGCAGCAGGCGCTCGGCCTGCGTGGCCCGCCAGGGCTTGGCGGCGACGCCGCCCAGCGCCAGCCGCACGTCGGTGACCGTGCCGTCGCGCACCTCCAGCGCCGCCGCCACCGAGACGAGGGCGAACGCGTAGGACGCCCGGTCGCGGACCTTGCGGTAGCGGGAGTTGGCCGCGACCGGCGCGGGCGGCAGCTCGACCGCCGTGACCAGCTCGCCGGGGGCCAGCGCGGTCTCGATGTCCGGGGTGTCGCCGGGCAGCTTGTGGAAGTCCGCCATGGGGACGCGCCGCGTGCCCTCCTGGCCGCGTACCTCGACGATCGCATCGAGGGCGGCCAGCGCCACGCACAGGTCGGAGGGGTGCGCGGCCACGCAGCTCTCGCTGACGCCGAGGATCGCCGTGCCCCGGTTGAACCCGTCGAGCGCGTCGCAGCCCGCGCCGGGCGAGCGCTTGTTGCAGGCGGAGGCGTGGTCGTAGAAGTACGGGCAGCGGGTGCGTTGCAGCAGGTTGCCGCCCACGGTGGCCATGTTGCGGAGCTGGGCGGAGGCGCCGGACAGCAGCGCCTGCGACACCATCGGGTAGCGGGCACGCACCCGCCGGTCGGCGGCCAGGGCGCTGTTGCGGACGAGCGCGCCGATCCGCAGCCCGCCGCCGGGCAGCTCGTCGACGGTGTCGAACGGCAGGCCCGTCACGTCCACGACGGTGTCGGGGCGTTCGATGCCCTCGCGCATGAGGTCGACCAGGTTGGTGCCGCCGCCGAGGAACCTGGCGCCCGGCTCGGCGGCCACGCGCACGGCCTCCGCGACGTCGGCGGGCTTGACGTACGCGAACGGTCTCATCCCGAGACCTCCTTGATCGCGTCCACGATGCCGTTGTAGGCGCCGCAGCGGCACAGGTTGCCGCTCATGCGCTCCCTGATCTCGGCCTCGTCCAGCCCTCGGGACCCGGTCACGGCGCTGGGCATGCCGGCCTCGTACTCGGCCAGCATGCCGATGGCCGAGCAGATCTGGCCCGGGGTGCAGTAGCCGCACTGGAACCCGTCGTGGCGCACGAAGGCCTCCTGCAGCGGATGCGCCACGCCCTCGATCGTGGTGATCTCCCTGCCGTCGTACTGGACGGCCAGGGCCAGGCACGCGTTGATCCGCATGCCGTCGGCGAGCACTGTGCACGCGCCGCAGGCGCCCTGGTCGCAGCCCTTCTTGGGGCCGGTCACCCCGAGCCGCTCGCGCAGCGCGTCGAGCAGGCTCACCCACGGCTCGACGTCGAGGGACTCGACGGAGCCGTTCACCTTCATCCGTATCTCGGTCACTCGCATCCTCCCGGCTTTGCACCGGACGCTAACAGAACGGCGTTCCCTTAACAAGGGAACGGTGTTCTTTTAAATCGGCGCCAGTATGCTGATGGCGACATGACGCGGTCGGCATTCCTCCGGGCCAGGCGGCCCGAGCACAAGCAGCAGCGGCGCGAGGCCATCCTCGCCGCCGCCCGCGAGCTCGCCCGCACCTCCGGGGTACGCAACGTGAGCCTGGGCGCGGTGGCCGAGGCCGTCGGGCTGGCGAAGTCGAACATCGTGCGGTACTTCGGCACCCGCGAGGAGATCTACCTGGAGCTGCTCATCGAGGAGTGGCGGCAGTGGGCCGAGGCCGTCTCCCTCCGGCTGGGCGCGGCCGGCTCCACGACCGAGGCGGTGACCGTGCTGGCCGAGACGATCACCGACCGGCCGCTCTTCTGCGACCTGCTCAGCCACGCCTCCACCAGCCTGGAGCACAACGTGTCGGTCTCCGCGGCCCGCGCGTTCAAGCACGCGGTGCACGCCCGGGTCGCCGAGATGGGCGCCGAGGTGGCCCGCGCGACGGACCTGACCGAGCGCGAGGGCGGGGAGCTGGCGGCCGCCGCCAGCGGGCTGGCCGGCATGCTCTATCCGGCCTCGAACCCGCCGCCCGCGCTCGCCCAGGTCTACGCCGAGGATCCGGAGCTGGCCGCCTCCTGCCCGGTGCTGCTGCCCACGCTCGTCCGGGCGCTCTCGGCCCTGGCCGCCGGCCTGCCCACGCTCAGGGAAGAGTGAAAGTTTCACTCCTCTCCAGGCATTCCTGACCGCCAGGCGTCGGCTTTCTGTACATCGGAGCGGATTCCGCAGACCATGTGCCCGTACCTAACCGGTTAACAATCATCAGAAGGGCACCCCCCATGATCAAACGACTCGGGCTCGCGGCGGCGGCGCTCCTGTCGCTGCTCGTCTCGATGCTGATCGTCCCGGCTCCCGCGCACGCCGCGGTCGGGCTCCGGGTCAGCGGCACCAGGATCCTGGAGGCCAACGGGAACGCGTTCGTGATGCGCGGCGTCAGCCACGCGCACACCTGGTACGCCAGCCAGACGGGTTCCTTCGCCGACATCAAGGCGCTGCGCGCCAACACCGTGCGCGTGGTGCTGAGCGGCGGCCGGTGGACCCCGAACAGCGCCTCCGACGTGGCCAACGTCGTCTCCCTGTGCCGGCAGAACCGGTTAATATGCGTGCTCGAGAACCACGACACCACCGGGTACGGCGAGCAGAGCGGCGCGTACACGCTCGACCAGGCGGTCGACTACTGGAACAGCGTCCGCAGCGCCCTGACCGGCACCGAGGACTTCATCATCGTCAACATCGGCAACGAGCCGTACGGCAACAACAACGTCTCCGCCTGGACCGCCGCGACCACGAACGCGATCACCCGCATGCGCACGCTCGGGTTCCAGCACATGCTGATGGTGGACGCCCCGAACTGGGGCCAGGACTGGCAGTTCACCATGCGTGACAACGCCAGGACCGTCGCAGCCGCCGACACGCAGAAGAACACCGTGTTCTCCGTCCACATGTACGGCGTCTTCGACACCGCCGCCGAGATCACCGCCTACCTGGACGCCTTCCAGACGGCCGGCCTGCCGCTGGTGATCGGCGAGTTCGGGCACAACCACTCCGACGGCAACCCGGACGAGGACACCATCATGTCGCAGGCCGTGTCCCGCGGCCTCGGATACATCGGCTGGTCGTGGAGCGGCAACAGCGGCGGCGTCGAGTACCTCGACATGGTCACCAACTTCGACCCGGATGCGCTCACCTCCTGGGGCCAGCGCATCTTCAACGGCGCCAACGGCATCGCCGCCACCTCGCGCGAGGCCACCTTCTTCAGCGGCGGCGGCACCGACACCACCGCCCCCACCACGCCGGGAACCCCCTCGGCCTCCGCCGTCGCCTCCACCGGCGCGACCCTGACCTGGACCGCCTCCACCGACGCCGGCGGCTCCGGGCTGGCGGGGTACGACGTCTACCGCGAGCAGGGCAGCACCGACCCGCTCCTCGGCTCGTCCACCACCAACTCCATCAACCTGACCGGCCTGACGCCCGCCACCCAGTACCAGGTGTACGTCCGGGCCCGCGACGGGGCGGGCAACCAGTCCACCGCCTCGGCCACCACCACCTTCACCACCACGTCCGGCGGCGGCAACGGCGGCTGCACTGCCACCGGGACCGTGCAGAGCCAGTGGAGCGGCGGGTACGTCGTCCAGCCGGTCACGGTCACCAACAGCGGCACGTCGGGCATCACCGGCTGGACCGTCACCTTCACCCTGCCGGCCGGGCACACGCTGGCCGGGTCGTGGAACGCCACGGTGACGACCAGCGGGCAGACGGTCACGGCCAAGAACGCCGGCTACAACGGCACCGTGGCAGCCGGAGGCAACACCAGCTTCGGCTTCCAGGTCAGCCGTCCGGGCGGGAACACCGCCACGGTCAGCTCGTACACGTGCGCCGCCTCCTGACGAGGCACGCCGAGGGCCGCCTCCACCTGCCGTGGGGGCGGCCCGCTCCTCACTGCTTGCCGTGGGTGGGGACGAGGTCGAGCTCCCGCATGCGGCGGGCGCCCCACTCCCCCAGGGCGCCCAGGGCCGCGTAGAGCGCGACGCCGGCGTCCGTCAGCTCGTACTCGACCCGGGGCGGCGTCTCGTCGAACACGGTCCGCCGGACGATCCCGTCGGCCTCCAGCTCGCGCAGTTGCTGGGCGAGCACCTTCTCGCTGATGCCGGGCAGGCTGCGGCGCAGCTCGCCGAAGCGGTGCAGCCGCTCGTCCAGCGCCCACAGGATCAGCGCCTTCCACTTGCCGTCGACGACGTCCATCGCGGCGTCCAGAGCGCAGATGTAGGGCGGGTTACGCACCGCCACATGATAGGTCAGGGTCAGCCGGCGACGGCGCGGCGCATCCGCCACAGCGAGGAGCGCAGGTGCCCGGCGAGGTCCCCGGGCACGCCCGCCTCCTCGGAGGCGGACAGGATGTTCTCCAGGCCGGTCGCCTGCATGGCGGGGTTGAACTCCTCGGGAACGAGCGCGGTCACGTCGGCGCCGCCCACCATGAACGGGAGCATCTGCTCCATCCACGGCTGGAGCACCTCGCGCTTGAACGTCTCCACGTCGCCGCCTTCGCGGTGCACCAGGGTCACGGCATGGTCCGCCCCGGCGCTCATGCCGTACATGCCGCTGAGCGCCGCCATGTCGTACAGCGCCGCGAACCCGGGGTCCTCGCCCACCCAGTGCGGACGGCCGATGGGGCCGAGCACGGGCGCGACCCGGTCGAACAGGTCACGGGCGCCGCTGTAGAGGATGAAGGCGCCTTCCGTCCCCACCGTCGGGGGCACCGCCATGATGCCGCCGGACAGCAGGCGCACCCCCTGCCCCTCCAGCCATCCGGCGAGCTCGCGCGCCTGCCGTACGGAGCCGCTGGTGAGGTTGACGAGGGTGCCGCCGGCCAGCTTCGGCACCGCCGGGGCGAGCGTCTCGCGGACGCTGGCGTCGTTCAGCAGGCACGCCACCGTGAGGTCGCCCGCCTCGATCGCCTCTTCCACGCCGGAGGCCTCCCGGGCGCCGCGCGCGACGAGCTCGCCCGCCTTCCCGGGGGTACGGTTCCAGACCGTCACGTCGCGGCCCGCTGCGAGGAGCGCGCTCGCCAGGGCGCGCCCCATGGCTCCCAGGCCGAGGATGCTGATGCGTTCATGCTGCGTATTCATGCGCACCACTGTTCACCGGGCGCGGTTTCGCGACAAGAACGCACTTCGAAGTGCGTGGTTACCCGGAGGTTAGCGACGAGGTGGGGAGGTCAGGACACGCCGGGCGGTGAGGTGGAGTCGCGGATCACGAGCTGGCACGGCAGCGTGTGCACCCCGGGCGTGGCCTTGCCGTCGATGGCCGCGAACAGGTGTTGTGCCGCCGTCCGGCCCAGCACCTCCAGGTTCATGTCCACGGTCGTCAGCGCGGGCCGCGTCTCCGTGGAGAGCACCTCCCAGTTGTCGTAGCCGACCACCGCGATGTCGTCGGGCACCCGCCGCCCGCGCTCGCGCACGGCCTCCACGAACCCGGCCGCGATCTGGTCGCTGCCGCAGAACACCGCGTCGATCTCCGGCTCGGCCATCAGCAACATCTCGGCCGCGTGCCGCCCCCACCGCTGCGACCACACCCCGGACAACGTCTGCCCCGCCTGCTGGACCCCGGCCTCGGCCAGCGCCCGCCGCAGCCCCTCCTCGCGGTCACGGGCCGCCTTGTAGTGGGCGGGTCCGGTGACGTGCGCGATCCGCCGCCGGCCCAGGGCGAGCAGGTGGTTGACGGCCATCGCCGCCGCCCCCACGTCGTCGGGCACGAACGACACGTCCGACGGGTCCTCGGACGGCCCGTACGCGTACACCACGGGCACCGGCAGGTCCTTGCTCACGGACGGGCGGGGGTTCGTGCTCTCCCCCACCACGATCAGCCCGTCCACGCGCCGCGACAGCAGGGCGCGCAGGTGGTGCTGCTCCCTGATCGCGTCCCCGCGCGCGTCGCACAGCAGCACCGCCATCTCCCCTGCGCCGAAGGCGTCCTCGGCCCCCAGCAGCACGGGGATGCCGAAACGGCCGACGCTGTCGGAGGTCAGCAGCCCGACAGTCCTGGTCTGGCCCGAGAGCAGCCCTCTGGCCAGGGCGTTCGGCTGGAAGGAGAGCTCCGCCGCGGCGGCGAGCACGCGTTCGCGCGTGGCCGCCCGCACGTCCTGGCGCCCGTTGAGCGCCTTGGAGGCCGTGGCGATCGATACCCCCGCCAGCGAGGCCACGTCGTTGATGGTCGCCCGCTTACCCGCCATACTTCGAAACCCTTTTCGGTGAATTGTGAACCGCTTAGCACCTTAGCACCCATTGACATGGGCTCATGTTTCTTCTACGTTTCCGAAAACCTTTAAGTCCAGGAGCACATCATGAGACGAAGGCTGGCCGGGATCTCCCTCCTCGGTGTGTTAGCGCTCACAGCAGCGGCCTGCGGCAGTAGCGGCGGTGGTGGCGGCGGGACGCAGCCGGCGGACGGTCCCGTGACGATCACCATGTGGACCCGCGCGGCCACCCAGACGCAGAGCGAGCGCCTGGTCGCGGAGTACAACAAGACTCACAAGAACCAGGTCAAGCTCACCGTCATCCCGACGGACAACTACCAGCCCCGCATCGCCGCCGCGGCCGGCGCCAAGCAGCTACCCGACGTGTTCGCGGCAGACGTCATCTTCGTCCCGAACTACACCTCCCAGGGCCTGTTCATGGACATCACGGACAGGATCGCGGCCCTGCCGTACAAGGACAAGCTCGCCCCCTCCCACATGAAGCTCGGCACGCTGGACAACCGGCAGTACACGCTTCCCCACACGCTCGACCTCTCGGTCTGGTTCTGGAACAAGGACCTGTACGAGAAGGCCGGCCTCGACCCCGAGCAGGGTCCCAAGTCGCTCAAGGAGTTCGCCCAGCACGCCACCACCATCCAGGACAAGCTGGGCAAGGACGGCAAGGTGCACGGCACCTTCTTCGGCGGCAACTGCGGCGGCTGCTACGTCTTCACGTTCTGGCCGTCCGTCTGGGCCGCCGGCGCGCAGATCATGAACGCCGAGGGCACCACCTCGCTGAACGACCAGCCGGTCATGACCGAGGTGTTCAAGATCTGGCGCGAGCTGTACGAGAAGAAGGCCACCGGACCGACGGCCAAGGAGGAGCAGGGCCCGACCTGGACCGGCTTCTTCCCCAAGGGCGAGATCGGCGTGATGCCGATGCCGTCCACCACGCTCGGCCTGATGCCGAAGGAGATGAAGATCGGCGTCACCCCGATCGCCGGCCCCGACGGCGGCGAGTCCACGTTCGTGGGCGGCGACTCGGTCGGCATCTCCTCGACGTCCAAGAACGCCGACGCGGCCTGGGAGTTCGTCTCCTGGACGGTTTCCGACCAGGCCCAGGTCGAGGTGATGGCCAAGAACAAGGACGTGGTCGCGCGTACCGACCTGGCCAGCAACAAGTACTCGGCCGAGGACCCGCGCGTGGTGCTGATCAACTCGCTGGTGGCCAAGGGGCAGACGCCGTTCGCGCTGCGCTTCGGCCAGACCTACAACGACCCGCAGGGGCCGTGGCTGCGGCTGGCCAGGGAGGCGGTCTTCGGTGACGCCTCGAAGGTCCCGCAGCTCAACGCCGAGATCACGAAGTCGCTGCAGCAATGACGCTGACGGTCACACGTTCGAGGCGGGCGGCGCACTCGGCGCCGTCCGCCCGGTGGCGGAGCAGGAAGGTCCAGGGCTGGCTGTACGCGGCTCCGACGGCCGTCATCGTGGGCGTGCTGTTCATCGCCCCGCTGGTGCTGGTCGTCTGGATGTCGCTCAACCGCTGGCCCCTGCTCGGCCAGGCCACGTTCAACGCCCCCGCCAACTACCTCAAGATCGCCGACAACCCGCTCTTCGTCGACGCGGTCGTCTTCACGCTGAAGTACACGGCCATCACGACCGTCCTGCTGTCGGGGGTGGCCCTGGGCCTGGCGCTGCTCGTACAGGAGCGCAGGCCGGGCGTCGCCTTCTTCAGGACCGCGTTCTTCCTGCCCGGCGCGGTCGGCTTCGCGGCGGCGGGCCTGCTGTTCTACGGGATGCTGAACAACGACTTCGGCCCCATCGACCCGATGTTGCGGGCCCTGGGCGTCACCAGCGAGCCGGTCAAGTGGATCGGCACCCCGAACATGGCGCTGTTCTCCACGATCACGCTGGTCATCTGGCGTTTCGCCGGGTTCAACATGCTCATCCTGCTGACCGGCCTGCAGGCCATCCCGACCGAGGTGTACGAGGCCGCCAGGAGCGACGGCGCGAACCGCTGGCAGATCTTCACCAAGATCACCCTCCCGCTGCTGCGCCCGACGCTGGCGCTGATGCTGATCCTCAGCGTCACGGGCTCGCTGCTGGCCTTCGACCAGTTCTTCGTCTTCACCAACGGCGGCCCGGACAACAGCACGGTCTCGATGGTCATGGTCGTCTACCGGGACGCGTTCTTCCGCTTCGACCTCGGCGGCGCCGCGGCCCTGTCGGTCGTGCTGCTCGTGGCCCTGGTCGGGCTCAACACGCTGATGATGCGGAGGCTCCGGTGAGCCGTTACCTCACCCTGTCGGCCCTGGCGGTGCTGTTCCTGTTCCCGCTGGTCTGGAGCGGGTACGCGTCGCTGGAGGAGCCGTCGAACTACCTGGAGATGGCACGCTTCGGCGAGGGCATCGACACCTACGCCACCAACAGCGTGCTGGTGTCGGTCATGACCGTGGGCGGCACGCTGATCGTCTCGGCGCTCGGCGGCTACGGCTTCGCCCGCTTCGACTTCCCCGGCAAGAACGTGCTGTTCCTGGCCACGCTGGCGATCCTCATGGTGCCGTACGCGACGATCCTGATCCCGCTCTACGTCCTGCTCGGCTATCTCGGCCTGCAGAACTCGCTGGTCGGGCTCTCGCTGGTGTTCGTGATGTTCCAGCTCCCGTTCGCGCTGTTCATGATGCGCAACGCGTTCGAGGCGCTGCCGCGCGAGCTGGAGGAGGCCGCGCTGGTGGACGGCTGTGGCACGTTCCGGGCCTTCTCCAGGATCCTGCTGCACGCCGTGCGGCCCGCGCTGATCACGGTCGGCCTGTTCGCGTTCCTGGCCTCGTGGAACGACTTCTTCGCGCCCCTCATCCTGCTCAACGACGGCTCGTCCTTCACGCTGCCGGTGGCCGTGGTCAGCATGACGCAGCACACGTTCGGCGCGATCGACTACGGCATGCTCCAGGCCGGAGTCATGGTCATGGCCATCCCCTGTCTCATCCTCTTCATCGTTCTGCAGCGCCACTACGTGCGCGGATTCATGTCAGGAGCTCTGCGTGGCTAATCCCGTCCTGCCCTCATCGGGTGTCCTGTCCCCCCTCGGCCTCGACTCCGTACGCGTGCTGCCCGGCTTCTGGGGTGACCGGGTCGTGCTCAACAACGAGGTGACGATCGCCCACTGCCAGGAATGGCAGGAGCGCGAAGGCTGGATCGGCAACTTCCGCGGCGAGCGGCCCCGCAGGGGACGGGAGTTCAGCGACTCGGAGATCTACAAGCTGCTGGAGGCCATGGCCTGGGCCGATCATCCCGGGCTGCCCGCGCTGGCCGAGGTCGTGGCGCAGGCCCAGGAGGGCGACGGTTACCTCAACACCCGCTGGTCGGGCAGCCGGTACACCGACTTCGAGTGGGGTCACGAGCTCTACTGCTACGGCCACCTCATCCAGGCCGGGGTCGCGCGCCTGCGCATGCACGGCGAGGACCAGCTCACCCGGGTCGTCACCAGGGCCGCCGACCACGTGTGCCGGCGCTTCATGGACACCGACGAGACCTGCGGCCATCCCGTGATCGAGATGGCGCTGGTCGAGCTGTACCGGGCCACCGGCACCGAGCGGTACCTGGAGATGGCCCGCCGCTTCGTCGAGCGCCGCGGCCTGCCCGCGCTCGCCGACATCCCTTTCGGCCGCGGTTACTACCAGGACGACGTGCCCGTCCGGCAGGCGCAGGTGTTCCGCGGGCACGTCGTGCGCGCGCTCTACCTGGCCTCGGGCGTGGTGGACGTGGCGGTCGAGACCGGGGACCAGGAGCTGCTCAAGGCGGTCGAGTCGCAGTGGGAGCGGACGGTCGCCCGGCGTACGCACCTGACCGGCGGCATGGGCTCGAGGCATGCCGACGAGTCGTACGGCGAGGACTACGAGCTGCCGCCCGACCGCGCCTACAACGAGACGTGCGCGAGCATCGCCTCCATCATGCTGGCGCACCGGCTGCTGCTGGCCACCGGCGACGCGCGCTACGCCGACCTGGCCGAGCGGACCATGTACAACATGCTCGCCACGGGCGTGGCGCTGGACGGCAAGTCGTTCTTCTACGTCAACCCGCTGCAGGTGCGGGTGCCGGCGACGCCGCTCGACGGCGTCAACCACGCGGCCGAGGGCGGGCTGCGCTCACCCTGGTTCGACGTGTCCTGCTGCCCGAACAACATCGCCCGCACGCTGGCCTCGCTGCCCGCCTACGTGGCCGCGGCGAAGGACGGCGGGGTGCTGATCCACCACCTCACCCCGGCGGAGATCCGCTCGGGGCGGCTGGCGCTGCGGGTGGAGACCGGTTACCCGTGGCAGGGCTCGGTCAGCGTGCGGGTGCTGGAGGACGGCGAGGGCCGCATCGGGCTGCGCGTCCCGGCCTGGGCCACCGACGCCACGCTCGCGCACGTCCCCGTCTCCGCCCCGGACGCGCCGCTGCCCGAGGGCCCGGTCATCCGGCCGGTGAGCCCCGGCTACGCCTACGTCGAGGGGCCGTGGCGGGCCGGTGACGAGATCCGGCTGGAGCTGCCGATGCGGCCCAGGTGGACCGTCCCCGACCGGCGGATCGACGCGCTGCGGGGCAGCGCGGCCGTGGAGCGGGGGCCGCTGGTCTACTGCGCGGAGTCGGTGGCCGACGAGCCGCCGCTCGCCGGCGTGACGGCGCGCGTCGATCCGCCGGTGGAGCACGAGACGGACGGCGTGGTGGAGCTGGAGGTGGGCGCGCGGCTGGCGTCGGGCGGCAACGGTTCCTGGCCGTACGCCGCCGCGCGAGCGCCCGAGGAGGGCGCCGACGTGCGGCTGCGGCTGGTGCCGTACCACCGGTGGGGCAACCGGGGCCCCGCGACCATGCGTGTCTGGCTACCGACGATCTAGGAGATGCACGTGCGCAAACCGTTGGTGTGCTTAGCCGTGTTAGCGCTCACAGCCTCGCTGGGCGCAGCGCCTTCGTACGCGGACGAGGCCCTGGGCATGCCGGTCTTCACCGGGGCCGACCCGGTGCCGGCCGAGCCCGTGGGCTACCACCCGCGCAAGATGATGGAGCAGATCTACGACAAGGAGAAGGGCGGCGACTCGTACTGGATCGACCGCATGCTCGCCCGCCCCGGTGACGACCCGGCGGGGCCGTGGCTGATGACGCGCGGGCGGGCGCTGTTCATGAAGGAGCACGACCCGTCGGTGCTCGGTTTCGGCGGGCACGTGGCGTACTGGGAGAGCATCGACAACCGCGACGCCTACGAGATCTCGCTCGGCTCCCCGCTCGCCGAGAACGTCGCCGAGCGCCTGCAGATGCCCAGCCACTGGACCGGCAAGTACAGCGGCGACGGGCTCGCGGTCGGGGTCAAGAAGTTCATCACCCACGAGAACGTGGCCGTGACGACCCTGGAGATCACCAACACCGGCGCCGAGCCGCGTACCGTGCCCGTCACGGTCACCTCGCCCTACGCCAGGAAGGCCGACGGTGACCGGGAGCTGACCGGCGCGGTGTGGGCCAGGAACAAGCTGACCACGATCTTCCCC
This sequence comes from Nonomuraea sp. GTA35, assembly GCF_041950525.1. Lineage (NCBI taxonomy): Bacteria > Bacillati > Actinomycetota > Actinomycetes > Streptosporangiales > Streptosporangiaceae > Nonomuraea > Nonomuraea sp. GTA35. The sequence goes on along the minus strand of NZ_JBGNUV010000015.1, from coordinate 149,424 downwards.
CGGCTCAGCGGCGACGGCCTGAAGGTGTCGGACGGCACGCTGAAGGGCTCGCTGACCGTGGAGCCCGGCAAGACCGTGCGGACCAAGGTGCAGATGGGCTTCGTCACCGACGAGCTGCCGAGGTCGCGCGCGGAGTACGACGGCTACAAGGGCCGCTCGCCGCAGCAGGCGCTGCGCCGCCAGCTCCAGGACTACAACGCCTGGTGGGCCGAGAACCTGCCCTACATCGACGTGCCCGACGAGAACATCAAGAAGTTCGTCTACTACCGCTGGTGGCTGATGCGCTTCAACTTCCTCGACGCCGACATCCCCGGCAACGACTTCCAGTTCCCCACGTCGGTGGAGGGCGCGCTGGGCTACAACAACGCGATCGTGCTGACCGTGCCGATGTTCGTGCAGGACCTGAAGTACCTGCGGGACCCGATCTACTCGTACGGGCCGTGGGTGTCGGCGGGCGAGGTGTCGCGCAGCTCGAAGTACACCGACAACCCCGGCGACCCGGAGAACTGGTCGAACAGCTACACGCAGTACATCTCGGCAGCGGCCCTGGAGAGCTACCAGATCCACGGCGGGCAACCGTCGATCCTGCGCAACCTGGCCAGGTACGCCGAGAAGGACGTGTACGGCCAGCTCGACGCGTACGACTCCAACGGCAACGGGGTCATCGAGTACGACTGGGAGGCCATGACGGGCAACGACGCCGACGCGGTGTCGTTCCACTACTACGACCGGGCCAACGAGCGGCTCGAAGGCGCCTACGTCTACGCCAACGCGGTGGCGGCGGCGCAGGCGTACGAGCTGGCCGGCGACGCCGCCAAGGCCGCCGAGCTGCGCGGCGTGGCCGACAAGGTGAAGAACGGCGTCCTGACCCTGCTGTGGGACGAGCAGAACAAGCTGTTCAAGCACCGCGACCTGCAGACGGGCAACCTGATCCCGTGGAAGGAGTCCAACAACTACATCCCGTACGCGGCCGGCCTCGTCCCCACCGATGACCCGAAATATCGGGAAGCCTTGAGGTTGTGGGCCGATCCGGCGGAATATCCGATCTTCCCGGCGTACACGGCCAACCAGAAGGACAAGGCGGAGGCCGCCGCCGCGGGCCACCCGGGCACCAACAACTTCTCCCAGATCAACTCCACCCGGAACTTCGCGCTGTTCTCCAAGGCGATGCGCCAGTACGAGACCCCGTACATCACGGCCGAGCAGTACAAGCAGCTCCTGTACTGGAACGCCTGGTCGCAGTACGTCGGCGGCGACACCCGCTACCCCGACGCCAACGAGTACTGGGCCAACTGGAACCCGCAGACCAAGACCATCGGCTACCGCTCCTGGATCCACCACACGATCCTGGGCAGCAGCAACTGGACCGTCATCGAGGACGTCATGGGCCTGCGCCCGCGCTCGGACGGCAAGGTCGAGCTGTGGCCGGTGGACATCGGCTGGGACCACTTCACCGTCAACGGCGTCAACTACCGCGGCGCCGACCTGACCATCGTCTGGGACAAGCCGGGCGACGGCACCAGGCACTACGCCGGGGTGCCCGAGGGGTACTCGATCCTGATCGACGGCAAGCGCAAGGTCACGCTCTCCGGCCTCGCGCACGCGACCTGGGACCCGAGGACCGGCAAGGTCGAGGGCGGCACGGTGGTGCACGCGGAGAAGGCTTCGCTCAAGTCCCCCACCGACGTCGAGCTGACCGGCGACCGCATCGAGGACCTGTTCCGTAAGGCCGGCGTGGACCTGCGCAGCACCCGCCAGAACCTGGTCGGATCCGCCACCGCCTCCCACGGCGACCCGGCGGGGGCCGTGGACGGCTTCACCGTCAACGCACCCGTCTGGGACTCCAAGGGCTCGGGCAACCCCCAGGACTGGCTGGAGGTGGACCTCGGCTCGCCCCGGAAGGTCGACCAGCTCAAGCTGTACTTCTACAACGACCGCAAGACCTCCGGCGAGCCCGCCTTCTACTCGGTGCAGTACCTCGACGGCGGCACCTGGAAGGACGTGCCGAGGCAGGACAAGCGGCCGCTCCACCCCCGGGCCAACCTCAACGAGGTGCGCTTCCCGGCCGTCACCGCCCAGAAGCTGCGCGTGCTGGTCACGCACCGGCCCGGGTACGCGACCGGCCTGAAGGAGGTGCAGGCCTACCGGGCGGGCGCGGACGTGGGCCGGGTCACCAACCAGGCGCCGTCCGTGGTGCCCGTCGTCGATCCCGCGTTCACCCGCCCGGGCCAGGCCAGGATCGAGGCCGTGGTCAAGGACGACGCGCTGCCCAAGGGCACGCTGACCATGCAGTGGTCCAAGGTGGACGGGCCCGGTGAGGCGTACTTCACCGACCCGACCGGCCCGGCCACGGTGATCGCGTTCTCGGCGCCGGGGCCGTACACGCTGGAGCTGACCGCCACGGACGGCGCGAAGACCACCACCGCCACCGTGAACGTCACCGCCACCGACCAGGCCACCCAGGTCAACGTCGCCCCCAAGGCCACGCCCACCGCCTCCTACACCTCACCGTGGGAGCGCGTCACCGCCGTCAACGACGACATCGACCCGCCACGCTCCAACGACGCGGCCAACCCGCGCTGGGGCACCTGGCCGCAGCAGGGCACGCAGTGGGTCCAGCTCGACTGGCCCGCCCCCGTCCAGGTGAACAAGGCGGAGGTGTACTTCTTCGACGACGGCGGCGGCGTGCGCGTGCCCGCCTCGTGGAAGATCCAGCAGTGGGACGGCGACTCCTTCGAGGACGTCACCGGCGCGCAGTCCTACCCGACGGCCGTCGACGCCTACAACACCGTCTCCTTCGACACCGTCACCACCTCGCGCCTGCGCGTCCAGCTCGAATCGGGCGGCGCGTCGGTCGGCCTGCTGGAGGTCAAGGTGTACGAGGTGCCGCCGGACGCGGTGCGCCCCGTCCACGTGCCCACCCTGGTGGACACGCTGCCGGAGCTGCCCGCCACGGTCGAGACCCTGTACGCCGACGGCTCCCGCGGCCGGACCGCCGTCACCTGGCAGCAGGTGACGCCGGAGCAGGTCAGGACGGGCGGCACCAGCTTCACCGTCACCGGCCTGGCCGAAGGCGTGCGCGGGCCCGCCCAGGCCACGGTGTACGTCCGCGCCACCGCGGCGGTGACGATCACCTCGATCGCCGAGGAGAGCGTCACGACCCGGGCCGGGGTCGCCCCGTCGCTGCCGGGGACCGTCGTGGCGACGTACAACGACGGGTCGAAGGACAGCTCGGTGGCCGTCACCTGGGAGTCCGTCGATCCCGAGCGGTACGCCCGGCCCGGCACGTTCACCGTGACCGGGCAGGTGACGGGCACAACTGTGACGGCGAAGACCACCGTCACGGTCCAGTAGCGCCTATTCTGTCCTGGCCCCGCCCGTTTCGCGGGGCCAGGACAGGAGCGGGACAGAGCACGATGGCCGAACTCGCCGGGAACAAGCCCACCCGCCTGACGGGCCGGGTCGTCGTCGCGTCCGCCATGGCGGTGGCCTCACCGCTGCTGTCCCTGGCCGCGTTCCTGGTCTGGGCCGGGCTGCCCACCGAGTGGGAGCCCGACAGGACGGTGAGCCCGCAGACGGCCGTCACCTTCACCTTCCCGGCGGTCGGCGCGTTCCTCATCTACCACCGGCCCCGGCTCAACATGGCCTGGCTCATGTGCGCCGGCGGCCTGGCGGCGGCCGTCAGCGACCTGTCCAGCGGGCTGATGTTCCGCCTGGCCGCCGACGGGGAGCTGCTCCTGGCGGGGTGGATGCGGGTGCCGGCCCAGCTCGGGTGGGCGGTGTGCGGGCTGGCGCTCACGATGGTGCTGCCGCTGTACTCGCCTGACGGCCGCCTGCCCTCCAGGCGCTGGCGGCCCGCCCTGTGGCTGGGCTGCGTCGCGATCACCGCCGCGACCGTGCGGTACCTGCTCAGGGTGCCGCCGCCGACCAGCGTGTCGGGGTTGCCCGCGGTGATCCCCAATCCGCTGCGGGTGCCGGCGCTGGCCCCGTACATGGACGTGCTCACGATCGTGAGCTGGGCGGGCATCTACACCGCGATGGCGCTCGCCGCCCTGTCGATGGCGGTGCGGATGCGGCGGGCCGATCCGGTCGGGCGGCGGCAGATCGGCTGGCCGCTGCTCGCGTTCGCCGGGTACATCTTCTTCCTGGTCCTGGGCGCGATCTGGCCGGTGTTCATGTGGCCGGCCATCGCCTGGGCGGCGGCCATCCCGTTCGCGGTGGCGTTCTCCGTGATGCGCTACCGGCTCTACGGGATCGACACCGTCATCAGCCGCGCCATCGTGGCGGCCGGCGTGGTCGTCGTGGTCAGCCTCGTCTACTTCGGCGCGGGCACGCTGTCGAGCCTGGTCGTCTCCGGCTACCACCAGGTGGCCGGGGTCGCGGCCGCGCTGTTCGCCGGCGCGTTCTTCCAGCCGCTGCGGCGGGCGTTGCAGCGGGCCGTGGACCGGCTGCTGTACGGCGCGGTCGGCGACCCCGGCGTGCTGGCCGAGCGGCTGACGCAGGCCGTGCGCGGCGCCGACCCGGCCAGGGCGCTGACCTCGGTGGTGAGCGTGCTGCGCGACGGGCTGGCGGTCGAGGGCGTGGCCGTGGAGGTGGCCGACGGCGAGCCCCGCTACGTGGAGAGCGGCCGCGTCGGGACCGGACCGCGGGAGGTGCCGCTGGTCTGGCACGGGGCGCGGGTCGGCCGCCTGCTCGTCGGCCCGCCCGGGCCGCGCCGCTTCCCCGCCGCGCACAACGAGCGCGTGCTGGCCACGCTCACCCCGTACGCCGCCGACGTGGCGCACGCGGTGCGCATGGCGGCGGACCTGCAGCGCTCGCGCGAGCGCATCCTGACGGCCAGGGAGGAGGAGCGCCGCCGCCTGCGCCGCGACCTGCACGACGGCCTCGGCCAGACCCTCTCGGCCATGGCGATGACCATCAACATGGCCCGCCTGAGCCTGAAGAACTCCCCGGAGGCCGCCGACGAGCTGCTGCGCGAGCTGCACGCGGGCATGAGCGCCGTCACCGGCGACATCCGCGAGCTCGTGTACGGCCTGCGCCCGCCCGCGCTCGACGACCTCGGCCTGGCCCGCGCGGTACGCGACCTGGCCGGGCAGTCCTCGCCCGGCACCGAGATCGAGGTGGAGGTCGAGGGGGATCTGGCGGACCTGCCCGCGGCCGTCGAGGTGGCCGTCTACCGCATCGTCCAGGAGGCGCTGACCAACATCCGCCGGCACGCCGAGGCGTCGCGGGCCAGGATCGTCCTGCAGCGGGAGGAGCCGATGCTGCGGGTGCTGATCGCCGACGACGGCAAGGGGCTGCCCGCGTCGCACCGCGCGGGCGTGGGGCTGGGCTCGATGCGGGAGCGGGCGGCCGAGCTGGGCGGCATCTGCGTGGTGACCGGGGAGCCCGGGGCGGGCACCCGCGTCGAGGTCATGCTCCCGCTCCTGACGACCGGCATGAGCGTTCCCTCCTGACAGCCGGTTCCGCTGACAGCCGGTTCCGCTGCCCGGTCCTGACCGGGGCGCTGGGGCCTTTACCTGGTCGGAGCGGTCGTTTGACGGCCGCACCACCAGCTCTGGAGGCGGCTGCTGGCAGCCTGAGAAGAACGCATTCGTTCGGAGGTGAGCGGGTATGACGCGATTCAGCGTTCCGGCCTGCGTCCTGGTGCTGGCGTCCGCCACCGCCGTGGCGCCGGCCTCCGCGGAGCGGCGGGCTCCGTGCCCTGCGTCCGGCACCACCAAGCCCACCGTCGTGCTGGTCCACGGCGCCTGGGCCGACACCTCGAGCTGGAGCGGCGAGATCCGGGCGCTGCAGCAGTCGGGTCACCTCGTGCGTGCGGTGGGCAACCCGCTGCGCGGCCTGACCGGAGACGCGGGGACCGTGCGCGACTTCCTGCGCACGCTCTCCGGTCCCGTCGTCCTCGTCGGCCACTCCTACGGCGGCTCGGTGATCACCAATGCCGCCGCGGGCGACCCGGACGTCAAGGCCCTCGTGTACGTCAACGCGGCGGCGCCCGCCGTGGGCGAGACGACCGCGCAGCTCAGCGGCTCCGGCTCGGCCCTCGGCGGCGACCCGGCCACCCTGTACGACCGGGCCGCCTACCCCGGTGCGGCAGGCGATGCGGCCGACCTCTACCTGAAACGGGACGTCTTCGTCCGCTCCTTCGCCTCCGACCTGCCCAGGGACACCGCCCACCAGCTCTGGGCGACCCAGCGGGCGGCCTCCACGGCAGCGTTCACGACCCCGTCGAGGGCCGCGGCCTGGCAGGCGATCCCCTCCTGGTACTTCATCGCCACCGGCGACAAGATCATCGTTCCTGCCTCGCAGCGTGCCATGGCCGAGCGGGCCCGCTCCAAGGTCACCGAGTTCGCCGGCGGCTCGCACCTGACCCTCGTCTCGCATCCCGAGGCGGTCACCCGGGTGATCGAGGACGCGATCTGCTCCGTCCGCTGAGGGCCCCGGCGCAGGCGGGGCTGGAGTGGTGGTTTCCTATACACATGCCTGATCTCGTGGTCGACGGCGCCGGCAAGCTGTGCGTGCAGCTGCTCATCGAGCTGCGCGCCCACGTACGCGCCGCCGGGCCGGGCGCCGTGATCCATCTGATCGCCACCGACCCCGCCGCCCCCGTGGACCTGCCGGCGTGGTGCCATCTGACCGGGCACACGTACCTGGGGCCGGTGGAGGGGGCGGAGCGGCCGACGTACGCGCTGCGCGTGGCCGAGTCCGCCAAGGAGACGCAGGGCACGAGACCCTGGCACGCGACTTAAGCGGTTAACGCTCCGCCGGGCGGGCACCATGTCAGGAGGGCGGGGTGACCTACAGTATGGAGGGTTATCCGGTTCAGAGAGGGAGTTCGTGAAGCGACCGACGATCGCCGACATCGCCAGCCGGGCGGGAGTGTCCAAGGTGGCGGTCTCCTACGCGCTCAACGGGCAGCCGGGCGTGTCGGAGGCGACGCGGGCCAGGATCGTCGCCATCGCCGACGAGATCGGCTGGCGGCCCAACAGCGCGGCCCGCGCCCTCAACGGCGCCCGCGCCAACTGCGTGGGCCTCGCGCTCTGCCGGCCCGCGCGCATCCTGGGCGTCGAGCCGTTCTTCATGGAGCTGATCAGCGGCATCGAGGGCGTGCTCGCCGACCGCTCGTACGCGCTGCTGCTCCAGGTCGTCACCAGCCACCAGCAGGAGAGCGAGGTCTACCGCCACTGGTGGGGCGAGAGCCGCATCGACGGGGTGTTCCTGGTGGACCTGCACTACGACGACTCCCGCGTGGCCGAGCTGGAACGGCTCGGCATGCCGGCGGTGGTGATCGGCCATCCCTCCCAGTCGGGCTCGCTGTCGGCCATCTGGTCGGAGGAGGGCGAGGCCGTGCGCGAGACCGTCGGGTACCTGGTGGCGCTGGGGCACCGCCGCATCGCGCGGGTGGCCGGGCTGCCGGAGCTGGTCCACACGACGGTCCGTGACCAGGCGTTCAGGCAGGCGTGCGAGGGCGTGGCCGAGCACGTCATCGTGCACACCGACTACACCGGCGAGGAGGGCGCCAGGGCCACCAGGCGGCTGCTGAGCTCGCCCGACCGGCCCACCGCCATCGTCTACGACAACGACATCATGGCCGTGGCCGGCCTGTCGGTGGCGCAGGAGATGCGGGTGGAGGTGCCCCGCGACCTGTCCATCGTGGCCTGGGACGACTCGCCGCTGGCCCAGGTGGTGCGGCCGCCGCTGACGGCGCTCACCCGCGACATCCCGGCCTACGGCGCCCACGCCGCGCAGCGGCTGCTCGCGCTGATCGCGGGCGAGGACGTGCCGCCGTACGAGGATCAGGCCGCCATCCTCACGCCGCGCGGCAGCACCGGGCCCGCCCCCTCCGGCCCGCAGTAGCCGCAGCTCCCGGCCTCCAGGCCCGCCCGGCTCCGCGGCCTCCCGACTCCAGGGCCCGTCGTGCTCCACGCCGTCCGGCTCCAGGCCCGTCCGGCACGTGTCACGGGCGGGGACCGCGGCTGGCAGACCGCTCGTCCAGGCCCGTGACACGTGCCGTCCCCTCCTCGCGGCACCCATCCCTTTACGGGGAGCCGCCCCTGCGTCCCCCGCGCCGGGGCGACTCCATGGTTACTGAGGCGGGGACGTACGCCCTGAGTACCTCCATACCTAAACGAGATACGAAATTCAGCGAATCGTAACCATGGCACTTGACGACTTTTTTTGTCGGCTTCTCCTCTCTTCACCAGACGGCACTCCCCTACCGGACTCGAGACCCGGCAACGGCGCGTCGCCGACACGGTGGCCAAGCTCGCCGACGGCGTGGGGTGACGGGTGCGTAACGCGGGACGTGGCGGGTAGGGCGGGCGATATGACTGAGGGTTTCGACACCGACATGCTCTGGAACGAGTTCCATCGGGCGGTCAACATGAACTCCGAGGAACTGCGCTCGTACCTGCTCGCCGAGGCCTCCGACGAGGAGGGCTTCCCGCCCGACCCCGACCTGGGGATCGACGAGCTGGGGCGAGGCGTGCTGCATGTCCTGAGCAAGCGCAAGGGCGACCTCACCAAGAGCGATCTCGACGTGATGCGCCAGGTCGTGGAGCTTGTCGAGACCATGGGTGACCGTACGGACGACGACTCGCGGCGCGAGCTCATGTCCGTGGGTCACGACCCACTGAGAGGATGACCCCATGGTCCAGCCGCATCCGTGGATCGAGGGCTACGTACGCGCGTGGAACTCCAACGATCCCGACGACATCGCCGCCCTGTTCACCGACGACGCGGTCTACTACACCGAGCCGTACAGCTCGCCGTGGCAGGGTAAGGACGACATCGTCCGCGAGTGGCTGGGGCGACAGGACAAGCCAGGTGAGGCCACATTCGAGTGGCATCCGGTGAGCGTGACGGAGGACGTGAGCGTCATCCAAGGAGTCACGACATACCCGGACAAAACGTACAGCAACCTCTGGGTGATACGGTTCGCTCCCGACGGGCGATGCCGGGAATTCACCGAATGGTGGATGCGGCACGATGTCAAGTGATGCAATGGGCCGAACCGTCTTCACCCGAGGAGATCCGTTGAGAGACAACCTCGACCTCGCCGCGAGCGCCCAGCAACTGGCCGACGCCGCCCCGACGGGATCGATCGACCGTGCCGCCGCCTCGTCCGTGGCCATCACGCTGGCCACCACCCGCGACATCGACGACGCCAGGCAGACCCTGGACGGCGTCTCGCCGGACGAGGTCAGGCAGGCGGCACTGGCCCTGTTCGACCGTCTCTCGACACAGTAGCCACAGCAGTCAGGCGCTCTCCCGCCGACCACCGTCAGGCGGGAGACCACCAGCCCGCAGGCGTCAGGCGGAAGACCAGCCGGCAGGCATCAGGCGCGACTCCACGGCACGGCGGGCACGGGTGGCGGCCCGCTCGTCGCCGTGCAGCTGGATCGCGTGGTTCAACGCCATGACCACGCCCAGCAACTCGAACACCACCTGTTCCGGATCCGTGCCCGCGGGCAGCTCCCCCGCGTCCACGGCCCGGCCCGCCTCCTTGCCCAGCCGCCCTCGCCAGGCCTCGAACCGGCTCTCCACCGCGTCCCGCACCGCCCCGGGCCGGCCGTCGAACTCGTGCGCCGCCGCCACGAAGAAGCACCCGCCGGGAAAGACCTGACGCTCCAGGTACGAGATCCACGCCTCGCAGAGCACCCGCAACCGCGCCAGTCCCGGCGCGGCGGGCAGGGCGGGCTCCCACACCTCGGCCCGGAAGATCTCCCCGGCCCGCTCCAGGACGGCGAGCTGCAGCGCCTCCTTGGACCCGAAGTGCCCGAGCACGCCCGACTTGCTCATGCCCAGCTCTGTGGCGAGCCGGCCGATGGTCAGCCCTTCGAGCCCCTCCATGGAGGCGATGGCCACCGAGCGGTCGAGGATGGCCGCCCGCGTGCCCAGCGCCTCGGCGACCGACCTGCGCGGGCTCATGCGAGGTCTCCGTCCGTTGGTGGAGCGTTCATGCGAGCCACTTTAGCGTCCGAACGTTCGCTTGCTATAGTCCGCCGCATGAGTGGATCACGACTTGTCGCCACAGGCCACTACCAACCCGCCAAGATCCTGACAAATGACGATCTGGCGGAGCTGGTGGACACCAGCGACGAGTGGATCAGCAAGCGGGTCGGCATCCGCACCAGGCACGTGGCCGAGGACGGCGAGAGCGTCGCCGACCTGGCCACGCACGCCGCCGCCAAGGCGCTGGCCGGCAGCGGCCTGGACGCCTCCGACATCGACCTCGTGCTGGTCGCCACCTGCACCCAGACCGAGCGCGCCCCCAACGTCGCCTCCCGCGTGGCGGCCCGGCTCGGCGTGCCGGGCGGCGCCCTGATGGACCTGGGCGCCTCCTGCTCCGGCTTCACCCACGCCCTGGCCCAGGCCGACCACGCCATCCGCGCGGGCGCCGCCACCCACGCCCTGGTCGTGGGCGCCGACAAGATGACCGCGGTGACCGACTGGACCGACAGGACCACCTGCGTGCTGACGGGCGACGGCGCCGGCGCCGCCGTGGTGAGCGCGTCCGAGGAGGCGCGGATCGGCCCCGTCGTCTGGGGCTCGGCCCCGGAGCTGGGCCGGGCCGTCCGCATCGAGGGCACCCCGACCCGCTTCTCCCAGGACGGCCAGACCGTCTACCGCTGGGCCACCACCCGGCTCCCCGCCATCGCCCGGCAGGCGTGCGAGCGCGGCGGCGTGCGGCCGCAGGACCTGGCGGCGGTGGTCCTGCACCAGGCGAACCTGCGCATCATCGAGCCCATCGCCGACAAGCTCGGCGCGGTCAACGCGATCGTCGCCAGGGACGTGGTGGAGTCGGGGAACACCTCGGCGGCCAGCGTGCCGCTGGCGCTGTCCAAGCTGCTGGAGCGCGGGGAGGTGCCGCAGGGGGCGCCGATGCTGCTGTTCGGCTTCGGCGGCAACCTCTCCTACGCGGGCATGGTCGTCCGCTGCCCCTGATCCTGCACTCCGGCTGGTTGCGCTCAGCGACGAGTGCGAACACTGTGGAGGCATGCCAGGCGTCGACACACTGGACGGTCTGCTCCAGGCCGTCGCCGAGTTCCGTACGGACGACTACGAGCTGCCGGTCGAGAAGGCCGCGCTCGACCGGGCCAGACGCTCGCTGGAGGAGACGGGGCTGCTGCTGCTCGGCGAGGTGCACGGGGTCAGGGAGAACCCGCTGATCATCCTCGGCCTCATGCGGGCGCTCGATTTGACCCATCTCGCCCTGGAATGGCCGGAGACCTTGAAGCCGCAGCTCGACGGCTACCTGGCCGACGGCAGGGGGCTCGACCATCCGCTGTGGTGGCTCGGCGACGGGCGCGTGACGGCGGGGCACTTCGCCGTGCTCAAGTCCGTCCCGGAGCTGTCGGTCACGCTGTTCGACGGGGGGATGTTCACCGGCGACTGGTCGCAGCGCGACGCGCTGATGGCCGAACGGGTGCTGACCGCCCACATCGAGCCCGCGCTGGTCGTGGCCGGCAACGCCCACACGCTCATCTCGCCGACCGAGCTGGGGCTGCCGATGGGGGCCTGCCTGGCCAGCGCGCGACCGGCGCTGGAGAGCGTGCGCATCCAGTACGGCAACGGCACCTACTACACCATCGAGCCGCGGCAGAGCAGGGGGTACGCGGCGGTGGCGGGGCTGCACGCGGCCGACGCGGAGCTGCTCGTCGGGCTGCCGGAGTTCGGCGAGGCCACGGTGCCGCACCTGCCGGTCGAGCTGCTGCGGGACCGGCTCGGCCGCTGAACGCCGGTACGGCGGGGTCGCGCGGGTGCGTACTGTTGACCCCGCGCGCAGTCGTGGAGGGTGGATGCGGGTCGGGATTCTGGGGCCGCTGCGGGTGGCGGGGAGCGAGCTCGGCGCGCCCCGCCATGCCGGTGACCGGCCCGCTCGTCACACCGGTGACCGGCCCACTCGTCACACCGGTGACCGGCCCACTCGTCACGGCGGGGTCGGGCCCGCTCGTCACGGCGGCGGTGGTCAGGGGCGCAGGCGGTGGAACAGCTCGACCCTGGCGTGGTGGTATTCGAGGTCTTCCGCGTCGTGCCGCACCCCGGCGCGCACGGCCTTGTGGAAGTAGGCGTACTCCCTGCGGAGTTTGTGCCGGACGAGCTGGGCCAGCGACTCCTCGTCCAGGCGCGCCGCCGTGCCGCCCGCCTCGTGGTAGGCGGCCACGAACTCCTCGCTCGGCCCCGCCAGGTCGTCGCCCCATTCCAGGGCGGCGGCGGCCAGGTCCAGCTCCGGGGCGCCGACGAAGCACTCGTCCCAGTCGAGGACCGCCACGAGCTCGCCGTCCCTGGCCAGGGTGTTGCCGGTGTAGTAGTCGCCGTGCAGCGGGTGGCGGCGCGGGTGCCGGGTGTGGAAGTCCGCCAGCCAGCGGTCGAGGTCGGGGTCGTCCAGCCCGGCGGCGTCCTGGGGCGGCTCGCCGTACAGGCCGGGCTCCTGGAAGGCGGGCACCGGGCGCGGGCCGGGGTCGAAGCCGGACAGCGCCGTGTGCAGCCTGGCCAGCAGGCGGGCGCCCGCCGCGCGCTGGGCGGGCACGTCGGAGTCGGGCCAGGAGCCCTCGACGTACGGCCAGCAGGAGATGGGGCGGCCGGCCACCACGACGACGGTCGTTCCCTCCGAGGTGGTCAGCGGGGCGACGGCCTCGGGTAGAGTGACGGCGGCGTGCCGGGCGATCCTATGGCACCATTCCAGCTCGCCGACGGCACGCCCCTCTGGACCGATCCTGATCACGTGACCGTCGAGGCGGTAGGCGGCGGATTCCTCTCCGCCGTGCAGGCGCTCGGCCGTTCCCCCGAGACCCCAGGTCGCGGTTACGGCCTCGCGGATCCCGGAGGTGAGGGGCGTGTTGACGTAGATCACATCGCCAGGCTACGTGCTTCCGGTTTGACGGCGGATGCGCGATGGTTAGGGCAACTTGCACCGTGAGGTAAGGAGAGCAGTGGCCAGTCCTGGCACCATCGACACTCGAGGCAGTGACTTCGCCCGACTAGCCCATCGCATCGCGGACGCCGGTCTCCTCGACCGGCGTCCCGTTTATTACGCCATCCGAACGAGCATCGCGGCCGTCGTGTACGCCGGCGGCTGGGCCCTGTTCATCTGGGTGGGCGACTCCTGGTTGCAACTTCTCGTCGCAGCCGCGCTGGCCGTGGTCTTCGCCCAGTTCGGCTTCCTCGCCCATGACCTCGGGCACCGGCAGGTCTTCAGGACGCGGCGGCCGAGCGACATCATGGGCCTGATCCTCGGCAACTTCGCCATCGGTCTCGGCTGGGGCTGGTGGACCACCAAGCACAACAAGCACCACGCCAACCCCAACCACGAGGACCACGACCCCGACGTCTCACCGGCCGTGATCGTCTGGTCGGAGGACCAGGCCGCCCGGAGCACCGGCCTGCCCCGCTTCATCGCGAAATATCAGGCCTTCTGGTTCTTTCCGCTGCTCACGCTGGAGGCCTGGCACCTTCACATCGCCAGTTTCAAGGCGCTGTTCCAGCCCACGACCAAGCGGCGCGGCCTGGAGCTGACACTGCTCCTCGCCCACTTCGTGCTCTACTTCGGCGTGGTCTTCACCGTGCTGCCCTTCGGCAAGGCGTTGCTGTTCCTCGCCGTGCACCAGGGGCTGTTCGGGATCTATCTCGGCTCCACGTTCGCGCCGAACCACAAGGGAATGCCCGTGCTCACCAAGGAGGACAAGCTGGACTTCCTCCGCAAGCAGGTGCTGACCTCCCGCAACGTGCGCGGCAACCTGTTCACCGACGTGGCGCTCGGCCAGCTCAACTACCAGATCGAGCACCACCTGTTCCCCAACATGCCGGCCCCGAACCTGCGCAAGGCCCAGCCCATCGTCGAGCGCTACTGCAGGGAGATCGGCGTCGACTATCTCCAGACCGGCCTCATCGAGTCGTACGGGCAGGCACTGAGACACCTGCACGAGGTCGGCGCGCCCCTTCGCTGACCTGCTCATGGGCGCCCCTCACCGGGCGCCCTCCTCCTCCAGCCGCTGGATCAGCCGGTCGCGGCGGCGTTCGAGCTGGGCGATCAGCTCGACCTGCTCGTCCGCCTGGCTGATCATCGCCGAGACCTCGATCTGGTCGGTCGCGCCCATGTCGCGGATCTGGTCGCGCACGTCCTGGTTCTCGGCTCGCAACCGGGTCAGGTCCTCTTCGACCCGCCGTAGTTCGTCCTTTGTACTCATTCAACGGCTCTACCCAGAAGTGCCGCCGCGATTACCGGGCCCTGTCAACCGGCCGCGTGCGCAAACGTACAGAATAAGGGGCATGCGCAGGCTTTCGCCCGGCACGATCGTGTCACTCGTGACCATCATCGCCGTGCTGGCCGGGTCCTTGTTCGCCGTCGGCGGCTCCGGCCGGCTGAACGCCCTGGACGTCGTGCTGCCGGTGGCCGCCTGCGGCGCGTTGCTGGCGCGGGAGCGCTACCCGGTCGCGGCGCTGATCGTGGTGGCGGTCTCGGTGGCCGCCTACTACCCGTACGCGGGGGCCGACGGGCCGCTCATCGTGATGTTGTTCGTCACCCTCTACACGGCGGCCGACCGCGGCCATCTCACCGCCGCCATCGCCACGGGCGCGGCGGCGCTGCTGGCCATGGGGTTCGGCGAGACCGGCGGAATCCGGCACGTGGACAACGCCACGTTCGTCTCGATCACCGGGTGGGTGGTCGCCTCCATCGCGTTCGGCGGGGTCACCCGCAACCGCCGCGCGTACCTGTCCGAGGCCCGCCAGCACGCGCTCGATGCCCTGCTGACCAAGGAGGAGGAGGCCAGGCGGCGGGCCAGCGAGGAGCGGCTGCGCATCGCCAGGGAGCTGCACGACGTGCTCGGGCACAACATCTCGATGATCAACGTGCAGGCGTCCGCGGCGCTGCACGGGATCAGGAAGCGGCCGGAGCACGCCGAGGCGGCGCTGCGCACGATCAAGGAGACCAGCAAGGAGACGCTGCGCGAGCTGCGGACCACCCTCGGCGTGCTGCGCCAGGTGGACGAGGACGCGCCGGTCGCCCCCGCCGACAGCCTGGCGCGGGTGGACACGCTGGTCGCGGCGTCGGGGCTGAAGGTGCGTACGGAGCTGTCGGGGCCGCTCGGCGCCCTGCCGACCGAGGTGGACCTGGCCGCCACCCGCATCGTCAGGGAGGCGTTGACGAACGTCGCCCGCCACTCGGGCACGGAGCACGCCACCCTCGCGATCACCAACGAGGCCGGACATGTCATCATCACCGTGGAGGACGACGGGCCCGGCGCCACGTACGACGGGGGCAGCGGCTTCGGGATCCAGGGCATGCGCGAGCGCGCGACCGCGCTCGGCGGCACGCTGGAGGCCGGCCCCCGCCCCGAGGGCGGCTTCCGCGTCACCGCCCGCCTGCCACTGACCCAGCCGACGAACGGGGCTCGATGATCCGCGTACTGCTCGCCGACGACCAGACCCTGGTACGGGCCGGGTTCCGGTCCATACTCAGCGACGAGGACGACATCGAGGTGGTGGCCGAGGCCGCCAACGGCGCGGAGGCGATCGCCGGGGCGCGCGAGCACCGGCCGGACGTGGTGCTCATGGACATCCGCATGCCCGAGCTCGACGGCCTGGAGGCCACCCGCCGCATCGCGGGCGACCCGGCGCTGGACGGCGTCAAGGTGATCATCCTGACCACGTTCGACCTCGACGACTACGTCTACGGCGCGCTGCGGGCGGGCGCGGGCGGCTTCCTGGTCAAGGACACCGAGCCGGCCGAGCTGATCCACGCCGTGAGGGTCGTGGCCAGGGGTGACGCGCTGATCGCGCCCTCGATCACGCGGCGGCTGATCGCCGAGTTCGCCGGCCGGGTCAAGCGGCCGGATCCGGGCCCCGAGCTGAACGCGCTCACCGAGCGGGAGCGCGAGGTCATGACGCTGGTGGCCGCCGGGCTGTCCAACGACGAGATCGCGGCCCGCCTCGTGCTCAGCCCCGCCACGGCGAAGACGCACGTCAGCCGGATCATGACCAAGCTGCGCGTGCGTGACAGGGCGCAGCTCGTGGTCATCGCGTACGAGGCCGGCATGATCACGCCGGGCTGGCTTACTCCCTGAGTCGTACGCCGGCCGGCCTCGTGCGACCCGGGATGTAAGTCGGGTGCCCGCCCCGGCATGACGCGGCGGGCACGACCGTACCGGGAGGGTCTGCGGTATGGACATCGTGGACCTCGCCCGCCTGCAGTTCGCGCTCACGGCGGGCGCGCACTTCCTGTTCGTGGCGTTGACGCTCGGGCTGGCGACGCTGGTCGCCGTCGTCCAGACCCGCGCCACCTTCAGCGGCGACCCCGTGCACCTGCGGATGACGCGGTTCTGGGGCCAGCTCTACATCACCAACTACGCGATGGGCATCGTCACCGGGCTGGTGATGGAGTTCCAGCTCGGGCTGTCGTGGAGCGGGCTGACCGAGTACGCGGGCGACGTGTTCGGGTCGGCGCTGGCCATCGAGACGCTGGTGGCGTTCTTCGTCGAGTCCACGTTCCTGGGGTTGTGGATCTTCGGCTGGAACAAGCTGAACCGGTGGGCGCACCTGGCGCTGATCTGGGTGGTGACGCTGACCGCGTACGCGTCGGCGTTCTGGATCATGGTCGCCAACGGCTTCCTGCAGAACCCGGTCGGGCACGTGCTGGAGGGCGGCCGGCTGCGGCTGACGGACTTCGGCGCCATGGTGGCCAACCCGGCTGCGCAGGTGGCGTTCTGGCACGTGCTGGTCGGGGCGATGGTCGTCGGCGGGTTCTTCATGGCCGGGGTGAGCGCGTACCACCTGCGCCGGCGCACCGCCGAGCAGGACCTGTTCCGCAAGTCGCTGCGCATCGGGTTGGGCCTGGCGCTGCCCGCCACCTTCGTCAACGCGGCGATCGGCGGGATGTCGTTCGAGACCATGCAGCCCACGAAGGTCGCCGCGTGGGTGGGCACCCCGGAACGGCTGGCGGCCGCGCAGGCGGAGATGGTGGCCAGGCTCGGGCCCGGGGACTACCTGCCGGACGTGGGCCTGGTGAAGGCGGCCGGGCTGGCGATGATCCTGCTGTGGCTGGTGATGATGCTGGTGGCGCTGCCGAGCTTCCTGCTCATGCTCTTCCGGCCGGCGGTGCGGGGGTTCCGGCCGTGGCACTGGCTGCTGACGCTGATGATCCCCGTTCCGTTCGTGGCCATGTTGTGCGGCTGGGTCTTCCGCGAGCTGGGCCGCCAGCCGTGGGTGGTGTACGGGCTGCTGACGACGTCCGACGCCATGTCACCGGTGACCGGGGGACAGATGGTCTTCTCGCTGACGGCGTTCGTCACGGTGTTCGCGATCCTGATCATGGTCAACTACTGGCTGCTGGCCAGGCAGGCGCGGCGCGGGCCCGGCGCGGTGGCGCTGGGCGACCGGCCGGTCGACGCCCCCGTTCCTGCTCCTTCGTTCTAGGGGACGCTTGTCATGGAGATCTTCGTTCTGGGCTTCTTCGCGATCGGTTACCTCGTGCTGGCCGGCGCGGACATCGGGGTCGGCATGGCGCTGCCGTACCTGGGCCGGTCGGCGGGCGAGCGGCGCGAGGTGATCGCCGCGATCGCGCCGTTCTTCCTGGGCAACGAGGTGTGGCTGGTGGCCACGGCGGGCGTGCTGGCCGGGCTGTTCCCCCGGCTGGAGGGCGAGCTGCTGCACGGCAACCACACGGTGGTGGTGACGCTGCTGCTGGCCTGGGTCGTGCGGGACATGGGGCTGTGGCTGCGCGGGCGCCTGCCCGTGGCGCGCTGGCAGGTGTTCTGGGACGGCGCGATCGTGGCCGGGAGCTGGGGGCTGGCGCTGAGCTGGGGCGCGCTGCTGGCCCACGTGCTGCTCGGCATCGAGGGGCCGATGGCACTGCTGCCCGCGCTGGTGCTGGCCGCGCTGTTCGGCACGCACGGGCTGACGTTCGCGGCGCTGCGGCTGCGCGGGACGCTGCGGGAGCGGGCCGCGGTGCTCGCGGGCGGGGCCGGGGAGGGGCGCACCTACGCGCTGACCTCGGTGGTGCTGGTGGTCGTGGGGGTGCTGGCCGGGCTCCGGCTGCCGCTGGAGCCCGGCACGTCGGGGCCGCTGCTGGTGCCGGTCGTCCTGACGCTGATCCCGTTCCTGGTGGCGGCCCAGGCGTGGGTGTGGTGGACGTTCAGGCATCGGGTGAGCGGGCCCTCCTACCTGTGAACAGGGTTACGTGCGGGTGATGAACTCCCTGATCAGCGCCGTGACCTCCGCGGGGCGCTCGTGCAGGACGACGTGGCCGCTGTCCAGCTCGGCGTACTCGCTGCCGGGGACGGCCGCGTGCATCGCGCGGGCGTGCTCGACCGGGACCAGGTAGTCGCGGGTGTTGCCGATGACCAGGGTGGGCGCGGTGATCTTCGGCAGCAGGTCCCTGATGTCCACGCGCAGGTCCAGCTCGATCTGGCGCAGGGTGCCGTGCGGGGGCTCGCCCGCCATCAGCGTCCCGGCGCCCACCGAGCTCACGAATCCGGGGCTGAACCCCACGAGCGGCCCGTACGCGGCGAAGCTCTCGGGGTCGGTGGTGGCCAGCCGGGCCCACGTACGCAGGCCCAGCTCCAGCCGCGAGTCCGCCAGGTGCGTCCAGCCGGCGATCAGCACCAGCCGCCTGACCAGCTCGGGCCGGTCGGCGGCGACCTTGGCGGCCACGGCGGCGCCCAGCGAGAACCCGACCAGGTCGGACGGCTCCTCGAACGCGGCGGCCACCTGGCCGGCGAGCAGGTCGAGCGTGAGGTCGCCACCGGGGTCGAAGGTGTGGCCGCTGCCGGCGTAGTCGGGGGTGATGACCGTGCGGAGATCGGCGAGGCCGGGGACGAGGTGGGCGTAGTTGGTGACGGCGTCGCCGCCGGTGCCGTGCACCATCACGAGACCGGGGCCGCTGCCCGCCTTCGCGTAGTGGACGGTGCCGCCGTCGTGGATGACCGTGGGCATGTCTGTCTGGCTCCTCAGAGGTTTCCGCCGCCGGTGGCGTCGATCGTGGTGCCGGTGACGAAGCCGGCCTGGGGGGATGCGGCGAAGGCGACCACGTCGGCGATCTCGTCCGCGTGGCCGACGCGGTTGACCGCGTGCCTGCTCGCCGCATGTGCCCGCGCCTCGGGGTCACCGCGCAGCCAGCCGGCGTTGGTGTCGGTGTCGATGATGCCGGGCGCGACGTTGTTGACCGTGATCCCGCGCGGGCCCAGCTCCTTGGCCAGGGCCAGGGTGAACGTCTGCACCGCGCCCTTGCTCATCGCGTACGCGATGCCCTCGGGGAAGGCGATGCGGGTCGCGCCCGAGGTGACGTTGACGATCCTGCCGCCGTCGGGGACGAGCGGCAGCACCTGCTGGGTGAGGAAGAACAGGCCCTCGACATTGACCGCGAACACGCGGGAGTAGCCTGCCCGCGTCACCTGCCCGATCGGCTGGGACAGCCCGATCCCGGCGTTGTTGACCAGCACGTCGAGCACGTCCGTCTCGGCCCTGACCCGCTGCGCGAGCTCGGTGACCTCCTCCGGCACGCCGAGGTCGGCCCGAACCGCGACCGCGTTCGCGCCGATCGAGTCCACGACCTCCTGGGCGGCGGCGCCGTTCCTGGCGTAGTTCACGATCACGCGGAACCCGTCCTTGGCCAGGCGCAGCGCGATGGCGCGGCCGATCCCCCTGCTCGCGCCCGTGACGAGGGCAGTCCTCATCGCCTCCACCTTTCTTTAGTGATCGATACAAAACCATAGCATAGCGATCGCTATAGAATGAGGGCATGGCAAGGCGGCGGGAGTTCGACAGGGAGGCGGCGCTGGAGAGCGCGCTGCTCGCGTTCTGGCGGCACGGCTACGAGGCGACCTCGATCGCGGAGCTGACCGCCGCCATGGGGATCAGGCCACCCAGCCTGTACGCCGCCTTCGGCGACAAGCGGCGGCTGTTCGAGGAGGCCGTGCGGCGCTACCAGGAGACGTACGGAGCGTTCACCACCCGCGCGCTGGCCGAGGAGCCGACCGGGCGGGGAGCGATCGAGCGGGTGCTGCGGGAGGCGGCGGCCGAGTACGCGAGCACGGAGCATCCGGGCGGCTGCATGGTCATCACGGCCGCCGTGAACTGCGGGCCGGAGTCGGCCGAGGTCGAGGAGCTGCTGCGGCGGTTCAGGACGGAGGCCAGGGCGGCGTTCAAGGCGCGGATCGACGACGACGTGGCGGCCGGCCGGCTGCCCGCCGGGACGGACACGGCGGGGCTGGCCACCTTCTACGCCGCGACGATCCAGGGCATGTCCACGCAGTCACGCGACGGCGCCTCCTACGAGGACCTGCTCGCCATCGCCGCCCTCGCCATGTCCGCCTGGCCGGCCACCGGGGAGGCCGTCACAACGACTTGACCGAGGCGTCCTCCGGCGGGATCTCCGGGGACGAGGCACGCAGCCAGCGGCAGCCGTGCGGGTCCATCGGCAGCCGGACCACACCCTGCTCCGACACCTCCAGCGTCCCGTCCACCAGCAGATCCGTGAGCAGGCAGCGCTCCAGCCCGTCCAGGCGCAGCTCCACGTCCTGCGCCGTGTCGCAGAGGTTGTGCGCCACCACCACCGTGGCCCCGTCGGCGTCGCAGCGGTGCGCGAGGACCGCCGGATGCCCGGTCTCCAGCACGGTGTACTCGCCCCACGCCAGCTCGGGGCACTCCCGGTAGCGCTCGATCAGGAGCTGGAACCAGCGCAGCAGCGAGCTCGTGTCGCGTTTCTGGTCGGCCACGTTCACCCGGTCGGGGGCGAAGGAGCCTACGGGGATCTCGCGGACCGGCTCGGCCTGGCTGAATCCGCCGTCCTGCGACCACTGCATCGGGATGCGGACCGCCATGCGGCCCTCCTCCTCCAGGTTCTCCCCCATCCCGATCTCCTCGCCGTAGAAGATCACGGGCGTGCCGGGCAGCGAGAACAGCAGGCTGTAGGCCATCTTGACGCGCCGCAGGTCGCCACCGAGCATCGACGGCAGGCGGCGGCGCAGCCCCCGCCCGAAGATCTGCATCTCCTTCTGCGGCCCGAACGCGCGGAAGACCTCCTCCCGCTCCTCCTCCGACAGCTTGTCGAGGGTCAGCTCGTCGTGGTTGCGCAGGAACATCGCCCACTGGCAGTCCTTGGGCGGTTTGGGGCGCTCGCGCAGGGCGTTGGCCAGGGCCGTTGCGTCGTTGCGCGCCAGCGAGAGCCAGGCGTTCTGCATGCCGATGAAGTCGAAGCACATGGTGATCTGGTCGCCCAGCCCATCACCGAAATATCCAATTAAGTCCTTGTACGGCACGTTCACCTCGCCGAGCAGGATCGACCCGCCCTTGCGCCGCGTCATGAACGCCCGCAGATCCGCCAGGAACTCGTGCGGGTTCGCCAGCCGCGGATTGACGTTCTCGATGAGGAACGGCACCGCGTCCACCCTGAACCCCGACAGCCCGAGCTCCATCCAGAACCCGAGTATGCGCGCGATCTCGTCCCTGACCTCGGGGTTGCCCACGTTCAGGTCCGGCTGGTGCCGGTAGAAGCTGTGCAGGTAGTACTGGCCCGAACCCTCGTCGTACTCCCAGACGCTGGTCTCCTTGTCGGGGAAGACGATCTGCTCGGGGTTGTCCGGCTCCGGCTTGTCGGACCAGACGTACCAGTCGCGGCGGGCGGAGTCCCGGCTCGACCGGGCCTCCGCGAACCACGGGTGCTGGTCGGAGGTGTGGTTGACGACGAGGTCGGCGATGACCCGCAGGCCGCGGTCATGGGCGGTCCGCATGAACTCCACGAAGTCGCCCAGCGTCCCCAGCCTGGGGTCGATGCTGTAGAAGTCGGTGATGTCGTAGCCGTCGTCCTTGTTGGGAGTGGGGAAGAACGGCATGAGCCACAGGCAGGTCACGCCGAGCCCCGCCAGATAGTCGATCTGCTGCGTCAGGCCGCGGAAGTCGCCCACGCCGTCGCCGTTGCCGTCCTTGAACGTCTCGACGTCCAGGCAGTAGACGACGGCGTTCTTCCACCAGACGTCGGAGGTGTACGTCAGTCGCATCCGTCCCCGCTACCCCGGGCGGCGGACCTCATGACAACGCTCAGGACAGCGCTGACGACAGCGTGCTTACGACAGCGCTTACGACAGTGCTTACGACAGGGTGCGGATCGCGGCTTCGAGCAGGTCCCAGAACGCCTCGACGTCCACGCCGGTGGCCACGTCGGCGTTCGGCTCGCGGCCGAGCTTGCCGAGCAGGTCCACGCTGGTCGCGCCGGACGTCTCGGTGCCGCGCAGCTCGATGTCGAGCCTGGTGCGCACGGTCGTGACCAGCCCTGGCCTGGCCACCAGCGCCACCGCCACGGGATCGTGCAGCGGCCCTTCCGGCATGCCCTGGTCGGTCTCGTACGTGGAGTTGAAGTAGTTCAGCAGCTCCACGCCGAAGGCGGCCGTCCTGTTGCCGACGGCGCCGATCCTGGCCATCACCCCGGGCGTGACGAGGACCTGGTGGGTGACGTTCAGCCCGATCATGGTGAACGGCGCCCCTGAGCCGAGCACGATCGAGGCGGCCTCGGGGTCGGTCCAGGAGTTGAACTCCGCGTACGGGGTGATGTTCCCCCGGCCCGTGGACCCGCCCATCCACACGACGTCCTTGATCCGGGCGAGCCGGTCCGGGTACGTTCGCACGAACATCGCGATGTTCGTCAGCGGCCCGGTGGCGATGATCGTCACCGGCTCGCCGGCGGCGTCGAGCGTGTCCCTGATCAGCTCGACGGCGGTGCGCGGATCGGCCTCCACGGCGGGCGGCGGCAGCTCGGGGCCGCCGAGCGCGTTGTCGCCGTGGATCCCCACGGCGGGCGACAGCAACCGCACCATGGGGCTGTCGGCGCCGGGCGAGATCGGCACCCCGGCGATGCCGGCCAGGCCGGTCACCACCCTGGCGTTGTAGGTGGTGTGGGCCAGCTTGCCGTTGCCGCCGACGGTGGTGATGGCGCGCAGGTCGATCTCCGGGTCGCCGGCCGCCAGCCAGATGGCGAAGGCGTCGTCGTGGCCCGGGTCGCAGTCGAGGATCACCGGTGTCGGCATCGGCCCATGCTACAGAGTCGATCCGGGCGGGTGCCGTTCGTGTAGAGGCGGAGAGCCCAGCTCGGAGAAGGGAGAACCCAGCATGTCGTTCACCGACGAGGAGATCGCCTACCTGCGCTCGCAGCCGCTCGCCCGCCTGGCCACGCTGTCCGGCGACGGGCAGCCGGACGTGGTGCCGGTGGCGTTCGAGTTCGACGGCACGCACTTCTGGATCGGTGGTGCCGGCGAGCAGGTGCTGCGCACCAGGAAGTTCCGCAACATCGGCCCGGGCGGGGCCAAGGTGGCGCTGGTCGTGGACGACATGGTGTCGTTCGAGCCGTTCGTGGCGCGGGGCGTGCGCGTGTACGGCGTGGCCGAAGGGCCGGTGGAGCGGGCCGGCATGGTCGGGCCCGGGATCTACACCCGCATCACGCCGACCGTCTCGTGGAGCTGGAACCTGGCCGGCGAGCCGGTCGGCGACACCTGGTACGAGTCCCGCCGCGCCGAGCACCGGCCCCAGCACGACTGACGCCCCGCCAGATCCCGCCACGCCGAGCGCTAGCGGCCGGACATGACCGCCTGCCTGGCCCGCAGCGCGATCTCCAGCTCGAACCGGATGTCGGGGTCGGCGAGCTGGTCGCCGTACAGCTCTTCGAGCTGCCGCAGCCGGTAGCGCACCGTCTGCGGGTGCACGTGCAGCTTGGCGGCCACCTCGCCGGCGCCGCGGCCGTGCCGCAGCCACGCCAGCAGGGTCTCCGCCAGCCGGTCCTGCTGGTTGGGCCGCAGGTGGGCCAGGGGCGCGAGCCGCACCTCGGCCAGCGCGCTGACCAGCTCCTCGTCCTTGAACACGACCAGCGTGGCCAGGTGGTCCTCGCACCGCAGCAGCCCGCGGGGCAGCACGCCGCGCCGGGACAGGTCGAGCGCCTCCCCGGCCCACCGCAGCGACGTCGCGGCCGCGGCGAGCGGCACGGCGGGCCCGATGGCGGCGCGGTGGCCGCGCAGGGCGTGCTTCAGCATCTGCGCCTGGCCGGGCCCCGCCGGGTCGGGCACGAGCAGGCACGGCAGCGCCCGCCCTGGCCCGGTGAGCACGTCGGGCGGCAGCGGGGGCACCCGGCAGGCGCCGTGCTGGTCGTCGAGCGCCACGCAGGCGACCGTCCTGGGCAGCCGCCAGGCGGCGGCCTTGGCCAGGTCGGCGATGGCGTCCGGGCTGGCGGGGGGCCGGCTGAGCAGCAGGTCGAGCAGGCGTCCGCGGCGGCGCTCCATCTCGCCGGCGGCGTGCGCCCTGGCCTCGTCGAAGCCCTCGGCGGCGGCGTCGGCGAGCTGGTCGAGGTAGACGAAGATGGCCTCGCCCAGGTCGTACAGGGATTGCGGGGACAGGCCGAGCGGGCCGGCCAGCTCGGTCAGCCGCCGCCAGCCGACCCGGGCGCCGAGCCGCATCGCGGCCTGCAGCGGCTCCAGGTTGCGGCCCTCCGCCGCCTCCCCCTTGCCGATCATGCGGAACGGCTCCGGGTCCCACGGGGCGTCGGGGTTCTCGATGCGGTCGAGGAAGCCGTCGATGGCCTGCTCGACCGCCATGCGCACGACCTTGATGTAGATCTCGTCCGATGGCCGGGCGTACTCGGGGATGCGGGCCTGGATCTCCTCGATCACCTCTTCGGAGACCGGGCCGATGCCCGACCTGAGCGTTTTCACGATGTCCGCGGGTGTACGGCTTTCGCTGATGTCACTCTTGATCGCCATCGTCCCTCCTGCCGCCATTGTGACCCAGGCAACAGGAGAATGGGTAGCAAACGCTTGTTTTTTGTCACTTCTGGAGGAATGCGCTGAACTCCTCCAGGTCGATCAGGCCGTCGCCGTCCTTGTCCAGCTTGAGCACCCCCTCCTGGGCGGCCTCCAGCGTCACGGGCTGGCCGAGCACCTCCATCAGCCGGACGAGCTCGACGGCGGAGATGCGGCCGTCCTTGTCGGCGTCGATCAGGTCGAAGGTGGTCGCGTAGTCGCTCATGGGGGGGAACCTCTCTGCGAGTCCGATCTCGGGTCAGACCTTAGTGGTCGCCTGTCGCAGCGCGTCGATGAATGCGAGGACTTGTGGGCTCGCGTCCCTTTCACGCCAGGCAATGGCCAGTTCCCCGGGAGGCAGCCCGATAACCGGCCGGTACGTCATGCCGGGCCGCTTGTAGAGCGCGGCGTTCCCCTCGGCCACCAGCACCACCCCGAGCCCGCTGATCACGGCCTCGAACACCTCCTCCGGAGTGTTGGCCGTCACCCCGACCACCGGCTCGTCATCGCGCGCGTCGAGGCCCAGCCAGAAGTCCCGCAGCGGCCCCGCCGCCCGCGGCAGCGCGATGAACGGCTCCCGCCGCAGCGCCTCGAACGGGATCTCCGCCAGCTCCGCCAGCGGATGATCGGCGGGCATGGCGACCCCGCGCCGCTCGGTGGCCAGCACGTACGTCCGCAGCCCCGCCGGGACGGGCAGCCAGATGAACGCCACGTCGGACGACCCGTCGGCCAGCCCGCCGCTGGGATCGTCCCAGCCCACCAGCCGCAGCGACACCTCCCACCCCGGCATCACCGCGCGGAAGCGGCGCAGCGCCTCCTGCTGCAACCCCCTGCCCACGGCCGTCTGCAGGCCGATCACCAGCGTGCCCGTCGGCGCCGCCGCCCGCGCCTGCTCCACCCCCGCGTTCCAGCGTTCGAGCACCTCGCGGGCGACCGGCAGCAGCGCCGCCCCCTGCCGGGTGAGCACCACGCCGCTGGGCACCCGCTCGAACACCCGGAACCCGAGCAGCCGCTCCAGCACCCCGAGCTGCTTGGACAGCGCGGGCTGGGAGACGAACAGCCGCTCCGCGGCCCGCGTCACGTTCAGCTCCTCCGCGACGGCCACGAAATACCGCAACTCCCGCACATGCACGTCCATAGCCAATGGTTATAGCAAAGGGTCTTGGACCCCGGGCGGAACCGCGCGGCACGATCTGACGCATGAAGACACGGACTCTCGGCAGCTTGCAGGTTCCCGCGATCGGCTTCGGCGCCATGGTGCTCTCGCCCGGCGTGTACGGCGAGGTGGACGACGCCCGCGCCGAGGCGGCGCTCAAGGCGGCGCTGGACGCGGGCGGCACCCACGTGGACACCAGCGACGCGTACGGCCCTGACGGCCACAACGAGCGCCTGGTGGGCCGCGCGATCAAGGGCCGCAGGGACGAGGTGGTGGTCGCGACCAAGTTCGGCCTGGCGATCCCCGAGGGCGAGCCGAGCCGGTCGTACCCGGTCGGATACGCCTTCGGCGAGCTGCGGGTCAACGCCGAGCCGCGGCTGGTGCGCCGGTACGCCGAGCGCAGCCTGCGCAACCTGGACACCGACGTGATCGACCTCTACTACGCCCACTACCCCGACCCCGGCGTGCCGATCGAGGAGACCACCGGCGCGCTGGCCGAGCTGGTGCGCGACGGGCTGATCAGGCACATCGGCCTGTCCAACGTGACTGCCGCCCAGCTCAGGGCGGCGCACGCGGTGCACCCGGTGACGGCCGTGCAGAACGAGTGGTCGATGTGGCGACCCGTGGACGCCGACCTGCTCGCGGCGGCGCGCGAGCTGGGCGTCGGGATCGTGGCGTGGAGCCCGCTGGGCAACGGCTTCCTGACCGGCACGGTGCAGGCGCTCGGCGAGGGCGACTTCCGCCACCACGCCCCCCGCTTCTCGGCCGAGAACCTCGCGGGCAACAACGACCGCTACGCCCCCATCAGGACGCTCGCCGCGAACCTCGGCATCACCCCGGCCCAGCTCGCCCTGGCCTGGCTGCTGCACCAGGACGAGCACGTGGTGGCGATCCCCGGCAGCCGCACCCCGGCCCACATCGAGGAGAACCTGGCCGCCGCCGACCTCACCCTGCACCCCGACACGCTGACCAGGCTCGACGAGGCGCTCGGCAAGTTCGAGGTGAGCGGCGGAACGCTGCTGTAGCCGGCGGCCCGCCGCTCCAAAGGCCCCCCGCTCTAGAGGCCCGCCGTGAGCCTGCCTCTGACGGGGGTGGCCAGCCAGACCGTGGCGATCGCCGCGTACAGGGTGAGCAGGGCCACGCCCGGGTCGGCGACGAGCACCGAGACGGCCACGGCCGCGGCGAGCAGGCCGGCCCAGCCGTACAGGATCGCCCGCCGGCGGGGCGAGCCGGTGTGGGCGGCCTCCTGGACGGGGGTGACCAGGGCCATGGTGGCCGCCCCCGCGGTGCCCAGCGCGTCCTGGCCGAGCACGATCCCCACGCCGAGCAGCGCGGCACCGGCCACCACCAGGCCCAGGCAGAGCGCGGCCACCCGCGCCTCCACGCCCTCGAACAGCAGCCGGGTGGCCCTGCCGCGGGTCAGCCACAGCGTGGTCCACGCCTCGGCCACCCAGCTCACCCAGTGCAGCAGCGCGAGGACGACGAAGACCGCGATGACGGGCGGGACCGCGGGCAGCAGGAAGATCAGCCGCCACCCCTGCGGGAACCTGCCGCGCAGCCGCGACAGCCGCCGGTAGACGGGGTTGCGCTGCTTGAGCGCGCGTACCAGCAGGTCCCTGGCCGCGCCGAAGCCGGGGTCGAGGCGGAGCACCTCGCGGAAGCTCTCCGCCGCCCGCCCCGGCTCCCCGAACCGCAGCGCCGCGCGGCCGTCGACGAAGTGCGCGGTGGGGCTCTCCGGGTCGATCCGCAGGGCGTGCGCGGCGGCGGCGCGGGCCTGATCGGCGTCGCCCAGGTTGGTGTAGGCCAGGGACGCCAGGCTGACCAGGTCGGCGTCCTGCGGCTCGATGCTCAGCCCGCGCAGGGCCGCCTCGGCCGTCTGCTGCCATTCGCCCTTGAGCAGGTGCGCGCGGGCCAGCACCTCCCAGGCGGGGGCGTACTCGGGGGAGATGCCCAGGGCCGCGCGGATGGCAGCGATGGCGTCGTCGGGGCGGCGGGCCCGGTTGTAGACCTGGGCGGCGGCGTAGTGGGGGAACCAGTGGTCGGGGGCGAGCCGTACCGACTCCTGGGCCTCCTGGACGGCCTCCGCCACCTGCCGCTGCTCGATCAGGGCGAGCGACAGGAGCGCGTGCCCGGCGACGTGCTGCGGCTCCTGGGCCAGCAGGCCGCGCAGCTCCCGCTCGGCGTCGGCGGGCCGGCGCAGCCGCAGCAGCGCACGCGCCCGCTCGACCGGGTCCGCCACGCTCACCACAGCACACCCGCCCGCTCGACCGGGACGGCCACCCTCACTGGGCGTCCCCTACCACTTCGCCTTCACCCAGGGCATCAGCTCGTCCCAGGCGCCGGAGTCGTTGGCGTGCATGACGTAGTTGCGCGCGGTGCCCATCCACTCGCGGACCGCCGTGGGCCGCACGCTCTTGGCGGCGGCCAGCAGGTCCTGCGTGGTCATCGGGATGGGGCGGCCGGCGCTGAGCGACTGCTGGAGCTTGGCCTCCACCGCCCGGTCCACCACCCCCTTCAGGTCCGCGCCCACGAAGTGCTCGGTGGCCTGCGCCACCGCGTCGTAGTCCATCTCGGCCAGCGGCTTGTCGCGGCAGAGGATCCGCAGGATGGCCGCGCGCGCCTGCTGGTCGGGCGGTGGCACGAACACCGGCTGGTCGAGCCGTCCCGGGCGGCGGAAGGCCACGTCCACGTACCAGGGGGCGTTCGTGGCGGCCAGCACCAGCACGCCCTCGTTGGCGTTCTGGTCCACCCCGTCCAGCTCGGACAGGAACTGGTTGACGAGCTGGCGGCCGTGCGCGCTGCGCATGTCGGAGCGGCGGCCTGCCAGCGCGTCCACCTCGTCGAAGAACAGCACGCACGGGCGGTTGCGGCGGGCCAGGTCGAACGTGGCGCGCAGGTTGCGCTCGCTGTTGCCGATGTACATGTCGAGGATGTCGGCCAGGCCCACGTTGACGAACGCCGCGCCGAGCTCGCCGGCCGCGGCCCTGGCCAGGTGGGTCTTGCCCGCGCCCGGCGGCCCGTACAGCAGCACGCCGCCGCCGGCGCGCTTGCCGAACGCGGCGAACATCTCCGGCTGCTGCATCGGCAGCAGCAGCTTGATCCGCAGCGCCTCCTTGACCGTCTCCATGCCCGCCACGTCGGCGAACGAGACCGCGGACCGCTCCACCTCCGCCGTGCTGGTGTCGCCGGGGAGGGGCACGGACGGGAGGAACGGCGACGCGGCGCCGGGCGGCCCGGCCGTGCTGGCGGGTGGTCCGGCATGCGGCGACACCCCGGCGGGTGGTCCGGCGTGCGACGGCGCTCCAGGGGCGGGCGGGTTGGGCGGCCCGCCGGCCGTCCCGTGGGGCGGCGGGGTGGCGGGGCGCGAGGAGCCGGTGATCCGCGCCTCCAGCTCCTGGTCCGCCACCGACGCGTCGCGGGAGGTCGCCTCGAAGTAGCGGTAGGCGGCCTTCGCCGTGTCCCCCTCGCCCAGCAGCGCCCGAGCCGCCAGCACTCCCGCGGCGGGCGGGTAACCCGGCACGGCCAGCAGCGGCTCCAGCGCCGCCATCGCCTCCCCGAAGGAGCTCTGGCGGATGAACGCGCCCGCCAGCCCGGTGATCAGCTCCGGGTCCTGCGGCGAGAGCGCGAGCGCGGCGCGGAACTCGGCCTCGGCGTCCGCCAGGTACCCCTTGGCGAGGAGCTGGCCGGCGAGGTGCCGGCGCAGGGGGAGGTTGTCCGGAGATAGACGCGCCGCCTCGCGGAGCGCCTGAAGGCCGGCATCGTCGGACACGTGCCGTTCCCTTCTGTCGCAGGTTTCGGTCATCTCGGACTACGCAAGATACCGAAATCTCACCTACCTGGGGTTATTCAGGTCCGGATAGGTGTGGTCTGCGCGGAAGCGATCCGCCAGGCGCCGTCCTCCTTCACCGCCACGTACGTCAGCCATCCGGACGTCGACGGCAGGGCCGCGCGGGGATCCCGCGTGACCTCCGGATCACGGCCGTCGAACACCCGCTTCATCGAGGCCACGATCGCCACGTCGGGCCGGACGAACCGGATGTCGGCCACCTCCGTCCTGGTGATCACGTCGGCCAGCGGCGACTCCAGTGCCGCCTGCATCGCCTTCGCCAGCGCGTCCCTGCCCGCGACCCGCCGCCCGGCGATGTTCACGACCGCCGTGTCGGCGGTGTGCAGGGCGACGAACGGGTCCAGGTCGTTCTGGTGCGTCTCGGCGTCCGCGACCAGGCGCCTGATGGCGGCGACGTCCTCGTTGTGCTCCATGATGACCTCATCTCTCTCTATCGGAGCGATTCGCTCCGATAAGAGGATGTTATAGACGGAGCGCTCCGCTCCGCAAGAGGGTCAGCGCGGCCGGAACAGGCGCAGCCGATCCTCGCCGACCCGTTCCCGCAGCTCGGGATCCTCGACGCCGAGCCCCTCCGCCGGCGCCAGGGCCAGCACGCCCACCTTCCCCACGTGCTGGTTGAGCTGCACGGCACGGGCCGCGTCCGCCGCGCGGGCCAGCGGGTACACGCAGGAGAGCGTCGGGTGGATCAGGCCCAGCGAGATGAGCCGGTTCACCTCGTGGCACTCCTGGTAGTTCGCGCCGTGGGAGCCGATGATCCGCTTCAGCTTCATCCACAGGTGGCGGTTGTCGTACTCGTGGGCGTACCCGCTGGACGAGCCGCACGTCACCACCGAGCCGCCCCGCCTGGCCACGTACACCGAGGCGCCGAACGTCTCCCTGCCCGTGTGCTCGAACACGATGGCCGGGTCCTCCCCCACCAGCCGCCTGACCTCCGCGCCCAGCCGCCGCCAGGCCTTCTCGTCGCTCAGGTCGTCGAACTGCGCGCGATCGACGACGTGCGGGCAGCCCATCCTGCGCAGCAGCTCCGCCTTCTCCGGCGAGCTGACCACGCCGACGGGGATGCCGCCGCCGCCCAGCACGAGCTGCACGCCGTACCCGCCGAGGCCGCCCGTCGCACCCCACAGCAGCACCACGTCGCCCTGCTTCATCCGCGCGCCGCGCTCGCCGACCAGCATCCGGTACGCGGTGGAGGCGCACAACATGTTGCAGGCCGCCTCCTCCCACGTCAGGTGCCGGGGCTTGGGCAGCAGCTGGGTGGCCTTGACCACGGCGAAGTCCGCCAGTCCGCCGAAGTTCGTCTCGAAGCCCCAGGCCCGCAGGTCGGCGGCGAGCATGCCGTCGTGCTGCACGACCGGGTCCTCGCCGTCCACGTACGCGGGGCTGGTCACCACCCGGTCGCCGATCCGCCACCGGCGCACCGCCCTGCCGGTCCTGACGACCACGCCCGCCGCGTCCGAGCCGAGGACGTGCGTGGGCAGATCGTGCCTCGGGTCCGTACGCCCGAACCGCTCCAGGAACGCGAACGTCGGGATCGGCTCGAACATCGCCGACCAGACCGTGTTGAAGTTGATCGCGCTGGCCAGCACCGCGATCAGCACCTCGTCCTCGGCCAGCTCCGGCATCGGCACCTCGCCGACGTGCAACGTCCTGCGCACGTCCTTGTCGGGCTCGTCCTGGTCGAACGTGCCCACCTCGTCCTTGCGCAGGTGGGCGGCCCGGTAGGTGGCGGGCACGTCCAGCCGCGCCAGCTCGGCGGGCTCCGCGCCTGCCACCACTGCCTGTGCCAGCGTCATAGCAGTCCTCCCAGGTGCTCGGCGATGACCTCGACGTGCGGGGGATCGAGCAGGTCGAGGTGGTGCGCCCCGGGGATCTCGACGATCTCCAGGTCGGTGCAGAACGGCCCGAAGCCCCTGGCCGGGTCCCCCTCGTGGGCGTAGCGGGGGTCCCGTACGGTCCAGGGGGTGGGCTCGGTGGAGCGGTAGAGCACGACCCGGCCGCGGTACGGGGCCTCGGGGCGGTAACGTTCGATGGCCCTGGTGTCCGCGTGCGAGGTGAGCTGGTGGCGGAGCACCGCGCCGGGCAACGCCTCCATGGCTCCCGACTCGGCCATCCTGGCCCTCACCAGGGCGGTGCGGGCGTCCTCCGCCAGGTCGAGCAGCTCGGCCGGGTCCAGATCGACCTCCACGCCGTACGTCCTGCTCAGGTGGGCCGCGAAGTCCGCGTAACGGCGGGCCTCGATCTCCCGGCGGGCCGCCTCGGGCACCTGCTCCGGCAGACCCGAGTCGATCATGGCCACCAGCTCGACGTCCGTCTCGCCGAGCCGGCGGGCGATCTCGAACGCCAGGATCCCGCCGAACGACCACCCACCCAGCCGGTACGGCCCCGGCCCCGCCTCCCTGATCGCCACGGCGTAGCGTTCTGCGCGCTCGGGGATGCCCAGCGGGTCGTCCAGGGGGTCCAGGGTGTCGTCCAGGCGTTCGAGGCCGCGGACGGGGGTGGTGGGGAGGCGGTCGGCGAGGAGCGCGTACACGCCGGTGGTGCCGCCCGCGGGGTGCGCGAGGAAGAGCGGCCTCCCGGCGGTGACGGCGTTCAGCCGCCGCACGACCCCCCGCCTGGCCTCCGCCTCGTCAAGCCCGCGCACCACCTCGGCCAGCTCCGCCACGCTCACCGCACCCGGCCCGCCAGCGGTGCCAGGAGGCAGGGAGACGGGCCTGCCGAGCTCGCGGCTCAGGAGAGCGAGCGCCTCGGACAGAACGTCCGGCGGGACGGGGTCCGTGACGGAGGGCTCGCGGCCGAGAAGCCCGGCGAGCACCCGTGCCACCTGCCGCTCCGCCGCGTCCCTGGCCGCGACGGCGGGGGCGCCCATCGCCAGGCCCAGCTCGGAGGCGACCATGCCCGCGAGAGTGCCCACCGTGCTTCCCGTGAGCATGGGCGCGGTGGGCACCGTGACGCCGAAGTCGTGCTCGATCGTGCCCCGCAGCCGGGTCGCGGCCAGCGAGTCCAGCCCGAGGTCCGTCAGCACCGCACCCGAACCCAGCCCGTCCGGGACCACCCCCAGCACGGCGGCCACCCGCTCCCGGACCCGCACGAACACGTCTTCAGGCGTGAGTGTGGCCGGATCCAGGGGGGTGGCGGGCCCGGCCTGCGCATGCGCGAGGCCGGAGAAGCCGTGCGCGGGGGCGGACGAACCGTCCGCGCGACCGGAGGAGCCGTGAGGGCGAACAGACGAACCATCCGCACGGCCGGAGGAGCCGTGTGGGCGGGCAGACGCTTCACTTGCCATGTCAGAGAAGTACGGAATGCGGGCGATGGCCGGAAATATCGTGAGTGCTTGCCTGACGTCCACCTTCACGACTCCGGCCGACACCCCGCCCCGGATCAGCGTCTCCAGCGCCTCAAGCCCCTCCTCGGCCGTCAGCGGTTCCACGGCAGGCAGCCCGGCGCCGGCGGAAGTCCCCGCCCACGGCCCCCAGGCGATGGCGACCCCGGGCAGCCCGTCCGCCCGGCGCAGCTCGCACAGCCCGTCCAGCCAGGCGTTCGCCGCCGCGTAGGCCGCCTGCCCCGGAGAGCCGAGCATCCCGGCCGCCGACGAGAACGCCACCCACCAGTCCAGGTCCAGGGACTTGGTGGCCTCGTGCAGCCGCAACCCGCCGTCCACCTTGGCCGCCCACACCCGTTCGAGGCTTCCGGGGTCCAGATCGGCGATCAGGCGGTCGTCCAGCACACCGGCCGCGTGGATCACGCCGCGCAGCCGCATCCCGCCGGCCGTCGCCGCCGCCACCAGCCGCTCCGCCGTGCGGGGCAGCGCGAGATCCCCGGCCACCACCTGCGCGACCCCGTCGGCGGCAGCCTCGGACCGGCCGTTCAGCACGACACGGGTCGCGCCGCGCCCGGCCAGCCAGCGCGCGACGAGCCGGCCGAGCCGGCCGGTCCCGCCGGTGACGATGTACGCGCCCGCCCCGACGACGGCGTCCGCGTCACCGGCGGACCGGGCCCGGGCGCGGACGGGCGGGTCCGAGGTGTGAACAGGCAGGACCGAGGTGCGGGCGGGCGGTGACGGGGCGCGGCGCAGGCGGGCCGCATATCGGACCCCGCCGCGCCAGGCCACCTCGTCATCCGCCGCCTCACCGCCCGCGCCGCGCGCCGCGTTCTCACCGCAGGTCAGCTCCGTCGCCAGGTCGGCGAGGTCGTCGAAGTCCACGAGGGTGGCGGGCAGCTCGGGCCTTTCCAGGGCGAGGACGCGGACCAGCCCGCGTAACGCCGCAGTCCCCGGGTCGGGTCGCTCGCCTTCCAGGACGGCCTGCGCCCGCTCGGTCCCGATCGAGACCCGGCAGCCCCGCGCGACCAGGGCGGCGACCACCAGGATCACCCGCCGGGCCGCCGCCGGATCGAGCTCCCGGGAAGGCAGCACGAGCACGGACGACGCGGGGCCGAGCTTGCCTGGGAGCAGCGCGGCGCCGAGCCCGCCAGGGAGCAGCGTGGGGCCGAGCCCGCCGGGGAGCAGCGCGGCGCCGGCCTCCCCGCGTGGCACCGTGAGGAGCGTGCAGGTGGGGCCGAGCAGGGAAGACAGGCGGGCCGCCCGCGCATCCCCCTCATCGGCCAGGATGAGCCATGCGCGGGGCGAGCCCGCCCCCCGTGGTGGCGCGGGAGCCCACTCTCTTGTGACCAGTTTGCCGTCCGGCGAGTCCGGGGAGTCCGGCGGGGCCAGCGGGGGCAGGCCGCCGGCCCAGTGGCGGACGTGGTGCCACGGCGAGTGCGGCACGTCCACGACGCGCCCCCGGGTACGCGGGGCGACGACGGTGGCGGCGGTCGCGAGCTGGGTGTGGAGGTCGCCGGTCGTCAGC
This sequence comes from Nonomuraea sp. GTA35, assembly GCF_041950525.1. Classification (NCBI taxonomy): domain Bacteria; kingdom Bacillati; phylum Actinomycetota; class Actinomycetes; order Streptosporangiales; family Streptosporangiaceae; genus Nonomuraea; species Nonomuraea sp. GTA35. The sequence continues at coordinate 114,801 of NZ_JBGNUV010000015.1, read as the reverse complement.
ACGGCGGCGGGCGGCAGGGTGTCGCGCAGCGCGCCGGTCAGCACGGGATGCGGGCTCACCTCGGTGAAGAGGGTGCAGCCGTCCTCGACGGCAGCGCGTACGGCCTGCATGAGCCGCACGGGACGCCGCACCCCGGCCGCCCAGTAGGCCCCCTCGAACACCGGCACCTCCCGGGGATCCTCGAAGACCACCGAGTAGTACGGCACCACGGGCTTCCCCCCGGCGACCCCGGCCAGCTCCTCCCTGAGCACCGGCAGCAGCGGCTTGACCTGCGGCGAATGCCCGGCCCCCTCGGCCGTGAGCGTCCTGGCGAACAGCCCTCGCCCCGCCACCGACTCCGCGAAGGCCGCCACCCGCTCCGGCTCCCCCGTGACCACGCACTGCCCCGGCGCCGAGTACACGGCCACGTGCAGGTCGGCGGGCACCTCGCGGGCGTCCACCCCCACCACGGCCATCGCCCCACCGCCGCCCAGCCCGCCGAGGAGCCTGGCCCGCGTGCAGATGACCTTGACGGCGTCCCGCAGCGGGAGCCCGCCCGCCACGACGGCCGCCGCCACCTCCCCCATCGAGTGCCCGATCACGGCGGCCGGCTCGAACCCGTAGGCCCGCCAGGTCTCCGCCAGCGCGAGCTGGGCCGTGAAGAGGATCGGCTGGATCTCGGCGACGCCGGTGGGGAGCGGGTCGTGCACGTCGATGCCGGCCTCGGCGGCGAGCAGCGGGGCGACGGCGTCGACCGTCCGCCGGTACGCGGGCTCGGCGTCGTAGAGGCCCAGGTCGGGAGGCTGGGGCCGGTAGCCGCCGAAGACCCACACGGGCCCGGTACCCGCCGCCTGCACGGGCCGCGGGTCGCGGAGCCGTTCGGCCAGCTCCGCGGCGTCACCGGCCACCACGGCGGCGGCCACCCTGCCCCGTCCGGCACGCCGGGCGAGGGTGTGGGCGACGTCCCGCAGTCCGGCGTCGGGTCGCCAGGCGGCCATCGCGCGGGCGTGCTCGCGGACCCTGGCCTCGGTGGTGTCGGTGAGCAGGAAGACGTGCTTGGCGGTGCTCCCGCGCGGCGAGCCGGCCGTGCGGGCGCCTCCGTCCAACGTGGTCCGCGGCGGGCCGTCCGTCTGTACGCCGTAGACGTCCAGGGCGACGTGCGCGTTCGTGCCGCCGAACCCGAACGCCGACACCCCCGCCCGCGCGTCCGCCCGTGGCCAGGGGGTCGGCGAGGTGACGACCTCCAGCGTGTCCCAGGGGATGTGCGGGTTCGGGCGGCGGAAGTGCAGGCTGGGCGGGATGACGCCGTGGTGCAGGGCGAGCACGGCCTTGATGAGCCCGGCGACGCCGGCGGCGGCCTCCAGGTGGCCGAGGTTCGTCTTGGCGGAGCCGAGCAGCACCGGCGTGCGGATGGCGGCGGCGATGGCGCGGGCCTCGATCGGGTCCCCGAGGAACGTGCCCGTCCCGTGGGCCTCGATGTAGTCGGGCCCGCGATCCCCGTACACCTGCCGCAGCAGCGCCTCCTGCGCCTCCGGGTTGGGGGCGACGAGGCCGTTGGAGCGGCCGTCCTGGTTGACGGCGGTGGCGCCGACCAGGGCGAGCACGCGGTCCCCGTCCCGGATGGCGTCCGCCAGCCGCTTGAGCACCACCACCCCGCACCCTTCGGCCCGCACCATCCCGTCGGCCGAGGCGTCGAACGCCTTGCACCGCCCGTCGGGCGCGGTGCCGCCGCCCCGGTCGAAGGCCAGGGTGATCACCGGGGACAGCAGCAGGTTCACGCCGGCGGCCAGCGCCAGGTCGCACTCGCCCGCGCGCAGGCTGGAGACCGCCAGGTGGGTGGCGACGAGGGAGGAGGAGCAGGCGGTGTCCACCGCCATGGAGGGGCCGCGCAGGTCGAGCAGGTAGGACAGGCGGTTGGCGCCCATGCCGAGCGCGGCGCCGGTGGCCGTCCAGGCGTCCACGGAGGCCAGGTCGGCGGTGGTCAGGTACGCGTACTCGTTGCCGGAGATCCCGGTCCACACGCCGGTGCGCGTGCCGGCCAGCGACCTGGGGGCGATGCCGCCGTGTTCGAGCGCCTCCCAGGCGGTCTCCAGGAGCAGCCGCTGCTGCGGGTCCATGGCCGCCGCCTCGCCCGGCGCGATGCCGAAGAACTCCGCGTCGAACGCGGCCACGTCGTCGAGGAACCCGCCGTACCGGCCGGCCCCCGCGGCCGCCGCCTCGAACGCCTCCCACCGCTCCGCGGCCCCCGTCCCGGACGCCTCCCGCCGCCCCGCGATCGCCGTCCCGAACGCCTCCCACCGCCCGGCGGGCACCTCGCCGACCGCGTCGCGCCCCTCGATGAGCAGCTCCCAGTACGCCCGTGGCCCGTGCGCGCCGGGGAAGCGGCAGCCGACGCCGACCACGGCGACGGGCTCGCCGGCAGGGGGCGCGGCGCGCACGGGGGTGCCGGGGGCGGCCAGCGCGCGGGCCAGGCGGTTGACGGTGGGGTGCTCCCACAGGAGCGTCGGGCTCAGCTCCCGGCCCAGCAGCTCGCCCAGCTCGGCCGCCACGGCCACCGACTCGCGCGAGGAGAGCCCGTACTCGCCCAGGGGCCGGTCGGGGTCCACGTGCTCGCCGAGCCGCTCGACGAGGAAGCGGCGGATCTCACCTTCGCCGGGTACGTCCATCAGCGCTCCCATGCATGTGGGGTGATCGGCCAAGATACCCACGGGCCCGGGGCGAGGGTCAGGCCCGGACGGAACATTCCTCGGCCGCGTTTTGTCACGGCGGTGATGATTTATCCGGCGTGACGTAACGAGAGGCAGAATTTCGTACGGACGCTCATAGCCGTGCCGCCGCCCCACCGCCTACCCTCGCCTGCACTGCCGGCGAAGGAGCCCGACCATGTCATCAAGCATGCGCCGCCTGCTGGCCGTGGCGGCGGTGCCGCTGCTCGTCCTGTCCGCCCCGGGCGTCTCCACCGCCCGCGCCGACCCCGACTGGTCGCTCGTCCCCGAGGGCTCGGCCTCGGAGCAGCCCAGCGCGAAGCCGACGCGGCCCCCCGCCCAGGACACCGGTCACCTGCCGTGGCAGAAGGCGCTGCCCGGGCAGGCCCGCGTGGTGCGCGAGCGCCGCCTCGACGCCCGCACCCTGGACATCCTGATCTCCTCGCCGTCGGTCGGCCGCATGCTGCCGGTCCGGCTGCTCCTCCCCCAGGGGTGGTCGAAGAGCGCCGGACGCACGTGGCCGGTGCTGTACCTGCTGCACGGCGGCGCGGACGACTACACCTCGTGGACCCGCATGACCGACGTCTCCACCTACACCGCCGACCTGGACGCCATCGTCGTCATGCCGGAGGCGGGCCGCGCCGGCAACTACACGGACTGGTACAACGGCGGCAGGGGCGGGCCGCCCGCGTGGGCCACGTTCCACACCTACGAGGTGCGCCGGCTGCTGGAGATCGGCTACCGCGCCGGCAGCCGCCGCGCGATCGCGGGCCTGTCGATGGGCGCGTACGGCGCCGTCAAGTACGCCGCCCGCCACCCCGGCATGTTCCGCTTCGCCGGGGCGTACAGCGGCATCCTGGCCACCCGCCTGCCCGGCATCCCGGCGGTCATCATGAACGCCCAGGCCAGCGAGAAGCAGGACCCGCTGGCGCTGTGGGGCGACCCGAAACGCGACAAGCGGGTGTGGGCCGCCAACGACCCCCTGGCCCTCGCCGCGAACCTCAAGGGCGTCAGCCTCTACCTCTCCAGCGGCACCAACAGCTTCAACGGCCCGCTCGACCCGCCGGGCTCGCCGTGGCATCCGGCGCACCTGGGCGAGCCGATCTCGGCGTACACGGGCAAGGCGCTGAGCAAGCGGCTCAAGCGGCTGCGCATCCCGCACACGCTCCACCTGTACGGGAACGGCACGCACACCTGGCCGTACTGGATCAGGGAGTTCAAGAGCTCGTACCCGATGATCCGCAAGGCGCTCGGGGCCTGATCCGGGGAGAAGGCTCTCAGGGGACGGCCGCCCGCACGTCCCACCCGGAGCCGCGCCGGTGCAGGCGCGGCACCAGGTCGGCCATGCCGGGCCGCCCCCGCTCGCGCCACTCCAGCGCCCACCCGTCGAGCCGCTCGGCCGCGGCGGAGGCGCCCGCCACGAACAGGTCGCCCGAGAGGCCCGCCAGCGCCACGCCCCCCGGGTCCGAGCAGCCGACGCCCCAGCCCTGGTCGCCGAGGGCGGCCGTGGTCAGCCCTTCCGGCCGGGCCGCCATGAGGTAGGCGTGCAGGTCGACGGCGCCCAGCCATCCGGTGCCCCCGCGCCCATCGGTGATCATCAGTTCGAGCAGCCGCATGCCGACGGCCGGCTCGTGGGCGCGCAGCCACTCGGCCGCCACCCACCACATCCGGCCCGCCGCGTCGCGGGTGAGCGCGTCCACGCCGTAGGAGGGCACCGGCCACTGGTCGTGCGGCTCGGGCCTGGCCTCGGCGAAGCCGCCCGGCATCAGCAGGTCGGCGGCGAGCCGGTCGGGGCCGGCGCCGCGGCGGAGCCGTACCACGGCCATGGCGCGGGCCAGCGGGGCGAGGTGCACCGGGGTGACGATCACCGCGCCAGGCGCGGCCCGCCGCACCCACACGTCCGGGACGCGTACGGGCGTGACCCACGCGATCACCCGGTCGTAACGCGATTCCGGCGCCCAGCGCGTGCCGTCGCCCGTCACCAGCCGCACGTTGCGGCACCCGTCGTCCGCCAGCAGGCGCGCGGCCCGCCCGGTCAGCCGCGCGTCGATGTCGATGGAGGTGACGTGCCCGCCCGGCCCGACCAGCCGCGACAGCACGGCCGCGGAGAACCCGGACCCGGTGCCGATCTCCAGCACCCGGTGCCCCGGCTCCACCTCCAGCCGCTCCAGCATGCCGCCGACGACGGCCGGGTCGGAGGTCTGCGGCAGCCGGGCACCGCCGGGCAGGACGGTGTAGGCGGGCCCGTCCACGCAGGCCAGGGCGCGTCGCACGGCCTCGCCGGCGATCGCGTCCCAAGCCTGCGTCATACGAGAGATCGCCCCCCTACGGCACGTCGAAGGTCTTGCGGTTGCCGGCCCCGATGACCTCGATCCCCTTGGTGCCGAGGATGCCGTCGAGCGGCAGCGACACCGTGTAGGGGGCCGTGGCGGGCAGCCCGATGCCGGGCAGCGACCCGATGACCTCGATGCCCCAGTACTCCGGCTGCTGGATGTAGACCAGCGGGGAGAGCGAGACCGTCATGTTGAGGTACGGCTTCGTACCGCTGACGATGAGGATGAATGACCTGGGCACGATGCCGGGGACGACCCGCGCCTCCTCGAAGTCGATGAGCCGTACGGACGACGGAGCGGGCAGTTCGGCGAAGTTCTCGACCATGGTGAAGCCCCCTTCATGACGAGTGAAACCCCCACGCCGGGCCACCACCGCCGATGCGGCCGGCGACCCGTCCCATGGCTCAAACTCTCATGCCCCGCCCGAGCGGCGACAGGTCCACTGGACACTCCACGAGACCCTAACGGCCAGGACATGCCCAGCCGATCTACAGCTTCCTGAGCACCACCAGCTCGCTGCGGTGGTCGGCCCCGATCGGCTCCCAGGCGGCGGGCCTGATGCCGGCGCCCATGAGCGTGCCGCCGTGCCAGCGGGAGCCGTCGGCCTCCAGCTCGTACAGCGCCTCCGGGTCGAGCCCGGTCAGCCGGAGCGTGCGCGGCCCGCGCTTGGCGTTGCCGAGCGGGTTGTAGACCAGCACCACGACCTGGTCGTCCCGCACGTACTGCACGGCGGAGCGCTCCTGCCCCGGCGTGCCGGCCAGCCGGTACTGCGCCCCGTGCTGCACGGTCCTGCGTACCCGCTTGTACTGGGCGATCAGCTCGGCGGCCGTCTCCAGCTCGCCGGAGGTCCACTCCGACAGGTTCCCGCCGACGCCCAGCACGCCCGCCATCGCCACGTGGAAGCGGTAACGCAGCGGCATCGCGCGCTTGGTGGTCGGGTTGGGCGAGTCGGTGACCCAGGCGGACATGGCGCTGGCCGGGTAGAGCTGGGAGAAGCCGTGCTGCACGGTCTGCCGGTCGCGGGCGTCGGTGTTGTCCGACGGCCAGACCTCGTCGGTGTAGCGCAGGATCCCGTAGTCGATGCGCCCGCCGCCGCCGGCGCACGACTCGATCCGCAGCCCGGGGTGCCGCTCGCGCAGCGTCCGCATCACCTCGTAGACGCCGCGGGTGTGCTCGATCCAGACCCGGTCCTGGTCGCCGGCCCGTTCCGGCCAGCCGGCCTGGGTGAACGGGCGGTTCATGTCCCACTTGAGGTAGTCGAGGCCGAGCTCGGTGACGAGCTCGTCGAGCCAGCCGAGCGCCCACTCGCGTACGTCGTCGCGGGCGAAGTTGAGCACGAGCTGGCCGCGCTTCTCGTCGCGGCGGCGGTGCTCCAGGTGCAGCGCCCAGTCGGGGTGCGCCCGGTAGAGCTCGCTCTCCTTGCTCAGCCCTTCGGGCTCCACCCACAGCCCGACGCGCAGGCCCAGGTCGCGGATGCCGTCGAGCATGCCGCGCAGCCCGTCGGGGAACCGCTCGCGATGCGGGAACCAGTCGCCCAGCGAGGTGGTGTCGTCGTCGCGGCGGCCGAACCAGCCGTCGTCGATCACGAACAGCTCGACGCCCAGCGAGGCGGCGGTCTTGGCCAGTTCGAGCTGCTGCGCCTCGGTGACGGCGAACGTCGTGGCCTCCCACGAGTTGTACAGCACGGGCCGCTCCTCGAAGGGGGTCGGCAGCACGTGCCCGCGGGCGTACGCGTGCCAGGCCCGGCTGGCCCCGCCGAACCCGCCGGTGCTGTAGAGCCCCAGCACGGACGGCGTGACGAGCTCCTCGCCCGGCCCGAGCGTCCAGCGCAGGCCGTCGTGGCCGAAGCCGCCGGAGACGCAGACGCCGCCCTCCGGCCGCTGCGTGGTGGTCAGGCGCCAGCTCCCGCTCCAGGCCAGGGCGACGCCCCAGACCTCGCCGTGCTCCTCGGTGGCCTCGCCGGCGTCGATCATCACCCACGGGTTCGCCACGTGGCTGGTGATGCCCTGGCGGCTGGTGAAGACCAGCTCGCCGACCGGCAGCGGGCCGCGCTGGAGCTGCGACTCCTCCGCCCAGGCGCCGAAGACGCCGCTGTAGCGGTAGGCCGGGGCGTCGGGGACGAACCAGTTGCCGGAGTCCAGGCGGGTGACGGTGACCTCGGCGCCGGCCCTGACGGTGGTCCAGCGCTCGATGACGTCGGTGTCGTCGCGTACCCGGAGCGACAGCACGACCTCGAACGGGTGGTGGGCGTCGGCCAGCAGCACGTCCAGCCGCTCGGCGCCGCCGCCCTCGTCGTGCCGCCGCGCCCCGGCGAAGCGCAGCTCCAGGGAGCGCGTGTGGCCGAACGCGACCTGCAGCGAGGGCGAGCCCCACCGCTTGCCGCCGTCCACCGGCAGCAGTTCCTCGATCTCCGCGGGCGTGGAGAAGCTGGAGACGTGCCGCCCTGGCAGGCCGGTGACCTGCCGCGCGGCCTCGGCGGAGAGGCGTGGGCCCCAGTACGTCTGCCGCGGCGCGGCCTCACCGGTGTCCGGGTCGATCTCCACGCCTACGACGTACGTGGAGGTGGGCGTGGTGAGCGCCCAATGGTGGTCGTCGAGCGGGATTACAGGCATCGGCGTCCCCCGAGCTGCTGGTTCGATCAGGCGGCTGGAGACTAACCCGCTTTAATGCACTTGGTCAATGAAAGGCAGGCGCAGGACGAGAGAAGCTGTGATCCACACCACGCTTTTACTTGACAAGGCGAACAAATAACCCCAACCATGGCCCCGTGTTCTCACACACCGCCACGGACCATGTGCGGCTCACCGACGCCATGCGCTCCGTGTTCGTCGAGCTGCTCGTGCACGGCCCCCTGTCCAGGGCGGAGGTGGCACGGCGGCTGACCCTGTCGCCGTCCGCGCTGACCAAGCTGACCAGGCCGCTCATCGAGGCGGGTTACCTGCTGGAGGCGACCGGCGAGGAGGGCCCGGCGACCGTCGGGCGGCCCTCGCAGCCGCTGCAGGTGGACGCCTCGCGCATGTCGTTCGTCGGGATCAAGCTCACCGAGGACGAGCTGTTCGCCGTACGCACCGACCTGGCGGCCACCGTGCACGGCGAGACGTCCAGGCCGCTCGCGGACCACGACATCGACCACGTGCTCGGCCGGATCGTCGAGGCGGTCGAGGAGCTGACCGTGCCGGAGCGGCCCCTGTCGGCCGTCGGCATCAGCCTGGCCGGCACCGCCACGCCGAGCGACCCCGTCGTGCACACCTCGCCGTTCCTCGGCTGGAGCCAGCTACCGCTGGCCGAGCTGGTCGAGCGGGCCGTGAACGTGCCGACCGTGCTGGACAACGACGTGCGCGCGCTGACGGCCGTGCAGCAGTGGTTCGGCGAGGGCGTGGGGCACTCGTCGTTCGCGCTGGTCACGGTCGGGGCGGGCATCGGCTGCGGGCTCGTCATCGGCGACCGGCTGGTGACCGGGCAGTCGGGCGCCAGCGGGCTGGTGGGCCACCTGCAGATCGACGACCGCGGACCCCTGTGCGAGCGGGGCCACCGCGGCTGCGCCCGCGCGTACGCCTCCTCCCCGTCCATCCGCCGCTCGATCGCCACCACGATCGCCCGGCCCGAGCTCACCTTCGACGACTGCCTGGCGCTGGCGGCCGACGGACACCCCGTCGCCCGCCGCGTGCTCGACGAGGCCGGCGCCGCGCTCGGCCAGGTCGTCGCCACCGTCGCCAACATCACCGGGCCCGAGCTCGTCGTCCTGTCCGGCGAGTCGGTCCACATGTACGACGTGTGCGCGCAGGCGTTCCACACCGCCCTCGCCGCGCACACGCACTGGACGGCCGGCCCCGTACGGGTCGCCGTCAAGCCCTTCGCCTTCAACGAGTGGGCCAGGGGAGCGGCCGTCACCGCTCTCCAGCATCTGCTGTTGCACCGCTGAACAACCGCCGGCGGGCACTAGGAGGTCAGTTGACCAGTGATACCGTCCGCGCCGCCCCCCGCACCCCATCCGGAACAGTGCCCGGGACAGTGCCCAGGACTCCCCCACCGCCCTTTCGACGCCGACTCGGTGATCTGCCCGTCGCCGTCCTGTTCGTCCTCCCCGCCGCGATCGGCTTCGCGCTCTTCTACCTCTGGCCCGCGATCCGCGGCGCGTATCTCAGCCTGACCAGGTACAACGTCCTCACGCCGCCCCGCTTCATCGGGCTGGAGAACTACGAGAAGCTGTTCGGCGACCGCCTGTTCTGGAACGCGCTGAAGGTCACCGCCGAGTACGTGGTGCTCAACATCGTCTCGCAGACGGTGATCTCCATGCTGCTGGCCGTCCTGCTGTACCGGCTGACGAAGTCCATGCTGGTGCGCGGGATCGTCCTGCTGCCCTACCTTGTCGCCAACGTGATCGTGGCCCTGCTGTGGTTCTGGATGCTGGACTTCCAGCTCGGCGTGGTCAACAACCTCATCGAGTGGCTGGGCTTCGACCGGGTCGCGTTCTTCGGCTCCGACCTGGCCATCCCCACCATCGCGGGGATCAACACCTGGCGGCACATGGGTTACACCGCGCTGCTCATCTTCGCCGGGCTGCAGATGATCCCGCCCAGCGTGTACGAGGCCGCCGCCATCGACGGGGCCTCGGAGTGGCGCACGTTCTGGCGGGTCACGCTGCCGCTGCTGCGGCCGGTGATGGCGCTGGTCATGGTGCTCAGCGTGATCGGCTCCTTCCAGGTCTTCGACACGATCGCCGTCACCACGGCGGGCGGGCCGATCAACGCCACCAGGGTCATCTACTTCTACATCTACGACCTGGCGTTCAACCGGTTCAACTTCGGCTACGCCGCCGCGCTGTCGTCCGTGCTGTTCGTGCTGCTCGCCGGGGTCGCGTACCTGCAGCTGCGCCTCTCCCGCGCCGGCGAGTCCGATCTGAGGGGGGCGTGATGGCCCGGATCCGATGGGGCAGGGCGGCGGGCTGGGCCGTGCTCGTCCTGGTCATGCTGGTGACGCTGTTCCCCTTCTACTGGATGTTGCGCACGTCCTTCTCCAACACCCGCGCGCTGGCCGCGGGGGCAGCCGACCTGCTGCCCGTGGACTTCACGCTCGGCGCCTACCGCCGGGTGCTCGGCCTGTCGAGCACCGCGGAGGCGGTGGCGGAGGGCGGGTCGAGCGGCACCGTCAACTTCTGGCTCTACCTGCGCAACTCGATCATCGTCTCCACGATCACCACGGCCGGGCAGGTCTTCTTCGGCGCGCTGGCCGCCTACGCCTTCGCGCGGCTGCGCTGGCCCGGCAGGAACGCCGTCTTCACGCTCTTCGTCACCGCGCTCATGGTGCCGCCGATCTTCACCACGCTGCCCAACTTCGTGCTGATCAAGGAGCTGGGGCTGCTCAACACCTTCCTCGGGATCGTGCTGCCGCACCTGCTCATGACGCCGTTCGCGGTGTTCTTCCTGCGGCAGTTCTTCCTCGGCATCAACGCCAGCGTGGAGGAGGCCGCCCGCATCGACGGCGCCGGGCACGTGCGCACGTTCTTCCGCATCGTGCTGCCCATGAGCCGCGGGCCCATCGCCACGCTGGCCATCCTCACCTACATCACGAGCTGGAACGACTACTTCTGGCCGCTGCTGGTCGGCAAGGCGGAGAACGTGCGGGTGCTCACGGTGGCGCTGGGCATCTTCCGCTCGCAGACGCCGCAGGGCAGCCCCGACTGGGCCGGCCTCATGGCCGCCACCCTCTTCGCCGCACTGCCGATCATGGTGCTGTTCGCCCTGCTCGGCCGCCGCGTCATCGACTCCATCGGCTACACCGGCGTCAAGTGAGCGCCGTCCCCCCCACCACGGAAGGTTGTTGTGATGAAGCGTTGTCTTGCCGTCACGGGCGCGGCGGTGCTGCTGCTGGCCGGATGCGGCGCCCAGGAGGAGCCGCAGGCCGCCGCCGGGCCCGTCACGATCGACTACTGGCTCTGGGACACCGCCCAGCAGCCCCAGTACCAGGCCTGCGCCGACGCCTTCCACAAGGCGAACCCGAACTACACCGTCAAGATCACCCAGTACGGCTGGGACGACTACTGGAACACGCTGACCACCGCCTTCGTCTCCGGCACCGCCCCCGACGTGTTCGTCGGCCACCTGTCGCGCTACCCCGAGTTCGCCGCCCAGGGCCAGATCCTGCCCCTCGACGAGAACGTCACCAAGGACAAGGTGGACCTGTCGATCTACCAGGACGGCCTGGCCGACCTGTGGGTCGCCAAGGACGGCAAGCGGTACGGGCTGCCGAAGGACTTCGACACCGTGGCGGTGATCTACAACACCGACAAGCTGAAGGAAGCCGGCATCAAGCCCGAGGAGATGGCCGAGCTCAACTGGAACCCGCAGGACGGCGGCACGTACGAGAAGATGATCGCCCGCCTCACCGTGGACAAGAACGGCAAGCGCGGCGACGAGCCCGGCTTCGACAAGAAGAGCGTCGCCACCTACGGCCTCGGCCTGGCCGGCAGCGGCGCGGGCTTCGGGCAGACCGAGTGGAGCCAGTACGCGATGAGCAACGGGTGGCAGTACGGCGACCGGAACCCGTGGCCGAGCAAGTTCAACTACGCCGACCCCAAGTTCAAGGAGACCATCAAGTGGTTCACCTCGCTCATCGACAAGGGGTACATGCCGACCATGGACATCGCCAGCTCCGGTGTCGGGCAGATCGACGCGTACGGGGCGGGCAAGTACGCGATGGTCACCGAGGGAAGCTGGAACACCAAGACGTACTGGAACCTGAAGGGCGTCAAGTCGGCCCTCGCCCCCACCCCGATCGGGCCGACCGGTAAGCGGGCCAGCCTCTTCAACGGCCTGGCCGACAACATCTCGGCCTCCACCGACAGCCCCGACGCGGCGTGGGCGTGGGTGAAGTTCCTCGGCTCGCCGGCGTGCCAGGAGGAGATCGTGGCCAAGGAGGCGATCGTCTTCCCGGCGATCAAGACGGCCACGGTGAAGGCGGAGCAGGCGTTCAAGGACGCGGGGATCGACGTCAAGCCGTTCACCATGCACGTCGAGGAGGGCACCACGCACCTGGCCCCGATCGCCGAGCACTGGGCCGACATCACCGCGACGATGACGGAGACGATGGACGCGATCTTCTCCTTCAAGGCCGACGTCAACTCGCTCGACCAGGCCAACGCCACCGTCAACGGCTACTTCGGCTGAAAACCGCGAGGGCCGGGCTCCGCCGTTCAGGCGGCGCCCGGCCCTCGCGCTGGTTCGGGGGTCAGGAGGTGTGCAGGTACACCTGGCCGAACACCTCAGACAGGTTCTTCAGGTCCGTCGCCAGGTCCACCTCGGGGTGGGCCGGGTCGTAGACGGTGGCCAGGCGCGGCTTGATCGTGCCGAGCTTCTTGAGCTGCTCCCACGTGGTGTTGGCGGCCCACTTCTCGCCGTACACCCGGCTGACCTGCCCCTGGTCGTTCTGCCAGCGCGACCACAGCGTGACGGTCTCGGCGGCGTCCTCGCGCAGCGGCGCGGCGATCCGCTCGGCGATCGCCTTGGTGACCTGCTCCTCGGTCAGCGCGGAGGAACCGGCGGCGGCGAACGAGGCGTCCTCGGCGGCGATCTGCGCGTAGGCGTCCCAGGCGCGGGCCTGGACCTGGGCCCACTGGTTGCGCTGGGCGGCGGTGGCGTCGATCTTCCAGGTCGCGTACTCGGTGGCGAAGTGACCGCTGTCGAGGGCGAGCTGGTCGAGGTAGCCCTTGCTCAGCCAGGCGCCGATGCGCTCGGGGTCGAGCAGCGGGTACTTCTTGGTCAGCTCGGCCGTGCAGGCCTGGTCCGCGCCGCAGCCGAGCACCGGCACCACCGTGTGCGCGGCCAGCTTCTTGCCCGGCAGCAGCGTGCGCAGCGCGGTCGCGGTCTCGGAGACGAACTTGTCCAGCTCCTCCGCCGTGGCGAAGGTCTCGTTGTAGCCGAGCTGCGAGGTGAACCTGACACCCACGACCCCGGGCTGCGTGGCGACCAGCGCGGCGATCTTCTTGGCGGCCTCGGTGAGCTTGCCGGCCTTGTAGTCGTCGGCGAGCTCGGTCTCGATCCAGACCCGCATGGTGGTCTGGGTCTGAGCCATGGTCTGCGTGGCCTGGCCGGCCGGGGTGGCCTGGGCGGCGGTCTTCTCGGCGGCGGTGATCGAGTTCGGGTCGACGTAGCACTGCTCGCCGTTCTGGCACTCCGGCGTGCCGCCGTCCTCGGCGCCCGGCACGTCAGGGGAGTCGACGTCGTGGAGCTGGCCGTCGCCCTCGGCGTCGGTCGGGCACTCGTTGCCCGCCTCACCACAGTCGATCATGATCGGCGGGATCGGGGCGGCGTTCTCCATGTTCTCGCCGTCGTTGCCGAGCCAGAAAAGCGCGGTGTCCAGGGCCTCTTCCGGCGTGTTCAGCCAGGTGCACACCACGTACGACGGGGTGCCGGGGGGCAGCTCGTCGTTGCAGTTCCTGTCGCCGTCCTCCGAGTAGGCGGGGACACCGATCCCCAGCAGCGAAAGGGTGAGACCGATGATGAAGACCTGCCGTAGCCGCCGTCTCATGGCACCTAACTTCCAGGGGGTGATCGTGGGCATATGAACCATATCCGGACGATCAAGGACGATCAATGAGATCCGCGGCGTTCTTCACGCCATGCTCAACACGTAGTAGCCGTCCCAGTCGTGCGGCGTTCTCCCGATATTCATGTACGGCGATCAGCCGCGCCGCCAGCTCGTCCCTGGTCAGCCCGGTCACGGGCAACGGCCGCGGCCCCACCCCCAGCGCCGCCACCCGCCTGCCCCAGAACGGCTGGTCGGAGAAGAACGGGCAGACCACGTTCGGCACCCCCGCCGCCAGGGCCGTCCCCGTGGTGCCGGCGCCGCCGTGGTGCACGACGGCCGCCATCCTCGGGAACAGCCGTTCGTGCGCCACTTCCCCCACCACCCGCACGTCGTCGTCCTCGGCCACCGGCAGCCCCTGCACGACGCCCCGCATCCGCGCCCGCCGCAGCGCCCCGGCCACCTCGGCCGCCACCCGCTCCGGCTCGCCCGGCACCATGCTCCCGAACCCCACGAACACCGGCGCGGGCCCCGCCTGCAGAAAGTCCTCGATGCCGCCGTCCGCCTCCGCGGCCGGCAGCCGCCAGTAGCCGGTCAGGTGCACGTGCCCGGGCCAGTCCGCGGGCCGGGGCACGACGAGCGGGCTCACCCCACACAACACCGGCACCCGCGCCCGCCGATCCGCCGCGAACGGGCTCCCGCGCAGCGGCCGCAGGCCCAGGACGCTCGACCGCAGCCGGTTCACCATGCGGCCGAGCACCAGCCAGCCGAGCCGCTCGATCACGGCGTAGCTGGCCCGGTTCCCCAGCGGGCCCAGGGTCGCCGGCGGCACCAGCGGGTTGGGGAACTCGCGGGTCGGCTCGCTGGGCTGGAAGTGCAGGATCCGGTACGGGATGCCGTACCGGTCGTGCAGGTGGCGGCCGAAGGCGCCCAGGGCGGGGGCGAGCACCAGGTCCGCGTCCGCGCAGGCGGCGTCCACCTCCTTGACCAGGGTGGTGGCCAGCGGCTCGACGACGGTCCTGAACCCGCGCACGAACCCCAGCGGGCCGCTCCCCAGCCACCGCCGCCCCTCCTCGCTCTCCACGACCGCCGGCGGATCCACGCTCAACGCGGCGAACGCCACCCCGGGCCCCGCCGTCGCGCCGTACCGGTCGCTCGGCGGGACGTCCTCGTCGCCGCGCGGGGCGAGCCAGGCGTATCGGCGGGCCGCGACCAGCGTGACCGCATGCCCGCGCGCGGCCAGCTCCAGGGCGAGCGCCGCACACGGTTGCACGTCCCCTCGTGACCCGAGCCCCAGCACCGCCACCCTCATGTCCCCGCCGCCTCCCGGGTCGGCGACCGCGGCCTCATGGGAGGGTCACCAGGCTGATCAGCGCCCCGGCCAGCACCAGCCCGGCCGCCGCCAGCAGCCCTACCGCGTACCCGGTGGCGAAATCGCCCGCGGCGTGCACGATCACCCCGACGGCCGCGATCCCGAAGAGTCCCGAAATTTCGCGACTCACGGAGAAGATCCCGCCCGCCACCCCGGCCCTCGCCTCCGGCACGGCGCCCAGCACCGCCGACCCCAGGGGCATGGTCAGCGCCGAGCCCACCCCGATGGCGCACACGGCGGGCAGCAGCCGCCCCCACCCGTCCCCCGCCTCCAGCGTCGCGGCCAGCGCCATCCCGGCGGCCACGAGCACGAGCCCGGCGGCCACCGTCCGCCCGGCCCCCAGCCACCGCTCCACCAGCGGCACGACCGGCGTGACGATCACGACCAGCAGCGCCAGCGGCACGAACGCCACCCCGGAGTCCGTCGGCGTGAACCCGAGCACCCCCTGCAGGAAGATCGCCGTATAGAAGAACACCCCGTTCACCCCGAGCCCCCAGAGCACCTGGGCCGCCACCCCGCCCGCGAAGCTCCGCACCCTGAACAGCCCCGGCTCCACCATCGGCTCCCGGGCCCGCCGCTCGGCCACCACGAACGCCACCCCGCCGCCCGCGCACCCGAGCACCGCCACCACGACGGCGGGCGACGTCCACCCGTGCGCCCCACCATGAATCAACGCGAACGTCCCGGCCGCCAGGAACACCACCGACGCCGCCACCCCGGCCACGTCCAGTTCCCGCCCGCCGGCTGCACGGGCACGCGAACGGTCGGCGCCACCCGATCCGGCGGCCACACGAGCACGAGGGCGGTCAGGATCGCCCGCGCCCTCGGGGACAGCCACGGCGACCAGCGCCATGATCGCGACGCCCAGCGGCACGTTGGCCAGGAACACCCAGCTCCAGTGCGCATGCTCGCTGAGGTAGCCGCCCGCCACCGGCCCGAGCGCCAGCGCCGCCGCCCCGGAGGCCATCCACACGGCCACCCCCATGGAACGCTGCCGCTCCTCCCGCCCGGCCAGCACGGCAAGCGTCGCGGGCAGGATCAACGCCGCCCCGGCCCCCTGCGCCAGCCGGGCCGCGACCAGCACCCCGACGGAGCCGGACAGGCCCGCGCCGAGCGAGGCCACCGTGAACGCCCCCAGCCCCGCCAGCAGCACCCGCCGATGCCCGTGGACGTCGGCCAGCCGCCCGCCGGCGAGCATGAGGCCCGCGAAGGTCAGGATGTACCCGGTCGCCACCCATTCCAGGGCGGCCAGGCCCGCGCCGAGGTCGCGCTGGATGCTGGGGATCGCGACGGTGACGACCGTGTTGTCCAGCGTGGTCATGAAACCGGCCAGGCCCGTGACGAGGAACAGCGCCCAGGCCCTGACGGGCCGCCGCCGCGCCCCGGTGGCGGTCAGGCTCATTCGTCCACCTCCACCCACGTCCAGCCGCCGCCCGGCAACGCCCGGACCACCCGGGCGCGCCTGTCCACCACCCGCACCCACCCCGCCCGCCGCCCGGCCCGATCACCCTCACCAGCGGCAGCACCTTCACCGGACTCGGCCGGGAGCTCCCGGAGCGCGAACGCGCCCGGTCGCGCGGGCGCGGCGGGGAGCGGCACGGGATCGGTGTCCGCCCCGAAGACGGCCGGCCGGCCGTTCACGGTCACCGCGGGCGGCGCGTCCTCAGGAGTCGGCGTGATCGCCCGCGGCAGCCTCACGCCGGACGGCGTACCGGCGGCGGGGCGCGGCACAGGTGCCGACGCCGGTGCCGGGGCCAGTGCGGAGGCCGGAGCCGCGGCGAGGGCCGATGCCGAGGCGGGTGCCGGGGTGGCCTCGCGGAGTGCGATGCGGTGGTGGAAGGCGCGCCACGACCGCGGCAACCACCAGTTCGCCCCGCCCATCAGCCGCATCGACGCAGGCACCAGCAGCGCCCGCACCAGCGTCGCGTCCACCACGATCGCCACGAACATCCCCACCCCGAGCAGCTTCACGATCGTGATCCCGGCCGTGGAGAAGGCCCCGATCACGACCAGCAACAGCAGCGCCGCACTGGTGATCACCCCGCCCGTCTGCTGCAGCCCGGCGGCGACGGCGGCGGTGTTGTCCCCCGTACGCAGCCACTCCGCCCGCACCCGCGACAGCAGGAACAGCTCGTAGTCCATGGACAGCCCGAACACCACGGCCAGGATGAGCACGGTCACGGTGGCCTCGATGGACCCGGTGGAGGTGAAGTTCAGGGCGGCGGCCAGGTGACCGTCCTGGAAGGCCCACACGATCACGCCGAACGAGGCCCCGATGGACAGCACGTTCATCAGCAGCGCCTTGACGGGCAGCACCAGCGACCCGAACGCGGCGAACAGCAGCACCCCCGTGACCGAGCAGACCACGAGCGCCATCCACGGCAGCGTGGCGACCAGGCTGTCCTGGAGGTCCAGTTGCGCCGCCGTGGGCCCGCCGACCACGACCCGCCGCACGTTCGGCTCGGGCGAGAGGGCGCGGATCGACCGTACGAGGGCCCTGGCCTCGTCCGACATGGGGTCCGAGGCGTACCGCACGGCCAGCCGCACCGCCCCGTTCGCCTGCGACAGGCCCGCCACCTCGACGTCCGTGACGCCGGGCAGCCGCTCCAGCCGCCGCGCCAGCGGCCGGACGTCCACGGGGCTCACGGGGGTGACGGCGCTGATCGGCGTGTGGCCCTGCCCGAGCGGCCCCGGAAGCGGCGGCGTGCCGGTGAAGGAGCGCTCGACCAGGACGTGCACGTCGATCGCGGCCATGGCGTTGCGGGCGAAGTCCCGGTCGAGGGTCTCGGCGACGCGGCGGCTCTCGGAGGCGGCCGGGAGCACCCTGTGATCCACGTTCCCGAACTTGACGTGCAGGAACGGCACCGCCAGCGCGACCAGCACGACGCTCACCGCCACCAGGTACAGCACGGGCCGGCGCATCACGCTGGAGGCCACGGAGTGCCACAGCCCGCCCTCCCCGCGCGGCCCGAAGTCGGGCGTGATGCGTAACGCGTTCACGCGCGGCCCGAGCACGCCGAGCACGGCGGGCAGCACGATCAGCGCGGCCCCCACCGCGACGAGCACCACGGCGGCGGCGCCGAGCCCGATCGAGCGCAGGAACATCTGCGGGAACAGCAGCAGCCCCAGCAGCGCCGTGGCGACGGTCAGCCCGGAGAAGGCCACGGTGCGCCCGGCCGTGGCCATGGTGCGCACCACGGCCTGCTCGTTCGTGGCCCCGCGGGCGATCTCCTCCCTGAACGCCTTGAGCACGAACAGCGAGTAGTCGATGGCCAGGCCGAGCCCGAGCATGGTGACGACGTTCAGCGAGAAGACGGACACCTCGGTGACGGAGGTGAGCAGCCGCAGCAGCACCAGCGCGCCGAGCACCGCGAGCAGCCCCACGACCAGCGGCAGCCCGGCGGCCACGAGGCTGCCGAAGACGACGACGAGCAGCACCAGCAGCACGGGCATGGAGATGGCCTCGGCGCGGGTGAGGTCGGCGGCGGTCTGGTCGTTGAGCTCGTCGAGGAGGGGCACGGAGCCGCCGACCGACACGTAGAGGTTGTCGACGTTCCTGAGCCGGTCGGCGATGGCGGCGTAGGCGCGCTGCTCGTCGCCCTTGAGCGTGACGATCGCGTACGTCGAGTGCCCGTCCTCGGAGACCAGCTTCTTGGACTTGGTCGTCCAGTACGTGGCCATCGCGCGCACGTGCCGTCCCGGCAGGGCTCGCAGCGAGCGGTGCACGGCGGCCTTGTACCGGGCGTCGCGCACCTTGACCGAGGGGTGCCGGTAGAGGACGACGACGTCGGGGGCGTGGCCGCCGTACCACTCGTCGTTCCAGCGGGCGGCGGTGGTGGAGTCGGCACGCGGGTCCTCGAAGCCGCCGTCGGCCATCCGGCCGAACAGCTCCAGGCCGAACGGCGCGGCGAGGACGGCGGCCGCCAGGGTCAGCGCCAGCAGGGTCCACCGGCCCCGGTAGACCAGGCGGCCCGCCGACTCAAACAAACAGACCCTCCAGGTACGCCTGGAGGCACGCCTGCCGGGCGATCTTCCCGCTCGACGTCCTCGGCACGGTCCCGGCCCCGGTCAGCACGAAGTCGTGCACCGCTAGATCGTGATATTTCCGGACGGCGGCTCGTACCGCCCGCCCGACCTCCTCCGCGCCGGCGGACTCCCCGGCCCGCGACCGCTCGGCCACCACGACCAGCCGCTCGCCCTCGTCGAAGGGCAGGGAGAAGGCCGCCACCCGGTCCCGCCGCACCGCCGGATGGGCCTCCTGCGCGGTGGCCTCGATGTCCTGCGGGTAGTGGTTGCGCCCGTCCACGATGACCAGGTCCTTGATCCGCCCGGTGATGTACAGCCGCCCGTCGTGCCGGACCCCCAGGTCCCCGGTGCGCAGCCAGGTCCCGTCCGCGCCCTCCAGCACCGCCCCGAACACCTCCGCGCTGCGCGCGGGATCGCGCCAGTAGGCGCGGGCCACGTTCGGCCCCTGCACCCAGATCTCGCCCACCTCGCCGTCCGGGAGGGCCCGCCCGGAGGGGTCCACGATGCGCACCTGCTGCCCGTGGGGACGCCCGCACGACACCAGGCACGACCCCGCGGCGGCGGGCACCGCGCGCCCGTCCCGCAGCGCGTCGCGGTCGAAGACGGTCATCACGGGCCGCTCGTCCCGCCCGGCGGCGGTGACGAAGACGGTGGCCTCGGCCAGCCCGTACGCGGGCGTGTGCGCCTCGGGCCGCAGCCCGCACCCGGCGAACGCCGCGTCGAACGCCTCGATCGCCCCCGGCCGCACCGGCTCGGCGCCGTTCAGCATGACCCGCACCCCGGACAGGTCCAGCCCGGCCTTCTCCTCGGGGGTGACGCGGGCGGCGGTGTACTCGTAGGCGAAGTTGGGCCCGGCGGTGAACACGTCCCCGAACTCCGACAGCAGCCGCAACCACCGCACCGGCCGCATGACGAACGCCACCGGATCCATGAACGCCGCCTGGTTCCCGCCCATCATCGGCATCGCGACGGTGGCGACCAGGCCCATGTCGTGGAAGAGCGGCAGCCACAGCGCCGCCACCGACGTCCTGGGCCTGGCCCGGAACAGCTCCCAGAGCTGGGTGGCGTTGGCGGTGAGGTTCCCGTGGGTGATCTCGACCCCGGCGGGCGTGCGGGTGGAGCCGGAGGTGTACTGCAGGTAGGCCAGGTCGTCCGGCCCGGCCGGCTCGGGCTCCCACTCGTCGGCGAGCAGGTCGGAGACGGTGTCCACGGCGAGCACGTGCTTGGGGGCGTGGGCGGTGGCCAGGAAGTCCGTGACGCCGGGCAGCGCGGGGGCCGTGGTCAGCACGATCAGGGGGTCGGCGTCGGCGTACGCCCCGGCCAGCCGCTCGCCGTGCCCCGGCAGCCCGGGCGCGAACAGCGGCACCGCGACGAGCCGGGCGTACATCGCGCCCAGCATCGCCACCACGTAGTCCAGCCCCTGCGGCACGAGCACCGCCACGCGCTCGCCCGGCGCCGCCAGCTCGCGCAGCCGCACGGCCAGCGCCCTGGCCTTGAGGTCGGCACGCCTCCAGGTGAGCGTGTGCCGCGTGCCGCCCCCGAGGTGGTCGACGAACGTGTACGCGGGCGCCTGCGGGATCTCCCGGGCCCACCGGGCCACCTGTGCGATCAGCATCTCGCGCATGCCTGGTCCCCCTCACCGTGAGCAGGACCTAGCAAATTACGGGAGAAGCAGGCGTGATTCTTGCCCGGCTCAAGCACATTCCGCGACCGGTCTTGTTGCCGGCGTGACAATAAATATCCACACGACAGCGGGTGCGAGTTGCGGCAGAATAGCGGGGTTTGGCTGCTTTTAGGGAGTTTGCGCC
Organism: Nonomuraea sp. GTA35; assembly: GCF_041950525.1. NCBI lineage: Bacteria > Bacillati > Actinomycetota > Actinomycetes > Streptosporangiales > Streptosporangiaceae > Nonomuraea > Nonomuraea sp. GTA35. The sequence goes on along the minus strand of NZ_JBGNUV010000015.1, from coordinate 94,055 downwards.
GATGCATAGTTTTCTCCGCGACCTCGGCCTGCTCCGGGACCGCCGCTTCGCGCTGCTGCTGTCGGCGCGGACGATCTCCATGCTCGGCAGCGCGTTCGCCCCCGTGGCGCTGGCGTTCGGCGTGCTCAACCTGCCGGGCGCGACCGCCTCCACGCTGTCGGCGGTGCTCGCCGCCGAGGCTCTGCCCATGATCGCGTTCATGCTGGTCGGCGGCGTGATCGCGGACCGCCTCCCGCGCCAGCGGGTGATGATGGCGGGCGAGCTCCTCATGGCGGCCGGGTTCTTCGCGCTGGGCGTCATGCTGCTCACCGGCTGGACCCCGATGCCCGCGCTGATCTCGGCGGCGGCGCTGGCCGGGGTGGCCACGGCGGTCACGTTCCCGGCGCTCACCGGCATCATCCCCGAGGTCGTCCCCCCGGAGCGGCTGCAGACCGGCAACGCGCTGCTCGGCCTGGGCGCGAACGCCTCGCGGGTGGCCGGCGCGGTGCTCGGCGGCGGCACGGTGGTGCTGGTCGGCGGGGGCTGGGCGCTGATCACGAGCGGCGCGATGTTCTCCGTCGCGGGCGTGCTGATCGCGATGTTGCGGCTGGCGCCCGGCGACCGCTCACGGGGCGAGGCCCACTCGGTGCTGGCCGACCTGCGTGACGGCTGGCGGGAGTTCAGCTCCCGGCAGTGGATCTGGGTCGTGGTCGCGCAGTTCTCGCTGCTCGTCATGGCCATCCAGGCCGGGCACGGCGTGCTCGGGCCGCTGCTGGCCAAGGAGAGCCTGGGCGGGCCGCTGGCCTGGTCGGGCTTCCTGGCGGGCGAGGCCGTCGGGACGATCGTCGGCGTGCTGGTGTCGCTGCGGGTGCGGCCGCGCCGCCCGATCCTGGTCGGGGTGCTGCTCTGCTTCCCTGCCGCGCTGCCGTACCTGCTGCTCGGGTTGGACGCGCCGCTGTGGGCGATCGTGGGCGGGGCGTTCGTGCTCGGCGTGTGCTTCGACGTGTTCGGCGTGCTCTGGCAGACCACGATGCAGCGCGAGATCCCGGCCGAGTCGTTGTCGCGGGTCAGCTCGTACGACCTGCTCGGCTCGCTGATGTTCGGCCCGATCGGGCTGCTGCTGGCCGGGCCCGCGGCAGGCTGGTTCGGCACCCGGGAGTCGCTGCTCGGCTGCGCGGTCATCGTGGTGATCTCCACGCTGGCCGCGCTGCTGTCGCCCGGCGTGCGCAACCTGCGCGCGCCGGAGCCGCGGGCCACCGCTCACGCCGACCTGAAGTAGGCGCCGGCCCTGGGCTGGAACATCAGCACCAGCGCCCCCAGCACGGCCAGCACGTGCAGCACCCGGCTGGCCGCGAAGACCCACGCCATCGCGTCGGCCCCGGTCATGGCCTCGGCGATCGAGCCGCCCGCGAGCAGCCACTCGATCGGCTCCTTGACCAGTGAGAGCGTGCCGAACACGCCGAGCGTCCCCGCCAGCGTCCAGCGGGCCCAGTTCGCGCCGCCCTTCAGCTTCAGCGCCAGGAAGACCGCCCCGGCGAAGACGGCCAGCCGGAACCCGCCCTGCGGCAGCACGTCGAGCACCGGCGTGCCCTCGTACAGCAGCTTGCCGATCACCAGCACGGCCTCGAACGCGCCGAACGCGACGGCCGACAGCCACAGCATGGCGGCGGTGTGCACGACGGGCGGGGCCGGCTCGATCCTGACGGCAGTGGTGGTGGTGCTCATGACGGAACCTCCGGAAAAGTGGTGATACCGCAGTCTCCGTCGCGCACCCTGTCCGGATCATGCCCGCCGTCCCCCGAGTTCCGGTGGGGTGCGCCCTACCCCGTCCGGCCGCTTGTCCGCAGGCCACGGGTAGGGACGCGCTCGTGCAGCCCGAAGCGCGGGTCCGGCGCGTGCTCGCCGTCCAGGACGCCCGCCACGTACCCGGCCAGCGCCGGCGCGTGCTTGAACCCGTGCCCCGAGTCCCCGCCGAGCAGCCACACGCCGGGTGCGGTCTCGGCGAGCAGCCACTCGGCGTCCGGCGTGAGCGCGTACTGGCAGACCTGGCTGAACAGCACCGGCGCCTGCGCCAGCGCGGGGAACCTGCGGCCCAGGTAGCCCGCGGCCCGCTCGACGCTGTCCGGGTCGACCGCGCGGCTGCCGTGCTCCGGCTCGTACGGCCGCCCCTCCGCGTCGGAGGTGGACTTCATGCCCACCCCGTCCACGTCGCCGTGCCCGTAGGCGGAGGCGTCGTAGTCGACCCAGGCCGGGGTCTCGGGGACCGACCAGGCGGGCGGCACCGCGAAGTGCAGCGTGTCCTGCTTGGTCACGGTGATCGGCAGCCCGTCGAAGAGCTGGGGCAGCCAGGCGCCGCACGCCCACACCACCCGGTCGGCGCGGTGGAGCTCACCGTCGACCATGACCGCGCTCTCCTCCGGCACGGGCAGCGCCCGCGCCCTGACCAGCCGGACCCCGGCGTACGCCGCCAGGCCGGCGGTCACCTGGGTGGCCCGCCTGGCCCTGATCACGCCCGCGTTCGGCTCCCAGAGCAGGAAGGAGGCCGTCGCCGCTGAAGTCGGGGAAGAACCTGGCGCCGTCGGCCGGATCCAGCTCCTCGCACTCGATGTCCAGACCCTTCAGCACCTGGGCGCTGGCGTGCTCCCACCCGCCGGGGGTCCTGGCGAACCACACCATCCCGGCCTCCAGGTAGAGCTCCTCCCCCGCCCGCTCGCCCAGCCGCCGCCAGCCGTCCCTGGCCTCCCACGCGCGGCGGGCGTACCAGTCGTCGGCCCCGTGGGCGCAGCGCAGCAGCCGCGTCTCGCCGGCGCTGGCCTGCCGTACGTGCCCCGGCCTGTGCTGCTCGACCAGCGTCACCCGCCAGCCGGTTTCGGCCAGCCGCAAGGCCAGCGACGACCCCCAAATGCCCGCTCCGACCACAATGACCGATTTCATGAGACCACGGTGACCGGAAACCGGGCCCCGCCACAAGACTCAGACGATGATGAGCCGGACGACCACGCCGGCGCAGTTGCCCGCCACGCAGATGCGCACCGGCACCTCGGAGATGCCGGGCGCGGCGGGGACGCCGCCCACCTGGCCGTCAGGGCCGATGCTCACGCCCTCGGGCACCTTGTCGTGGTCGGTCACGGTGAAGGTGGGCACCACCCCGGCGGGGCCGCCGTTGATGCCGATCTCACCGCTCAGCGCCGTGCCGGCCTTGCCGGGGAAGGTCAGCTCGCGCGGCTCCCACGGCACGTTGGCCAGCACCACGAGCGTGACGTCCTGCTGACGGCACGACGCCCCGGAGCAGACCTGCACGGTGGCGACGAACGTGCCGGACCGCTGCGGTTTGCCGTACAGGCGGCCGCCCTGGTCGACCTTGACGCCGACCGCGAGGTAGGCGGGGCGGAAGGTGACGCCCTTGGCGACGGGCAGCAGCGACTGGTTCACCTCGATGCCCACGGTGACGTAGAACGTGCTCTCCACCAGGCTCTGGTCGGCGGGCGTCTCGCGGGCCACCGGGACCATGGGCGTGGTGAGCGAGGGCATGGCAGGCGAAAGGGCGCACATCGCCAACCCGGCAAGCAGGAGAACCCACGTTTGCCGCATCATTACCCCCCGGCTCTTCTACGCCGATACGTACCCCCTTCACCGTCCTCTTCACAGCGGAGCGTGACTCCATAATCGGTCGCATGGCCGCTGAATCAGCTCAGACCCTGGAACGCGGGCTCCGCCTGCTCCGACTGCTCGCCGACGGCAAGGGCGGGCGCACGCCGACCGAGCTGAGCGCCGAGCTGTCGCTGAGCCGCCCCGTGGTGTACCGGCTGCTGACGACGCTGCTGGGCGAGGGGTTCGTGCGCAGGGACGCCGAGGGGCGGGTGCATCTCGGGTTCGGGGTGCTGGCGCTGGCGCAGGCCGTGCAGCCGCTGCTGCGCGCGGCGGCGGTGCCGACGTTGCGGCGGCTGGCCGAGCAGGTGGGCGCGACCGCGCACCTGACCGTGGCCGAGGGTGACGACGGGCTGGCCGTCGCGGTGGTCGAGCCGTCCTGGACGAAGATGCACGTGGCCTACCGCGAGGGCTCGCGCCATCCGCTGGCCAAGGGCGCGGCGGGGCAGGCGATTCTCGCCCTGCGGGAGGGGCGGCACGACTACTTCGTGACGGAGGGGCAGTTGCAGGAGGGGGCACGAGGCGTCGCCGCGCCCGTGACCGGGCTGCCGTGGCTGGAGGCGTCGGTGGGGGTGGTGACGTTCGGGCCGCTGGAGGAGTCCACGGGGCCGCGCGTGGTCGCCGCCGCCGCGGAGCTGGCCGCCGCTCTGGGTTGACATCTCCTCGCCGATGGCGGACGGTAGTTTCATATAGAGGACACTTGCGTCCGATAGTCGGACAGGCATGGAGGGGCCGATGCCGTACTACCGGGTCGTGGGAGAGGTGCCGCGCAAGCGGCACACGCAGTTCAGACGGCCGGACGGCGGTCTGTACGCGGAGGAGCTGATGGGCGAGGAGGGTTTCTCGTCCGACTCCTCGCTGCTCTACCACCGCCACCTGCCCACCGCGATCATCAAGGCCGACGCGGTCACGCCGGCCGTGGAGACGCGGCTCGAACCCAACCTGCCACTCTCGCCGCGCCACTTCCGCACCCAGGACCTCATCAGCGCGGGCGACCTGGTCACCGGCCGGATGACGCTGGCAGGCAACGGCGACGTCCGGTTGTCGTACGCGACCAGCGACCAGCCCAGCGAGCTCTACCGCAACTCCATGGGCGACGAGTGCGTCTACGTCCAGCGGGGGCGGGCGCGCTTCGAGTCCACGTACGGCGTGATCGAGGCCGCCGAGGGCGACTACGTGGTGATCCCGACCGGCACCATCCACCGCTGGGTCCCGCAGGGCGGCCCGGCGAACGTGCTGGCCATCGAGGCGGCCGGGCACATCAGGCCGCCCAAGCGCTACCTGTCGCAGTACGGCCAGTTCCTGGAGCACGCGCCCTACTGCGAGCGCGACCTGCGCGCCCCGTCCGAGCCGCTCGTGGTCGAGGGCGAGGAGGTGCCGGTCCTGGTCCGCACGCGCGGCGGGCTGACCAGGCTCGTCTACCGCAACCACCCGTTCGACGTGGTGGGCTGGGACGGATACCTCTATCCGTTCGCGTTCAACATCGAGGACTTCGAGCCGATCGTGAAGAAGACGCACGCGCCGCCGCCGGTGCACCAGACGTTCGAGGGGCCGGGGTTCGTGGTGTGCTCGTTCTGCCCGCGGCCGCTCGACTACCACCCGGAGGCCGTGCCGATCCCGTACAACCATCACAACGTGGACTCCGACGAGTTCATGTTCTACGTCGGCGGCGACTACTCGGCCCGCGCGGGCTCCGGCATCGACGTGGGCTCGATCTCGCTGCACCCGGCCGGCTTCACGCACGGGCCGCAGCCGGGAGCCGTGGAGGCGGTGATCGACGCCGTCTCACGCGGCGTCACGACGACCAGCGAGGTGGCCGTCATGGTGGACACGTTCCGCCCGCTCGACCTCGGCCAGGGCGCACTGTCCTGCGAGGACCCCGGATACGCCTGGACCTGGGCACGATGAATCTTTACACCGCACTGGTGGACGACGCGGGCCTGTTCCCGCCGACGTCCCTGCACATGGACGAGGCCCTGAAGCGCAACCGGCGCGACCTGGAGCGGGGCAGCGAGGTGCTCACCCACCGCTTCCTCTGCCCGGCCAGCCGCCTGGAGCGGCTGCGCGGCATGGACTACCGGCCGCGCAGGATCGGGCTGATCGCGGACACCAGCACGCTGCCCGACTGGGGCGACCTGCCGGTCGACTACGTCGAGATGCGGCTGCCGCCCGACACGTCCGTCGAGGAGCTGGCCGGCCGGCTGGAGCTGCGCGACGGCGTGCGGCTGTTCGCCGAGGTGCCCCCGCGCAAGATGGCCGTGGACGTGCCCGACGGCGTCGGGCTGAAGGTGCGCTGCGGCGGCACGACGGCCGAGGCGTTCCCGCCCGTCGAGCACCTGGGGCAGTTCATCAGGTCCTGCGCGGAGAGCGGCATCCCGTTCAAGGCCTCGGCCGGGCTGCACCACGCCGTACGCCACTTCGACCCCTCGCTCGGCGTGGACCGGCACGGCTTCCTGAACCTGCTGCTGGGCGTCTGCGAGGCCGTGGAGGGCCGCGACCCGGCGCCCGTGCTGCGCACGACCGACGTCGGCCATCTCGTACGGATGGCGAACGCCGTCCAGGAGGACACGGCACGGCGGGCGCGGCAACTGCTGGTGAGCTACGGCTCGTGCAACACCAGCGCGCCCATCGACGACCTGCGCACGCTGGGGTTGATCTCATGAGCTGGGATGTGGACAACCTGCCGTACGGCGTCTTCTCCTGCCCGGGGCAGGAGCCCAGGGTCGGCGTCCGGTACGGCGACAAGGTGCTCGACCTGGCCGCCGCCCTGCACGACGAGGTCTTCGCCGCCCCCTCGCTCAACCCGTTCATGGCCAGGGGCCGCGTGGCCTGGCACGACACCAGGGCCCTGATCAGGAACAAGCTCACCGGCGACCGGTCCGTCACCGAGCGGCACCTGATCCCGCTGGACCAGGTACGGCTGCACCTGCCGTTCGAGGTGGCCGACTACGTCGACTTCTACTGCTCGATCGACCACGCGAGCAACATCGGCAAGATCTTCCGCCCGGGCTCGGAGCCGCTGCAGCCGAACTGGCGGCACCTGCCCGTCGGCTACCACGGCAGGTCGGGCACGGTCGTGGTGTCGGGCACGCCGGTCAGGCGGCCCCAGGGGCAGCTCGGGGCGGGGGTGTTCGGGCCGTGCCAGAAGCTCGACATCGAGGCGGAGCTGGGCTTCGTGGTGGGCGTGCCGACCACGATGGGCTCGCCCGCGGGGGCGTTCGAGGACCACGTGTTCGGGGTGACGCTGGTCAACGACTGGAGCGCGCGGGACATCCAGGCGTGGGAGTACGTGCCGCTGGGGCCGTTCCTGGCCAAGTCGTTCGCCACGTCGGTCTCGCCCTGGGTCACGCCGCTGGAGGCGCTGCCCAGGATCCCCGGCAGGGCCCAGGACCCGGAGCCGGCCGCGTACCTGCGCAGGCAGGGTGACTGGGGCCTGGACATCGAGCTGGAGATCCTGCTCAACGGCGAGGTCGTGTCGCGGCCGCCGTACTCGGCCATGTACTGGACGCCCGACCAGATGCTCGCCCACCTGACGGTGAACGGGGCCTCGCTGCGGACCGGGGACCTGTTCGCCAGCGGCACGATCTCGGGCCCCGAGCGGGGCGAGCGCGGCTCGCTCATCGAGCTGACCTGGAACGGCACCGATCCGATCAAGCTGTCGGGCGGCGAGACGCGCACGTTCCTGCAGGACGGCGACACGGTGACGATCCGGGCCACCGCTGGCGGGCTGACATTGGGCGAAGTTTCCGGAACTGTCGGATAGCTGACTCCGTGTGCTTGCACGGTGACTCACCGCTACCCTGGGATCACCCCTTCCCTCGGAAAGCAGGAGTCACATGCGGCGTGCCGCGACGTTTTGTGTCGCCTTTCTCCTGGTCTGCGGGTGCTTGCTCCTGGTTGGTGGCTGCGGTTCCGGCGCGGCAGGGCCTCCGGCGGCGCCGCCCGTCGTACAGGTCTGGCCGCCCTTCGACTCCAAGCGCGCCCGGACCGATCGCGGCCTGGTGATCAGGTCGCAGGGCGGCACGCTCGCCCAGGTGCTGGTCTACGAGAGCGGCGAGCCGGTGCCCGGCCGGCTCGACGACTCGCGCACGACGTGGCGCACCGACTGGACTCTCCGGCCCGGGGCCGAATACACGGTGACCGCCACCGCCACCCGCGAGGGCGCGCCCGCCACGGTCGCGATGGGCCGCCTGCGCACCCGCACCGCCGCCCGGACGTTCCAGGTGGCCACCACCGCGCCGCTGCCCGGCGAGACGGTCGGCGTGGGCATGCCGATCGTCATCGACTTCGACGCGCCCATCGAGGACAAGGCGGCCGTCGAGCGCGCGCTCGAGGTGCGGGCGCAGGCGCCGCTGGAAGGCGCCTGGCGATGGACCTCCGACACGCAGGTGGTCTACCGCACCCGGCGGCTGTGGGCGTCCAGGCAGCAGGTCACGGTCACGGCGCACCTGGCGGGCGTGCGCGCGGGCGACGGCCTCTACGGCGCCACCGACTCCACCTTCGCCTTCACCGTCGGCCGCAGGCAGACCAGCACCATCGACACCAGGACCCACCAGATGGTCGTCCTGCGCGACGGCACAGTCGCCCAGCGCATGGCCATCAGCGCCGGCATGGCCACCACCACCGAATACACCACGACCAGCGGCATTCATCTGACCATGGACAAGGGAAATCCGGTGCGCATGATCTCCCCCGGCCGGCAAAAAGGTGATCCCGGCTATTACGACCTGATGATCGACCATGCCGTGCGCATTTCCAACAGCGGGGAATACGTGCACGCCAAGGACAACGTGTGGGCCCAGGGCCGGTCGAATGTGAGCCACGGCTGCGTCAACGCCAGGCCTGACCAGGCGGCCTGGTTCTACGCCTCCTCGCTGCGCGGCGACCCCGTCACGATCACGGGCACCGACCGCGTCCTCGAATGGGACAACGGCTGGGGTTTCTGGCAACTGCCGTGGGAGAAATGGCGGCAGGGCAGCGCGCTGGCGGAAATCGACGACCCAGGCGCGAGGGTCCCGCAGCGCTGATATCGGGACTACGGTAGAGGGAGGAGGAACCACTCGCGGATGCAGGCCCGTTGTCCCATCAGGAGGGCCAGGACATGGATGAATGGATCATCTGGATAATCCTCGCGGTCGTCCTCGGCGTGGCCGAAATATTCACGCTCACAGCCTCGCTCGGCCTGCTGGGCGCCGCGGCTCTGCTGACAGCCGCCACGGCGGCCCTCGGTCTGCCCGTGCCCCTGCAGTTGATCTTCTTCGCGGTGTCCTCCGCGGCCGGCCTGCTGGTGCTCAGGCCGATCGCGATGCGTCATATCAACCAGCCGCCGTTGCAGCGGTTCGGTGTGGAAGCGCTCGTCGGTAAACCCGCGTACGTCGTGTCCGAAGTGACGGGCCGCGACGGCCGCGTGCGCGTCGGGGGCGAGGAATGGTCGGCGCGTGCCTACGACGAGACGCTCGTGATCCCCACTGGGGCGACGGTCGACATCATCGAGATCGAAGGGGCGACAGCCCTCGTATATCCCCGGGAGTGACCCATGGATCCGCTGTTGCTGGTCGGACTGTTCGTCATACTTTTTGCCGTGATGACCCTGCTGAAGGCGGTGCGGATCATCCCGCAGGCCCGTGCCCGCAACGTCGAGCGCCTCGGCCGCTACCACCGGACGCTCAAACCCGGGCTCAACTTCGTCATCCCGTACATCGACCGCGTCTACCCCGTGATCGATCTGCGTGAGCAGGTCGTGTCCTTCCGCCCCCAGCCCGTCATCACCGAGGACAACCTGGTCGTCGAGATCGACACCGTCCTGTACTTCCAGGTGACAGACCCGCGGGCGGCGGCGTACGAGATCGCCAACTACATCACCGGCGTCGAGCAGCTCACCGTCACCACCCTGCGCAACGTCGTCGGCTCCATGGACCTGGAGAAGACCCTCACCTCCCGCGACACCATCAACAGCCAGCTGCGCGGCGTGCTCGACGAGGCCACCGGCAAGTGGGGGCTGCGGGTCAACCGCGTCGAGATCAAGGCCATCGACCCGCCGAAGACCATCAAGGACGCGATGGAGAAGCAGATGCGGGCCGAGCGCGACAAGCGCGCGGCGATCCTGAACGCCGAGGGCCAGCGGCAGTCGCAGATCCTCACGGCGGAGGGCGACAAGCAGAGCCGCATCCTGCGGGCCGAGGGCCAGCGCACGGCCGCGATCCTGGAGGCCGAGGGCCAGTCGCGCGCCATCGACCAGGTCTTCCAGGCGGTCCACCGCAACGACCCCGACCCGAAGCTGCTGGCCTACCAGTACCTGCAGGTGCTCCCGCAGCTCGCGCAGGGCGACGGCAACACGTTCTGGGTGATCCCGAGCGAGGTCACCTCGGCCCTGCAGGGCGTCTCGAAGGCGTTCACGGAGGCCCTGCCGCGCTCGGCGGCCACGCGGGACGAGGTGCCCGACACCTCGGCGGCCGACGAGGAGGCGGCCAAGGCCTCGGAGGCCGCGGCCGAGGCGGTGGCCGACGCCCAGGAGGCGGAGAGCCCGAACGGGCCGCGGCAGATCACTCAGGCGGTCAAGGAGCCGTCGCCCTTCCCCGACCTGGACAAGAAGCCTTCCGAGGCCGAGCGCTGAGTCTGGCGGCGCCTGCCGCGTGCGCGGCGGCAGGCGCCCTCGCCCTTCCCCGCCCCGGCGAGGGCGCCGTTCCTGGGGGCCGCGCCCCGATCAGTGCGACAGCGGCGCCTCGGTGGTGTCCACCAGGGTGCACTCGGCGATCGGCCCCTCGCCCACCCGGGCCCAGATCCCCGCGACGACCCCTCCGTTGTTCTCCGACACGCTGAACTCCAGGACCCCCGTCCGGTCCGGCCCGATCACGCGGGGATCGATGACGAAGCCCGGCCCGGCGTCCTCGGGTGTGGGGAACACGTGCAGCGGGGCCTCCTCCGTGCTGAGGAAGTGGCTGCTGCGGGGCTGGGGCTCGCACTTCTTGCCCCGGGGGATGTAGTCCACGACCACGTTCGCCCCCATGTCGCGCAGGTCCGCCTCCAGCTTGTCCGGGTCCTTGGCCTCCCTGATGTCGATGTGGATCAGCCCGTCAGGCAGCTTGGACACCGCGTAGGCGGGCGAGCCGCCCAGGAACAGCGGCACCGCCACCGCCGCGGCGGCCGCCAGCCCCAGGGCGGGGGCCAGGACGGTGAGGCGAGGCAGGCGGCGCCTGCGCGGGGTCGCGTCGATCTCGGTCATCACGAACTCCTTGAGCAGTCGGTGACGGCCCTCGGGAAGATCGCGTTCAGCCGGCATGTTCATCGGATCTCCTCCTTCGCCGGGCCTTGGTCACCTACTACCTGTCGGCTGACGGGAGGGGGTTCCCCCGCGTCGGCGAGTTTCCTGCGGGCCCGCGAGAGCCGCGAGCGCACCGTGCCCACCGGGATGCCGAGCGCCTCCGCCGCCTGGGCGTAGTCGAGCCCGGCCCAGACGCACAACGCGAAGACGTCCTGCTCCTGGCGGCGCAGCCGCCCGTACGCCCCGCGCACGGCGGCCAGGCGCTCGGCGTCGTCGATGCGGCCCACGACCTCCTCGGCGAAGTCCGGCACCGTCTCGCCCCTGGGCATCCTGGCCAGCGCGTCGTCGTGCCTGCGGGCGGCCCGGCGCACGTTGCGGTGCACGTTGGTGGCGATGCCCAGCAGCCAGGGCCGCAGCGAGCCGCCCTCGGGATCGATCCGCTCCCGTAAGCGCCAGGCCTCCAGGAAGGTCAGCGCCATCACGTCCTCGGCGGTGGACCAGTTGCCGGTCAGCCGGAAGGCATGGTTGTAGACGGCCTTCGCGCATTCGTCGAAGAGCCGTCCGAACGCCTCTTGGTCGCCGGCACGGATGCGGGCGCGTGTCGACATATCCACATATGTCTACTGTCCGGACGCGCTCCCCGGTTCCGTCTGGCCGCGGTCGAAGTACGCCGCCAGGTCCGCGTCCAGGGCCGGCACGTCGTACGGCATGCCGCCGTCCCGCAGCGACATCGTCGCCATGTACCCGGCCGCCACGCTCATCCTGGCCGCCACCGGCGAGGTGTCGGTCGCCCCGCCTTCCCTGACGAACCTGAGGAACTCCGTGACGATCTCCATGTCCGCGCCCCCGTGCGAGCCCGTCGCCGCCGGCACCTTGTACGCGATGTCGCAGTCGTCCCGGTACCCGGTGGGCCCGGTGTTCCACACCTTGACCGTGTCCCCGGGCCCGTCGCCGAAGTTCTCCAGGCGGCCCTCGGTGCCGATCACCGTGTAGTTGCGCACGTAGTCGGGCGAGAAGTGGCACTGCTGGTAGGCCGCGATGACCCCGTTGTCCAGGCGCATGTTCATCACCGACACGTCCTCGACGTCCACGACGTGGTGCAGGTTCTTGCGTGCGGTGGGTGGCCACTCGTACTCCTGGAGCCAGCCGTCGGGCCGCGGGGTGCCGGGCGCGCGGCGCGGCAGGTCGCCGTGGAGCATGAGGTCGCCCAGGGCGTTCACCCTGGTCGTGTAGCCGCCGGCGAGCCAGTGGATCACGTCGAGGTCGTGCGCCGCCTTCTGCAGGAGCAGGCCGGTGGTGCGGGTGCGGTCGGCGTGCCAGTCCTTGAAGTAGTAGTCGCCCCCGTACGAGACGAAGTGGCGCACCCAGACCGTCTTCGGCTCGCCGATGACGCCCTTGGCGATGATGTCGCGCATCAGCCTGACCACGCCCATGTGCCGCATGTTGTGCCCGACGTACAGCCTGGTGCCGCTCTCGCGGGCGGCGCGCAGGATGTTGTCGCAGCCCTCCACCGTGATGGCCATCGGCTTCTCCAGGTAGACGGCCTTGCCGGCGCGCAGGCAGTCGATGGCCAGGCGCTCGTGCGTGTCGTCGGGCGTGTTCACCACGACGGCGTCGAGGTCGGGCCGGTCGAGCAGCTCGCGGTAGTCCTCGGTGAGGAGTTCCGCCTCGAACTTGCCCGCCTGCCTCTTGAGCACCGCCGGGTCGGAGTCGCACAGCGCGGCCACCACCGCGCCCTTGCCGGGCCGGTGCGCCGCCAGGGCGAGGCTGGTCCGCAGGCCGAGGCCGATGACTCCGATGCGCAGGTCTTCCACGGGGGTTCCTTCCGACAGCGCCGATTTATCCAAGAAGCCAGCTTAAATCATGCGATTCTACGCAAACATGATTGATATTCCCTCTTTTCCGGCAGATCCCTTCACGGCCCGGGCGTAAAGAGCTGCCGGTCGGCATGCTCGAGCGCCAGCCTGACCGCTCCCAGCGCGATGCACTCGCCGCCCAGGCCCGAGGCCACCACGACCGGCGGGTAGAGGCAGACCTCCGCGAACCTCTCCCTGATGGGCTCGATGAGCAGGTCACCGGCCCTGGCCAGGCTGCCGCCGATCACCACCATCTCCGGGTCCAGCGGGTTGACCACCGTGATCAGGCCCTCGCCGAGATGGCGGGCGAAGTCCCTGACGGCACGCACGGCCTGCTCGTCGCCCGCCCGGGCCCGCTGGATCGCGAACTCGGCGGCCTCGCGCTGCGAGCGCATCTCCCCGGGCTCGACCGAGATCGCGTAGTCGGTCATGTGCCGGTAGGCCCGCCAGTGGTCGCCGGGCTGCCGCCCGATCTCGCCCGAGGCGGCATGCGCGCCGCGATGCGGCCTGCCGCCGATGAGCAGCCCCAGCCCCAGCCTGCTGCCGGTGAAGAGGTAGACCACGTCCTGGCGGCCCCGCGCCTGCCCTCGCCAGTGCTCGGCCAGCACGGCCAGCCGCATGTCGTTGTCCACCAGCACCGGCGCGGGGAGCCGGCGGGACAGCTCGCCCCGCAGGTCGAGCCCCGTCCACCCGGCCAGCGCGACGCTCTTGACGACCCGGCCGGAGCCGTCCACCGTCCCGGTGGTGCCGACGCCCACGGCGGCCACGTCCGGCACCGTCAGCCCCGCCTCGGCCACCACCGCGCCGACCAGCTCCGCGATGGCGTCGAGCCGGTCGCCCGCGGGCGCCGAGGGGTGGCCGGGCACGCGGCGCGCGGCCACGACGGCGCCGTTGAGGTCGGTGACCATGGCCCGCAGCCCGGACGCGCCCACGCCGACCCCCACCACGTGCCCGGCCGCCGCGCGGAACCGGAAGCGCCTGGCCGGCCGGCCGCGCCGGCGGTCGCCCGGCTCCTCGCCGCACTCCTCCGCCCACCCCTCGGCGAGCAGGTCCTCCACGACGACCTCGGCGGTCGGCCTGGACACGCGGGCCGCCCTCGCCAGCTCCGACAGCGTGGCCACCTCGCTCTCGCGCAGGACGCGCAGGATCGCCGCCGAGTTGAGCCTGCGCAGGAGAGAGGCGTCACCGCCCTGCTGTCGCACCTGACCTCCAAACCGGTTATTTCAAGGAGTTTGTCTAATTCTGCCAGGTAAGGCGGTCGCGTGAAGCAGAGCTGTGGGGGCACTTAAGAACTCCTCGATGGACACGTCCCGTGCCTGGCGGGCACAGTGCACTAGGTTCGTAACGGCGAAAGTGGGGGGCCATGAAAGCGCTGGTCAAAGAGCGGGCCGAGGCCGGCCTGTGGCTGGTGGACGTGCCCGAGCCCGAGGTCGGTCCCGGCGAGGTGAAGATCCGGGTGCTGCGGACCGGCATCTGCGGCACAGACCTACATATTCGGAAATTTGACGATTGGGCGCGGCACACGCTGGAGCTCCCGCTCATCGTCGGGCACGAGTTCTCCGGTCACGTGGTCGAGGTGGCGCCGGGCGTCGAGGACATCGCCGTCGGCGACCTCGTCAGCGGCGAGGGGCACATCGTCTGCGGCAAGTGCCGCAACTGCATGGCCGGCCGCAGGCACCTGTGCGCCAACACGATCGGGCTCGGCGTCAACAGGGACGGCGCCTTCGCCGAGTACGTCACGCTGCCCGCCTCGAACGTCTGGGTGCACCGCGTGCCCGTCCACCCCGACGTGGCGGCCATCTTCGACCCGTTCGGCAACGCCGTGCACACCGCGCTGTCCTTCCCCCTGGTCGGCGAGGACGTGCTGATCACCGGCGCCGGCCCGATCGGCCTGATGGCGGCGGCCGTGGCCACGCACGTCGGCGCGCGCAACGTGATGATCACCGACGTCAGCGACGAGCGCCTCGACCTGGCCGGCAAGCTCGGCGTCTCCCTCGCTGTGAACGTCTCCCGCTCCTCGATCGCCGAGGGCATGCGCCAGCTCCACCTGCGCGAGGGCTTCGACGTCGGGCTGGAGATGTCCGGCAACCCGGTGGCCGTGCGCGACATGATCGCCAGCATGGCCCACGGCGGGAAGATCGCCATGCTGGGCCTGCCCGCCGAGGAGTTCGCCGTCGACTGGTCCACCATCGTCACCTCCATGATCACGATCAAGGGCGTGTACGGCCGGGAGATGTACGAGACCTGGTACAACATGTCCGTCCTGCTGGAGAAGGGCCTCGACCTCTCCCCCGTGATCACCGACCGGTTCTCGTACCGGGACTTCGACGCCGCCTTCGACACGGCGGCCAGCGGCCGGACCGGCAAGGTCATCCTGGATTGGAGTCTGTGATGTTCACGAACGTGCGCCAGCAACTGCGTACGACGCTCGACGAGATCACCGAGGCGGGCCTGCTCAAGCCCGAACGCGTGATCTCCACCCCGCAGAGCTCCCAGGTGAGCGTGGCCGGCCGCGAGGTGCTCAACTTCTGCGCCAACAACTACCTGGGCCTGGCCGACGAGCCCACCGTGGTCGAGGCCGCCAAGCAGGCGCTGGACCGGTGGGGGTTCGGCATGGCCTCCGTACGCTTCATCTGCGGCACCCAGGAGGTGCACAAGGAGCTCGAAGCCCGCCTGTCCGACTTCCTCGGCATGGAGGACACCGTCCTCTACAGCTCCTGCTTCGACGCCAACGGCGGCGTGTTCGAGACCCTGCTCGACGCCCAGGACGCGGTGATCTCCGACGCGCTCAACCACGCCAGCATCATCGACGGCATCCGCCTGTCCAAGGCCCAGCGCTTCCGGTACGCCAACCGCGACATGTCCGAGCTGGAGGCCCGCCTGAAGGAGGCGTCGCAGGCGCGGCGGCGGCTGATCGTCACCGACGGCGTGTTCTCCATGGACGGATACCTCGCGCCGTTGCGGGAGATCTGCGACCTGGCCGAGCAGTACGACGCCATGGTCATGGTCGACGACTCCCACGCCGTCGGCTTCGTCGGCCCGACCGGCCGCGGCACGCCCGAGCTGCACGGCGTCACCGACAGGATCGACATCATCACCGGCACGCTCGGCAAGGCCCTGGGCGGGGCCAGCGGCGGCTACGTCGCGGCCCGCAAGGAGATCTGCGAGCTGCTGCGGCAGCGCTCGCGCCCGTACCTGTTCTCCAACTCCCTCGCGCCCGTCATCGCCTCGGCGTCGCTGCGCATCCTCGACCTGCTGGAGACCTCGAACGACGCCCGCGAGCGGCTGCGCACCAACACCGCCCGCTTCCGCAGCGAGATGACCAGGAACGGGTTCGACATCCTGCCGGGCGACCACCCGATCGTGCCCGTCATGATCGGCGACGCCGCCGAGGCCGGCGCCATGGCCGAACGCCTGCTCGACCTGGGCATCTACGTGATCGGCTTCTCGTACCCCGTCGTGCCGCACGGGCAGGCCAGGATCCGTGTGCAGCTCTCGGCCGCCCACTCCGAGCAGGACGTGGACCGCGCCGTCCAGGCGTTCGTCCAGGCACGGGGCTGAGCCCTCGCCCGTCGTCGAGCTGAGTATCCTCGCTGCGTGATAGACACGCGGCGGTTGCGTACGCTGCGCGCGGTGGCCGACCACGGCACGGTCACCGCCGCGGCGGCCGCGCTGCACCTGACGCCTTCCGCCGTGTCCCAGCAGCTCGTGGCGCTGGAGCACGAGGTGGGGCACCGCCTGCTGACCCGTGACGGGCGCGGCGTGCACCTCACCGCCGTGGGCAGGATCATGCTGGGTCACGCGAACCAGGTCCTCGCCCAGCTCGAACGCGCCGAGGCCGAGGTGGCGGCGTACACGACGGGCGAGGCGGGCGAGGTCACCGTGGCCTGCTTCGCCACCGCGATCAGCGCCGTGCTCTCCCCCGCCATCGCCGCCCTGCGCGAGACGTCGCCCGGCGTGCGCGTGCGCGTGCAGGACGCCGAGGGCGACCACAGCCTGGCCATGCTGCTGGACGGCCAGGCGGACCTGGCCGTCACCGTGGAGTACCGCGGCGCTCCCGACGCCGCCGATCCCCGGCTGTCGCGCCGCCCGCTGTACGCCGAGCCGTTCGACCTGGTGCTCCCCCGCGACCATCCGCTGGCCGGCTCGGCCACGCTGGTGTCGCTGGCCTCCGAGACGTGGATCGGCCCCTACCCGGGCAACCCGGTGCACGACGTGATCACCTTCGCCTGCCAGCAGGCGGGTTTCACGCCGGGCCTGGTGCACTGCTCCGACGACTTCCGCGCCGTGGTCGCCCTGGTCGGGGCGGGGGCCGGGGTGGCGCTGGTGCCACGGCTGGCGCTGCGCGACATGGCGCTGTCCGGGGTGGTTGTACGGCAGACGCCGGGCCCCGAGCGCCGCGTCTTCGCCGCCGTACGCCGCGGCTCCGACGCCCATCCCCTCCTGCGCCCGCTCCTCGCGGCCCTCCGCGAGGTGGCCGGATCCCTCGGAACGGGCTGAAACACTCGGCCCATATCCGGACATCTCCTCAGGCGTGTTCGCCGATCGGGAGGACGGCGGCTTCCTCACCGAGCCCGGCGTGGCCACCCTGTCGGTGTCGGAGACGCCGATGCCGGAAGAGGAGATCGCCTTCCAGAACGAGAAGTCGCAGAGAGCGTACGGCTGCTCCATCTCCTGATCTTCAGGGGTAGCGTGCGGCACATGACACGGAACGGGCCGGGCGGCCTCCCCTACCGGAGGTTGCTCGGCCTGCCCGGGGTCGCGCCGCAGGCCGGGCTCGGGTTCCTGGCCCAGCTCACGCAGCAGGTGGCGCCCGTCGGGATCGTGCTCGTGGCGCAGGGCGCGAGCGGTTCGCTGGCCCTGGCCGGGGCGGCGACGGCGGCGTTCTCCGTCGGGGCCGGCATGGGCCGGCCGGTGCAGGGGCGGCTCATGGACCGCCACGGGGCCAGGATCGTGCTGGCGGGCACCGCCCTCCTGCACGTGGCGGCCCTGCTGGCGCTGCTCGCGAGCGCGCGGCCCGGCTCGCCGTGGTGGCCCATGGTGGTGCTGGCCTGGATCGCGGGCATCGGGCTGCCGCCGGTCTCCGTCAGCATGCGGGTCGAGTGGGGCCGCAGGGTCGCCGACGGGGGTCGCACTGCCGCCTACAGCCTGGTCTACCTGGTGCAGGAGCTGGCCATGCTCACCGGGCCGCTGGTGTTCGGGCTGCTGATCGCGGTGGCCTCGGCGTCGCTCGCGCTGGGCCTGGTCGCGGGGGCGGCCGGGGCCGGCACGCTGGCCTTCGCCCGGGCGCTCCAGGCGGGCGGGGACGGCCACCGGCGCGAGCGGGGGCGGGCCTTCGCCGACCGCCGGATGCTGGTGCTGATGGCCGTCGTGCTGCTGCACGGCGGCACCTTCGGGGCCCTGCAGGTGGGGCTGCCCGCGCTGGCCACCGCCCGCGACGTGCCCGCCGCCACGGGGGTGCTGGTGGCGGCGCTGTCGCTGGGCGGCATCACGGGGGCCGCCGCCTACGGGGCCCGCGCGTGGCGCGCCCCGGCCCGGGTTCGGCTGGTGGGGCTGATGCTGCTGCTCGGGCTCGCGCTGGCGCCGCTGGTGCTGATCGAGCCGCTGCCGGTGTTCTGCGTGGTGCTGTTCGCCGGCGGGCTGGTGCTCAACCCGGCGCTGACGACGTCGTCACTGCTGGTGGACGAGTACGCGCCCACCGCGCAGGCGGAGGCGTTCGGCTGGGTCTCGACCGGGCTCGGGGTGGGCGGCGCGGCGGGAGCGGCGGTGGCCGGGGTCGTCGGGGAGCGCTTCGGCCACGGCGCTCCCTTCCTGGCGGGCGCCGCGTTCGCGCTGGCGGGGGCGGTGCTGGCGACCCCGCTGCTCCGGCGCCGCTGATCAGGTGGAGGCGCGGGCCAGCTCCACGGCCTCGGTGAAGCGCGCGTACGTGTCCAGCTCCGCCTCCACCGGCTCCAGCACGAGCTTTCTGCCGACCCCGCCGATGGACTCGCGCAGCGCCCTGGCCGTACGGCGGGCCCTGCGCCTGCCGCCCGCCCAGGCCGCCAGCCTCGACAGCAGCGCGATCAGCACCCCCGCCAGCGCGCCGCCCACCAGCAGCACCGTCGGCCACGGCACCACCCCGGCGGTCGGCAGCGGCGGCTGAGGCAGGCGCAGGTAGTCCATCCCGAACAGCACGCCCAGCCACAGGGCACCGGCCAGCATGGCCGCGAACACCAGCCACTGCAGCACGTTCACGGCCCGCCACCACCGGGGCCGCCTCGTGCCGACGGCGGACGTCGTGGCCACCGCCCGGTCCACCGCGTCCGCCAGCTCCTGAGCGCGTGACCTGGCCGCCTGCCGCACCGCCACCGCCCACGCCGCGGGCAGCCCGGCCGCCGCCACCTCGCCGACGTCCCTGACCGCCGTCTCGACCTGCGCCCGCTGCACGGCCGACGCCGCCGGCACGGACGTACGGCCGACGATCTCCCCGCCCGGCTGCCCGCCGCCCGATCGGCCCCTGGGCGCCATGCCGCCGAGCCGCAGCCTGCGCAGGGGATCGGGGCGGAACTTCCTGATCCACCTGGTGACCGGCCATCCGGTGGCGACGACGGCCCGGTGCCGGTGCCCCTTCGCCACGGCCTCCACGACCACGGGCACCCCGGCCGCCGCGCACAGCGTACCGGTGAGCGCCCGCTCCGCCCCGGCCACGCGCTTGGCGACGCCGCCGCTCCTCGCCTGCGCCTCGCCGGACGCCCCCGCCCCGGCGGGCTCCTCCCGCCCGAGCGCCAGCGCCCCGCCCTCCGCCCCCGCGCCGGCCGGGGGAAGGCCTGGCATGTCGCCGTCGCCCTCCACAGCCTGTGGAGGGCCGGCGGCGGCGAGGCTGCCGGCGGCGGTGGTGATGTCGGCGGCCACCCGGGCCGACCAGGACCTGCGTTCCGAGACCCGCTCCCCGAGCAGCGCCCGGAGCTCGTCCATGCCCCGCCCCGTACGGGCCGAGACGGCGAGCACCGGGATCCCCGGCAGCCCGTCGTCGTCCAGGAGGCGGCGCAGGTCGCGCAGGCAGCGCTCCACCGCGTCGGCCGGCAGCCGGTCCACCTGGTTGAGCACCACGACCATCACGTCCCGGTGCCCGGCCAGCGGGCGCAGGTATCGCTCGTGGAGCGCGGCGTCGGCGTACTTCTGCGGGTCCACCACCCACACCAGCAGATCGACCTGCTCCACCAGCCGGTCCACCTCCAGGCGGTGGGACAGCCGGATGGAGTCGTGGTCGGGCAGGTCCAGCAGGACGAGCCCGGACAGGCCCGGGTCGGCGGCGGAGTGGCGGCGCGGGATGTCCAGCCAGTCCAGCAGCGGCCCCGCGCCCTCGCCGTCCCACAGCGCCGCCTGGGCGGTCGAGGTCGTGGGCCTGGTGACGCCCACGTCCGCCAGGTTCTCACCCGCCAGCGCGTTGTAGAGCGAGGACTTGCCGCTGCCCGTGGCACCGGCCAGGGCGGCCACCGTGTGGTCGATGGAGAGCTCGCGGCGTACCCCGGCGCGTTCCGCCACGGCACGCGCGCCCGACACCGCCCGCTCGGACAGCCGCCCCTCGCCCAGCGTGGCCGCCTCCAGCAGGGCGGCCAGCCGGGAGTCGAGCGACGGCCCTTCCTTGCGCCGCAGCAGCTTCACGGCCTCTCCTCCGGCGTGTCCCCGGCCTCCGGTACGTCCTTCACCCGCGCCTCGTCCGCAGCCCCCAGTACGGGCAGCTCCGCCGTCACCGCCGCGGGCAGCTCGGCGCGGTGGTCGCGGATGCGTCCGGCTGCCGCGCGCAGTGCCTCCGCCGTGCCCCGGGGCGGCTCCACCGGCTCCAGCCGGGCGGTGAACCTGGCCGCCTCCTCGTCCAGCAGCCCGCGCACCCGTTCCCGCAGGTCCTCCCTGGCCCGCGCGGTCAGCGACCGCACCGCCTGGTCGCCGAACACGGCCTCCAGCAGCTTCTGCGACAGCACGCTCGTCCCGCCCGCGATCCCCACCTCGATCCCCGTCAGCCCGCCCGTGGAGGCGAACACGGCCAGCATGAGCAGCAGCCCGGCACCGTTCACCCCGAACGAGGCCACCCTGGCGGTGGTGCGCCGCTCGGCTCCCTCCTCGCGAACCAGGTCGAGGACGTACTCCTGCCATCCCCGCACCGCCGACTCGGCCCGCTTGGCGAGGTCGGCCGAGGCGCGGCCGAGCCGGGCGGACTCGACGGCCCCGAGCCGTTCGAGGAGACCTGGGCCGCCGGGCGCGGCCGACCAGCCCTCCAGGGCCCGCTCGGCGGCCCCGTCGGCGGCGCCCCTGATCAGCGCCTCGACGCCGCTCTCCAGCGCGTCCCTGAGCTGGACCTCCGGCATCCGTCCCGTGAAGAAGCCGACGACGCGGTCGCGCAGCCATCCGACGCGGCTCTCCAGGGTGCGCATGAGGTCGCCGGTGCCGATGAAGTCCTGCCAGCGGGCCAGCACCTCGCCGCGCAGCAGCGAGCCGTCCCGCATGCCCTCGTCGAAGTCGGCCATCCCGCCCGCGTACGCGCCCGCCACGATGGAGCGCAGCCCGTCGAAGGCGGCCTGCTGGCGTTCGACGGCGGCGGCCAGCGAGGGCACCCGGGTGGCCAGGCTGTCGAGCGCTCCGGACAGCGTCTGGCGGACGACCCGCGAGCGTTCCGCGGCGTCGGCGGCCAGGCCCGTGAGCCAGGAGGAGATGTCCTCGACGAAGGCGGCGGGCAGCCTGGCCTTCTCGTCGGGCAGCGCCGCCTCGGGCACGGTGAACAGCCGGCTGCCTTCGAGGCCGTTCTCGGCGAGCAGGCGGGCGAGGTCGCGGGAGACGGGCTCGACGGCCTCCGGGGGCACCCGGTCGAGCACGACGGCCAGTGCGGTGCTGCGTTCGCGGGCGGAGCGCAGGAAGCTCCACGGCACCTCGTCGGCGTACCTGGCGGCGGTGGTGACGAACAGCCACAGGTCGGCGGCAGCGAGGAGCTGGGAGGCCAGCTCGCGGTTGGCGGTCACCACGGAGTCGATGTCGGGCGCGTCGAGCAGCGCCAGCCCCGCTCCCAGCGCGGGCGAGGTCACCACGCGCAGCGCACCCGGGCCTTCGCCGGTGGCGCGGGACAGGCCGGGCAGCACGTTCTGGCCCATGAACCAGGAGCGGTCGGCGGGGCTGACCACGAGCGTGGGCACCAGCGTGGTGGGGCGCAGCACGCCCGGCTCGGCCACGTCCGTGCCGACCAGCGAGTTGACCAGCGTGGACTTGCCGGCACCCGTCGAGCCGCCGACGACGGCGAGCAGCGGGGCGTCCAGGGCGCGCAGGCGGGGCAGCAGGTAGTCGTCGAGCTGGCCGGTCAGCTCGCGCAGCGCGCGCCGGTCGGCGTCCGCCTCGCCGACCGCCAGCGGGAACAGCTCCCTGTCCAGCGGTCGCCGCAGCGACTCCAGCGCGTGCAGCAGGTCCATAGGACCACGCTAACCCCGTTCTCGGCCGGTCCAGGGGACTGACCCGCATTCCGCCTCACCCGCCGCACCTCCGTGCGGGCCCTGCCAGGCTGGGGCGTGGTGGTCAGCCGGAGGCAGGTGGCTCGCGCAGGACGTAGCCGACGCTGCGCAGCGTGTGGATGAGCCGGGGCTCGACGTCGTCCACCTTCCGCCGCAGGTACGACACGTACGACTCGACCACGCCGGCGTCCCCGCCGAAGTCGTAGTTCCACACGTGGTCGAGGATCTGCGCCTTCGACAGCACCCTCCCGGCGTTGACCATGAAGTAGTGCAGCAGCTTGAACTCGGTGGGCGACAACCGCACCTGACGGCCCCCGCGCGACACCTCGCGCGCCTCCTCGTCCAGCTCCAGATCGGCCACCTTCAGCTTGCTCGCGGGCGCGGCCTCCCCCCGCGTGCGCCGCAGCACCGCCCGGATCCTGGCCTGCACCTCCTCCAGGCTGAACGGCTTGGTCACGTAGTCGTCCCCCACCCGCAACCCCGCGATCTTGTCCTCGGTGGCGTCGCGAGCGGTCAGGAACAGCACGGGCGCGTCGATCCGCCTGGCCACCTCGAACCCGTCGAGGTCGGGCAGCATCACGTCGAGCACCACCAGGTCGGGCGAGGTCCGGACGGCCACCTCCACGGCCTCCTCACCGTCGGCGGCCGTCAGCACCTCGAACCCGGAGAAGCGCAGGCTGGCGGCGAGCAGATCCCTGATGCTGGGTTCGTCGTCCACCACCATGATCAGCGCCTCGGGTTTCGTCACCTACTTAGAGTGACAAAGCGACCTGAGGGTTAGCTGAAGGCTCACTCCAAGGCGAGTGGGAGTTCGACGCGGAAGGTGGAGCCCCCTTCGGGGGAGCTGTCCACGGTGACGGTGCCGTCGTGGGCGCG
Source organism: Nonomuraea sp. GTA35 (assembly GCF_041950525.1). NCBI lineage: Bacteria > Bacillati > Actinomycetota > Actinomycetes > Streptosporangiales > Streptosporangiaceae > Nonomuraea > Nonomuraea sp. GTA35. The sequence continues at coordinate 70,962 of NZ_JBGNUV010000015.1, read as the reverse complement.
GACGAGCGCCTGCACGATGGCCAGGCCGAGCCCGCTGCCGCGGTCCTCGGCGGAGCGGCGGCGGGACCTGGCGGAGTCGGCCCGGTAGAAGCGCTCGAAGACGCGCTCGACCTGCTCGGGCGTGAGGCCGGGGCCGTGGTCGACGACCTCGACGAAGAGCTTGCCGCCGCTCGCCCCGGCCCGGACGATGATCGGGGAGCCGGGCTCGGTGTGCACGATGGCGTTGGTGACGAGGTTCGTGACGACCTGGCGCAGGCGTACCTCGTCGCCGGAGACGATCAGGGCCGCGCCGCCGACCACGTCCAGCTTGATCAGCCGGTCGGGGGCGAGGATGCGGGCGTCGTGCACGGCGTCCGCGGCCAGCGCCAGCATGTCCACCGGGCGCATCTTCAGCGGGCGCTGCTGGTCCACCCTGGCCAGCAGGAGCAGGTCGTCCACCAGCACGCTCATCCGGCCCGCCGCCTTCTCCACGCGCTGCATCAGCTCGACGGGGTCGGCGCCGGGGTTCTGCCTGGCGTACTCGGCGAAGCCGCGGATGGAGGTGAGCGGGGTGCGCAGCTCGTGGGAGGCGTCGCCGACGAACTGCCGCATGCGGTCCTCGGAGCGGCGGGCCGCCGCCTCGGACGCGGACCTGGCGGCGAACGCGGCCTCGATCTGGGCCAGCATCCCGTTCAGCGACCTGGCCAGGCCGCCCACCTCGGTACGCGGGTCGCCGTCCGGCACCCGGCGCCCCAGCTCGCCCCCGGCGATGGCCTCGGCCGTACGCTCGATCTCGCGCAGCGGCCGCATGCTGTGCCGGACGATCGTGACCCCGGCCACGGCCAGGATGAGCAGGATGCCGCCGCCGCCCAGCAGCTCGATGAGCACGAGCCGGGTGGTGATCGCGTCCACCTCCTCCAGGCTCACGGCGACCACGAGCGTGCGCCGCTGGGCCACGACGCTGCCCAGCACCCGCCATTCGCCGTCGCCGCTGATGGCGGGCGCCGTGTAGGGCTCGGGATCGGGCGAGCGCGGCAGCACGGGCATCGGCTTCTTGTCCACGTCGCGGTCGGTCAGCATCGGCACGTACGGGCCGCCGGGCTCCTTGACCAGGGCGATCGCGTCGGACTCGATGAGGATCGGGTGCTCGGCGGTCTCCCTGTCCTTCCTCCAGTCGCTCCTGACCTTCTTGTCCATGCGCGCGCTGAGCAGGTGGAGCTGGCTGTCCACGCGGTCGAGCAGGTAACCGTGCAGCACCGAGACGCTAACCACGCCGATGAAGAACATGCCGAAGCCCAGCAGCGCCAGCATCGACGCGATCAGCTTGATCCTCAGCGGCAAGCCGCGCATCAGGGGCTCGGCGGCAGGCGCAGGACGTACCCGACGCCGCGCAGGGTGTGGATGAGCCGCGGGCTCCGGTTGTCGATCTTCCGGCGGAGCACGGACACGTACGACTCGACGATGCCCACCTCGCCCCGGAAGTCGTAGTCCCACACGTGGTCGAGGATCTGCGGCTTGGACAGGACCCGCCCGGCGTTCGTCATGAAGTAGCGCAGCAGCTTGAACTCGGTGGGTGACAGCGCGACCGCGTTGCCTCCGCGCCACACCTCGTGGCTCTCCTCGTCCAGCTCGATGTCGGCGAACGTCAGCCGCGGCGGCGCCGCCTGCGTCTCCCCCGCGGTACGGCGCAGCACGGCGTGGATCCTGGCGACCACCTCCTCCAGGCTGAACGGCTTGGTGACGTAGTCGTCGCCGCCGAGCGTGAGCCCGCGGATCTTGTCCTCGGTCTCGTCACGGGCGGTGAGGAACACCACCGGCGTGTGCAGCCCGCCGCCGCGCAAGCGCTTGACGATCTCGAAACCGTCCAGGTCGGGCAGCATGACGTCGAGCACGACGAGGTCGGGGCGGTGCCGTTGCACGGCGGCCACGGCGTCGAGACCGCTCTTCGCCGTGGTCACGTCGAAACCCGCGAACCTCAGGCTCGCGGCGAGGAGTTCGAGGATGTTCGGATCGTCCTCGACTATCAGCAGGCGTGATTCCATCACATCCAAGGATGCCCTCATCGGACGAGTGCTGGGACAATTCCGGCAATATGCCGGGCAATGGCCAGACTTGAGGTGGCGGCCGGGGAAGGGGCATTCCTCACCAGAACTACCTTTCCCTGGACATCCACCACGAAGTCATCCACCAGACTTCCGTCCCTGGCGACGGCCTGCGCGCGTACGCCACCGGGAGCCCGCTCCAGGTCCGCGGCGGTGAGCTCGGGCACGTAGCGGCGGGCGCCCATGAGGAACGCGCCCTTGGCCACGGATCCATGGACTTCCTTGAGTCCGGTACGCCAGTGCGTCCTGGCCATGCGCAGCGTTCCCGGCCAACCGAGAATTTGCCGAACATTACGGAAATTCGACCATCGGTAGCCTTCGTACGCCGTGGCCAGCACCGCGTTCGGCCCCACCAGCACGCCGCCGCCGATCCGCCGGGTCAGGTGCACCCCGAGGAACGGGTAGCGCGGGTCAGGCACGGGGTAGATCAGCCCCCGCACCAGGTCCCGGGCGGCGCCCCTGAGCGCGTAGTACTCGCCCCTGAACGGCACGATCCGCACGTCACCGCCCGCCCCGGCCATCCCCGCCACCGCGTCGGTGCCGAGCCCGGCGCACACCACCAGGCGGTCGAAGGCGAACCTGCGCTTCCCCGCCACCACCTCGACCTTGCCCGCCCGCTCCCTGAGCGCCCTGACGGGGTGCGCCAGGCGTACGGACCCGCCCAGCTCGGCCACGTCCAGCGCGAGCCGGCGCGCGACCGCCGGGAAGTCGCAGATCGCCGTGTGCGGCGAGTGGACGGCGGCCACGCCGACCGCGTGCGGCTCGATCTCGCGCAGCGCGAGCGCGTCCAGCTCGGCGATGCCCGGCACGCCGTTGGCGCGCGCCCGCTCGGCCAGCGCCGCCAGCCGCGGCCGCTCGGCCCGGCCGGCGGCCACGACCAGCTTGCCGACCTCCTCGTACGGCAGCGCGTGCGCCGCGCAGTACTCCTTGAGCAGCGCCACGCCCTCCCGGCAGAGCCTGGCCTTGAGCGAGCCCGGCGGATAGTAGATCCCCGCGTGCACGACGCCGCTGTTGTGCCCGGTCTGGTGGGCGCCGACGCGCCCCTCCTTCTCCAGCACGGTCACCTCGGCCCCTCTGGTGGTGGCCAGCTCGCGCGCCACCGCGAGCCCGACGATGCCGGCGCCCACGACTCCGATCTTCTCCGTCACATGATGATTTTCCGCGTTACCCGCCATCCCCGCCATATCCGGGCGAATCGAACATGAGTACGATGTCCGTATGTACGTCCCACCGGAATGGCCCGCGGAGGTCCGGCCTCCCAGCGTGCCCGACTGGGAGACCTCGGCAGTGGCCTGGCTGCTCGACGCGGTGCCGCCGGACTACCGGGCGTACGAGGTGCTCAGACGGCATCCCGTGGCGCTGGCCGCGATGGCCCGCCACCACGTCAGGTCGGCCGTCGAGGCGGCCCGCGCCGGCTACCGGGCGGCCGCGGTCGACCTCAAGGGACACCTGCCGCCGCACGCCATCGAGGCGGTGCTCGACACCTACCGGGAGGAGGGGCCGCGGCTGGTGCGGCTCTCACGCTCGATCGAGGTGGTCGAGCGCGCCCTGAGGGGCGACATCTTCACCGCCACCATGCGCCGCGAGCCCTGAGCCCTCAGCGTGTCCGGCGGGCCAGGAAGGTGATCACGCCGATCGCGGCCGCCGCCGCGGCGAGCCAGATGAGCACGTCCCTGATGGTCAACCCCGTGCCGTCGCTCTCGCCGGCCCGCGCCACCGGGGCCGGCTCCTTCTTCTCCTCGGCCCTGGCCGGGCTCGGCGTGGGCGTGCTCCCGGCCGGGAGGGGCACCCGGTAGACGGGGCTGCGCGGCCCCTCGGTGCCGGCGAGCAGCGACCGCCCGTCGGAGGTGTAGGCGATCGACTCGGCCTGCTCCAGCTCCGGCATCGTCACCCTGCCGATCGTCTCGCCGGAGGGGCGGTAGAGGGTGGCGGAGAAGTAGGTGCGCACGACGTACGACGAGCCGTCGGGGGCGTAGGCGGCGTCGGTGGCCATGAGGGGCGCGCTCGCGACCTTGCGCAGGACGTTCACCCGGTCCGTACGCAGCTCCTGCGGCGCCGCGTACACCGAGCCGGAGAACTCCTTGGACACCACGTACAGCCGCCCGGTCCGCGGGTGCACCATGAGCCCCTCGGCGTTGCGCGCGCCGTCGGCGTACCGGAACCGGTAGCGGGTGGCGGGCAGCGTGGCGTCGGCGATCGTCCGCGGCTCGGTCACCTTGTAGACCGACACGTTCGGCCAGGCGCCGTCGAGGTTGTCACCGATGTCGGCGAACCAGAGCACCCCGCGGCCGGTCCGCGGGTCCTTCGTGGCCGCCATGGCCTCCCAGTCGCGCGCCTGCGCGCCGCGCACCTGGAACGTGGCCCGCGTGCGCCCCTGGCCGTCCACCGCGTAGAACGTCGGGGTGGCCGCGCTGTCGTTGTGGGTGTAGTAGACGCCGTCGTGCGTGGGCGACACGGCCAGCCCGCTCGACTCGGTGATCCGCTGGTCCCTGAAGGTGAACAGCTTCTCCATCCCGTCGTCGGCCGGAGCCGCCGCGGCGAAGGCCGGCGCGGCGGGCAGCAGGCACATGGCCGCCACGACGAGCATCCTGGTCACGAAGTCCCCCACGCCAGCCATCATGCCCCACCCACGGCGCGACCAAGGGAGTCAACCCGCGCCCGCCCGACACGATCGCCACCGTGGGCGTCACCACGTGGCCAGGAGCTGACGAGGGCGGCGCCGCGCGACGCGCCCCCCCTACCGTGCCCGGGCGGGCGCCCTCGTGCTGCGCGGGTTCTGGCCGACCTTGGCGCTGTGGCGGTGGAAGCCGGTGCCCTGCAACACCGCCAGGAGCCCGTTGGCCACCGCCATGGCCGTCCACAGCCCGTCGATCCCCCAGGTCCTGCCGACGGGCACGGCGGCCACGACCAGCAGGCCGTACCCGATGACGAAGAAGAGCAGGCTGGACGCGGAGCGCTTGAGCGCGGTCAGCCCGGTGCCCTGCACCGCCTGGGCCGCGTCGAGCACCGACGACAGCAACATCAGCGGGAGCAGCCCGAGCGCCCTCTCCCGCACCGCGACGTCGTCGGTGAAGAGCGCCAGCACGTTCTCCCCGAGCCCGAGCAGCAAACCCGCCACCACGAGCGTCCCTGTGACGGCGAGCAGGGCCGCGCCCCGCTGAGCCCGCCGTGCCCCGGCCGCGTCGGGCGCGCGGGCCACCTCGGGCACCGCGGCCTGCGCGACGGACAGGGAGGCCAGCATGATCAGGCCGGTGAGCGTGCTCAGCACCGCGTGGGCGGCGGTGTCCCGCGGGCCCGTGGTGCTCGCGGCGAAGGTCACCACCCCCAGCACGCCGAACTTGACGAGCACGGTCCCGGCCAGCGGGATGCTGACCTTCGCCAGCTTCACGATCTCGCGTGTCCTGGGCCGTCCCTGCCCGATGGGCCGGCCCAGCGCCCGCCGCAGGCTGATCGCGGCCACGCCCGCCGCCCCCGCGCCGGAGACCACCCAGGCGATGCCCACCCCGGTCAGCCCGAGCCCCGGCACCAGCAGGGCGGTGAGCCCGCCCACCCCCACCCCGAAGACCAGGGTCGGCCAGAGCACGTCACGGCTGCGCCCCAGCGCGACCAGGATGGTGCCCGCCCCGCCGGTGGAGGCGAAGACCAGCAGATACACCGCCAGGAGCCACGGCAGCGCGCCCATCTCCCGCACCACCTCGTCCGGCACCCCGGTGACGCGGGCGAGCAGCGGCACGCAGAGCACCGCGAGGGCGCCCAGCATGCCCGTGGCCAGGCTGAGCCAGCGCGCGTCCCGCACGACCGGCACGGCCGCCGCGGGCTCCTCCCTGAACGGGGCCACGAACGGCCCGAGCCCGCGCAACGCGCCCTGCACGGCGGCGGCCGCGGCACTGAGCACGGCGCTGACCACGGCGAACGCGGCCAGCGTGACCGTGTCGTGGTTACCCAGCACCGAGGTGACCACCAGCGATCCCGCCGTGCCCGCGACCATCGCGAGGAAGATCGGCACGGCGGCGCGCAGCAGCGCGATCACGAGAGGGAGAGATCCGGCAGGGGTTCCGAGATCATGAAGCGAGTCTATGGCCTGGAGTGCACTCCAGGTCCTTAGGGTTGAGTGCATGGACTACGTCAACCTCGGACGCAGCGGTCTCCTGGTGAGCCCGCTCTGCCTCGGCACCATGAACTTCGGCCCGCGCACCACGGAGGAGGACTCCTTCGCGATCATGGACCGGGCTCACGAGCTGGGGCTGAACTTCTTCGACTCGGCGAACGTCTATGGAGGTCAGAAGGGCGAGGGCATCACCGAGCAGATCATCGGCCGGTGGTTCGCCCAGGGCGGCGGGCGCCGGGAGAAGACGGTCCTGGCCACCAAGGTCTACGGCGACATGGGCGACTGGCCCAACGAGCGAGGGCTGTCCGCGCTCAACATCCGCCGGGCCTGCGACGCCTCGCTGAAGCGCCTGCAGACCGACTACATCGACATCTACCAGGCTCACCACGTGCACCGCACGACCCCGTTCGAGGAGTTCTGGGAGGCCATGGAGGTCCTGCGGCAGCAGGGCAAGATCCTGTACGTCGGCTCGTCCAACTTCGCGGGCTGGCACCTGGCCAAGGCCCAGGAGACGGCGGCCCGCCGCAACTTCCTCGGCCTGGTCAGCGAGCAGACCCACTACAACCTGCTCACGCGCGCGCCGGAGCTCGAGGTGCTGCCGGCCGCCGAGGACTACGGCCTCGGCGTCATCCCGTGGAGCCCGCTGGCCGGCGGCCTGCTCGGCGGCGTCCTGCGCAAGCTCGACAAGGGCCGCTCGGGTGCCGAGCACATGCTCAAGCAGCTGGAGAGGCACCGCGACAAGATCGAGCAGTACGAGAAGTTCTGCGACGAGCTGGGCGAGGAACCGGCGGACGTCGCCCTGGCCTGGCTGCTCAAGCAGCGCGCGGTCGTCTCGCCGATCATCGGCCCGCGCACGATGCAGCAGCTCGAAGGCAGCCTGCGCGCCCTGGAGATCGACCTCGACGAGGCCGCCCTGGCCCGCCTCGACGAGATCTTCCCCGGCCACCGCACCGCCCCTGAGGACTACGCCTGGTAGGCCCTCCCAGGGCCCGGAGTGCCGCGCCTGGCCGCCGCTTCACGACGGCCCGGCGGGCCGCTCAGCCCGGCGGGCCGCTCCGCACGGCAGCGGCCCTGACGGCGTGCGCGGCGTCAGCTCAGCAGGGCGCCGACGATGACGATCAGCAGCAGCAGGCCGAGCACGACGGGCAGCAGCCAGGAGCGAGGACGATCCACGACCTGGAGCCTAGCTCTGCTCGGCGGGTGCCAGCGCCCATTCGGCGAGTGACTCGTACCTCACCTGCGCCCCCGTGTGACTGCGGACGAGCCGGACGCGCTCGGCCCGCCACGGCGACCCGCTGAACCCCGACAGCGACTCCACCAGCTCCCGCAGGTCCGTCTCGGCCTTGGCCCGGGCGAGCGTGAGATGGGGGTGGAAGCGCTTCTCGTCGGTCTGCGCCGCTCCCGCGCGGCGCGCGCCCGCCTTGACGGAGTCGGCGAGCCTGGTCATGGAATCGCCGCTGACACCCACCCAGAAGACCCGTGCCCGCCGCACGGAGGAGAAGGCGCCGAAGCCGTCGAAGGCCAGGTTCAGCACGGGGTAGCGGCGTACGGCACGGGCCAGGCGGATCTCCAGCTCGGGCAGCACCGGCTCGGGCACCTCACCGAAGAACCCGAGCGTGATGTGCCAGGTCTGCCGATCGGGCCAGCGCAACCCCGGTACCTGCCCGACGTGCGGCGCGATGGCACGCGAGATCTCGTCCAGCACGTCGTCGGGCGGCACCAGCGCCGCGAAGAGCCTCATACCCCACGATTCTTCCCCCGCCCGCCCCCGCCCCTCACACCGCCCGTACGACAAGAGCGGGCACCCGCATGCCACGAGTGCCCGCCCAGCGGCCCGGCGACGACGGCGCCGGGCGAATGACTCATGCCATGGCGAGCGCCGGCTTGCCCACGCGCGAGCTGATCAGCCGCGTCATCAGCACGGCCAGCCCCGTCCCGGCCAGGACCAGCACGCCGGACAGGATGACCCCCGTCCGCGGCCCGCCCAGCTCGGACAACCACCCGATCAGCGGCGCCCCCAGGGGAGCCCCGCCGGTGAAGACCAGCATGTAGATCCCCATGACCCGCCCCCGCATGTCGGGCGAGGTGGCGATCTGGACGCTGGCGTTGGCGACGGTGTTGATGGTGATCAGCGCGATCCCCGTGGGGATCAGCAGCAGCAGGTACACGGGGTAGAACGGCGCCACCCCGGTGGCGATCTGGAACAGCCCGAACCCGATCGCCCCGGCGAAGAGCACCTTGCGCGACAGCCGCGCCCGGCGCGCCGCGAGCAGCGCCCCGCCGAGCGCCCCCACCGCGAACATGCTGGACGCCAGCCCGAACGAGGACGCCCCGGCCCCGAACACCTCGCGCGCCATGAGCGCGATCGACATCGAGAACGACTGCGAGAACATCGACACGAAGGCGATCAGCAGCACCGGCATGAGCAGCTCCTCGCGCTGGAGCACGTACCGGAGCCCCTCGCGGAGCTGGCCCTTGGCCCGAGGGACGGGCGCGGTCACGTTCAGCTCGGCCTTGCGCATGAAGATCAGGCTGGAGATCACCCCGCCGAACGTCAGCGCGTTGATCAGGAAGATCGGCCCCGTCCCGCCCAGCACGTAGATCAGCACGCCGGCGAGCGCCGGGCCGACCACGCGGGCCAGGTTGAAGATGGAGCTGTTGAGGGCGATCGCGTTGGGCAGGTCCGCGCGGCCGACCATCTCGACCACGAACGCCTGCCGCGTCGGCACCTCCACGCAGGAGATCATGCCGAGCAGGAACGCCATCACGTACACGTGCCAGACCTGGGCGGCGCCCGTCATCGTGAGGATGCCGATGGTGAGCGCCAGCCCGGCCATGAGCGTCTGGGCGCCGATGAGGATGGGCCGCTTGGGGTAGCGGTCGGCGAGCACGCCGCCGAACATCCCGAACAGCAGCATCGGCAGGAACTGCAGCGCGGTCGCCGTGCCGAGTGCCGCCGCGCTGCCGTGGGCGTTGCCGGGGCCGGCGGTCAGGTCGAGCACCAGCCAGTCCTGGGCGGTGCGCTGCAGCCAGGTGCCGATGTTGGAGACCGTGCCGCCCGCCGCGAACATGCGGTAGTTACGAATCCTGAGTGACCGGAACATCCCGGTCCTGGGTTCTTCGGGCTCTAGATCTTGCTGAGCTTCTCCAGGATCGGCGCCGCCTGCCTGAGGATCGACCTCTCCTCCGGTGACAACTCCTTCAACCGCTGTGTCAGCCACGCCTCCTTGCGGCGGCGCTCCTCCTTCAGCAGCTTCTCGGCGGCCTCGGTCACCGAGACGGTCACCTGGCGCCGGTCGGTCGGATGCGGGGTGCGGGCGACCAGGCCGCGCTCCTCGAGAGCGGCGATCACGCGCGTCATCGAGGGCGGTTGCACCTTCTCGAGCTCGGCCAATTCGCCGGGGGTTATCCCGGAATGCCGTTCCACCGCGGCGAGGGTCGCGAACTGTGTGGGCGTCAGCGAGTGCACTGCCGCCTGTCGTCGTAGGCGTCGGTTCAGCCTTGCCAGCGACACGCGCAGGGCTGAAGCCAGGCCTGCGTCGCTGCGCAGGTTCATCTTGGGCTGGGTTTTGGTTAGCATGAGTCATTACCTTTGCTAACTATACGGCAAGGCAGGATATTTCCGGACACAACTGTCGTTCCACCCCTTGATACCCCGAAGCCGCCCCGCGTGTGCGGGACGGCTTCGAAGGTGTGACGGTCAGGTACGGGCTCAGAGGCCGAGCATCGCCCGGATCGGGCCGATGGCGAAGTAGAGCGCGAACAGCGCGGCCACGCCCCACAGCAGCGGGTGCACCTCGCGCGCCTTCCCGCGCACCACCTTGATCAGCACGTAGCTGATGAACCCGGCGCCGATCCCGTTCGAGATCGAGTACGTGAACGGCATGATCACGATGGTGAGGAAGGCCGGGATCGCGATGTCGAAGTCGTTCCAGTCGACGTCCCGGATGGCCGTCATCATCAGGAAGCCGACGATGACCAGCGCCGGCGCGGCGGCCTCGTAGGGCACGACGGTGACGAGCGGCGCGAAGAAGATGGCCACGAGGAACAGCAGCCCCGTGACCACGCTGGCGAGACCAGTGCGAGCGCCCTCGCCGACTCCCGCGGCCGACTCGATGTAGGTGGTGTTCGAGGAGACGGAGCCGGCGCCGCCGGCGGCGGCCCCGAGCGAGTCGACGAGCAGGATCTCCCTGGTACGCGGCAGCGTCCCGTCCTCCTGCACCAGGTTCGCCTGGCGGCCGACGCCCACGATGGTGCCCATCGTGTCGAAGAAGTCGGTGATGAGCAGGGTGAAGACGAGCAGGGCGGCCAGCAGCACGTCCACCCGGATGAAACCGCCGAACGGGTCGAACTCGGTGAACAGGACGAGCGGGTTGTTGAAGCCGAAGATCTGGTCGGGCACGACGGGCCGGTTGAGCTGCCAGCCGCCCGGGTTGTCGGCCGACGAGGCGCCTGCCTTGGCGATCGCCTCGACGATGATGGCCAGGATCGTGGTGCCGACGATCCCGATGAGGATGGCGCCCTTGACCTTGCGCGCCACCATCGCCGCCGTGGCCAGCAGCCCGACGATGAACACGAAGATCGGCCAAGAGGTCAGGGCGCCGCCGATGCCCAGCTCCAGGGGCGTGCCGGCGGCCTTGCGCACGAAGCCGGCGTCCACGAACCCGATCAGCGCGATGAACAGGCCGATGCCCACGCTGATGGCGGTCTTCAACTGGGCGGGGATGGCGTGGAAGATCGCCGTCCTGAGCCCCGTCAGCACCAGCACGGCGATGATGATCCCTTCGAGGAAGACCAGGCCCATGGCCTCCTCCCAGGTCATCACCGTGGCGATCTGGAAGGTGACGAAGGCGTTCAGGCCGAGCCCGGCCGCCATCGCGAACGGCACCTTGCCGATGACCCCCATGAGGATCGTCAGCACGCCGGCCACGAACGCCGTGCCCGCGGCGACGAGCGCCACGGGAGCGGTCGAGCTGTCGGCGATGAACTGGCCGTCCACGTCCTTGCCGTTGGCCAGGATCAACGGGTTGAGCACGACGATGTACGCCATCGTGAAGAACGTGGCGATGCCGCCCCGTACCTCTCGGGAGACGGTGGACCCTCGTGCGGAGATTGCGAAGAAACGGTCTATCGCATTACGTGTGTCACTCACGACGCGAAGAGTGACAGTAGTGATGAGCTGCGAAAAGAGCCAGTAATGAGATCGAGACCCGATTGGAAGCTAGGCTGGACAACGTGAAGCAGCAGTGGCACCCCGACCCCGAGCCGATCAAGACCAACGACACGGCCGCCATCGCCGTCGGCACGGCCGCCTGGGCGGTCGCCTTCGTCGCTCTGCTGATCTTCCGCCCCGCCCCCGAGAACACCTGGTGGATCTGGACCTGCCTGACGGGCGTGGGCTTCGGCTTCTTCGGCATCTGGTTCGTCCGGAGGCCCAGGCGCGGCTGACCCCCGCGCGGGAGGTGACATTCGTCATCTCCCGCTGTTCCCCGAAGTCACCTCTAAGTGGTGTTTCCGCCCACTACATCGGCATATGTCCGCCAACCCATGCTTGTTCGCATGAAGAAGCCCCTCGCAACCTTCCTCCTGGGCGCCGTGGTGCTCACCTCCTGCAGCACTTCGGCACCGTCCGCCACGAGCGGCGCGTCGGGCACGGTGGCGTGGAGCACCTGCACCGACCTCGTCGGCCCCGACGGCAAGCAGCTCACCCCAGGTCCCGGCGTCGAGTGCGGCAAGCTTCCGGTCCCCCTGGACCACGCCGAGCCCGACGGGGAGAAGATCGACCTCGCGCTCATCCGGGTCAAGGCCACCGGCGACCGTCTCGGCTCGCTGGTGTTCAACTTCGGCGGCCCCGGCGCGTCGGGCGTGGACTCGCTGGCCATGTCCGCCGCCGCGTTCAGCAAGCTCGGCACCCGCTACGACCTGGTCAGCTTCGACCCGCGCGGCGTCGACCGCAGCGCCGGCGTCACGTGCGGCAACGAGTACGCCGAGATGCTGGCTTCCGACGCGGACGCCGACCAGGACGCGCTGGCCAAGAAGTTCGTCCAGGCCTGCCGGCAGGAGTCGGGCAAGGTGCTGCCGCACGTGGGCACCGTCAACGCCGCCAAGGACCTCGACCTGCTCAGGGCCGCGCTCGGCGACGAGCGACTCAACTACCTCGGCTTCTCGTACGGCACCCACCTCGGCGCCGTCTACGCCACGCACTTCCCCAAGAACGTCGGCCGCTTCGTCCTGGACAGCGCCTTCGACCCCTCGGTCACCTACGAGGAGCGCGCCGTCATCCAGGCGACGGGCTTCGACCAGGCGCTGGAGGCGTTCGCCGAGGACTGCGTGGCGCAGAGCTGCGAGCTGGGCGCCACCCCCGCCGCCGTCGTCAAGAAGGTCGAGGACTTCGTCGAGGGACTCAAGACCAGGCCGATCAAGGTGGGTGACCGCGAGCTCACGTTCTGGCTGGGCCAGCTCGCCGTCATCACCCCGCTGTACGCCAAGCAGAGCTGGCCCGTGCTGGAGCAGGCGACCGCCGCCGCGCTCAAGGGCAACGCCACCATCCTGCTCGCCCTGGCCGACTCCTACACCGGCCGCCGTGCCGACGGCACGTACAACACGATGATGACCAGCCTGCAGGCGATCAACTGCGCGGACTACGCCGAGCGCCCGACCTCCGCGCAGATGGCGAAGATCAACGAGCGGGTGAAGGGGATCTTCCCGGTGCTGTCCTTCGACGGGATCACCAGCGGGGCGTGCGAGTACTGGCCGGTGCGCGGGGACGACGCGGCCAAGCGCATCGACGCCACCGGCTCGGCGCCCATCGTCGTCATCGGCGGCAAGGGCGACCCGGCCACGCCGTTCCAGTGGGCCACGAGCCTGACGGAGAAGCTCAGGACGGGTGTCCTGGTCACCTACGAGGGCGAGGGGCACGGCGCCTACCTGACCGGCGACGGCTGCGTCATGAAGACCGTGGACGCGTACCTGATCGACGGCAAGGTGCCGGCCGCGGGCAGCACCTGCGGCGCCTGATCGCGATCCTGATCCGGGGAGGGCCTGCGGCGGCGCCTCCCCGGCGTGCCCGCGTCAGGACAGGTCGGCCTCGGCCAGCAGCAGCGGCACCGCCTCCGGGTCGCGCAGCAACGCGGCCACCGCGAGCCGGTCGTTCCACTGCCCGGTCGCCCAGGCCAGCCCCCTGGCCAGCCCGTCGACCCCGGTGCAGTGCACGGCGCCCTCGAAGAAGCGCCAGGCGCACTCCACGCCGTCAACCAGCAGCTTCTCGTGCTCGACGTACGTCTGCGGCGCGGTGGGCAGCAGCGAGCGCACCTCGGCGGGCACCTGCCGCGTCACCCCCTCCGAGGTGACCGCGCCCGAGGCGAGCTCGCCGGCGAGCGGCAGGTCGAGCAGCTCCGACAGGGCCTCGGCCAGGTCGTACGGGGCCAGCACCAGCGGCCGATCGGTGACGAGCTGCAGCAGGTCGGGCGCCTCCACCACCACGGCGTCCTCGGCGGAGGCCACCACGATCTCCCCGCGGAGGACCGCCCGCAAGTTCGCAGGCGGCGCCACCCGCGACGGGTCCACGGCCGCCAGCGCGATCCACAGCGCCCGGAGCTGGGCCCGGTCGACCTCGATCGACTCGTCGGCCATCAGGTCGAGCAGCTCCTCGGGGCCGCCGTGCGAGGCCAGCAGCTCCGGCAGCGTCGTGCGGACGCCGATCATCGACAGCGCCGCCTCGTCGAGCCCAGCCGGGGCGTCGGAATACAGGCCCTGCAGCAGCGGGTCGGCCCCGGGCAGCCGCAGCTCCAGCGGCTTGCGCCCGTCCAGCACCGGATGGTTGGCCAGCCACCACGCCGTGTAGGACGGCACCTCCACGCCCTCGACGCGCAGCGGGTGCAGCGCGGCCCGCAGCGGCGGCGTGGTCAGCAGCTCCAGCGCGGCCGGCCAGTCGGCCACCAGCTCCAGGTCACGCACCGCGAGGAACTCGGGCACCAGCGGCGGCACGTCCAGCTCGGGCAGCAGGTCGAGCACGTGGTCGAGCCAGTCGGCCTCGCCGTCGAGGTCGTGGTCGCACTCGTCGGGGTCGAGCAGCACGTCGGGCTCGTGCACCACGGCGAACCCGTCGAGCACCCCCGCCGCGGCCAGCACGCGCGGCCCGTAGGTCTCCTCCAGCTCGGCCGCGGCCACCCCGAGATGCGTGTCGGACTCCAGGACCGCCGCCAGCGCCCCGTCGGCCAGCATGAGCTCGCCGGCCGGGTAGAGCTCGCCGTCGGTGCCGCGCAGCGCCAGCTCGGCCAGCCACGGCGCCTCGCCGGGCGCCAGCCCGGACGCCTCCACCAGCGACAGCACGGCCCTGGCCACCGGCTCGGGGTCGGGGCTGTCGAGCGACTGGGCGACGGCGGCCTTGGTCAGCGGGTCGTCCAGCACCGTGCGCGGCGTGGCCTCGGCGGCGCCCAGCCGCAGCAGCGCCGGGTGCGCCGCCTCCGGGTGCACGATGCGCAGCCCGAGGGGCGTCAGGTCGAGCTCGGCGCCGCCGTCGGCCAGGATGAGCGTGCCGCGCGGCCCGCGCACCAGCCGGCCGTCGGCCAGCGGCACCGGCAGCGCGCCCAGCGACTCGGGGTCGTCGGCCGGCAGCACCTCGTACAGCGAGCGCCACCACGACGGCTCGCGCGCCTCCACGGCCTCGCCCGACAGCAGGTCGACGATGTCGGACAGCTCCACCCTGCGCACCCCGAGCGCGGCCATGGCCGGATGGCGGGCGGGCCAGCCGGCGGGCAGCAGCCCCGGCACGAACTCGGCGACGGCGGCGAGCAGCCCGGGCGAGGCGGAGGCCACGACGGCCGCCTCGCGGCCCGTCACCACCCAGCCGTCACCGTCGGGCTCGGGCGCAGGGTGCTCGACCTGCCACTGCGCGTCGGGCTCGTAGACCTTCTCCTCGGCGAACGACGGCGTCTGCACGGCCGGGGCGGGCGCCGACAGCGCGGGCAGCAGCGGCGTGCCGGGCAGCCGCGCCAGCACGGCCCGCCGGATGCGGGCGTCGAGCTCGCCCTTGCCCATGAGGGAGGGCACGAGGTCGAGCAGCTTGGACGTGCGCGGCAGCTCGCGCAGCAGCCGCACGTAGGCGTCGGCGACCCGCTCGACCAGGAAGTCGGCCAGCGGGCCCTTGGCCACGTGGCGCCGGTCGGTGGCCATCGGGAACGAGGCGATCAGCAGCGCGGGCAGGTCGATGGGCTCGTCGCTGGGCGTCGGGGCGTGCACCACGGGCGGCACGGCGGCGGGCAGCGGGCCCGGCTCGCCGGTGCCGGTGACCGGCACCGCCCAGCGCAGCGACCAGTAAGGTCGGGCGCGCTCCTCGGTGGGCCGGTCGGCGAAGAGCCTGCCCACCTCCTCGGGCGTGAACTCGCCGGACTCCGACACGACGTGCCAGCCGTCGGCCGCCACCGTGCGCACGGAGCCGTCGACGTCGATCTCGATGCTCTCCAGCGCGGGCATGCCGAGCAGCAACGCCGGGCTGGCCTCGGCCAGCATCCGCCGCACGACCTCGACGCTCGCCTGGTCGCGCAGCGGCAGCCGGACCACCGTGTCGAAGCCCTCAGGGATGTCGATCATCGGCGGCTCGTCGAAGGGCAGCCGCAGCAGCGGCACGTGCCCGCCGCGCTCGGCCAGCTCGCCCGCGAGCGCGGGGATCTCGGCGACCAGGGCCGCGGTCTCCGTACGGGACCAGCGCACGGCGGGGGCGCCGCGCGAGCCGATGGAGGGCGCGTCGCAGACGGACACCACCGCCGCGAACCCGACCCCGAACCGGCCCGCCGCGCCCGCCTCGTCACGCTTGCCCGAGGCGCGCAGCGTGGACAGGCTCTCCACGCCGGTGGCGTCGAGCGGGGCGCCGGTGTTGGCGGCCGTCAGCACCTCGCCGCGCAGCGTCAGCCGCAGCACCCCTGGCACGCCCGCCCGCAGCGCCGCGTCGGCGGCGTTCTGCGCCAGCTCGACGATCAGCCGGTCGCGGTAGCCGCCGAGCGCGAAGTCCTCCTCCGCGTTGGCGTCTTCGCGGAACCGGGCGGGCGAGGCCGTCCACGCCGAGAGGACGGCTGCGCGCATCCGGTCAGTGCCGTAGGTGTCGCTCATCGATCACGATCCTGGTTGGAGGGTAGGGGGCCACCGTAGGTTAGCGGCCTTCACCGACACTCTCGGTCAGGAATGGCCGAGCTCCTCGGAAGCCGACTCGTCCACCGAACCTGCTTCCTCCTCCATGAGGTCGTAACCCAGATCGTCAAGGATCGGGATGGCCTGCTCCACGGGCGGGGGCAGCACGGCGGCCTCCGAGTGGGCGCCGCAGCCGTGGTCGGCGGCCACGACCCTGCCGTCGTCGGGGGCGTACTCGTTAGTGCAGACCCCGAACATCTGCCGCAAGCCACCCGCCAGCAGCCAGTAGAACCCGCAGGTGGAACATTGCGCGGGAGCGGCGTGTGCGATCGGCGTATGCGGCCCGTGCTCGCCCGAGTGCCAGCGTCTGGCCGCCCGGTCCTTGCCGATGGCCGAGAGCACACGGGCTCGGCCCAGGCCGTACTCGAAAACCGCCTGATGGTCGGCGTCGTCGTCGGTCTCGGTGAAACCCGGCGCGAGCCTGTCGTCATCGTCCGCGGTCGGCAGCAGGTCGCCCACGCCCAGGTCGCCGGGGCGCAGGCGCTCGCTCCACGGCAGCCACTCGGGCGCGAGCAGCGCCCCGGAGCCGGGCAGCAGGACGGCCTCGCTGACCGTGACCTTCTTCGCGCGCGAGGCACGCGTGACCGTGACGGCCCAGCGCCAGCCGCGGTAGGCCCGATCCAGGCAGGCGAAGTAGTGGGTGACGATCCGGTCGCCTTCGCTCTCGTAACCGAGGTGCTCGCCGGGCTGGCCCGGCCGCGCTAGCTCCTCGGCCGCGGCGCGCGCCAGATCGACCGCGGCGACACAGGCCTGGTCGGGAGCGGAGACGCGGGCCCTGGTGCGGCTCATCGGGCCGCCTTCGCCGAAAGGTGCTGTTCGCTCACACTTCATTCTCACCCATCACGGGACCTGCGGGGGCCCACACGGCTGAGATCGGGCCAGGATCGGGTAAGACTGGTAGTCGTGGAGGGAGGCTGGGAGCGGGCACGCCACATCTCCCGGCGCGTGGCGCGTGGCGCCGCGGACGCCGGACGTGCGACCGTGCGCGCGACCAGAGCCACGGCGAGCGGCACCGCGCGGGCGGGCAAGGCCACCGCCAGGGGCGCGCGGAAGGTCGGCAAGGCCACGCGCAGGCTCACGTACGCGGGCGGCGCGGGCCGCACCGGGCTCGGCCGGCTGATCGAGCTGTCGGCCGGCAACAGCGCCTGCGACGCGCTCGTCACGGTGGCGCTGGCCAGCACCGTGTTCTTCGGCGTGCCGGTGGGCGAGGCGCGCGGCTCGGTCGCCCTCTACCTCGTCATCACGATGTTGCCGTTCGCGCTGCTCGCGCCGTTCGTGGGGCCGATACTCGACCGGTTCAGGTCGGGCCGGCGCTACGTGATGGCGGGCACGCTGTTCGGGCGCGGCCTGCTGTGCTTCGCCATGGCGGCGGCCGTGG
This sequence comes from Nonomuraea sp. GTA35, assembly GCF_041950525.1. Taxonomy (NCBI): domain Bacteria; kingdom Bacillati; phylum Actinomycetota; class Actinomycetes; order Streptosporangiales; family Streptosporangiaceae; genus Nonomuraea; species Nonomuraea sp. GTA35. Next base: position 53,210 of record NZ_JBGNUV010000015.1, on the reverse strand, counting down.
GCCCCGGCGACCTGCCGACGCTGTTCATCGGGGCGCTGGGCGTGCTGGTGCTGTCGAAGGCGTACAACGTGTCGCGGGCGGCGATCATGCCGAGCGTGCTGCCCGCCGACATCACGCTGGTGTCGGCGAACGCGCGGGTGGCGCTGTTCACGCTGGTCTCGGCCGGGGTGGCGGTGCCGGTCGGCGCGGGCCTGACCGCGTGGCTGGGCAGCGCGATGATCCTGCGCGTCGCCATGGTGGGCTTCCTGCTGCTCGGCGTCGTCGCGGTACGCCTGCCGCGCCACATCGACTCCCCCGACACGGAGGAGGAGGGCGCCGCCCCGCGCTGGCGCACCCTGCTGAAGGTGGGGCCCGCGGTGGCCGAGGCGGTCTGGGCGAACGTGGCCATCCGCGTCTTCTCCGGGTTCCTGCTGTTCTTCCTGCTGTTCCTGGTGCAGGACGAGGCGGTGCCGTGGCTGGCCGCCGCGGAGCCGTGGGCGCGCGACCCGTTCTTCGACATCCCCAAGACGATCGCGCTGCTCGCGGGCGCGGCCGGGCTGGGCGGCCTGGCGGGCGCCGCGGTGGCGAACTGGACGCGCAACCACGCGCCGCAGCTCATCGTGCTGGCCACGCTGGCCATGACCGTGGTGACCGCCATCGTCACCGCCGTCTTCTTCGGGCTGTGGACGGCGCTGGCGATCTCGCTGGTCGCGGCCTTCTCGCAGGAGCTGGGCAAGCTGGCGCTCGACGCGATCGTGCAGCGGGAGATCGGCGAGGAGGTGCGCTCGTCCACCTTCGGCGTGGTGGAGGCGGTGTTGCAGCTCGCCTGGGTGTTCGGCGGGCTGGTGGGGCTGGTGCTCTCGCTCACCGAGAGCAGCCTGGCGGGGCTGGTGACGCTGTCGGTCGCGCTGACCGCGGCGCTGGGGTGGCTGCTGATCTCCCGGAGGAAGCGGGTCCGCGCGACCAAGGCCGAGCTGCGCCGCCGGCGCGCCGAGGCCGCCGGCCCGGCCGATGCGGCCACGGCCCACGCCGAGCCCGGCACCCGCGGCGAGACCGCCGCGTACGGCTCGGCCTCCGCCAACGGCTCAGCCCCCGCCGGCGGCCCGGCCGCCGCGTACGACTCGGCCACCGTCAACGGCTCGGCCGCCGCCCACGATTCGGCCTCCGCCTACGACGAGCCCACCCCGTACGACGAGACCCTGCCCTACGACGAGCCGCGGGGCGGCGAGGAGCCGCCGCCGCGGAAGGAGAAGCTCGACTCCACCAAACCCCTCACCAATCCGAACGGCTGACCCGCCCGGGGAGGGCGGGCCGGGGCGCTGGGATATCGCGAGGAGGTCAGGCGTCGAGGTCGTCGGCGACCGCCCGGAGCACCTGGGCGATCTTCTTGGCGTGCGCCGCGTCCGGGTGCTTGCCCCGCTGGTACGAGGTCGAGACCCCGTCGAGCAGCTTGATCAGATCCTCGACGATGACCACCATCTCGTCCGGCTTCTTCCGCTTGCCCTTCGGCTTGGTCTTGGCCAGCGTCGGCGGCTGCTCCAGGATCCTGACGGAGAGCGCCTGCTGGCCCCTGCGGCCCTCGGCCACGCCGAACTCGACCTTCTGGCCGGGCTTGAGCGGGCCTGCGCCGGCGGGCAGCGCGGATGAATGCACGAAGACCTCACCGCCGTCGTCGCGGGTGAGGAAGCCGAAACCCTTGTCGGCGTCGTACCACTTGACCTTGCCACTCGGCACAGGAGGACCTCGTTCAAACAGTCGAAAAGAAGGATGGATGGATGTAGGTTATGCCCCGCGAAGCACCGAGGCGACCGGGTAAATGGGGGACAATTACCGAAGCGCATCATGCTCGCGCCAGCCGGCGAACCAGGCGGCGAATTCGGTCAGGTCGCCCAGTGCCACATCTGCTCCGTGATCACGCAGCTCTCCCACTGTGTAAGGGCCGGTCGCGACTGTCACGCTCACGGCGCCGCCCGCGCGTGCCGCCTGGATGTCCGCGACATGGTCACCAACATAAGCCGCCGCGCCGAAGCGCGCGAGTGCCGATCCCTTGTCGGCGCCGAAAACCGAGCCGACCACTTCGTCCACGTCGAGCCCGAGAACCTTGACCGTGCCCCTGGCGTCGCGGACGTTCTTGCCCGTCACCACGATGACCCCGCCACCGGCCCGGCGCACGGCCTCGATGGCCTCGTGCGCGCCGGCCATGGCCGTGTGCACCGGAACCCCCATTTCCGGATATATCTCTCGATAGAGGTCGGCGGCGGCCGGCACCTCCTCCGAGGGCAGCCAGTTGGCCAGCTCCACCTCCAGCGGCGGCCCCAACCGGCTCACGATCGCCGCGCTGTCAAATGGCACGCCCAATCGCACAGCCAGCTCGTCGTAAACGGCCGCGATCCCCGCCCGCGTGTCGGCCAATGTCATGTCAAGGTCGAATCCCACCGAAGTCATCACAGGTTGCAGGATGCCAAACGACCCCCTGCCCCGCGTAACGGCCCTTGTTCCGCGGCAAGAGAAATGGGAAGAAAGGAGTTACTTATCGGAGAGGAGCGGCCTTGACCGACACCCCTGAGCCCGGCGACCGGCTCGTCGCCTCCTCCGCTCCGCCCCGCCCCCACCGCCCGGCCCGCCCCGGCGGGCACCAGGTGACGGTCAGGCAGCGCGTCGCCACGACGCTGGCCGGCCTGGTACGGCTGGCCTCCAGGGTGGCCGCGCTGGCCCTGCTGCTGCACGCGCTCTTCACGGTCTTCCGGGCCAATCCGGGCAACCTGTGGTACCAGCTCGTCGAACTGCTGGCGACGTGGCTGTCACTGGGCCTGGCCAACCTCTTCCAGCTCGCCGACCCACGCTGGACGGCGCTGGTCAACTACGGGCTCGCCGCGATCGTCTGGCTGATCGCCGGCTCCGCGCTGGCGGGCCTGATCCGGCGCGCGGGTGCCTGAGTGCAAAGTCCGATCTTCGCAGCGTGCCGCCTGAACCGCGGCCCGCGGAAGCGATTACTCTCCTTACGGAGGTATCAGCGTAGATATGAGTAGATCGACCCGTGAGCGGATCATCGATGAGTCCCTGCGGCTGTTCGCCGAGCGGGGTTACTCCGCCACTTCCGTGGCCGAGATCGAGGCCGCCTCAGGGCTGTCTCCCGGCGCCGGTGGGCTCTACCGGCACTTCAAGTCCAAGTACGAGGTGCTGGCCGCCGCCATCAACGAGCACGCCAGCCGTACGCGGCTCCAGGTGGCCGAGAGCCTGGCCGCGCTGAGCACCATGGAGGCGTCGGTCGACCTGGAGGAGCGCCTGTCCCACGTGTGCCGCGCCGGTCTGGCCAAGGTGCGCGAGGAGTCGGAGCTGACCCGCGTCTTCTTCCGCGACCTGAGCCAGTTCCCCGAGTTGGTGGCGGTGGTGCGCGAGGGGCTGATGCAGCCGATGTTCGACGCCATCGTGACCTGGTTCCAGGCGCAGCCCGAGTATCGCGACGTCAAGCTCGACTGGCCGGGCATCGCGACCGTGCTCGGCGGCTCCGTGGTGCACTACCGGCTGTTCCAGGAGACCGTGGGCGAGCTGCCGGGGCACGCGGAGAAGGACCAGTTCGTGGCCGCCTGGGTACGCCTGGCGGTCGGCCTGCTGCCCAGCCCGGCGCCGGTCAGTTGACGTCGAGCAGGCGGTAGGCCAGCCAGACCACGCCCACACCCGTGCCGATCATGAACATCGTGCCGCTGACGTCGAAGAACTGCTGGACGAACGCCTGCATCCCGGCCTCGATGCCCACCCGCAGGCCGCCGATGACCACCCCGCCCACCGAGTAACCCAGCAGCGGCGCGCCGATCCCGAGGAACTTGTCGCGCAGGCCCCAGCTCTCGCTGAACAGCACCAGCGCCGCGCCCACCGCCCACACCACCAGGGGCACCTCGAAGATCGCCAGTGGCGGCAGGTCGACCGGCACCAGCAGCGCCGCCACCACCAGGATCACGATGGCCGACACGTCGCGGGGCTGCTCCTTGACGATGGTCCTGGCGTCCCTGCCGCCGGTGGCCATCGGGTTGGCGCTGGACATGGCCGCCCTGCGCAGCCCCGCGAACGGCAGCCCGAGGCCCTGCCGCTGCGTGCCGAGCCGCTCCTGCGCGACCCTCCGGTACGTGCGGACGCCGGGCGGCGCGTCACGGTCGTCCACGATGGCGGGGAACCTCCGCGTACCCGCCGGGCCCTCCGACTCGGCGTCCACGGCCGTCCCGCCGGGAACAGCCGCCCCGCCCCCGGTCGGCCCGGCACCGGCCGAGCCACCCGCGCCCGGCGCGCTCGGGGCGGCCGACGCGCCCAGCGGGGTCAGGTCTCGCTTGGTGGGGACCCCCTGCTCGGCCAGCCTCCTGGCCTCGCGCTCGACCAGGGCGGCCGGATCGCCGAACCGCGCCAGCACCTTCGCCACCTCGCGCGCGCTCTGGCTGCCGCGCCGCTCGGCCTCGATCCTGGCCCGCAGCCGCCTGGCGAAGTCGAGCCGCTGGTCGGCCCTGAGCACGCCGTGGGCGGCGTCGGCCGCCTTCGAGACGTAGTTCAGCACCAGCTGGTCCGCGCGCTCTATCACGTCTAGCAATGCTGCCCCAATCAGGGGGGACATACCATGGCAACGATGGAGTTCACGGAGTGGATCAGGGGGCGCACCGACGAACAGCTACGGGCGCTCGTCTCCGCGCGTCCCGAGCTGATCACTCCGGTGCCCGCGCATCTGGAGGGTCTCGCCTCGCGGGCCGCCAGTCCTTCGGCGATCGGCAGGGTGCTGGACCGGCTCGACCGGTTCACGCTGGCGGTCGTGGAGACGCTGGCGGTGCGCGACGAGCCGATCGCGAAGGACGCGCTGCACGACCTCATCGGCAGGGCGCTGGGGTCCGGCGACCCCACGCACCCGCGGGCGGCCGGAGGCGGCGAGCCAGGGGATCCGGAGCCCGCGCTGTCCGCCGCGCTCGACAGGCTGCGCGACCTCGCGCTGGTCTACGGGCCCGACGACGCGCTGGAGCTGGGCCCCGGCGTACGCAAGGTGCTCGACGACCCGGCCGGGCTCGGCCCGAGGGCGGCCGAGGCGTTCCGGCACCACGCGCCCGAGCAGCTCGACGAGATGGCCGACGACATCGCCCCCGGCACTGCGGGCTCCGGCAAGGAGCGCCTGGCTGCGGCGCTGGCCGAGCCGGCCGCGCTCGTCGCGTCCGTCTCGCCCGAGGCGAGGGGCGCGCTCGACCAGCTCGTCTGGGGCCCGCCGACCGGCCGCGTGCCCAACGCCAGGCGCGAGGTGCGGATCGAGTCGGCCCGCTCCCCCATCGAGGAGCTGCTCGCCCGCGGCCTGCTGGCCGCCACGGGCGAGGAGAGCGTGACGCTGCCCCGCGAGGTCGGCCTCTTCCTGCGTGGCGGCCGGGTGCACCGCGACCTGCTGGCCGTGCCGCCGCCGCTGCACGGCGCCACGCGCGACCCGTCCCTGGCCGACCGTACGGCGGCGGGGCAGGCGTTCTCGTTCGTCAGGGCCGTCGAGGAGCTGTGCGAGCGGTGGAGCGTCGAGCCGCCGGGCGTGCTGCGTACCGGCGGGCTCGGCGTGCGCGACCTGAAGCGCGCGGCGGGCGAGCTGGACCTGCCGGAGTGGGTGACGGCGCTGGTGGTCGAGGTGGCGCACGCGGCCGGGCTGGTCGCGGCCGGCGGCGGCGTGGACGGCGAGTGGCTGCCGACCTCCGGCTACGACCTGTGGCGGGTCAGGTCCACCGCCGACCGGTGGACGGCGCTGGCGGCCACGTGGCTGCACATGGACCGGGTGCCCGGCCTGGTCGGCGAGCGCGACGACCGAGACAGGCCGCTCAACGCCCTGCACACCGACCTGCGCCGCTCCTCCGCGCCGGGCGTCAGGGCGGCCACGCTGGGCGTGCTCGCCGCGGCGCCGGGCCTGGCGCCCGACCGCGACTCCGTACTGGAACGGCTGGCGTGGGAGCAGCCGCGCCGCCGCGGCCCGCTGCGCGAGCAGCTCGTCGACTTCACGCTGAGGGAGGCCGAGCAGGTCGGCGTGACAGGGCTGGGCGCGCTGTCGGGGCACGGGCGAGCGCTGGTCGAGGGCGGCGGGGCGGCCGAAATGCTGGCGCCGCTGCTGCCGGAGCCCGTCGATCACGTGCTGCTGCAGGCTGATCTCACGGCCGTCGCGCCGGGGCCGCTCACGAGCGAGCTCAACCGCTGGATGACGCTCACCGCCGACGTCGAGTCCAAGGGCGGGGCCACGGTCTACCGGTTCAGCGAGAGCTCGATCCGGCGGGCGCTCGACGCGGGCCACGGCGGCGAGGAGCTGGTGGCGATGCTGGCCCGGCACTCGGCCACGCCGGTGCCGCAGGCGCTGTCGTACCTGGTGACCGACGTGGCCAGGCGGCACGGGCGGATCCGGGTGGGCACCGCGAGCGCCTACATCCGCTGCGACGACCCCGCGCTGCTCGACCAGATCACCGCCGACCGCCGCTCGGCCGCGCTGCGGCTGCGCCGGCTCGCGCCCACCGTCATCGCCTCCCGCTCGTCCAGGGCGGCGCTGGTCGACTCGCTGCGGGCCATGGGGTACGCGCCGGTCGCCGAGTCGCTCGACGGCGACGTGATCATCTCGCAGCTCGAGAGCCGGCGCACCGAGGGGGTGGCCCCCGCCCGCGCCGTGGCCTCGCCCAACGGCCTCGATCCCGAGGTCGCGGTGGCGGCCGTACGCGCGCTGCGGGCCGGCGACGCCGCCCACCTGGCCCGGCGGGAGCCAGTGGACGCGCCGGGCGGCCAGGTGCCGCGCGGGCCCGCCACGGCCACGATCTCGGCGCTGCAGGAGGCGATCAAGCAGGGCGTGCGGGTGTGGATCGGCTACCTCGACTCCCAGGGCAACGCGACCTCACGCATCCTGGAGCCGGCGCGGATGGAGGGCGGGTACCTGACCGCCTACGACGAGACGCGAGCGGCCGTGCACCGCTTCGCCCTGCACCGCATCACCGGCGTCGCAGGGCTCTGAGTGACTGGGCCGCCACCGGCGCCGCCGGGCCGCCCAGCGACTCCAGGTGGCGCAGCAGCCGGGCGCAGTCGCCGGGGTAGCGCACGGACAGCCCGGCGCCCAGCGCCACGGCCGCCGTCGTCGCCCTGATGTCCGCCGGGTAGGCCGCCCAGCCCAGCGCGATCCCGAGCGCCTCGGGGGCGAGGCTGTCGTCGGCGCACATGTACGACAGCACGTTGGCCGCCGCCACCCGCTCGGCCGCGCTCCCCTGGGCCCAGACCTCCAGGAACTCCTGCCGGACCTCCTTCAACGAGTGCCGGGCCAGCAGCGCCACGCCTGCCGCCGCCCGTACCTGGACGGCCGGCCCCTGCCCCGGCAGCGACCTGACCCACTCGCGCAGCGGCTGCCACAGCCAGAACCCGTACCGGCCGGCCAGCTCGCCGAGCACCCGCGCGCGCTGGTGCGCCGCCCGGAACCCGACGAGGCCGTCCTCGACGCCGATCAGCGGGCCGGTGAGCGGGCGGCCTCCGATCTCCCGGCAGCGCCGTTCGAGCCGGGAGAGCTGCTCGTCGAAGGCGGGCTCGGCCAGCCGGTGCGTGAACGCCAGCGCCGCCACGGCCAGCACCTCGCGCATGGGCGGCTTGGTGTCGAGCCAGGCCGCCACCTCCTCACCGGCGGGCTCGCCGCCGGGCACGAGGCGCGAGGCGAGACGGACGACCTCGGCGGGCGTCGGCAGCGTCAGCGCCGCCTCCCTGGCCCGGGCCAGCTCCTCGGCGGACAGCCCGGCACGCAGGTCGTACGTGCTCAGGCACAGCTCGAACAGCTCCCCGGGCTCGGGCGCGGCCCACGCGTGCTCCACCTCGACCGCCTGCGACGGCCCGCCGCTCCTGGTGATCACCAGGTACGAGCCCAGCTCGGCCAGCTTGCGCGCCAGGTTGACCAGCTCGGTGCGGTCGGTGCTGGCCACGATCCAGTCGTGCAGCAGGTACGCCCGGCCGGGCTCGTACTCGGTGCCGGTCAGCAGGTCGTACGCGTCGGCGGCCGGCGACAGCACGGTGATCGTGCTCTCGGCCAGCGACATGCGCGACAGCAGTGCGAGCGCTCCCAGGCGCCGCCCCGTCTCCTGCTCGCCGACGAGAACCAGCAGGTGGCGGCCGGCCAGGCGGCGCACCGCGTCGGGGAAGCAGCCGGGCTCCAGGTACGAGCGGAGCAGCGTGTCGGCCTCCCGTCTGGTCAGGTCTCGGGTGGCCGGGCCGGCCACGGCGCGGAGGTGCTCGGTGACGGCCATGAGGCTCCCCGTGAGCGTCATGTTGTGGAGCTCGATCTCGCCCGGTTCAGGCGTTTCGGTCACGAAGCCACCTCGGAAGTTAACTGGAAACTTTTCTACAGGAATTATGGCAAGACAACGAGTTTCTTCGTTTTATTCACCAGCGTTACCGAGCGTCACCACCCGGCTGCTGAACTGCGAAGACAGGCGGCCAGGACCGGCCTGCGATCCTCGGCACCCCACCTTTACACGATTTGAACCATCATGAAAACACGAATGGCGACAGAGGATGCTTTATGCCTGTTTACGGGTTACAAGAACACCCTCCACAAGGGCCAGTCAAGGGGCCGAGGCTTGACTGGGCCTGCTCACAAGCATCAGGTTGTGCATGTGACCGAGCAAACGCTGGGCAGGCTGGCGGAGGAGTCGTGGAGCCGGTTCGACGACCACGACTCGGTGTACTACGAAGGCGTCTGGCACCGCAGCCACGCGCTCGCCGAACGGGCGCGCCGGATGTGCGGCGGCTTCGCCGAGGCAGGCATCCGGCCGGGCGACCGGGTGGCCGTCATGATGGCCAACTCCCCCGAGGTGCCGATCGTCTACCAGGCCCTGTGGGCGGCGGGCGCGGTGGTGACGCCGGTGGTGTTCCTGGTGGGGCCGGAGGAGCTGCGCCACCTCCTGCTCGACAGCGGCGCGAGCGCGATCGTCACCTCGCCCGAGCTGGCGGACCACGTACGCGCCGCGAACGTCGACATCCCCGTCCACGTGGACACGGCGGAGCTGGAGCGGGCGGCCGAACGCGGCCCCGTCTCCCGCGACCCCGACGACCTGGCCGCGCTCCTCTACACCGGCGGCACGACCGGCAGGGCCAAGGGTGTCATGCTCAGCCACCACGGCCTGTGGCACGTGGCCAAGGACGCCTTCGAGCTGTCCCACCAGAAGGGCAAGAACCGCGCGCTGGTGCCCGTGCCGCTGTCGCACTCGTACGGGCTGATCATCACGATCGCCTCGCTGCACGCCACCGAGCCGCAGCAGGCGGTGCTGATGCGCTGGTTCGAGCCGCGGGCGTTCCTGGAGCTGGCGGCCGAGCAGCGCGTGCACTACGCCACCGTGGTCCCCTCCATGATCCACCTCCTGCTCGCCGAGCCGCTGGAGCAGCACCCGCTGCCCGACCTGGCCTACCTCACCTGCGGCGCGGCGCCGCTCGGCAGGCAGACGCTGGAGGAGTTCGAGCGCAGGGTGCCGCGCGTGCAGATCCTGGAGGGTTACGGCCTGACCGAGACCAGCGCGGTCACCACGTTCAACCCGCCGGGCAGGCGGCGGGCCGGCAGCGTCGGCCTCCCGCTGGCCGGCTACACGATCACCATCCGCGACGGCGACGGCGAGACGATGGAGACGGGGGACGTCGGCGAGATCTGCGTCTCCGGCGACTCGCTGATGCTCGGCTACTGGGGCGAGCACCAGCCCGATCCCGAGGGCACCGCGCTGGTCGGCAAGGAGCTGCGGACCGGCGACATCGGGTGCGTGGACGACGACGGCTACCTGTACATCGTGGACAGGAAGAAGGACCTGATCATCCGCGGCGGCTTCAACGTGTTCCCGCGCGACGTCGAGGACGCCCTCAACCGGCACCCCGACGTCGTGGCGTCGGGCGTCGTGGGCCGGCCCGACCCTCGCACCGGGGAGGAGGTCGTCGCGTTCGTGCAGCTCAGGCCCGATGCTACGGTGACGGCCGAGGAGCTGATCGAGTGGGCCCGCGAGCGGGTGGGGCGGGTGAAGTACCCGCGCGAGGTGCGCTTCGTCGACTCCGTGCCGCTGACGAGCGTGCTCAAGCTCGACCGCAAGGCGCTGCGGAGCCGGCTCGGCTGAGCCCTCCTTGTGGATCTAGGGTGATCTCGTGCTCTCGGTCAGACGCGTGTCAATTCCGTGATAAGTGTTGACCTGTCTGGAGGTGAACATGAGTCAGGGTGACCCGTCGGGATATCCGTACCAGCCATATGGCGCGCCCTACGGCGAGCAGCCGCCCCCGCCGTACGGCTACGGCTATCCGCCTCCCCCGCGCAGCAACGGGCCGAGCGCCAACGCGATCGTCTCTCTCGTGCTCAACCTCTTCGCGCTGGTCTCCTGCTGCAACGTCCTGGGCATCCCCGGCGCGATCCTGGCCGGCCTGGCCATCAGCAAGTCCAGCACGCAGCCGGAGACGGCGCGCACCATGGTCATCTGGAGCTGGGTGCTGTTCGGGCTGGGCTTCGTGCTCACCATCGGCACGTTCGTCGCCCTCGGGGTCAGCGGCGCCTTCGACGAGTGACCCGGCGATCCTGAGGACTAATCCTGGCCCTGCCGTTGTTGGAGACTCGGAGCGGGGGAGCCGGGATCAGGAGACGATGGTCCTGTTGCGCCAGGCCCCCGTCCGAAACCCCACGGAGATAGCCAGTGAGCGATGGACCGCTGATCGTCCAGTCGGACAAGACGCTGCTGCTCGAGGTCGACCACGAGCGGGCCGACGCCTGCCGTAAGGCGATCGCGCCGTTCGCCGAGCTGGAGCGCGCGCCTGAACACGTGCACACCTACCGCGTCACCCCGCTGGCGCTGTGGAACGCGCGCGCCGCCGGGCACGACGCCGAGCAGGTCATCGACGCGCTCATCAGCTACAGCCGCTACCCGGTGCCGCACGCGCTGCTGGTGGACGTCGCCGAGACGATGGCCCGCTACGGGCGGCTGCGGCTGGAGAAGGACCCGGTCCACGGCCTGATCCTGACCTCCACCGACCGGGCCGTGCTCGAAGAGGTGCTGCGCTCGAGGAAGATCCAGCCGATGCTGGGCGAGCGGGTCGGCGACGACACGGTCGTCGTGCACCCCAGCGACCGGGGCAACGTCAAGCAGGCCCTGCTCAAGCTGGGCTGGCCGGCCGAGGACCTGGCCGGGTACGTCGACGGCGAGGCCCACCCGATCACGCTGCGCGAGGACGGCTGGGAGCTGCGGACGTACCAGCGGGAGGCGGCCGAGGCGTTCTGGAACGGCGGCTCCGGCGTGGTCGTGCTGCCCTGCGGCGCCGGCAAGACCATCGTCGGCGCGGCTGCCATGGCCCAGGCCCAGGCCACCACGCTCATCCTGGTCACGAACACGGTCTCGGCCCACCAGTGGAAGACCGAGCTGCTCAAGCGCACGTCGCTGACCGAGGACGAGATCGGCGAGTACTCCGGCACCAAGAAGGAGATCCGCCCGGTCACCATCGCCACCTACCAGGTGATGACCACCCGGCGCAAGGGCGTCTACAGCCACCTGGAGCTCTTCGACGCCCGCGACTGGGGGCTGATCGTCTACGACGAGGTGCACCTGCTGCCCGCACCGATCTTCCGGATGACCGCCGACCTGCAGGCCCGCAGGCGCGTCGGGCTGACCGCGACGCTGGTGCGCGAGGACGGGCGCGAGGGCGACGTGTTCTCGCTGATCGGCCCCAAGCGCTACGACGCGCCCTGGAAGGAGATGGAGAACCAGGGCTGGATCGCGCCGGCCGACTGCGTCGAGGTCCGCGTGACGCTGACGGACGAGGAGCGGCTGGCGTACGCGATGGCCGAGTCCGAGGAGCGTTACCGCTTCTGCGCCACCACGCCGTCCAAGACGCAGGTGACCGAGGCCCTGGTCCGCCGCCACCTGGGCGAGCAGGTGCTGGTCATCGGCCAGTACATCGACCAGCTCGACGAGCTCGGCGAGCACCTGAACGCCCCGGTCATCAAGGGCGAGACCAGGGTGAAGGAGCGCGAGCGGCTCTACCAGGCCTTCCGCGACAAGGAGATCCAGGTGCTGGTGGTGTCGAAGGTGGCCAACTTCTCCATCGACCTGCCGGAGGCGACGGTCGCGATCCAGGTGTCGGGCACGTTCGGCTCGCGCCAGGAGGAGGCGCAGCGGCTGGGGCGGGTGCTGCGGCCCAAGTCCGACGGCGGGGGCGCCCGGTTCTACACGGTGGTCAGCCGCGACACGGTGGACCAGGAGTTCGCGGCGCACCGGCAGCGGTTCCTGGCCGAGCAGGGGTACGCGTACCAGATCATCGACGCCGACGACGTGCTGGGCGGGGTGTGACGGTGGTGATGCCCGGCCGCTCGTCCTGAGCGGCCAGGCATTCAGCGTGGCGTCACGTCCACGAGACTCCGCGGGCCGACATTCGAACCACCCCCCTCACCTGCGTACTATCACGCCGCCTGCGACATACCCTCATGATCCGGCAAACGCACCTGATATGCCCGAATTTTTCGGTATTCCCAGGTTCGTTACAGCTTGCGAGGTCAGCGCACCAGCAGGCCCCCCAGGAAGAGCACGCCCTCCGCCACGATCCAGGCCAGCACCCCGGCGCCCATCAGGCGCGCGAACGCCCGCGAGTCCTGCCTCGACCACGGCAGCAGCCAGGCGGCCACCGTGCAGCAGGCGGCCAGCACGGCGAACAGCCCCGACACGGTGGAGACCGTGCCGAGCCGCTGCGAGCACGCGGTGGCGGCCTCGCCGCCCGCGCAGAACGCCTCCAGCCCCCACCCCGCGAACACCGACAGTCCCCACAACGCCGCGAGCAGGAAGCTCGCGATCGTGGGGATGATCGGCGAGAAACGGAGCTGCACCCGCGCCACCTCCTATCCCTACCCCACCCCCCGCCGGTAAATGCTTTGGAAGCACGCGGAAGTCGCCACTAGACTGGCCGATTCGCTGCCTTTGACCACCTCCGTTTCGAACCAGGGAGGCGCTTTCGCATGCCCACCCACAAGCTGGCCCCGGACATACCCACCGACGTGCTGGCCGCCGAGCAGGCACACCTCGCCGAGTCCCGGGCCGCGCTCAAGGCCATGCGCGCCCACGCGCAGTCGCTGTCCGCCGACGCGGCGGGCGACTGGGTGTCGCAGCAGATCCTCCAGTCGCTGCTCGACCAGCGCGTGGCCGCACTGGCCGACCACCCCGACACCCCGCTGTTCTTCGGCCGCCTCGACCGCGCCGCGGGTGACGACCTGCCCGGCACGATCTACGTCGGCCGCCGCCACGTGCACGACGGCGGCAGCAAGCCGCTGGTCATCGACTGGCGGGCGCCGGTCTCCCGGGCGTTCTACCAGGCCAGCCCCGCCGACCCGATGGGCATCGTACGCCGCCGCCGCTTCGGCTACCACGGCGGCGAGCTCACCGCGTTCGAGGACGAGCCGCTCGGCGAGGGCGGCGAGATCGGCCCCTCGAAGATCCTCACCGAGGAGATCGAGCGCCCGCGCACCGGCCCCATGCGCGACATCGTGGCCACCATCCAGCCCGACCAGGACGAGATCGTCCGCTCCACCCTGACCCAGACCGTGTGCGTCCAGGGCGCGCCGGGCACCGGGAAGACCGCCGTCGGCCTGCACCGCGCGGCCTACCTGCTGTTCACCCACCGCGAGCGGCTGGCCAGGTCCGGCGTCATGATCGTCGGCCCCAACCGGGCCTTCCTGTCCTACATCTCCTCCGTGCTCCCCGCCCTCGGCGAGGTCAAGGTCGACCAGACCACGGTGGCGGGCCTGCTCGGCGAGCACTCGGCGCCCGAGGACCCGCTCGTCGCGGCCGTGAAGGGCGACGCCAGGATGGCGGCGGTGCTCGAACGCGCCCTCTGGATGCACATCGTGAAACCGTCGGAAGGCGTGGTGTTCACCAAGGGCGCCTACCGCTACCGGGTGGCCGACTACGAGGTGCGCGAGATCGTGGCCTCCCTGCGCGGCACCACCCGCTACAACCCCGGCCGGGCCGCGCTGGCGCAGCGCCTGGCCCACATGGTGCTGGTCAGGATGGAGCAGCGCGGCGAGTCGCCCGACGACCGGGTGCAGGACGCGGTGGCCAGGTCGAAGCCGGTCAAGCAGCTCGTGGACGCGGTGTGGCCCAAGCTGACGCCCGAGCAGGTGCTGTACCGGCTGCTGTCGGACCCCGAGTTCCTCGCCAAGGCCGCCAAGGGCGATCTGTCGGCCGAGGAGCAGGAGACGCTGGTCTGGCGCAAGCCGTACCGGAGCTGGAAGTCCGCGAAGTGGTCGGCGGCGGACGCCGCGCTCCTCGACGAGCTGCGCGACCTCATGGAGCGCACGCCCTCGCTCGGCCACCTCGTCGTGGACGAGGCCCAGGACCTGTCCGAGATGCAGCTCAGGGCGCTGGGCCGGCGCTGCCGCAACGGCTCGGCCACCGTGCTCGGCGACCTCGCTCAAGGCACCACGCCGTGGTCGACCAGCTCGTGGGAGTCGGTGCTCGAGCACCTCGGGCAGCGCGAGGGCGAGGTGACGGAGCTGACGCTCGGCTTCCGCGTGCCCCGCGAGGTCCTCGACTACGCCGCCCGCCTGCTCCCCTCCATCGCCCCCGACCTGGCCGCCCCGCGCTCGCTGCGCCCCGGCGCCGGCTCGCTCACCGTCCGGCAGGGACTCGCGGTGGCGCAGGCCGCCGAGGAGGCGCTCGCCAAGGAGGGCTCCATCGGCGTCATCGTGCCCGACGCGCTGGTCGGGGAGGTCTCCGCGGCGCTGGCGAGCCTGCCGCACGCCGTGCTCGACCCCGACTCCGCCGAGGAGCACCGCCTCCTGATCGTCCCGGCCACGCTGGCCAAGGGTCTGGAGTACGACCACGTCATCGTCGTCGAGCCGGCGGACATCGTCTCGGCCGAGCCGCGCGGGCTGGCCCGGCTGTACGTCGTGCTGACCCGAGCCGTGACCTCCCTGACGGTCCTGCACGAGAAGGCTCTGCCGGCACAGCTCGTGGCATGACGGACGCGGGCACGGCCGCTTCTAGGATGGTCGAGCAAGCAGCTACTCACTCCAGGAGGATGCCGTGCCCGCACCCCTTCCCCACGAGTTCCTGCCGCCGGTGCCCGCGCTCGCGGTCGAGAGCGACGACATCCAGGACGGCCGGACGCTCGCAGATCTCCACGTGTTCAACGACTGGGGCATGAGCGGCCAGAACCAGTCCCCCCACCTACGCTGGTCCGGCGCCCCCGAGGGCACCCGCGGCTACGCCGTCACCTGCTACGACCCCGACGCCCCCACGGGCAGCGGCTTCTGGCACTGGGTCCTGTTCGACCTGCCTGCCTCGGTGACGGAGCTGCCCGCGGGCGCGGGCACGGCCCCCGACTTCAAGGGCCTGCCTGACGGCGCGGTCCACGCCCGCAACGACTACGGCACCAAGGCGTACGGCGGCGCGGCCCCGCCCCCCGGAGACCCGCACCGCTACGTGTTCACGGTGCATGCGCTGGGCGTGGACAAGCTCGGCGTGGACAGCGACGCCAGCCCGGCCGTGGTGGGCTTCAACATCACCGCCAACACCTTGGCCCGGGGCCACGTCACCGCCCTCTACGGCGTCTGAGCCGCTCGTCGCCGGGTGCCTGACCGGCACCCGGGCCTCAGCCCTCCGGTGCGGGCGCCGGGCAGCCCATGAGCCGTGGCAGCACGTCGCTGACGATCGGGATGCGGAGATCGGGCTCGGACGTGCAGAGGGGGAACCACAGCTCGCGCGGGAGCACGACGTCGCGCATCGGCTCGCCGATGAGGCGCACCTGGGGCCCCTCGTCATCGGCGTACACGTGCAACCAGGCCTTCGTGTCGGCCTCGACCTCCCCGGCCGCCATGATGCCCGCGTCGTCGCCGGCGTGCGCGGGAGCGGCCACGGTGGTGGCGGCGGCCATGGTCAGGGCGGTGATACCGAGAATTCTCCTGCTGCGGAAATGCACTGTTTGCTCCTTCGGTCGAGGTGTAAACGCCACCACCTTCCCTCACTCCAGGTAACTGATCAATTGTGAAACGTAATAGCACCTAAACAAAACAAGAGCGACCCGGGAAAAACCCGGGCCGCTCTTCGTCCGCGCGGCGAGAAAAAGACCTAGAAGTCCATGTCGCCGCCGCCGCCCGGCATGGCCGGGGCGGCGGGGGTCTTCTCGGGCTTCTCGGCGATGACGGCCTCGGTCGTCAGGAAGAGCGCCGCGATGGAGGCGGCGTTCTGCAGCGCCGAGCGCGTCACCTTGGCCGGGTCGATGATGCCCGACTCGAACATGTTGACGTACTCGCCGGTGGCCGCGTTCAGGCCCTCACCCGGGGTGAGGTTGCGCACCTTCTCGACCACGACGCCGCCCTCGAGACCGGCGTTGACCGCGATCTGCTTGAGCGGCTCCTCCAGCGCCTTCTTGACGATGGCGGCACCGGTGGCCTCGTCGCCGTTCAGCTCCAGCTTGTCGAACGCCTTCGCGCCGGCCTGCAGCAGCGCCACGCCACCGCCGGGCACGATGCCCTCCTCGACGGCCGCCTTGGCGTTGCGCACGGCGTCCTCGATGCGGTGCTTGCGCTCCTTCAGCTCGACCTCGGTCGCCGCACCGGCCTTGATCACGGCCACGCCGCCGGCCAGCTTGGCCAGCCGCTCCTGCAGCTTCTCGCGGTCGTAGTCGGAGTCGGTGCGCTCGATCTCGGCGCGGATCTCGTTGACCCGGCCGGAGATCTGCTCGGCGTCACCGGCGCCGTCGACGATCGTGGTCTCGTCCTTGGTCACGACCACCTTGCGGGCACGGCCCAGCAGGTCGAGGGTGGCGGTCTCGAGCTTGAGGCCGACCTCCTCGGCGATGACCTGGCCACCGGTCAGGATCGCGATGTCGTTCAGCATCGCCTTGCGGCGGTCGCCGAAGCCCGGCGCCTTGACGGCGACGGAGCGGAACAGGCCGCGGATCTTGTTCACGACCAGGGTCGCCAGGGCCTCGCCCTCGACGTCCTCGGCGATGATCAGCAGCGGCTTGCCCGACTGCACGACCTTGTCGAGCAGCGGCAGCAGGTCCTTATTGGCCGAGACCTTGCTGTTGACGATCAGGATGTACGGGTCCTCGAGCACGGCCTCCATGCGGTCCGAGTCGGTGACGAAGTACATCGACGTCATGCCCTTGTCGAAGCGCATACCCTCGGTGAGCTCGAGCTCCAGGCCGAAGGTGTTGCTCTCCTCGACGGTGATGACGCCTTCCTTGCCGACCTTGTCCATCGCCTCGGCGATGAGCGAGCCGATCTCGGCGTCGGCGGCGGAGATGGAGGCGGTGGAGGCGATCTGCTCCTTGGTCTCCACGTCCTTGGCCAGCTTGGAGAGCTCCTCGCTGACGCGCTCGACGGCGGCCTCGATGCCCTTCTTCAGGGCCATCGGGTTGGCGCCGGCGGCGACGTTGCGCAGGCCCTCACGCACCAGCGCCTGGGCGAGCACGGTGGCGGTCGTGGTGCCGTCGCCGGCGACGTCGTCGGTCTTCTTCGCGACTTCCTTGACCAGCTCGGCGCCGATCTTCTCCCAAGGGTCCTCGAGCTCGATCTCCTTGGCGATGGACACACCGTCGTTGGTGATCGTGGGAGCGCCCCACTTCTTCTCCAGCACGACGTTGCGGCCCTTGGGGCCGAGGGTCACCTTGACGGCGTCGGCGAGCTGGTTCATACCGCGCTCGAGACCGCGCCGGGCGTCCTCGTCAAACGCGATCATCTTGGCTGCCATAAGGCTAGACCTCCCAGATGCAGGGTGGCTTGTCGTGGACCGAGCCGACGCCCGCGACGGCATGGGTCAGCATCTCCGTTCGGCAGACCCCGTCGTCCCGATCCAGTGTTGGCACTCTGCTGCACAGAGTGCCAACGAACTGTTTAGCACTCTACCCTGCCGAGTGCAAGCGAACGCCACCCCGCCCGGCATTCCCGCCCAGGTCAGTCAGTCGGTACGGCGAGCCGCGCGGAGCGGCTCGCCGCACGCGAGTCGGCGAATGAGAGGTGACGGCTCGCGCGGACTGCGTTGCCGCGCGATCCCGCCTGGTGCATACCAGCTTGGACGTTCAGACCGCTCGGACGGACTCCGCCTGCGGCCCCTTCTGGCCCTGCGTGATCTCGAACTCGACACGCTGCCCCTGTTCGAGAGAGCGGTACCCGTCCATCATGATCGCTGAGTAATGGACGAATACATCTTTACCACCGTCTACCGCGATGAAGCCGTAGCCCTTGTCCGCGTTGAACCACTTGACGGTGCCCTGCGCCACTTCCGACTCCTCTTACTGGTCTCCCAGATCTCGCCCATTCCTCCGCGGGACCTGTAATCGTATGACTTAACGGAAAAGCAGCCAGACGATCGCCCTCGACCATACCTGTGGCAAGGGGTTTGGCAACAGAGTCAATCCGCAAACTGCCTATTTCTTCGCAGTAGGGGTCGTTCAACGTTGAATTGGCCGGGAAAAGGAGAAGGCGCCCACTAGGGGCGCCTTCAAGAGGGTGGTCTGCGGGGCTCAGCCGCCGGCAACCGCCGGGATGATGGAGATCTGAGTGCCGTCAGGGGCGGGAGTGTCGAGCCCCTCGGCGAAACGGACGTCCTCTTCCCCAACGTAAACGTTGACGAAACGGCGAATCTTGCCCGATTCATCCAGAATTCTCGCGCCGATCCCCGGGTAGTCGGAGTCGAGCTTGGCGAGCACGTCACGAAGAGTCGCGCCCTCGCCACTGACCTCCGCGCTCCCCCCGGTGTACGTGCGCAGAATGGTGGGAATCCGCACAGAAACGCTCATGGTTCTAATCGCCTTTCCTGGTTGTCAGACAGTCGCGCGGAACGCGTCGAGAGAGGGCCTGATCACGGCGGTGGGCTCGACGGCCTCACCGGTGAGCACGTCGAGCGTCTTGAGCCCGTCGCCGGTGTTGAGCACCACGGTCTCGGCCTCCGGGTCGAGCCGCCCGCTCTCGGCGAGCTTCTTCAGCACGCCGACGGTGACCCCGCCGGCGGTCTCGGCGAAGATGCCCTCGGTCGAGGCCAGCAGCTTCATCGCGGCCACGATCTCTGCGTCCGTGACGTCCTCGACGGCGCCTCCGGTGCGCCGGGCGATGTCCAGCACGTACGGCCCGTCGGCGGGGTTGCCGATGGCCAGCGACTTGGCGATGGTGTCGGGCTTGACCGGCTGCACGACGTCGTGCCCGGCCTTGTAGGCCGTGGACACGGGCGAGCACCCGGCGGCCTGCGCCCCGAAGACCTTGTACGGGGTGTCCTCCACCAGGCCCAGCTTCACCAGCTCCTTGAAGCCCTTGTCGATCTTCGTGAGCTGGGAGCCGGAGGCGATGGGGATGATGATCTGCTCGGGCAGCCGCCAGCCGAGCTGCTCGGCGATCTCGTACGCGAGCGTCTTGGAGCCCTCGGCGTAGTAGGGCCGCAGGTTCACGTTGACGAAGCCCCACTTGTCGCCCATGGGGTCGCCGATCAGCTCCGAGCAGAACCGGTTGACCTCGTCGTACGTGCCGTCGATGCCGATCAGCCGCCCGCCGAACACGCGAGCCATGGCGATCTTGGCCTTCTCGAGGTTGGCCGGGATGAACACGCACGCGTCGAGCCCGGCCCGCGCGGCGGCGGCGGTGACGGCGCCGGCGAGATTGCCCGTGGAGGAGCAGGAAAGCGTGTGGAAGCCGAAGTTGCGGGCCGCCTCGACGGCCATGGCCACCACCCGGTCCTTGAAGGAGTGGGTGGGGTTGCCCGAGTCGTCCTTCACGTAAAGGGACTTGATGCCGAGCGCGCGACCCAGGTTTCCGGCCTTGACCAATTTCGTCCAGCCGGGGTTCATATTGGGCTTACTGGCCACGTCCGCGGGGACGGGCAGCAGCGAGCGGTAACGCCAGATGTTCGCGGGACCCGATTCGATCTCCGCGCGGGTCACGTCACCGAAGTCGTAGGCCGCCTCCAGCGGCCCGAAACACTCCTGGCACGCGAAGCTCGGGCCCAGCGGGTAACGGGCGCCGCACTCGCGGCAGGACAGAGCGGCGGCAGGACCAAAGTCAAGCGACATGAAGCGAGGCCTTCCCTCATCTTCGCCCGCGGCCACCTTGACCGCGAACCGGAATTGGCACCTTGTCCCGGTCGGCCTCGCCAGGTCGCGAGTCGAAAGCCGGGAGGGTTGCCGGGGCTTCGCAGGGCCGGTCCCTCCACCCCTCTGGATGAGCAATATGCAGTTGTTGAACTGGACTCTACCCGCTTAAGTGGCCGAAATTACCACCCGTCTCAAGATGTGAGACAAGCAGTCTCAGCGATAGTCCTCGCCCAGCACGCCCTGCACGTATTTGCGGGCCTGATGGATCCGGGACTTCGCCGTGCCCAGCGGGATGTTGAGCTGCTCGGCCACCTCGTTGTAGTCGAGCTGGACGATATCGCGCAGCACCAGCGCCTGCGCCAGGTCGGGCTTGTCGGCCTCCAGCGCCTCCATCGCGTCGAGCAGGTCGAGCCGCGACCCCGCGATCACGCTGACCCGCCGCGCGTCGGGCTTCTGCATGGGCAGCTCGTCGGAGGTCTGCTCGGCCGCCCTGCGCTTCAGCGACCGGTACGTGGTGCGCGCGCAGTTGGCCGTCACGATGTGCAGCCACGTGCTGAACCTGGCCCGCCCCTCGAACCGCCCGATGTTGCGCGCCACCGCCAGCAACGTATCCTGCGAGGCCTCCTCCGCGTCCTGGTGATAGGGGAGGATCCGGGCGCAGTGTCGCATCACATCCGGCTCAATCCGCGCGAGGAGCTCGCCAAGTGCGCGATGATCTCCCGCAGCAGCGGAGCGGGCGAGTTCCTCGGTTAGCTCATCAAGCGCCATAGCTGGGATCCTATGATCGAAGGGAGCCGAGATGAACAGCGTCCTGCTGGCCTCCAACAGAGGGCCTGTCTCCTTCACCGTCTCCGACGACGGCGAGCTGACGATGCGACGCGGCGGCGGCGGCCTCGTCTCGGGGTTGTCGGGCGTGGCCAAGGACGACGGCGTGCTCTGGGTCTGCGCCGCGCTGTCCGACGGCGACCGCAGCGCCGTCCGCCTGGCCACCGGCGGCCGCATCGACCACGCGGGCTACGACACCGGCCCGCTGCGCATGCTGGACATCCCGCCCGCCATCTTCCACCGCGCCTACAACGCCGTGGCCAACTCCACCCTGTGGTTCGTCAACCACCTGCTCTACGACATCCCGAACTCGCCCAACTTCGGCACCAGGTTCGCGCGCGAGTGGGAGTCGTACCGCGACTACAACGGCGCGTTCGCGCTGGCACTGGCCGAGGAGGCCGGGCACGGCGCCCGCGTGATGGTGCAGGACTACCACCTGACGCTCACCCCCGCCATGCTCCGCGCCGAGCGGCCCGACCTGCGCATCGCCCACTTCAGCCACACCCCGTGGGCGCCGCCCGAGTACTTCTCGCTGCTGCCCGACGACGTGGCGGGCGAGGTCCTGGAAGGCATCCTGGGGGCCGATCACGCCGGGTTCCTCACCGACAGGTGGGCGCAGGCGTTCATGGACTGCTGCGAGCGGCTCCTGGGCGCGGAGGCCGACCGGGTGGGGCGCAGTGTCACCTACGAGGGCAGGACGACCCGCATCGGCGTGCACAGCCTCGGCGTCGACGGCGACGCCCTGTGGCAGCGGGCCTGCGAGCCCGACGTCGAGTCGCACATGACCGCGCTGCGGGAGCAGGTCGGCGACCGCAAGCTGATCGTCCGCATCGACCGCACCGAGCTGTCGAAGAACATCGTCCGCGGGCTGATCGCCTACCGCGAGTTCCTCGCCGCGCACCCCGAGTGGCACGGCCGGGTCGTGCACCTGGCCTTCGCCTACCCCAGCCGCCACGACCTGCCCGAATACCGCGAGTACACCGCGTCGGTGCAGCGCTGCGCCCGGCAGATCGAGGACGAGTACGCCACCGAGGACTGGGACCCGCTGATACTCAACGTCAACGACGACTACCCGCGCTCGCTGGCCGCGTACCGGATGGCCGACGTGCTGCTGGTCAACCCCATCCGCGACGGCATGAACCTGGTGGCCAAGGAGGGCCCCATCCTGTCGCCGCGATGCGCGCTGGTGCTCTCGCGCGAGGCGGGCGCAGCCGCCGAGCTCGGCGCGCACGCGCTCGTGGTCAACCCCTACGACATCAGCGGCACCGCCGCCGCGCTGCACGCCGCGCTGGTCATGCCGGAGGACGAGCGCCGCACGCGCCGCGACAAGCTGCACGCCGCCGCCACCGCCCTGCCGCCGCAGAAGTGGCTCGCGACCCAGCTCGAAGCCCTCACCTAACATGGGAGGGCAAGGTCATTCCGATCACCGGGAGGCTGCCGGGTGACCACGGCCTTATCGCCCGACCGTCTGATCAGAGACCGCCCGACCTGGCTCATCTACCTCCAGCTCAGCACCTTCGCCACCTTCGTGTACGGCCTCAGCGCCGCCCTGCCGCTGCTGCGCGCCGACCAGGGCACCTCGGCCACCGTGGCGGGCCTGCACGGCACCTCCATGGCCGCGGGCACGATCGCCGCCGGGCTCCTGCTCCCCCTGCTCACCCGCACGTACGGGCGGCGCGCGACGAGCTGGATCGGGCTGACGGGGATGAACGCCGGCATGCTCACGATCCTCGCCACCGACGCCCTGCCGCTGACCCTGCTGGGGTACGGCGTGGCCGGCGGCTTCGGCTCGGTCATGCTCTACACCGCCATGGCGGCGCTCAGCGACCACCACGGGACCGCCGGGCCCGCCGCGCTGAGCGAGGCGAACGCGGTCGCCGTGGTGGCGGGCATGGCGATGACGTTCGGGCTCAGCGTGGTCGGGCAGAGCACGCTGGGCTGGCGCGCCGCGCTGCTGGCCACGCCGGTCATGAGCGTGCTGCTCGCGCTGGCCATGGGACGGGTGTGGCCCGGCCACCGGCCCACCGGCTCCGCCACCCCCGGCGCCACCACCGACGCCACCACCGGCGCCACCACCGGCGCCGGCCCCGGCCCTGCCACCGGGCATGCCACCGGTCCTGCCGCCGCCGGGGAGGTCGCCATGCCTGACCCTGCCGCCACCGGGGCCCGGGTGGGCTGGCGGTTCCATCTGGCGGGACTGGTGCTGTTCTGCTGCGTGGCGCTGGAGTTCACGTTCAACCTGTGGGCGGCGGAGCTGCTCGCCATCGGCACCGGGCTGTCCACGGCCGCGGCGGCCACCGGGCTGACAGCGTTCATCGCGGGCATGGCGGCGGGCAGGTTCGCCGGGGCGCAGCTCGCGCTGCGGCTGGCGCGGGGGCCGCTGTTCGCCGGGGCGCTGGGCTTGACGCTGGCCGGCTGGCTGGTGTTCTGGACGAGCGGCCACCCGGTGCTGTCCTACGCCGGGCTGGTGATCTGCGGGCTCGGCGCCGCCCTGCACTTCCCGCTCGCGCTGGCCGCGCTGATCGCCGGCTCGGGCGACCGGGCCGACCTGGCGGCGGCGGCCTCACCCGTCTGGGCGGGCGCCGCCATGGCGATCGGGCCGCTGGTGCTCGGCGCGCTGGCCGACGGCTACGGCACCCGGAACGCGTTCCTGATGGTGCCGGTGCTCATCGGCCTCGCGGTCGCCGGCGTGCTCGTCCCCGGCCGGCGCGCGTGAGCCGGGGTTCTACCTCCAGTCGGCGTGCTTGAGAGTGTCGGACAGGCCCGGCGTGTTCCACTGGTCCACGACGAGGATCTTCGACTTCGGCAGGTACCACTCGCGCTGCGTGAAGCGCTTGTACACCTTGGTGCTGGAGTAGGAGACGCACTTGGCCTGCCACGCGTTGTAGGCCGCCTTGTGCCCGGGCCCGACCTGGCGCAGCCCCCGGCTGACCTTGGGCCCGATGATCTCGCCGTACTTGTCGTCGAACGGGCAGGGCTGCACGTCGCTGGCCGTGTAGAAGGGCCGCTTGCCGGTGTAGGGGCCCCAGCCCTCCGCACCGATCTTGATGAGCTTCGGCCCGAGGAGGTAGAACGAGTCGCACTCCGGCGTGCTCCACCCCCTGGCCTTGCCGCACTTTCCGGTGACCACCTGGACGGCGTCGGCGCCGAACCGGTGGACCTCCCACTGGATCGGGACGTAGAGCGTCATGCCCCTGAACGTGAGCGGCTGGGCGGGGGCGGCGGCGGCAGGCAGAGAGGAGGAGAGGAGGGTGGCCGCGGCCACCCCGGTGGCGGCCACGACGGCGAGACAACGCTTGTGCATGCCGCCGACCCTAGGGAACGCGACTTGCAGATCACTCACCAACGACTGAAGGCGGCTCTCACGTACGGGTGAAGGCCGAGGCCAGCTCGGCGAGCAGCGCCACCACTCCCTCGGGCCCGTCCACCACGATGTCGGCCCGCTCGGCCAGCGCGGTCACCTCGGTGGACCCGCTGCACACGGTCACACCCGGCAGCCCGGAAGCGCGTACCGCGTCGAACGCGGCCAGATCGCCCAGATCATCGCCCACGAACATGACGGACCTCGCCGCCCGCTCCGCCAGGAACAGGCTCAGCGCCTGCCCCTTGTCCATGCCGGGCGGCCGCAGCTCCAGCACCATCCGCCCCGGCTCGATCACCAGGCCGTGCTTGTCGGCCAGCTCGGCGAGCGGCTCGCGCAGCTTGGCCAGCGCGCCCTCGGGGTCGGGGCTGCGCCTGGTGTGCACGGCCACGGCCCGGCCCTTGTCCTCGACGGCCACGCCGCTCAGGCCGAGCGAGTCGAGCAGCAGCGGCAGCTCGGCCTCGGCCCTGGGCACTCCCGGCGGGGGCGGGGGCGCGGAGATCCGCCCGCCCTCCCAGCGTTCGAAACCGTAGTGCCCGAGCACGACCAGCCCCGGCACGTCGGCCAGGCCGGGTCCGAGCTCCAGTGCGGTGGCCGCGGGACGCCCGGTCACGATGGCCACCGCGAGGACGTGCGCGCCCAGGTCGGCGAGTACCTCGGGCGCTTTCGGGTGGATCACGGCCTTGGCGGGGTCGGGCACGATCGGCGACAGGGTGCCGTCGAAGTCGAGCCCGATCACGGCGCCGGCCGGATCACTCAAGATCGCTTCCATTCCAGGGATGTTCTTCACGCGCCTGCCGTACCCAGCACGTCAGGGGCGCATGCCAAGCCTTCTGGCCGCGCGGTCACGCTGTCGCGTGGACCGTAACCTGCGCAGCCTCTTGACCAGCATGGGGTCGTGCTCGAGCGCCTCCGGCCGGTCGATCAGCACGCCGAGCAGCTGGTAGTAGCGGGTGGCGGAGAACCCGAAGGTCTCCTTGATGGCATGCTCCTTCGCGCCCGCGTAGCGCCACCATTGGCGCTCGAAGGCGAGGAGCTCGAGTTCGCGGTCCGAGAGTGGTTGTCGGGACGGTTCCTGGGCAGCATTGTCACCGCTGAGCGGTGCTCCCATGGTGTCCTCCTCGAAAGGGGCGGGGACGATCACGTCGCCCGCACGCGGCCCGTGGCCATCGTAATGTGCGGAGTGCGGCTGTTCACGGCGGATTGAGAGACGTACAGTCACGAAATGTGACCTCAGTCATCACGCTCCTCACCGACTATGGGCTCGAGGATGGTTATGTGGCGGCCTGTCATGGGGTGATCGCCGGCATAGCCCCCGAGGCGCGGGTGATCGACGTGTGCCACCTGATCCCCTCCGGCGACGTACGGCGCGGCGCGGCGGTTCTCGCCCAGACCATCCCCTATCTCCCCCAAGGCATCCACATCGGCGCGGTCGATCCGAGCGCGGGCGGCGCCAGGCGCGCGGTGGCCGTCGAGGCGGGCGGCCGGGTGTTCATCGGCCCCGACAACGGGCTGCTGTCGTGGGCCGTGCACGCCAGCGGCGGCGCGCGGGCGGCGTACGAGATCAGGAACCCCGATCACTTCCTGCACCCTGTCTCCCCGACCTTCCACGGGCGCGACGTGTTCTCGCCGGTCGCGGGGCGGCTGTGCGGGGGGCTGAGGCCGGCGGACCTGGGGCCCGAGGTGCCGCTGGACCGGCTGGTCTCGCTGCCCGAGCCTACCTCGCTGCTGCGCGACGGCTCGGTGGAGGGGGAGGTCGTCTCGGTGGACCGCTACGGCAACACGCAGCTCTCGATCGCGGCCGGCGACCTGCAGGCGCTGGGCGTGCGGGTGGGCGACACGCTGGGCGTGTGGCTGGGGCGGCGGCAGCTCGCGCTGCCGTACCGGGAGACGTACGCGGCGGTGCCGCCCGGGGAGCTGGTGGCCTTCGCGGACTCGGCCGGGCTGATCGCGATCGCGGTCAACTCCGGTGACGCGGCGCAGCGGCTGGGGCTCCCACCCGGAGCACATGTGCGACTTTCACCCACTCCGTAGGCCTCAATAGGCGGAAAGCCGCAGATCCGTAACTACTCCGCGTATCGGTCTGTTTACCGAAGCGTCGGATTGACCGCGCACTCGCATGTCAGAATGCATGGGCAGATCGGAGGTCCCTCCCCTTCCGTTCGAGGTCGCCGTGTACCACCTGTCCGTTGTGCTGCTCTCCCTCGTCTCCATGGTCTGGCCCACCCCGGCGCCGCCCGTCTCCGAGCGCTGGCACGCCTGGCCGGTCGTCCGGGTGTTCCCCGCCGCGGTGCCCGGCCACAGCCCTTCGGGTGCCAGGGTCACGTACGTGCTGACCGGGGTCGCCCCCGAGGCGCCCTGCCGGGTCGCCTTCCAGCCCGCCGCGGTACGCCCCGGCTGCCGCACCGCGTTACGCGCCACGTACGCCGACAGCACGCAGACCTTCGTCGTCACCGTGGGCATCGCCGTGCTCGACGCGCCCGGCCCCGGCCGGAACGGCTCGGGACGGCCCGCCACCGTGCGCCCCGCGGCCTTCCCCGGCGGGCCGGCCGAGCGGTTCGGCGACCGGCAGTACTTCACCGGCGTGGTCGTCGGGTCCGGGGAGCGGTACATGGTGGCGACGGCCGCCGGGTACGCGGACGGGCGGGCGTACCAGCCGGGCGACCGCGTCACGCCACGGCTGCGCGACGCCGCGCGGCGGCTCGCGACGGCGCTGCACGAGGCGCTGGTCCGATGAGCACGTCCGACGGCGCCGCACGAGGCCCCGGCGCTGCCGGACGTGGCGCTGGCGCTGGGCTGCGGGGAAGGCGCGCTCTGCCTGTCCTCCTGCTGGCCGGGCTGGTGACCTGCGCCGCCGGCCCCGTCTCGTGGGCGGACGACGATGGCCAGGCCCCCGGGGCGGACGACGTGGCCGAGGCGGCGCGGGCCGGGCAGTGGCAGCTCGGCGCGTTGCGGCTGCCCGAGGCATGGCGGTCGAGCAGGGGCGAGGGCGTGGTGGTGGCCGTGCTCGACACCGGCGTGAACGCCCGCCACCCCGACCTGCAGGGCGCCGTCATCCCGGGCCCGGACCTCACCGGCGCCGCCACCGGCACAACGCGGCCGGACGCACCCGCGACCGGCACAGGCCCGGACGCCGGCGCGGCGGGTGCCGGCAAGGGCGCGTGGGGGCCGCACGGCACCGCCATGGCCAGCCTGATCGCGGGGCGCGGGCACGGTGACGGCCGCAAGGGCGGTGTCCTCGGGGTGGCGCCCGCCGCCAAGGTGCTGTCGATCAGGGTGACGCTGGAGAACGGCGACCCGCGGCGCGAGAAGCAGCGCTCGGGCTCGGGCTGGCGGGACGCCCTGGCCGCGGGCATCAGGTACGCGGCCGACCACGGCGCCGACGTGATCAGCATGTCGCTCGGCGGCGGCAGCGGCGCGTGGGAGGGGTCGGCGGCAGAGGAGGAAGCCGTCCAGTACGCGATCGGCAAAGGCGCCGTGCTGGTGGCCTCGTCGGGCAACGACGGCGACGCCGGCAACAGGAAGAACTTCCCCGCCGCCTACCCCGGGGTGATCGCGGTGGGCGCGGTGGACCGGCGGATGAAGGTGGCGGCCTTCTCCAACAAGCAGGACTACGTGTCGGTGGTCGCCCCCGGCACGGAGATCGTCACCGCGGACGGCAGCGACTCGTACGTGGTCGGCGACGGCACCAGCTCGGCCGCCGCCATGGTCGCCGGCATCGCGGCCCTGATCAGGTCGGCGCACCCCGACCTGTCGCCGTACCACGTCCGGATGGCCATCGAGCGGGGCACCAGGCGGCGGCCCGAGGACGGCTACAGCCCCGCCTACGGGCACGGCGTGGCGAACGCGCTGCTCGCCCTGCGCGAGGCCGACAGGCTCGACGTGCCGGCGACCAGCCCGCCGCGGCCGGGGCCGTACTTCGGCGCCGGGCCCGCGCCCGGTTCCAGGACGCCGGTGGTCGCCGGCATGGTGCTGCTGATGGCGGTGATGTCGGCCCGGGTGGTGCTGCGGCACGGCGGTCGCCGGCGGGATCCAGACTGAGCGGCCCAGGCGGAGCCCGAAGGTGACCAAGGCCGGATCCGATCTGAGCGGCCCGGACAGGGCCCGCGCGACCAAGGCGATCTCCCGCGATCGGCGCGCGAGGGATTCAACCTAGCAAGCGCTTGTGTGATACTCCGGCTATGACGTACGCCATCGACGGCTGGTTCGCCATCTCCCCCGAGGACGGCGTCCATCTCCTCGGCACCAGATGCGCCGGCTGCGGCACGGTCTGCTTCCCGCCCCGGCGCGGATCGTGCCCGAACCCGCGCTGCGCGGGCACGGACATGCAGGTGCTCCCCCTGCCGCGACGCGGGCGCGTCTGGTCGTACACGAACGCCTGCTACCCGCCGCCGCCCCCGTTCGTGGCGGCTCAGCCGTACGTGCCGGTCACGCTGGCCGCGGTCGAGCTCGACGAGGTCGGCATCGTGGTGCTCGGCCAGGTCAAGGACCTGACGGCGGACCAGTTGCAGGCGGGCATGGAGCTGGAACTGACCTCGGGACCGCTGGCCGACGGGCCGCTGGTGTGGATGTGGGGGCGGGCCTCGTGAGCGCGGTGGCGGTGCTGGGCACGGGCATGCACCCGTGGGGCAAGTGGGGCCGGCCCTTCCTGGAGTACGGCGTCGCGGCCGCCCGCGCGGCCCTGCGGGACGCCGGCCTGGAGTGGACCGACGTGCAGTACGTGGTCGGCGCCGACACGATCAGGAACGGCTACCCGGGCTTCGTCTCCGGCGCCTCCTACGCCAGGGAGCTGGGCTGGTCGGGCGCCAGGGTCGCCTCCTGCTACGCGGCGTGCGCGTCGGGGGCGCAGGCGCTGGACATCGCCAGGGCCCGGATCCTCGCCGGGCTGTGCGACGTCGCGCTCGTGATCGGCGCCGACGCCACCCCCAAGGGCTTCTTCAAGCCGGTGGGCGGCGACCGCCCCGACGACCCCGACTGGCTGCGCTTCCGCCTCCTCGGCGCCACGAACCCCGCCTACTTCGCCCTCTACGCCCGCCGCCGCATGGCCCTGCACGGCTCGACACCCGCCGACTTCGCCGCCGTCAAGGTCAAGAACGCGCTGGCCGGCTCGCTCAACCCGATGGCCCGCTACCGCAAGCCCGTCACGGCAGAGGAGGTGCTGGCCTCGCCCATGGTGGCCGACCCGCTGCGCCTCATGGACATCTGCGCCACCTCGGACGGGGGCGCCGCCGTGGTGCTCGCCTCGGAGTCGTACGCCCGCCGCCTCGGCGCCGGCTTCGTCCGCCTGGCGGCCGTCTCCACGGTGACACCCGTCTTCCCGAACACGGTGCTGGAGCTGCCGGACTTCGCCACGGACTCCTGTGCGGCCGTGCCCGCCCCTGAGAGGCCCTTCAGAGCCGCGATCACGCACGCGGCGTACGAGGAGGCCGGGGTGGGCCCGGAGGACCTCTCCCTGGCGGAGGTGTACGACTTGTCCACGGCACTGGAGCTGGACTGGATGGAGGACATCGGCCTCTGCCCGCCGGGCGAGGCGGAGAAGCTCCTCCGGGACGGCCGGACGTCCCTGACCGGCCGCGTCCCGGTCAACCCCTCGGGCGGCCTGGCGTCGTTCGGCGAGGCCGTCCCGGCCCAGGCCATCGCCCAGCTCGTGGAGCTGACGACCCAGCTGAGAGGCCGCGCGGGCGCCCGCCAGACGGCGAACGCCCGCGTCGGCCTGGCCGCCAACCAGGGCCTGTTCGGCCACGGTTCGGCGATCATCGCCACGGTCTAGACGACCACGGGACGGCCCACCACGCCCTCGAACTCACCGGGCGCGCTCAGCTCACGTGCACCACATCGTGTGTCTCGGCGAAGTGGCAGGCGCTCTCGTGCCCCGTACCAGGACGGATCTGCAGGAGCGGCTCCTCCTCGGCGCAGATCTCCTGCGCCTTCCAGCACCGCGTGCGGAAGCGGCAGCCGCTCGGCGGGTTGGCCGGGGACGGCGGGTCGCCCTGAAGGATGATCCGTTCACGCTGCTCCCGCCCCTCCGGGTCGGGCACCGGCACCGCCGACAGCAGCGCCTGCGTGTACGGGTGCGCGGGACGATCGTAGATCTCCGCGTCCTTGCCCAGCTCCACGAACTTGCCGAGGTACATCACGCCGACCCGGTCGGAGATGTGGCGCACCACCGACAGGTCGTGGGCGATGAAGATGTAGGCCAGGTTGAACTCGTTCTGCAGCCGCTCCAGCAGGTTGATCACCTGCGCCTGGATCGACACGTCGAGCGCGGAGACCGGCTCGTCACAGACGATGATCTCCGGCTGCAGCGCCAGGCCCCGGGCGATGCCGATGCGCTGCCGCTGGCCGCCGGAGAACTGGTGCGGGTAGCGGTTGATGTGGTCCGGGTTGAGCCCGACCACCTCGAGCAGCTCCTGCACCTTCTTGCGCCGGTCGCCCTTGGGCGCGACCTCCGTGTGGATCTCGTACGGCTCGCCGATGATGTCACCGACGGTCATCCGGGGGTTCAGCGAGGTGTACGGGT
Source organism: Nonomuraea sp. GTA35 (assembly GCF_041950525.1). NCBI lineage: Bacteria > Bacillati > Actinomycetota > Actinomycetes > Streptosporangiales > Streptosporangiaceae > Nonomuraea > Nonomuraea sp. GTA35. The sequence goes on along the minus strand of NZ_JBGNUV010000015.1, from coordinate 22,488 downwards.
CCTGCATCACCATCTGGATGTTGCGGCGCATGCGCTTGAGCTCGCCGCCCCTGGCCTTGGCGATGTCCCGGCCGTTGATCACCACGGAGCCGGAGGTGGGCCGTTCGAGCGCCATCAGCACCTTGGCGAGCGTGGACTTGCCGCAGCCCGACTCGCCCACGATGCCCAGCGTCTCGCCCCTGTTCAGGTCGAACGAGACGCCGTCGACGGCCTTGATCGCACCGATCTGCTTCTTGAAGAGGATGCCCTGGGTCAGCGGGAAGTGCTTGACCAGGTCACGCACTTCCAGGATGCGCTCACTGCTGTTCGCCATCGAGGACCTCCCTCCAGTAGTGGCAGGCGCTGCCGCGCGTGCCGCTGATCTCGTAGAGCGGGGGGACGTCGGTCACGCAGTTGTCCTGCTTGTACGGGCACCGGGGGTGGAACGCGCACCCCGTCGGCAGGTCCAGCAGGTTCGGCGGCAGGCCCTTGATCGCGTACAGGTCCTGGCCCTTCTGGTCGACCCTGGGGATCGAGTCCAGCAGGCCCTTCGTGTACGGGTGCGCGGGCGCCCTGTAGATGTCGTGCACGGGGGCCTTCTCGACGATGCGGCCCCCGTACATGACCGCGATCTTGTCGGCCACGTCGGCCACGACCCCGAGGTCGTGGGTGATGAGGATCAGGCCCATCTGGCTCTCGCGCTGCAGCTCGGCCAGCAGTTCCATGATCTGCGCCTGGACGGTCACGTCCAGCGCCGTGGTCGGCTCGTCCGCGATCAGCACCTCGGGGTCCAGCGCGATCGACATGGCGATCATGATGCGCTGGCGCATGCCCCCGGAGAACTGGTGCGGGTAGTCGTGCACGCGCTGCCTGGCGGCCGGGATGCGGACCCGGTCCATCAGCTCGACGGCCTTCTTCATGGCGTCGGACTTCGACATGCCCCGGTGGACCCGGAACATCTCGCTGATCTGCCAGCCCACGGTGAAGACCGGGTTGAGCGCGGACAGCGCGTCCTGGAAGATCATCGCGATCCGCTGGCCGCGCACCTGCGTGCGGGCCTCCTCCGAGAGCTTGAGCAGGTCGGTGCCCCTGAAGCGGATCTCCCCCTTGGGGATGACCGCGGGAGGCATGTCCAGGATGCCCATGATGGCCTGCGCCGTCACGGACTTGCCCGACCCCGACTCGCCCAGCACCGCCAGCGTCTCGCCGGGCCCGACCGTGTAGCTCACGCCGTTGACGGCGCGGACGACCCCTGCTCGCGTGCGGAACTCCACGTGCAGGTCGTCGACCGCGAGCAGCGGCTCGTCGCCCAGCCCTCCCTCGGCGGGCAACAGGTTTGTGGAGGTTTTCTTCACTGAGTCCCCTTCTACCTGAGCTTCGGGTCGAGCGCGTCGCGCACGGCGTCGCCCATCATGATGAACGCGAGCACGGTGACGCTCAGGAACACCGCCGGGAACACCAGGGGCAGTGGCGCCTCGAGGAACCTGTTGCGCGCGTCGGCGATCATCAGACCCCACGAGATGTCCGGCGACTGCACGCCGACGCCCAGGAACGACAGCGCGGCCTCGGCCGCGATGAAGGTGCCCAGGTTGATGGTGGCGACCACGATGACCGGGGCCAGCGAGTTCGGCAGCAGGTGCCGGAACATGATCCGGCCCGCTCCCGCGCCCAGCGCCCTGGCCGCGACCACGAAGTCCTGGCTCTTCGCCGTGATCACGGCAGCCCGCATGATGCGGAACACCATCGGCCAGCCGAGCACCGTCAGGGCCACGATGACCAGCAGGATGCTGTTGGCCCTGCCGCGGAACGTGGCCGCGATCAGCAGCGCGCCCAGGATCGAGGGGATGGCGAAGAAGATCTCCGTGACCCGCGAGGCGACCGTGTCGACCACGCCGCCGCGGAAGCCGGCGACGATGCCGAGCAGACCGCCGATGATCGTGGTCATGAGCGTGGTGAAGACGCCGATCACGATGGAGTTGCGGGCTCCGTAGATGGTCCTGGCGAAGACGTCACAGCCCAGGTTGTCACGCCCGAACAGGTGGCCGGGGCTGGGCCCCTGCCGCGCCGTGGACAGGTCGCAGGTCCTGGCGTTGTACGGGTCGATCGCGCTGAACAGCGACGGCCAGAGCGACATGACCAGCAGGATCAGGATGATGACCACCGAGATGATGAACATCGGCCTGCGCCTGAGGTCGTACCAGGCGTCGGTCCACAGGCTGGCGGGCTTGCCGCCCTTGGCCTTCTTGCCCTCACGCTCGGGCGCCGGAGCGGGCACCGTGTCCGGGACCAGCGTCTGCGTCTCCGGGAGTCCCGGCCCGACCGGCGGGGTTGGGTTACTCATAGCGGATCCTCGGGTCGAGCACGGCGTACAACAGGTCGACGACCAGGTTGGCCAGGATGTAGATCAGCACGAGCACCGTGATGGTGCCCACCACAACCGGCTGTTCTCGCAAGTAAACCGATGTGAAGAGCTGATTGCCAATTCCCGGGAGATTGAAGATCGTCTCCGTGATCACCGCGCCGCCCATCAGGTTGCCGAGGTCGGCGCCCAGATAGGTGATGAGCGGGATCAGCGCGTTGCGCAGGCCGTGCCTGCCGATGACGCGCCGTCTGGACAGTCCCTTGGCCGTGGCCGTGCGGATGTAGTCGGCCCTGAGGGTCTCCACCAGGCTGGTCCTGGTGAGCCTGGTCAGGTACGCGACCGACACTCCGGCCAGCACGAAGCCCGGCAGCAGGTAGCTGCGCAGGCCCGCGAACACGCCGGCCACGGGGAATATGTCCAGACCGGTCCACTGCTTGAGCTTCACGCCCAGGACCAGCTGCAGCACGAAGCCCGTCACCAGCGTGGGGATCGAGATCAGCAGCAGCGTCGAGGCCAGGATCATGGTGTCGGTGGCCCTGCCGCGGCGCAGCGCCGCCCACAGGCCGAGGCCGACGCCGAGGATGGCCTCCATGATCAGGGCGGTCAGGGCGAGGTTCAGCGTGACCTGGAACTTGCCCGCCAGGATCTCGGACACCGGCACCTGGGCGAAGTTCACGCCGAAGTCGCCGCGGAAGAGCACGCCGCTGATGTAGTACCAGTACTGCAGCAGCAGCGGATCGTTGAGGTGATACTGCTCGCGCAGGACCTCGGCCACCGCCGGGTCCGGGCGCTTGTCTCCGAACAGTGCCGCGACGGGATCCCCGGGCAGGGCGAAGACGATGCAGAAGATGAGTAGCGTGGCACCGATCAGGACGGGTATCGCCTGGATCAGTCGCCTGATTACATATCGGCCCATTTCAAGCCCTCCGGTACGCACTTGGAGGCAGCCCCTCGGAAACCGTGATTTACCCGGCCCGAGTGACTGCCTCCAAGCTCAGTCCTCCGACGGGCGGACGGCAAGTACCGTCCGCCAGACGAATGACGTCAGGCCTTCTCGACGTCCGCCCAGTTGATCTGGTTGAGCAGGTTGAGCTTGACGTTCTTGACCTTGGTGGAGTGCCCGAAGTTGCTGCGGTAGAAGTACACCGGGATGTACGGCAGCTCCTTGATCAGGATGTCGCTGGCCTGCTGGTAGAACTTCAGGCCCTCGGCCGCGTCGGTGGCCTGGTCGCCCTTGGCCACCAGGTCGTCGAACTCCTTGTTGGAGTAGCCGCCGTAGTTTGAGCCGGTGCCGATGGCTCCGGTGCCGAAGATCGGCGTCAGGTAGTTCTCGGCCGCCGGGTAGTCGATGGACCAGCCCATGCGGAACAGGCCCTTGTACTCCTTGGCGTCCAGGGCGTCCAGGATGCCCTGGAACTTCTCGAACGGCTTCGGCGTGACCTCGATGCCGAGGTTGGCACGGAGGTTGTTGGCGACAGCCTCGATCCACTCCTTGTGGCCGCCGTCGGCGTTGTAGCCGAGCTCGATGGTCTTGGGACCATTGGCGCTCTCGTACAGCTTCTTGGCCTCGGCCGGGTTGTACGTGCACGCCGTGCAGGCGCCCTGGCGGTAGCCGGGGATGGCCGGGTTGATGAAGTCGTCGGCCGGGGAGCGGGTGCCCGAGAAGACCGTGTCGGAGATGGTCTTCCGGTCGATGGCCATCGAGATGGCCTTGCGGACGTCGACGTTCTCGAATTCCTTGTTGTACTTCAGCGGGACGCCGATGTAGCCGATGGAGGCGTCGGGCTCGTCGAAGTACCGGTCACCCAGCACCTGCTTGGCCGTGGAGATGGCCGTGGCCGGCAGGGAGTCGTGGATGTCGAGGTTCTCGGCCTGGAGGTCGTTCCACGCGGTCTCGGAGCTCGTGTAGACCTTGAACTGGAGCTTCGTCCAGCCGGCCGGCTTCTTGCCGGGGAACTTGTCGTACACCGACATCTCGATGGTCTGGTCGGTGCCCTTCTTGTAGGGCTTGTCGACCTTGAACAGGCCCTGCCCGATCGGCTTCTCACCGTAGGTCGGGCTGAGCTTGCCGTCGGAACCGATCGCCGAGGCAGGCAGCGGGTAGAACGCGGTGTAGCCCAGCATCGTCTTGAACTGCGAGAACGGTGCGGAGAGCGTGACCTCGAGCGTCGTGTCGTCCACGACCTTGAGGCCCTTCATCTCCTTGGCCGTCGGAGTCTTGCCCTCACCCGGGTGCACATCGGTGTAACCGTCGATGCGCCCGAAGAAGTAGGACGAGCTCATGGCGTTGTCCTGGAGGGCGGCGAAGTTCCACGCGCGGGCGTAGTCCTCGGCCTTCACCGGGGTGCCGTCGTGCCACGTGTAGCTCGACTTCAGCTTGATCGTCCAGACCTTGCTGTCCGTCGTGGTGATGGACTCGGCGGCCTCCTCGACCGGCTGCTTGTTCTCGTCGTAACGCACGAGCGGCGAGAACACCGCAGCGAGCACCTCGGCACCTTCGGTCTCCGTGGTGTCCTGCGGGTACAGCATCTTCTGGGGCTCACCGACCTCCATGCGGACCGGCGTTTCACCGCCCGCGGCAGTGCCACCGTTGTCCGTGGCACCGCCGCCACACGCGGCAACCGCGAGGGCGAGCAGCGCGGTACCGGCGACGATCCGTGCGCCCTTAGTAACACGCATGGTGAAAGAAATCCTCCCTCTACAGGTGGGCGCCTAGCGCTGAGCTGCAGTGATCAAGAGCAGCCTGACGGGGAGTTCCTGGTATCCCCCCGGATTTGGCTGACATGGTCAAACCAGCCGACGCCCTGCCAGTCGATCGCGACTATCCCTCACTACTTGCCACCAGCGAGTCTCTGGTGCGTTGCAGTTCGGTCACACGTGTGCCAATCCAGCGTCACAGACATTTGACCCGATGTGGAGCAATCAGTACAAATCCACCTCAACGGGCAGAGCCTGGACGTGAACAGTCGATGAAAAATACCCCCTACACGACCCTGCTCGTGCCTCTGCCACCACGCCCCGGCTCGCTGGGCTACGGTTGAGCAGGTCTTGACGACGCCTTGGAACCCCAGCGTCCGAAGACTCCGTCCAACAGTCTGTCCAACTGTCTGCCGTCAACCCGTACGACAGGCACCCCACCGACCGGGATCCAATAGAGTCCTTGCCATGAGCCAGCCGGAATCCGCTGTCGCGGACGCCCAGGCGGGCGGCCGGAGCGGGCAGGAGCCGCTGGCCAAGCTCGCCAAGAGATACGGGCTTCGCCGTGCCATCGCGCGGCCGAGGTTCCCTGTCTACCTGCGCATGCTGTGGCAGCGCCGACACTTCATCCTGACGTACGCGACCTCGCGCAACGTCACGAAATACTCCAGCTCCGCGCTCGGCCAGCTGTGGCAGGTGCTCACGCCCCTGCTCAACGCCGCCATCTACTTCGTGATGTTCGGCGTCATCCTGGGCGGCGGCAAGGATGTGCAGAACTACCCGGCGTTCCTGCTGACCGGGATGTTCATCTTCACCTTCACCCAGCGCACGGTCACCGCGGGCGCGAAGTCGATCTCCGGCAACCTGTCGATGATCAGGGCCCTGCACTTCCCCAGGGCCTCGCTCCCGCTGGCGTACACGATCCAGGAGCTCCAGCAACTCGCCATCTCCATGGGCGTGCTGCTGGTCCTCGTGGTGGCCACGGGCGAGTGGCCCACCTGGTACTGGCTCATGATCCCGGTGGTGCTGCTGCTCCAGACGCTGTTCAACATCGGGGCCGGTCTGGTGATGGCCAGGCTGGGCGCCCAGATGCGCGACCTCAACCAGTTGCTGCCGTTCATCACCCGCACCTGGCTCTACGCCTCCGGCGTCTTCTTCGTGATCCAGGCCAAGGTCGTCGGGTCCGCGGGGCTGCCCCAGTGGGTGGCCGACCTGATGTACCTCAACCCGGCGGCCTCCTACATCGAGTGGATGCGCGAGATTCTCATCCCGAGCTACAACACCGCCTACGGACACCACCCGCCGACGATGGTCTTGGTGTCTTGCGTATTCTGGGCGGTGTTCGCACTCGGCTTCGGCTTCTGGTACTTCTGGCGGTCCGAGGAGAGGTACGGGCGTGGCTGAACTGACCAAGGAGCTGTCACAGGTGAAGGGCGACAAGCCCGCCGACCCCGGCAAGGATGTGAGAGTGCATCCCAACCCGGAGCCCCCGGGCAAGCGGCCCCTCGACGTCCCCACAGGCACTCCCACCGTCATCGTCGACGATCTGCACATCGTCTACCGCGTCTACGGGGCCGCCTCCGACGCCGAGAAGGGCAACGCGGTCAACGCCCTCACGCGCATCCTGAAGCGCCAGGGCCGGCCGCAGATGAAGGAGGTGCACGCCGTCAAGGGCGTGACCTTCGTGGCCTACCACGGCGACGCCATCGGCATCGTGGGGCGCAACGGGTCGGGCAAGTCCACGCTGCTGCGCGCCATCGCGGGCCTCCTGCCCCCGCACAAGGGCGCCGTCTACACCGACGGCCAGCCCTCGCTGCTGGGCGTCAACGCGGCCCTGATGCGCGAGCTGACCGGCGAGCGCAACATCGTCCTCGGCTGCTACGCCATGGGCATGACGCCCGCCGAGGTCAAGGAGAAGTACCAGGAGATCGTCGACTTCTCCGGCATCGACGAGTTCGTCCAGCTCCCGATGTCCACCTACTCCTCCGGCATGGGCGCCCGCCTCCGCTTCGCCATCTCCTCCGCCAAGACCCACGACGTCCTGCTCATCGACGAGGCGCTGGCGACGGGTGACCGGGAGTTCCGCAAGAAGAGCGAGGAGCGCATCCGGCAGATCCGCGAGTCGGCCGGCACGGTGTTCCTCGTCGCCCATGATCTGCGGGTGATCGAGCAGACGTGCAACCGGGTGATCTGGCTCCACAAGGGCAAGATCAAGATGGACGGTGACCCGAAGGAAGTCATCGCCGCCTACAACAAGGGCTGATTTCCCGTCCTTCCTCGGTCCGCACTCTCGTAGAGGCCTCCGACCGGCCCGGCCGCCCCCAGGCCCGGGCCGACGGCGGCGGCTCCTCCCCACCAGCGACCACCGGCTTGGCGCTGCTTCAGCCGCCCCCAGCTCTCCTGTTTCGGCTGCTGTCTCCAGCCAGGCCGGCCGCTTCGGCTGATCTCTCAGCCGGCCTCCCGCCGACCCGGCCCCCACCCCTCCCTTACGCGCTGCCGTGGCCAGCCACCCACCGCACTCCGGCTGATGGCCCTCCAGGGAAACGGCCTCTGACCCTTCAGCGGTGACCCGCCGTTACGCGAGCCCACGTTGCCCGGCCCCGTGGCAGAGTGTCGGCCGTCGCGCTATTCGATCTTGCGTGCGAAACGGCGGCGACTGGAGGGGCAAATGACTGACACCGAGCCACCCGTTCCGATAGGATTCGAACGTCAATTCGATCCGAGGAACGGTGATGGAGTGGGGGCGCGCGATGGGAGAGCTTGCGGCCGCGATTGACCACCTGGCCACCGAGGACGTGTCCGAGGTCCCGCGGGTGCAGCTCGTTGAGCAGCTTCTCGAGCTGCACTGGCAGATGGCGAGGCTGCAGGCGCAGATAGCCCGCCGCACGGGCGTCCGTCTGCCCTGAGACCCGTTCACAGCGGCCGAGGGGCCGCCGAGGGCGCTGGGGGGCGCCTGTGACGATCTACGGCCTCTACGGCCCTGCTCCGGTCCCGGGGGGACGGCCGCGGGAGCTCGGTCCGGGGTGGCGTTCGAGTTCGGCATGACGGCCGGCGCAAGCTTCGCGGCGTGGATGGGCAACACGTCCAGCCTTGGATGGTCAAGTGTGCGCGCGTAACGGCGGCCGGCCACGTGCGGGTTCAGCGGGCGTATTCCTGGAGGCCCTCAGCCGCGTGCGGCGGGTGGCGGTTACCTCGGCTGTGCCGTAATGGATGGGTGGGGGTTGTAAGAGCCGCGAGAACAGCGGACCGCGAAGAGCATCGTCACCGGCCCCGGGGTGGGGCCGGTGACGATGCGGGGCGTCGGCGCCGCTGCCCTGCAGTGGCGGCGCCTTGCGTGCCCCGAGGCGAGGGCGCGTCCGCCCAGGCCCGACGTGAGCCCGCCCGTTCGTGGCGGCGGACTCGCAACCTACGCGCGCCAGTGCCACGAGCGCCCGGCACCTGAGGGCGCCTCGTGGCCTGCCGCGTCAGTGCGACGGCGTCCCGATCGAAGGGACCGGCCCAGCACTCCGGCCAAGGGGCCGATCAGAGAACCCGGGCCTCCGGCGAGGTCCTGTACCAAGAGAACCTGGACCTCCCGGCCACAGCCCGGGGGCAAGAAATCCCCGAACCTCCAGCGAAAGGACCTGGGGGCAAGCGAGCCCCAGACCTGACGAAGGAGAGTCCAGGGGCAAGCGAGCCCCGGACCTCCAGCGGAAGGGGCCAGGTCAAGCGGTTCCCGGACCTTCGGTGACGCGGCCCGGGCTCGGCGATCCCCGGATCTCCAGTGGAAGGGCCCAGATCAGGGGATCCCGGAGCGGCCCCGGTTGAGGGAGCATGCCGTCAGGGGACTGCTGGGGCGAGCGAGCGAGCCGCCCGGTCACCGCCAGGGCCGGTGCCCGGGTGTCGGCACCTGGGACACCCGCGAACCGTCCTGCCGGGTTCCTCGGCCGGCCGCGCTCGTCAGCGCCTCCATCGCGGCCCTGTCGCGAACCTGGGGGTCGCGCCTAGGAGCCGCGCCCGGCCACCAGCCCGGGGTCGCGGCCGAGGTCACCCGCCCAGAAATCGCGCCTAGCCACGAATCAGGGAGTGCCTGGCCACGAACCCAGGAGTGTCCAGCCGCGCCTCTAGGAGTGCCTAGTCGCGAGCCCAGAAGCGGCGACTAGTCGCGGGCCGCGGTGCCCCGCACCGAGCTCGTCAGCGCGTCGGTGGTCCAGCCGAGGGCGGTGATCAGGTCGCTGTAGGCGCCGGCGGCCTGCACGCCGCGGCCCTCGACGAAGGCCGAGGTGTCCTGGACGAGCGGGGCGAGCTCGTCCATGGCGGCGGCCTGGGAGGTGGCGGGCAGCGCCTCGACGACCGGGGCCATCTCGGCGGGCGTCACCTGCCCGAGCGCCGGGGCCAGCTGGCGGCCGGCGCCGTGCGGCAGGGCGAGCCACGTGGCCTGGGTGACGCCGCCCAGCAGGGCGTCGGCGGAGAGGGTGCCGAGGCCGGAGGAGCTGCTCGCCATGCTCTTGGCCGTGGCTCCGCTGTTCGAGCCCGGCAGCAGGCTCGATCCGGCCAGCGTGCCGACCGTGCGCTCGACGGACGAGCCGACCGTGCCGGTCACCCCGCTGGACACGGAGCCGTCCCGGGCGGCGGGCGCGTTCTGGTCCTGCTTGCCGGCCTTGACGGAGGGCGTGGCCGGCTTGGCCATGCGCGCCGCGCCGAGGAGCGGCAGGGACTCGGTCAGGCCGCCCCCGCCGAGCGGGATGCTGCCGATGCTGCTGACGATGGGCATCAGCTCGGGCACCGGTCCGCCTCGGGCGGTGATGTCCTCGGCCGCGTTGCCCGTGGCGGCGGCCTCCGCCAGCTTCTCGCTGGCGAGGTCGCGCTCGACCTCGGACATCTGGCCCTTCGGCTGGGCGCCGGACTTGGCGGCTCCGCCGAGCGCGCCGAGTAGGCCGCCGCCGCCGCCGATGAGGCTGCTCAGCAGCCCTCCCAGCGGGTCGGCGCCGGCAATGGTGCCTCCGCCCAGGCCGTCGACCGGTGCGTGCTTGGCGGTGTTGTATTGAACTTCCGCTTGGGCAGGCACGGCCAATGCCGCCGCCGCCAAGCCGAATGCTGTGACGGCCAGCGCCGTCTTGACTACTCGATTCATGATTGCCTTCCCGGCTCGTGATCGATCGCTCTCGAATGCGGTGGAAATGCGAATCGATAACCCCCGTATGCCGTTGCGGACGCGCTATGGGCACCACACGAAGCGTGTCGCTACGGCTGAGCTACGCAAGCAGTTCTATCACTCGGCTTGATCGACCGCAGGCGCATGAATGCCCATGTAGCAGGGGTTTGCAGCCCGGTTACCGAGTAAAGGGGGAGTGTTGAGCGGACAGACAAAACGGGAAATAGGAGGGTCTTTTTTCCGATAGTGCGCGCGTCTTGCGCAGGAACGCAAGAGGGCCCCGACGGCCCGTGAACAATGGGTCGCGAAAACAAATGTTCACGGGCCGCGGGGCCACTTTTTCCGGTCGCGGTGGACGCCCGCGGCCGGGATCAGACGGTCAGCAGGGCATCGGCCGGCTCGAACGGAAAACGTTCGGCGAAGGCCGGGCGCAGATCAGTCAGCCAGACGGCGGACGGGTCGTAGCGCGCGAAGAACGGCCGCCCCACCAGCGACGGGTCGCGGGCCTGGATGAAGTGGAGCACGAACACCTGCTCCCCGGCGATTTCCATGACGCCGTCCACGCACACCTTGCCCGGCGTGGCCGACATGGAGGGCCCGCGCACCGTGCGGCAGAGCCCGGAGACGCCGGCGTAGGCGTCCCTGAAGATCTCGTACGCCCGCGCCAGCGGGACCGCGAAGTAGTCCTGCGGCCCGGTGTCGCGCTCGACGAACATGTAGTAGGGGATCAGTCCCATCCTGAGCTGGCGCCGCCACATGCCCGACCACACGGCCGGGTCGTCGTTGATGGACCTGATCAGCGGCGCCTGGGTCCTGATCGTGGCCCCGCTGCCGAGGATGCGCTGGACGGCCGACTCGACCAGCGGCGACTCCAGCTCGCGCGGGTGCGAGAAGTGCGCCATGAACGCGAGGTTCTTGCCCGACTCGACCACCCGCTCGAACAGGCGGAGCGTGTCGTCGGCGTCGGGGTCGGAGGTGAAACGCTGCGGCCAGTAGGCCAGCGCCTTGGTGCCGATCCTGATGGACTCGAGCTGGTCGAGCTCCAGCAGCGGCTCGATATATCGCCTGATCACCGGCTCACCCATGATCATGGCGTCGCCGCCGGTGATCAGCACGCTGGTGACCTCGGGATGCCGGCGGATGTAACCGACCATCTGGCCGATGTCGTCGGAGGCGAACTTCAGGTCGGCGTCGCCGACGAACTGCGCCCACCGGAAGCAGTAGGTGCAGTAGGCATGACAGGTTTGCCCCTGTTTAGGGAAGATCAGTACGGTTTCCGCATATTTGTGCTGCATGCCGGGGACGGGCTCGTCGCCGATCCTCGGGACGTTGAGCTCCTTCTGGCCGGCGGGATGCGGGTTGAGCTGTGCGCGTACGCGGTTCGCCTCGGCCTGGATCTCGGCGTTCGGCGCTTCCGCCTTCAGCAGGTCGGCCAGCCTGGCCACGTCTGCCGCGGGCAGCATGTCCTCCTGCGGGAAGACGAGCCGGTATATGGGGTCGTCGGGCGCGGCCGACCAATCTATGAGTTCATCCACGACGTAGGCGTTCGTCCGGAAAGGCAGCACCGTGGCGACGGCGCGCACCTTGAGGCGCTCGTCGTCCCCCAGCCCCGCACGCTGCAGGAGCTGGTCAAGGTGCTTGGACGTGTACGCCCGGAAACGCCGTGTGCCTGCCTGGTTCAAGATCACTAGGCCTTTCCCATCTTTTTTGTTCGATCGGGTGTAAACCTCACGACCCTGTCGCGCGTCTACGGTTCTTAATACCCGGACGCGGCTACCTGCGTTCGTGGTTCCGCTGGGCTCCAAGTTTTCCTTGAGGTTCACGGACACTCGCGACATATCGTGTCCGGGCGTAGACTGACATATCGTGACCGACCATCCGGACCTGCGCGCCTCAGACGCCGACCGCGACCGCGTGGCCGCCGTGCTGTCCGAGGCACTCGCCACGGGAAGACTCACCACCATCGAGCACGCCGACCGCCTCGACGTCGCCTACACGGCCAAGACGGTGGGCGAGCTCGTCCCCCTCACCCGGGATCTGCCCGAGGTGTCCGCGTCCAGCAGGCCCGCCGCGATCGAGCGGCAGGTCATCCACTCCAAGTTCAGCAAGGTCGTGCGCAAGGGGCGCTGGGTCGCCTCCCGGACCACCGCCCTGTCGGCCTGGTTCGGCGCGCTCATCATCGACCTCTCGGACGCCGTGCTGCCGGGCCGTGAGATCACGATCCACGCCGACGCCATGTTCAGCAAGGTCATCGTGCGGGTGCCGGAGAACGCGCAGGTGGTCGACGAGGGCAGCTCGCTCTTCGGCAAGCGGAACGTGACGGCGGGATCCACGGGGGACGGCCCCCTGATCAGGGTCCTGGGAGCGTCGAGGTTCTCCAAGGTGATCGTCACCCGGGGCAAGGACGACTGGAACCTGCAGTAGAAGCAGGTGAGCGGCCAGGACTGGAACGGCCGTGGCAGGGAACCAAGAGGTCCTACCCGCCGGTTAACCTGACACCTGCCTTGCCTGCGATGCGGACATACCGAGCCCGCGTACCGGCCAAGCCGTGGCGGCGGGCTCGATGCCGTACGAGGTGAGCATTGTCCGAGAGCAGGCCAGTCGCGCTCGACGCCATGGGCGGCGACCACGCGCCGCACGAGATCGTGGCGGGGGCGGTGCACGCGGTACGGGAACGCGGCCTGCCCGTCGTGCTCGTGGGCTCCCCGCGCGTGCTCTACGAGGCGCTGGCCGACCACGACGCCACCAAGGAGATCCCGATCGTCCGGGCCGAGGAGGCGCTGGAGATGGACGAGGGCGCGCTGGCCAGCCTGCGCCGCCCCCGCTCCAGCATCGCGATCGCCTGCCACCTCGTACGCCGCGGCGACGCCTGCGCGGTCGTGTCCGCGGGATCGACGGCGGGCATCGTGACCACCGGCCGGCTGCGGCTCAAGGGCCAGCAGGGCGTGCTCAGACCGGCCATCGCCGTCGACCTCCCCACGCTGCCCGCCCCCGCCGTGCTCCTCGACGCGGGCGCGAACGCCGAGGTCAAGCCGGAGATGCTGGTGCAGTTCGCGCATCTCGGAGCCACCTACGCCGAGCTCGCCCACGGCATCGAGAACCCCAAGGTCGGCCTGCTCACGATCGGCAGCGAGGCCGAGAAGGGCGACAAGCTGGTCAGGCGCGCCCACGAGCTGCTGCAGGGCTCCCCCGGCATCACCTTCGCCGGCAACGTCGAGGGCCACGACCTGCTGACCGGCAAGGTGGACGTCATCACCACCGACGGGTTCACCGGCAACGTGGCGCTGAAGACCATGGAGGGCGCGGTCCGCTACGCGTTCGCCGAGCTCAGGCAGGCCATCAGCGACAGCAGGCTGGCCCGGCTGGGCGCCGCCATGCAGCGCTCGCGCCTGCGCGAGCTGCACCGCCGCCTCGACTCCGAGGCACACGGCGGCGCCGTGCTGCTCGGCCTGAACGGCACGGTCGTCATCGCCCACGGCGCCTCCAGGGCCCAGGGCATCAGCGCGGCATGCCGGCTCGCCGCGGACCTGTCGGCCGCCGGCGTGGTGACCGCGATCGGCGAGCGGATGGCCGCCTCCAGCCGCTCCCACAGGCTGTGGTGGTCGAGCCACGGTGGAGATCGACCGGAGTGAGGACCCAAGTCGCTCCCCTGAAGCCGGGTGACCCCTTAGGGTGTGAGACCGATCCACAGAAACGGGGGCTTATGTGGACGGGCTCATCTCGGTGGCACATGGGCTGACGTCGGAGCAGGTGGCGAGCGCGAAGTCGAACCACATCCCGCGCCGGTCCAGCCGCTCCCTGAGCGCGATCCTCAGAGCGAACGTGTTCACCCTGTTCAACCTCGTCATCGGCGTGCTCTGGGCGCTGATCCTGATCTTCGGCGAGTGGCAGGACAGCCTGTTCGGGCTGGTCATCGTGGCCAATGCGCTGATCGGCATCATCCAGGAGCTACGGGCCAAGCGCACCCTCGACCGCCTGGCGGTGATCAACGAGGCGCCCGTACGCGTGCGCCGCGACGGCGCGGAACGCGAGATCCACCCCCGGGACGTGGTCCTCGGCGACCTGATCCTGCTCGGCCCCGGCGACCGCCTCCTCGTGGACGGCGAGGTCGTGCACTCCGACGGCCTGGAGATCGACGAGTCGCTGCTCACCGGCGAGGCCGACCCCGTGCACAAGCAGCCCGGCGACCAGGTGCTGTCGGGCAGCTTCGCGGTGGCCGGCTCCGGCGCGTTCGTCTCCACCCGGGTCGGCACCGACGCGTACGCGGCGAAGCTGGCCGAGGAGGCCAGCAAGTTCCACCTGGCCCACTCCGAGCTGCGCGCGGGCGTGGCGAACTTCATCAAGTACATCACCTGGCTGGTCATCCCGATCGGCGCCCTGCTCATCTACAGCCAGCTGCACAACTCCGCCGACCTGCGCACCGCCGTCACCGGCGCGGTCGCGGGCATCGTCACCATGATCCCCGAGGGCCTGGTGCTGATGACCTCCATCGCGTTCGCCGTCGGCGTCGTACGCCTGGGCCGGCGCCAGTGCCTGGTCCAGGAGCTGCCCGCGATCGAGGGCCTGGCCAGGGTGGACGTGCTCTGCCTGGACAAGACGGGCACGCTCACCGCGGGCGGGATGGACCTCGACGAGGTGCTGCCCGTCAGCGACGACCGCCGGCTCGTCGACGAGGCCCTGGCCGCGCTCGCCAACCTCGACGACCGCCCGAACGCCACCGCCGAGGCCATCAGGGCCCGCTACCCCGCCGCCCCCGGCGGGTGGACCGCCCGCTCGACCGTGCCGTTCTCCTCGGCGCGCAAGTGGAGCGGGGCCGACTTCGGCGAGCACGGCGCCTGGGTGCTGGGCGCGCCCGACGTGCTGCTGCACGGCGGCGCCTGCCTCGACAGGGCTACCGAGCTGGCCGCCACCGGCACGCGCGTGCTGGCGCTGTGCCGTACCGGGTCGCTGGCCGGCACCGAGAGCGGCGAGGCGGCGGCGGAGCCCGTCGCGCTCGTCACGCTCAAGCAGCGCATCAGGCCCGACGCCCGCGAGACCCTCGGGTACTTCGCCAAGCAGGGCGTCACACTGAAGATCATCTCGGGTGACAACCCGCTGGCGGTCTCCGCCATCGCGACCGGCCTCGGCATCCCCGGCGGCGAGCGGTCGATCGACGCGCGCACCCTCCCGCACGGCGACCCGGCCAAGCTCGGCGAACTGCTGGACACCCACACCGTCTTCGGCCGGGTCAGCCCGCAGCAGAAGCGCGAGTTCGTGACCGCCCTGCAGGCCCGCGGCCACACCGTGGCCATGACCGGCGACGGCGTCAACGACGTGCTCGCCCTGAAGGACGCCGACCTGGGCATCGCGATGGGCGCCGGCAGCCCCGCCACGAAGGCGGTCGCCCAGGTGGTGCTGCTCGACGACAAGTTCGCCACGCTGCCGTACGTCGTGGGCGAGGGCCGGCGGGTGCTGGCCAACATCGAACGGGTCTCCAACCTGTTCCTCACCAAGACGTTCTACGCGATCGTGCTGTCGCTGACGGTCGGGCTCGCCGGGATGCAGTTCCCGTTCGCGCCGCGCCACTCGACCCTGACCAACGCGCTGGTCATCGGCATCCCGGCGTTCTTCCTGGCGCTGGCGCCCACGCTGGAGCGCTCCCTGCCCGGCTTCGTGCCACGGGTGCTCCGCTTCGCCGTGCCGGCGGGGGTGTTGTGCGCGGTGGCGGTGCTGGTGTCGTTCTGGGCCGCGCACAGCGGCACCTCCACCCTCCTCGAGGACCAGACGGCCGCCGTGATCACCCTCTTCCTCACCACCTGGTGGGTGCTCGTGCTCATCGCCAGGCCGCTCAACTGGTGGCGGGCGGCGCTCGTCGGGGCCATGGCGGTGCTGTTCGCGGTCGGCATGGCGCTGCCGTTCGTCAGGGAGTTCTTCGCCCTCGAACCCGGCGATCTCAGCAACGATCTGACCGCCGTCGGCATCTCGATCCTGGCGGCGCTCATGATAAGCGTGGCGGTCAAGCTCGCCGGTACCCTTAGACCATGACCGACCCGCAGATTGTGCTCACCGAGCGCGTCCAGCAGGCGCTGGCCCGCGCGTTCGGTCCGGAGCACGCCGACGCAGATCCGCTGATCCGGCCCTCCCAGTTCGCCGACTTCCAGGCGAACGTCGCGATGAGCCTGGCCAAGCGCCTGCGACGGTCCCCGCGGGAGGTCGCGGAAGCGATCACTGCGGAGCTGTCCGACTTCCCCGGCACGATCGAGGTCAGCGGCCCGGGCTTCCTCAACATCACGCTCGACAACGCGTGGATCGAGTCCGAGGCCCGGCAGATGCTGGCCGACCCGCGCCTCGGCGTCGGCACGATCACCCCGTCGCAGACCGTCGTGATCGACTACTCCGCGCCCAACGCGGCCAAGGAGATGCACGTCGGCCACCTGCGCACCACGATCGTGGGCGACTCGCTGGCCCGCCTGCACGAGCACCTCGGCAACAAGGTCATCAGGCAGAACCACCTGGGCGACTGGGGCACCCCGTTCGGCATGCTCATCGAGCACCTGCTCGACATCGGCGAGCAGGCCGCGGTCGAGCAGCTCGAGGCCGGTCAGGGCACCGAGTTCTACCAGGCGGCGCGGGCCAAGTTCGACGGCGACGAGGCGTTCAAGACACGCGCGCGGGCGCGGGTGAGCACCCTGCAGTCGGGCGACCCCGACACGCTACGGCTCTGGCACGTGTTCATGGACGCCACCGTGCGCTTCTTCAACAAGGTCTACGAGCTGCTCGGCGTCACGCTCACCGACGCCGACATCGCCGGCGAGAGCATGTACAACCCCATGCTCCAGAAGACCTGCGACGACCTGGAGGGCTCGGGCACTGCGGTGATCAGCGAGGGCGCGCTGTGCGTGTTCCCGCCCGGCTTCACCGGCTCCGACGACAAGCCGCTGCCGCTCATCATCAGGAAGAGCGACGGCGGCTACGGCTACGCCACCACCGACATGGCGGCCATCCGCTACCGGGTCCACGACCTCAAGGCCGACCGCATCCTCTACGTCGTCGGCAACGAGCAGGCGCTGCACTTCCAGATGGTGTTCGCCGCGGCGAAGCAGGCGGGCTGGCTGCCCGAGACCACCTCGGCCGAGCACGTACGCATCGGCATGATGCTGGGCAAGGACGGCCGCCGCTTCAAGACCCGCTCCGGCGAGTCCGTCAAGCTGATGGACCTGCTGCAGGAGGCCGTCGACCGGGCCGCCAAGCTGATCGAGGAGCGCGGTTACGACGAGGCGACCCAGCGGGAGATCGCCCACTCCGTCGGCATGGCCGCCGTGAAGTACGCCGACCTGTCGGTCAGCCACGACAGCGAGTACGTCTTCGACCTCGACCGCATGGTGGCCACGACCGGCAACACCGGCCCCTACATGCAGTACGCGACGGCCCGGATCCGCTCCATCTTCCGCAGGGCGGGCATCGCCCCGGCCGACGCGAGCGCGCCCATCGTGCTCGCGGCCCCGGCCGAGCGCGCGCTGGGTCTCCACCTGCTGGGCTTCGGCGAGCTCGTCGCCCAGGTCACCACCGACTCCGAGCCGCACCGGCTGTGCGCGTTCCTCTTCCAGACGGCCAGCCTGCTGAGCACGTTCTACGAGGAGTGCCCGGTGATCAAGGAGGGCGTCGACCCCGAGACCAGGGACCACCGGCTGGCCCTGTGCGCGCTGACGTTGCGGGTGCTGGAGACGGGGCTCGACCTTCTGGGCGTCCCTGTCCCCGAGCGCATGTAACAGGCAGTTGGCTCAAAGTCTCCCGTTCCGTCGTGGGCGCGCCTCCACCGGGTTGGCGCGCCCCAACGGCTAGGCTTTACGCGGTCATGAACTGAGGCCGAAATGGGGAGTTCTCTGCCTTGAGCACGGACCTGACTGCGAGCCCCCCAGCAGCGACCGAACTGCATCGTTACGCCGAGGCGCTGCTGGCGCACCTCGCCGCCAAGGGCACCGCGCCTCCGGCCGCACCGAGCTTTCGCGACGTACCGGGTTACTGGCTGCCCCCGGCCCTCGAAGCGCTGGTCGCCATCCTGGCCGGCGACGACCCGCTGGAGCCGCTGAGCCGGGCCGCCGGCCGCGACCAGCAACAGACCGCACTCTTCCTCTGCCTGGCGCTGGCGGTGTCCGGGCAGGGCAGCCGCATCCACGCCTCCTGGCTGGGCACCGCGTTCGGCGAGCTGTCGCTCGACCGCCCGGTCTCCCACGGCCAGCGCTCGCTGTGGCTGGCCGCCGCCAGGGGCGCGTACGGGCCCGCCGGCAAGATCTTCGTGCTGCGCAAGCTCGACGCGCTGGCCGTCCAGGAGCACGCCGACCCGCAGCAGTGGGTGCAGGCGCTCGTGCCCGGCGAGCCGTCGGTCGTCGTGCCGCCGTCGCTGGCCGACTTCCCGGAGATGGCCGAGATTCCCGAGCTGGCCAGGCCCGCCGTGGCGGCCGCCCGGCTGGCCAGGCTGCGCGGGCGGTGCGCGGAGATCACCTCGGCGCGGCAGTCGGAGCACGACTCCCCCGCCCCGCTCGACAACAGCCCCGCCGCCCCTGCCCCGGCCTGGGCCGAGGACGAGCCGCTCGCCGTCCTGCGCACCCTGATCGGCCAGGGCGGCCCCGCCGGGCCGATGGCCTCGCTCAGCACGTACCTGCTCGACGACCTGCGCCCCGGCGCGGACCCGCACCTGGCGGCGATCGCCCTGCACGTGGCCGCGCCGATCCTGCGCGGGGTGGCCGAGGAGCTCGAGGCCGACAGCCGCCTCGAACCCCCTGCCACGCTCACGGTCCCGCTGCTCGGCCACCGCATCCACCTGCGCCCCGAGGGCCCCGACCAGGCCTCGCTCGCCGCCGCCGAGGAGTCGATCCTCACGGAGGGCATGGTCCCGCGCGGCCGGCCGTGGGCCGCGCTGGTGCTGATCGTCGCGGGCGTCGCCTGCCTCGTCGGTGCCGCGCTCGGCCCCCGCCTGCTCGCCGCGGCCGCCGTCGCCATGATCGGCCTCGCCGGCTGGCAGCTCTGGCAGCGCCGCAAGCTCGTCGAGGCCGACGCCCGGTACGTCACCGGCCAGGTGAACGAGCTGAAGGAGCTGGCGGAGGGGGCTGTCTGGGCGCTGCACGCGTACGCCCGCGAGGCGGAGACCCGGGCGAAGCAGGCCGCCGAGGACGCGGCCGAGCTCACCCGCCTCATCCGCCGCGGCCCCCGCGCCGCCCACTGACCACCACGCCCACCCCGTGCGGCTGCCGGGGGCGGCGCTGAAGAGCCGTCCAAGGCCGTGACGAGCCGCCCCGCCCCACGCGTCACGCTCCGCGCGTGCTGCCCGCACGTCACAACGCGGCGCGTAGCAGCCGGGACGGCAGGCGGCGCGTCCCATCGCGAGCGTGACGGGTGAGGACGGCACGCTGGGCGCATCACGCCGCGCGCCTGACGAGCGCATGCGGCACGCCGGGCGCACCACGGGCGGGCGTGACGAGCGGGGACGGCGCTGCCCGGACACGGGACGGCCCTCAACGTCCGCTCCGGAGGAATTACCCGATTCGGGGAGCCCCGGGCCCAGGCCCTCTCGCCAGCAGGCCACCACCGAGCCTGTAGCCGCCGCTCAACTCACACCAGACCGTGGAACGCCCCGCCACTCCCGGTGGGCCCCGGAAGCGGGTGCCCGGACGGCGGCCGACCCCCGGGCCGCCAGTGGGGCGAACAACGAGGAACCCGCCCGTGTCGGGCAGGTTCCCCATGCTCAGCTCGTACTACGCGCTCAGGTGGTCTCGATCTCCACGTGAGCCGGGGCGAGGAGGAAGACGCGCTCGGCGATGCGCTCGATCCGCCCCTCACAGCCGAAGGCCAGCCCGGCGGCGAAGTCCACCATCCGCGTCGCCTCAGGCATCGACATGCCCGTAACGTCCATGATCACTGTCTGACCGTCTCGGAAGTGCTGGCCGATCACCGGTGCGTCGTTGTACTTGAGCGGCTGGACCATAACGATCCGTGACGAGTCGACGTTCGCGCGCCACCGCCGGGCAGCCCGCTCCGTGGCCGGGACGTACTCGTCCTCGTACTGCTCGTCGTCGTCATAGCCCTCGTCGTAGTGATCGACCCCGCTCAGGCCAAGGTAGCTCACCACCTTGCGCACTGCCCCCATCGGCTTGTCCTTTCCTCAGGAACTCACCGTAATCGGCACGTCCCTACACATTGGACGGTAACCGACGATTCCGCATTCGCCACGCGACACGCCCAGCCCTAATTCCATTTTGTACGGCTTGCAGCCTGCTTGCAGCTGGATATCCGACCCCCGTATACCATCGGCCACATGCGCCTCTTCACGGTCGATGCCTTCACCGACTCAGCTTTCCAGGGTAATCCCGCAGCCGTCTGCCTGTTGGACACTCCGGTTACTGAGCAATGGATGCAGAGCGTAGCCGCGGAGATGAACCTCTCCGAGACCGCCTTCCTGCTCGGGGATTCGCTCCGGTGGTTCACCCCGGCCGTAGAGGTCACGCTGTGTGGTCATGCCACGCTGGCGACCGCACACGTCCTCTATTCGACCGGTGCGGCGGACGGGCAGCTCGAATTCGACACCGCCAGCGGAACGCTCACCGTGAATCGCCATGCCGACGGCATGATCACAATGGATTTCCCCGCCATGGAGGTGACCCCCGCAGAGGCTCCTCCCGGCCTGGAGAAAGCCCTCGGTGTCACCCCGGTACGGGTCGGCAAAAGCCGGCTCGACCTGCTGGTGGAGCTGGAGTCAGAGGAAGCGGTAAGCGGTATTACCCCAGACATCGCCGCTCTAAACACAGTAGACGCAAGAGGAATCATCATCACCGCGCCCGGCACCGAAACCGACTTCGTCTCCCGCTTCTTCGCCCCCAGGGTCGGGGTGCCGGAGGACCCGGTGACGGGCTCGGCACACTGCGCCCTGTCCCCGTACTGGTCGGCCCGCTTCGGCCGGCCCTCGCTGGTGGGCGCTCAGCTCTCAGCCCGGGGCGGTCTCGTCCACGTGACGCACGCCGCCGACCGGGTCCACCTCGCCGGCCGGGCCGTCACCGTGATGTCGGGCACCCTGCACGTCAGCTAGAGCTCTTCCGCTCCTCCTCCACGCGAGCCGCGACCGTAGTGGCGGAAGACCGGATGGAGGTAGCGGCAACCGCGGCCATCCCACAACTCCAGACCACGACCGGTCATCACCCGCACGAAGCGGCGCCACCGCAACGGCAGGAGCCCGAGCCCTGCCAGGCCCACCCGGCGCTCGCCAGCGCCACGAAGGGCAGGATGCCGAACGCCATGAGCCAGATGGCCGGCATCGCGATGTACAGCAGCACGAACGCTCATGGACCAACGCCGGCGAAGGCACCCGGGCGTGCAACAAGCAACATCCGGGCCGTCACTACCACGACTGCGCCGAACACCCGGCCGTAGACCGCATTCATGGCGAGCCTTCGCCGGGTGTCCGCCCCGTCCTTCTTCAGAGAGAGGGAGGCTAAAGGGCCATACGATGCGACCAGGCCGAGAGCCGCGGAAGCCGACAGCCCCGATCCCTGAGCCGCGGAAGCCGCCAGCATCCCTGAGCCGTGGCAGCCGCCGACACCGTTCCCATCACGTACGCCGAGGTCTCGGTCAGCCTAAGGACGCGGCAACCCCGCTACGCCCACGAGCCCGAAGACGGCCAAGGACCCCATGCTCCCCACCGCCGACGGCCCCACACGACAGGACCCTGCTGAAGGCCCTGATCGAACGCAGGCCACGCGGTGTCCGATCGGGGGTACATCGACCCGCCGATCTCCAGCAGCAGGGGGAGGAGCCAGCGATGCCCCTGCAGCTGCTCTCACCCAGCCATGGGCCGACGGGACCGCCTTTGGTCGTACGGGCGCGCCAGAATCGAGCTCAGCGACAGAGGCCCACCACTCCGCCACTCTGGGACCGGCACCACCGGTGCCGCACCGAGCACCCCAGAAACGGCCAGATGTACGAACGGTACGGTTCGAGCGCCACGGGCAGGCTGCCGCCGGTTGCGATGTCGATGGCGAAGGGAGAGGAACAGCCGAGTTGAGGATGGCGCAGGAGGCGGGCGAAGACTCTCGCTCCTTCTGGTGCCGTGGGGCGCAGACATGGGACCTGCCGATCTGCCGCCCCTGCCGGCCAACAAGCAGGACGCCATCACCATCCCGGGTTCGCTGGCCGACGCCGCCATGCAGACAGCTCGACAACGCAGAAAGGGCCCCGACGCTCGGCGTCGGGGCCCTTTCCTATAAAGATTGTCCGGCGGTGACCTACTCTCCCACACCCTCCCGAGTGCAGTACCATCGGCGCAGGGAAGCTTAACTTCCGGGTTCGG
>NZ_JBGNUV010000014.1:274164-370647 GCF_041950525.1 Nonomuraea sp. GTA35 | reverse complement strand
GGCGTCCCTACCCACCGCCTCTGCCGACCAAGGTGTGGATCAACCAGCCACTCGCGACACCCCAGACCGACGCTTCACCACAAACCACGCAAGTAGCCTGATGTCTCAGCCGGTTTGACAGCTTCCGTCCCGGCACTCCGGGCCATACCGTAGCGCACCGCGGCTCGCGACCAGGACAAGTCGGCCCGTGCCGAACACAGGTGGTTGATGTCCGGCCGCGTCGCAGTGGTGGTCCAGTGCGCCTTCGGATCCTCGATCGCGGTTCGCTGCTGGCGCGGCGTCCGTTGCTGGTATCCAGTGATCATCTGTGCACGGATCGCTCACCTGCTTGCACAGCTGCCTGGCTGGAAGCTGCGCGTGTTCGGGAGATCGGGCACGTGACACCGGCGGCGGTTCCGGACGTGTACGCCGAGGCGGTCTTCGAGCAGCTCAGGACGCCAGCCTGTTAGGTCCCGCAAGAAGACGTGCCTGCCTACGTGCTGCCAGGCACCGTGTGTAGCGTGACCGTGCCGCGATGCAAACCGACATGATCAGGCCGACAGCACTGACTTCCCTCTCACTGACCATATGGTTAGCATGCTGTCCATGCGATCAGCCGAGGATGATGTGACCGCACGAGCCCGAATCAGGAACGCCTGGCGCACACCGACTTCTACGTGCGCGTCAGCGACGTGGCGCCCTCGGGCGCGATCACGCATGTCTCCGACGCGCTGCCCGGTGCGCCGCCGACCGGCCGATCGACGGGATGGACGAGATCGAGCTGGCGCCGGTGGCTCACCGGTTCCAGCGCGGCCACCGCATCCGGGTGCAGGTCGCCAGCGCTGCCTACCCGCGCTGGGACCGCAACCTCGGTACCGGTGAGCCGCCCGCCACCGCGAGCGCGATGCGCGTGGCCGACCAGCAGGTTCATCACGCCCCCCGCCGGCCCTCCGGAAGCCGCAGGAACGTGCCCACCCTTGCCGCGGAGCAGGCGCGTCCCCGCGCTTCCCTGCCCCTTGCGCCGGCCGTCGACGTACAGCTCGCCGATGGCCCCCACCACGCCGTCGGTCTTCGCCAAGTCATCCATCGCCTGCTGGACGTCTCCCGGTTTGACCTCCACGGCGGCGGTGGCGGATGCGTGGAGACCCAACGCCGGCATGGCCGATGCCAGCCCGGTCATGCCGGCCGTTCGTGCACGGCTCATCTCGTCGTGATCCTTTTTCATGGGGATTTCGAGGGTGATCACATCTACCGGCCGCTGCTTATCGGCGGGCGATCGGCGGACCATATGTGGCCCATATGCGGACGTTGTGATACTGCCCGGATGCGTGTGCTCCTGGTCGAAGACGAGCAGCCCCTGGCCGGTTACATCGAGGCCGGGCTGCGCAGGCACGGTTTCACCGTCGACGTCGCCCTGGACGGTCGAAGCGCGCTGGACAAGTGCGAGCTCACCCCGTACGAGGTGGTGGTCCTGGACCGGGACCTGCCCGTCGTGCACGGCGACCAGGTCTGCCGCCGGCTCGCCCAGCGGGGCGAGTCGCGGGTGCTGATGCTGACCGCCTCCGACGCGGTGGAGGACCGGGTCGGCGGGTTGATGCTGGGGGCGGACGACTATCTGGGCAAGCCGTTCGCGTTCTCCGAGCTGGTCGCCCGGGTGCACGCCCTGGTGCGGCGCAGCGCGCCGGCCCGCCCGCCGGTACTGCGCGCGGGCGGGGTGAGCCTGGATCCGGCCCGGCGCAGCGCCGAGCGGGACGGGCGGCTGCTGCGGCTGACGCCCAAGGAGTTCGGCGTGCTGCAGCAGCTGCTGGCCGCCGGCGGCGACGTGGTCAGCGCCGAGACGCTGCTGGAGCGGGTGTGGGACGAGCACGCCGACCCGTTCACCAACGCGGTCCGGATCACCGTCGGCACGCTGCGCCGCAAGCTCGGCGACCCGCCGCTGGTCGAGACCGTCATCGGCGCCGGCTACCGGATCGGCCCGTGCGGCTGACGGCCCGCGCCCGGCTCGCCCTGCTGCAGACCGCGCTGGTGCTGGCTGCCGGGGCCGCGCTGACCGGGCTGACCTACCTGCTGATGAAGCGGCGCCCGGCGCTCGTCACCCACCTGGACCCGGACGGCCCCGACCCGCGCAGCACGCTCCGGCTGATGCCGCCGCAGCCGCAGGACCTGCGCGATCTCGCCGACCGGGTGCAGGCCGACACGCTGTCCGCGCTGTTGCCCCAGGCCGCTCTGGCGCTCGTCGTGGTGACCGTCCTGGCCGCCGTGCTGGCCTGGCTGGTGGCCGGCCGGGTGCTGCGGCCGATCCGGGTGATCTCCTCGGCCGCCCGGCGGCTGTCGGCCGAGAACCTCACCGAACGGGTCCCGGTCACCGCCCCGGCCGACGAGCTGTCCGCTTTGGCGGGCACGGTCAACGACATGCTCGACCGCATCCAGCGTGGCGTCGCCGAACGCGACCGGATCCTGGACAGCCAGCGGCTGTTCACCGCCAACGCCGCCCACGAGCTGCGCACCCCGCTGACCACCGCCCGCACCGCCATCGACGTCACCCTGGACGGCCAGCCCGGCCGGGACGAGCTGCTCACCATGGCCGGCGACGTCCGCGACGCCGTCGAGCACATGCAGCGCGTCCTGAACGGGCTGCTGCTGCTGGCCCGCAGCCAGGCCGGAGCCGGCGCGCAGGAGGCGGCCGACCTGGCCGCCATCACGGCAGCCACCCTGGCCACGGCCGAGGAGCAAGCGGCAGCCGCCGGCATAGCCATCCGCGCACGGCTGCGGCCCGCACCGGTCACCGGCGAGCCCGTCCTGCTGGAACGCCTGGTCGGCAACCTGGTCGACAACGCGCTCCGCTACAACCACACCGACGGGCACCTCACCGTCGAGACGTCCACCGTCGAGACGCGCACAGCGGGCGCACGCGCCGTGCTGCGGATCAGCAACACCGGCCGGGAGATCCCGCCCGAGCAAGCGCAGACGCTGCTGGAACCGTTCGTGCACGGGCACGGCACCCGCGTCCGCACCGACGGCCCGGGCCTGGGCCTGGGACTGTCCATCGTGCACGCGATCGCCCATGCCCACCAGGGACACATCACGATCACGGCCCGCCCAGGCGGCGGCCTCGGCATCACCATCGACCTCCCGCATCACTCACGGGCCGCAGAGCGGCCGGCACGACGACCCGCTGCGGTCACCGCACAGCCGGCGTCCGTGATGCGTGCGGCACCACCGGGGAGCCGTCCCGCTGAATGTACTGATCACCAGCCGGGCGCCGGCTGACCGCCCTGCCCGCGGCCTGGATGATCGAGGTTCCGGTTCTGTCGTCCAGTGACATACTGGACCTGTTGCGCCGCATCATCGGTCCCCAGCGGACAGCACAGGCGCCGCAAGACGCCGACATGCCGGTTCAGTTGTGCGGCGGCCTGCTACTGGCGGTGCGCCTCGCCGGAGCGAAACTGGCCGCCCGGCCGCATGGGAGCCTGCATCAGCTGGTGACCCGGCTGAGCAACACCCGCAGCAGCCTGGACCATCTCGGCCATGCTCGGCTTCACGGTGGACGAGGAGTTCACCTACGACACCTGCTGCCGGTGGCCGGCTGACCTCGGCGGCGGGCGCCGGCGAGGCCGACCGGGACCAGGACGGCTATGTGGGCGTCCATGAGCCGTACGACTTCGTCTACGACAAGGTGCGGGCGGTCATGCCCAGCCAGACGCCGGGCAAGTGGACGTTCGACGTTCAGGGAGACCTGATCATCGCACGGCGCGGCCGTCCCGTGGATCGGCCCGCGCCGTCGCCGACCGAACTGCAGGAGGCCATCGACCAAGATCAGGGAGGGCGCGATCGGTGAGCTGGCGCGGTTACGGCACAGCCGCCACGCCGGGCTCGCGCTTGCGGCGCGGCTGGCCCTGCAGGAGCTGGCCGACGACGACAGCCGCTGGGCCGCCCGCCGACGACGTGCGGGCCGACCACGTTCCCGCGGCGCCGGACGACGGTGCTCGCGCCGCCGTGTCGGCTCCCGGCAGAATTTGGCTGTGGCTCCTGATCGCAGCGGCATTCGGGGCCGGCCTGTTGCCACAGGGCCGATGGCGCACCGCGAGCCTCGGCGCGGCCGCCGGTCTGGCGGCAGTGCACCTGGGCGTGTTCGCCCATTTCGAGGCGGCCTTTCGCCGCGACGAACTGATCTTCATCACGGTATCCGGGCTGCTTCTCCTGCTGATCGCGTGCACTGAGACGGCCCTGGCCCAGCCAGGCAGCCGGCTGTGGAGAGCCGCCGGGGCCGTTGGCGGGGCACTCACGCTGGTCGTGATCGTCATCAACCTGCAGTTCCCTCAGGACATGAGGGACGATCCCGGCGAGGAGACCCCTTGGCTGGTGGTGTTCTCGGCGGTCGCCCTCTTGCTCGGGTTCCTCCTGACACGCGTGGTTCTGCGCTGGCGAGCGGGCCAGCTACGGCGCGAGCCTCGGCCGCGATTCGTTCTGCGGACTCTCGGCGGATGCCACCAACGGGCCAGGCGGTGCCCGACACCTCGACGGCCATCAAATGCCGGTGCAGCCGCCGCCCGCCGGCGCGCACGGCCTTGGCGGCGGCAGGGTCGACGAGGTCGATCATCGCAGCGGCGAGCATCCACCGCGACCTCCACCGGGCGATCGCGATGCCCCGATCGGCGCTGGTCACGGCATTGCGCATGTCCGCCCGCAACTGGGGGAGTGTGGTGTTCAGGCTTGCTGCCGCCTGACGCGCCAGCCGCCGGCCCGGCCACGCTTTGACCCGGAGCCTTCCCCATCGCCTGGCGCCACCGGTGATGGCCGCGGCCACCTCAGCCCAGGTGATGCTTGCACGCATGTCCCGGACCCTACGCGCGAGCGCCCCAACAGAAGATCAAAAACGGCTCCCGCCACCATCAAGACGACGTTCCCGTCTTACAGACGTTCCAGTCAGGTCGACCCTGCCGGGTGGTGTTCGGAGCGCAGCGGGGCAACGAGGACTGGCAGAACACGGCCCATCGGCTGGCTGTGCCTGATCTGTGCAGGAGCCTGGCCTGCTGCGGACCCCTGATCTGGGAGGCCAGCAGGTGGTGATCGGCGACCTGGGCCGATGGTTCGCTAGGCTCGGCGCATCACCCTGCTGGCCCCCGATCGACCAGGAGAAGCATGCACCTTGCCCACGACGGCGATGAAGGCCTTCCTGCGGAGGTGTCCGCGGACCTGTTTCGGCTTCTTACGGGAGGCTGGGCCATCACCGGCCTGCAGCTCGCCAGCGGAGAAACTGGTCTGGCGTACCTGGTCAGCGCCTCAGCGGGGGAGTGGTCGCTGCTGTCCAGCTATCCTCGCGGTGCCGGGATCGCCGCCGCATGGACGGCCAGCTTGTACCGGGGCCTGGATGAGTACATCGTCCTTGATCGGCAAGAGTTCATCACCATCGTCGGTGGAACGCACAATGACCTGATGCGTGCTTGGGCGAGCAAGGAGCACCAGCTCGAGGTGCCGGAGGAGCACGAGGACGGGCCGGCAGGCGATGAGCCAGCCGGGGCCGACGGCTTGGAGCGGCTGAGCTTCGCTGGCTTCATGACCATTCGAGGCAACAGCGCCGTCTACGCCGAACTGCTCGGCCGCAAACAGCAGTTCGGCCGTTTCGTCATCAACGCTGAGGCTCTGCTCGGCCTTGATGAGGGTTCGTTCATCGAGGTCAGCTGAGCTGCGTTGATGCTCACGCGCAGACCCGACGCATGCCGCCTGCCCCGAGGTGTGTCAGAGAAAATGCACCAGATCGGGCTGGAAATACCCATCAGCCGCGAGAAGGGTTATGGGGGCTCTTGACGTAGTTGGCGTCGGGTCGCAACTCGGGCCTCGTGTGCGGTCTTCAGCCCGGCGCGGCGGGCGGCGCGAATCGCCTCGCCGCGGCCGTGGTGCTCGTCGTCGGGCGTGACGTAGCCGATGCCCTCATGCAGCCGCACCTCGTTGTAGAACGTCCGGATCGCGTCCAGTTCGGCCTCCAGCTCGCCCGGGTCGGTGATCTTGTCCAGGTGTGGATGCTCGTCCTTGACGTGCCCGAACAGAGACTCGATCCACGCCTGGCCGTTCGGGGTGCCGGGCCGGCCGAAGTGCTGGGCAATGCGCGCGCCGGCCATGAACACCCGGGTGGCACCAGTAGAGCGCGACCTGACGTGCCGGGCTCGTCAACGCATGGGCAACGACCGGACGCGGGAGCTACTGCAGGCGAATCGACTCAGCCGCGTGCCGTGGCAGTCGGGTTTCTCGCACGCCTTCACCCTTCGTGATGGAGCCGAGACCTCGACCTCGCGGTCCTGTGGTTCCGCATGTCGGAATCATCTTCTTCCTGGCAGTCCGGCATGGTCATGCATCCGGGAACCGTGCACCGCTACACGGCCTGGCCTCCTGCCCACACCGTGGGGGTTCGGCCCGACCACGGGCTTGCCTGTTCGAGTTGCCCGGCGACGCGGAAGAGGCGGCCTTCGTGCCCGTACCCGGCGGCGAACTGCATCCCGATCGGGAGGCCCGTTCCGGCGTCGGCCGTCATGGGCACGGACATGGCGGGCGTGCCCGCCACGTTGAACGCCGTGGTGAACGGCGAGAGGTCGAACAGGCGGCGGAGCCAGCCGAGGCCGTCCAGTTCGTCCGCGGCCTCGGCATGGGTGCCCAAGGGCACGGGAAGCTCCGGCAGGGTCGGCGTGAGCAGCAGGTCGTGAGCGTCGAAGTACCGTGCCAGGCTTCGAGCGATCCGGTTCCGGATCGCGAGAGCGGTGACGAACTGGGCGCCGCTGACCCGCTGCCCGTAGTAGTAGCTGGCGAGGATGGGCGGCTCCAAGGTCGAGGAGTCGATAGGCCGGCCCGTGGCGGTGGCCAGCTCGTCAATCGAGGCCGTCAGGTTCGCCGTCCACTGATGGGCGCTGGCCAGGACGAACTCTTCCCAGTCCGCCCCGAGGTCCACCTTGACCTCCTCCACCCGGTGGCCGAGGGATTCGAGCAGGTGCGCGGTGCGGGAGACAGCGCCGGCCACGGGTGCGGTGGTGCGGTGTCCGCCCCATGCCTGGGTGAGGACGCCGATCCGGAGCGAGCCGGGATGGCGGGTGACTTCCTCGGCGTACGGCCGGGACGGTTCCTGGGCGAAGTAGGGGTCGCCCGGTTCCGGGCCGCGGATCTGGTCGAGCAGTGCCGCGCTGTCGCGTACCGTACGGCTGACGCTGCCGTGCACGGCCAGGCCGTTGAAGATCTCGTCGGCGTAGGGGCCCGCGGAAACCCGGCCACGGGTGGGCTTCAGCCCGAAGAGGCCGTTGCAGGAGGCGGGAATGCGGATCGAGCCGGCGGCGTCGGTGGCGTGCGCGATCGGGACGACCCCGGCGGCGACGGCCGCGCCGGCACCGCCGCTGGATCCGCCCGCGCTGCGCTCCAGGTCCCAGGGGTTGCGGGTCGCGCCGTACAGCACGGGTTCCGTGGTGTTGCTGTAGGCCATCTCCGGTGTCGTGGTACGCCCGAACGTCACCAGGCCGGCACGGCGAAAGCGGCGCATCAGGAAGGAGTCGGCGCCGGAGACGTTGCCGGCCGCCAGACGGCTGCCCAGCTCCATGCGCCTCCCGGCCATGGAGACGCCGATGTCCTTGATCAGGAAGGGGACTCCGGCCAGCGGTGTGCTGCCGGGGGCGGGCTCGTCGTCGGCCTGCCAGGTTTCCACGATGGCGTTGATCTGCGGGTTGACCGCTTGCGCGGCCTCGTGTGCGGCTGCTTGGAGTTCGGCGGGGCTCACCTCGCCCTTGGCCACCAGTTCGGCGAGCCCGATCGCGTCGAAGCTCACGTACTCGGTCACTCTCACTGTCTCTCCCTCGAAAATGATACCGGCGAGTCTCTGACGATACCCAACGGTATCGCTTGGAACGGACTGGTACCATAGCGGGCATGGCAGCGACCGTCAGAAGGCCGAGCAGGGTGGCGAAACTGCCGCCTCGCGAGCGCATCCTCGACGCGGCGGAAGAGCTCTTCCAGAGCGAGGGGATCCGGCGGGTAGGCGTCCAGGCGATCGCCGAGCGGGCCGAGACCACCAAAATGGCGATCTACCGCCACTTCGCGACCAAGGACGCGCTGGTCGCGGAGTGGCTGCGGATCGTCGCCGCCGACTACCAGGCGGCCTTCGACCGGGCCGAAGCCGAACATCCCGACCGGCCCCGGGAGCAGATCCTGGCCCTGGCCCGCTTCATCGCCGAAGGATTGCCGGCGATCTCGTACCGGGGCTGCCCGTTCATCAACTCCCTCGCTGAACTGCCCGATCGCTCCCATCCCGCACGGCAGGTGATCGAGGAGCACAAGGCGCTCCAGAACCGCAGGCTGGTCGGCATGTGCGCCGCGGCCGGGTTGCCCGACCCTGAGCAGGCCGCAGCCGAGATCACCTTCGCCCTCGAAGGCGCGCAGGTCAGCGCGCACAACGGAAGCATCGCTCAGCCGGGCGATCGGCTGATGAGGATCGTGGAGGGGATCGTGGATCAGGCGATCCGGTAGCCGGCTCCGCGTGCCGTCGCGATGATCGGCGGGTCGCCGGGCGCAAGCTGCGCAGCGCCATGACCGCGCATCTCAAGACCGAGCCCGTCACGGCTCAGCTCCCAAGGGGACCTCCAGCCTTTCGATTCGGTGGTCAGTGGCGAAGGCCGCGAAACGAATGGAGCCGCCGTCCAACGACGTCTTCGACGACACGGGTGATCTTGTCCTCGACACCGTTCCGATCAGGGCGTCCATTGCGATGACGCGATGAGCTGTCTCAGGGGACAGGCCGGCGGCGAGCGTGTCGTCGAGGAGTTCCGCGGCGGTGAGCTCGGTATCGGCCCCTCCGTTCCGGAAGATGTCCTCAGCGTCACGGAGGGTCGGCGTGTTGGATCGCCCGCGCTGAACGGCGGGTGGACCGTGTTCAGGGCAGGGGGGTGAGCGCGTCCTTCAACGCCGCTCGCGCGCCGCTCAGGGCATGACGGAGCTGGTCCGGTCTACGGCGGATCTGGGCCAGCAGGAGGCCGCCCTGGATGGCGGCCATGGTGAGGTCGGCCAGCTCCGTCACGTCCACGTCCGGGCGCAGCTCGCCCGACTCCTGCATCCGGCGCAGGCCCGCGATGAGAGGGGCCTCCCAGCGCGCGAAGGCGTCCACGAACGCCTGCCGGGTGAGGTCGTCCTGGCCGCTGAGCTGGCTGGCCAGCGAACCGATCGCGCAGCCGCCCACCGCGTCCTGCCGCGTCCCGTTGGCCACGATGGCGTCGAACCAGCGGTCGATGCCGGCCAGCGAGTCGACCTCCAGGAGCAGCGGTTCCTGTGCGGCCAGCACCGTGTCCACGGTGGCATGGACCACGGAGCGGATGAGATCGTCCCGGTCGTCGAAGTAGTGGTAGAGCTGGCTCCGGCCGACCCCCGCGGCGCGTTCGACATCGTCCAGCGTCACCGCCGCGACCCCGTGCCGCTGGATGAGCTCCGCTGCCGAATCGAGGATGCGCCCTCGGGTCGCGCGGCCCCGCGCGGTGGTCGGGATGTTTCCCATGGAGCCTCCTCCGATGTTCTGTATCTCATCGTACAAACGTTCTGTACTCGCCGATACAGTCTGTGGTAGACCTTTCTGTACTGAGCGATACAGTCTTTGGCGGGCAGGTGGAAGGAGAACCTGCCCGCCATCTCACCCGTCCAGCTCTCCGCGCTGGACACCAGGATCACCGGCCGCGTCTCCGAGTCGGCGTCGCGCAGGCACGATCGCGCTTGAGCAGCGCGCCGAGCATCGGGGACCCTCCCCATCCCGCATCACCGAAAGGGCAACCATGTTCCTCCACCAACCCACCGTGCTCCGGCGGCGCGCCGCCACGCTCGGCCTGGCCGCCCTGCTCACCGCGGCCCCGGCGGCCCTCACGACCCCGGCCCCGGCCTCGGCCTTGGCCTCCACTCCGACGCACCCCCGCTACGCTGCCGGCACCCGCCTGAGTGACGTGCGCGTCCTCGCCCGGTTCGACCGGGCGGCGGGGCAGGCCGCCGAGAGCATCGCCCTGGAGCCCGGCGGCGGCGCGGTCATCGGCATGATCCCTGGCCGTCAGGTGGTGCGGGTCGCGAGGGACGGGGCCGTCCAGGTACTCGTCACCATGCCGCTGCCTCCGGGCGGCGGCGGTACCACCCCCGTCATCGGGGACCCCGTGGTCACCGGGGTCGCCCGCTCGGACAGCGGCGCCGTGTACTTCCTCTACTCCTCCGGGCAGGGCGGACTGACCGGGATCTGGCAGGTCCGTCACTCCGGTGCGCCGCAGCTCGTCGTGCCGCTGCCTGCCGACACCATGCCGAACGCACTGGTCATCGACGGCGAGCGGGACCGCTTCCTGGTCACCGACTCCACCGGCGGGCGCATCTGGCAGGCCCCTCTGCGCGGCGGCGAGGCCACCGTGTGGTCGGCGGACCCGGTCCTGGCGCCCGGCGCCTTCTTCGGCGCCAACGGAATGAAGATCCACGACGGCGCCGTGTGGGCGAGCAACTCCGACCACGGCACCATCGTGCGCATCCCGGTGACCAAGGGCGGCGGCTCCGGCCGCGCCGAGGTCCGGGCCACCGGGCTGCAGGGCATCGACGACTTCGACTTCACCGGTAGGGGCACCGAGATCCTCGCCGCGATCAACCAATCCAGCAAGCTCGTACGGGTGGCCGCGGACGGCACCCACGAAACCCTGCTGGACGCCCAGGACGGCATGCAGGGGACCACAGCCGTCGCCGTCCGAGGACATCGGGCCTATGTGACCAACGGCGCCAACCTGGTCGGGAACGACTCGAACCTGCTGCTGGCGAAGCTCCAGCGGCGCTGATGGCCCTCGGCCTCCGAAGGGGTCCCAGCCCCGAAGTAGGTGACCAATCATGCCCGCCCTGCCCGAGTGCTGGTGATGCCCGCCCCGTGACCCCGCGTATGCGGCTGCGGGACGTTGCCATGACCATCGGCATCACCGAAGGCAGCGAACCCGCATGGCCATCCCCGAGTACGTCTCCGAGGCCGTCCATCGGGCCAGGGCCGCCAGAGGCGACCTCGCTGCTGGACCACTCCGCGGCCGAGTGGCGAGCTGGATGCCCGCGAGGCCGTTGAGACCCTGGGGTCTCGGCCCAGCGCCACCCCCTCAGGCGCCCGTGCAGCCCCCATCGCAGGAAGGACCGCACGCGGAGAGCATCGACGGCTGGCCCAGGACTGGGTCAGTTCCGCGCACAGACCACTACGGCCGTGCCGGGCAGCCGCCGCCCGGTTCATCCGCCGCGTGACACCGAGGCGGGACCGACAGATGACACGAGGCTACGGAGGATTCCAGTGACAGCCCGCACCTGGGAGGAGATGGGGCGGGAGGATGCACGGACAGGGCGCTTACGTCATCTGCTCACCGACTACAGCCTCTCGGTGGACTACCTCTTCGCCGCGACCACAAGAGTAAGAACTAGGTGACGGGGCCGATATCTCAAGGTGACCAGCGGCTCAGCGGCTCCGGCACTAATCTGGATCGCAGTGAGGGGAGTAGGACCCCGCGACAGCCTCGTCATCACGGTGCAGCCCCACTCCATAGGGGCCCCCGGGGCTGCCGGTTCTCACACCGGGCCTGGCTCGGGCTGAGAACGACCGAGACCTCCGGCTTCGTTGGCATGCGTGCCAAGGCCGGAGGTGCCTCCATGGAGACAAGGAGAAGGCCCCACTGGCTGAGGCAAGCCAGTGGGAAAGGACCCCCGTCCTGTGCACGCCTTCATCGAGATAGCCGGAGACCTTGCCGGCGTATTCGGGGTGCTTCTTAGCCTCCCCAGCTCGATCATCGCTCTGAAGCACCTCAAGCGACACCAGGAAGACGGCAAGCACGTCGCTCCCAGCGATGACCCGGAAACCACCGACCAGTAGCGCGCTGTACTTCAGCATCGCTCCAGGCGGGCAGAGTGGTGGCCTCCATCATGTCGGTTACCACGCTGCCCGGCTCCGGAGCGCGGCCGGTCCAGGCCGTGAGCGCGGCCGGCACCGTCGTCGGTCGTTGACGTCCAGCCGGACCATGCGGCCGTGCGGCTGCTCGACGAGGTCGCCGCTTGCGGACCCGCAGCAGCGATACCGCCCGAGGGGAGCCGGACACGACGCCGACCGTGTCGGCCGCCTCCGGCCTGGGCTCGCCGACCGTGACGGCGTACGCGACGCCGTCGATGCAGCCGTACACGCGTTCCATGCTCACGCTCCCTGCTGCTCGCCGTAGGCGACTGCCCCGGTCTGCGCCGGACGGCCTCCGCCCCGACACCGCTGCCGGCGCTCGGTGGATCACCTGGAGTACCGCCTGAGCTCTCATTTCCATTCGGTGGTGCACCAGGCATAGCGCCGGGTCTTCGGGTGGACCTGGCAGGCCTTGAAGTCGATCCGGTTGGCAGTCCTTTGGAACCAGCCCTTGACCGTTCTCTTCTTCTGGTTGCCGCAGGCCACCCAGTGGTTCCAGTTGCTGTAGACCTTGCCGTCCATCCGGACGAGCGCGCCGACGCATCGTCCGTCCGGCCGGTTGTCGTAGACCTCGGCGTTGATGTAGAGCTCATAGGGCGCTCTTCCATGCCACCACACGCTGCCCTTGAACGAGCCGGCCAGGGACTGGAACGGATTGAATCCCGTTCGAGCTCTTGCGTTGAAGCTGCGGCCGGGCGCGCCCATGGTGGCCGCCTCGTCTTCTTCGGGGATGGTCGCCGTGACCGGTAGTTCCGGTGGGTCGTCGTCTTCGACCGGCATCGGCGGGTCGGTGAAGTAGCCCCGCAGCTCGAATCCGATGGTGCTCTCCGCCTGGTCGTGGTTGACGCTGGAGATGTCCGGGTCGCCGTCCTCGGCCGGAGAGGCGGTGAGCCAGCCCTTGTCCGTGGGTCTGCGGGCCTGGATGGTGAGCGCGGCGGAGGCCATCGTCTTGTCGCCGAGGTCGATCCCCCGCGTGACATCGAAGGTGACGGACGCGCCGGGGGCTAGGGGGCTGGGTGCCGCCGCCCGGCACGCCGGCGCCGGTGAGGGTCTCGACGATGATCCTGGGCGCGACGCTGACATGGCCCGCGCCGTCCTCTTCCGCCGGCGCCTTGAAGTAGCCACGAAGGGTGAGCGCCACGTGTACGGTGCCGCTGCCGCGGTTGTCGAGGATCACTTTGCCGCTGCCGGTCACCTGGGCCACGGTGAAGCTGCTGTTGGTCTCGCCGGGGACGTAGTCGACCGTTGCCACGTTGTCGCCCGGCTGGTCGGAGGGGTGCAGGCGCAGCCAGCCCCGCCGGCCCTGGGACCAGGCCACGACGTTAAGCGCGACCGCGTTGACGCCGGCTTCGGGGATGCCTGCCTGCCCGGCGACGTCGATCGTCACCGACGCATCGGCCGGATGGGCATGGCCTCGTGGACCGGGGATCCGGTGACATGACCGGGCCGGGTGTCGTACAGAGGCTCGGCGCCGACCGGGTAGTACTCGTTGCCCGCCTGGGCGTCCGCGGCGCTGAGGAAGTAGCCGCGGACGGCGACCACGATGTGCACCGGGCTGTCGCTGTTGTTGACGACGGAGACCATGCCGGTGCCGGTGAGGCGGGTGAAGTCCTCGCCCGTGACGTTTTCGCCCGGATAGAAGGTCAGCGTCGACACCGTGGCCGGGGCATCGGAGGGGGGCACGGTGAACCAGCCGGGCTGTTCCGCGCCGATCGCGGTGATGTTCAGGGCCACCGCCGACACCCCGGAAGCCCGAACGCCCGCTTGGCCGCCGACCGGGAAGGTGACCTGGCTTTTTGCCCGGCGCCTTGGCGGAGCCGACGCCGCCGGTCCCGTTACGGGTGTCCGCGAGTACGGCCGCAGGCACGGCCACGAACTGGTCCCCCGTGGCCTCGTCGGCCCTGGGGATGGATCGACGAGTTCGCCGTCAGCAGCGAGATCGTGGCGGCGGAATTATTCGGCACCTCTGACCAGGCAGGCAAACAAGTCCCTTTCAGTGAAGGGCTTCTGTCCTCCGGCGAAGGCAATCGCGTAAC
Organism: Nonomuraea sp. GTA35; assembly: GCF_041950525.1. NCBI lineage: Bacteria > Bacillati > Actinomycetota > Actinomycetes > Streptosporangiales > Streptosporangiaceae > Nonomuraea > Nonomuraea sp. GTA35. Next base: position 356,685 of record NZ_JBGNUV010000014.1, on the reverse strand, counting down.
CCTGCCTCGGACGAAGATATGATCATTGAGTGAAGCCGGCGTGCTTGCGATCACGGGACGTTGGTGCGGCCGTTTCTCCACGGACAGCAGTCGCGGGAAGTTCGGCGGCCACACCGATCCTCGACTGGCGGCATCCTCGGGTGCAGGCGATGTTGACCGAGTGCCGGGACGTCGGTCCCGAGGCAGAGCGAGCACTCCTGATCACGGCCCACCAACTCATCGCAGCCCGCGTGAGCCCGGTATACGCCATGAACGAAAAACAGGCTGTCTCGACGACCCTGAGGCTCGGACGCGGTTCGTGCAGTCAGAGATTGGCGCTGCTTGAGGCCGTGGCACGCGGCTGCGGGATCGCCACTCGAGTCAGAGGATTGCTGCTCGATGGGCGCTTTTGGCACCCGCGGTTCCCGCGGCTGCGTGCCCTGATCCCCCGGCACGTGGTGCTGGCCTGGCCGGAGTTCGTCCTCGATGGTCAGTGGGTGGCCGTGTCCGAACTCCATGGTGATCTGGGCACGCTGCGAGCGGGAGGCCGATTCACCAACACAGGTGGCGAGACGCTCTTCGACGCGATCGCGCGCACTGCCGTGGACTGGGACGGCAGCACCTGCTCCTCATGCGACCTGTCAGGACACGTCCTGGCCGATCTGGGCCATTTCGACTCCCGTGACGACCTGTTCAAACAGCACGGTCAAACCTTGTGCCTGCCGGTTCGCATTCCTGCAGACCTCATCATGAGTCGTCGGGCGGCTTGAGACGCGTCCTTGAGGCACCACCTTGCCCTGCAACCTCGATGGATACGGTGAGGAGTTCGGTCACCGGCCCGTAAGTCTGCATCTGGCGTTGCGGGCCTTGCCGAATGCAAGCGGCGGCACAGCGAACGGTGGGCAGGTGCCAACCGGTAGGGGGCTCCTCGGGCATGCGGGTCTATGTACGCGGCGAGGGACCCGACTCTGTAGCAGAACCCGTACGCCGACAGGGAGGGGCCGAGTCTGGGTGGCGGGTATGCCGTCACGGAGACTGCTTGAGCGCGAGCGGTACGCCAACTACCTCGACCGGCCCGAGCACCTGGTGGCCGTGACCGCCCGCTCCAACCGGCCGAAGGCCGACAAGGACCCCGCGGCCTGGCTGCCGATCGAGGGTGTGCGCTGCCGCTACGTCGCCGAGTGGGTGGCCGTCCGACGGCACTGGCAACTCAGCGTGGGCGCCGCGGAGAAGGCCAAGCTTGTCGAGGTCGCGCAAGGCTGCCCGAACGCTCCCCTGGCCCAGCCTTCCTGGACCGGGGGAGTTCACGAATCGGGTTGACCCGGGGCGGAGTAGTGCTCAGCAGATCGCCTCCCGCACTGGATGGGCGCCCCGTGGTAGATACTCGCCCTCAGTCCTTCAGCTTGCTGAGGGCGATGGTCTGAGCGGCGGCCTCGACGCTCGCGACGACGTCGAGACGCCCCCAGCGGACGGGCCAGGTGAAGCGGCGGTCGACGGTCCAGGCCAGGACGGCGTCGAGGTCGTCCAGGGGGTCCAGGTGGTCCTCGTCGGCGACCACCAGGGCCGCGGCGGGACCGACGGCCGGGTCGGCGATGGCGCACCACGAGGAGTCCGCCAGAGGGAAGGCGTCGGTCCGGAACATCCCGTACAGGGTCGCGCAATCGTCGTCGAGCGGACTCCGCTCACTGTCGAAGTAACGGCCGAACACGAAGTCGCCCAGCACGGCGCCGGTCAAGGCGCCGACAAAGCGGAGGGTCTGCGCGCCGATCAGCGCGAGCACGCCGTCCGCGCCCCACAACACCGCCTGCGTCCCGTCCGGCGCCTCGATCGACCCGACCCGGGCCGGTTCGCCGCCCAGTGACCACACCTCCGCCCGCCCGTCCGCGGTCAGGCACGCGGCGAAGTCCCCGGCGCTCTCCCAGGCCCAGGGCCGCTCCTGGCCGTCGTAGAAGTACCGGCCGATGCGCTTGGTGGTGGCGATGGGCAGGTGGTACTGGTGACGGCCGCGCGCGTCGTGAATGTCGACACCGCCGCCGTTCTCCACCACGACCGCCAGCCGGGCCTCGGTCCCGCGCATGCCCCAGTGCAGCGACCCCTCGGCCTGGTCCACGGGGTCGCCCACCGGCCGCCCGGTGCCGGCGTCGAGGACGGTCAGCCGGCGCGGGCGGCCCGGCGTCAGCGCCGCGGCGAACCGGTCGTCCGGGCTCCATGCGACGGGGCCGGCGGTGAGCGCCAGCCAGCGCATTCGTCCGCCCGGCAGATCGACCACGGCGGCCCAGGTCTCGTTGTCCCCAAGCAGCCGCCCGCCGTCGCCGGACCAGCGCACCCGGCGGAAGGAGAAGTAGTCGTTCTTGAGCCGCTCCTTCGCCTCCTCCGGCAGCGGTTCGGTCAGCATGGCCGGCTCGGGGCCTGTGTTGTGGAGGCGGTAGTCGTTGTAGAAGACCTTGCCCTCGTCCAGCGCCGCGACGCAGCCCATCATCTCGTGCTCACTGTTCATCGAGATGTAGGCCCGCCGCCCGTCGGGGGCGAGGGCGAAGATGGCCGCGGCGTCGTACCCGTCCGTCACATCCGCGCTCCCGTACGGATTGGTACGCGCGCCGAACGGGTCCCACACCCCGACGTTGTTGGTGCAGAACGCCAGCGCGACCCGGGTGCCGTCCGCGGACCACTGCACGGTGTCGCGGCGGCCGGGCCAGCCGACGCCGTACATGATGTCGATCGTGTTGACGAGGCGTCCCGTGGCCATCTCCCACACCTGCAAGGGGCCGGGGCCGTCGTACTGACCCTCCGCCGGCCCCCGGCCCGTGGCAAGGTAGCGGCCGCACGGGCTGAGCGCGTAGTCCTGAAAGCCGCCGCCGAACATGGTGTACGGGTGACGCAGGCGTGCTCCGCGCTCGCGCAGGCGCTCGGTGACCAGCAGGTGCGCACCGGTGACGCCGTGCCGCTCTTCCACGCCGGCCAGGAGGGCGCGCAGCGTGAGCAGGTCCCGCTCCGGCTCGAACGCCGGCCAGTCGGCCTCCTCCAGCAGGCGGAGCAGGGCCGCGGGATCGTCCTGCACCGCTTCCAGGTCAGCATGCCCGGGAAAGTTCCCGGACCCCGTACGCCCGGCCCGCGAGGCCAGCAGTTCCTCCACCGGCAGCACCGGCACCCCCAGCCGCTCCGCCGCACGGACGCGCTCGTTCGGGTAACTACCGTCGTACCCGTCGAACACGATGTCCACGGAATGCGACACCTGGTCCACGACGGTCGCCCCGGCCCCCTGAAGCCACATCCTCAGCTTCGCGGCGGACTCGGTACGGAAGCTGCCGGCCACGACGACGGTCTTGCCTCGAAGATCCATAGCTGCGGAGGATAGACGAACCACGCAGCGTCATATGACTCAAGTGAGGCCGGGCCGCGCCGGCACCGTCCGGTCATGCGCATCCCACGGACCGAGCAGTTCCTCCCGGACTTGTTCAAGGAGGCTACGGCCATCCCCGTCGCCCGGCATCACAGAACCTCCTGGGACATGCCCTGCCAGGGGACACGGGGATCGACGAGCATGTGAACGAAAAGTCGCGTTAGCGTGCCGGTCGCAGGCGGCTTGGCGTGACCTTCCGCACCGAGGCAGCTCCAGTCGGGCAACCACTCCCACGATCAACACCATCGTCGGCGAGGTCGGCCCGCCTGCACGACGCCCAGCCCCGGACTTGACCGCAAGCTCGGCATGTTGCGTCCGCACGCCGCCCGGGGCGCTCCCCGGCTACATCGAGGCTCTGTGAGCCGACGCTGATTCGCGGTGCGTCACGCCCGGGGCGCGGCCATCCGTGGTCGATGCGGGCGAGCTGCTGTCGATCTCGCTGCTGCTACGGGCTGGCCCCCTGGTACGGGCTGCCCTGGCGGTACTCGGGGGTCGCGGCTACCGGGGAGGATCGGGTGCCAGGCTCGCCGAGCACCCACCGCCGCCCCCCCGCGCAGCTGGGGTCGCCTGCGCAGATGTTCTGTGGTCAGCGTCGCAGCGGGTGTGGACCACGCTCCGCCGGTGCTGTTGGGTACGGCACGCCCGGTCCCGGCGACCGGCCCAACCCGGCGGCGTGTGAGCGGAACGGCTAGCGTGCGTGGCTGACCAGGCGATAGTAGACGCAGACCACCGTCGTGGAGTCGTCCACCTCCTGACCTTCGCCGGCCCAGTAGCGGCGGTGGGCCTCACGCCAGTGGCTGATGGAGCGGAACCCCTCTCCCTCTGCCTCGGCGAACTCCCAGGTGACCTGGGAGAACGGCACGAGCTGGACGTCGACGACCTCGAGTTCGGCCACCTTGGCCCCCGAGTCGTCCACCAGGGCCAGGCGTTCGCCGACGTGCTCCAGCGGCTCGTCCTCCGCATGATAGTCCAGCTCCGGCAGCCCGGCCGTTGCCCGCTTGACACCCGCGAGCGTCAGGTCGGTCAGGCGCTTTCGCATCTCCCCCGGCGCGCCCAGCTCCAGTACGCGCAGCCCATCGATTCGTCCCCACACGCCGTTGATCATAGAGGTCGGCGGGGACGATGGTGGCGCCGCACCCGAGCACGCCGGTTGCGTAGATCCAGCTCTTCCACCTGCAGAGCCAGGACCCCCTCCGCGCGGGCTGCGCTCGTAGAGGCGGCGTCACAGGGGGCCGCTCCCGAAGGGAGCCAAGCACAGCCACAAGTGCCTGGACGTCGCCTGGGCGCGGGCACGACAACGGGTGTAGCTCACGAGCCGCACCCAGCTCCGACTCCGGGATCAACTGGTGGAGGTGGAAGCGGTCCTGGACCATGCCCTGCGGTCCGATCCACGTGCCAGCCGGGGCTCAGGGGGCTCACGGAGGGTCAGCGGGCGCGCCCACCGAGCCGCAGCGCGCCGCCACCCCCTCCAGCTCGCGCAGCAGCTCCGGCGGGCCCTCGACGGTGAAGTCGAACCCGAGCGCGGCGAGATAGACGGCCAGCGCGAGCGGCGTGGCCGCCCCCATGTGCAGCCGGCACGTGCCGGCGTCGACGTGCTCGACCCGGGCGACGGGCGGGATCCGCTCGGCGACGACCTCGGCCGGCGCGTGCACGGTCGCCACGGTCCGGCACGGCCCCAGCATCGAGGCGACGCCCCTGGTGACGTAGCAGATCACGTCGCCCTCCGGCAGAGGCCGGTCGGCGAAGACCGGGCCGGGCGGAGTGCGCGGCGTGAGCCGGTCCACCCGGAACGAACGCCAGCCCTCCCGGTCCACGTCCCAGGCGACGAGATACCAGCGACGCCCGGTGGAGACCAGGCGGTGCGGCTCGGCGTCGCGCACCGTCGCGTTGCCGTCGTGGTCGCGGTAGTCGAAGCGCAGCCGCCGCCGGTCCCGGCAGGCGGCGGCCAGGGTGGCCAGCACATCCGGATCGACCTCCGGGCCGCCGCCGGGCGCCGGCACCGTGTACGCCGCCAGCGCCGCCAGGCGGGGACGCAACCGCGCCGGCAGCACCTGCTCCAGCTTGGCCAGGGCACGCAGCGACGTCTCCTCGATGCCGCCCACGGTGCCGGCCGCCGCGGTGCGCAGGCCCACGGCGACCGCGACGGCCTCCTCGTCGTCGAGCAGCAGCGGCGGCAGCCGGGCGCCGGGCCCCAGCCGGTAACCGCCAGCGGTGCCCGTCGTCGCCGACACCGGGTAGCCGAGCTCGCGCAGCCGTTCGAAGTCGGTGCGGATCGTGCGCGTGCTCACCCCGAGCCGCTCGGCCAGCTCCGGGCCCGGCCAGTCGCTGCGCGACTGCAGCAACGACAGCAGGCGAAGCAGCCGGCTCGCCGGGTCCCGCGTCCCTCTCGTACTCATGCGCCCATCATCCCGGACGTTGCGGAAGCCGGACTTCCGCGAGGGGTGCCATGGTGCCGCCATGCCGACGGAATCGGAGAGAAGGGAAACCGGTGTGATGAGCGGTGGAAGGCGCATGGCCGCGGTGGTGACGGGTGGCTCGCGCGGGATCGGGCGGGCCGTGGTGGAGCGGCTGGTGCACGACGGCGCGACCGTCGTCTTCAGCTACACGGCCGGAGAGCGGGCGGCCAAGGAACTGTGCGAGTCGCTCGGCGGCCGGGCCACGGCCGTGCGCGCCGACGCGGCGGACCTCGGGCAGGTGGAGGAACTGTTCGCCGCGGCCGACGAGATGTTCGCCGCGGCGGACGCCGGACCGCTGCGGGCCCTGGTGAACAACGCTGGCGTCATCGCGCACGCGCCGATCGACGAGGTGACGCCGCAGGTGTACGACGAGGTGATGGCGGTCAATGCCCGGGGCGCGTACTTCACCCTGCGGGCAGCGGCGCGCCGGATGGCGGACGGCGGACGCATCGTGAACATCTCCACCACCGGCACGGCCTGGCCCAGCCTCGGCGAGTCGGTCTACGCCGCCAGCAAGGCCGCGCTCGAACAGGTCACCCGGGTCGCCTCCCGGGAGCTCGGCCCGCGCCGGATCACCGTCAACTGCGTCTCCCCCGGTGCGACCGACACCGACCTGCTGCGGGCGGGCGCGCCGCCGGAGGTGTTGCAGACGGTGGCGCACATGACGGCGCTGGGCCGCCTCGGCACGCCCGCCGACATCGCCGCCGTCGTCGCGCTGCTGCTCAGCCCCGATGCCGGCTGGCTCACCGGCCAGAACCTGCGTGCCGACGGCGGTCTCGTCTGACAGCAGCCGACCCGCGCGCCCCCTGCGGTGTCGGGACTCGGTGGCACCGCCGCCGGAAGCCGCGCCGCCGTGCCGTCCATGCCGTTCACAAACGGCCGCACCGCCGGGCCGTGCGTACCGGTCAAGAGGCCGTGCGTGCCGGTACGCCGGTGGCCCCTCATGCCCGTCGCCAGGGGGCCACGGCGCTTGGCCGCCACCGCCCTACGCCGTGCTCGGCGAGCTGGCCGGTGAAGGTGTCGGTTGCAGGGTGGAAGCTGCCTGCCGACCGGGCGCGCACGTACGCGCCCGGTCGGCAGGCATGCCGGGCAGGCGATACGGGCCGGGCAGATCGCGGTGGCGATGGGACTGCCGGATGAGGCCGCCAAGCGGGAAGGGCTGCGGTCCAAGCTGAAGCGGCTGGTGGAACGCGTGTCGGGCGCGTCCCTGGTCGAGCACCACGGCGAACGCGAGGTCGTTCTCGGGCTCCTCCTCTTGCTCCCGGGCGGAGCACTCCGGGTGGTGGCCGTACACCACGTCACGCGGCGACACGGTGTTGTTCGACTCCAAGAGGAGATTGAACGCCATGGGGTGCGCATTCCGCACGGCTTGTGGGGTCTTCCCGGTCAGCTCAGCTCGTCAAGGCCTCCGGGATGGGCCTTTCCAGGGCCTCGACGGCGCGCACGAGGGCGTCGAACAGGCCGGTGGTACGAGATCTGACCGGTGACGGTGCTGCCCTTGTGCGCCAGCCGGCCGGCGAGCTTGTCGCGCGTGCGGCAAGATCGGCTCAAGCTTCGCAGCCGGCATCTCCACGCTCTCCGCCGACACGCTCATACCGGACCATCGGCCGCGAATCCGGGATGCTACGCGTTGTATCCCTGCAGGTCCTTAGGCATTCGCCCGGCGGAGGCGTTCGGCTGCCTGAGCCCGCAGCGCATCGCCGCCCGCCGGAGGGCCACCGCACAGGGCCATCTCCCGGGCATTGTAGGCAGCCATCCACACGCTGGCCGCCCATGCGATCTCCAGCTCCACGGGCGTGAACAAGCGCCCCCGAAAGTCCTGATAAGCCGCCAGGAAGGCCTCGGAACTCTCGATCGGCGCCAGCGTCGGCGACCCGGCACTGGCGAACGACCCGCTCGCCGCACCCACCAGCGCCGCCTCCGGCTGCCACGCCAGGCTGTCCCAGTCATGCACCGCCCGCACCTGCCGCCCCTGCCACCGCAGGTTCTGCGCCTCAAAATCGGCGTGGCCGAGCACGCACGGCAGACCAGCGGTCAGCAGCCGCCTCCGGGCACGCTCAGCCGCCTGGACAATGTGCTCGGACACGACCCTCTGGTCCAGGCCGTCGAGGAAGTCCATCGCCGGCCACGTCCCAGGACCGGTCTCGTCCCAGCGCACCCAGGGCGGATTCGGCAACGGCGGCGCGACGATCACACCGGCGAGTTCGGCCATCAGCCGAGCGAACACCTCCGCGCAACGCACGGCCAGGTCCGGGGAGCCCCCGTGCAGCACCTCGCCGCCGGGCCGGAACTCCTCAGCGTGCACGGCCAGCGCGCCGACACCGACCGCCGGCGTCAGCGGCCGGGCACACGGAAACCCGCGCTCGGCCAGCCGGGCCTGCGCCGCGACACACGACGCCGCCCGGCCGTCGTCGGCACGCGCCTTGACCACGACGTCCCGGCCACCGGCCAACCGCAGACCGAACACCATCGAGACCTGCTGCGACCGGAACAACACGTCGGCGGGTTCGCCGCCCAGATGGTCAAGACACCAAGCCGGCAACCAGTGCGGCAACTCGTTCAGGGGCACGCTCATGACTGTGCCAAAGACGCCGAACCAGCGGCCAGGACTGCCTGGCAGAAAGGCATCGCAGGGCTTGTCCACGCCGATGTCGTGGGAGACAACCAGGGCCGTGAACAGGTCCTCTATCCCGCCGGCCGCAGCGCCAGGGGGCGGTCCTGGTGGGCTCCCGCGTTGGAGGCCGGCACCAGGCTCCACCTTTCCATGCGGAGCTCACGTACGGTCGCGACCGCGCCAGTGTCGACTGGTTGCTGCATGTGCTCTGGTGGGAAGCGATCCGAGTGGGTGAGGGCGCCGCCGTAGTCGACGGCAAGGGCCGAGAACCGTACGGCGCCATTCTTGTTCACGCCGGTAGGAACGAAAGTGCAGGGCCGAGCCGTGATCCGCAGCTCGGCCCTGGCCACGTGACGGCGACTGCTCTTGGAGACGGCTCTCGGCTGAAGCCGTCTCCGCCAGGTGGGCTACGAGCAGAGACCGGCCTTGGCCGGCTCGGCGCGCGGCATGTTGTCGATGTCGAAGCCGCTCTCCTGAACCTGCATGACGAAGGCCTGCCACGCCTCCTCCGGGACCACCAGGGGCCCTTCCTGCCCGTCCGTGGTCCACAGCGATGCCTCACCGCGGACGATCTTCCACTGGATGTCTCCCGTGGGCCGCTCCTCGCTGGCCGTGAGGTCGGTCCCAGGCACTGCCAGGGTCCTTGGACACCTGCAGGGTAGTAGAAATCTCCCGGCTGCCCGGGTGGACGGTGAGCCAGGGGCTGTCCGTAGGGCCCGTCCACGGGCTGCTCGTGGCGTTGCCGGAGGTGCCGGTGCAGGCGCGGCCCGCCGATCCTGACCCGCCAGTTGCTGCCCTCCATCGGGCCCGGGCCTGATGGGCAGCGCCTCGGGCACGGGAGCCGGGAAGCCGGTGGTCTGGCCGGCCGGAAGGCTGCGCCGGCCGGCCGCGTCAGCGGCCGTGTCAGCGCGACATCGGCTGGGCATCAGAGCGGTCCGCGACCGTAACGACCATGAACGGTTCAGTGATCGCGGCCGCGACGTCGCGTAAGGCGTACGGGGACCAGATCGTCCTGGACGGCATCGACTTCCGCCACACGATGCGGGGCCCGCTGGCCCGCTACGACGTCATGCTCGGGAGGCTCGTGGCCATCGGGATCATCATCGGGCTCGTGCCGGCGGGCAGGAAGGGGCCGGGGGTGCGGCCATCAGCTCCATCGTCGTTCACCCCGCTCATCGAGACCCTGCGCGGCCTGCTGACCGGCCCGCCGTCGGCGGGCCAGGTCATCATGGCGATCGCCGGGTGCGCGGGGCTCTCGTTGCTCGGCTACCTGTGGGTACGCGCGCAGTTCGCGAAGCGAGCATGAGCTTGGCCGGCTCGGGCCGGTCAAGCTGCCGACCGGCCCGGGTCAGCACCTCGGCGATCAACGGGTGATGCGTGTGCTCTTCAGCCCTGTCATGGCGGACCAGATGCAGCAGCCCCTGGGTTGCGTCAGCGGCGCGTTCGGGCAGCGTTCGGCGGCAACCCCGCGGCAGCCACAGCAGCTCGGAGCCGTGAGGCGCCCTGGCTCATGGCGGTCGCTCTACGTCCTTACGTACCTGACAACATCATCTTGCTTTGACCTGCGAAAAGAGGCCACGACCAAAGATAACGATGGCTCTTCGGCGGTGATGCGCGCGGAGGTCTCCTCGCCCAGGCGCACATGGCGGCCGAGGCCGGCAAGGTGCTGGTGGCGGCTCTTGGCCTGCAACTCCGGGGCGGTACGCCCGGCCTGGCGAGATCGCTGCAGCGCGCTGTGGCGAAGCTGGTGGGTGGACTACAGGGCCGGCCACGGCGACGTCATCGGGCTTTGTCAGCGCGGGCGATCGTCCGCGCGCAGGATGTCGATGATCTCGTCCACCGCAGGACCTCGCCCCGGTGTCGCCTTGGGCGCGGTGATGGAGACCCTGGCCTGCCAGTCCCGGAACCGCGTGGCCAGGCGTACCGAGCGGATTCGGTTGTCCCCCAGCCCGATGGAGTCGGCCTTCGTAGTCGTCCGGAAGTGCCAGACGAGCCGGTCCGGCAGGCCACGGTCGTCGTACAGGTATTGCCACCAGATCTCGTCCGTGCCGACGGCCGAGGTGCCCGCCGCCTCGCGGAAGGTGGGGGAGACCCGGTAGAGCTCCTTGAGGGTGATCGTGCCGCTACGGGTGTAGATGCGCTGGTTGCGGCCGGTGGTGCGGTTCTTGTGCCAGGGCGTGACCGATGAGCGGTCCGCGGTGGACAGCAGCTTGGTCAGAGTGGCAGGCTCCAGCACGTTGATGATCTGGTCGCCGTACGCTGCGGCGCCCCCGCCGGCGCGGCCGGTGCGGAGCCACGTGCGGGCTTTCGGCGGCAGGTGGTAGAGCCAGCCCTTCGTGCTGATCATGCGGGTCGTCCCAGCGGATTTGAGCAGGCCGGCGAAATAGGCGTCTCCCTTGGCCGCCTCCTGCTTCATCAAGGACTGTCCGCTCAACTGCACCACGCGGGTGATTTCGGAGGCCGTCACGCCGGTGGGGCCCAGTTGGAGCTTGCCGGTGCCCTTGTGGCCGTCTGCCCGCACTTCCTCATGGGACGGCACGTCAGCCTGGTGACGGCGACGCCGGCGGGGACGTACGTGGAGCACGTCCCGCAACGGCGCGCGATCACGCTGAGGGGAACTGCCGATCGAGGACGGCCACGCGGTCGCGTCCGACGTGGCCGGGCCGGGGATCGCCTGGGATCGGGACGTCCTGGACGATCTCTGGGTGGCCATGGAAGATGTCCGGCCAATGTCCGGTCGCCGCCCTGGGACGCGCGCGGGCGCCAAGGCAGGTTGAAGGGGAGAGCCGAACCCGCCCTGAGAGGAAACACATGCGCGTTCGCACAGCCCTCGCCGCCGCCAGCATGGCCGCCCTCACACTGGCCGCCTCCGCCCTCCCCGCGCAGGCCGCAGGGTGGATCTACGTCGGAACGTTCGACACCCAGGCGAAGTGCAATTTCGACCGGTCGGTGAGACACGCACAGGGATATCCCACCGACCCCACCACTGGCTGCTATCGCTTCAGCACCGGCTATTACTTCTTCTATTACGCCTGATCGGAGAGGACTCATCGTGTACCCCAAAAGCACCTTCGTTAGGACCGCGCTCCTGGCCGGGGGCCTCATCGCGGCGGTTCTCGCCCCCACGGCGGCCACCGCGGCCACCACCACGGCGTCAGGCGCCCAGGCGGCCTTCGCCTGCGCCACCCCCTGCGACTGGTACTCCGGGTCGGTCTCTACCAGGATCACCGCCCTGAAACTGGCGGAGCAGCAGGCCGTGTATCTCATGCAGATCGGCTACACGATCATGACCACCGAGGCGCAGATGCAGGCGGACGCCTCCTCCTGGAAAGGCTACGTGCGCTACCACGGCTGATCCGAGGTCAGCCCTTGGCGAAGCCCCGGGCCTGCAGGCGGGGCCTATCCGGAGCGATGACGTCATCGCGGTGAACTGCCGCAGGTGCGTGTGCCTGTTCGCGGACGCCGAGAACGAGCCGTGCGCGCCGGCTCCGATGCCGTGACCTGTCAACGATCTGATGGTTCGATGTTGCAGCGGACGTTGGCGATGGCGTCGCCGATGACAGTGAGGTTGCGCAGGCCGAGGAAGTCCATTTGCAGCAGCAGGAGGTGACGCCGAGTGAGGCCGGTACCGGGGCTCAGCGCAACAACGTGACCACCGTGGCGATGGACGGTGGGATGGCGATGATCACGGCCATCCACGCCGGGCCGATGAGGCGGATACGGCGCGCGAGCCGTCGAGCCGGGCGACGCCACCAGATGTTGCACGAACAGCGAGGGCAGTGGGCGGGAACGAGGGCGGGCACCAAGGTCTCCTCTACCTTTGACCCCGGTCACTCATCCGGCCTACTGCCACCAGCCTGCCTCACACGCCTCGGAACGGTCGCCAGCGCGGCATGCTCTTCCACCACGCCTTGTGGCTGCGCCACGTACCTCGGCTCGTGCTGTGGTGCCGGTTCCGTGGTCACAAGCCAGTGTTCGACGGACACGGCCCGATCGGGTACGGCCGCCGCCCTGCACGCTGGTTGACCTGTGACCCAGGGCGGTGGGGGATCAGCCGCGACAACGCGTTTCCACGAAATGAGATAGCCGTCATTGACGTGCTGGTACATGCAGTACGTTTTGTTGGTCCGGTTCCAGAACGACGCCGTCATGTCGTTGATCCGGTCACCCTATGTTGGGTACGTCCCCGCTGCTCGTGAGCCGGCGTCCCTCGTAGTTCATATCGCCCCAGTTGCAGAACCTGCCGGGGCGCAGATCTCGCTCCCGGAGGCCGCGGCGTCCCCCTGTTTCACGTCGTCGCCTTTCGCCGGACCGGGCGCCGCGGCCATCGGGCTCGGCTCGGGCGAGGCGGCCTCGGCGTGCTGGACCGGCACGCCCCATGACGCCGAGGCCGTGAAGATCGCGGCACCGGCGACGAGCGCGGTGATAATCCGCCGACGACCACGGGTGTCAGGTCTGGTCAACAAATGTGCTCACCCCTCTTGAACCGGCCCGGTGGGCAGGTTTTTTCCGCCGGAACCCGTTCGAAAGCCCGGTGAGAAGAACCGCCCTACGGCGGCTCGATCGAAAATTGAGGCCAGATCCTGACCAATCGCCGACCACCTCGCCGGCGACCGGGAGGAGGCGTCCCGCCGGGTGACCGGGCGTACCCGGCTCCGAGACGGCCGCATTCTTGGCTATGGGCCGGCCCCTATTCACCCGAGTGAGTAGAGCGTTACTTTCTCCGCCCGTGATCCCGGGGGATCGTGGGGTGCCCGCACCAAGGCAGGTGAGAATTCCTCAAGGAGGCCGCCGTGTCGTACCTCGATGTCCTGGACCCGGACTTCGACTTCGATACTCCGGAGGTCCATGCCGCCCAGGCGGAGAGCTGGTACGCCGACAGCCCCATCGGCCTGCTCGTGCTCCGCTACCACGAGGCCAGCGAACTCCTGCGCGACCGCAGGATGGAGCACGACGGCAAGCGCTACATGGAGACGCACGGCATCGTCGACGGCCCGATCTACGACTGGTTCGTACCGATGATCGTCAACCACGAAGGAGAGCACCACCGCCGCCTCCGTGGCCTGTCGAACAAGGCGTTCACCGCCCGCCGCCTGGCCGCGCTGCGGCCGTTCGTACGGGAGCAGTCCGAGCGGTTGGCCGGCCGCCTGACCGGCGACGAGACGCGCGACTTCGTCACCGAGTTCGGCAACCGGCTGCCGCTGGCGGTCATGTGCCGGCTGCTCGGCGTACGGCCCGAGGACTACGACCTCATCGGCACCTGGACCGCCGACCTCGGCCTGGTCTTCGCCCTGTCCGGAGGCGGCGACGTGGTGGCCCGGCTGGAAAGGGCAGTCGTCGGTCTCTACGACTACGTCGGCCACCTCATCGACGAGAAGGCCGCCCGGCCGGGTGACGATCTCAGCTCCGACCTGGTCACCGCTCACCTCGCCGACAAGAGCCAGATCAGCCGGGAGGAGCTGAGCAACCTCCTGGTCACCCTCGTGTTCGCCGCTCACGACACGACCCGGCACCAGCTCGACAACGCCATGCTCGCCTTCGCGGGGCATCCTGATCAGTGGACGCTGCTCGGGCGGCAGCCGGAACTCGCGGTCCAGGCCGCCGAAGAGGTGATCCGCTGGCAGCCCTCGGTGCCCACCGTCTACCGGTACGCTGTCGAGGACTTCGACTACCAGGGGCTGCCCATCGCGAAGGGGGCGTACCTCACGATGTGCGTGAAGGTCGCCCAGCGGGATCCGCGCGCGTACAAGGCCGCCGACCGGTTCGACATCACCGCCGTCAGGGACGTGCCGCCGCTGCAGTTCGGCGCGGGCCCGCACCACTGCCTGGGCGCCGCGCTCGCCCGCGTCGAGGTCAGCGAGGCGCTGGCTGCACTCGCCACCCGGCTGGGCCCACCGACCCTCGCGTGCCCGGTGCCCCGGATGACCCCCATCGGCATCCAGGGCCCCGAGGTTCTGCCCCTGCGCTTCGGCTGATCATTCCTTGGCCTGACCGGCCGCTCGGAGGGCAGCGGCGCCACGGGGTGGGCCGGCGACCGACAGGTCAGTTGGTCCGGCAGCGGCCGTTCGGCCTTCACCCCGGTGATCAGGTGGGGGAACAACGCCCGTCGCCACGCCGTGCGGTCTTGGCGACCTTGCCGGCAGCGGTAGCACACGGGTTCCTGTCCCTTGCCACCGCTTCGGCCTCGCGGCGGTCGGCGAGGAACGCCTTCAGATCGCGGTCGAGGGCGGTGGCGCCCGCGCAGGACTTCCCCTTGAAGCCGGAAGGCTTGCAGGACCGGTAACGGGCCCGCGACACCTCCGGCGTGCTCCCCGACGCGCCACCGGTGTGGCTGCGGACCTCCTCGGCCGCGGCCTGCCGACGTGCAGGAGTCTCTGTGGGCATCAGGGCGAGAAACCCGATGCCTGGCAGGGCCAGTAGCGCGACGCCGGCGCACAATCCTGCCCGCGTCCACGTGGACTGTCGAACCGGCTCAAGGGAGCCCGCGCGTTCAGGCAGTGCACGTGGAGCCTATATCGCTGGGCGACATAAAGGCCTGCTCACGCATCACGCCGAAAGGTTTGCCTCCGGGAGGGAGACCGGGCTCGCGCATCGGGGCAGGGTGGTGGGGGAGAGCAAGGGTGCTTCATCGGCGCCACGGTCAGTGCTCCGTCAGCCCGCATCGTCTGGGCGAACGTCTACATCATGAGGTGATCTCTGATGGTCGGACATCTACTGGTAGCGGCAAGTCTGGTAATCACTTCGCTTGTGCCCGCGGCACAAGCCGCCGACGGGGCCACCACCGTGGCGCAGGCACCTTCCGGGCCCGTTCCCGTTCCTCCCGAGCCCCTGCCTCCGGGGGTTCCGGACGATGAATGACCGGTGACCGAATCGCCTGCCCGCGGGGGGTGGATGTCACCGGGGGCGGGGATGGGGTGCACCCGGATGACGTCGTGGTGGCCGACCAGCAAATGTCTCATCGTTGACGTCCGCTGCCGCGGCAGCGGACGTCACAGGCCACCATTCCTGCGGCAGCCCGTGAACCGGGCGGCGCATGACCACGTCGTCCAGGGCATGAAGCGAATCGTCGCGCTCCTGCTCCTCGCCTCCGGCTGCGGAACGCCGCCGGCGGACGCCGCCGAGCCGACCTACACCTGCCACGACCGGCCGATCCCGCTGGACGTGATGAGCACCGCCCGCCCGGCGACGCAGCTCGGCCCCGACGGCCGGGCCGCCCTCAAGGGGCACGAGGTCCGCCCGGTTGAAGACCTGGACAAGTGGCGCATCGTCGAGGAGACCGGCGAGCGCGTCGCCATCATGAAGAGGTTCGACGAACCGGAAGAACGCGGGAGGGCGACGGCCACCCACGACTTCCTGGTGGTCGAGCGCTTCGGCCCGCCGGCTGCGGACGGCCGCCCGAGCTGGCACCTGCGCAGCCGCGGCGGCTGCAGCCTGCGGCAGGACCTGGGCGACCTGGGCGTCGCCGAGCTAGCCCTCGACCCGGCGAGGCCCGCCACGGGCAACAGCCTCCACCTGCTGGTGACCGAACGGGACTGCGCCAGCGGGCAGTCGGCCGCCGGGCGGATCCGGGTGGTCGGGCTGGAGGAGACCGACCGGGACGTGCGCCTGGTCATCGGCGTCGAACGCGCCCCTGGCGACTTCCACAACTGCATGGGCAACCCGGCGACGCCGTACACGGTCGAGCTGAGCCGCCCGCTCGGTGACCGCGTCCCGCTCGACGCCAGCCTGCACCCCACGCGCGAGATCGTCACTCCCTAGGACGGCGCTACCTCCGGGAAGGGTTCGCGGCGAGAGCGTGTTGAGGCGGGATCGGGACACGATGACGACGGGGTGGAACCCGCTCCACGAGGAAGGGGCGGGAGCACCCAGACCGGCCCCGTCTCGGCCGGAGCCGAGTTGCGCCGCCCGAAGGACTGCGGCGATGAGGTTTCGCCTGCGCCTGGCGGGCCGATCGGCATCGCCGAGTACTGGGCGCTGCTTGCCACGGTTTGCACCCCGTTGATCACCGGCTGGGCTCTGTGGTGCAGGACAGGCGAGCAGGGGCGGTGGCAGGACCGGCGGCAAGGAAGCCGAAGGAGGTGGTCGCGCCGGGCCGGACAGCGGCGTTGTATCGGGTGTTGCCGGCTGTGATCCGGCCGCCGGAGACGGTGAGGACAGCGTTCCAGTGCCGTGTGACGGCCTGGCCCGCGGGTGGACGCCAGCCGACGGTCCAGCCCTTGATGGTGGCCGCGCTGGTGTTCTTGACCTTCACCTCGCCGAGGAATCCGGTGTCCCAGGAACTGAGGACGCGATAGGCGGCGGTGCAGCCGGAGCCGTGGTTCTTGAAATCGCCGAGCTCGTCGCGGGTGATGACGTGCGGGTCCTGGTAGACCCGCTTCAGGAACTCCAGCGAGTTGTGCTGACCGTCCTGGACGAACGATCCCGACCAGGTGACGAAGAAGCTCCAGTGCGCATGGTAGGCGCGGGCCAGGGCCGGGTCGGGGATGGAGCCGACCTCGCCGAGCGCGACGAGCTTGCGGTTGCCGCTCAGGTCGACCAGCTTCTCGTACTGGCCGCTGAGCGGGCCATGGTCTCCGGCAGGCGGGTAGGAGTCGACGCTGACCACGTCGACCACGTCGTCGCCCGGGTACCAGGCGGGCGAGACCGAGTTCCAGACCCAGATGAGATTGTTCAGCCCGTGGTGGTCGGTCAGCCGCTCGTAGAGGATGCGCCACAGCTCCTTGGCCGCCTCCGGGCCCTTCGCGCCCCACCAGAACCAGCCGCCCTCGGCCTCGTGCAGGGGACGCCACAGCACCGGGACGTCCGCGTCGGCGAGCCTCTTGAGCTGGACGGCGATGGCGTCCATGTCGCGGATCAGCAGCCGGTAGTCCGGCGAGTCCTTGTCGGCGAGGGCGGCGGCCACGTCGAAGGTCGTCGCGTCGGTGTAGAAGCCGCGCCACCACTCCTTGCCCGGTTCGTCGATCAGCCCGCTGGGGGCGTTCCAGTGCCACACGAACGTGGTGATGCCGCCCTCGGCGTCCCACTGAAGGGCCCGCTCGACCTCCTCACTGGTGGCGCCCCGTTCGACCCGGCTGGGCGAGTAGTCCATCATGTCCAGCCCGGCGATCGCGGGCGTCGCCCCGACGTTCTCCCGCACCCACTCGACGCTCGGCATGTCCTGCTGCCCGGAGATCAGGTTCTTGCCGAAGTTGGTGGTGAGGTAGCGCATCAGCCCCTTGGCCTCGGCCGTGGCGTGCGGGTTGACCGGTGTGCCGGTGACCTGGTGCGGCGGCGGAGGGTTCACGGGCTCGACGGTGATCGCGTCGATGTAGTACCAGCCCCAGTTGTTCACGATCGTCACCGTGTTGTCGCCCTCGAGCAACAGGACCTTGCCCGCCGCCGCGCCGGTGAAGGCCGTGCTCTCGGTCAGCACCACGTCACCGTGGCCCGCACCGTTGAGCCGCAGGGTGGCGGTCTTCGTGCCGAACGGCGCGCTGTAGCGCACGGTAAGGGAGTGCAGGCCGCCAGGGCTGTCCGGGATCGTCATCGTGAGGGTGTCGGTGGCGGTGTCGAACCCGGCGACGTATCCGGTTCCCGAATAGCCGGCGGCGTCGGATTCGACGACGACGCCGTCCAGCACGCCGTCCTCCGCCTCGACCGTCTGCGCCGCCCGGACGGCGTCGGCTGCCGTCGCCGGTACGGCGAGCAACGCGGCGACCAGCGCGAGCAGTGCGACCAGCCTGACCTTCATGGCACCGCCTTGACGAAACGAGGAGACCGGGGGCGGCCCTCAACCTAGGGGCGCGGCGCCGACCAGGGAAGATCACCAGCCGGTGGCGGGCCCCCGCGCGCCGCCTGCCAGCACCGATCCGTGTCCCGCCGGTGAAACGTTCACACCTGGACAGCCATCAGCCTGTGCCCGATCGCCGAAGGCCGCATGGCTTGGGTCCTTCGCCTTGCAGGGCCTGCAAGGCGCCCGGCCTCGGACTCCGGCAGCCGGTCGCCTTGGAAGCGCTGAGCAGGCGCAGGGCCGTGAGGAACAGCAGCTCCTTGGGGCAGTGCTTGGGGGTGAGCAGGGTGAGCAGGCGCATGCCGATGTCCAGAAACTTCAGTGCCGAAGGCTGACTCAACGCTGTTCGTCGCCACACCGCCCTGACCTGCCCGAACAGTCCTCACCGCCCATGACTGTCCTGTCGTTCCTCGACCCGGTCCACTTCACAGTTGCCACAACCGCACGCTGCCGTCCCTGCTGCCGGTGGCCACGTCCCAAGCCCGGAGGCGGCGCTTGCGCCGGCGTCCGGGGCTCCGCCGGACGGGGGCCCGGCCGGCGGGGTCTGGAGCTGATCGTCGAGTACGGCTACCAGCAGGCCCCGCTTGTTGCCGAAGTGCCAGGAGGTGGAGCCGCGGCTGACGCCCGCCTTGTCGGCGATGTCGATGGAGCTCCTCTGTCTGGTCCCCCTCTCGGCGAAGAATTCGGCGGCGGCTCTCTTGAGGCCTCTTGATGCATCGCTTGACCATGGATGCCGTCCGAACAGGTATGCCAGATGGCAGATTGCATGCTGGTAGATATGGCCTATGTCAGCCAACATAGAACTGGGAGGCTTCCATGCGTTGGGTGACCTACGCGACCGACATCGGTGACCGCGCCGGCGTGCTCGGCGATGACCTGATCCACCCCGTCCCGCCGGGTGTCGGTCTGATCGAGCTCATCAGCCGGGGCGCGGACGAACTGCGCGCCGCCGGGGAAGCCGCCTTAGCCTCGAACGAGCGACCGGTCCCGCTGGCCGACGCCCGGCTGCGCGCGCCGATCCCGCGCCCACCGTCCGTCCGCGACTGCCTGTGCTTCCTGGACCACATGCGCAACTGCCAGCAGGCCTCCGGCGCGCCTCCCACGCTCAAGGACGCCTGGTACGAGATCCCCGCCTTCTACTTCGCCTCCCCGGCGACGATCGTCGGCCCGTACGACGACGTACCGATCTCTCCCGGCAGCGCCTGGTTCGACTTCGAACTGGAGGTCGCCGCGGTCATCGGCCCCGGCGGCCGCGACCTCACTCCCGAGCAGGCCGAGCAGCACATCATCGGCTACACCATCTACAACGACTGGTCGGCCCGCGACCTGCAGTTGCGCGAGTCGCCGCTGGCGATCGGCCAGGCCAAGGGCAAGGACGGCGCCACCACCCTCGGCCCGTTCCTGGCCACCCCGGACGAGCTGGCGCCCTACCGCCGCGACGGCCGGCTCGCCCTGCGCGTCGAGGCCAAGGTCAACGGCCGCACCATCGGCTCGGGCCGTACCGACGCCATGGACTGGAGCTTCGGCGAGGTCGTCTCCTACGCCTCGCGCGGCGTCGACCTGCTGCCCGGTGACGTGTTCGGCTCGGGCACGGTGCCCGGCTGCTGCCTCATCGAGCACCTGTCGCTCGCCGACCCGGCCTCCTTCCCCGGCTGGCTGCGGGACGGCGACGTCGTCGAGCTGAGTGTGGAGGGGCTGGGCGCGACCCGGCAGAGCGTGCGCGCGTCGGCGGCGCCGTACCGGCTGGCGCCCCGGCACAACCCCGACCGGCGGCCGCCTCGCCCGCGCGTCAACCGCGCCCCGTCGCGGCTGCCCTACACGCGCGGCCTGCACGAGGTAGGCGCCGGCGTGTGGGCGTGGCTGCTGCCCGACGGCGGGTACGGCTGGAGCAACGCCGGCCTGATCGCGGGTGACGGCGCGTCCCTCCTGGTGGACACCCTGTTCGACCTCCCGCTCACGGCCGAGATGCTCGCCGCCATGCGCGCCGTCACCGACCGGCATCCGCTCGCCCACGCCGTCATCACGCACGCCAACGGCGACCACACCCACGGCAACCAGCTGCTGGGGGAGACCGTCGAGATCATCGCCGCGGCGGCGACCTGTACCGAGATGCGGCACGAGATGCCGCCGGAGATGCTGACCGCCACCCAGGTCCTGGACGTCGGCCCGGCGACGCCGTACTTCCGCGAGCGCTTCGGCGTCTTCGACTTCAGCGGCATCCGCCTGCGGCTGCCCGACCGCTCCTACGAAGGGGAGCTGATCCTGGACGTCGGCGGCCGGGAGGTGCGCGTGATGGACCTCGGCCCGGCACACACCGCCGCCGACTCGGTCGTGCACGTGCCGGACGTGGACGTGCTGTTCGCGGGCGACCTGCTGTTCGTCGGCTGCACCCCGATCGTGTGGAGCGGCCCGATCGCCGGCTGGATCGCCGCCTGCGACAGGATGATCGCCACCGGCGCGGCCACGATCGTCCCCGGCCACGGCCCGGTCACCGACCCCGACGGCGTCCGCGCGGTACGCGGCTACCTCGCCCACGTGGCCGGGCAGGCGGACGCCGCCCACGCCCAGGGCCTGTCCTTCGCCGAGGCGGTCGAGAAGGTCGACCTGGACGAGCACGCCACCTGGCTGGACGCCGAGCGCATCGTGGTCAACCTCCACCGCCGCTACCGCGAGCTCGACCCCGCCGCCACCCCCGACCTCGACCAGCTCACGCTCCTGGCCATGATGGCCGAACGGGGCCTGTCATGAGACTCGCCACGACCGCGCACACGTCCATCCCCCGGCGCATCCACGAGCTCACGCGGGACTTCCCGGTCGAGGACGTGCGACCCTTCCGCACTCTGGGAGCCGGCCCCGGCGACTTCCCCGCGATGCTCGCGGCCACGCGGATGGCCGCAGGGCCCGCGACGCTGAACGCGCCGGCGCGGTTCCCGCTCGCCCTTCGGCGGCGGCTCGGCGCGCTCCTCGGCCGGGCGCCGGGCGCGAACGGCGCGCACGAGCTGCGGATGGCTGCCCTCGTCAAGCCCAACGGCCGGCTCCGGCGCCTCCACAGGGCCGCCATCGCCTCGTTCCGGCACCTCGCCGTCTGCCCGGCCCTGACCCGGCAACGGGAGCGGGCCTGGCGCGCCGACCTGGAGAGGACGTCGCGATGAACACCGGAAAGCGGCTGCTGCGCTGGGCGAGCGGGATCATGCTCGTGCTGGGGATCGGGCACCTGACCCTGCTGACCCTCATCAGCCGGGACGACGTCGCGGGCTGGGTCGAGCGGGGGCTTTGGGCGGCCGTCCCGCTTTCCCCCGGCACAGGAGGGAACCTGGAGAACCAGGTCGCCTTCTGGGCCGGTCCCGGCAGCTTCGCCGTACCGTTGATCCTCCTGGGCTGCCTGGTCTGGCATCTCGCCGGACGCGGGGTGGCCGTGCCGGCCGGGATTGGTTGGGGACTTGCGGCGTGGTGCCTGGTGGGCGCGGTGCTGCTCGTTCCGTCACCGTACGTCGCCGGGGCCCTTGCGGGGGCCCTGATCATCGCGGCAGGGCGGAAACCTTCCAAGGGACTGCCCAGGGAGCGGGTGGGAGGCGCATAGGCGGCCTTCCGCAGGTGACCAAAAAGCGCCTGAGCAGAGCCAAGCGTGTGATGGTCATGAGCGCTGCCATGTCTCGGGGGCGGGCCGCTGCATCCGCCTCACCCATGCGGCGCCCTTCGCGCCGGTTACGGCTGCTCTATGCTCGCGAGCTGGTGTAGCGGGCCGCGAGGGTCGGCTGGTTTCCACCGGTCAGCAGGGCGATCTCAGCGGCGAGCAAGGCGTCGAGGGCGGCGGCCTGATCCTCCAGGCCAGGGACACAGATGGTCTCGCCGAGGCGAAGCCCGGCCAGGCTGGCCGAGACCACGTCCTCCGGCGACATGGCCCAGGGGACGGCGCGGCCGGCGCCGCTGTTCCACTCCGTGGCCACCACGCCGGGACACACGACCTGGACACGAACCGGGGTGCCGGCGAGCTCGCAGGCCAGCGTCCGGGTGAAGCCCAAGGCGGCGGCCTTCGCGGCGACGTACAGCGTGCGCCGGGGCGGCGGCTCCATGCTGCCCGCGCTGAAGGCGAGCAGCGAGGCGACGGTGACGATCGTGCCTTCACCTGCCGCGAGCATGCCGGGAAGTGCGGCCCGCACCAGCCGGATGGGGGCGACGGCGTTGAGAGTGAGCAGGGGGTCGATGTCGGCCGGGTCGACCTCGGTGAGCGGGGCGTAGCCGCTGGCGCCGGCGTTGCTGATCAGCATGCGGACGTCGCCGGCGGCCAGCCGGTCGGTGACGGCGGTGATGCCGTCGTGGGTGGCGAGGTCGGCGGGCAGCACCTCGATGCCGGCGCCGCCGGCGCGCAGGTCCCGCGCCAGAGCGCTGAGCCGGTCGGCGCGCCGGGCCACCAGGACAAGGTTGTGGTCGGCTGCCAGGAGGCGGGCGTAGGTGGCGCCGATGCCCGAGGAGGCGCCGGTGATCAGAGTGAGAGGCCGTGACATGCCACCCAGCTTGCATCAAACGTCGATTTAATGTCAAACGCTTGATATCTGTTAAGTGTCGTATGCTTTGAAGATGAGGCACAACGATGAAGACCCGGTCACGGTCGACGCGCTGGACCGGGTGACCTGGGCCCTGCGCCGCACGGAGCTGGCCGTGCAAGCGCTGAAGGAACAGCGGCTACGGTCGCTGGACATGGCGGTGGCGCACTACTCGCTCCTGATCTCGGTGCACACCGAACCGGGGTTGACCGGCGCCGAGCTGGCCCGACGCCTCAACGTGACCCCGCAGGCGGTGGCGTCACTGGTGGCCCGGCTGGAAGGCCGCGGCCAGCTCGAGCGCCGCGAACACCCGCGCCACCGGCACGTGCAGGAGCTGCATCTCACCGACGCCGGGCGTGAGGCGCTGCGCGCTGCCGACATGGTGATCGCCGGCGTCGAGCAGCAGATCACCGATGACCTCGGTCCGGACGCAGCCACGCAGCTACGCGCACTGCTCGGCCGGGTGGCCAAGACGGTCCGCGACGCCTGACGCCCGAACTCGATCACCGCTGGCGCAGGCCGGCGCGAGCAGAATGGTTCGGCCATCCGGAGGTGGGGCCGGTGCTCACGCAGGACATCGCAGCCACCATGACCGAGGAGCAGCAGGCCGTGGCCGCTGAGCACCCGGACATGCTCAACATGATCGAGTCGCTGCCCATGCACCAGTTCCTCAGCCCGCTCGGAGTGCAGCTCCCTGACGAGGCTGTGCAGGAGATGATCGAGCTGAGCCGCGAGCGGGCTCATCCCTGAACGGGCTCGCCGCCGATAGATGCCTGACATAAAGCGCGGCGTCTTCGTGCCCGATGAACGTCGAGTGATACGGCGGTTCCCTGCGAGCTACGCCTCCGGCGGCAGCTCGTGGACGCTAGTGTCCTGCGCCTGGAATCTGCCGGTTACGTTCGTATGCTGCTCGGCATGGCGCATTCAGGACCTGACCGACCAGCTGATCCGGCGCGGCGTGCACAAGAGCGTCCAGTCCCTGGAGAGGGACATCCGGGACTGGATCGCTCAGTGGAACGACGACCCCCCGGCCGTTCGTGTGGAAGAAGATCGCCGAAGAGATCCTCGAATCCCTAGCCTGATATTGCCGACGAATTTCAGGCGCAGGACACCAGCCCGCCACGTCCCCGGGGTCACCGCGGCCGATCCCTGCTCCACCAGCAGCTTGCGCGCGGCCGCGTGGATCTCCTCCAGGGTCGCCTGGCGTCTTCCCCCATTCTTGGCGCGTCTCAACGCTTGTCAATCCACTGATTCGGACCGTAGAACGTTTCGTTCCAACCTTCGGGTCAGTGGTCCACCTGGATGGCGCGCCACCGTACCAGTGCCGTGATCATCCGGGCCCAGTCCCGCTCGGCCTCCGTACGGCCACGGCAGGCCGATGCGAGACGGTCGGTGGCACGCCGGTCGAGCCGGCTCAGCGGGGTGCGGCAGGCCGTCGTCAAGGTGGGATGCCACAACCGCCACAGACGCAGGCCGCTGCCGGTGCCGACGGCCAGCAGCCCGCTGTCGGGCGTCACCGCCAGCGACGTCACCCAGCATGTGCATCCGGTCAGCTCGCCGGACGGGTCGCCGGACGGCAGCCGCCACAGTCTGATCGGCCCCTCTCCGGCGCTGACCAGCAGCTTCCCGTCCGGGGTGAACTCCAGGTGGGTGGCCCGGTGGGGCAGGACGCCCGCCGGTTCGCCTGAGGGCAGGCGCCACAGGCGGATCGTGCCGTCCTTGCCCACGCTGGCCAGTATCTTCCCGTTCGGCGCGACCGCCAGCCGGTCGACCCGTCCGGCGTGGCCCGTGAGGACGCCCGCCGCCTGGCCGCCGGGCAGCCGCCACAACCGCACCGTGCCGTCGTGGCCGCCGGAGGCGACCAGGCGGCCGTCCGGCGTCACCGCCAGGCAGCGGATCGCGCCTTTGTGGCCTGTCGGCCAACTGAACCGATCGCCCGATGACAGGTCGGCGATCTCGATGCTGCGCCCGAAGGCGCCGACCACGTGGCCGCCGTTCGCCAGAAGCCAGGGGTGGCGGTCGGCCTGCATGAATTCGCCGACCCGCCGCTCCGGCCTGGTCCATGGTGACCGCCAGAACTGCATCCACCCGGTGCCCGTGGTCACGAGCAGCTCGTCTTCCGCCGTTATGGCGATCCTGGCGTGGTGGGGCGTGCCTTCGATGTCCGGCGGGATCGGTATGGTGCCGTCCCGCCTGGCTGAAGGGAGCCGCCAGATCCGTACCATGTCGGGGCCGCTGCCGGCGATCAGGTCACCGTTGGGGAAGACCTGCAGATCGCTCCAGTGACCCTGGTCAGCCAGGGCTCCGGCGGGCGAGCCCGAGGGCAGGTGCCAAAGACGGATCCCCGAGGCGAGGACCGCACCGGCGAGGAGGGTGCCGTCGGGTGTGACGACGAGCCGGTGGAGCTCACCGGTGTACCTTTTCAGCGGTGTGTCCGCGTAGCCGTTGCCCGGGTCTCCGGTGCAGCGGCTCGCCGGTTCGGCCAGTTCGGCGAAGGCGGCCTGGTCGTCCGGCCGCCACGCCTGTTCGGCGAGTGTCTGCACCATGCGGACGCTCCACTGTGGCGGGGCGTGCGCCACCAGCCGCCACAGCTCCTCCCATGCTTCGTGCGCGCTCAACGTCGCGATCACGGCGTCCCATTCGGGGCCGGACACCTCGTCGAGGTTTTCTTCCTGCCCGAGGGTCGCCCGTACCCAATCCATACTGGCTGCGACGCGGGCACGAGCGGCCAGCCGGGCGCGCAGCTCTTCGCCGGCTGCGGCACGTGCGGCGGCCAGGTCGCCGCCGGTGTCGGTGGTGCCGGTCAGGAACAGCAGCGCCGTCTGGCGCGCCGGGTCCGAATGCCGATGGCCGGTCCTGGTGACCAGCGCGGACAGCCGCTCATCGCCGGTCTCGATCAGCACGTCGCATACCGCGTCGACGCCCGCCTGATCGTCAAGACAGGTGAGCGCCTCTTCGGCGATCGCGACGACACGGCTGTCGCGGCCGGACACGTACGCGCGGGCCAGTCCGGCGATCGCGGCCGGTGACGCCGTCCGGGCGAGAGCGCGCGCCGCTCTCCTGCGCCATAACCGGCCGAGCAGCAGCCCTCCGGCGTCGAGCCGGGCGAGCAGTTCTCCGAGCTCGCGGCCATCCACGTCCACGCCGCTCCTCCGCCACCTCAGTGGATCATCAGGTTAACGGATGGGGGGTGGGAAGCGGGAGGGCTGCACACTTGATGGGCCGCTCAGGGCACCGCAGCCCATCCAGGGTGAGTCCGGCTGGCGCGCCGGCCGGGCCCATGGCGGGCAGGCGATCAGCGGTAGTCATGCGACGTTCATGTTCTCCAAGGGCGGGTCTGTGAGGCGTCGTATCCGCTCGTCGCGGTCGGGCGCGAGCAGGTCGTACACGGTGATCATGGGACCGAACGGCACTTTGGCGAGAGTGTCGGGCGCCGGCGATCAGCTCACCAGCACGTTTCCGCCGTCCGCGGCGAGGATCGTGGCGCCGGGTTGCTCGGCCTTCCAGGTGACCTTGCCGGTGGCCGGGTCGCGCAGCGTCAGTGTGCCGTCCCCCGTCACGCGGGGAAGGCTGCTGCCCTCCCAGCGTTGTCCGTACTCGCAGCCGGGGTCCTGCCAGGCGGCGTGCCAGACTCGCTTCCCGGTGCGCACGTCGCGGGCGGCCTCCGCGACGTCGCAGCTCTCGGCCTGCTGGTTGATGCGGCTGGGGACCAGGACCACCCTGCCGTCCGCCACGTAGGTGTCGGAGAAGTAGTCGCCCTTCACGGGGCGCCCGCCTGCGAACCTGCGAGCGTCGACGCGCAGGCCGAGCCGGGCTCCGGCCCGCTTGTCCAGTGCCGTCAGCCAATACTTCCCGCCGTACCCCTCCGGCCGGGTGCCCATCGCGAGCGTGGTGCCGTCGCCGTCCACTATGTACGGCATGTGCTCTGTGGGGATCGTCCAGCGCACTCGCCCGGTCTGTGCCTCCCGCGCGCTCAGCATGCATGCGTCCCGCCGCCCGGTCTGCTGAGCGCGGCAGAGCGCCGTGTAGACCGTGCCGTCGAGCACGGTGACGAACGGTGAGATGACGGTCTTCCACAGCGTCCGGCCCGTAGCGGGGTCGAGCGCTTCGATCACGCTGGTGATGAGCGGGCCTGTCTCGGCCCGGATTGTTCTGGCGGGGTGCCGGTACGACATGATCAACACGCCGGCGGTCTGGCTGAGCTCCGTGGAGTAGCGGTTGGAGGAGCCGGACGTCCGGTCGCGGGGGAAGTCGCGCTGCCACTTCTTCTTGCCGGTGGGAGTGAAGCCGCGGACGGACAGATCAAGCCGGATCACGAAATTTCCGGACGCGTTGAGGACTTCGATGTCACTCCAGGATCTCTTCTTGAGGTGCTTGGCCGTGTACGACCAGCGCTTCGCCGCTGCCTTCACCGTCGCGGCGGGGGACGGAACAAGGGCCGGCGTCCGTGGCGGAGCAGGAGGCGGGGTCGGGGTGGGCGTCCGGGGGCGCTCGAAGATGAGGCTGGGCGTGGCGGCCACGGTGGCCTGGGACAGCCCGGCGGCGGAGCATCCCGTGCTCAGCACGAGCGCCCCGCCGATCACTGTCAGGGTTCGCTTCACCGCAGGCCTGTCTCGGTATGGCTTTCTGGGACGAAAGGGATGCTAGGAAGCTCGGGTATGTTCCCGGTACACCGAGGGCCGCATCGGCGGTTCCCCGATCACGTGGGCGGGGCCGTTCCGCCGGCGTGTTCCCGCTCGGCGGCCGCGGCGCAGGCGGCCTCGAGGCGCTCGAACGGGCCCGGACCGTCGTGCGGCCTCGGCGGGGCGCCGAGGTGGCGGACGCGGAGCTCGTCCATGAGCTCCTCGATGAACGCCGGCCCCTCCTCGCGCAGGAACTGCTGCCGGCTCCGCGGCCCGGCGCTGCCCGGGCGCCAGTCGAGGCCCCAGTCGCCGAGGGCGCAGATGATCGGAAGAGTCCGGATGCCGGCTTCGGTGAGGCTGTAGCGGGCGCGCTGCCCCCGTACGGCGGTGCCGCGGGTGAGGATCCCCGCCTCGACGAGCCGTACGAGGCGGTCGGCGAGGATGTTCGAGGCGATGCCCTCGATCGACCCGGTGAGCAGCGCCCGGAAGTAGCGGCGGTCGCCGAAGATGACGTCGCGCAGCACGAGCAGCGACCAGCGATCCCCGAGCACCTCGACGGCGGCGTTGACCGGACACCCGGACCGTGGTTCCACCATTCCTCCTTGACAGGCGTTTCGCCCTACCTATAGTAGTTGCAAAATACAATCACTCCTGGGAAGAGGAGCTGATGGGCCGCTTCGTCTATTCGATGCAGGTTTCCCTCGATCTGCGGATCGAGCAAGTTCCCGGCGACAACGGTGCCGGCGAGTGGCTGCGCATCGGTGAGGAGCTGCACCGCGCGGCCAATGCGCTGACGCGGTCGCTGGCGCTCATGGTCCATGGCCGGATCTACTACGAGGTCATGGAGGAGGCCTGGCCACGGGCGCACGAGGACGCGTCACTGCCGGACTTCATGCACGAGTACGGCGAGATCTGGACCGCCAAGCCCAAGGTGCTCGTCTCCCGCACCCGCCGCAGCGCCGATCACAACACCAGGATCATCGGCGGGGACGACGCGATTGAGCAACTGGCCGCCCTTCGGGCCGGGACCGACGGGAGCATCAGCGTGGGCGGCGCGGCACTCGCCACGCAGCTGCTCCGGGCGGGGCTGCTGGACGAGCTGCTGCTCTTCACCCATCCCGCGATCCTCGGCTTCGGCAGGCCGCTGTTCGACGACTACGACATGCCGATCGATCTCGAGCTGATCGAGCAACGATCGTTCGACCAGGGCGTCACGATGCATCGCTACGCCGTTTTGGACGCCAAGGAGGCGAGCTCGTGCTGAGGCAGGTCGCGGATGGGGTGCTGGTCCACGAGAGCGTGTTCGTGCAGAGCAACGCCGTTGTGGTGCAGGGCCGGGGCGGAGTGCTGCTCATCGACCCGGGGGTGACCGGCTCCGAGCTCGGCTGCCTCGCGGACGACCTTCGCGAGCCGGGCCGCCCCGTCGTGGCGGGGTTCTCCACGCATCCGGATTGGGATCACCTGCTCTGGCACGCCCGGCTCGGCGAGGCGCCCCGTTACGGCACGGCGCGCTGCGCGGCCGCCGTCCGCGATCAGCTGTCGGACGCGGGCGCGAAGGAGCGCATCGCCGACCACCTGCTCGAGACGGAGATCGCCGGGCAGGTGCCGCTGGACCTGCTCGGCCTCATCACCGGCCTGCCCGCCGGAACCACGCGGATCCCTTGGGACGGCCCTCAAACCCGGCTCATCGAGCATCAGGCGCACGCGCCGGGCCATGCGGCGCTGCTGATCGAGGAACGCGGGGTTCTCGTCGCCGGCGACATGCTCTCTGACGTCCTGGTCCCGATGCTCGACCTGGACGCCGCCGCGGACCCGATCGAGGACTACCTCGCGGCGCTGCGGCTGCTCGAGGAGGTGGCGGGCGAGGCCGACGTCGTCGTCCCGGGTCACGGGTCCGTCGGCGGGTCCGGCCAGGCGCAGGCGCGGATCGAGCAGGATCGGGCGTACGTGCTCGCCTTGCGTGACGGCCGGGACCCCGATGACCCGCGGATCGGCCCATCGGCCAAGCCCGGCTGGGAGTGGGTGAGCGACGTGCACACGGGGCAACGGCAACGCCTCGCCCGCAGAAGCGAGGGCGACGGGACGCCCCGCTAGCGATCGGCGGGCCAGCCGGTGACCCCACAGTCCATGTGCTCGATCCAGTGGCCGAGCAGCGCCCCATCCCCCTGCGGTTCCAGCGCGGGAGCCGCACCCGGGGGGCGGCGCCTGCTGATCACGAGCAGGAGGCGGAGCGGGCCCATCGTCTTCGAGCGAGAGGTCTTGCATCGCCACACGCCGGCGGACCATGCCGGAGCGAGCCTCCCTGCAAGCGGCAAGACATGAGAGGCCCGGCCACGTACAGGCGGCCCGGCTCCTCTTCGTGCTCGACGTGAGATCGCCCAAGCCGACATGCGCTCCGTAAGATCGCGTTTTCGTGATCGGTCGTCGGCTGTCCACCCTCCTTGGTTCGCTCCTCTGCATGAAAGCCGCCGGCGGGCGTGCCGATCCTCAGCAACCCCGCCGATCTACCCGTCGCCCCGCTCTCGCGGCTGACCATCAGCCTCTACCTGCCAGGCCAAGTCGACATCTCCACTGATGTCTCCTGGCCGATCCGCTCGGCGCGCGAGTGCGAGGTCAGGCTGCATGTCCAGGCAAGGCCAGCTGGGCGGTCGCGCAGCATCAAGGCGATCGGCTCCGCGAGCTGGGGTTGCCGCCGTAGTAGCCCGCCCCTCGCACAGCCGCCCTCACGCGGTCGGCCTGATTCCGGCCTCGGATCGACGACAGGACTTCCCGGCAGGTAGAAGAGGTTCCGACCCCTGTGGGCGGGCCTGTGCGACAAGACCCTGGCGGAGGGGGAGGACGGGATGTGGCCGGCGACGTTCGGGGCGTTCGGCGGCGCGTGTTCACCCTGGGGCTGACGCAGCGGTGGGGTGAGGCGGTGGACCTGGCGCCGCGTCCGTTCCCGCACCGGCGGTCACTGGCCGTCCGGGGCCGGTCGGCCGCCTTCCTGGCCGCTGCGGGCGCCCGGTGGGGGGTCGGCGTCCCCGTTCGCTTCGCTGCTGCCCGGCTCGATGATCCCGGTGGCGCGGCGGCCGGCGGTTGCACCGGCTCTGAGCTGCGGGTCCTCCGGTTGCGGGCGGTCGAAGGTGGGGCGGGCCTCCTTCCAGTGGCCGCGGGTGAAGTCGGGCACCTTGACCGGGCGCAGGCGGCCGGACCTCAGCGACTCGTGGCTGAGCGGGATCACCGAGCACCACGCCGCCGAGTCGTAGACGTCGATGTCGGGCGTCATGCCGAGCCGCATCAACTGGACGAGGCGGAAGATGGAGACGAAGTCGCCGCCGCCGTGCCCGCCGTACTGGTCGGCCAGCCTTTCCAGCAACGGCCATAACCAGTGGTCGTACTGCTGGCGGATGGCGGTGTAGGCGCTGCCGGTCCGCCACGTGTGGTCGTTGTGGCCGAGCGATTCGAGGTAGACCCGGGCGTTGTCGAGCTCGATCGACCCCCGCGTGCCGGTGAGCGTGGTCTCCCTGGTGTACGGGTGGGGGGAGTTCACGTC
Source organism: Nonomuraea sp. GTA35 (assembly GCF_041950525.1). Classification (NCBI taxonomy): domain Bacteria; kingdom Bacillati; phylum Actinomycetota; class Actinomycetes; order Streptosporangiales; family Streptosporangiaceae; genus Nonomuraea; species Nonomuraea sp. GTA35. Next base: position 325,766 of record NZ_JBGNUV010000014.1, on the reverse strand, counting down.
GTGCTCGACCCGGATGAACCGGCCGCGGACGGTGGTGACGAAGCAGGTGTGCCGGTCGCCCGAGATGTACGGCCTGTCCTGCCAGGACGAGTGGTCCGGGGTCACCCGCGGGTCCTCCTCGCGGAACAGGGCCAGCGCCTTGGGCAGGGAGGCCACGGCGACCAGCTCGTCGAAGCGGTCCCCGCGGTTGATGCCCATGGCGGCCGAGACGGGCCCCAGGCCGTGCATCGGGTAGTGCAGGGCGTTCATCCGGGTCTGCCAGCGCCGCCGCCAGTACTCGGGGTGGTAGGCGCCGCCGAACAGGTACGGCCAGCGCAGGTCGTGGATGTAGCCGCCGGAGCCGTGCTGCAGATCGCCGAAGAGCCCCGCCTGGACCATGTTGAACATCTGCAGCTCGGGACGGAAGTAGTTGACGTTCTCCAGGAGCATGCAGTGCTTGCGGGTCCGCTCGGACGTGCGCACCAGGCTCCAGATCTCGTCCAGGTGCGGGGAGATCGGCAGCTCGACCGCGACGTGCTTGCCGTGCTCCATGGCCGCCCTGGCCTGCGGGTAGTGCCATTCCCACGGGGTGGCGATGTAGATCAGGTCGATGTCGTCGCGCTGGACGAGCTTGAGGAAGTCCTGCTCGCCCGCGGAGTAGCCGACCGGCTCGACGTCCTGGAAGCCCTGCTGCATGATGCGGGCGATGGTGCGGCTGACCCGTTCCGGACGGATGTCGCACACGGCGGTGACCGTGGAGACGGCGCCCCAGCGCACGTCCTGGCTCCCACCCCGGTTGCCGAGGCCGATGAGACCGACCCGGACCTTCTCGAAACCCTCGAACGGCACGTTCACCATGCTGCGCTCGCCCTGGGCGCGCGGCGGTTCCCAGGCGGTCGAGGCGTCGGCGGCGCCGGCGCCGGCGACCCCCGTGGCGGCGCCGAGCGAGATGCCGGACTTCAGCAGGTCGCGGCGTGAGGGGACGTAGCGGTGCAGAGGGGCCACAACGATCACTCCCTGCTCGGTGGACGGTGATGGTGCATGGCGCTTTCCCCCCGGTAGTGCGCAGTATCGATCGTCCGCTGCCCGAGGGCAAGAGAGGCGCCGCGGCACGGGAGCGCGTGCCGCCCCACGGGCGCGGGCCGAGGCCGAACGTGTGCCGGACGGGCGCCCCCTGACATCGCGCGCATGGCGCGGGGGCGGGGCGGGCACAGGAAGCGGCATGGCATGCCGTATCAGCGAATTGGTGATCAACAGCAGGGACCCCGAGCGTCTCGCCGCGTTCTGGAGTGAGGTGCTCGGCTTCGTCGTGCTCGACCGCGACGAGGGCACCGTCGAGATCGGCCCCGAGAAGGAGGGGTTCGGCGGGCTGCAACCGACGCTCGTCTTCAACTCGTCCGACGAGCCGAGGGCCGGGAGGCTGCCGCTGCACTTCGACGTGAACGCGACCGACCGCGACCAGGACGCCGAGCTGGAGCGGCTGCTGTCCATCGGGGCCAGGCGCGCCGACGTGGGCCAGACGGGCGAGGAGTCCTGGCACGTGCTGGCCGATCCGGAGGGCAACGAATTCTGCCTGCTGCGCCGGCGGCTCAGCCCTTGAGCGAGGTCACCTTAAGGGGTTCCCTGGAGCTGGGGCAAGTGGCCCTGCCGGCTGGGGGCGGCGGTCGGGCAGGACCGCCGCCCCCGATCTCTCCGGTGGTTCAGAGGATCCTGATCCCTTGTATCTGGACCCCACCGGGGTGGTTGGGCCAGGTGAACACCGTGTACTTCGGGATCGGCTGAGCAGGCTGCCACCTTCCGTCCCCGTACCACTGGACGCGGTTGTTGCCGGTCCAGATCCGGGTGACCCACCACTGCTTCAGGACGTAGTGATCCTCTCCGGCGTTGGCGTAACAGTAGTCGCTTGACCGGTGGTTGGTCTGGTGGATCGTGGCGCGCACGAGGTCGTTCCGGCCGGCGCACGGGACTTCATTGATCGCGTACGCGGGCGCCGAGGTGGCGACGGTAAGGGGGACCGCCACCGCGATTGACGCTAAAGCGGCCAGGACCGCCCGTTTGGCGATTCGTTTCATGGAGATTCTCCTTTGTTGTGGGTGGGGCAGTGGAAGCATTTGCATGGATGAGTTCGGGGTAAATGTCGCGAGGCCGGGTCCGAGATCGACTCCCCGTGGTCGCCGAGAAAAGCGCGGAACTGGCAGAAAGGGCCGCGAGACGATCGGCATGAACGTCTACGGGTTCGTCTGCCCGCCGTACCCGATTCGCCGGTGCAGCGAGCGGTCATCAGGGCAATGTGGTGCCATGAACGACCTCCTCGTTCACCCGCTAACATTTGTAAGTTAGCATCGTTTTGCAGCGATAACAATAGGGTGTTAGCGGAACAGTTATCGGTTGTGGCGGACGACCGTTAGCATCGATGCATGTGCAGCATGAACAAGCGGGAAACGATCCTCGACGTCGCGGCGGACCTGCTGGCGCGCGAGGGCAGGGACGCGGTCTCGACCAGGGCGGTCTGCAAGGCCGCCGGCGTTCAGGCGCCGATCCTGTACCGGCTGTTCGGCGACAAGCAGGGTCTGCTGGACGCCGTGGCCAGTCGCGGGCTCATGTCCTACCTTGCCAAGAAGCGGGGCATGACGCCCAGCGGCGACCCGGTGGAGGACCTGCGGCGCGGCTGGGACCTGCACATCGGCTTCGGCCTCGCCGAGCCCGCGCTGTACTCGCTGATCTACGGCAGCCCACGGCCGGGCGCCGAGCCCGACGGGGCGAGGCAGGCCGCGGAGATCCTCGCCGGGCTGGTGCACCGTGTCGCCCTGGCCGGCCGGCTCCGCGTCCCGGAGGAGCGGGCGGCGCGCGCGATCCACGCGGCCGGCCGTGGCACCACGCTGGCGCTGATCGCCACACCAGAAGCGGAACGCGACATGGACGCCGCCCGGATCGTCCGCGAAGCGGTCATCCAAGCGATCACCGATCCCGCCCCGAACGGCTCCACGCGAACCGGGGACGACGTCGTGGCCGGCGCCATCACCCTGAAGGCCGCCCTCGCGGACCTGACGGTCCTCAGCCCTTCCGAGAGCCAGCTGCTGGGCGACTGGCTCGATCGGATCATCGGCGGTTGACCAAGACGGAGACCGCTCGGCAGGATGCCCCAGATGCGGGCGGCGCTCAGGTCGTGGATCTTGCCCGGCAGCGCGCCCGAGGTCCAAGCGAGCTACGTCCTTCGGAGCAGGCTGCCCACGGCAAGTAACCGCGATTCAGAGGGGCGGCGAGTCGTGCCCCGGGAAGGTGGCTCCTGCCAGCCTTCTGAGGGCGATGCCGAGGATTCGGTCGGCGGGGTAGGGGCCGTTCAAACGAGAGTCGTTGCTCGCGTTGTTGTCACCGAGGACGATCAACGTGCCGCCGGGGACGGCCCGCAGGGTGCCTGCCGCCTCCTGCGCCGGTGGGGGGATCGGATCGCCGGGGAGTGCCGCGACTCGTTTGACCTGCCATTGCGTTCGCGTCGGCAGCGGGGCGAGGAGCGTGACCTCGGGGGAGACGGGGACGCGTGGTGGTTCCAGCACCACGATGTCACCGACCTGCAACGCGGTGATGCCGCACCGGCGTACGAGGAGCTTCTCGCCGGGGTGAAGGGTGGGCGTCATGCTGGTCCCGGACACGGTGACGACCACGAGGTGCCGCCGTACGAGGACGGTCGCCACCAGGAACACTGCGGTCACCGCCAGCGCGGAGGTCAGGGCGATCACGGGATCGGGTGCGGCTCGTGGCCGGTGTCGTAGCCCGACGCCTGCATGCGGAAGAGCCGGGCGTAGGTGCCGCCGTAAGCCATCAGCTCGTCGTGGGTGCCTTGTTCGGTGATGCGGCCGTCGTCGAGGATGGCGATGCGGTCGGCCATCCGCACCCCGTTGAGCCGGTGGGAGATGATCACGCTGGTGGTGCCGTGGCGGTGTTCGACCAGCCGCCGGTGGATGGTGTGTTCGGCTTCGGCGTCCAGGCCGGAGCTGGGTTCGTCCAGGATGAGCAGGTCGCGGCGGCCGCGCATCAGGCCGCGGGCCAGGGCGATCCGCTGCCACTGGCCGCCGGACAAGGTCATTCCCGTGGTGGAGCCGTCGGAGTCGGAGCTCATGAAGAACATCCGGCTCAACAGGGTGTCGTAGCCATGGGGGAGGGCGGCGATGGTGGCGTCCACTTCGGCGGATGCCGCGGCGGCGCGGATCTTGTCCCGGTCGTGCAGGGCGGGCAGGTCGCCGATGCCGATGTTGTCCGCAGCCGTGAAGTCGTAGTTCATGTGGTCCTGGAAGACCGTGCCGATGCGTTCGCGCAGGTCGGCGACGGGGATGTGGCGGATGTCGATGCCGTCCCAGCTGATCGAGCCCCGGGTGGGCTCGTACAACCGGCACAGGAGTTTGACCAGGGTGCTCTTACCGGCGCCGTTCACGCCGACCAGGGCCAGCAGCGAGCCGGCCGGGATCTGCAGGTCGACCCCGCGCAGCACCCAGGGTTTGTCCGGGTCGTAACGGAACCACACGTCGCGCAGTTCGATCGTGCCCCGTAACGGCGGCGCGGGCACCGGGTGGGCCGGTGTGGTCAGGTCCGGCTCGGCGTTGAGGATGGCGAGGTAGTGGCCGAACTGCAGCAGCGCCTGATGCCCGCCGGCCAGCTCGGCGACCAGCCCGGACAACCCGGTCTGCACCCCGGCGACGGCCGCTATGAAAACGATCACATCGCCTGGGGTCAGCAGACCGGCGCGGGCCTGCAGGATGCCCCAGACCAGGCCGGCGCCGGAGACGGCAGCGGTCAGCGCGGCCAGCGCGAACTGGGTGTGGAACACCCGCCGGTCCAGCCGTCGCTGTGCGGCGTTGACCTGGCGCAGCTCGCCCAGCATCCGCGAGCGGATGAAGTCCGCCAGGCCGAACAGCCGGATCTCCTTGGCGGCGGTGCGGTCGATCATCAGCTGGGAGTAGAACACCTGCCGCCGCTCGTGCGGGCTGATGGTCCACATCATCCGGCTCCGCCTGGCGCTCAAGCTCAACTCGGCGGCGATCACCGGGACGGCCGAGGCCAGCACCACCGCGGCCATGACCGGGCTGACCGCCAGCAGCGAGCCGGTGAACCCCAGCATGGTGACTGCGGTGCGCACGCCACCCAGGGAGGCGTCCAGGATGGTTTGGGGTGACATCTCACCGGCTTGCTGAGCCAGCCGGATCCGGTCGTGAAAGACCGGGTTCTCGAACCTGGACAGCCCGGCCAGGCGGGACAACGCCGCGTACAGCCGGTCTCGGCTGTGCAGCCGGACGGAGCGGCCCATTTCGGCATCGACGTAGTGGAAGAGATGCGGCAAGGCCGCCGCGATCAGTCCAAGCCCGGCCAGCAGCGCGCTCTGCCCGAGCAGCCAGCCGATGGGCCGCTGCCGCCCCAGCAGCTCATCCAGTATCTGTTTGGTCAGCCACGCGACCGCGACGGGCGTGGCGCCCATGACCAGCGCCCCGGCCAGCTGCGCGGCAAGCAGTGCGGGCCGGGCCCGCCAGGCCAGTCCCAGCGCGATCACACATCGTTCCCGCCAGCTCGACTCGCCCGCCGCGTACCCGGCCACATCACCCATGGCCTGATCAACTGCGCGCATCACACCGAGACGGCCTGCTGCGAGCGCGCCAGAGCAGCAACGCCGCCGGCGCCGGTCTGGACTGTGCCGTCCTGTCCGAGCAAGACGAACAAGGGCCAGCGCCGCACGCTGAACGCGGTCGTCAGCGGACCCTCCTCCGGCTCGACCACCACGCGGGCCATCGGTGAGACGGCCTCGACGACGTCCGCGACCTCGTCGGCCGGTCCGGAGACCACCACCAGGTTCTGTTCCCGCCCGCCCGGCACGGTGGCGGCGTACTCGACGAAACGGGGAAGCTCTTCATGGCAGGCCGGGCATCCGGTGGAGAAGAACCCGACCAGCAGCGGACCTTCCGCCCCACTCAGACCGGCTGGATCGCGCAAGGTGATCTCGGCGCCGTCCAGCGTCTTCGCGGTGAACTCGGCGATCCGCGTACCCGGCTCGGGGAGGAGTCCGCGCTCGGCGAGGTTGTCCATACCCGCGTGTGCCCAGGTGTCGTCGTACTCCCGCAACCGCCGTAGAACAGCCAGCATCAACAACAGGTTGAGCCCGCCCAGCACGCCGACCACGACAACCGCCGCGATCAACACCGCATCCATCGACCCCTCCTCCTTCGGAAGACCACGTGCTCAGAAGTTCGGCGCTGCAACGCCTTCAACGGGGAAGGACCGCCGACACAAGATCGTCATAGGAGATGACCAGAGCGGCCAGGATCACCGCCACGAACCCGGACACCATCAAAGCTGCCGGGTTCCACCCCAGGGCTGTGGCCGGCGAGGTCCCCGTGACACCCAGCGCCGCGATCAACAACAAGATCGCGTTACGCACCAGGTGCCGCCTGCCCAGCGGCTGCGTCGACGCGCCGAAACACCGGCAGCTCACCGACGTACCCCGCCGCAGAACCGAGCTGATGGCCACCGTGAAGACGATCAACAGCGCCGCCCCGGCAGCCGAACCCGCGAGCGCGGTGACATCGGCCAGCAGCAGCACCGCCGTGGCCAGCTCGCACGTGATCACCGCCGCGGCGACAGCGGGCCTCCAGCGCGGTTTCACGCCGAACGCCCCCAGCGACGCCCGGAACGCGGCCCGATCCCGCCGCCCCCGCACCTTGCTCACCGCCGCGGCGAGGAACACCACCGCAAGCAACACCCGGCAACCGAAGCCGACGTAGGCAATCAATATTCCGACTCCCTTCCGGCGAGGGTCAAAGTCAGGTGGTGCTCGTGGTGATCGGCCGCCCCCTCAGGGGACGATTGCTCCTTGAACTCTGCTTGATCCCGAGAATCGTGCTCCGGTGCCGGGCTCGGAAGAGGCCTGCGCCCGCGCTGGGTGTGGGACCAAGCAGAATTTCAAGGATTGCAGCGTGACGGAGAATTAAGCAGTACAACAGCCCGTGGTCACTCTGTCGCAGTTGCTGTAGAGCGTGTACAGCGTGCGTGGGTAGATCGCGCCCCCCAGCCTGCATTGCGGGGAGCTGCAATATCTTTCGTACTCGCAGCCTCCCGCACTGGCGACCGCCTTGGGTGCGAGGAGCGTGAGAAGCCTGTCGCCTATGGACGCGAAAGCAGTTCTCATGCCGTGCCACCTCTCAGTGTTCGTTTTCCTCGGATGCTCTCCTTCGAAAGTATTGACGCGAGGACCGCGAGTTCAAAGGGCGCGAGGAGGGCATCTGCCGGACATTTGCCGGGCACCTGTGTCATTATCTGATGCCGGATGTCCGACGCTTGAAATGTCCGGCAAATGGCCTGCCGCTGGCCTGGGTCCACCACTCATGCCGACCTAAGCTCAGGCGTAGTGACAATAACCCGCCGGCCGGTTCATGAACGGGCGTGCGTGCATTGCCGTCAGGCCGCCAGAAAGGTCCGTTGCGCCATGACCGTCTATGAACGACCCAAAGACGCGGTGAGCGTGTCGACCGATTTCGGCACGGTCGACCTGACGCCGGATCCCCGTCGCCCCGGATTCTGGGTGCTGTTGTTCGACTGTTTCCCGCAGTCCTATGTGGACCTCGCCGACCCACGCCATCTGAAACTCAAGTATGTACGGTGGCTCGCGTCGATCGCAGACCGTGTCGCGGACCCTGGCGCGCCGATCAGGGCGCTGCACCTGGGTGGCGGAGGACTCACGCTCCCGCGGTACGTGGCCGCCACCCGGCCGGGCTCGGCTCAGCTGGTCGTCGATCGGGACGCCGCGCTGATGGAGACGGTCAGGAGGGTGCTGCCGTTGCCGTCCGATGCCGCGATGGAGATCCGCATCGCGGACGCGCGGGACGCCATGCGGTTCGCACGCCCGCGGACCTACGATCTCATCGTCACGGACGTGCTGATCCGGACCGGGGTACCCGCGCGGCTCACGAGTCTGGAGTTCGCCACCGCGGTGGCAGGGGCACTGAAGCAGGGCGGATATTACGCGCTGAACATTCTGGATTCGGTACCTTTCGCATTCGCGCGTCGCCAGGTTGCGACCTTGCGTGCGGTGTTCGGCGATGTGTGCCTGTTCTGCGAGCCCGATGTGCTGCACGGCGGCCGGATCGGAAATCTCGTGCTCGCGGGCGCGAACGGCAGCCTGCCGGCGTGGACGCCGGCCGAGTGGGCGGAGCGTGCGCCCGCTCCCGTGCGACTGCTCAGTGGTGGCGAGCTGGATCGTTTCGTCGGCGACGCCAAGCCGGTGGCCGACGCGGACGCGGTCGATTCGCCACCAGCGGTACCTCCTTGAGCCCGACCGCGATGACGGAGCCGGCCACGACGTGCGCTCACAACGCGTGAAGCCGATCTGAAGCAACCGGTGGTTAACCTGCGCAACATCGACGATCAGAAAGGAAATTGGTGATCATGACATCACTGCCCGACCCTCGCGAACTCATCCGTTCCAGCAAGCCGCTCGAGGCGCCGAACGTGACCTCGGACAACCCGGCCGAGCGCGGCTGGTACCCGCGTGACCGTGGTCCGCACCGTCCCAGCGCGTGATCCGGTGGCCGGGTGCCGCCGGCACCCGGCCACCTCCCCGGACGAGCCCATGAGCATCGGAGAGGAAGGTAGTTCCGCATGACGCGGCGCGACATCTGGCAGGAGGTGGAGCGGCTGCTCGGCACGGACGCGGAATACGGCGACTCCGCCGCCATCGAGCGGCGCGTCCTCGGGCGGCTGCGAGTCGGCCTGACCATGCTGGCCGAGCTGAGGCCGCAGACATCCGAGGCGGTGCGGCGGTGCGCGGCCTCGCCCGACGCGGACCTGCGGGTGATGAGCCGCGATCCGGTGCTGCGGAACGCGTTCGAGAGCGACCTGCAGGCCCTGACCGCGCAGTCGGACGCCGGCCCGCTCCTGCCCGGCCTGCTGCCGGCGGACGGCGGCTACGCGGTGAGCCGGGCGGCCGCCGGAGCCGGCGGCTACGCCTGGGGCTCGACCGGCTCTGCCTGGGTGTGGACCGAGGCGAGCCGGCGCAGGGGTGGTCCTGTCGCCGAACGCCTGTGGTCCCTGCTCGACGAGCAGTTCCCCGACCGGTCGGCGGCCGTGCCGATCAAGCCCTCCGCCGCCGAACTCACGGTGATCGAGGAGGCGGCGGACCTGCTCGCGGCGCTGATGCCGGCCGTCGGACCGGGCGTCCTGGGAAACGTCGGCATGGTGGGGCTCGCGCGGGACGAGGGGACGGACGGGCCGCTGCACTCCGTGTCCGGCGGGGACCGCTTCCCGTCCACCGTCTTCATCGCGCCGGAGAAGCTCCGCAGCGTCTGGGACGCGGCGGGGGCGCTGCTGCACGAGGGCCTCCACCTCACCCTCTTCGAGATCATCCGGTGCGGCGCGGTGGTCCTGGACCACGTCGACACGACATCGGACGTCGTACCGATCCCGTGGCGGCGGGAGGCGTGGTCGCTGATGCGGGTGCTGTTCGCCCTGCACGTGTACGTCCATCTCGCCGTCTTCCACGGCCTGGCCCGCTCGGCCGGCCCCGAGATCCGGCGACGGTTCGGGGAGCCGCCGGCGGACGCCGCCCTCAGCCGCGCGACCTTCGGCGGCGCGCGCTACGCGACCCCCGAACTGCGCGCCCGCTACCTCGCCGAGCAACTCGCCCAGCGATCGGAACTCTTCACCGCCTACGGCCACGAGCTCACCGCATGGCTGGTCAGGGCTCTCGACCTGCTCGCGCCGGCCGCTCCCGGCGGCCAGGCGGGCACGACGTTCCAGGCCGTCGCCCCGATCGCCGCCGTGCCGCTGCCGGAGCAGCGACGGCTCGTCGTCGCGCTCGCCGATCCGCCCCGGGTGCGCTGGCTCAACCCCTCCGCCTGGCTCGTGTACAGCCTCTGCGACGGCCGGGACGGCGCGGCGATCAGGAAGGAGTACGCCGAGTCGGTCGCCGACGTCGTCCCGCCCGCCGAGGCGCTCCGCCAGGTGGACGCGGCCCTCCACGCCCTCGTCGGCGACGGCATGGTCGTCACCCGCCACGAGGCGCTGCCGGCGACGTCCTGAGGGCGGCGCACCCGGCACCGCAAGCTTCCCTCTTCACACCATCACGCCCTGCCGGGCACGACACAGAAGAAAGGTGACCGCTGTGACCATCACGCAGACCGAACCCACGATCGACGACCTCGACGAGTTCGATCTGGATCTCCAGATCTCCATCCTGCCCGAGGGAACCCAGCCCGTCGGACGGCACACCCATTGGCACTCCTGCGCGCCGTGCGTCTCGTTCACCTCGTGGCCCAACAGGTGCTGCTGAGCACCAGGTGACCCGCCCGTCGCGACCCAGCGCCCAGCCGGTCGCGGCGGGACGGCCCCGGCCGACGACCAGCGAATGAGAGGTGTTTCCATGCCCGCAGGGCGGGTCATAGCGGTCTCCCCGAGAAAGAGCGGAACACATCTTCTGCAGGAGTTGATGATCCTGCTCGGCTACCACACCGACGGTGAGGCGGTCCCGCCGCGAGAGGCCGTGGTGGCGTTGAGCCTGCGCCAGCGGATCGAGCTGGCCGGCCAGTACATGCATCCCGACGAAGTGGCCAGGCTCGACCACCGCGCGGACCGCGAGGGGTTCGTCCAGGCCACCAACCTCCTGTGGTTCCAGGTCGCCGAACTGTGGCGGGCCAAGCTCGCCGCGGGCAACGTGTGCCACACCAAACTGGCCTACCCCGAGCTGGACCAGCCCGTGCTGATGCACCCGGAGGCCTGGGGGCGGCCCTTCGCCACCACTCCGCCCGGCATCTGCTGGACGTTCCACGCGCTCGACATCTGGCGGGTGGATCCCGTGTTCTTCAGGGAGTGGGAGAGCCCGTCAGGGCCGCGCATCGTCCTGGGCTACCGCGACCCGCGTGACACGCTCGTCTCGATGGCGACGTTCCTGTCCGGCGAGGGCGGCCACGCGCTCGGCCGCCAGCCCGAGGCCGCCGTGTTCCGCCCCATCCTGCGGAACATGCCGACGATGTCCGACCGGATCACCTACCTCCTCCGCGACCCGGCCATCCCGCTGCTGCCCGACTTCGACGCCGCCATCAGCCTGTTCCACCATCCGGACGTGTGTGCCGTGTCGTTCGAGGAGCTGATCGGCGAGCAGGGCGGCGGCAGCGCGGAACGACAGCTCACCGCGGTGCGGCGGGTCGCCGAGCACGTCGGGACCGACATGGATCCCGAGGTCGTCGCCCAGAAGGTGTTCAACCGCAACGCCTACAGCTTCCACCGCGGCCAGATCGGCGCCTGGCGGGAGGTGTTCACCGCGGAGCACCACCGGCTCTTCGCCGCCCGGTTCGGCCACCTCCTGGAGATCTTCCACTATGACTGACACCGATCTGCTGCCCTCCGCGACGGCGTCGAGGGCCCGCAAGGTCGCGGTGGAGATCCTGCACCGCCTCTGCGACAGGGAGCTGGTCGTCGAGGCGGGGCGGGCGGCCTCGGCGATGGTCGGCCGCCCCGTGTGGGAGCCCGGTGCGGCGCTGTACGCGGGTGCCGCCGGCAGCGCGCTCGCCTTCGCGCACGCCGCCCGCGCCTGCCCGGACTCCGCCGGCCACTGGTGGGCGCAGGCCCACCAGTGGCTCAAGCTGGCCGCCGCGAGCACCCGCGAGCGCCCGCTGCGGCGCCCCGGGCTGTCGCTCGGGACCACCGGCATCGCGTTCGCCGTGGCCGGATGCGACGAGGACGACCGGTACGCCCGGACGCTGCGCGGCCTGGACACCCGGCTGGCCGAACAGCTCGCCCGGTTCGGCCCCTCCGCCGGCCGCGCCCTGATCGTGCACGACTACGACGTGATCAGCGGGCTGGCCGGGATCCTCGGCTACGCCTGCCGCCGGCCCGCGGGCACCGCCGTGCAGCGGATCACCGCGCGCGGCGTCGAGCGCCTCGTCGCCCGCTGCGCCACCGACGGCCCCGACGGCGGGGCGCTCAGCACCTCCCGGTGGACGCCCTGGCGGATCGCGCCGGAGGACTACGGGCGGGAAGGGGAACGGGAGCTGCATCCCCACGGCTACGTGGACCTCGGCCTGGCCCACGGCGTTCCGGGGCCGCTGGCGGCGCTCAGCCGGGCCTGGCTCGCCGGCCACCGGGCCCCCGGCCTGCGCGAGGCGATCCGCGCCCTCGCCGACCAGCTCGTCGCGGCCTCCTGGCCGGGCGAGCACGGCCGCACCTGGTCGCGGGTCATGCCGTTCGACGCGTCGGGTGAGATCGCGCCCAGCCTGCGGCAGCCGGCCGATCCCGCGTACTGCTACGGCGCCCCCGGCATCACCTCGGCGCTGCTCGACGCTGCCGAGGCGCTCGGCGACGCATCCGTACGGGCCGCCGCGATCGAGGGCTTCGAGGCCGCCCTGCTCCAGATGGAGGCCCGGCCGCGCAGGACCGGTCCGGGGCTGTGCCACGGTCTCGCGGGAGTGCTGCTGATCTGCAGGAAGTTCGCCACGCGGACCGGCAGCGCGGCGGCCAGGGCGGCGCTGGAGCGCCTGGTCGACCGGCTGCTCGGCGGCTGCGACCCGAGCCACCCCCTGATCGTGCGGGACTACAAGCCGCAGGTGGCCGGCGAGCCGGGCTCGGTGCTCGCCGCCAGCCCCGACGGCGCCTGGATCGACCACCCCGGACTCCTGGACGGCGCAGCGGGCGTCGCGCTGGCGCTGCTGTCCGTCGCCGAGCGGGTGCCACCCCGCTGGGCCCACGCCCTGCTGGCCGGCTGACCCGGGCCGGAACGGCGAGCGAGCACGGCGTCCGACGGGCGCCGCGGAGGCAACGCGAGAGCAAGGAGAACGAGCCGCATGGCACACCCCGACAGCGGGCAGGCGGAGCGCACGAGCCTGTACACGGCATCGGAGCTGTTCATGCTTCGCGCGCCTGTGCTGCCCGCCGACACGTTCGCCGATCTGAGCCGGAGCGCGCCGGTGCCGCCTCCGGATGCCTCGGCCGCTGGGAGAGCCGCGCTGGCGGAGGCGCGCGACCAGGGCCGGCGGACCCTTCGCGAGCTCGCCGCCTCGCCCCGCGTCGGCCAGGCGCTCCAGGTGGCGAGCCCGGATCTGGCCGCTGCGGTGTCCGCGCCGTCCGCGATCGAGGGCGGCGGCAAGACCGCGAACCGCCGGCACGCCGCCCTGCTCCGGTACCTGACCAGGATGTCCACCCGGCCCACCCCCATGGGGCTGTTCGCCGGGGTCGCCACCGGCACGTTCCCCAGCGCCACTGGAACCGGCGAGATCGCGACGCTGGCCGCCGACCCGGTGCGGGCGACCCGGACCCGGGCCGACAACGTCTGGCTGGCCCGCGTGATCGACCGGCTCGGGCGCGACCGGGCCGTCCGCGACAGGCTCGGCGTACGGGTGAACGCGCTGCTGCACCGCTTCGGCACGCGGATCGTCCTGTACAGGCTTGACGAGCCGGACCGGACCGGGCACCGGCGGATCGAACTGGCGGTCGGCCGCCCCCTCGCCGTGGCGCTGGAGCTGGCGGAGCACGTGCGGACCTTCGGCGAGCTGGCGGCCGTGCTGGCCCGCCGGTTTCCGGCCACACCCCCCGAGAAGATCGGCCGCCTGCTCGACCAGCTCTGGGACCTGGGCATCCTCCTGCCCGACCTGCTGCCCGCGCCGACCGAGCCGCTGCCTGAGGTCCACCTGGTCAAGCGCCTGATCGACCAGGGCGTGCACAACGACGTCGTCGACGGACTCACCCGCATGCGGCAGCTCGCCGACGAGGTGGACCGGCGCGCCGGCCGGACCGGCCCGGCGGACGTGGCCCGGCTGGAAGCGTGCCAGCGCGCGATGACGCCGGGCTTCACCGGCCCGACGTTCCAGCTCGACACGGCGCTCGCGCTGGAGCCCGCGACGCTGCCGGCGGAGATCGGCGCGGCGGCGGCCGAGGCGGCCGAGCTGCTCATCAGGCTCGGGTGCGCCTGGCAGCGGCGGCCGCACATCGTCGACTACCACCACGTCTTCCTGGAGCACTACGGCGCCGACGTGGAGCTGCCGCTGCTCGACGTGCTCAACCCGGAGACCGGCCTCGGCCCGCCCGGCAGGTACCACCGGCCGGTCCTCGGGCGCCTGTGGCCGCGGCAGCCGGAGCCCAGGCATCCCGAGCGCGACCGCGCCCTGGTGGAGACGGCGGTCCGCGCCTCCCGCGACGGCCTGCTCGAGGTCGAGCTCGGTGACGAGCTGCTCGACCGGCTCACCGTCTGGCGTCCGGACGACGCGCACAGCCGCCCGCGTACCTCTCAGGACGTCTTCTTCGAGCTCGCCGCCGGCTCGCCCGAGGCGATCCGCGACGGCCGGTGGCGGCTGGTGCTCAACACCATCGGGAACTACGGCGGCTGGCAGGCCTTCGGGCGGTTCTTCGACCTGTTCGACGAGGCCGCCGTGGCACGGATCCGCGCCCAGCAGCGGCTGGAGGAAACGCTGCGCCCGGACACGGTGTTCGCCGAGCTCACCTACGGGATCAGGAACGACCGCAGCGGCAACCTGGCCGGCCATCACCCCACGCGCGACTACGAAGTGTGCGTGAACGCGGAGCCGACCGGGCCGCCGGTGTGGCGGATCCCCCTGGCCGACATCGTGCTCGGCGCCACCGGGAACCACTTCTACCTGAGGTCCGTCTCGCTGGGCCGTCCCCTGTCGGTCAGCCAGACCCACGCGGTGAACGTCGCCCAGGCGCCGAACGTCTGCCGGGCCCTGCTGGAGTTCTCCGAGGACGGATACACTCCGGCGTGCATGTTCGACTGGGGCGCCGCGGCAGGCGCGCCCTTCCTGCCGCGGCTGACCCGGGGCAACGTGGTGGTGCATCCAGCCCAGTGGACGGTCACCGCCGCCACCTTCCCGGCCGTCGAGGATCCGGACGACTTCTTCCACGCCTGCCACAGGTGGCGGCGCAGGTGGCAGGTCCCCCGCCACGTCTACCTGACCCATCGCGACAACCGGCTGCTGCTCGACCTGGATCACCCGCTGTGGGTGGACGAACTGCACCGCCAGGTGACCCGGCCGGGCGAGCCCGGCGAGCCGATCCGCCTGCTCGAAGCGATCCCCGGGCCCGGCGACCTGTGGCTGCGCGACCGGGCGGGGCGCCCCTACCACGCCGAGCTCGTCGTGCCGCTGGTGCTGCGTGACCGCACGCGGATGCCGGAGCCGAGCGTCCCCCGCGCGGCCGCGCCTCCCGCCGTCACACGCCGCTGGCTGCCCGGCGACGAATGGGTCCACCTGAAGCTGTACGCGGCGCCGGACCAGCACGACGGGATCATCGCCGGGCCGCTGCGGATGCTGCTGGCCGAACTCGACCGCCTGACCGATCGCTGGTTCTTCATCCGGTACGCCGACCCCCTGCCGCACCTGCGCCTGCGGTTCCACACGTCCGCCCCGGACCTGGCCGCCGAGGTCATGTCCCGGTGCGCGGCCTGGGCCCGCGGCCTCGTCCGCGACGGACAGGCCACGGATCTCGCGTTCTGCAGCTACGACCGCGAGGTGGAGCGGTACGGCGGCGGGCACGCGATCGACACGGTGGAGACCGCGTTCTGGGCCGGCAGCGAGGTCGCGGCCGACCTGGTGCGCCTCCTGCACACCGGGCGCGGCCGGCTCGACCCCGACGTGGTGCAGGTGGCCGCGCTGCACGAGCTGTACGAGGCCTGGGGCGCCGGTCCGCACCCGCATGACGGCGCGGCGCACGTGACCGACGCGGCCCGCAAGCGCTTCCGCGAGCTCCGGCCGCTGCTCTGCGAGGTCCTCACCCCCGGAGAGCGCCGTCCCGACCCGCGCGCGGCGGAGTACCAGGCCGTGCTGCGGCCCGTGTTCGCCCGGCAGCGGCAGCCGCTCGCCGACGCGAGCCGGAGGATCCGCGAGCTCGCCTCCCTCCGGCTGCTGACCGGCACCGAGCGGAACGTCGTCGAGAGCCTGGCGCACATGCAGTCGATCCGGCTGGCCGGGATCGACCGCGACCGCGAGCGGCTGTGCCGGGCGCTGTGGTCGCTCAGCCGGCGCGCCATCCGCAACCGGCCCGCCGCCGACCTGACCGGCGCGGCAGCCGAGAGGCGCCGGTGAGCCGCGGGCAGGTCCTGGTGCGCATGGTGCGCCTGCTGGCCGCGGTGGCACCGGTCAGGATGACGGCGGCCGTGCTGCTCGCGGCGGCGAGCGCGCTGCTGCCGGCTGCCGGCCTGGCGATTCTGAGCTGGTCGCTGCAGGTGCTGGTGGAGGGGGCCCGCGGCGGGTCCCCGAGGTGGGCCGACGACGTAACCCTCGCCGTGCTCGGGCTCGCGGCCGCCTCGACGTCGACGCTGCTGTTCGCGGTCGGGCAGCGCTACGTCGAGGCGCTGCTGCACCTCCGGCTGGACATCACCGTCACCGAGCGGATCCTGGCCAAGGCGCTGACGCTGGAGCTGCGGCACTTCGAGGACGCCGAGGTCTACGACTCGCTGGCCCGCGCCAGGGCCGGGGCGAGCGGCCGCCCGTACCAGTTCTTCGCCGGTCTGCTGGCCACGGTGTCGGCCACGGTCACGCTCGGCTCGGTGATGGCACTGCTGCTGTCCTGGTCCCCGCCGGCCGCCGCGCTCATGGCCGTCTCACCGGTGCCCCTGGCGGTCGCGCAGATCGTCCACCACAAGGCGATCTGGAGGATGGAGTACGCGCGCTCCGCCGACCAGCGCCGGCTGACGTACCTGGAGTATCTCCTGACCCACAACCAGTCCTATGCGGAGGTCCGCCTGCTCGGGCTCGGCCCGCTGTTCCGGCGGCGCCACGCCGCCGTCGTGGGCGGCTTCTACGACGCCGAACGGCGGCTCGAACGGCGCCACGCGGTGGTGTGCGCCCTGCTCGCGCTGGCCGGAGCCGTCGCCGTGGGGATCGCCGTGCTGCTCGTCGTACGGGACACGATGCGCAGCGGCCAGGCGGGGCAACTCGCGGCGTACGTCACCTCGGTGATCCTCATCCAGACCTCGATCCGGAGCCTGTTCCAGGGCCTGGCGAAGCTCTACGACGACAGCCTGCACCTGGCGAACCTGTTCGAGTTCCTGGACATCCGGGTGGCGGCGCCGCGGCCCGCCGTGACGGCCTTCCCCGGACTGGTCCGCAAGGGGATCGAGTTCCGCGACGTGTCGTTCGCCTATCCGGGAACCGGCACGCCGGTGCTGGACCGGCTCAACCTCTTCCTGCCGGCCGGCCGGTGCGTGGCGCTGGTCGGCGGCAACGGCGCCGGCAAGAGCACCATCGTCAAGCTGCTGGCCCGGTTCTACGAGCCGGCCGAGGGCGCCATCCTGATCGACGACGTGCCGATCACCGCGTACGACCCCGACGACCTGCGCCGCCACATCGGCGTGATGTTCCAGGACTTCGTCAGGTACGAGGCCCCGGCCCGCGACAACATCGGCTACGGCCGGACGGAGAGCATGTCGGACCGTCCCCGCGTCAGGCAGGCGGCCGAACAGGCGGGCGCCACGCCCTTCCTCGATCGGCTCCCCGAAGGGCTCGACAACGTCCTGGGGCGCTGGTTCGAAGGCGGGCGGGAGCTGTCCGGCGGACAGTGGCAGAAGGTGGCGCTCGCCCGCACCTTCTTCCGGGCGGCTGCGATCAACGTCCTGGACGAGCCGACCGCGGCGATCGACGCCGAGGCCGAGGCCGAGATCTTCGCACGGCTGGCCGACCTCGCCGGCCGCTCCACCACGCTGCTGATCGCGCACCGCTTCTCCACCGTACGGGCCGTCGCCGACCGCATCGCCGTCATCGACCGGGGACGCATCGTGGAAGAGGGCGACCACGACGAGCTGATGGCGGCCGGCGGCGTCTACGCGCGGCTCTTCCGGCTGCAGGCGGCCGGCTACCTGGACGAACCCGGTGGCGCAGGTCCTTGGCGGGCGGCCCACCGGGTCCACCAGACCGGCGCGGCACCGCCGCGACCGCGGGACCGCACGGTCCCGGCATCCCCCGAACAGGATCGGAGCACGCGACTTGCTGACTGACGACGCGGACCCGGAACTGGCCGCCGAAAAACTGATCCATCCCCAATTCCCGCGCTCGGCGTCGTACGACCCGGTCTGGCAGGGCCGATACGCCGACGGCCCCAACCCCTTGTGGCTGGCCGAGTCGCTGACCGACCTGCTGGACCTGGCCCCCGGCATGCGCGTGCTGGACCTGGGCTGCGGCTGGGCGATCAGCTCGATCTTCCTGGCCAGGGAGTTCGGGGTCGACGTCGTGGCCGCCGACATGTGGCTGCGTCCCGAGACATGGCCGCTGATCGTCGAGGCCGGCGTGGAGTCGCAGGTCATGCCGGTCCGCGTCGAGGCGCACGATCTGAGGTTCGCCCGCGAGTACTTCGACGCGATCATCAGCCTGGACGCCTACCAGTACTTCGGCACCGACGACCTCTATCTCGGCTACCTGCAGCAGTTCCTCGCCCCCGGCGGCGTGCTGGGCATCGTGGTGCTGGGCGTGACCGAGGAACTGGACGGCGGTCCGCCCGGGCACCTGGCCGACATGTGGACCTGGGACCACAAGGCGTTCCACAGCCCGGGCTGGTGGCGCGACCATCTGGAGCGCTCGGGTCCCATGACTGTGGAACACGCCGATCTGGTGCCCGACGGGTGGAAGCACTGCCTGCGCTGGCAGGAGCTGGCCGCCTTGGCCGCCGCACCGCAGGCGCGCCCGGCCTGCGCCGAGTGGGCCCGCAGGCTCGCCGTGGACGCCGGCCGCACGATCGGGTGGCCGAGGATCGTGGCGAGAAAGAGGTGACGTGCCCCTTCGCCTGGCCTGCCTCACCGTCACGAACACGTTCGCCGTGCTGCGCTTGCCGCCCATGGGCGATCAGGACAAGGACGTGGAGATCCTCGTCCTGCGCCATCTACGCGAGTACGAACTGTTCTCCAACCGGCACCGCGCCCATCAGGCCCCGGCTACGGCGGCGTCGCTCCTCGGCGCGCTGAGCCCGGCCCGTCGGCGTCCAGCGGGTTTGGTTCAGTCGACGGAGCCGCTGAGGCTACTGGTGCCGCCGCCGCTTGATCCTGAACCTGCGGTGCGCGTGATGAGCCGCCCGTCGACGTAGGCAACGGCACTCACCGAGCCGGCGCCCAGATGCCGTATGGAAAGGCTCCAGGTGTCCTCGCCCTGTTCAGCGAGGGTGATGTCCTTCCGCCAGGGAGGGCTCACCTGGGGCTCGGTCGTGGAACGGCCGTTGATGACGTACGTGATGGCGAAACTTCCTTCGCCCGTGACATCGAAGGTGAGCGTGTGAGACTTCTCGGAGGAACAGGCGGCCAGCAGCACGGCGGCGGCGACCGCCGCCAGCGAGCGCGTCCACCTGCCTGATGCGATCATCCGATCACTCAACCACAGCGGAACGCCGCAATGCTCGCACACCAGCTACCGGACCATCCTCGGCTACTGGCAGTCGTACGGGTTGTGCGAGCTGAGCGAGACCGCTCCCACGCGGCATGACGCGCCGGCCCGGCTGCCGCCCCAGCTGAAGATCGCCGGCCGGGTGGAGCCCCGGGCTTGCGCCGCCGTCCGCTCCGCTTCCGGTCAGCAGCCCACTCGCCGGCTGCTCAGCGCGATGTCGTCCATCCACACGTCGTAGCCGGCGGGGGACGGGTTCGCCTGGTAGAGCTGCCAGCCCAGCTTGATCGTGTCGAACCGCGGGAAGACGAAGTCCACCGGGTTGCCGCCGTGTTCGCGGGTGGACACGGTGAGCTCCGGCTTGGCCACCCCGTCGAACCACAACGAGACGCGGTTGTCGCCGGCGTCCATGTGCCACTCCACGCACGTCCAGCTCCCGGCGATGGAGGGCGCGGTGGGTCGCCAGTTCGTCCAGTCCCCTGTGGGGCCGCCGTCCGCGCCGACTCCCCAGTACGCGGCTCCCCCGTGGGGCGGCGGGGCGTACTGGCCGCCGAGCGGGCGGACGACCTCGGGGCCGTCGCCGGTGGCCTCGACCAGCGTGTAGTGCGCCCAGGCAGGCGCGGTCGGGAACGCGCCGACCCGCACCCGTACGCGCCCGTAGAAGCTGTTGCCCGGCGCGGCGAAGTCGTCCACCTTCAGGAACGCGCGGCCGTTGCCTTCGGTGTGCACACGCAGCACCTTCTGCCCCCGCCGCCCGCGCTCGACGGTGAGCGCGCCGTGCTTGGTGTCGACTCCCCAGCGGAGGCTGGCGGCGCCGCCGACGGGCATGGCCTGGAAGTCCTCGCAGAACAGCAGGTCCGCCTTCGCGCACGTACGCGCGTCCGTCCGGGCCGAGGCGGAGGAGGCCGCCGGAGCGGCCGTCAGCGGCACCATCAGGAAGGACACAACGGCGCGGGCCAGCCAGGTACGCACGACGACTCCCTTTGACGCGGATGTGGGTGAGCGGGAGTAAGGTACGCCATCCTGCGTCCAGGGGACGGGGCATGGCCACAGCCGCCGGCAACGGCGCTGGTGGAGGGCCTGCGGCGGGGGAAACTTTCAGCCGGGGGGCGTCCTGACGGCCGGCGACCCCGGCGGCACCACCGCGAGCACCGTCGTCCGGAACGGCTTCTCCTGGCGCGCGAACGGGTGGACCACCTCCACCGGCGAGCCCGGCAAGAGCGCCGCCCGGACCAAGCTCGGCCCGGCCATGCTCAGGGTGGGCGCGAGCACGGCCCTTGACGGGTGGCTTTCCACCCCGCTTCCCACCACCGCGCGGCCGGCGCACCGATCGGCCCTTGCGTAGGACTCGAACCCGACCCGAACACGAAGATCGGCTCGCCCACGAAGCCCACCCTGTCCGCCCCCAAGAAACCCCTGGAACCCCTGGAACACCCCGCCTGTCGCCCTCTCCGGAGGGCGACGGGCGTCCGGGCCCCGCAGCCCATACCGTCGATGTCGTCAGGTGCGGGTCCAGCGCTGGTGGGCGCCGCCGTGGCGGGCCTTGTCTTGGGTTCCCGCGGCACCGGCTGGACACGGCCGGCCAAGAGATCAACGAGCACCTGGCCGAACTCCGCAAGCGGTGCGGCAAGGTGGCCGCCAGGCAAGGGGTGCCGTCATCGGCCGGTAAGGTGATCATGATGACGGAGACGCGGCTGACCACCCACCGTGACGTTTCCACGGCCCTGGCCCGGCATGACGACCGGCAGCTGGCGGAGCTGCTGGAGCGCGAGGCCGTGCCCCTCGGCACCGGCATCGGCGGGGCGTCCGCGCGGCTCGAGGTCGGCGGCACCTCGGTCTTCGTCAAACGCGTGCCCCTCACCGGGCCCGAACTGCGCCACCCGCACTCGACGGCCAACCTGTTCGGGCTGCCGCCCTTCTGCCAGTACGGCATCGGCTCGCCCGGCTTCGGCGCCTGGCGCGAGCTGGCCGCGCACACGATGACCACCGCATGGGTGCTGACCGGCCGGTTCCCCGGCTTCCCGCTGCTGTATCACTGGCGGGTGCTGCCCAACGCCCAGCCCGCCCCCCTGTTCGCCGAGCTGGCCGACATCGATCGGGCGGTCACCTTCTGGGAGAGCGCGCCCGGCGTGCGCCGCCGCCTCGAAGCGCTGGCGGAGGCGCCGGCGAGCCTGACGCTCTTCCTGGAGTACTTTCCCTGCAACCTGCACCAGTGGCTGGACGAGCGGGTACGCGCGGGCGACGCCGACCGCGCCTGCGCCCTGGCGGACCAGGGGCTGCGTGAAGCCGTGTCCTTCATGAACGCGGGCGGCCTCCTGCACTTCGACGCGCATTTCGAGAACATCCTCACCGACGGGCGCCGCCTCTACCTGACCGACTTCGGCCAGGCCGTGTCGACCCGGTTCGACCTGTCAGCGGAGGAACAGGCCTTCCATCGCCGGCACCTCACCTTCGACCGCACCTACACGCTGACGTTCCTGGTGAACTGGCTGGCCGGCACCTTCCACGGCGCCGACTGGCAGGGGCGTCGCAAGCTGGTCCGGCGATGGGCGGCGGGGGAGCGGCCAGCCGGCGTGCCCGGCGGGGTCGCGACCCTGCTGTCGCGGCACAGCCCGCTGGCCACCGTGCTGAACGACTTCTACCACGAGCTACAGAGTGAGAGCAGGAAGACGCTGTACCCGCTGGAGGAGATCCGCCAGGTTGCCGGACAGCACGCCCTGCCGCTCGATTGAATATCAGCCGCTGCTTGAGCGAGGCGCACGCCGGTCGGGAAGAAGCTCTGCTCAGGCGAGACATAGGCGATCACGGGCCCGCTTGCCTTCGTCTCGAACGGTCTCGGCTCCAGCTGAGATCTCTGGCCTCAGTTACCGATCTGTACGGTGTGACGTGAACGAGTATGCGGCTACCGGGCCATCGGCTCGTGGTGGCGTGGGAAGCGTTGGTGTCGGGATGACGGGGCAGACAGCAAAGATCGAATCGCGTTGTGATGGTTGCGGGGGCACCCTGGTCCGCCAGGTGAACCAGTTCATTGACTGCGGACAGCTGTGGTGGGATGCCGAGGCCTCCTGCGCGACCTGCGGTGATGGCTGGTGCGAGCACCCAGAGGCGGGCAGGCCGCCGGAAGCTGTCCGCAGTGCCCTGCTGGCGGCGCACGGCCCGAGCCGACTGCGTGCGGTCGGTCCGGTGCCGAACCTGGTCCCGGTCTTGAGGGTTCTGCGGG
The DNA here is from genome assembly GCF_041950525.1 of Nonomuraea sp. GTA35. Lineage (NCBI taxonomy): Bacteria > Bacillati > Actinomycetota > Actinomycetes > Streptosporangiales > Streptosporangiaceae > Nonomuraea > Nonomuraea sp. GTA35. Next base: position 303,227 of record NZ_JBGNUV010000014.1, on the reverse strand, counting down.
AGGTCTGGGAGATGCCGCTTTCCCAGGCTCGTGAACTCGCCGACGAACTCGCTCACGCCGGCTTGGCCGGGACCCTGACGGAGATGGAGTTCCTGCACACCCGGCTGCGGAGCCGCGGCGTCGCAGCCGAGGTGACGTCCGATGCCGGCCCGGAGGGGGAGCGGATTCCCTCGTAGCCAGTCTTTGATCAAATCGCCAACAGCCCGTGGTGGATGTCGGTGCGCCGCTGCCGGTGGAATCCCACGGGCCGGAGGCATCGTCATGATCGCGCAAGCGGGAAGCGTGGTCGGCGCCGGCACCGTGTCGAGTGACTGCGGCGGCCAGGTCACGCTCAAAGATCTGCGCAAGTAGTTCGATCCGCGAGCAGGGCAGCGGACACATCATCCAGATCTCCTCCACCGGCGGTCAGGTCGCTTGGCCGCGGTATCACGCCTCGGAAGTTCGCGCTGGAGGGATTGAGCGGCTCCCTCGCGCAGGAGGTCGCCGGCTTCGGCATCAAAGGTGACGGTGGTCGGGCCCGGCTTCTACGCCACCGACGGCGCCGCCGGGGCCGGGCGCTGCTCGAGATGGCAGACCCCGACGACCCGCCGCTGCGGGTGTTCTTCGGCACCGACGGGCTGCTGATGGCCCAGCGGGCCTACGCCGAGCGGCTCAAGAGGTGGGCCGGCTGGGAGGAGCCGTCAGCGGCGGCGCACTGACTGCTTGGCCTCCTGACTGTCCGGCCGGGACGCCCGTCGGCGTGCGGGCCGCGGTCAGCCACAGGCCGGTGAATACGGCGCAGGCCAGCGTCACGGCACCCGCCGCGAGGAAGGCGCTGTTGAGGCCGGACTCGAAGGAGGCGCCGGCGGACTCCCGCGTGTGGACGATCGCCCCGAGCAGCGCCACGCCGAGCACCGCGCCGATCTGCCGGGTGGTGCTGCTGACGCCCGAGGCGAGGCCGCCCTCCTGCGGGCTGACCGCCTGGATGGCGGCCCCGGTCAGCGGCGACATGGTGAGAGCGAACCCGATGCCGACGACCGCCAGCCGCCACCACACGTTCCCGTAGCCGGTATCGGCGTGGACGAAGCCCAGCGCCAGCAGCCCCAGCCCGGCCAGCGCCAGGCCGATGCTGACGACGACGCGGAAGCCGTACCTGGCCGCGAACCGGCCCGCGTACGGGCTGACGATCACCATGGCCAGCGAGGTGGGCAGGGTCTGCAGCCCGGCGACCAGGATCGAGGCGCCCTGGACGTGGACGAAGAACTGGGAGAAGAAGAACGACGACCCCATCAGCGCGAACCCGACCACGACCATCGCCGTGTTGGACACCGTGAACAGCCGCTGACGGAACAGCCGCAGCGGCAGCATCGGCGTCGACACACGTCCCTCGACCACGACGAACGCGGCCAGGAGCGCCAGCCCGGCGGCGAAGCTGCCCAGGATCACCGGCGAGGTCCAGCCTCGGGAACCGCCCTCGATCAGGCCGTAGGTGACAGCGCCCACGGCCGCGACGGACAGGACCGTGCCGGGGACGTCGATCGGCGGCGCGCTGGGGTTGCGGGACTCTCCCAGCACGCGCAGCCCGGCCAGCAGCAGGGCCGCCCCGATGGGCACGTTGACCAGGAAGATGGCGGGCCAGCCGAAGGCCTCCACCAGGATCCCGCCCGCCGGCGGTCCGGCGGCCAGGCCGATGCCGCTGAACCCGGCCCACAACCCGATCGCTCTGACGCGCTCCCTCGGGGCGGGATACGCGGCGGCGAGCAGCGCCAGCGAGGCAGGGCTGAGTGCCGCGGCCCCGACGCCCTGCAGCACCCGCCCGGCGATCAGCCAGCCGATCGAGGGCGCGAGCGAACACACCACCGACGCGGCCGTGAACACCACCACCCCGGCCAGGAACACCCGACGGCGGCCGAACCGGTCGGCGAAGACGCCGCCCGACAGCAGCAGCATGGCCACCAGCAGCACGTAGGCGTCGACGATCCACTGCAGGCCGGTCAGCCCGGTGTGGAGCCGCTGCTGCATGTCGGGCAGGGCGGCGCCGACGATCGTGTTGTCGAGCAGCACCATGAACTGACCTGCGCAGGTCAGGGTGAGCAACGCTTTCACGCACTTCCCTCCTAAAAGCAGTTTGTGACTGCGTTAACCTAGGCCCTCATGGGTTCTAACGCAAGTCTCGACTGCGTTAAGGTGGGGGGTATGGATGAGCAGGGGCGGGTCAGGCGGCCCGGCGGGCGCAGCGCCCGGGTCCGCGCGGCAGTGCACCAGGCCGTTACCGAGCTGGTCAGGGAGCGCGGCTACGGAAACTTCACCGTCGGCGACATCGCGGCCCGCGCGGGCGTGGCCGACACCAGCCTCTACCGCCGGTGGGGCAACCTCCAAGCCCTGCTCAGCGATGTGCTGCTGGCCCGGCTCAACGCGCGGTCGCCGATGCCTGACACCGGCAGCCTGGCCGGCGACCTGCGGACCCACGCCGCCAACGTGGCCCGCGAGGTCACCGGACCCGACGGACTGGCGCTGGTGCGGCTGACCCTCGCGCTGTCAGGCGAGGGGCAGCAGGGCCTTCAGGCGCGCGACGAGCTCCTGGCCGACCGCACCCGGCAGTTGCAGGCCATGCTCGACCGCGCCCGCGACCGCGGCGAGGACCCGCCTGACGTACTGGAGGTGCTGGACCATCTCCTGGCGCCGATCTACATGCGCGTCCTGTTCGGCGCGGGCCCGCTCACCCCCGACTACCTCGACGGGCTGGTCGACCGGTTGCTCGCCTGATCCGGCCCGGCGCGAACCCGAGGTGTCACGACTTTCGGGCCGCTGGAAGCGATTGCCCGCAACAAGATCAACCGAAGAGGATCCACCGCAGTGGTCCCGGGTCGCTGGTCACCAGCCAGGTCCGCCCATTCGCACGCGCCGGCACCGGCGAGCCCCCAGGTCACATGATCGAAACGACAGCGAAGGGATGATCTACGGCATGCGTGTCTTGATCCTTGGAGGAACCGGGTTCACGGGACGGCGCATCGCGCACCGGCTGGCGCGGCGCGGCGACGAGGTCATGGTGGTGCATCGGGGAGGCACCCAGGCCGACCTGCCGCCCGGGGTGCGCTTCCTGCACACCGACCGGCGCTCGCTGGCCGACCACGCCCGCCGGGTGAAGGACTTCGCGCCCGAGGCGGTCGTCGACGCCTACGCGCTGACGGCCGGCGACGTGGACGCGGTCCTGCCCGTGCTGCCCGAGGTGCCCACGGTGGTGCTGTCCAGTGTGGACGTCTACCAGGCGTTCACCGGGCTCAACACCGGCCGCGAGCTGTCGCCCATGCCGCTGGACGAGGACTCCGAGCTGCGCCGCGACCGCTACCCCTACCGGGACGCGAACCTGCCGGGCGTCCCGGCCGACTACGACAAGCTCGACGTCGAGGAACGCTGGCTACCGCGCGGCGCGGTGGTGCTGCGCCTGCCCATGATCTACGGCCCGTACGACGGGCAGCGCCGTGAGGACGTCATCCTGCGCAGGGTCCGCGCCGGCCGCACCCGCATCCCCGTCGGCGCGGCCAACCTGCTGTGGACCCGCCTGCACGTCGACGACCTCGCCTCCGCCGTGCTGGCCGCCCTCGACCGCCGCACCGCCGACGGCCAGGCGCTGACCATCGGCGAGTCCCGTACCGCCACCCTCGGCGGCTGGTTCCGCCAGATCCTGCGGGCGGCCGGCTCGCCGGCCGAGCTGGTACGCGTCCCCGACCAGGTCCTGCCTCCGGCCCTCGCGCTCACCGGCGCCCCCGCCCAGCACGCCCTGGTCTCCTCCGCCCGGGCCACCGCCCTGCTCGGCTGGACCGCCGGCGACCCGGCGGTGCGAGTGGCGGAGTCCGTCCAGTGGCACCTGGCCCATCCCGCTCCTCAGCCGTGGAGCCGGGAGGAGGCCGCCGCCGACGACGCGGCCCTGGCCCACGCCGCCTGACCGACGGCACGATGCCGGCCCTCTCCCCGCCGAGCCCGGCTTCACCCGCGACGGGCACGGTGTCCTGCCTGCCCGTCGGGTGAGGCGGCCGGCTCTGCCCCTGCGGCATCGCCACGATCACGCCGCGGTCCTTCACCGTGGTCTCCCGACCGGCAAGGTCGATCTTGGCTCACCCGAGGTTCGAGCTCGGGTCGAGGCCGGTCAGCCCGGCGGTGGCGGTCCACAGCCGGGCCGCGAGTACGGTGTCGGCCAGGTGACCTTGGACGCGTTCGAGAACGGGCAGGCCGCGGACCCCGAACACCCGGGGTCCCCAGAGCCGGCCGCCGCGTACGGACGGGTCGAGCACGGCCCGGACGGCGGGCCAGGCGGCGGCCTCCTTGCCCTGCAGGAGAAGGCCGGCCGGCAGGCCGCGATCGAGAGGACGGGGAGAGCGGTCCCGCGCGGGCGCGGACGTGGCCGTGGTCGTCGCGGCGGTGGCCAGCCTGGCGGCGGTGGGCTACATGATCATGACCGCCGGAACCGGGGTCGCCTATCTGGCCTTCACCGTCGGGATGACGTTCCAGGTCTCCGACACCCAGTTGCGCACCTCCGCGTTCCGCTCGACGGTGCTGCGCCAGGCCCTGCTGTCGTACCTGTTCGGGACGGTCATCGTCGCCCTGACCATCAACCTCGTCGCGGGCCTGGGCCGATGAGCGCGCCGGCGGTAGGCACGAGAGGGTTCCAGCTAGCGGGAATGCCCCGCGCCCTGCCGGGGTGGGAGCCTGGGGAGGTGGAGTTGCGCTGCCTGATCGTCGATGACAGCCGGCGGTTCGTGGAGGCCGCGAGCCGGCTGCTGGAGCTGCAGGGCGTCCAGGTCGTCGGCACGGCCGCGACCGGAGGCCGGGCGTTGGAGCTGGCCTCGGCGCTGCGGCCCGACGTCGCGCTGGTCGACGTCGGGCTGGGCGAGGAGAGCGGCTTCGACGTGGCCGGCCGCCTGGAAGCCGTCCCGGTCATCATGATCTCGACCCAGGACGCCGACGACTTCGCCCAGCTCGTGGAGGCGAGCCGGGCGGTCGGGTTCCTGCCGAAGGCGCGGCTGTCGGGGCCCGCGATCCGCGAGCTGCTCAGCGGGCATCGAGGAAGGTGAGCACGGCCAGCACCCGGCGGTGGTCGTCGTCGGCCTCGGACAGGCCCAGCTTGGTGAGAATGCTGCGTACGTGCTTCTCCACCGTGCCCTCGGTCACCCACAACCGGCGGGCGATGCCGGCGTTCGAGCGGCCCTCGGCCATCAGCGACAACACCTCGCGCTCGCGCGTGCTGAGCGCGTCCAGCGGGTCGTTGCGGCGCCGCGCCGACACCAGCTCCTGGACCAGCGCGGGGTCGACGACCGAGCCGCCCCTGGCGATGCGCAGCGCCGTGTCGACGAAGTCCTCCACGTCGGTCACCCGGCTCTTGAGCAGGTAGCCGATCCCGCCGCCGCTGGCCAGCAGCTGCATGGCGTGCTCGGCCTCGGCGTGTGCCGACAGCACCAGGATGCCCACCTCGGGGTGCCGCTCGCGGATCTGCGCGGCGGCCCGCAGCCCCTCGACCGTGTTGGTGGGCGGCATCCGGATGTCCACGATGGCCAGCTCCGGCCGCCGTTCGCGGACCAGGTCCAGCAGCTGGACGGCGTCGCCGGCCTGCCCGATCACGTCCAGGCCGGAGCGCGCGAGGAGGCTGGCGAGCCCCTCGCGCAGCAGCACGTCGTCGTCAGCGAGAACCACCTGCGTATCGGCCATGTCGGCATTATGGGACCTTGTCCCTGATCGGTACACTCCGGGCATGCACGATGGCCGGTCAGGCGCAGCCAGGAACGATCCAGGCCGCGGTCTCACCCTCCGCACCGTGACGGCCGGCGCCGTGCTGGCACTGATCGTGGGCGCGGCCTTCGCGGTCCTGCTGGTCTCGATCGGCGACCTGCGTGAGGCCTGGCGCCGCGAGCAGCGCTCCGCACAGGTCCTGACGATGGCCAACCGGCTGGAACGTCTGATCATCGACATGGAGACGAGCCAGCGCGGGTTCGCCCTCACCGGCCAGGAGAGCTTCCTGCAACCATGGCAGGCGGCCGTCGCGGCCTTCCCCGGGCAGGCGAGCGAACTGGAGCGGCTGGTGGCCGACGACCCCGCCCAGCACGAGCTCGCCCGGAGGATCGAGGCGGAGGGCACGTCGTACATCGACGCCTACTCCGTCCCGCTGGTGCGGGCCATGCGCGGTGACCGGGCCGTGGCGAGGGCGGCCGAGACCGCGGAGGGCAGGCGCCGGGTGGACACGATGCGCGGGGAGTTCGACGCGCTGGTGGCGGTCACCCTTTCCGCGGCCCGGACCGAGCAGCGCCAGTCCGACACGGCGGCCCTGCGCGCGATCACCAGCGGCGTGGCCGGGCTGATCGCGTCGGTCGCCCTGATCGGGGCCTACTCCCTCTACCTGGCCCGCGCGGTGGTCACCCCGGTGCGGCGGCTCGCCGGGGCCACGCGGCAGCTGGCCGACGGCGACCTGCGGGCCCGGGTGCCCGAGCGCGGGATCGGCGAGATCCGTGTCCTGGAGCGCGGCTTCAACACGATGGCGGCCACGCTGGACGGGCAGCGGGAAGAGCTGGCCGCCTCCCGCTCGCGCATCGTCACCTCCGCCGACCAGGCCCGCCGCCGCATCGAACGCGACCTGCACGACGGCATCCAGCAGCGGCTGGTCTCGCTCGTGCTGGACGTGCGCACGACCCAGGCGACACTGCCGCCGGACCGCCCCGACCTCGCCGAACCCCTCGACCGGCTCGCCGACGGGCTCGGTGAGGCCGTGGACGAGCTGCGCGAGATCTCCCGCGGCATCCACCCGGCGATCCTGAGCGAGGCCGGGCTCGGCCCGGCGTTGAAGACCCTCGCGCGCCGCAGCCCGGTGCCGGTCGAGCTGGACGTGAACGTGCCTGGCCGGCTGCCGGAACCCGTCGAGGTGGCCGCCTACTACGTGGTCTCCGAAGCGCTCACCAACACCGCCAAACACGCCCAGGCCACGATCGTGACCGTGCGGGCGTGCCTGGAGGAGGGGACGTTGCGGCTGCGGGTGAGCGACGACGGCGTCGGCGGCGCCACGTCCGGCACGGGCTCGGGGCTGCTCGGGCTGGCCGACCGCGTCGAGGCGCTGGGCGGCGCGGTCACCGTCGACAGCCCGCCCGCCCGGGGCACCACCCTGCACGCCGATCTGCCGGTCACCGGAGGCTGACCGGGATCCCGGGATTCCAGCCAGCCGGTAGCCGGGATGGCCGCTGGCCGGGACGACACCGCGGCGGGGCCCGCGGATCCTGAAGGGGAAGCCTTGAGCACTCCCCGGAAGGAGCCCGCGGTGAAGTCACACCCGGCAGTTTTCCCTGATGTCGCATTCGTCAACGAGCCCGGAGTGCGGCGCTCCGGCCCGAGCTGGGTCCGGATCCTCCTCGGAGGGCTGGCGCTGTGGGTGGCGACCGTGGTGGTCACGTTCGTCACCGGCAACGTCAACCTGGTGCCGACGATCATCCTGGTGGGCAGTTTCTTGGTCCCCGTCACGTTCGTCGCGTTCGCGTTCCGGCGCGCCGACGCGGTGATCACCACCCAGCGCATCTTCTCCGCGTTCGTGTACGGCGGCGTGCTCGGCGTCCTGGGCGCCTCGATCCTGGAGTCGGCGCTGCTGACGAACATGTCGAGCTGGGGCTACCTGGCGGTCGGGGCGATCGAGGAAGGCGTCAAGCTGGCCGCGCTCTGGCTGCTCGCCCGCCGGCTGCCCTTCTACACCGCGCGCGACGGCATGGTGCTCGGCGCGGCCGTGGGCTTCGGCTTCGCCGCGTTCGAGAGCGCCGGGTACGCCTTCAACGCGCTGTTCACCTCCAGCGGCCTGTCGCTGCTCAATCTCGTCGAGACCGAGGCCCTGCGTGCGGTGCTCGCCCCGGTCGGGCACGGGTTGTGGACCGCGCTGCTCGGTGGCGTGCTGTTCGCGGCCGCGGCGCGCAGCCGCGGCGGCCAGCCCCGGCCGGACCTCCCGCTCCTCGGCTGGTACGCCGTCGTGGTCCTGCTGCACGCCCTGTGGGACGCCGCGCAGACCATCGCGGTGTGGCTGACCCTGCTCGTGACCGGCACCCCGGCCCAGTGGGTGGCGATCATCCGGCTCGGGCAACTGCCCGGCGTCACCCAGACCCAGGTCCACCTGTTCACGATGCTGAACTGGGGGCTGCTGACAATCGACGGGCTGATCGGGATGGCCCTGCTCCTCGTGCGCTGGGTCCGGCTCGGCAGGGGGCGCGCGACCGCGCCCGTCCCGCTGACCGGCAGCCTGCGGTGACCGTTGTTCACCACGCCGCGGGACGGCCCGGGCCCGGTCAGCCGGGCCCGGGCCATGACGAAGAGATACCTGAGATCGACCCTACGAGGAGGCCTTCGCGCCCGGCCGTGAGGCTCGCCGGACGCCCGTTCCTCCACCAGCCAACGCGCCGGGCGGCGCGTCCCAGGACCACTCGCTGTGGACGCTGTCCGCCGCCCTCCGGTTCAGTCCGGTTCATCCACCCGGAGGCGGAGCCCGTCGAGCATGACGGCCAGAAGCTGGTCACGGTGTACAGGGGTCCGCTCCGCAGCCCAGGCGACCGAAGCGATGAGGGAGAAGAGCGCGGAAGCGTCAATATCCGGCCGGATCGTTCCTGCGTGCTGGGCTCTGGCCAGCAGTTGCGCCCCGGCGGCCTTGACGGCTTGGCAGGTGGCGTGGAGTTCGGACGCGGGGTCGGCGAGGCTGTCGACGAGGGCGTCGACCAGGCCGCGGTAGGCCATGGCGTGCTCGACCGCGGCTGTGAGCCAGGTGGTCAGGGCCTGGTGCGGGGACGGGGAGGCGAGCAGCTCGTCCGAGCGTGCGCGCAGGCCGCGCAGGCTCTCGCCCAGCAGTGCCTCCAGCAGTGCCTGGCGGGTCGGGAAGTGCCGGTAGAGGGTCACGTTGCCAACGCCGGCGGTGCGCGCGATGTCGTTCAGGGAGGCGCCGACGCCGTGCTCGGCGAAAGCCGTCCGGGCGGCCGTCAGCAGACGCTCGTAGTTGCGTCGCGCATCCTTGCGCCCTGCGGGCCGGGTCTGCGCCGATCGATCCGCCATGGGACCCTCCACACGTTTGCCAAAACGAGGAGCCTCCTCATATCTTAGCTCACCGAAACCGAGGAGCCTCCTCGTTTCGTTGCTTCCATCCTGAGGAGTGCCATGACCGAACAGCGCACGCACATGGCGACAGCGGGATCCGGGCCCGCCGGCGCTTCCCGCCCCCAGCGCCACCCCGGCCCGGTGCTCGCCATCGTGCTGATCTGCCAGACGATGTTCATCCTGGACACCAACGTGGTGAACATCGCCCTCCCCGACATCCAGCACGACCTCGGCTTCTCCGCGGCCGGCCTGTCCTGGGTGCTCAACGCCTACATGCTGGCCTTCGGCGGTCTGCTGCTGCTCGGCGGTCGCGCGGGCGACATCCTCGGCCAGCGGCGGGCGCTCATCGGCGGGGTCGTCATCTTCACGGCCGCTTCACTGGCCGGAGGGCTGGCCACCTCGGCCGAGATGCTGCTGGCGGCCCGTGCAGGTCAGGGAATCGGCGCCGCCATGGCCGCCCCGACCGTGCTCGCCCTCATCACCGTAGGCTTCCCGGACCCCGCACGCAGGGCGCGGGCGCTGGGGGCTTACGCGGCAGTCTCCGGCTCCGGCGCCGCGATCGGCCTCGTCGCCGGTGGCATGCTCACCGACTGGATCTCCTGGCGGTGGGTGCTGTTCATCAACGTGCCGATCGGCCTCGTCCTGCTGATCCTGGCCCCGCTGTTCATCACCGAGACCGAGCGCCACCCGGGCCGCTTCGATCTGGCGGGTTCGCTGACCTCGACGCTCGGCATGACCGCGCTCGTCTACGGCTTCATCCGCGCCGCCGAGCAGGACTTCGGCGACGCGGTCACCCTCGGCGCGCTCAGCGCGGCCGCCGTCCTGCTGGCACTGTTCGTGGCCGTCGAGTCCCGTGCCCGGCAGCCGATCGTCCCGCTGCGGCTGTTCGCCGACCGCAACCGCGCCGGCGGCTACCTCGTGCTGCTGTTCGTCCTGGCCGCGGGCAACGGCATGTTCTTCTTCCTCACCCAGTTCCTGCAGCAGGCCCGCGGCTACAGCCCTCTGCAGGCGGGATTCGCCTTCGTGCCGCTGGCCCTGGCGATCCTGGTCTCTTCCGGCGCGGCGGCCCGGCTGCTGCCACGCCTGGGCGCCAAGACGCTGATCGCCGTCGGCGCCGCAGCGATCACCGTGGCCCTGCTGTGGATGACGCGGCTGACGCCCCAGGCCGGCTACGCCACGGCCCTGCTCGGCCCCATGATGATCGCCGGCCTCGGCATGGGCGTCCTGCTGGTGGGAGCCACCACCGTGTTGTCCTCCGGGATCCGGCCCGAGGATGCCGGCGCCGCCTCCGGCCTGCTCAACGTCATGCAGCAGATCGGCGGCGCGCTGGGGCTGGCCATCCTGGTCACGGTGTTCGGCGCCGCCACCCGCGTCGCGCGCGGACCGGCCCACCAGATCCTCACCGAGGGAGTCACCGTGGCCTTCACCCTCGCGGCGGCGTTCACCGCCTGCACCGTCCTCCTGGCTCTGGCCATGAAGAACCGGCAGGCTCCCGCCGCCGGATCCCCAGCCGCGGAGGAGCTCACCCGATGACGCAGGCGTGCACCGGCAAGGCCGGCCACGCCCGGATCAGAGGTCCACAGGCTCAGAAACCACTCCGGTTCTCGCCACCCGCCGCGCACGCTTCATGGCCGTCGTGGCCGCGCCGCGCCCCAGAGGCGCGCGGCGACCACCGTGAGGCCCGCGGCCGCGGCCGTCACCAGCCAGAGCATGAACGTCGGGTAGAGGTAGGCCAGCTGGACCCAGCCGGCGTCGCGGCCGCGTGCCAGTATGCGATGGATCGGGGCGATCGTCGCGCACAACCCGATCGGGATCAGGTACGGCGCCAGCCGCCATCGCTGCCATCCCGTGCGGCGTGCGGCCCATCGCCGGGCACGCGCCGTGCCCCGCACCGCGAGCCCGATGGTCACCAGGGTCAGCAGTACGAAGAGCGCGTCGGTGGGGAGCGATTGCTGCCCGGAGGGCGGCTGCGGAGTGCCGCCCTCGATGATGGCGACCAGGCCCGCCATGAGGGTGTGCGCGTCGGAGAAGGCCATACCGGTGTTGGCCATGACGGCGATGCCGTATCCCGAGCCGGGCATCAGCAGTTGGTGGGCGGTGGAGGTGAACAGGTCGCCCCCGTGCTCGAGCACGAGGGCGCCGCGCTCGGTCTTGTCGATCATCCAGCCGAGGGCGTAGTCCTGGTTCTGCTCGGAGGCGGTGCGCATCTCCCCGACGCTCCGCGGGGACAGGAGACCCTGGAGGCCGGTGTTCTGCGCGACCAGCCACCTGGCCAGGTCGTTGGCGGTGCTGATGACCCCGCCGGAGCCGTTGCCGAACGCGGAGGGCTCCGGCACGGCGAGGGCCTGGCCGAGGACGTACAGGTGGCCGCGGGCGCTGTCGGGCATGTCGCGGTCGGTGTTGATCGTCGTGCTGTTGCGCATGCCGAGGGGTTCGAACACGTTTGCGTCGAGGTAGGCCGCGAACGGCTGGCCGCTGACCACTTCGACGAGCCGGGCGGCGACTTGGTAGTTGGTGTTGTGGTAGCTGAAGGCGGTCCCGGGATCCGCCGCGAGCCTGGCCGTCCTGAGCCGGGCCACGGCGCCTTGGAGCGTTCGAGGCTGAGCCAGGCTCTTCTCGTGGAAGGCCGAGTCGGCCATGCCGGAGGTCTGGTCGAGCAGCTGCCGTACGGTGATCTTCGCGGCCCGGGGGTCGGCCAGCGTGAACTCGGGCAGGTAGCGGCGCACCGGCTGATCGAGGGCGACCTTGCCCCTCTCGGCCAGCTGCATGACGGCCAAGGCGGTGAAGGACTTGCTGACCGAGGCCACCGCCATGGGAGTGTCGGCTGTGACGGGCTCACCGGCGGCGGTCTTGCCGTATCCGCCGGTGTGGATGACTCTGCTCTGGTTCGTGATCGCCACCGTGACGCCAGGCAGGCCCGTGGCCGCGCGGTACTCCTCGACGTAGGCGTCGACCGACGCGGGGATCGACGCGGGAACGTCGGGAGCCAGGACGAAACAGATTGCAGCGAGGGCGGTTTTGAGCACCTGCCGAAAGCTACTGAGGCCCTCTTTCCTGCACCATTGCGAGAAACCGCCGCGTTTGTTCCGGGAAACCGCCATGTGAAACCCGAGCTCACAGCACCGAAACCGTATTTTCGAGCGGGACACGGTCTCCGAGGTTCCCTTCACCGCGGACGCCGCCCTCCCTGTCGTGGTCCACGCGGCGGCGCCGTCCTGCGCGAGCGGAAGCTGGTGGACGGCTCCGCGGACGTGCCTCCGGCCGGCTGGCAGGGCGGCTCACCAGGCGCGTATACGGGGCGTGTTCTGGAGTTATACCAGCGCTCGCTACGTTCCTCGATCATCCGGGCCGGCCGGCCGCGGCGGCAGGGACGAGTCAGGGAGCGGGTGGTGTGCGGGTGACCGGCACGCGGTCGTGGATCAGCGTCCACGTCTTCTACGACGGCGACCTCGATCTCGTCATCACGGACCTGCTGGCCACGGTGCAGGACCGGCTCGACGATGCCGCCGCCGGTGCGGGCCTGTTCTTCCTGCGGTACTGGGAAGGGGGCCCGCACCTGCGGATCCGTGCCCTGCCCGCTCCGGGACGCGCGGACGACGTACGGCGGGTCCTGTCCGGCGCCACCGGGGACTTCCTGAGCCGCCTCCCCTCGCCCACCCGGGGAACGCAGGCGGACTACGACCTCTACGCGCCCGCGATGGCGGCACTGGAGGAGCTGCCGTCGTACGAACGCGATCTCCGGCCCAACAACTCCTTCGCGTTCATCCCGTACCGGCCGGAGACCGGCACGTACGGCACGGGTGCCTGCCTGCACGCCACCGAGGACCACTTCGTCCGATGCAGCGGAGCGGTACGGCGGTTACTGGCGGCGCGGCCCTCCCCCGACCGGCGCACCACGGCGGCGTTCGCCGCGCTCGCCCTGAACCGGTGGATCGCCGCGCGCTGCACCGGGCGGCCGGAGCCGGGAACGCCCTCATGGCCGCCCGGAGGGCAGGCCGAGGCCCGGTACGAACGCCGCCGCCGCACCCTGCTCGCCATCGCGGAACGGACGCGGGCGCTGGCCGCGGACCCGCCGGAGGAACCGTCCGGTTTCGCCGGCGTCCTCGCGGCCTCCGCCACCACCCTGGCCGCCAGGCTCGGGGAGCCCGGGGCCGTGCGGGAGGTCCTCGACAGGTGCGCCCACCTGACCTGCAACCGCCTCGGCGTGAGCCTGACCGAAGAGTCCTGGCTTCGCGATCTGGCCGATCGGGCCTTCGCCGAGCTCGCCAGGGACGAGGCTGCCGCATGACGACGCCTGGCTGGCACAGCGTGCACATCCACCACTACGGCGACGCGACCGACCGCTTGCTGGTGGAGGCCGTACGCCCGGTCATGACCGAGCTGGCGGCCCGCGGTCACCGCTGCTGGTTCGCCCGGCACTGGCGCCAGGGCCCGCACGTGCGGCTGCACGTCGAAGCCACCGACGGCGCCTTCAGTACGGACGTGCTCCCGGCGGTCGAGGCGCGGATCGGCCCGTACCTGGCGGGGCTGCCCGCAGCCGGGGCCGATCCGGACGCGGTTCTGCCGCTGCACCGACGGCTGGCCGAGGCCGAGTCGGAGCCCGGCCCGCTGACCCCCTGGTACGACGACAACTCCTGGCACGTGGAGGCGTACGACGCCCGGGTGGCGGTGCACGGCACACCCGAGGCGGCCGCGCTGTACGCGGACTTCATGTGCGCCGCCAACGATCACGCCTTCGCCGTCCTCGGCAGGGCGATCCAGGGGCAGGGCGTGCTCGCGGCGGTGTTCGACGCCATGGTCGTCGTGGCCGACGAGTTCCACTCGGACGGGATCGAGGCCGGCTACCTCAGCTACCGGTCGCACGCCGACGCCTACCTCGCCCAGCAGGCCGGCGGCGCCGCGCGGGCACGTGCGTGGGAGGCGCACTTCCAGGACAGGGCCGGCGTGCTCGGGGCTCGCCTGGACGCCCTGCTCGACCCGGGCTCGGGGGCCGTGGACGACGCGACCGAGAGCCTGGTCGCCGCCCTGCTGGCGAGCCGGGTACGCGGGCTCGACCTGCGCGGGCGCGGGCTGCTGCCGATGGGAGAAGGCGGGGACGACCTGGCCCTGGTGCGCGACGCCTACCGGGAGCTGAGCCCGTTCCACCGGGCCCTCGCCGAGAACGAGCGGTGGCTCGGCGAGGTGCTCCCGTCCACCTGGTTCGCGCTCTTCCGGCTCGTGCTGAATCTGATGTACCTGCAGTTCACCCGGTTGGGGCTGACCCCGTTGCAGCGCTATTTCCTCTGCTACCTGGTCGCCGCGGCGGTGGAACGGCGTACCGGCAGGCAGGCCACCCAGGTCCTGCGCGACTTCGCCGCGGCGGGCGGAGGAGCCGGGTGAACGCGGGCGAGACCCTGAGGCTTCGCGCGGGGGTCGCGATCGGCCGCGAGCGCAACGGTGCCCACCTGGTGGGCTACCCCGACACGACTCCGATCGACGGTGGTGACCTCGCCGTCGTGCGGGCGCTCGCCGCGGGGGAACACCGGGCCGAGCAGTTCCCCCCGCAAGCCCGTACGCTCCTGTCCCGGCTGCGTGAGGACGGCTGGCTCGTGGTCACCGTCCACGACGGTGACACACCTGTCCACACCCTGGAGCCCCGGCTCCGTCCACCGGCAGGCGCCCCCGCGGACGCGCCCGCCACCGCGCGGCTGTCACGTTTCACCACCATCGCGGCGGCGCCCGGCGGCGGCCTGCGTGCCACGTCGCCTCGCGCCTGGGCCTCCATCACGGTCCACGCCCCGCAAGCGCTGGCCACGCTCGCCGATCCCGGCTCAGCCGCGCCGCTCCCGGGCATCAGCGCGCAGGCGGCGTTCCTGCTCAGGCGCGACCTGCTCTGGTCCGGTCTGGCCGTGACCGGGGACGAGGACGAGGAGTTCCGCGTCCGGCAGTGGTCCGCGATCGATCTGGCGTTCCACCGGAGCAGCCGGGGCATCGACGGCGGGGGCGGGGTGGCCGGCGGGTTCGGCGCCACGTACTGGGGCCGGGAGCACACGGCCGCGCCGGCCCCCCGGCCACCGGCCGCCGGGCCCGCCACGGACCTGCCCCGCCCCGACCGCGAACGTGTCCTGGCCACGGACCCGAGCCTGACCGAGGTGCTGGAAGCGCGCAGGTCCGTACGTGACCACGACGCGGGCAGGCCGATCACGATCGTGCAGCTCGCCGAGTTCCTCCACCGCTGCGCCAGAACCTCCGACCGCCCGACCCCGTACGGCGACCGGCCGCGCCGTGCCTATCCGGGCGGTGGCGGCGTCCACGAGCTCGAACTGTACGTGGTGGCCCACCAGGTGGCCGGGCTGGCGCCCGGAACCTACCACTACGACGGGTACGGCCACCGCCTGGAGCGGGTGGACAGGCAGGCCGGCGCCGAAGGGATCCTGCTGGACGCGGCGCGGTCGATGTCCGGCGCCGGGGCGCGGCCGCAGGTGCTGGTGCTGGTGACCGCGCGCTTCGAACAGCTCATGTGGGTGTACGAGGGCTTGGCGTACGCGCTGATCCTCAAGAACCTCGGCGTCCTGATGCAGACCATGTACCTCGTCGCCACCGCCATGGGGCTCGGCGGCTGCGCCCTGGGGAGCAGCGCGCCGCGCGCCTTCCAGCGCATCACCGGAGCCGATCCCCTCAGCGAGGACGTGGTCGGGGAGTTCATGCTCGGCACCGTCGCCGCGGAGCACCCGACGGAAGGAGACGCATGAAGCTGCGCCTGGTCGACCACACGTACCTGGCCCCGATCAGGAACGGGGTGCACCTCATCACCCCGGCCGGACCGCTCACCCTCACCGGGACGTCCATCGCCCGATGGGTCGAGGCCCTCGCCCCGCACCTGGACGGACGGTCGAGCCTCGCCGAGATCACGGCGGGCCTGCCGCCCGCGCACGCGGACCTGGCCAGGTCGATCCTGATCCAGTTGCGCGACGCCGGCGTCGTCCGCGAGATCGCCGCCGAGCCCGCGCAGGGTGCCGGCGACGACGAACCGGGCGGTTTCGCGGCGGAGGTCGCCTTCGTCGAGGCCCACATCGACGGGGCGCGGGCCGCGTTCGCGCGGTTCCGTGACCTCAGCGTCGCCGTCGCGAACGACGGCCTGGCGGCCGATCCGCTGCCGGAGGCGATCGCCGCCTCCCTGCGCGCCTCCGGAGCCGCGCGGGTCCGGGTGTGCGACGCGGACGGGCTCGGCGAGGAGGACCTGTGGAGCCTGGACGTCCTCCTCCTGACCTCGGCGCTCGGCCCCGCCGCCGAGAGGGCGCGGTTCGTGGACCGGGCCGCACGTGACGGCCTCGCCGTCGGCCACGTCCTGCGGGACGGGACGGACGTCTGGTACGTCCCCGTGCGGGCGGCCAAGGACGACCCCCTCGTCGCGGTACGGCCGGAGTCGCTGCGCGCACGCCTGAGGAGAGCACCACGCGCCCCTGAGGCGATCACCGGCGTGCACGTGGAGGTGGCCGCCGCGCAGGTGGGACGCGCGGTGTTCCGATGGGCCACCGGCACCGCGGACCCGCGGCACGCGAGCAGGCCGACGCGGCTCGGGCCGGACCTGATCACCTCCAGGCACCACTGCCAGCCGCACCCGTACGAGCTGCCGGCGGCGCCGCCCACCCCGGACGCGGTGCTGAGCCGGGTGGACCACCTGCGGTCCCGGCCCGCCGAGGACGCGCAGGAGTTCTCCGACGCGGCGGTCCGGGCCGCCGACGAGCTGTTCGGCCCGTTCCGGTTCCTCCCCGACGACTCCGCCGCGCAGAGCCCGCTGCACGTGTCCGAGGCCGAGGCCGGCGACGTGCTCGCACCCGGGCCGGGTGTGACCGTGCGTGCGGTGGGTTTCGCCTACGCCGGCACCCGGATCGAGGCGGCCCGCCGGGCGCTGGCCCGCTACGCCGCGCTGACGGTCGATCCGCGGCGCCTGGTGGACTCCGGCGGCACCGCGCTGGCCGCCGAGGACGCCGAGCCCGCGGCCCTGTACGCGGCCGTGACCGCCGGCGCCCCAGGCGGGTTCGCCATCGCCTACGACCTGGCGGCGGCGGCGCCCGTACGCCTGGCAGCCGCACGGGCCTTCCCGCGGCTGGCCGGGCAGCGGGCCGCCCCCGGAGAGGGCTTCGGCGCCACCTGGGAGGAGGCCGTGGCGAGAGGGCTCTGCGCCCACTGGACACGTGACGCCGACCTCATCGACGACCCCGCGGGCCGCCCCGTCACGGCCGATCCGGCGGGGCTGGACGCGGTGGGACGGCGCTGCTTCACCCTGCTGGCCGAGCTCGGCGAGCTGCCCGAGGTCCACGACCACGGCGGCCGGTTCGGGGTCACCAGCCTGTCGTTCCACCGCGGCGGGACGGAGGTGGCCAGGACCGCGGGAACCGCGTCCTCGGCCTGGACGCAGGGACTCCTCGAAACGCTCTTCAGCGTCCAGCGGCGGATTCACGCGGGACGGACCCGCCCATGGGCGGCCGCGCAGCCCGCGCGGGCCACGATACGGCTCGACCCGGGCCACGTCATCGACCCGGACGGGGTGGCGGTGGCCCTGGCCGCCACCGGCCGCCGCGCCGTCGTCCTGCCCCTCGACCACGACCCGGCCGTGGCGGCGATCGCCCCGCTGAGCCTGAGGGTGGCGATCGCCGGCTCTCATGACCTCTGTCAGGCCTGAACCCAGAAAGAAGGCAGGATGTCCGAGCACGCCGTGACCGTACTGGCGGCGGGGCGCATCGCCGATGCCGTGGCGGACCGGCTCGGAGTACGGCCCGTCCCGCTCCCCGAGGAACACCTCCCCGCCGCGCCGACCGTCGCCGCCACGGACGGCTGGTCCGAGGCCGTCACGGCCGAGCTGCGGGCCAGGCTCACCGGCCCCGTGCTCCCGGCCCGCGCCGAGCCGGACACGATCGTCATCGGCCCCTGGGAGACGCCGGGAGAGCCGGGCTGTGCCCTGTGCGCCGCCCGCCGGCAGACCTGGGCCGCCCCGAGGTACGAACGCGGCGAGGCCGTCCGCGAACGCCACGCCGAGCAGCTCGCCGCGCCCTCGCCGCTGCTGACCGCGGACGCCGTCCGCCTGGCGGCGGCCCTGATCGCCGACGACATCCGCTCCTTCGCCGGCGGCGAGCGGCCGCGGACCCGCGCGACCGTGCTCACCGTGGATCTCCACGACCTGTCGGTCACCCCCCACCGGATCCTGCCGGACCCCCTCTGCGAGGTCTGCGCCCCGCGCGTGATCGACGAGCCCCCGGCCGTACTGGGGACGCCTCGGCCGGTGCCGAGCCATGCCGAAGGGGCGGCACGCGGGCGCGACCTCGCCGCGGAGCTGGACGCGCTGACCGAGACCTACGTCGACGAGCGCACCGGCGTGGTGTGGCTGCTGCACGACCGCACCTCCGGCGGGGCGATCCTCAGCTCGGCGGAGGTGTCGCACCGGTGGGGCAGAGGGTCCGGCGGCTACGGCCGCGCCCCCCAGCGCCGCGTCAGCCGGACGATCGCGCTGCTCGAGGCGCTGGAACGGTTCTCCGCGGCGCCGGGGCGGCTGCACAGCCCGGAAGTGGGGTCGTACCACGACCTCGCCGGCCGGGCCCTGGATCCGCGCACCCTCGGCCTGCACCCGCCGGAGGCGTACGACGAACCGGGCTTCGGGTTCGACCCGTTCGACCCGGATCGCGCCTACCGCTGGGTGTGGGGCTGGTCGTTCCTGCGCGGCGAGCCGATCCTGGTGCCCGAGACCCTCGCCTACTACGGCGCCCACGCTCTCGACCCGGACAACCGCCCCTTCGTCTACGAGATCTCCAACGGGTGCGCGCTCGGCTCCAGCCTGGAGGAGGCGGTCCTCTACGGCATGCTGGAGATCGCCGAACGCGACGGGTTCCTGCTGACGTGGTACGCCCGGCTGCCCGTACCGGAGATCGACCAGGCGACCCTCGACGAGCGCAACGCCCTCCACCTCGCGGCCCTGCGCGCGGAGACCGGGTACGATCTCCGTCTCTTCGACATCACGGCAGAACACGGCATCCCCGCGGTGTGGGCCCTGGCCACGGCCGCCCCGGGCGCGGACCTGCCCGCGGCGTTCTGCACCGCGGGCGCCCACCTGTCCGGGCGCCGGGCGGTCATGAACGCGGTGGCCGAGCTGGGCGACATGCTGACCAACGGCATCCGGTCCTTCACGAGCCCCGAGGTGCGGGCCCGGGCGGCGGCCATGGCGGAGGACTCCTCCGCCGTCGCGGACATGGAGGACCATCCGCTCCTCTACACCGACCCGCGCGCCGCGGAGCGGCTGAACTTCCTCACCGCGAGCGCACCCGGCCGCCCCGCCTCCGAGGTCGGCGCCCGCACGGAGGAGTTCGCGGCCGGCGACCTGGGGGAGCTGATGCGCGCGGTCGTCGGCCGGTACACCGACTCCGGGCTGGACGTCGTGGTCGTCGACCAGACGCCGGACGAACTGCGCGCCATGGACCTCCACGCGGTCAAGGTGCTGATCCCCGGCACGCTGCCGATGACCTTCGGGCACCGCCACCGCCGGATCAGCGGGCTGCCCCGGCTGCTGGAGGCGCCCCACCGGCTCGGGTACACCCGGCGCTCCCTCACCGAGGACGAGCTCAACACGGAACCGCACCCCTTCCCCTGAGGCCGTTCCCCTACTGAGAGAAGGACCCATGACCCATCAGGCGGCGGCCGCCCGGCCGGTGTCCGTGTGGCGGATCTTCCTGCGCTGGGCGCGGCCGTACCGTGCCCGGCTGGCCGGGGGAGTGGTGCTGTCGTTGCTCTCCGCGACGAGCGTCCTGGTGCTGCCCCTGATCACGCAGCGGCTCATCGGCCAGATCTCCGCGGGGACCTGGCCGGGCGGGGCGATGCTGCTCATCGGGGCGCTCATCGTGGCCAACGTGCTGCTCAACGCGGGTAGCTGGTTCCTGCTCGACCGTACGGGCGTCATCCTGACCAGGGACGTCCGCCGGCGGCTCGCCTCGCGCCTGGTGCGGCTGAGCGTTCCGTTCTTCGACCGGCTCCGCCCGGGCGACCTGCTCGCCCGGGCGACCGCCGACGCGGCGAGCGTGGACATTCTCACCACAGACGCGCTCGTCGGGCTGGGCATCTACGTCCCCGTGATCATCACCGTGATCGGCTTCATGGCATACCTGGACGCCGCTCTGCTGGGGCTGACGCTGGCGGTCGTCGTCCTCGCGTTCCTGGTCTTCCGCCTGCTCGCGCCCAGGATCCGGAGCGCGAGCTCGGCCACGGCCGAGGCCGTGGGCACCCTGACCGCCGACCTGGAACGTGCTCTGGGCGCCCTGCGCACCATCCGGGCGTTCGGCGCGGAACGGGCGGAGGAGGCCCGCCTCCACGCCGCGGCGGACGCCGTACGCCGGGCCAGGACCCGGGCGTCGTTGTGGGGTGTGGTGTCCGCGAACGTCACCGGCCTGACCTATCAGCTCGCGCTGCTGACCGTTCTGGTGGCCGGCGGGGCGCGGGTCGCGACCGGGACCATCGACGTCGGTGTGCTGGTGGCCTTCCTGCTCTACGTGTTCTACCTGATCGGGCCGATGCAGAGCGTGATCCAGGCGCTCGCCTCCTACCAGTCGGCCACCGCCGGCGTCGCCCGCATCGCCGAGGCGCTGGACTACCCCGCGGAGGCCCCGTACGAGCCCCCGGCACCGCAGGCGGAGCACTCACCCCTGAGCGTGCGTTTCGACTCCGTCCACTTCCGGTACGGCGACGCCGGCCCGGTCCTGCGGGGACTCACCTTCACCGCCGCGGCGGGATCCGTGACGGCGCTGGCCGGAACCTCGGGAGCGGGAAAGTCCACGGTGTTCGGCCTGATCGAGAGGTTCTACGAGCACGAGGACGGCCGCGTCCTGGTCGGCGACCGCGACGTCCGCGACTGGCCGGTCGCGCGGCTCCGCCAGGGAATCGGCTACGTCGAACAGGACGCCCCCGTCCTCGCCGGTACCATCCGCGACAACCTGACCTTCGCCGTTCCCGGCGCCACCGACGCGGAGCTGGCCCACGTGCTCAGGCTGGCCCGGCTCGACGAGTTCGTGGAAGGGCTCCCCGACGGGCTCGACACACCCGTCGGGCACCGCGGCGGCACGCTCTCCGGCGGGGAACGGCAGCGCCTCGCCATCGCCCGCGCCCTGCTCCGCCGCCCGCGCCTGCTCCTCCTGGACGAGGCCACCTCGCACCTCGACGCCGTCAACGAGGCGGCCTTCCGCGACACCGTCCGCACCATCGCGCAGACGGTCACCGTCATCGTCGTGGCGCACCGCCTCTCGACGGTCATGGACGCGGACCGCATCGTCGTCCTCGACCAGGGGGCCGCCCGCGCCGTCGGCACGCACGACGAGCTCATGAGGACCGACGAACTGTACGCCGAACTCATCTCCAGCCAGCTGCTGACTCCCGCGCACGCGGATGAGCTGAGTGAGGCCTGAGAACGTCCGGCTCCCGCTGGGGGACCCGGGTGAAGAAGAGAAAGGAACGCGATGAGCCCTGCGAAGTCGAAGTTCTCGGTCGCCGACCTCCCGGTCGACGTCTTCGAGCTGGAGACCGGCGACCTCGAGCTCGAGTCGCTGACCGGCGGTCACGGGATGCTGGAGTACGGCGCTTCCAGGAACTGCAGCTGCTCCTGCCAGCTGGTCGGCTGCAGCTGCTGCAGCGGGTCGCCGAAGGAACCGCGGTAACACGGCCGGACGGCCGATGACGCCGGCCCTGTGAAGGGCCGGCCCAGCCCGGTCCGGCGCACGCGCCGGACCGGGCTCTCCATCCGGATCGTGAAGGGAGAACGGTGAGCACAGCGGAGGCGTCCGCCCGGATCGGCCCCATCCCGGGCGGCACGGGAAACGCGGTGGTCCGCGTCGCCGGACTGGCTCCCGCGGCCCTCGACGGGCTCCGTTCCCCGCGGCTCGCCGCGACCGTCGACGACGTGCTGGCCCGCCGCGACGGGCTCCGCGCGGAGGGACGCACGATCGCCGACGCCCTCCACGCCGTGATCGGCGACCTGCCCCGCGACGACGTACGCCCCCGCGTCATCGGCCTCCGCCGAGCCCTGCACGCCGGGCGGCGGCCGGGCACCCGGGAATGGACGCCGGAGATCGCCGGGCGGCTGCCGGAGGAGGTGACGCGCAGGATCACGGGCTGGCTGGACGGGACCGCCGCCCTCGCCACCGCCGAGAACTCCCTCCCGGACGTCCTCGCGGCCGCGCGGGAGTCGGGCCTGAACGCGCTGCTGAAGGCCGCGATGGACCCCGGGTTCCGGATCGCGCTCGGCGGCACGAGCCCCGTACTCGCGGCCGAGCTGGAGAAATGGATCAGCGACCCGGCCAGGAAACCCCGGGCGGGAACCCTGACGACGGTGGCGCGCTACCTGGCCCGCGCCGTGACCAAGACCAGCCCGCTCAGCACGTTCACCACCAGCGGACCCGTGGCGTGGCGAGCCGGCGGTCCCGCCGTCGAGGTACGCCCGGTGGATCGGTCCGGCGTCTTCGAGCTCTCCTACTACCACGTCCGCGAGAGCATCGCCGGTTTCGTGGCGGAGCACGCGGCCGGGCGCGGCCGGGCGCTGCTCGCGCTCAACGCGTCGGCACAGCGCCTGGGGGACCAGGTCGTCTACCTCAGAGGGCTGGGGGTTCTCGGGCTGCTCGGTGGCGAACGGTACTGTGCCGTCCCCGCGCGGCCCTCCGTTCTCGCCCTGATCGATCAGCTCGGCGCGGAGCCGGGGGGACTGCCCCGCCACGTACTCCGCGAACGCCTCACCGGCGGCGATGCCTCCCTGGACGGAGAGGTCGACGCCTTCCTCGATCACCTGCTCGACGCGGGGCTCATCGTGAGCGGGCTGCCGGTTCCGCACCTCGACGAGGTCCTCGCCGGATCCGCGGCGTGGTTGCGGGACCTGGGGGAGGCCGGCGCGTTGCCGGACGCACTGGAGCGGGCGGCCGCCGCGCTGGCGGCGCGTCCCGCGATCGACGACGCCGGCTCCTACCGGGCCCGCCGCGAGACGGTGGCGAGCAGGCTGCGCGAGCTGGCCGGGTTCGCCGTACCGGGCGGCCCGCACCACGCGATGTTCGCCTCGCTCACGACCGTCAACGTGCGCGAAACGGCGGTAAGCCCGGAGCCGCCCGCCGTCTGCTCGGCCCGCGCGTGGCGGCCGGTCGCCGAGGACCTGGACCTGATCCGCCGGTGGATCGCGCCCTTCGCGCCTCACCTGCCGGCCAGGCTGGCGCTGACGGAGCTCTTCGGCGAGCGGCTGCGCCGGCGCGGCCCCGTCTCCGCGATCGCGTTCTACCGCGAGTACCAGCAGGCCATGACGGCCGCGGACGAGGTCGGCGCCGAGCTGCGAGGCAGCGTTCTCGGACCGGCGGCGCAACATCCCGAGGACAGCGTGCTGGCCTCGGTGAGCCGGCTGAGCGACGTGATGACCTCCGCACTCGCGGCACTGTCGCCCTACCCGCTCCACGCCGCCACCGAGAGCCCTGTCGCCGAGAGCCCTGTCACCGAGGGACTCCCCGCAGAGGGACCCGCCGGTGAGGTGGTCGTGCATCCCGGCGCCTTGCGCACGGCCATCGTGAGCTATCCGCCCTGGGTGCCCGAAGTGCGGTCCATCAGCGCCTTCGTCCAGCCCGCCGCCACCGCCGCCACCGCCGGCGGCTTCCGCGCGGCGCTCAACGCGCTGGGCACCGGATTCGGCTCGGTACGCGCCCGCCTCGACCACCTGACCGGCGGGCGGCGCGGCGCCGAGGTGGCGGACCAGGGAACCGGCCCGATCTACGCGGCGTTCGCAAGCCGGTTCGGCATCTCACTCAACGACCACCTGCGGTGCCTCCCCTTCCACCTCGGCGGCACCCCGGGCCTGGCCGAGCGCGCGGACGGCGCCCGGCTACGGATCGACGACCTCGTCGTCCGTCTCGACGAGGAGACCGGCCTCCTCGCGCTGGCCACGACGCACGGGCGCGAGGTGCGCGTCGTGCACACGGGCGCGGCCGCGCGGGAGTTCCTGCCCCCGTTCTCGCTCCTGCTGACGGTGTTGTCCGGCGAGACGCCGCCCATCTCGGTCCTCCCTCCACCGCACCCCTCCCGTACGGCCCCGCTTGACCGGCGCTGCGACTGGCCTCGCCTGACCATCGGCTCGCTCGTCGCGGGACGGGCGCAGACCAGGTTTCCCGCGCAAGGCGTCCCGCTGCCCCGGCCGGGGGAGGAGGAGGCCCGGTTCCTGCTGCGGCTCGCGGAATGGCGGCACGCCGAGAGGATCCCCCGCCGGTGCTTCTTCCGCACCCGCCCCGCCCCGGAGACCGCGGACGAGCGCCTTGCCAGGTCCGCGACGCCGTGGACCCAGACCCGCGAGAAGTGGCACAAGCCGATGTACCTCGATTTCGACAGCTGGTTGCTGGTGCAGGGGTTCGTCGCGGCGCTGCGCCGGCCCGGCACCGCGCTGGTGACCTTCGAGGAGGCACTGCCCGACCCGCTCGCCTCGCCGAGCGGCGATCACCAGGTGGCCGAGCTGGTCCTGGACGTCACCGCCGGTTCGAAGCCGTGGGTTCCGTCTCTGCACGCGTGAGCCCGGGCGTCCAGCGTTCGCACGCCGTCCTCGTGCGAGATCCCGCGGCACAACTCCCGGGCCTCTTCCCAGACGGCCGTGGTCGTGCGGTGGCCGCCGACGTCGCGGAGTGCTTGCAGCGTCCGCGCCAGGTAGGGGATCGAGCCCCGGGTGCGCCACCCCCGGACCGAGCGTTCGAGGGTGGCGATGGCGGCGGGCAGGTTGCCTTCGGCCAGGTCCAGCTGCCCGAGCACGCTGAGCGAGTCGGCGAGGTAGTGGCCGAAGTTGCCGGCCTCGCTGTGGGCCAGCGTCAGCGCTCGGCGGTCGCCCTGGCGCGTTCGTCCCCGACCATGGCGAACAACTTCGACAGGTAGAGCAGCGCCTCGGCGACCTTCGTCGCCTGCTCCAGGACCTCGTGCGCCGCCTGCGGGTCGTCCTCGCCGTGGATGATCGCCATCACGTGGTAGGCCCGCGCCTGGCCGCCGAGGTAGCCCGCGTCGGCGGCCGTCCGCAGAGCCTGCTCCGCCAGGGCGAGCGCCTGCTCGCCGCCGTTCCCGTCGGCCGTCAGGCTCCAGGCCAGGGTGGCCAGGGCGTCGGCCATGCCGACCGGGTCGTTCAGCGTGGTGAACAGGTCGAGGAGCTGCGAGGCGCCGGCCCGCATCCGGATCATCGCCGGTCCGGGTCATCGCCGGTTCGGGTCATCGCCGGTCCGGGGCCCGGCGGTGAGTTCCAGGTGGTGATTTCCAGGAGGCCGCGCATCAGCACGGCCTCGCCGCGCTTGTCGCCGGTCTCACGGCAGAGCGCGGGCGCCTGTTCGTGCATGCGCTGCCAGCCGTGACTTCACCACCGCGCCGCCGCCCTCAACCTCCGCCGCCTCATCACTCGGACTCACCCGCGCCAGCGGCACCTGGACTTTCGCCCCGATCACCCCATGACAAGAGGGTGAGCCAGCTCATTACATCCCTGGAGGCTGGGGTGAGCGACCTGAGGGCGCAGTACCGACACCTCGTGCCGAAGTGCAGAATCTCCGCTTCCTCGGAGGCATCGCTGTGAGCCGACAACGCCGCCGAGCCGGCAAACCCAAAAGAAGATCAAACATAGCACACAAGTGCAGAAATAAACCATGGGCCAAGCGCCCTGTATGGCTATTGGTACATCGAACCCATGGAGGCCGCCAACTCTAATGACGGAAAGGCGCTTGCCCGTTACAAAATCAATATTTACTGCGACTTTATAGTGTGCCATGATCATCCAGCTTTATCTCATTAGACAGCGAAGAGGCTAATGTGACTCGCTCTCAACCCACGCCCGGCTTATCGGCCGCGACGCGCCGCCGAGGCTCCATTCTGGCAACACTCGTCCTCTCGGCCTCGCTCCTCGCGGCACCGGCGCTCGCCGAACCCACGCCTACCGCGACGGCGACCACGTCATCGAACGCACCTGCCACCCCGGACCTGGTCCACGCCGCCAAGGCCGAA
Source organism: Nonomuraea sp. GTA35 (assembly GCF_041950525.1). Taxonomy (NCBI): domain Bacteria; kingdom Bacillati; phylum Actinomycetota; class Actinomycetes; order Streptosporangiales; family Streptosporangiaceae; genus Nonomuraea; species Nonomuraea sp. GTA35. Next base: position 277,151 of record NZ_JBGNUV010000014.1, on the reverse strand, counting down.
GCCAAGCGCACCGGGAAGGAGGTGGAGATCCCGAGCCTCCATACCGAGAACATGACAACCGTCGCCACACCCGGCGGCAAGACCGTCAAGACGTACGTGTTCGGCGATGTCGTCCGCGTGAAGCGCAGTGGCGCCTGGCACAAGGTCGACCCGGCGCTGGTTGTGGAGAACGGCGTCGTCAAACCCCGGATGACCAAGCTGGACATCCAGCTGTCCAACGGCGGCAGCACGACACCGCTGCTCACCGCCAAGGGCGACTTTCTCGGCATCAAGGAGGGGCAGCCCGGCGAAATCAGTGTCGCCGCTCCTGGCAAGCTGCCAGTCCCAGAGCTTTCCGGTAGTACGGCCACGTACAGCGACGCGTACGGTCCCAAGATCGATCTGGTCGTGACCATCACCCCGAACGGGTACCAACATCGAATCGTAATCCGCGAGCGGCCCGGCAAACGTCTCAAGCTGCCCGTCCTGATCGACCCACCCTCCGGCATGAGCCTGGGCAGATCATCGACCGGCAAGCCGGCGGCTCTCGCCGCCGGCAAGGAAGTCGCCGACCTGTCGGCGCTGCCGGTCTTGGACGCCAAGGAGATCGCCGCACCCGGCACCGGCAAGGCGGGCACGGCGACCACAACGCTGACCGGAAGCGGAGACGACGCTGCGCTCGTCGTCACTCCCGACGCCGCGTTTCTGGCCGACCCCGCAACGACCTACCCGGTGACGGTGGCCGCCGCCAATCCGACCCCCTGGCATGGGGCCGGCGCTCCAGCCGACACCTTCATCGCCAACGGCGGCAGCTACGTGAACGGCAGCTATATGGCGAACTCCAACGCTCTGTTCGCCGGACGCCGGGATGGCTACAACTATCGCTCCTACCTGAAGTTCAATCTCACCGGGGCACCGTTCATCGGGCGGGAAATCCTGGATGCGAACATCATTCTGTGGAATTACATCTCCAGCGCGTGCGGCAACGTCGGCGACATCTCCATGCACCGCATTTCCGGCGACTGGACTCCTACCTCTCTGACTTGGTCCAACCAGCCCCACGCCGTGGCGGACGGTTACGTGGTCAACCCCTACGGCAAGGACCAGAACTGCTTCGACTGGATGGCCGAGGGCGAACTCTGGTACTCCATCGAGGAGATCACCCAAGCCTGGTCGGACGGATCACCCAACCACGGTGTCATGGTCCGCGCCGTGGGCGAATCGGGTTCGAACAACTGGCGGCAGTACCTGTCCGGCAACTACCCGGAGACGGCCCCGGACGGCAGCCATCACCCCTACTTCTTCGTCGAGTACGACGCTCCCGCACCCACCAGAACCGAATGGGTGCAGTTCGAGATGGACGACGTCGCAGGGGTGTTCCCCACGTACAACGAAGCCAAGGCCAACACCGTTCAGCCTTGGGACACCACCGCGGACTGGGCAGTGTCCAATGCGGAGGCCGACGCGATCGAGAAGCTCGGAATCGGGGTCGCCAACGAGGTCACGTCCAGCAAGCTTCAGCCGTTGGGAGGCGACGCCGAGACTGATCCGTCCGAACTCGATCCGGATGAGATTCCGGCGGGTACTCCGATCGACCAGACGCCGCCCACGATCACCGGAACCCGACCCGATGGTTCCGGCGTTCCGGTCAACACCGCGATCACCGTGACCTTCAGCGAACCGGTCTGGGGAGCGAACATCGCCCTCAAGGACTCGGCCGGGACCGCGGTCCAAGGGACGACGGCCCTGGATGCCGCCAAGAAGGTGCTCACCTTCACTCCCGCTCAAGCGCTACGGCACGCGACCACCTACAGCGTGGAAGTGAACGGCGCCACGGATGTGGACGGCCTGGAGGTTGCTCCACGTCTCTGGCAGTTCACGACGGAGGTGGATGTCACTCCCCCCACCGTGACATCCACGGAGCCTTCGGCTGATGCCGGCAACGTGCCACTCCAAACCGCGGTGAAGGTGACCTTCAGCGAACCGGTCACCGACACGGTGATCGGGGTCAAGGATGGCAGCGGAGCGGATGTGCCGGGCAGCGTCTCCACTGATGGCGACAAGGTCTGGACGTTCACGCCGGCCGCTCCGTTGACGTGGAACGGCACCTATGCGGTGCAGGTGTCCGGCGCGAAGGACGCGTCCGGGAACATGATGGCTCCGCACTCCTGGTCGTTCGCGACTGTCACGGATACCGCTGCGCCCACGGTGGCGCAGGTCAGTCCGGCGGGCGGCGCCACGGGTGTCTCGGTGAAAACCAAAGTCGTCGTGACGTTCTCCGAGGCCGTGTCGGATGCTCAGATCACCGCTGCCGACGCGGCGGGAGCGCCGGTTCTCGGGGACATCGCTGTAGACGCTGCGAACACGACGTGGACATTGACATTCGGCGGTCCCCTGAACGCCGAAACCGTCCACACCGTCAATGTCTCAGAGGCAAGGGATCCTGCGGGAAACGTGATGGAACCATATTCCTGGTCCTTCACCACCGCCCAGCCAGACACCGTCGCGCCGACAGTCACTGCGTCGAGTCCTGAACCCGATGCCGTCGATGTGGCTCTCGGCGGTCCGATCAAGGCGACCCTCAGCGAGCCGGTGTCCGAGGGCCAGATCGTGGTCAAGGATCCGGCAGGCGGCATCGTGGCCGGTACTCTCGCAGCGGACTCCACGACCGTCCTGTCCTTCACGCCCGCTCAGCCACTGGCCGAGCGCACCAAATACACGGTTGAGGTGATCGGCGCCAAGGATGACGCGGGCAACGTGATGGCGTTGCACACCTGGTCGTTCACCACGAAGGAGCTCCCACCACCGCCGAACTCACCGACGGTCGCCGGCGAGTACGTACGGCCGACCAATGGCGCAGGCGCGGCCACCACACTTACCCCCGAGTTCCGGGCCGAGGTCAGCGATCCCGACGGCCGGCCTATGACGTTGATGGTCGAGGTTGAGCACGATCCTGCCGTTCCCGGTCAAGGCACTGGAGTCATTTGGGCCGGTAGCACCACAACCGC
>NZ_JBGNUV010000014.1:0-274065 GCF_041950525.1 Nonomuraea sp. GTA35 | reverse complement strand
GGGCCGGTAGCACCACAACCGCCGTCGCCTCCGGCAATTACGCCGGCATCTTCGTGCCGTCCGGGAAACTTGCCGACGGGTGGAAGGTCCGCTGGCGTGTCCGCGCCACGGCCGCCGGCGTCAACGGTGCCTGGACCACCTGGCATCCGCTCATCGTTGATATCTCCAAGCCCACGGTCGCCGGCGAGTACGTACGGCCGACCAATGGCGCAGGCGCGGCCACCACACTCACTCCCGAGTTCCGGGCCGAGGTCAGCGATCCCGACGGCCGGCCTATGACGTTGATGGTCGAGGTTGAGCACGATCCTGCCGTTCCCGGTCAAGGCACTGGAGTCATTTGGGCCGGTAGCACCACAACCGCCGTCGCCTCCGGCAATTACGCCGGCATCTTCGTGCCGTCCGGGAAACTTGCCGACGGGTGGAAGGTCCGCTGGCGTGTCCGCGCCACGGCCGCCGGCGTCAACGGCGCCTGGACCACCTGGCACACCTTGAGCGTGGCTACTTCTACGCCCGCCCTATCCACTGGAAAGGCAACTACGGCGGGAGTGACCGCGGCAACGGACACGAACACCAGCGGCCCGTTCGACTACCAGCGCATGAGCCCCGCGGACTGCAACGCGGAGCGACTCAAGTCACCGCGCCCCTGGCACGGATTCGGCTGGACCGTCCTGCGCCCCTATACCGGTTGCTACAGCCGGATCGCAGGATGGGGAGACTGGGACGTCGACCTGTACACCGGGATCCCGAAGACGGCGTGCCCCAAATCGCAAGGCGTCAGGATGACCGTCAACGTCATCATGTACACCAATCTCGGCACGACCAAGGATGGGCCGGTCGTATACGGACAGAACGACCCCGACCTGAAGGCCAGAGACATCAGTATCTGGATCAACATCAGCGAACTCATAGTCGTGGGCGCCAACTGCGTCCAGACGAACGTGCTCGACGGGCGCAACATCACGGTCAGGGTGGAGGCCGAAGGGTCCGACAATTCCGACTGCGATATGATCAAGGGCCCTGAAGACGGAAAGAGAATCGCCACGATCGGTGACTTCAAGCGAAACGGCCAGACCGCATTCGTCTTCCGGTCCCAGGGCTCCAAGTGGGGAAACTGCACACTGCGCCCCAAGCTCTACCCAGGGGTCAGCATCGACTTCTTGGATCCGGCTCCGTTCAAGCTGTGGCACCACCTCGGGACCGAGCAGATCCCCAATCGGCCGAAGGGCGATTTTCCCTTCGTCGCCCGCTGCGACAGTGTGCGCCTCAGTTATCCGGCGCTCAGGTCCAATGGAGACTTCTATTGGCCGGGCCACACCGGCGGATGCAGAATTCTCGGCGCCGACCGTGTCTACACCATGTACACGGAAGATCCCTTCCGGGGAGAGGTGGCGAGACACATCAGGGACGCCTTCCAGAACCCGCAGGCGACCGATCCGAAGCTGGATCGGCAAGGCCGGCCCATCACCAAGAACTTTCCCGGCAACTACGACGTGATACCCAGGGCCCCCTTGACCAGGCGGGCGAACAGCGAGCTCGCCCCTGACGGCGTGCTGCTGAACGGGAAGAACCGCACCCAGATGACCTGGTATTGTCCGAACCTCAGCGGGGCCGGCCCGGGCAAGGAGTGCGATGAGTATCCGTTCCGCTCCACCTTCCAAGCGATCGGCGTCGAGGGCAAAATGGTCAACAATGTCTGGACTCCTACGCTCAACGCCTCACTTCGTATGGTGAGCGCGGCGCACAACGGAGCCGCCGGTCGCGATCTGGGGGCCTTCTACTCCCGCTATCGCGTCTTCACCTCGAGCTCCCGTGAAGGCGGCGCGGGCAACTGGCCGTCCAACGCCTTCTGGGTCAGAATCCGCACGGGCACGCCACCGTCATAACTCCACAGTCAGGAGGGGGCGTCTCCGGAAGGCCCCCTCCTGGCGCACCGACAATCGGGAGCCGATCATGCGGTCGCCGACGTACCTGCACGACCTTCTGGTCTCGACTCTCTTCACCGAAGAACTCGATCACGACATGGACCTGTGGTCGCTGGGATTCAGCGCCCTCTGGATCAAGGGAGCGGATCTCGACACCCTCGCCCAAGCCTTCTCCTTGGACCTTTCCACCCGCACCCCGTGCCACCTGAGCGAAGTCCTTGACCACCACGGCGACGACGGTTCTCTCTGGGTAGCCGAGGCCGGAGGTTGGACGGGCATCCTGCCGGCACGTTCAGACGACGCTTTCCTGTTGTCGCTGACCGAAGGAGGCCGTCACGCCCTCAGCTTCAGCATGGACATCAACGGCCATGACAGTTTCAAGTATGTCCGGAACGGGGACATCATCGTCTCTTTCCGGCCCACCTGGCCCGACTCCCAGCACGGCAGTGACCCGCACGCGCTCGATCACCTGATGGATGGGCTGCGCTTTCAGGTCAGTGGCGATGACAACCCCGTGGAAGAGGGCGAGAGTATCAGCTCGATCCTGGCGTTGATCGGCCGCATAACCGAAACGGACATGGCTGCTGACTGGCTTGAGGCGGTGCACTCTCGCATTGGACTGATTCGAAGGTGACGGGGTTAGGACGTGTCTCAAGAATGCCGAGCCAGTCGTTATGGCAGCGATGTGGATGGTGGCTATGTAGCGGACAGCGGGTTTTGTCGAACTGGACAGCGATGCCAGGGTGGCGTCTGAGCCTGTGATTCCGCATTCGACGGTGGAGCGGGCACGGTAGTCGACTAGATCGAAAGCGAGTGCGTACGAGTTAGGGCACGTGCGAGCACTGCGAGCGACCTGAAGGACTCTGCTGGTTAACTCGTTTCAGGCGGTCAGGGCTGGTTCGAGTTGGGTCAGGTGGCTGGTGCGTTTCCGGCTCAGCGGTTGGCCGTTCCACCAGGCATCCAAGCGGATGAGGTTGACCGCGATGGCGGAGACGACGTGTTCGAGGTGGACCTTCTTGATGCCGCGGTAGCGAGTGCGGCGCAGGCCGGTGACCGTGACGGCTTGGTGGATGGTCGCCTCGATGCCGCACCGGAGGACGTACTTGTCCCGCCAGGCGGGGGTGGTCTGTTCGGTGCGGGCGGCGTCGAGGGTTTCCTGGATCGCGCGGGGGTGCAGGGTGAGGTGGCTGCCGCTGCGCTGGGCACTGGTGCATGGTCAGATCACGCTGTATCTCCTTGCTTTCAGGGATGAAGTGACTCTAGCGAAGACGCTGGCCCATGAGAAGTATCACGTAGGGCAACTGCGCAGGGGGGGTGCCGTATCGCGAAACGGACGCAGAGGCCATACCTTTCGAGCGGGAGGCATGGGAATTCGAAAAGATATGGTGGGACGCTCACCCTCTGAACCCTAAGAATATGAGTCAGTAGATGGCTGGCGAGTCGCGCCGATGAGCGAGCTCTATGGGAAGTGGGAAAAGGCCTTCGAGTAGGCCGCGGAGGATCCAGGTTCGGTGGCACGCCTGACGTGCCCTAACTGTGGATGTACGGCGCTGCGACTGCTGTTCGTTGTGCCAGAATGGGATTCGACCGTCGGATGGTCTGAATTCTGGTGCGAGAACTGTAGGCAGGGGATATTCTTTTCTCGAGTAAATGTTCCCCCTTGTGGAAACTCGTTCACAATCAACGAGCGCACAGCCCTCTCGGAGGGAGAGGGAGCAAGATACACCATCATCCCTCCTCCTGATTATCCGGATGACCTCGATGACTCCGGGGATGGTTGACCTGTCTGAGCAGATCGGCGGGATGGGTTTTCTGCCTGGTCGTCTGTTCGGGGCGGTGGTGTGTGGCTTGTCGGCCAGGTGCGGGAGGTGTACGAGGTTGCCCGGCCGAAGCCGGACTGGGCCGATCGAGCGATCTTCGCCGTGCTCGCTGTCAACTGCGATCCAGGCTGAGCAAGACGCCGAGGGCCGCCTGGACTGGGACATCGCCGTGGACTCCACCACCGTCCGGGCGCACCAGCACCGCGCCGGTCGATAATTCCATCCGTGCAGGTCAAGCGGCATGTGAGTATTTGTGGAGGATGCCGCCGAGCCGGACTCGTCGGCGTATGCTCAGGTCGACAATCCGCTCGGGATCCGTGATCGGGTCAGGGACGGTGCGTTGCGGAGTCGCTTGGCCCTGGGCTTGGTGGGCTCGGTACCGGTTGTAGAACAGTTCGTACTCGCGTAGGGCGTGCCGCAGGTGGTGTTCGTTCCACAGGAGGCAGCGGTCGAGGAGTTCGCGGCGGCAGGACTGCACCCATCGCTCCATGATGGAATTCATGCGCGGCATCCGGATGCCGGTGAGTGCGGTCTGGATGCCTGCGTCGGCGAGGATTCCGTCCATGAGGGTGGGGAACTTCCCATCCCTGTCTCGGATCAGGAAGCGTGCTCCGGCAGCCTGCGTCTTCCAGGTCCATCACGAGGTTCCTGATCGTCTGGATCACCCGGTCGGCGGTCGGCGGTCGGGTGAGCGGTGGTGCCCAGTACGCGAATGCGCCTGCTGGCGTGCTCGATGACGGCCAGGATGTACTGGCGTTGCACCGAGACGTAGGCGTCGGCGGTCAGCACCACACGAGCCGCCAGCCGTTCGACATGTGCCGCGGCAGGATGGAGCGGTCCGGGCTCGGGCGCGTGGTGCACGCGCTGTCCAACGAGCAGCTCGCCGGGCCCAAGCCGGTGGCGGCCGGCCCGGTGCCGCGGGAGGGACCGGCGCTGTCCGAGGAGGCCCGCGTCCCGCTGGAGGGCTACTACTGGAAAGGGCACGGCCGAAGCGGTTCCGGCCGTGCCCGTTCGCGTTTCAGCTCGTCACGGCACCGCCACCTTCGCGGTCAGCGAGCCGACCTTGTCGGCCTGCGGGTTGAAGACGATCGTGTACGTGCCCGTGGCGGGCAGCGTCGTCGCCGCAATGGTGCAGTTGCGGCCGCAGTAGGGCGAGCTGCCCAGCGCCGTGCCGTCGGGCTTCAGCAGGCCGACCCGGACATCGGTGGAGGCGGCGAAGCTGGTGCCGGTGAAGGTGACGGCCACCTGCTGCCCGGCGGTGCCGCTGAAGGTCCAGCTCCCGTTCTGGCCCGGGGTCGTGGTGGTCAGCGTGACCGCCGTGCCGCCGATGGTGACGGCGGCCGGGGCGAGGTCGCGGACTGCATGGACCCTGAGGGTCAGCTTGCCCACCTTCTCGTCCTGCGGGTCGAACTCCACCGTGTAGGTGCCGGTCGCGGGCAGTGCCACCGGCTCCAGGAAGCAGTTCTTGCCGCAGTAGGTGGCCGACACCAGCGTGGTGCCGTCCGGCTTCTTCACCGACACCCGCGCACCGGTGGTGGCGGTGAAGTTCGCGTCGGTGAGGTTGAACGACACCACCTGCCCGGCCGTCCCGGCGAGCGACCAGGTGCCGTTCTGGCCGGGGGCCGTCGTGGTGATCGTCGAGGCGGCGCCGCCGACGGTGACCGCGCCGAGCAGGTGGGTGACCGCGTACGCCGCCAGGGTCAGCTTGCCGGTCTTGTCGTCCTTCGGGTTGAACTCCACCGTGTAGGTGCCGGTCGCGGGCAGTGCCACCGGCTCCAGGAAGCAGTTCTTGCCGCAGTAGGTGGCCGACACCAGCGTGGTGCCGTCCGGCTTCTTCACCGACACCTGGGCGTCCACCGAGCTGGCGAAGCTCGCGTCGGTGAGGTTGAACGACACGAGCTGCCCGGCCGTCCCGGCGAACGACCAGGTGCCGTTCTGGCCCGGAGTGGTGGTGGTCAGCGTGGAGGCGGGGCCGCCGAGTGTGACGTTCGCGCTCAGGTGGGTGACCTCGTGCAGCTGCAGGGTGATCGAGCCCGTCTTGGCGTTCTGCGGCCTGAACTCGACCGTGTAGGCGCCGTCCACCGGCAGCACGGCCGGGTCCAGCAGGCAGTTCTTCCCGCACGCGGTGTCGTCGATCAGGATGGTGCCGTCCGGCTTGCGTACCGCGACGTAGGCGTCGTAGGTGCTGGTGAGCGTCGAGCCGGTGAAGTTGAACGACACCCGCCGGCCCGCCGTCCCCGTGAACGTCCAGACGGCCTTCTGCCCGGCGCCGACGGTGGTCAGCGTGGACGCCGGGCCGCCGACCGAGGTCGTCCCGGTGACGTCGCCCTCGGTGAGCTGCGCGGTCAGCGAGCCGGCGAGGGCCTTGCGCGGGTCGAACAGGATCGTGTACGTGCCGGACGCGGGCAGCGTGATCGGGTCCAGCACGCACACCTTGCCGCAGGAGGTGTCCTCCCGCAGGACGGTGCCGTCCGGGCCGCGCACCGAGACCGCGGCGTCGGAGGCGCTGGAGAACGTCCCGTTCATGAACGCGAGGTTGACGTAGCGGCCCTCGGTCCCGGTGAAGGTCCAGGTGCCGTTCTGTCCCGGGGTCGTGGTGGTCAGCGTCGAGGTGACGCCGTCCACCGCGATCGTGGCGGTGACGTCGTTCACCAGGTACGCCCGCAGCGTCAGCGCGCCCGTCTTGGCGCCCTTGGGCCGCAGGTCCACCTGGTACGTGCCGGTCGCCGGCAGGGTGACCGGCTCCAGCAGGCACCCGGTGCCGCAGTTGGTGTCGGCGACCAGGTCGGTGCCGTCCGGCTTCCTGACCTTGACGGTGGCGTCCGAGGCGTAGGTGAACGTCGAGCCGGTGAAGTCGAACGACACCCGCTGTCCCGCCGTCCCGGCGAAGGTCCACAGGCCGCGCTGCCCGGGGATGGTGGTCGTCAGCGTGGACGCCGGCCCGCCCACGGTGATCTGCGCGGTCACGTCCGGCGGCACGAGGTTGAGCTGGGCCGAGATCGAGCCGGTCTGGATGCCGGCCGGGTCGGCCACCACCTGGTAGGTGCCGTCCACCGGCAGCACCGTCGTGTCGAAGTAGCAGGAGCTCGCGCAGAACGTGGACGGCACCAGGACCGAGCCGTCCGGCTTGCGCATGGAGGCGTTCGCGCTGGAGAACGTGCCGCCCGAGAAGGTGACCGAGATCCGCTGCCCGGCCGTCCCGGCGTACGTCCAGGTGGGGTTCTGGCCCGGGCCCTTGGTGGTCAGCTCGACCGGGTCGCCGCCCGCCGTGAGCGCTGCCGTGACGTCGCCCACGGTGACCTGCGCGGAGATGGAGCCCACCGCCGTGCCGGAGGGGTCGAGCACGACCGTGTAGGTGCCGTCCGCCGGCAGTGTGGCCGTGTCGAAGGCGCACGACGCCTTGCAGAATACGGAGTCGAACAGCTCGGTGCCGTCCGGCTTGCGCACCAGCGCGTACGCGCTGCTGAACGTGCCGCCCGTCAGGGCGAACGCCACGCGCTGCCCCGCCGTGCCGTCGAACGACCAGGTGGCGGCCTGTCCGGCGCCGGTCGTGGTCAGCTCGACCGGGTCGCCGCCGGCGGTCAGCGTGCCCGTGACGTCGCCCTCGGCGACCTGCGCGGACATGGAGCCCACCGCCGTCTTGGACGGGTCCAGGACGAGCGTGTAGGTGCCGTCCACCGGCAGCGCGACCGTGTCGAACGCGCACGACGTCTTGCACCAGGTGGACCTGTACAGGTCCGTGCCGTCCGGCTTGCGCAGCGACGCGTACGCGCCGCTGAACGTGCCGTCCGCCAGGGAGAACGCGACGCGCTGCCCCGCCGTGCCGGCGAACGTCCAGTACGCCCGCTGGCCCGGCCCGGTCGTGGTCAGCTTCACCGGCCCGCCGCCGACGGTCAGGACGCCGGTGACGTCACCCTCGATCACGCTCGCGGTGATCGGCCCCGTGTGCAGGTCGCTGGGGTCGACGAGCAGCGTGTACGTGCCGGTCGCCGGCAGCGTGGTGGTGTCGAAGGCGCAGGCCGCCGGGCAGTAGGTGGAGCCGAACAGCCGCGTCCCGTCCGGGTTGGCGATCGAGGCGCTGGCGGCGCCGGCGCCGCTGACCGAGAAGGCGACCCGCTGGCCCTGCGTGCCGGTGAACGACCAGGAGGCCGTCTGACCGGGGACGGTGGTGGTCAGCGTGGACGGCGCGCCGATCGCGACCGTCCCGGTGACGGCCGCGGGCACCGCGTGCAGGCGCAGCGCGATCGAGCCGGTCTTGGCGTCCTTCGGGTCCCACACCATCGAGTACGTGCCGGTGACCGGCAGCGTCTCGGTGTCCATGAAGCAGCCCTCGCCGCACGACCCCTGATCGAGGATCTTCCCGTCGGGGCCGCGCAGTTGCAGGGTGGCGTCGCCGAGGGCGGTCAGGGTCGAGTCGCCGAGCACGGCGGAGACCTTCTGGCCCGCGGTGCCCGCGAACGTCCAGGTGCCGCGCTGGCCGGGGTCGGTGATCTGCAGCGGCACCTTCGGCCCGTCGATCGCCGCGGTGGCGGTGACGTCGGCCCCCAGGGTGTTCACGCTCAGCTTGTAGGGGCCGAACACGTCGTTCCACGGCCACACGCGCAGCCGGTAGGCGCCGGCGGGCAGCGCGTCCACGCGCTTGGCGCCGCACAGGTAGGAGGTGGCGACGCTCGCGCCCGCGGCGTCGGCCAGCTCCCACCGGAGCCCGAACCCGGACCCGGGGCACTCCTGCGCGTTGACGAAGACCGAGGCCGGCTGGTCCAGCGTGAACCGGTACTCGTCGACCGCGACCTCGCCCTCCAGGTTGCCCGCGCCCTCACCGGGCACGCCGTCCGAGGCCGTGAACGGCAGCGAGACCGGGAATGTCTGCGGCGGGGTGACCTCCAGGTCGAGCGCCACGTTGTCGAGCCCGTACGCCTGGTTGGACAGGCCCGCGGTGCCGGTGGCCGAGACCTTGACCTCGATCTGGCTGTTCTTGTGCGTGATCGGCATCGTGACGCGGTACTTCGCCCACGGCAGGCCGTTCGCCAGCGTCCCGGACGCGACGGGCGTCAGCTCGCCCGGCGTGATCGTGTGCGGGTCGTCGCGGTCGGTCTCGACCTTGATCGTCTCGTTGTCGGAGTCGGACGTCCAGTCGCCGACGGCCAGCAGGTCGAAGCTCAGCGTGCCGGCCTTGTGCAGCGGCAACGACTGCACGAAGAACCGGTAGGAGTCGCTGCCGCTGAACGGGCCGGCGAACGAGGTCACCGCGGGGTCGGCCGACACCCGCGAGGGCAGCGTGTTCTTGCCCAGCGTGCCCTCGAAGTCGATCGTCAGGTCGCCGTTGGCGTCCACGGCCTGCGCCGCCGGGTCGAGGGCCACCGTCTTCTGCTCGGCGGCGGCCTCGGCGAACGAGGTGTCCGCGGTCAGCGCGATGTCCAGGACGCAGTCGTTGAACGGCACGCCCGGCGCGACGCCGCTCTCCTCGCACTGCGCCGTCGCGAGCTGCATCTGCTCGGGCGTCAGGTCGTGGATCGTGACGATGCGGGAGGGGAACTGCAGGTTCGTGAACGTCGCGGTGCTCTGGCCCGGGCCGTAGGTGAACAGCGACTCGGTGTCGTCCAGCCGCCAGGAGTTGGCGTAGTCGGTGTGCAGCTGGGCGGGGCTGGCGTTGGCGGGCAGCTGGGTGCCGTCACGCAGCTTCAGGTCGTTCTTCGGGTCGCCGTCGGCGTTGCCGAGCAGGCCCTCCAGGTCGCTGTCGGCGGACGGCGGCAGGTAGAGGCCGGCGGCGCCCCGCCTCCAGGACAGGACGGGCCCTTCCAGACCGTCGAACATGACCAGCCACTTGCCGTCCTTGCGCAGGACGAACGCTTCCTTGCCCAGGTAGAGGATCTTGTCGGTGCCGAGCGTGAACTTCTGGCCGTCGATGTAGAGGTCGTCCTCGTGGAACTCGACCTTGTGGTCACCGGCCTCCATCGCGGCGTCGAACATCACCGACACGTCCCGGCCGCCGCTGGCGGGGCTGAGCCGGCCGTGGATCTCCAGGCCGTGCCTGTCGCTGTTGGCGAGGACGAACTCGCCGACGGACTGCAGGTCGTAGCCCAGGCCGTCCAGGGTGGTGAAGTGCGGCTCGCCCTTGACCAGGCCGCCGTGCTCGGAGAAGTACCACAACAGGATGAGGACGACCAGCGCGCCCACGCCGAGCGCCAGCGCCATCTCGACGGTGGCGAAGCCGGCCGCGCGCAGGAAGAGCGCGCCCTGCGGGGTGCGGAGGAACACCATGACGGAGGCGGTCAGCGCGGCCGCGGCCGCCGCGGCGCTGCCGTACTTGGCCACGTCGTTGTTCTGCGAGTCGTTGGAGTCGTTGCTGGGGGTGGTGAGGCGGTCGATGAGCTGACGCAGGCCCTGCGGGATCGGCCAGTCGCGGTCGTCGTCGTTCTCGTCCAGCTCGGGAATGTCGGCGGGCGGGCTGCCCGGCGGGGGCTGCCGCTTGCTCTCCTCGCACTTGCGTTCCTTCTTCACCTCCTCGATGTGCAGCAGGCCGGGAACGGGCGACAGCGCCCGGTACGTGGAGAGCTGGTAGCCGTCCTTGCCGTCCACCTTGCAGGAGGGGTTCTTGCTGTAGACCTGGAACCAGTCGTCGTAGGTGCCCCAGCGGTTGAGCACCGTGCCGGCGGTGACGTTCTTGACACCGTCGTTGGTCAGCACGCCGACGTACCGGACGACCTGCCCGCCCCAGCCGGAGTAGTCGGGGTTGCCGTCGACCTTGGCCTCGATCACCTGGCCCCAGTTGTTGCCGGCGCGGTCGTAGTAGACGATGTCGGGCCGGTCGCTGCCGCCGCTGAGGGTCGGCTCCCACTGGATCTCGGGGTTGATGAGCCCGCCGCTCCCGCCGATCTGGTCGCTCAGGTACTTGATGGCCCGGGCCTGCCCGATGGCCTCGATGCCGCCGGACGGGCTGCACTCGTTGGGCTGCTGGTAGATGTGGGTGCCGAGCACCGGACGGTCGCGCAGGCACGCCTCGTTGATGCGGCGGCGCGTGGAGTACATGTGGTTGAAGACGCAGCGTTTCTGGCCGCTGCGGCCGTTGGACCAGTCGCTGCTGTTGGGGGAGCAGGCGGTGGCCGCCTCCGCCCACCTGGCTAACAAGAACTCGGGCACGGGCACGAGGAACCCGGCCACGAGCACGGCCACCATGAACAGACGAAGACGCCGCACGCGTTCACCCCGAATAAAGAGGACATAAGACTGGCAGCGGGACCGTACACCCAAAAGATCGTTGCGCGATAGAGATCACCAGCTCCCCTTTGGGGTGATCTTTGACTAGGCTGCGCACCGGATCAGTAACAGGAGGTGTCGTGGTCGTCGACCGGTCATGGGAGATCGCATTCGATGCGCCGGCTGCGCGGCCGGTGCGCGCGGCCCGGATGGTGCTCGCGGCCACCGGGCCAGGCGGGGCCGCCGTGATCGTGCTGGACGCCGACAGCGACACGTTCGCGGCCGTTCCCGGCCTGCCGGCGCACCTCGCGCCGGAGACGGTGTCGCTGTCGTCCGACGGCACCCGGCTGGTGCTCACCGCGCGCCAGGACGACGGCGCCGGCCCGCCGCGCGTCGTGCTGCACACGCTCGCCACCGGGGCCCGCCAGGAGTTCGCCTCCGACGACTACCTGCGCGCGGCGCTCTCGCCGGACGGCACCCGCCTGGCCGTCCTGTCCGACCTGTCCGACGGCCCCGGCATCCCCGGCGTCGGCGACGAGCTCGCCGGCATCGAGCTGATCGACACCGGCACCGGCTCCCGGCAGCGGCTCTGGTGGGCCGAGGGCTACTGGGAGGAGGCCTCGATCAGCTGGTCGCCCGACGGGCTGCTGCTCGCCGCGACGTACCTCACGCTGGACGACGTCCTGACGACCGTCGTCCTCGACCGCACCGGCAAGGAGCTCGCCGCCTACGCCGAACGCGTGGCCCTGCCCGGCCCGCACTCCGTCTGGGCCTCCGGCCACGAGCTGGTCGTCTACCCGGAGCCCGATGACGAGAGCCCGCTGATCCTGATCGACGTGCGGACGGGCGGCGAGCGCCGCTTCACCCGGCGCACCTTCGACGGCTACCTCGCCGTCAGCGCCGGCCGTGTCGTCCGCCCCGGCTCCGCGCCCGGGCGGCTCGTGACCACCGACCTCGACGACGGCGACGAGCGCCCCTTCCTGACCCTCAGCCCAGCCGTCTCGATCGACGCCCTCGACATCGTCGCCTGACGGTTCAGCCCCGCAGGCGCCGCTGCCCGGGGACCGCGTAGCCCGCCGACCGGTCGTCGGGCAGGTAAGAATTAGCGGGACCGGTGACTTCCGGGTCCTGATCAGATACCGGGACAGCAAGTTCACCGCTCTGTTCGATGAGGTGTTCACGACCGAGGGCATCCGCGTGGTGCTCACCGCACCACAGGCTCCTCGGATGAACGCGATCATGGAACGGTGGGTGGGCATCGTCCGCACCGGGCCCACTGCTCGACCTGGATGCCGAGATGAACCCGCAGCTCACGACCGTGAAATGGAGTATTGACACCCTTGACATGCCCTTCCGGCGAGGCTGATCCCTTCACCGCCCTGGCTCCCATGGCGGCGGAGTTCGGCCGGTAACGACTGGTCTTGCGGTCTGTCCACGTACGGCTTCCTGGAGGATGGCAGCCTGGTGGCGGCCGCTCGTTCGCAGGGCGTCGACACACTGGTACGGATCACCCCTGACGGGTCGGTCGCGACGGTCCCAGGTACCTTCACCGTGATCGACTCGCTGGCCACCGCCGGAACGACCGCGGCGGTGATCTGTGCCTCGCCCGGCCTCGTTCCCGCCGTGGCGCTGGTTCCCGCCGCAGACCCGGAGATCCGGGTGGTACGGCGGAGCCGACCGCATCCGGTCGGCCCGGAATGGGTCAGTACGCCGGAGCGGATCGAGTTCCCCACCGAGGCCGGACTGACCGCCCATGCCCTCTATTGGCAGGGACCGGATCCTGCTGACCACCTCGTCGTTGACCGCTGTGACTGTTCCGGACAGCGAGGTCGGGGCGTTGTAGACGACGGCCGGCTGCCGAATGGAGTAGGGAGCTCGGCGTATTCTTCAAGGAAGATCTCGGGTGCGCCGTACGCGAGCGCGGTCAATCGAGCCTGATCCAGGCCCAGGCACGAGGCGTGCAGGCCTGGGTGCATGTTGCCGTTCAGGCGTGCGCCGATCTCCACCAGTGCTGGCCCATCCGGTCCGACGATCACCTCTGCGTGCGCCGGACCGTTCTGTATGCCCAACGCGTCAAGGACTTTCAGCACGTACCCGTACAACTGATCGCAGACCGGATCGGAAGGGTCGACGAGGATGTCCCGGTTGTCGATCGGTTTGCCGTTGTCCAGGAGCCGCTTTTCGTAGCGCCAGATGCCGACAAGCCGGGTACGGCCGTCGCAGGAGACGGTGTCGATGATGTACTCGGTGCCCTGGAGGTAGCTCTGCACCAGCACGAGGCTGTTCATGGTGCCGAAGATGTCGGTGGAACTGATGATCCGCTCTAACGCCCGCTCCAGTTCCGCTCTCGAGCGGCAGACGAAGACGCCGTCCGTCGACGCGGACGACAGCGGCTTGGCCACGCACGGCCAGTGACCGTGCTCGTCGGCCCAGCCCGCTGCCTCGCTCTGCGCCTTAGTGACCAGTTGCGCCGCGGTCCGCAGCCCGGCCGCGCCCACTGTTTCGATCATTACCGACTTGTCGCGCCGGGCCTGCGACAACGCGGAGCCGTTGGTGCGCAATCCCACGGTCAGACGTGCGCCGCCGCGCGGGCGAACTCCTCGTCGGCGAAGTCGGCGTACGCCGGACCGCCACAGTTCGAGCGCCTCGGCGAGCAGCGCGGCCCGCGCCACCGGGTCGGCCGAGAGGGTTCCGGCCCGCGGTGGCGTGCGGGCCGGGGGAGCGGCGCGCCAGGTGGGTCGCGGCGACGGCTGGCGGCTCGGTTTTCGCGCTCCGGCCAGGGCCGTACGGTCATCCGTGGGACAGGAGCGAGGTGTAGGCGCTGGAGTGCTGCTGGCCGGACATGAAGGAGACGAACTGCCTGACGAACGCGCTGCGCGAGTAGCCGCCTGCGTTGCCGGTCAGGTCACGGTGGAAAGCGGTGCGGAACAGGTTCTGATACTCCCCGACGTCGATCCTCTCGTCGTCGTCGGTGTCGGTGACGTCGAACAGCACGTCGGCGATCTTGATGAGCCCCGAGCCGGGCAGGCGGGCCGCCGCGGCGGCGTACTCGTCGCGGGTGACGCGTCCGTCTTCGTCGCGGTCGAGGGCGGTCTGCAGCTCGCGCCACCAGGCGGCGTACGCCTGGAACAGCCGATCCTCCTCCTGCTCGCCCAGGTCGAGCCGGGTGGCGATCTCCCGGGCCATGGCGGCCAGATCGGGCCAGCGCAGGTAGCCGTCGCCGGTCTGGTCGAGGACCTCGGCGAAGAACCGGTCGGCCGACCGGACCGCCTGGTGGTCCTCGTCGGCGGCAGGGGTGAGCAGCCGCGCCAGGGCAGCGGCCTTGCCGGCGCGGCGGCGTACGGCCTGCCAAGGTCCTGCTCCCTCGCCGGAGGGGTCCAGCAGTCCCATGACGAACTCCACCCGCGTCCAGCTCTGCGGAAGGTAGCGGGTGGCGAGGGCGGCGCTCAGGTACACGGACTGCATGAGCGTGCGGGCTCCCGGCAGGTCGGGCAGGGCGACGCGGCGGCTGAAGGCTTCGGGGAGCGAGGCGATGGTGATGGCGGCGGCCACCGGGCCCGCCACCGCGCGGCCCGCGGTCCACACCGCGGGGTGAGCGCGCAGGACCGGAGGAGCGGGCACGTTGGCGAAGAGCCGGTAGAGGATGACGCCCACCGCCTCGTTGTTCTCCAGGCGGTGCTCGACGACGTCGTCGTAGTAGGGCCAGAACTCCGGCAGCGTCGCGGGGAGGTGGTCACCGGTGCCGTCGATCAGGGCCAGGAGCGTGCGGTGTTCGTCGTAGAGCCGCCGCATCGCCTCGGCGTCGAGCTTGTCGCCGCTCAGCCGGCACATGGTCACCGTCGACTCGAACAGGGTCGCCACCACCCAGGCGCGCGCCTCGGGGTCGGTCGCGTCGTAGGGGCGGCCGTGGGCGTCGGTGCCGGACATGCGGGCGTGCAGGCGGTTGAGCCGGGCCGCTTCGCGGTCGCGTACGCGCGGGTCGGGGTCGAGCAGGCGCCGCGAGCTCGTCGTGGTGTTGCGCAGGCGCCGCCACGGGTGCGTGAGGAACGTGGAGTTCTCCATCAGCGCCGCGCCGATCTGCGGGTGGGCGGCTTCCAGCAGGGTGGCCCGGGTCACCGCGAGGCTCCAGCGCGCCTCGTTGACCAGGCGGCGCAGGAGGGAGTCGGGTCCGAAGACGTCGGCGCCGTCCTGTGGGGTGGTCTGGCTCATCGAAGGCTCTCTCCTGTCATCGGGGTGGGTTCGCGTACGTCGCCGAACCGGCGACGGCGACGGCGGTATGCGTCGAGGCATGCCGAGAAGTGGCCGGCGCGGAAGTCGGGCCAGAGCACCTGGGGGAAGACCCACTCGGCGTAGGCCACCTGCCAGAGCATGAAGTTGGAGATGCGCTGCTCGCCGGAGGTGCGGATGACCAGGTCGACGTCGGGTGTGTCGGGGTAGGGCAGGTGCTCGGCGAAGCTGGCCTCGGTGACCTGGTCGGCCGGCGTCGCGGACCGGATCAGCGACCGCGCGGCCTGCACGATGTCGCGGCGGCCGCCGTGGTCGAAGGCGACGGTCAGCGTCATGCGCCTGTTGTCGCGGGTGAGGGTCATCAGGTCGGTGATGTCCTGGACGAGCGGTGCCGGGATGCGCGGGTCGGTCATGCCGAGGAACCTGCAGCGGATGCCCCGCGCGTGCAGCACCGGCGCGTGCTTGCGGATGGCGCGGCGGACGAGCCGCATGAGGATGTCGATCTCGCCGGAGGGCCGCCGCCAGTTCTCCGTGGAGAAGGCGTACAGGCTCAGCCAGGCGACTCCGGCCGAGCGCGCCGCCTCGATGACGTCCATCACGGCGGCCTCGGCGGCCTCATGGCCCGCGGTGCGCGGCAGCGACCGCTGCCCGGCCCAGCGGCCGTTCCCGTCCATCACACACGCCACGTGACGCGGCACGACCATGACCACTCCAATGGCTGAGCGTTACTATGCCAATACTTTAAGTGGTCGGAGGCCGTCGGCGGGTCGTTCCAGGCGCAGCGACTCGCGGCGTGTGCGGGGCCGACTTCCGTCTCCGGGCAGGCCGGCACCACCGCCTGCGGCCTGCCGTGCCCTCGCTTCCACCCATGTCCTTGGGGTGCCTAGAACGCGAGGCCGCACGCCGGCCAGGCATGACCCGCGCGGGAGCGGGAACGTCAAGAGCCATGCCATTGTGCCTGGTCACGGGGGCGACCGGCTACATCGGCGGGCGGCTGGTCCCCGAGCTGCTCTCCGCCGGTCACGACGTTCGCTGCATGGTGCGCTCGGCCGGGAAGTTGCGCGACCTGCCCTGGGCCGCGCGCACGGAGGTCGTCGAGGCCGACGCCACCGACCTGGAGCGGACGCGCCGGGCGCTGGCCGGGGTGGATGTCGCGTACTACCTGATCCACACGATGGGCGCGAGCGGCCGGTTCGCCGAGCGGGACCGTCTGGCGGCGCGCAGGTTCGCGGCGGCGGCGGCCGAGGCGAGGGTACGGCGGATCGTCTATCTGGGCGGTCCCGCTGGGGATGAGCGGCTCTCGCCGCATCTGCGGTCGCGGGCCGAGGTGGGGGAGATCTTCCTGCGCGGAGCTGTGCCGGCGGTGGTGCTGCGCGCCGCGGTGATCATCGGGTCGGGGTCCGCCTCGTTCGAGATGCTGCGCCACCTGACCGAGCGGTTGCCGGTCATGACGACGCCGCGCTGGGTGCGCAGCCGTACCCAGCCCATCGCGGTGCGGGACGTGCTGCGCTACCTGGTCGCCTGGGCGCGGGTGCCGGGAACGGTGAACCGGGGGTTCGACATCGGCGGCCCGGATGTCCTGACCTACGCCGACATGATGCAGGGCTACGCCGCCGTGGCCGGGCTGCCGTCCCGGGTGATCATCCCGGTGCCGCTGCTCAGCCCCCGGCTGTCGAGTCTGTGGGTGGGGCTGGTCACGCCGGTCCCGGCGAGCATCGCGCGCCCGCTGGTGGAGTCGCTGCGCAACGAGGCGGTGTGCGGCGAGCACGACATCGCGCGCCACGTGCCCGACCCTGAGGGCGGGCTGATCGGGTTCCGCCGGGCCGTGGCCCTGGCGCTCATGAAGATCAAGGAGGCCGACGTCGCCACCCGGTGGTCCTCGGCGTCCACACCGGGCGCGCCGAGCGATCCGCTGCCCACCGACCCCGACTGGGCGGGCGGCAGCCTCTTCGTGGACGACCGGCGCCTGGCCGTACCCGCGAGCCCGCAGGCGCTGTGGCAGGTCATCGAGAGCATCGGCGGCCGCAACGGCTGGTACTCCCTGCCGGTCGCCTGGCAGCTACGCGGGCTGGCCGACCGGCTCGTCGGCGGCGTGGGCCTGCGGCGCGGCCGGCGCGATCCGGCCCGGCTGCGGGTGGGCGACTCGATCGACTTCTGGCGGGTGGAGGAGGTGGTCCCGGGCGAGTTGCTGCGGCTGCGGGCCGAGATGCGGCTGCCCGGCCTGGCCTGGCTGGAGCTCGGTGTCACCCGCTCCGGCGGCCGTACGGTCTACACGCAGCGGGCGATCTTCCACCCGCATGGGCTGCTGGGCCACCTGTACTGGTGGGCGATCGCGCCCTTCCACGGCCTGATTTTCGGCCGGATGCCGGTGAACGTGGCCGCGGCGGCCCGGCGACGGGAACGCGACTTGTCCTGATGCCCGCACGGCCATGAGGCTCGCCTGGCACGCCACGGGCACATGCGTCCGCGAGTTCCGCGCAGAGCCGGACGCATGACGACAAGGCCCACCGGCGGCGGTCGGCGTGCTGCAGGGCCCGGGCGGGGGCTCGATCCCCGCGGCGAGCCGTGCATCGCGGCCGCCAAGGCGTCGCCCACCACCGTCAGCGCCGGGGAACCACCTGCTGTCAGCCTGCTGATCAAAGCGATCCGGGTGCTCGCCAGCCGCCGGTCGTCGACGGCGACAGCGGTGAGCAGACCCGCGTCCAGTTCGGGGCGGGCGCCTTCGATCGGCATGGAGCTCGCCACCTCTGTCCGGACGGCGAGCTCGCGCAGGAGTGCCAGCGAGTTGGTCTCGTAGGCGACGCGCAGGCGGACGTGGTGTTCGGTGGCGGCTCGCTCGACCTCCTGGCGGATGCCGGAGGACTTGTCCGGGAGCGCGAGCCGTACGTCGAGGAGATCGGCCAGGTCGCATCGCGGCCGGGCCGACAGCGGGTGATCGGGCGCGACCATGACGAACAGCGGCGAGGGCCGGGTCACCAGCTCCGTCACATCCGGCGGATCGGTGCCCTCCCCGATGCGATGGCCGAGCCCGGGTGGCTCGCCTCGGATCCGTCGCCGGTCAGGCCGTCCCTGACGGAACCGCGAACGGCCTGACCGGCATCCGAGCGTCCGGCGTCAGCTGCAGCTCCACCGAGCCCAGTAGGTGTTCTGGTAGTCGTCAGTGACCCACAGCGCGTGGACGATGTTGTTGTCGCCGAGATAGATGTCGCCCGGCCAGGCGAGCGGATCCGGGTACGGGAAGATCACCGGCGCCCCGGAGGCTCCCCAGAACCCCGAATCGTAACCGGTGGTGCTCGTTCGCTTGACCAGGCCGACGGTGTCACCGACCGTGTTCGCCGCCACCGGACGCGCGTCCGGGCGAGTGTGCAGCACCGAGCCGTCGCTGTTCCACACGATGGAGACCTCGCCACCCGCCGCGGCCGTGCCGTAGCCCACCGGCCGGCCGCTGTTGTCGCTCTCCGTGATGGAGAAGCTGCTGACTCCGGCCGGCGTCTGCAGGTCATGCAGGGTGCCGTCCGGGTACAACATCTTCTTCGACGTGAGGAGGATGCGGCCGTCCTTGTCGATGCTCACCGGCCGGCCCTGCCCGACGACGCGGTACGTCGAGTAGTTGGTCCCCGGCCACACCACCACGGAGTTCCCGGAGCTGAGGCTGGCCAGGCCGACGACGTCCCCCTTGTCGTTGATCGCGATCTCCTCCGTGTAGCTGGAGCCGGACACCTTGGCCAGCCGCACCTTGGACCCCGAGCCCGGCCGCCAGACGTACGGCTCTGACGGTCCTCCCCACGGGGTGAGGCTGCCGATCACCGTGCCGCTGCTGTTGACGTCCTGCGGGGTGTCCCGCTTGTTGCCGTCCATGGTCGGCCAGTTCGCCACAGTCTGGCCGTTTCGCCATAAGAAGCGGCCGTTGTTTTCGCTGGCGCCTACGGCGTACTCGCCGCTGGCGCTCGCGCCCACGATCGAGGCGTAGTCGTCGCCGTTCTGGTCCGGGAGGTTGCCCAGGTAGGTGCAGGCCGTCGCGGCGGACGCGGTGTTCGCCGGCACCAAGAGCCCGGCGGCGGCCAACGCGCTGACCAGTATCGTGCGCACGTGCTTACGCATGGAACTCCTCACGGGTCGATTCCCGGCTTCCAGGACGAGCGGCCGGATCGTGCGCAGCCTCCCAGTCGTCCATCAAGGGGACCTCGAATCGGTATGGGGAAGTCCCGATCAAGGAGGCCGAGGGCAACGCCGGACGGCCTGCCACCACCGGACCCGCCCACCGAGAACCCGGGTGGTGGTGAGGCTCCTCGCTGAAGCGATGAGCGGGGCGGGGCGATGACGAGCCGGGGGATGGCTACGCTTTCCGCAGCCGTTACCGGACATGGAAGGTCGAACCGTGCGCATCGCACTCGCTGGGCTCGCCACCAGCCACCCCTACACCGACGCCCGCACCCTGTCCCGCCATGCCGAACTCGTGGTGTGGGAGCAGGATCCAGAGCGGCTCGGCCGGTTCACCGCCGAGCACCCGCAGGCCAAGGTGGCGGGCAGCCTGGCGGAGGTGCTGGCGGGCCGGCTCGACGGGGTGGTGCTGACCGTGCCCAACCCGCAGGTCCCGCAGGCGCTGGCCGAGGTGCTGGAGACCGGGCTGCCCTGCTTCGTGAACAAGCCCGCCGCCGCCAGCCGGGCGCAGCTGGAGCAGCTCGACCGGCTGCCGATCCACGACCGCGTGCTGTCGAGTTCGGTGCTGCGGTTCGCGCCCGCGTTCGCGGGGGCCCGGGTCGATCGTGACCGGGTGCTGGCGGTGCGGGCCACCGTACGGCACGACGTCGGCATGTGGGCGACCGGCTACAACGCCTGGCAGGACACGCCGGGGGAGGGCGGCGGCACGATGGTCACCATGGGCATCCACGGGGTGGAGCTGCTGGTGGCGCTGCTCGGGCCCGAGGTGCGGCTGGTGGGCGCGGCGGGGGCGAGGCGGCACTACGCGACGCTCCGCTCGGAGGACACCGGGGTGATGGCGCTGCGCTGGGGCGACGGCATCACCGGCACCGTCGAAGTCCTCGGCGTGTCAGAGTCGGAGTCCTACAGCGTCACGCTGCACACGCGCGACGGCAGCGAGACGATCGTGATCGAGGGCGGGGACGACGTGGTCCGCGGTCTCGGGTACGAGGGGACGATCGAGGCGTTCCTCGCGATGGTGGGCGGCGCGCCGAGTCCCGTGCCGTGGGCGGAGACCAGGGCCGTTCTCGACGTGCTGGTCCGCGCGCGCGAGGACTTCTGAACGACTGAGGGTCTGACGCCTGGGCGCGTGCTCCTGGACGAGCGGCGTCCGGCGTTCACCCATGCCCCGGCCGCCCCTCCCCGTTGACAGCCGGAGCTCCGCCCAGTTACGGTCTGGACCGTAAATCATGGACGGAGGAGACCGCGTGCGGACGACAGCGGAACTCGAGGAGCGGCTCGCGCGGCCGAGCCCCGGGCTCGTCGACGATCTGGGCAAGCTCGACGGCGACATCATGATCCTGGGCGCCGGCGGCAAGCTCGGCCCGAGCCTCGTACGCCTGGCCCTGAGGGCCACCGGCGGCGACAGGCGGATCATCGCGGTGTCCCGCTTCTCCGAGCCGGGGCTGGCCCGGGCGCTCCAGGACGAGGGCGCCGCGGTGGTCGCGGCCGACGTCGCCGACGAGCGGGCCCTGCACGAGCTGCCGGACGCGCCGAACGTGGTGTTCCTGGTCGGAGCCAAGTTCGGCACGAGCAGCGGCCAGGAGCACGCCGCCTGGTTCACCAACACCTACCTGCCGGGCCGCGTCGCCGACCGGTTCGCGGGGAGCAGGATCGCCGCGCTGTCCACCGGGAACGTCTATCCTCTCGTCCCCGTCACCGGCGGCGGCAGCACCGAGGGCTCACCCACCGGGCCCGTCGGCGACTACGCGATGAGCTGCCTGGGCAGGGAACGCGTGCTGACGCACTTCGCCGGGAAGAACCGCACCCCCACGGCGCTGCTGCGCCTCAACTACGCGGTCGAGCTGCGCTACGGCGTGCTGGTCGACCTCGCCCAGAAGGTGCTCGCCGGGGAGCCCGTCGACCTGACCACGGGCCAGGTGAACGTGGTCTGGCAGGGCTACGCCAACGAGGTGACGCTGCGGTCGCTGCTGCACGCCGGCGTGCCGCCGTTCGTGCTCAACGTCACCGGCCCCGAGCTGATCTCGGTGCGGCAGGCGGCGTCGGCGCTCGGCGAGGCGCTGGGCAAGGAGCCGGTGTTCACCGGCGAGGAGGCGCCGACGGCGCTGCTGTCGAACGCCTCCCGCTGCCACCGCCTGTTCGGCTACCCCGAGCTGACCCCCGCCGAGCTGATCGAGCACACGGCGCGCTGGGTCGCCGACGGCGGGCCGCTGCTGGGCAAGCCCACCAAGTTCGAACGCCGCGACGGGCGTTTCTGACGCACCTGCCCGCCGCGTACCAGGCAGGCGGGCGTGCTCATCTCACACGGCGAAGGGGGACCTCACGTGCTCGGCACGGCTTCAGAGGCGCAGGCTCCACAGGCACAGGAGTCCGTACGCGACCTGTTCAGGCGCGGTCTGGTGATCCCGGCGCATCCGCTGGCCCTGACCGCGGACAGGAGGCTGGACGAGCGCCGCCAGCGCGCCCTGACGCGCTACTACGTCGAGGCCGGCGCGGGCGGGTTGGCGGTGGGCGTGCACACCACGCAGTTCGCCATCCACGGCACCGGCCTGCTCGCGCCCGTGCTCGAACTGGCCGCAGGAACGGCGAAGGAGTTCGAGCGCGAGGTGGTGCTGGTCGCCGGCGTGACCGGGCCCACCGACCAGGCGGTGGCCGAGGCGGAGCTGGCCCGGTCGCTCGGCTACCACATGGTGCTGCTGAGCCCGTACCGGGAGTTCGACGAGGACGGGCTGATCGAGCGGGCCAGGGCCGTGGGCGAGGTGCTGCCCGTGATCGGCTTCTACCTGCAGCCCGCGGTCGGCGGGCGGCCCCTGTCGCGCGACTTCTGGACGCGGCTGGCGGGCATCGAGTCCGTCGTGGGCGTCAAGGTCGCGCCCTTCGACCGGTACCGCACCCTCGACGTGCTGCACGGCGTCGTGCGGGCGGGCCGGGCGGGGGAGGTGGCGCTCTACACGGGCAACGACGACCACATCCTCGCCGATCTCATCACCTCCCACCGGGTGGTCGTGGACGGGCGGCAGGTGGACGTCGAGTTCGTGGGCGGCCTGCTCGGACAGTGGGCGGTCTGGGTCCGGCGGGCGGTGGAGCTGCTGGAGGAGGCCACGCGGGCGCGTTCGGGCGACGACGCCGCCGTACGCCGGCTGCTCGGCCTGGACGGCCACCTCACCGACGCCAACGCGGCCATCTTCGACTCGGCGAACGGCTTCCACGGCTGCATCCCGGGCATCCACGAGGTGCTGCGCCGCCAGGGGTTGCTGGCGGGCCGCTGGTGCCTGGACCCGGAGGAGGACCTGTCGCCGGGGCAGCTCGCCGAGATCGACCGCGTCTGGGCCGCCTATCCGTGGCTGCGCGACGACGACTTCGTCGCCCAGGGGCTGGACCGATGGCTGGCCTGAGCGGCGGGTCCGGCGCAGGCTACAGGGTCAGGCGGTAGAGAGTGAGCGGACGGCCGCTGGATCCGCTGGTCAGGTTGCCGGTGCGTTCGGCCAGCCCGGCCAGCTCCAGCCGGTGCAGCATGCGCCGGGCGGTGCGCTGCTGGACGGCGAGCCGCTCGGCGATCTCGCGGGTGGTCAGCGCCTCGCCGCCGGCCGCGTCGCGGGCCTCCAGCAGCTTCTCCAGCGTCGGCACCGACAGCCCCACGCGGCGCGCGAGCAGCGGCAGGTTCTGCCCGCCGGCGGGCGCGCTGATCACCGACTCCAGCACGATGTCGGTGTCGGCGCGCAGGGACAGCACGGCGGCCACGTTCCCGATCCGCCTGGCCCTGGCCAGGGCGCGGCGGGACAGGCTCTCGGCCTCGGCGGCGCTGCGCCCGAGGCCGAAACCCACCCGCGCCACGCTGCTGTGATTGGCCAGCCGCGCCAGCATGGGCAGCCCCGTGAAGCCGCCCGTGGCCTCGTAGAGCGGCCCGCGGGTGGTCACCAGCAGGTGCTTGCCTCCGCGGAACCCGGCCAGCGTGCCGGCCAGCGCGCCGGCCTCGCGCAGCAGGCCCTCGTCGCTGTCCACCTCCACCAGGCCGAGCGCGATCTGCGCGTCCTCCTGAGCCTGCCCCTCGGCGGTGAGCAGCAGCTGGCGCAGCGCCGTCCGCACGGAGTGCTCGGACGGCGCCAGCCGCAGCACCTGCATCTCATCGCGCAACGCCTCGTGCACGGAGCTGAGGCAGGTGATGACGGGGTGGTCGGGGGAGCGGCGGTGGAAGGCGATGATCTTCTTGGACGTCGTCTCCGGCCGGTAGCCGAGCGTGCGCAGCTCGCCGGTGGGCAGCCCGGCCTCGTCGAACGTGGCGGTGACGTCGGCGGGCGAGATGGTGTCGATGGACAGCCGGGTGATGTCCTGACCCTCGTGCTGGAGCCGTACCAGGGCGCTCAGCAGCGTCGCGCCCGAGTAGTCGACGAACACGGCGGGCCGGGTGAGCACGTCGGCGCCGCGCGCCAGCATGTACGGCACGATGCCGGTGAACAGCCAGCCCTCGACCGAGCTCGCGTGCGCCTCGACGATGGCGGGCGCCTGCGACTCGTGGTCGTAGTCGAGCCGCAGCGCGCTCACGCCGGGTTGCTCCTCGCAGGTGGCCGCGACGTCGTCGACCAGATCGTGCGGGCCGACGACTCCGATGACGAAACCCACCCGCGTCTCCTTCCCCTTACTTACGGTCTAGACCGAAAGGCTATCCGGTGACCCTGCACTTTCCCAACATGGCCGAGCCCGCGGGCCGCACCCTCGGCGACGAGGAGGTGGCCGCGCTGGACCGCGTCATCCGCTCCGGCATGCTCAACTCCGTGTGGGGGACCGAGGCGCGGGCGCTCGAACGCGAGGTGGCGGAGCTGTACGGCTCCCGCCACGCGATCGCGTGCGCGTCCGGCACCGCGGCCCTCCACCTGTCGGTCGTGGCGGCGGCGCCGGACCCCGGTGACGAGATCATCACGACGCCGATCACGGACTTCGGGACCGTGGCCCCCATCTTGGCGCAGAACGCGGTTCCTGTCTTCGCCGACGTGGACCCGTCCGACGGAAACCTCGATCCGGACGCCGTGGCCGCGCTCATCGGGCCGCGCACGCGCGCCATCATGGCGGTGCACCTGTTCGGCGCGCCCGCCAGGGCCGGCGAGCTGCGCCGGCTGGCCGACCGGCACGGCCTCACGCTCATCGAGGACTGCGCGCAGGCGTGGCTGACCGAGTTGCCCGGCGGCCGGTACGCGGGCACGGCCGGCCACGTCGGCACCCTGAGCCTGCAGCAGTGGAAGCACATCACGTGCGGCGACGGCGGGCTGGCCGTCACCGACGACGACGAGCTGGCCAGGCGCATGCGGCTGTTCGCGGACAAGGGGTGGGACCGGGCGGCGGGGCGTTCGCACGAGAGCCTGGGCCTGAACTACCGGATGACCGAGCTGCAGGCGGCGGTGGCCCGCGCCCAGCTCGCGAAGCTGCCCGGGGTCGTCGAGTCCAGGCGCCGAACCGCCGGCCTGCTCGTCGACGCCCTGCGCGAGATCGGCGGAGATCTCGGGCTGCCGCGGCCGGACGGGCACGCGTGGTGGCTGTTCCCGCTCTTCCTGCCCCGCGGCGACGCCCCCGAGCTGGCCGCGCACCTGAACGCGGCCGGAATTCCGGCACGGGCCGGTTACCTGAAGGAACCCCTCAACCGGGCTCCCCTCTGGGACGGGCCCGTCTACGGCTCCTCCCGCTACCCCCTGGAGGGCTACCGCCCCGCCCCCTGCCCGGAGGCCGAACGGCTGGTCGCCGCCACCCTGCTCGTCGTCGACTGGAACGAGCACTACACGTCGGAGCACGTCAAGGCCATCGCCGAGGCGATCGCGAGCTACCCCGGCCGGCCGTAGTCACGTTCATGTCTCAGGCATTGACCGGACCATCCCCGGTCACTAGGTTTCGGTCAGGACCGGTATTCAGGAAAGGAACGCCGCCGATGAGAAACATAGCGGCAGCAGGCGTCGCGGTCGCCCTCAGCGTCGTGATCGGCGGGTGCGGTTCCGGTGGCTCGGGCTCGGACAAGAGCGCGGTGACTCTCTGGATGTACCCCGTCATCTCGGACCAGGCCAAGAACAAGGCCTTCTGGGACAAGGTCGAGAAGGACTTCGAGGCCAAGAACCCGGCGATCGACGTCACGATCGACCAGCAGCCCTGGGACGGCCGCCAGGAGAAGATCACCACGGCGCTGGCCTCCAGGAAGGGCTTCGACCTGGTCGTGCTCGGCCCGGACCAGATCCCCCAGTACGCCGAGCAGGGCACCCTGGAGCCCGTGGACGACGTCATCGCGGCCGACAAGAGCGGCTACCTGCCCAACGCCCTCACCGCGCTGACCGTGAACGGCAAGCTCTACGGCGTGCCCGTCTACCAGACGATCACCGCCCCCATCTACAACAAGAAGCTCTTCGCCGACGCGGGAGTCTCCAAGGTGCCCGAGACGCTGTCCGAGCTGAAGGAGGCCGCACCCAAGCTGGCCGCCAAGAAGGTCGCGGTGCTCGACTACCCCGGCAAGCCGGAGGTCTCGCTCAACCAGAGCTTCTACCCGATCCTGTGGGCCAACGGCGGCTCGGTGTTCTCCCCCGACGGCAAGAGCGTGACCGTCAACAGCCAGGAGGGCATCGCCAGCCTGCAGCTCCTGCTCGACCTCAAGGCCGTCGGCGGTCTGCCGGAGAACGCCGCCAGCAAGGGCAACGACATCGAGGGCGGCACGCTGGCCGCCGGCAGGAGCGCGATGTACCACGCCGCCACGGCGCTCAACGCCGACCAGCTCGGCGCCGCCATCGGCGCGGAGAACGTCGGCATCGGCCTGCCGCTGGAAGGCACCAAGCGGGTCGCGTTCGGCATCCCCGGCGGCCTGATCCTGGCCAAGCACTCCGAGAACAAGGACGCGGCCAGGAAGCTCGCCGCCTACATCGCCTCGCCCGAGGTCGCCGGCCCGCTGGCCAAGGAGTCCGGCTTCTTCTCCGCGCGTACGGACGTGACGATCCCCGACCAGTCGGCCACGTCCAAGGAGTTCGCCAAGTCGCTGCAGTACGCCTTCCCCGGCGACACCCACCCCAAGGCCCGCCAGGTCATGGCGATGGTCGCGGCCCACGTCCAGGCGGCGCTGATCGGCAAGGAGGACGCCAAGACGGCCCTCGACGCCGCCGCCAAGGAGGGCAACGACCTGCTGGCCAGCGGTGGCTGACACGATCCCGGGCCGCTTCGGGGGCGGCCCGCCTGCTCGGAAGGGTGTGAGGTCCGGTGCGTGACCGCCTGCGCGACCCGATCACGGGGCTGCTGTTCGTGCTCCCGATGCTCGTGCTGTTCCTGATCTTCAGGATCTTCCCCACGCTCGGGGCGGCGGGCATGAGCCTGACGGACTGGAACATCGGCGGCGAGTGGAGCTTCGTCGGCGTCGACAACTACACCCGGCTCGTGAACGACCCGAACTTCTGGTCCAGCCTGCAGGCCACGCTGGTCTACACCGTCATCTACGTGCCGCTCGTCATGGCCGTCTCGCTCGCCACCGCCCTGCTGCTCAACTCGATCGTCTTCCTGCGCGGGCTGTTCCGCGGCATCCTCTTCCTGCCGTACGTGACCAGCTTCGTGTTCGCCGGCCTCATCTGGCGCTGGATCTACGAGTTCGACGGCCTGATCAACGGGCTGCTGGCCAAGCTGGACCTGGGGCCCGTCGGCTTCATGGAGCGGGCGGAGCTGGTGCTGCCCGCCCTGGCCGTCGTCTCCTGCTGGAAGGGCTTCGGCTACTCGATGCTGATCCTGCTGGCGGGGCTGAAGGCCATCCCCGGCTCCTACCTGGAGGCGGCCAAGGTCGACGGGGCCGGCCCGTGGCAGCGCTTCCGCGGCATCACCCTGCCCCTGCTGAAGCCGGCGATCTTCTTCGTGCTGGTGATCGAGACCATCTCCTCGTTCCAGGTCTTCGACACGATCTACGTGATGACCGGCGGCGGGCCCGCCAAGGCCAGCTACACCCTCATCTACGGCATCTTCGAACGCGGCTTCAGGTTCTGGGAGTTCGGCTACGCGGCCACCTGGGGGATGGTGCTGTTCGCCATCGTGCTGGTCGTCTCGCTGATCCAGCGCCGGTTCATCGGCAAGGAGAACACATGACGATGACGGCCACGCGCCCCGCCGCCGTCCGCGACCGGCAGGCCACCAGGCCTCGCCGCCACGGCCGGCGGTGGCCGCTCTACACGCTGCTCGCGGTCATGTCGCTGCTGACGCTCGGCCCGTTCGCCGCCATGGTCGTCGTGGCGCTGTCGCCCCGCGGCGAGCCGACCGTGCCGGCGCAGTGGCCAGGCTCGCTCACCCTCGACAACGTCATGCAGGTCCTGAGGGCGTCGGGGTTCGCCGAGTGGACGCTCAACTCGCTGATCTACTCGGGCGTCTCCGTGGTGATCATCCTGCTCACCGCGTCGATGGCCGGCTACGCGTTCGCCAAGAAACGCTTCCCCGGGCGCGACACCATGTTGTGGACGTTCCTGGCCACCATGATGGTGCCGTTCCAGGCCACGCTCATCCCGCTGTACGTGCTCGTCTCCGACCTCGACGGCGCCGACACCTTCTGGGGCCTGATCGTGCCGACGCTGGCCAACTCCCAGGCGGTCTTCCTGATGCGCCAGTTCATCCTGGGGCTGCCCGACGAGCTGTTCGACGCCGCCAAGGTCGACGGCGCCTCCGAGCTGCGCGTCTACTGGACGATCGTGGTGCCGCTGACCAAGCCGATCCTGGCCACCCTCGGCGTGTTCGTCTTCCTGTGGCACTGGAACGACTTCCTGTGGCCCCTGGTGATCTCGCAGAGCGACGCCACGCGGACGCTGACGGTCGGGCTCACCGTGCTGAAGACGGAGGAGATGCAGTGGTCGCTGCTGATGTCCTCCGCGGCCGTGTCGGCGGTGCCGTGCCTGGTCGTCTTCTTCCTGCTGCAGCGCTACCTGGTCAACAGCATCGCGATGACGGGCCTGAAGTGACCGGCTGATCGGGACGGCCTACGCTTGTCGCCCGGAACGTCCGGTGAGGGGAGCGAGGATGAGCACGCCGATCGACGCACGGGCCGCCGGGCTGCGCGACCGCCTGCGCGGGAGCCTGGCCGCCGCCGCGCTGACGCCGATGACCAGGGCCGGCGAGGTGGATCTCGACGTCGCGGAGACGTACTTCCGGCGGCTGGCAGCCTCGGGCGCCGACGCCCTGGCCGTCCTCGCGCACACCGGGCGCGGGCCGTTCCTGCCCGCGCCGGTCCGGGCCGGCGTGATCGCCCGCGCCCGCCGCGCGGGCGTCCCCGTCATCGTCGGCATCGGTGGCACGCGGGACGGCGGCGAGGCCGGCGCGGTCGCGGACGCCCGGATGGCGGCCGAACTGGGGGCCGACGGGGTGCTGGTGTTCCCCGAGGCGGGGGACCGGGTGGCGTTGCACGAGGCCGTGTGGTCGGCCGCCGGGCTGCCGATGATCGCCTTCGACCTCTACACGAACCCGTGCCCGCCCGCCACGCTGCGCCGGATCCTGAGCCTGCCCGGGGTCGCCGGCCTCAAGACGGCGCTGCTGTCGGACGCGATGGCGTGCCAGGAGACGATCGCCCTGACCCGCGAGGCCGGCAGGCTGGCGATCACGGGGGAGGACCGCATGTTCGCCGCCTCGCTGCTGTGGGGCGCGCAGGCGGCGCTCGTGGGCATCGCGGCCGCGTCGGTGGGGACGACGGCGGCGGTGCTGCGCGCGTACGAGGGCGAGGACCTGCGCGCCTTCGAGAAGGCCGCCGCGCGCCTGGACCGGCTGGCGGCGGCCACGTTCACCGCTCCCATGGAGGGCTACGTCCAGCGCATGTCCTGGCTCGCCGCCGCGGAGGGGCTCATCCCCGAGGACCGGGCCCACGACCCGTACGGTCCCGCGCTTCCTGACGGCGAGCGTGCCAAGGTGCTGGCCTGGTAGCTCAGAGGGCCACCCGGATCAGGTTGCGCCCCTTGAGCGCGTAGAGCGCCTTGCGGGACGGGTCGATGTTGAGCCGGGAGCCGCCGCCGAACCAGTCGCTCGCCAGCCCCTCCACCAGCTTGCGCGAGGTGAGCCTGACCAGGTCGATCTCGTAGATCGCGTCCTCGTCACCGGTGTAGGCGTGCCTGCCGGCGAGCACCAGGTCGCCGCCCCGGTCGCACACCTTCAGGGTGCGCGTGACCTTGCGCCGGCGCGGGTCGTACTCGAACAGCACGCCCGCGTCGGTGATCCCGTACAGGGCGAGCGCGCCGTGCTTGAGGCTCGTGACGGCCTTCGCGCCGGCCACCGGCTCGACCTCCCACCTCACCTCGCGGGTGCGCAGGTCGAACGCCGCCAGCCGGGCCGTGGACGTCACCGGCGGCGATCCGAGGCCCTCCTGCGTGCTGGTGCCCAGGTAGACGGTGCCCAGCCGGGCGGCCAGCGAGAACACCGTCTGGCGTTCGACGACCGGGCGGTAGGTGTCCACCCGGCCGGTCCTCGGGTCGTAGACGTCGAGCGCGCCGTTCTGGTGCCCCGGCTCCGGCTGGGTGGACATCACGATCAGGCCGGTCAGCCTGTCGTGGACGAGGTCCTTCGGCCGGTCCTGGTTGTGGCCGGTGCGCAGGAGCAGCTTGGCCTCCGGATCGCCCGCGCGGTGGGAGTAGAGGGCGGCCTGGGTGTAGACCCCGAGGTAGGTGGTCGTCCCCGCCGTCATGATGGTCTTCGGCTCGCCGGGGATGGGCAGCCGGGTGACCTGGCCCGTGGCCAGGTCGTGCAGGTCGCAGCCGCCCTTGCCGCCCACGTAGACCCGCTCGCCGTCGCAGTGCACGGACATGGGCTCCTCGGGGGCCGCCCGGAACCCCTTCTGCACGTGGCTGACGTAGGCCAGGTCGCCGGTGGCGGGGTCGTAGACGAAGATGCCCGGCTCCTGGACGCCGTAGATGCGGCCGCCGTGCTCCAGGATGCGGACGGTCTGCGCCTCCGGGAACGGCACGCCGAGCACCTCGTACGCGCCGGTCGCGATCTCGTAGCGGTAGAAGGTCCCGGAGGGGCGGCCGGCGAAGTAGACCCAGCCGTCGTGGATCAGCACCGAGACGACGTACTTCTCCCCCGGGGCGGTGGCCTTGACCACCTTGTACGCGGCCGGGTCCGCCTTGTCCACCACGAGCAGCTCCGCCAGCGAGTTCATGCCGCCCGCCACGTGCGTGTCGCTGATCGCCATGCTCGACACCCAGTCGCGGTCGGCCACCTCGGCCGGCAGCAGCTCGCGCTTGTCGCCGGTCCGCCGGTCGATCGCGATCAGGTGGGCATTGGCGCCGACGCCGGCGTAGACGTGGGTCTCGTCGGCCTGGATGCTGCGGACGTACGCCTCGCCGGGAGCGGGCTGGCCCAGGTCGCGGGTGGCGCCGGTGGCGGGGTCGTACTCCAGCACGCGGCCGGGTTGCGACGTGCCCAGGTACACCTTGCCGTCGGGGGAGGCGGCCATGGTCCAGATGTAGGGGTCGGGGTACTGGGCCAGCAGGGTCGTCCTGCCGGTGAGCGTGTCGATCCTGTAGAGGTCGGAGCGGCTGTGGGTGCCGACGTAGACGTCGGTGCCCACCTTGCACATCGCCCAGATGCCCACGCCGGTGGGGATGTCGAAGTGCGCCGTGACCCGGTCCTGGCCCAGGTCCCAGGCGCCCACCACGTTCGGCGCCAGGCCGCGCGAGCCGAGGTAGAGCACGTCGCCGACGAACTCGGCGTTGCCCAGGGGGCTGGCCACGCTGGCCGGGCCCAGGTCGGTGATCGTGCCCTTCGGCTCGCGGGTGGCGGCCTGCGCGGGGGCGGCGGGGAGGGTGACGGCGGCTGCGGAGGCGGCTGCGGCTTGGAGGAAACGGCGGCGGGGGATCATTCGCTGGTCACTCCTTGTGAGGGTGGCCGCACGGTATAACGGACTAGGCCGTAATGTCCAGATCGAAGAGCCGTGCGGCGTTCCGCCACGCGACCAGCTCGGCCGTCTCCGCGTCCAGGCCCGCCGCCGCCACCGCGCCGAACGCCGAGGCCGGGTCGATGAGGGTCGAGTCGGTGCCGAAGAGCAGCCGCGTGCGGTCCACCGCCGCCGCCACCTGCGCGATGCGGCCGGCGGGGGCGTGCGAGTAGCACGGTTCGAGGTAGAGGCGGTCGCAGGCGCCGGCCGCCTCGATGGCGTGGGCGTGGCCGTCGGCGCCCATGTGCCCGGCGATGACCCGCAGGCCGGGCGTGTCCAGGCAGGCCTGCGCCAGGTCCAGCACCGTGGCGCCCCACGTGTGCACGAGCGCGGGCACGCCCGCCTCCGCGACCATGGCCAGCGCCTCGCGCGTCTGGGGCGAGGAGACGGGGGAGCGGGTGTAGTCGGTGTGGATCTTGACCCCGACGAACCTGCCGGTGGGCAGGTACGCCCGCAGGTCCCGCTCGGCGTCCGCCTGCCTGCGGGGATTGACGGTGACGTAGCCGAGGTGGCGGTCCTGGCCCTCCAGCCAGGCGGCCAGGGCCCGGTTGCCGGCGGGGGCGTCGTAGATCACCGCCTCGGTGGCCGAGACGATCGACAGGTCGATGCCGAACCGGTCCATGGTGCTCAGATTGGCGCCGGCCACGTCCATGGTGAAGAACCACGGGCCCCAGTGCGCGTGCACGTCGATGATCATCCGAGCAGCCTCCTCGCGTTGCCGCCCGCCACGGCGGCGATCTCCGCCGGCTTCAGCCCGCTGGTCGCCAGGCGCAGCAGGGGGACGACCGGCTCGTAGTGGGGGGTGCGGGAGCCGTACAGGAGCCGGTCGGCCGGTACGGTCTCCAGCGCGTCGGGCGAGTTCAGCAGGCGGGTCGAGGTGTGGAAGCCCGGCTCGTCGGCCGCCACGACGACGAAGTCGCCCAGGTGGTAGAAGTGCGTGTCGAGAAAGACCACCGTGGCGTCCAGGCCGGAGAACGGCTGCCAGAAGCGCCGCACGTCACCGCCGGTCAGCACGACGAGCCCGAGCTCCGCTGACTTCCTGGCCACGTGGCGGACCGAGGGGAAGCCCGCCTCCACCCCCTGCTCGTCGGGGAAGAGCCTGACGGCCCTGACCCCCAGCCCGGCCAGCCGGTGGAGCTCCCGTACGGCGCCGATGGGGTCGCGCAGGTCCACGGTCCCGACCGGGACCGCCGGCGGCTCCAGCGCCAGGACCTCGTCGTTCCCGCTGCGCACGTCGAACAGGGCGGCACGCAAGGACGCGACCGCGCCCGCCCGGATGCGGTGCGCGGCCAGCGTGCCCAGCACCGCCCGGGGCGTGCCCGGCGGGCCGTCGCGGTCGGGATAGGCGCCGACCAGGACATCCACGTCCAAGCTCACCTCGAGGTCACCGATCAGCCTGCTCGCGTCGAACGCCGTCACAACCGCCTCCATTGACTTATTCAGCTCCGCACATTACGGTCTGGGCCAAAATTGGGCAACATGCTCTCGTGGAGGTGCGGCCGTGCCGCGTAAACCCCTCGCAGTCCTCGCGGCCCTGGCCGCGGGCCTGTTACTGCCGGTGCTCCCGGCCCAGGCGGCCACACCGCCGAAGGCGCCTGCGTGCGCCGGGCCGCGGGTGGAGACGTTCGGGCCGGCGTCGATGACCGGCGCCATCGTGGGCGCCACGGTCCACGAGGGCAGGGCCTACGTCGTCACGCGCGGCCAGAAACCGCCCGTACTGGCCGAGATCGACCTGAGCAGCCGCAAGGTCGTCAGGAGCGTGCGCCTGCCCGACGGCCCCGCCACCGGGGAGCCGGAGGGCGGCTGGGCCACCACCGTGGCGGGCGGCAAGATCTACGTCGGCACCTACCCCGTCCCCGACCTCTACCGCTTCGACCCGGCCACCGGCGAGGTCGAGCACCTGGCCTCCTTCGGCAGGAACGGCGGCTACATCTGGGCGCTGGCCGCCGCCCCCGACGGCACCGTCTTCGCCGGCACCTACCCCGACGGCCGGGTCAAGCAGTACGTCCCCGCCACCGGCGCCGTGCGCGACTTCGGCGTGCTGGCCCCCGGCGAGCGGTACGTCAGGGCGCTCGCCGCCGACGCCGAGAACGTCTACGCGGGCCTGCTCGACAAGGGCAAGCTCGTCGCGATCAACCGCGCGAGCGGCGCCGTCACCGAGCTGGCCCAGGGCACGACGGGCATCGGAGTGGTCGCCGAGCACGGCGACCGGGTCCTCGCGACGAGCGGCCAGACCCTCATCGACGTGCGCAAGGACGGCACCGACGCCCGGCGCGTCCCGCTCGGCGGGAACAGCTTCGACGCCCTGGTCGTGGCCGCCGACGGCACCGTCTACGCCACCTCGCGCCCCGACGGTGCCGTCCACCGCTACCGCACCGGCGACAGCGCGCCCACCAGGATCGCCGACGCGCCGTCGCCGGACGACGAGACCAGGCGGCTCGCGCTGACCGGCGACGGCACGCTGGTCGGCTTCTCCGGCAGCGGCGGCATGTGGTCGCTGGACCTGAGCTCGGGGCAGTCGCAGTTCACCGACCTGATCGAGGCGGGCCTGCCGGCCGGCGCCGAACGGCCCCAGAGCATGCTGCTGGTGCCCGGCCGCGCCGTCTACGTGGGCGGTCACTTCTTCATGGACGTGCGCGACCTGCGTACCGGCGAGCAGCGCCGCTTCCGCGTCCCCGGAGAGCCCAAGGACCTCGTGCGCCGCGGCAACAAGATCTACGCCGCCATCTACCCCAGCGGAAAGATCATCTCCATCGACCTGCGCACCGACGAGGTCCGCAGCCTCGGCTCGCTGGGGCACGGCCAGCAGCGCCCCTGGGACATCGAGTACGACCCGGTGCGCGACAAGCTGCTGGTCGCCTCCGCCCCGCTGGGCGCCGAGCTGGAGGGCGCCCTGTCGATCGTGGACCCCGACACCGGCCGGATCGACGTCCACAAGGGCGTCATCCCCGGCCAGAGCCTGATGAGCCTGTCGCTGGACGCCCGCAAGGGCGTCGTCTACCTGGGCGGCGACGTGCTCGGCGGCGGCACCCCGCCGGTGCACACCTCGGCGTCCGTCGCGGCCTTCGACCTGCGCACCCGCACGGTGCTGTGGCAGGTGGACCCGGTCGCGGGCCACCGCACCTTCCAGGACGTCAAGGTGCACGACGGGCTCCTCTACGGCGTCTACAAGCGCAACTCCGGCGCCTGGATCGCCCTCGACCTGGCCACCAGGACCGTCAAGCACCAGGGCACCCTGTCCGGGTACGGCGAGCTGACCACGCACCGCGGCCGGGTGTTCGTCAGCACGTTCTTCGGCGGCGGGAACGTCTACGAGCTGGGAGCCGAGGCCACGCACCTGGCCACCGGCCTGGGAGACGACTGGTACACCAACCCGCAGCTCCACTTCGAACCCGGCTCCTGGAAGGCGTGGGCCATGAGCGGCCGGCACCTGGCCAGGATCGACCTCGATCCGCGCTGCCCCCTGCTCACCGTCACCCCGCCGCAGACCTGATGCCGCCCCTCGTCGTGGACGCCCACCGGCTGATCGGCCCCGTACCCTTCGACGACCTGCCGCGGGACCCGCGG
This sequence comes from Nonomuraea sp. GTA35, assembly GCF_041950525.1. Classification (NCBI taxonomy): domain Bacteria; kingdom Bacillati; phylum Actinomycetota; class Actinomycetes; order Streptosporangiales; family Streptosporangiaceae; genus Nonomuraea; species Nonomuraea sp. GTA35. The sequence goes on along the minus strand of NZ_JBGNUV010000014.1, from coordinate 239,269 downwards.
CCGGACATGGAACGGCTGGGCATCGACCGCGCCTACGTGACCCACACCCTCAGCCTCTACTCCGACGCCCGCGCCGGGAACGAGGCGCTGCTCGCCCTCGACGACCCCCGGCTCGTCCCGGTGCCGGTGCTGCTGCCCGACCCGTTCGAGCCCGTGCCCGACTGGGACGTGCCCATGGTCAGGCTCTGCCCGGCCCGGCACCGCTTCGAGCTGACCGGCCCGACCGCCCTGCGCCGGCTCGCGGAGCTCGACGTCACGGCGGCCATCGACCTCGACGAGACCTCCCCCGGGCAGCTCCTCACCCTCGCGCGGGAGCTGCCCGGGCAGCGCATCCTGCTGCTCAACCCCGGCTACCGGCGGCTGCGCGCCATCGGCGAGCTCATGGCGGCCATCCCGAACCTGTGGCTGGAGATCGGCACCGTCAACACCCAGCGCGGGGTCGAATGGCTCGCCGGGCACTTCGGGGCCGGACGGCTGGTGTTCGGCACCGGCGCCCCCGTCATGGACGACTGCGGCCCCCGCTTCCTGCTCGACCACCTCGACCTGCCGGAGGCCGACATCGCCCTGATCGCGTCGGGAGGCGGCCTGCTGTGATCCTCGACGCGCACGGGCACCTCGGCCCGTGGCCCGACTTCCTCATCCCCGACCCGTCGGCCGGCGGCATGGTCGCCCTCATGGACCGCCTCGGCATCGACGCCATCGGCATCAGCCACCTGCTCGCCGTCGGCCCCAGCGCCGAGGAGGGCAACCGGCTCGCCTTCGCCGCCGCCGAGCGGCACCCCGGCAGGTTCGGGGTGTGGCAGGTGTACAACCCGCACCAGCGCAACCGGCTCGTCGAGAAGGGCGTCTGGGGGGTCAAGATCCACCCGGACGTGCACCAGTGCGCCCTCGACGACCGCCGCTACGACCCCGTCTGGGAGCTGGGCCTGCCCGTGCTCGCCCACGGCCAGACGGACTCGCCCTGGAGCGATCCGGAGCGGTTCGTCACCGTGGCGCGCCGGCACCCCGGGGTTCCGCTGCTGCTCGGGCACGCGGGGCTCTGGCCGTACGGCTTCGCCCGCGCCGCCGAGCTCGTCCGCGACCATCCGAGCCTGTACCTGGAGATCTGCGGGTCCAAGATGACCGGGCGATGGATCGCCCGGCTGGCGGAGGCGGTCGGCGCCGATCGGGTCGTCTACGGCTCCGACGCCTGCTTCCTCGACCTGCGGATCGGCTTCGGCCGCGTCGCCCTGGCCCCGCTCGACGACGCCGACCGTGCCCTCGTCCAGGGCGGCAACCTCGCCCGCATCCTGGGCGCGGCCCGTTCCGCACCGCTGGAAGGACCTTGCCCATGACGCTCGCCACCGACCGCGGTCCCGCGGAAGGACATCATCCATGACCCTGGCCATCGACGGTGGCACCCCCGTTCGCACCGACCCCTGGCCGTCGTGGCCGCCCCCGATGGACGACGCCCAGCGCGCGCTCGTCACCGCCGTGCTGGACAGCGGCCGGTGGGGCGCCACACAGGGCGGCCGGGCCTGCTCCGACCTGGTCGCCGCGTTCGCCCGCCGCTCCGGCGTCGAGCACGGCGTCGCCGTCGGAAACGCCACGCTCGGCCTGTTCGCCGCGCTGCGCGGGCTCGGCGTCGGGCCCGGTGACGAGGTGATCGTGCCGGCGTACACGTTCGTCGCCACCGCCACGGCGGTCCTGCTCGCCGGCGCCACACCGGTTGTCGTGGACGTGGACGCCACCGACCTCCACCTGTCCGCAGCCGCGGTGCAAGCGGCAATCACCCCCCGCACCGCCGCGCTCGTGCCGGTGCACCTCGCGGGGAGCCCGGCCGACATGGACCCCCTGAACGCCATCGCGGCGCGGCACGGCCTGGCCGTCGTCGAGGACGCGGCCCAGGCGCACGGCGCCACCTACCGCGACCGCCCCGTCGGCGGGCTGGGCGACGCCGGGGTCTACAGCTTCCAGTCCAGCAAGGCGATGACGGCGGGGGAGGGCGGCCTCATCGTCTGCCGCGCCGGCGAGGTCCACGAGGCCGTCTGGTCGGTCTGCAACGTGGGCCGCACCCTGGACGGCGCCTGGTACGGCCATCCGCGCGTCGGCTGGAACCTGCGCCTGACCGAGATCCAGGCCGCCCTGCTGCTGCCCTGGCTGGACCGGCTCGACGACGAGATCGACCGCAGGAACACCTTCGCCGCCGCCGTCGCCCGCGAGCTGCCCGCGGCATGGGCGAGCGTGGTCCCGCAACCGCCCGGCACCACGCGCGACTCGCGCCACCTGCTCATGCTGCGCGTCCACGTCCCCTTCGACCGGTCGTTCCTGCTGGCGGCCATGGCCGCAGAAGGGGTGCCCCTCGACGGCGGCTATCCGCCGCTCGGCACGATGCCCGCCCTGACCGAGGCGGGCGCCCGCACGGAGCCCTGCCCGTCGGCGGAGGCGGCGGCTCGCGACGTGCTCTGGGTCCGCCAGGCCATGCTCATGGACGATCCCGCGGGCGCCGCTCACATCGCCGAGGCCCTGGCCAAGGTTCTCGCGAGCATGCCCGAGACCGGATCGGGATAGCTCGCACGCCATTCGCCCCGGTTCTGCCCAGGGGCTCGGTTCCTCCTGGTCGTGCGTCAGCGGACCTTCACCGACAGAGGTCAACGGTCCACGACCAACCATGCACCGTGGTCTTCGAAGGTGGTGCTGTGGCCACCCAGCCGTTCGCCCATGTCAGCCAGGCGGCCCACGTCGAAGCGTTGGCAATGGCCGAAGTACGGGTCAGGAGTCTCCTCGATGGGGACATTGATGATCAGCCGTTGTGCCGTGCGCTTCCACAGCACATCGAGGGCGCGAGCGGCTGTGTCGCTGTCGAGATGTTCAAGCAGGTGAATGGCGGTAACGGTATCGAAGCGAGGCAGGAATTCGACTCGCGGGTCGAACAGGTCAGCCGCCAGGAAATCTGCGCCCGAAATGCCCTGCTCCTCGGCGTACTTCCTCGCCGCCTGGATGAAGAATTCCTCGATGTCCAGACCGACCAGTTGGGGGCTTGGATGGCCGGTGGCAGGCAGATCTGCGCTGAGCAGCAGCGGCAGGAATCCGTGACACGTTCCGGCATCCAGTAGCGATTCTCCACGCCGCAGTTCGCGCACTCGTCGATAAATCACGCTGAACGGTTGGATGAAGTCCGTCGGATCGATGTCGCCGGGCGGCTCACGCAGGGCCTTCAGGGTGTTCCGGTAGAACCAGCGCGAGCAGGTGTAAGGGTCGGCGTGCACGGAGTAGAGCGTGATCGTCATGAGTTGGTTGAAGAGCGCGTGGGGTTCCTTTTCCCAGACGCCCCACACAGGCAGATCCATCCCGAACCTATGCCGCGTGCTGGCCAACATCGGGATCAGCGAGTGCCGAATGTGTTTGCCGACATTGTTGTCGATCTCTGACAGGTGAAGATCGTGGACCACCATCAATTCGGGCTCGATGTCACGATCGGCACCTCCTGGCGGATTGAGCCAGTGAAGTGTGAACGGTCCCGCTTGCGCTACTGGCTCATGCGACCGCGTGAGGCGTTCCACAAGTCTGTGGTGGCGGTGGATGGAGAACATGCCGCCCGAGGATATCGGCGGTCCCCTCGCCCGAGCCATGTCGGCCGTACCCCTCCGACCAGGGTGTTTAGGTTTGCCCAAGGCTTGTCCAAGCCGCGTTGGTCAGCCTCACATCGTACGGCGCGAGGAGGCGGCATGCGAGGAGTGGGCGAAGTGATGCAGAACGGGAGGCGGAGGCCCGGGCCCGATCTCAGCGTTGTGATCCCCACGCACCGTCAGGCCCATTGCCTGGAACCGGTCCTGGAGTCGCTCGCTCGCCAGACCTTGCCCGAGGAAGCGTTCGAGGTCGTGGTGGTGGAGGATCCCAGTGAGGTGTCCTACGAGGCGGCCGCCGAAAGGGCCTTGGAGCTCGGATTCCGCTTCGAGACACTTCCCGGCCGCGCGGGTCGCAGCGCAACCCGGAACCATGCAGTGAACCTGGCTCGCGGCGACGTCCTGCTCTTCCTCGACGGCGACTGCTATGCAGAGCCTGGCCTGCTGGAAAGCCACTGGCGCTTCCACAAGGACGCGCCCGGCCCACGGGCGGCGCTGGGCTCTCGGCTCGAGATCACCTCGCTGGGGTTCGCTGGACGACTGATGCGTGGCGAGGCGATCTCGGCGGAAGAACGCGGCCGGCACTGCTTCGACATGAGGTTCCCCGCCGGGTTGCCGGCTGAGGCTGTGCGGCTGGCCATGGAGACCCCCTGGCTGTACGCGTACACGAACGTCTCCGTGCCGCGGGCGCTCGTGACCTCGGTGGGAGGTTTCGACGAGCAGTTCGGTCTCCAGTGGGGGCTGGAGGACATCGACCTGTTCTACCGCGTCTATGTGCGCATGGGCCGTCTACCAGACGCCTTTGTCTACGACGAGTCGATGGTCGCGTACCATCTGCCGCACTATCGCAACCGGGGCTCGGAAATCGGCCAATTCCTGGGGAACGAGCCCTACTTTCGCCGGAAACATGCTCATTTCGAGGTTGAACCGAGTGTCGACCTGCCCGATATATCCGCCTACCAGATCCGACTCTACCGGCAGCGAGTGGCTCAATTCACTGCCTCCGGGGCTGGTCGCACCGACGAGTCCACCTGGCGCCGCGTGGAAGAATTGCTGTCCACCTGGCCGACCCCGCGTGTCCTGTACGCCGGTCTGGATACCGCCGACCTTCCGTTGCCATCAGGCACGATCACGGTGGACCACGGCGCTCCGCCGTCACGGTCGAATGAGCATGTGCTCGGTCTATCCACGGGTTACCCCGAACGGGCCTTCGACCTCGTCATCAATGTGGATCTTTGGCGTCTGCTCCACTGGCAGGACTTCTGCGCCCATGTGAGCGAGGCCCTACGGATCGCGGATGAGCTGTTGCTCATCCGCACGGCCCAACCCGGCGACCGCCGGATCGGGATCGACGGTGACCCGGCCGCAGACGATCGAGACCTGGAGTACTTCCTGCGTGCGCTGCGGTCACACGTCTCCGTCATCACTGACCGCAGCGAAGCGGGTGCGTTGCTGATCCGGTGCCGGTGACCGCCATCACCGAATGCTGCGGTGCGGCACCGTGCCCGATGCTGGTGTAGTAGCCGATCATCCGTGCTCTCACTGCGTGGAGCTCCGGCTCGGAGTCCACGCTCCGCGCCAGCTCACCGGCATAGGAGCGGGCAAGGTCCGGCAAGGTGTACCGGCCCGGTACGGACTCGGCGAGCAGCCGCGCTTCGGCCAATTCTGCGCACAATCGGGCGACGCGCTCCACGGGCATAGCCGCCATGCAGGCTGCGGCGTCCAGACTGATGTCCGGCCCTGGGCACAGTCCCAAGATTCGGAACAGTCGCGCTGTCTGCGGGCGCAACGCCTGGTAGGACGCGGAGAAGACCGCGCGGATGTCCGTCGTGAGGTCCTGCGTCGCCAGGGTGTCCAGCTGCCGTGGGGTGTCAGCCAGGTCGCGGGCGATCGCGAGCAGGGGGAACCCAGGACTTGTGGCGGCTCGGGCGGCCGCGATGGCCAACGCCAACGGCAGCCCCGCGCAGGCAGCCAGGATCTCCGTCACGGCCCTCGGTTCGCTCGAAAGGCGTCCGGCACCGAGCCGGGCGGCCAGCAACTGGCGCGCCTCATCCTCATCGAGCACATCCAGCGACACGGGCCGGGCTCCCTCGGCGACGATCAATCCGGTCAGGGTGCTCCGGCTGGTCACCACTGCCATGCTGCCTGACCGGCTCGGCAACAGCGGCCGCACCTGAGCAGCGTCGCGGGCGTTGTCCAGCAGCACCAGCACTCGCTTGCCGGCCAGCCTGCTGCGGTAATGGCCCATCCGGGCCTCCACGCTCGTCGGGATCCGCTCGGCCGGAACACCCAGCAGCTCGAGCAGGGCCTGAAGGGCTTGCGACGGATCGAGCGCCGGACTCGCCGGATCGAAACCACGCAGGTCCAGGTAGAGCTGCCCATCGGGGAAAGCGTCGCGATTCTGATGCGCCCAGTGGACGGCAAGCGTCGTCTTTCCCACCCCGCCAGAGCCGGACACTGCGACAACCGGAGCCTGTACAGAGAGCAGCCGGTCCAGCAGGTCCATTTCGTTGCGACGGCCCACGAATCCAGGCGGGTCAAGGGGCAGGTTTGCCGGCACTTCGTGCGTGCCCGACGACAGCATCTGCGGCGACATCGCCTCGTCCGGCGGCGCAAGGCTGCTGTCGGCGCCGAGCAGGCGGCGATGCAGGTGCTGCAGAGCAGGGCTGGGATCGCACCCGAGCTGTTCGACCAGTCGTTGGCGTAATCGGGTGTAGTGCGCAAGGGCATCTGCCTGCCGGCCGGACCGGTAGAGAGCCAGCATCAACTGCCCGGCCAGCCGTTCGTTCAGCGGGTGTGCGGCTGCCGCGGTCGCCAGCTCGGGCAGGAGACGATCATGGTCGCCGTGGCGCAGCCACAGGTCGTTGCGATCGAGGAACGCGGACAGGTGCTGGTTGACGAGTGTGTCTCTGACCCCGTTCAGCCACGGCAGATCCAGGTCCTTGAACGGCTCGCCGCGCCACAGCGCCAACGCCCGGTTCCACAGCCCGATGGACGCCCCCGCGTCGTCCGCGGCTCTGGCCTCGGACACCAGGTACTGAAACCGGTGCATGTCCACCGCTGTCGGCTCGATGTCGAGCACATACCCGCCACCTGTACGGACGATGGGGACACCGCCCAACAGGTGACGTAAACGGGAGAGATAGGTGTAGATGGTCTCCCGGGAGGCTCGTGGTGGTGCGCCGTCCCAGAGACGGTCGACCAGATCGTCCACCGTCACCCTCCGGCCGGCCTCCACGAGAAGAATCGCCAGCACGCCCCGCTGCCTGGCGTGGAGGTCGACGCGTCTGCCCCCTACCCGGGCTTCGACACCACCCAGAACGACGAACTCCATCCGCGTTTCCCCTTTGCTATCCCGACGACTTCGGGGAGCAAGGGTGAGGTTAGCGAGCGCGGGTATGGCGGCGGTATGTCCGGCTCACCGGGCAGGTTCGCTCACAGGATCAGTGCCCGGTGCTCTCGTACCGTCTCACGCCTGCCCTGAACGTCAGCCCGCCGATCAGCAAGCAGGCCATCGCCACCACCGGCGTCAGCGCGCCCAGCCATCCGTGCGGCCCTCGGTCGAAAAGGTGAGCGGCTGGAAAGAACCCCACGAATGCGACCGGCACGATCGTCAAGACGATGCGCAGGTCGGGTCCGTAGACGCTGATCGGATAGCGGGCAAGGTCACCGAGCGCCTGCGTCGCATAGGCCAAGGCGCTCGATGGGCTCAACAGCCAGAAGGAGGCTGCGCCGGCAGCCAGATTGATGCCCAGCCTGACCAGAATGGCGCTCAAGAAGAGGATCAGCGCCCATATGACCGTAAGAACTGTCCAGTTGGTGTCCACATGGGCCAGGCCGGCAGTCAGCAGGACAACGCCCATCGTGAGGTTACCGAGCCCGTTCATCCCCACGGCGGAACTCATCACCTGAAGGACGACAGGCATCGGCCGCACCAGCAAGTAGTCGAGCTCACCACCGTTGATCATCGAAGCCAAGTGCCATGTTCCCTCGAACAACAGGGAACAGACGCCTTCGGCGCTGATCACCATGGCATAGACGCAGACGACCTCCCATTGCTTCCATCCGGCCAGCACGGGAAGGTGCGAGAACACGGTGAGCAGAAAGATCAAACCGGCAAGCTGGGTGAGGACGGCCGCGGCGGCCAGCAAGATCGCGTCAGTCCTGTACTCGAGGACGGCTCTCAGGTGCACCCCCAAACATCTCCTGTACAGCCACAGCAGCCGGCGCGTCGACCTCATCTCATCCCCCATGAACCGTGATCTGCCGCAGCCCCCGTGACCAGGCCACCCGTCCGATGAGCCACAAGGAGGCGATCCAGACGACCTGCCAGCAGAACAGGAGAGCCGCCTCCCCATCCCTGACCCGGCCGACGAAAATCAGTGCGGGTGTGGAGACCATGCTCGGAAAGGGGGACATCTGGCACAGAGATTGCAACCAGGCCGGATAGAGCTCGACAGGTACCAGCGATCCGGACAGAACCCCGGCGATCCCGGCCCGGGCCCAGCTGACACCCTGGTAGTTCTGCGTCCAGAAGCAGGCGACGCCGGTCAGATAGACGATGCCGAACTTGAGCGGCACCACCGCGCACAGGCTGGCCACGAACAGCAGCCCCTGCCAGCCGGTCGGCATGGGCACCGGGGCGACCACGGAGATCATCATCACGCCGATGGAACCGACCGCCAGGAGTTCCACGCCCAGGAAACCGAGGGTCTCGGCCCAGCGCGCCAGCTGGAAGTCCACCGGCTTGGTCAGGTCGAGCGCGACCATGCCGGAGAGCACCCGGCCTGCCAGCAGCAGGTCGGTGTACCCCGAGACCAAGGCGTTGGCGGCGAATGCCACCAACAGGTATCCCTTCATCTCATGCCAGGTGAAACCCGCGAGCCGGGAGGGGCTTGCCTCACTCAGCAACGCCTGCCAGACCGCCAGCATCGCAACTGCCTGCACGACGGTTCCGAGCAGGATGAGCAGGAAGTTCATCCGATAGACGCGCAGCGATCTCCATGAGTTGCGCGCGAGGCTCACGTACCCCTTCATCGGAGTTCGTAATCGCGTGCGTAGATCCTGCGTACGACGTCCTCGATCCTGGGCTCGTCGATCCACATGTCGACGATGTCCGCCTGCGCGGCCACCGCCTTGGTCACCTGACCGGCCGTGAACATCAGCCGGTCGAAGGTGATCGACAAGTGGCGGGACGAGCCGCCTTGGCTCGCCCTGACGCCCGGCAGCGACCGTACGAGGTCAGGTGGCGCCGCGCCGGCGAGTGCGAAATGAACGGTCCTGTCCGTGGCCAGCAAGTCCTTGATCGTGGCGATGGGCCCGTCGAAGACGATCGAGCCCGCATCGATGATGACGATCCGCTGGCACAAGTCCTCGATGTCGGCGAGGTCGTGGGTGGTGAGCAGGATGGTCGTACCCTGCTCGCACAGGCGCCTCAGCATGGTGCGCACCTGGTCCTTCGTAGTGATGTCCAGACCGATCGTCGGTTCGTCCAGGTAGAGCACGGCCGGATCGTGCAGCAACGCCGCGGCGAGGTCGGCGCGCATCCGCTGCCCGAGAGAGAGCTTGCGTGCCATCACCGGCAGGAGTTCCCCGAGGGCGAATGAGGCATCGAATTTGTCGAGCTGGGCGCGGTAGAGCCGCTCAGGCACGCCGTAGATGTCGCGCAGCAGCTCCAGGGAGTCGCGAACCGGTAAGTCCCACCACAACTGCGAACGCTGTCCGAAGAGCACCCCGATCCTGCGCGCGTTGGCGCGCCGCTGCCGGTGTGGTACGCATCCGGCCACCAGCACCTCACCCGCTGTGGGAACGACGATGCCGCTGAGGAGCTTCACGGTCGTCGACTTCCCGGCCCCGTTCGGCCCGACGTAGGCGACCGCTTCGCCGGCCTCGATTCGCAGATCCACGTCCCTGACCGCGGCATGTTCCTGGTAACGCGGCCGGATCAGGTGCCGCAGGGAACCAGCGAGGCCAGGAGACTTGTCCGCGAGGCGGAACACCTTGGTCAGGCCGTGCGCCTCGATCAGCGCCATCCGGCTTCACCGGTGGCCGTCTCGACTGCCGGCTGGAGTCGCAGCGCCATGGGCCCCGGTTCGTCATCCCCCGCCAGCAGTTCGGTGTGGAAGTGGTTGCCGAGCCCCCGGGCGAGGAAGGCCAGCTTCTCCATGGCGGCCTCACGGCCGTCCGGCTGCGCATCGGCGATGACCAGGAACAAGGTCCCCGCCACCCGGACAGACTCGTCCACGAGGTGGTAGAACTCCGGCCGGCCAAGATGCTGCCAGACATCCACGTTCACCACCGCGTCGAAGCCGGCGTCCTCCAGCGGCATGGCGACGCCGAGAAGATGGAAGTTGGTTGCTGATGGCGGACGGCTGAAGTCGAACGTCACCGTCCCCTCTCCGGTCGGCAGGTTCTCCGTGCCGCTCCCCATCCACACCACGCGTGTCGCGCCAAGGGCTTCGAGCCTGGTGCTGATCCAGGGCAGCACAGGCGCGGTCCGGCCGGCACCGGACTCCGCGATCCGCGTGACCACCTTTCGGTAATGGCCGAGCAGGCGCGCGGTTTCGGCGGCCGGTCCCCATCCGGTGAGTTCCCATTCCAGGTGCGGATGCTTGCGCTGAACCCGGGACAGGTTGTCCGCATAGTCCCTGTACCAATCACCTAGCCGCCGATAGTGCGGCAAATGATGACAGAGGGCCGCATGATCATAGGTGAAAGCCTCCGCATCCCTGTCCAGCTCCACGTAAATCCGGTAGAAAAGTTCAGGATCCTCCCACCCCCACGTGGTGCCGAACGCCTCGTCGAATCCGTCGACCGCCACCACCAGGTGTCGGGGGACCGACACGTTGGCGGCCCAGGCGATCATCCAAGGCACCCGGAGCGCCATCGGGATCTGGGAGTCGCCGCCGGGAAAGCGCGTGTCGTCGCAGAGCGGGTCCACGACATCGTCCACAGACGTCTCGCCGCGCAGGATGGCGGGCAATTGCGGAGGACCCATCTCCAGCCGTCGGCCTACCACGACCCGGGGGCCGTCCGAGTGATGGCCAAGATGACGCTGGAGAAGTTCCGGTGAGGCGTGGGAATCGGCGTCCAGGAACAGAATGACCCGGCCGCGGGCACGCGCGATGCCGTGGTTGCGGACCGCGGACCGGCCTCGCCGCTCAGGCAGCATGATCAGCTGCAGGTCCAGCGGTTTGCCTGCCTCCATGACGGTCTCATAGCCTGGATGGTCGCCGTCCCGAACCACGATCACCTCGAACCGCTCGGGCGCCAGGGTCTGGCGGGTGAGGGAGCGGAGCACGAGTTCAAGACATTCGGGGTCGCGGTGGGTTGGGATGATCACGCTGAGTTCGATGTCGTTGCCGTGTGGTGCCGCCATCGTTGGTTCTCCTATCGCCGGATGCCTCGGGTGGTAGCCGGGCGCGAGCCGCATCTTGTGCGGCTCGCGCCCGGCGGCCTTCGTGCCCTACCTCACGAGCGGCACCGGCAGCTGACGATGCAGCCGCACCCGCAGCAGGTGGTCTGGCAGCCGCCGCAGCCGCCGCCCCTTCCGGCCTGAGCCATGTCGTTCGCCTCCAGGGCAGTGGGTGCCTCGATCACCTGGATGACGTCCAGAGCAAGGTCCGACACGTCGAGCACGGTGGTCGCCATGGTCATGATCTCTTCTCCATTCCCGACTGTTCGTGACCGATGAAGGCCACGAATCATGAAATGACCGTACGAACTACGCTTTCGCTGATCCACTGTGGTTATCGTTGGCTTAACACTCAGGGGAAAGGGTGCGGGTAGGCATTGATTTCGGCTTCGGGCAACGGCTGGCTCCGGTAGCCGAGCCGTACCGGAGCCGTCCGCAACCGTGGCAGCCCGTTGGCGCGCCGGTGACGGTGACCGAAGGTCATCGGCAGCGTTCCGGGAATGATGACCTTGACGCAGTGGAGGTCAGCGGCACGATGCTCGCTTGATGTCTGATCCACCACCAGCACGTCGAGTCCTTCTGCCAGGTAACGGTCCACTACCTGGTCAAGGTCAGTGCGTAGATCGTCGGCAGGCCTGTGCCGGGCATCGAGCGGGAAGGCCTCTGCCATGTGCCGCATGCCCGAGCCCGTGAACAGGAACTCGAGACGCGGCCACGCCAGGGGTGAGGCGTAGGCGATCGCGTGGTCCTCCATCGTCCGGACCAACTCGGGATCAGCCGCCATCTTCTCCGCACGTTCCGGGTCTCTACGCAGTTCCTCCGCCGCCGCCCGGTAGGTGCTCGCCAATTCCGACAACCCACCCCGCAGCGCCTGCTCCGGGTCCATATGCGCGCCCGCGCTGAAGTACGCCTTCGGCACGCCCGGCCGATCTTCCTCGTCGACCAGCGCCACCATCATGGCGGGCAGACCTTCCGGCATCGTGGCGTCGAAGACGTGCAGCCGGCACCCGCTGTCGCTTTCTATCTGGTTCACCAGCAGGCGGTTGACGGGATCGGCCGAGGTACGAGGATCGACACTGGGCAGTGGAAGACGGGCGTACCAAGTGATCAGGAAGGCGTCTCGCTCGGCGACCTCGAAGACGCCGTGCAGGATGGCCTCTGCCAGGCTTCCCCCGAGCGCACAACCGTTGGAGCATTCGAACACGATGTGCTCGCACCCTTCGCCGTAATAGGCGACGCTCGCAGGCACCAACAGGGGCCCTCCACGCGCGAAGGAGTAGGCGTAGACCCAGCCCAGTCGCAGGTCGGACCGGTAGGCGAAATCCGGCGTGCACGGGTCCGCCACCGGCCGGTCCGGCAGTCCCAGCCGCACAGGGTCCAGGGCTCGCTCCGGGCCGAGTTCGTCGAACGAAGCGCGGACACTGACCTTGCGGGAGCGCGGGTTCAGTCCCCCCATCCTCTCCAGCGCTTCCGCTATCGCGACCACCGCGCTGGCGGTGTGGCTCGGTGTTCTCCCGTATCCGTCGGCCGCGGAAGGGAACCCCGGACGGCCGGCGACCGCCTGTGCCACCGCCAAGGGTCCGGCCTCGCCGGACGGCACTCTCGGGATCAGCCCGTACCTGGAGTCGACATAGACGTCCAGGAGCCGTTCATGTTCGGCGACCAGATCGCGAACCCGGTAGGAAGTCCGTGACGGCTTGGGGGAGGGCGGAAGGACCAGCGTCCCGTCCGCGGGCGTGTTGTCGGGAAAGTTGCCGCAGTCCGGGCACAGGGGATCCGGCAGGAAGCGACGCCGCCGTACCGCAAGGGTACGGGTGTCCAGCTCCAGCACTGCCTGAGAGGTACGCGGCGTGGCGCCGTCACGCAGCGCGGCGCATTCCCCGGCGACAAGGGCGGCGATGGCCTCCAGCGTCGAAGCGGTCAACGGCGGCGGGGTCAGGCGGATCGCGCCGGACGACACTGCCTCACACAGGTCGCGCTGCCCTTCGGGCGCGGCGGCGAGAGCGGTCTCCTCGCGACGCCGGCGGCAGGTGTCGCACCCTGGTTCTCCCGGCGTGACGAGCGGGCCGATCGTGACCTGTCCAAGAGCGGCGCGGACCACGAGCACCGGCCGGCCGCGGCGGGCGGCTGAAGCGATGTCCTCCGCAGTGAGGCCGTCGCCGGGTTCGTCCGCGACAACGGTCTCGAGCGGCTCGCCGAGCGTGGCGGCTGCGATGGCCTGGGCCAGGGGGCCGTTGCTTCGAGCGGCCGGCGGCTGAGCTGCAGTCATCGAGCTCTCCTCGGACCGGGGACGACTGCGACCGCCGCCAGGAACGGCAGCACGTCATTGATCTCCTGGCATCTGTCGACGGGTGTCACCAGAACCTGGCAGCCACCCTCCGCCAGGCGCCGCAGCAGGGGTTCCAGGCGTCTGTCCCACTCGTCGTCACCCAGGTCCTGCGGGATCGCCACCTCGGAGATCGGATGGCCGGCGATCGCAGCGACGGCGCCTTCTACCCCGGCTTCCAGCGCGGCGGACACCGTCAACGCGCAACCGCGAACCAGGTGTTCTCCGTTCACGGCCCGTACCGCGATCTCCGCTATCGGTCCAGCACGCAGCCACACCTCCAGCGGAGTCCCCAGCAGCTCGGCGGAATTCAGGAGATTTCGGGTCGCGGTATCAGGTTCATCCGGCTCGATCCTTCGCCAGCCCTTCTCCTCGGGCCGCTCCATCGGTACGGCGGTGCCGGCGTCCAAAGGCAGCCAGTCACCCAGCGGCCGCCGTCCGTGGCATCGCAGTAAAGCCCGCCCGACCGCCTCGTTCCAGGTGAACCCGCCGGCGACCTCCATCGGTTCGTCGCACGCCGGCGGTTCACAGCGCGCAGCGAGTTCGAGTCCCCCGAGCAGCGCGCGCTGACGTGCACGGGCCCGATCCGGGGCGACCGCGACGGCGACCAGCGGTCCAGACGCCAGGGCAGCCGGATCGGCCACCGTCGCAGCCACTGCGGCGAGCGGAACCTGCGTTCGATCAGCCTCGCCCACCTCGATCAGGGGTCCGAACCGCCGGTCCAGCAGGTCCGCTGCGCGCCGGGAGAGCACGTCCGCCGTCACAGCGGGGCGAACCGACAGGCGAGATATCCGGTCCGCCACCGGCGGCAGCTCGGGCGGCGCACAGGCTCGGCAGGACGGATGCGGATGCAGCCGATGCTCCTGCGCGGTCGCGGTCGCCAGATCGATCACTGTGATCCGGGCGGCGGTCTCCTCGGTGTCAACGACGAGCCGGAAATAGCCCATCGCGAGCGTGGCGGCGACCATGCCGATCAGCGGTCCCGACAGATAGGGCTCGGCCGCGTCCGGCCGGTCAGAGAGGTCCAGCGCCGCCCATTCAGCATGATCGCGGGATACGGCACCCCGGGCGCGGCGTACGGCGCATTCCATACAGCCGCCCGCGGTATCAGGCCCGGACGGCCCGACCCAGGCTGCGCCCGCGATCGGCAGAGCGTGCAACGACGGGATGCCGGCGGACCGGGCCGCCCGGGCGATGATCGCTGCTCTGCCCAGCATCGGCCTGTCGCTGCAATGGAGGATGGCATCGTAACCAGCGAACTCCGCCTCGAACCTATGCAGGTCGGAGCCGGAATCCGGCTCCGACACCATCGTCAGCCGCTGGGCAGGATCGTCCTCCCGGCGTTCGGCAAGGATCGTCTGGTAGAGATCCGTCTCGGTGGGGACCTCTGAGGTGGTCCAGACGGCGGGGTGTCGCACCCCGACCCGAAGGATGCTCCGGACCAGGGCGGTCATCGTGTCGCCGGCGCCGACGAGGAGAACCTTGCCGAGGCGGAAGCGCTCGAATCGATGGGCTCCTGAGCCGCCCATGCCCTCGGCGAACGCGATCTCCTTCGCGTAGCGGCGCACTTCCCATGGCTCCAGCTCATGAGGCAGCTCGGTGGCCGCGTCGCGGGCCAGCCCATGGCGGAGCAGTTCCTGCGTCAGCTGTGTCACCACGTGGGCCGGTCGCGGTGGTAGCCCGGCCACGAGCTCGGCGACGCTCCGCGTGCCGTCCAGGAGTGGCGCAAGGCGTTCCAGCAGCGAGTGAAGACCGCCGCCCTGCAACCGCAGGCTATGTGTATGCGTACGCAGGTAGAGCCCGTCCTCCACAGGCACGTACCAGCAGTCGTCGCGCAGCCGTGGTCTCGGATTCGTCATGAGGTTCTCCTGGAAGAGGGGGTTCCGGTCGGCATGCTCGGCTCGGTCACCAGAGCTCCAGCTCCAAGAATCCGGAGCCGGTTCCGGCCGTACCGAGCACGACTTGCACCAGCGAGTTGTGGTCGGACGGCATGGCCAGAAGGGCATCCACGGCGGGGGCGTCGAAGCCCAGGATCGGCCTCGCCCCGAGCCCGACGGGATGCGCGGCCAGGCAGAGGCGCTGGACGATCACACCCGCCAGGAGGTGGAGCACTCGGTACCAGCGAGGCCCGACCGATCTGGCCCCGCCCTCCAATGGCCCTGCCACGAACACGTGAACCGCGCCGATCGGCGTGAGCTCCGTCGGGTCATACATGGCCGCAGCAAGCCGCTCAGGCGCGTCCACGGTGGCGCAAGGCATCAGAATGTGCGTCGCTGGATCGTAGCGATAGGCGCCAGGCTCGAGCCCGGTCACTCTGTTCACCACGCAGTAGAGCGATAGCGCCGCCTCCTCACCGGTCGCGGCCATGACATCCGACGGGATGTCCGCGGCCGCCTGTGCCAGCACCGCGGCGAGTTGGTCCGGCCGGATGGGACAAGGGACGAAGGCGGTTGCCGAGCGCCGGTGAAATGCCTCGGCCAGCACGTCGACCGGGGGCGCATCGGGCAGGGCGACGGCCGCCTGCGTAGGCACAGCGTTCTGGGCCGGCGGGAGGGGGCCGGAGTGCTCGGCGATTCCCGCCAGCTGATGCAGTTCCCGTACCTTCGGATCCGCGAGGCAGGCTAGCTCTTGATCGGCGTGGAGGCGATCGGCCGGGCAGGGCCTTGCCCACGCACGGTTCTCCATCCATCGGGTCCAGTCACGTCCATCGGGCGGCTCGGAAAGGATGGCGTACACAGAGAGCACCGTGGAGTCCAAGCCGAGAGCGCTGTCGATCGCATCCTGGTCGAAGAAGAAGTTCACCGTGTCGCCGGCGGCGTCCAAGGCGAGCAGCTGGCCGGCGAGCGCACCGAGGTCCAGGCAACCCAACCGGTAGCCCACGGGCCCGTACTTCGCCGAGTTCTTCCATACCCGGCACGCAAGCAGGTAGCTGGGTTTCCCGCCGGGCAAGGGCGCTGCGCCGGCCACTTCCACCAGCTCGTGGTGGACGGCATCGTAGTGATACAGCCCGGCCGGCAAGTCCGCCGAGCCAGGCCAGCTCACGTACAGCTCGCTGGGATAGTAGGCGCCGCCGGACGGAACCGCCCGGACCAGATGTGTCGTGCCCCTCCGTTGTGTGGCGTCACCAAAGCCGGTGAGCAGCCGGAAATGGGTTCTATTCGGCGCGCAGCCAAGCAGGTTCCGGCCGAGCGTGGCGATTCCCCCCTCATCGGACGGACCCTTCGGGAGGGAGGGCCAGGGCAGCCGGATTCTGCGTCCGCCGGCGTACCTGATCGAGGTCACCGCAGGCTGCGTACTAGGCCAGTTCATGAGGGCCTCCGATCCACCAGATCGATTCACGCTGCAGCGGACCGGGGTGTGCCAGCATTCGAGGCATCCGGCCGGCGAGCATCCCGAGCTGGGATGCATAGGAGCAGACGGCGCGTCGTTTGGTGCGCCACTCGCTCCCGTCCAGCCGGAGTCGCTGCTCCGTTCCTGCCGCCGCCGCATGGGCCGGCAACGCCTGCCGTAACGGAACCGGCCTGGACCGGCCGGTAGAGGCCGGCGCGTCCGCGTAGAAACCAACCCTGCGCTCCCGGGCTGAGCGCAGGATCTGCCACGTAGCGTCACGCACCCGGTGGCAGCCGGGATCATCTGTCATGCCGGCCGGTGCGATCACCGCCGTTGCGGGAGGTAAGCCGGCAAGGAACTCACGCAGAGTGTCAAGCTCATCACCTGCCCGAGGATCCTCCAGGTGAGGCAGGTGGATCGTGTCGGCATTCAGGATGGCGCATGCCGCGACATCCTCACCGGCTCGTACCCGAGCCGCCTCCGCAGCGCTGGTGAACCCGCACAGCCGGTCCCGGTCCGTCGGCGGCATCTGCTCTTCGGGCATCCCTCCGCACACCGTGACAACAGCGACCGTGCCGGCGTACCGGTGGATCAGGCCTGCCGCCCCAAGCACCGCGTCCGCGAACCGTGGAGAGATCACCACCAAACGCCAGCAGGACTCCGGTTCAGTCTCGTCCTGATTCGGGGCAACAATCCGATAGCCGACACCCCTGACCACCTCCACCCGCACGGCGTCCTTGATCTTCGCGCGAAGCGTGGCGATGTGAACGTCCAACGTGCGTGAGCCGTTGCCATTCAGCGTCGGCCAGACCTCTGAGACGAACTCCTCCCGCTTGACCACCGTTCCGGGCCTGCGTGCCAGGATGGCCAGTACCTCGAATTCCTTGCGGGTCAGTTCCACCGGGGCGGCGCCCACGGACGCCTGGTGCCGGCCGATGTCGACTCGTAACGGTCCCACGTCAAGAATCTCCGGCGTGGCCTGGCGGATCCGGCGCAGCACGGCCTCCAGGCGGGCATGAAGCTCGGCGAAGCTGAACGGCTTGGTGACGTAGTCGTCGGCACCACTGCGCAAGGCCCTGACCCGGTCCTCCTCGGTGCCGTGGGCCGACAGCATCACGATCCCGACCGTGCTCGATCTGCGCAGCTCTCGGCACACGCCAAAACCGTCACCATCCGCGTGCGGGTCCATGACGACCAGATCCCACCCGGAATCCATGGAAGCGGCGGCCGCGGTCTGGACGTGCCGCACCTGGTACCCGACCCGCCGCAGCGCACTGCTCAGCGCCACGGCGAGCCGGGCGTCCTTGTCGATGAGCAATAGCCTCCGCAACCGCCTACTCCTTCGTCGCCGTAGCCCGGTGTAAGCCGCCGAGCAGACGGCTCCGAGCGAACTGGCCCCTCCTGCGTCGGCCAAGTCGCAGCCTTCCGGCGCAAGCTAAAGGGAACCTTGAGGCGATCTAGCACAGGTGCTGATGCTCGCCATAGGCGGGCTTGTCGCTGCGCCTGTAGGGCCTGCTGAAGGGCGTTCAGTGCCTTTCGCAGTGCGAATCTCGTCATACTCAGGAGGCGTGGCCAGTCGTCCCGTTCATGGGGGGCCGGGCTCGGAGAGCGTGGCGGCGACGGCTTCGGTGCCGGGCTGAACCTAGTGCTGTGACCGGAAACGTTCACCGGGTTGGGCGCCGGCTTCTGGCCGCGGTTCCAGTGGTCGGTTGGCCGCTTCAAGCGCCGGGTTCAGCGAAACCGTGGGGTCGTGGAAGACCATCGCCGGCGATAAGCCGCCCCAGGACGTCCTCGCCTTCATCACCCTGGGCGGTCGGTAACGCTGTGGCAGGAATTGCCGATGCTTGACGCGAAGGAAGCCATTCGACGCGCCTGGCTCCGGGGGAGATCGTCAATGTCGGTGCGGATGTCGCGAAAGATCGCCGCCTTCTGCCGGGAGCTCGCGGATGGTTCCTTGGAGACACTGGCGGAGCAGGAAGGTCACGGGGAGACGTTCCGGCGGGTCCGGGACGGTCTCAGGTCCGATCTGCCGTCCGACATCCTGGAAACCGATCTCGACGCGTTGAACTTGATGTGCGAACGCGTCCTCGGGCAGGGTTTCCTTCCCGCCGACACTCGCGTGGCGCGATTGCCGGGGCATGAGGCGGCCACTGGCGCCCGCCTGTGGAACTGCCCCGGCGGCCGCTGTTCCGGCCGTGGCCGGGTCCGCCCCCACCAGGCGCCGCCGATCTGCTCGATCAGCGAGCTGCCCCTGGTCGACACGCCGCTGCCAACGACATGACCGGCTTTCTGAGCGAGCTCGGCAAGAAGCTCGCCGAGCGATGGGTCGCACTCCTCGCGCTCCCCGGCCTTCTCTACGTCGCTGCTGCCCTCGCGGCGACGGCACTCGGCTGGCCCCACGCCCTCGACGTCGCCGAACTCGGTCGCCGGATAGAGATGTGGGCGAGAGAGCCGGCACTCGGTTCGGTCGGTGGCAGCGTCCTCGTCGTAGGGACGATATTGATGGGCTCGGTGGCGGCGGGCCTGGCTGCCGTGGCGCTGGGCCGGCTCACCGAAATCCTGTGGGAGCTTCCCGGGCGGCAACGGCCCGCTCGTTGGCTGGCTGACATGCGGCGAAGGCGTTCCATCCGGGCCAAGCAGGCGGCCGACAGCGCGCAGACCGCGGAGGAGATCGCTCGGGCCGTCGCTCGCGCCGACCGGCTCTGCCTGGTCGAGGCTGACCGTCCGACCTGGATAGGCGACCGGCTGCGGGCCTGCCGGATCCGTGTCGAACGCTCCTATGGCCTGAACCTCGACGTCGTCTGGCCCCGCCTGTGGCTGACCCTTCCCGATCAGGTCCGCGCCGAGCTGACCACCGCACGGGATGCGTACGGGCGTGCCGCCCGCCTCTTCGGCTGGGCCGTCCTGTACCTGGTGCTGGCCTTGTGGTGGTGGCCTGCCGTACTGATCGCCGCGGGGACGGCCTGCACGGCCTGGAGCTCCGCCCGTACGGCGACGACGGTCCTTACCGAGCTCATCGAGGGCGCGGTCGATCTGTACGGCCCACCGATGCTCGCGCAGCTCCAGGACGTGTCACTTACTCGGGAACAGGGCGCCGCGCTGACGTCCCGGCTGCGCCGCAGCAGATGGGATCCTGACTCTCCCTTGGGGGAATGACATGAGCTTTCGGGAGCGCGGCCGTCTTCTCAAGGTGATCGGTCGCCGGGTCGAGCTGGTGGGGGAACACCAGAGCCCTTCGTCCGTTCAGGGAGAAACCGCGCTCGCTCAGGCCCAGCGGCTCAGGGCGCTGCTCACCGACAGTCCCCGCGATCAGCAGGCCCGGTTCCTGCTCGGCTGGTTCCACTTCTTCCGGTTCATGGCCTCCGTCGGAGAGTCCGAAAGCGATATGGCGCTGGCGATGCAGCTTTTCGTCCGCTGCTACCGGGACGGCGTCGAGCTCGCGAGGCTTCCGCAGATGGCGCTGCCGTCCATCGCTCAGCGGGTCGACCCCGACCTGCAGGATGCCGCCCTGTGGGAGGAATTTCTGGCCGCGCTCGACATCGATCAACCCGGCTGGGCCGGGCTGGCGGTCAACACCGGGCTCGCCTTGGTCTTCCGGCCTGAGAGCCAGGGCTCTCAGGCCGATCTTGACCGAGCTGTCGAGTTGTACATCGACGCCCTGAACGCCGACCTCGACCCCGAGGACGTCCGCGGAACGTTCGCCAACCTCGGCCACGCGCTCGTCATGCGCTCGCAGATACGCGAGTCGACCGAGGACCTCACCAGCGCGATCAGCGCCATGAACAGTGCCCTAGACCTGACCCCGGCCGGAGATCCGGAACACCCGGAGATGCTCAACAGAATGGCCGGTGCCCTCACCGAGCGCTTCATCCAGACCGGCGACAGCGAAGATCTCGTCCAGGCGATCGGCCTCTACCGCCGCGTCACCGCCGCCGTTCCTGGTCAGCCCACCTATCTCGCCGAGTTCGGTACGGCGCTGCGCATCAGCTTTGTCGAGGTGGATGGTGACTTCGACGACCTTCAGGAGGGCATCGGCCTGCTCCGACAGGCAGTGCGGCTCTGCGCGCCTGACGATCGTCAGCGCTACAAGTGGCAGTTCAGCCTGGGCACGGCGTTGCGGGTCCGAGGTGAGCGCACCGCCTCACTCGAAGACCTCGACGAAGCAGTCATCTTCCACCATGCCGCGTTACGCGAGCTGTCCGAGGGTAACCCCGATCGCGCCGCCATCTTGAACGGCAGCGGCCTCGCCTACCTTGTCCGCTACCGGATCGGTTCAGCGCTGGAGGACATCGACGAGGCGATCAAAGTGCTCCGCCTGTCCGCCGAGATCACCCCGAGCACGGGAACCATGTCCAACCTCGGCACCGCGCTTCGTGCCAGATTCGAGCGGACCGGGAATCCCACGGACCTCGACGCGGCCATCGACACTGGGCGGCGCGCGGTCGCCGCCGACCCTGGGGTGCACGCCGCATCCCACGCGAATCTGGCCGTCGCCCTCATGCTTCGCTACCGCCGTACCGGCTCCCGCGATGACCTGGACGAGGCCATCGGCACTGGGCGCCTGGCTGTCACCCACACCCCCGCCGGCCATTCCGAACGGTCCGGCCGCCTGTCCAACCTCGGCCTCGCCCTTCAAGCGCGATCCGAGCTGTCTTACTCCTCCTCCGACCTGGATGCGGCGATCTCCTACCACCGCGAGGCAGCTGCCGCCCTCACGGCGAACGAGCCGCAGCATGCCGTGATGCTGGTGAACCTCGCCGGCGCTCTCCACGACCGGCATGAGCTGACCGGCTCGGCCACCGACCACGACGAAGCCCTGCAACGGTTCGAAGAGGCCGCCTACGCCGCGGCAGCGCAGCCCACGATCCGCCTCCGCGCCTGCCGCGCGGGCGCCGACCTGGCTGCTGATCAGCATCCGTCCCTTGCCGCCGCCCTGCTGGAGACCGGGGTACGGCTGCTGCCGCGGGTCGCTCCGCGCCGCCTGTCCCGTAGCGACCAGCAGCACTCTCTCGGCCAGCACAGCGGCCTGGCTGCCGATGCGGCCGCTTTGGCCCTTACAGACCCCTCTCGACCGGAGACCGAGCGTCCCGCACGGGCCTTGAGCCTTCTCGAGGCCGGTCGCGCCGTTCTCTACAGCCAGGCACTGGAGACACGGACCGACCTCAGCGAACTCGCCGAGCGGCATCCGGACCTGGCCCGGCGCTTCACCGAACTGCGCGACCTGCTCGACGCGCCCGACCCCGGACCGCACACCCCACCGGCCCGCACTTGGAACGAGCTGCTCGCGGAGATCCGAGCCCTGCCCGGGTTCGCCGGCTTCGCCCGGCCCCCATCTCCGGCCGAACTCGCCGCACATGCCTCTCACGGGGCGATCGTGGTCATCAACATCAGCGACTACCGCAGCGATGCGCTCATCGTCACCACGGCGGGAGTGACCCACCTGCCGCTGCCTGCCCTCACTCAGGGCACGCTCCTCGCCCAGGCTGATGCCTTCCACGGCGCGCTCGACACCGCAGATCTGTCACTCGCCGAGATCGCGACCGCCCATGCGCGCATCCGTGAAGTCCTCGCCTGGCTGTGGGATCAAGCCGCCGGCCCTGTGCTGGAGGCACTCGGCCACAGCGCCCCCTCCGATGAGCCTCCCAGGGTCTGGTGGATGCCGGGAGGACTGCTCAGCTTCCTCCCCCTGCACGCCGCGGGCCACCACACCAACCCGCCCGACCCGCGCTCCAGGACTGTTCCCGACCGCGTCGTGTCGTCCTACACGCCGACCATCGCGGCGCTCAGCCACGCTCGCCGTTCCCTTTCCCGAACTCCCGTGACCGCCCCTCCTGACCGTGCCGTGATAGTGGCGATGCCCACCACGCCTGGCCACCCCGGGGACCTCCCCCAAGTGCCAGTCGAAGCCGCTTTGGTCGCCCGCAAACTCCCCGGCTCGATCATCCTCACCGAACCTGACCCCCGCAGCCCTCAACCCCATGACGCCGCGATCCCGACCCGAGACGTGGTGCTCAACCTCCTCACCACCCACTCCATCGCCCACTTCGCCTGCCACGGAACCAACTCACCAGACGATCCCTCTGACAGCCGCCTGCTTCTGCACGATCACCGGACCGCTCCACTGACAGTCGCTGCCCTGACCTCGATCCGGTTGGAGCACGCCCGGCTGGCTTACCTGTCGGCCTGCGAGACCGCAGTGTCCTACTCTCTAATCGACGAGGTGATCCACCTCGCCTCCGCCTTCCAGTTGGCCGGTTACCCCCACGTGATCGGCACTCTCTGGCCCATCGATGATTCCCGTGCCGTCCAATTGGCCGAAGTCTTCTATGCTGCCCTGACAACAGGCGGCCACCCCGCCTTCGAACGCTCCGCTCATGCGTTGTATCAAGCCACGCAAGCCCTCCGCGCCCGCTCCCCGCTCACCCCAGCGCACTGGGCGTCTCACCTGCACACCGGCGCATGAACTGATGCTGGACGGGACATGGGGCGGGCCGAGCGCCCAAGGTCATCCCGGTGCCCCGCAACAAGGATCTCCGCTGGGGCGGCCGACCACTGGCACTCCCAGCCAGAAAGTGCGCACCCAACCCCCGGTGAACGTTTCCGGTCGCAACACTAGGTGCCGAGGGTGCCCAGGTTCCGGTGGAGCCGATTCCCCGGCCTGCCCGGCACGAGTACGTTAGGTGTGACTTCGTTTTCCGTCTCGCTTTTGGAGGCCGGCTTGATTTGGTCGCGCCACGTCATGGTGGCTGCAATTCTGCTGGCGTCCGCCGCCTGCACGAATGAGGCCACTCCCGCCCAGGGCAGGCCCCATCAGGCGTCCGGAAATCCGGCCACGACGAGGCCGTGCAAGTTCCAGGTCGTCAAGGACCAGCCACCTTCTTGGGCACGAACCGGTTTCACGCCTGGCGCGGAAATACACTATGCCGCCAGCAGGCGTGGCGACATGGTCGCCGTCCTCTTCGGTTATCCGCTCTACAGCCCGCCGAAACCGGACCGGGGCAACAAAATCCTGTGGCGTTCGAAAGCGCCGCTGGTTCCTTCCGACCCGTTGCGGATCGAGGCCCGGCTGAACGGTACCGGCACGCCGACGCGGATCACCGTCCAGGGCGGCCCCGGGCCCTCGTCCGTCGACCTGCCCAGCCCCGGCTGCTGGCGCCTGGACCTGGCGTGGAGCTCCCATACGGACTCCATCGACCTGGAGTACGTCAGTCGATGACCGGCTCCCCTGCCATCGCGTCGAACAGCACCGTCCGCCAGTCCCCGACGTTGGCGAAGATGGCGCCGCGGGTCCGCACGCCGAACCGGCGGGTGACGCGGGCGGCCTTGATGTGCGCCGGGATGGTGCCCATCTGGTAGACCTGGTCGAGGTTGTGGAAGAGGGTGACGCTCAGCACCCGCCGTGCCGCGACGTCCGTACGGGTGGCGATGAAGACGAGCCCTTCGAGCCGCGGCGTGATGCGCGCCGAGATCCAGGCGTGCGCGATGCGGAACGCGAGCAGCCGCCACAGCCCGCCGCAGTCGAACCTGGTCACCACGACGACGCCGCCGTCCGGATCCGGGGTGCAGCGCGAGGCGGCTCCGGCCACTACACGATCTGGAGCAAACCCAGGCATATCAGCACTACTCCACTCAGAACCCGAACAGTACGGATGAACACGCGCTCGCCACCCATGAACGCCCGGCCGGGAACGTGGTTGAGCGCCGTCCCGATCGCCGTCCCCAGCACCGAGGCGGCCACCATCCCGACCAGGAAGACCGGAGCCGCCGCGGGGTTGAGCAGCACGGTGGCGACCAGGGCGCCCCAGATGAGCGACGTGGTCTTCTGCGTGGTGAACAGCAGGCCGAGGTCGACCCCCCAGAGCAGGCCGCGCCAGCCGGGTTCGAGCGCCCGCGCGTAGTCCTGGGGCACCTGCCGCATCACATGCGGGGTGCGGTTCAGGACGTCGGCAACCCCCACGCCGACGAGCAGAGCGCCTGCCGCCACCTCGCGCCACCGGAGCGGGAACGCGCTCCCCAGACCCTCGGCGACGACGGCCGCCAGCAGGGCGATGACCGCTCCGCCCGCCACGAGCCCCAGGGAGTAGCCCGCGATGAAGCGGCGTGCTGCGCCAGGCGACCGCCTGGACAATGGACCGGCGACGCCGACCATCGAACGGCCTCAAGGGCTCCAGTACTGCAGGACGAAGCCGGCCGAAGCCAGGGCCACGATCACGGGAACGTTCATCAGACGAGATCCTTGCCCGGCAGGACGCTCACGCCGTCCGCGGCGTCGGAAGTGTCGCCGAGGGAGCCGATCCAGCTCGACAGGGCGTTGAAGGAGCTGAACACCACAGCGGACCGCACGACCCCCTCGGGCGAGAGCGCCACCGCCGCCGGGCTCATACCGACGCCGAGCGCCGCCATGCTGAACCGGCCCGAGACGTCCACGTAGCCGGGCAGGCCGGCCAGCCCGTAGCGCGCCACGAACTCCCTGCCCGACTCGGCCGACGCGCACGACACCACGATGCCGACCAGGTCCACTCCCGCCGAGGCGAAGAAGCCCCGCGCCTTCGGAGCCAGCTCCTGGCACGCCCCGCAGGTCGTGCTGAACACCAGGAGCACGCCAGGCGGCCGGGCGAGCCCGTCGGGGAAATCGATGACCGTCGCGCCGAGCTTGGCCTCCGGCAACGGCTGGACGGACTCGGGGCGCCCCGCCTGGCCCACAGGCGCCTGGGCGACCCGCGCGTTGAGCTCACCCAACATCGCGAACAGGATCACGACCGCCAGGGTGAGCAGAGCGAGCAGGGTGACAATCAGTGCGGTGATCATGTTTCGGTCCGTTCGCGCGCGATGGTTCCTCTGACGAAGACGGTCAGGTATCGCCGGTTCGCCCAGACGGGGACGGCCACCGCCACGTTCAGGGCGAGCAGTTGGACGGCCTGGTCGTGCTCGGTCTCGCGCAGCGCCGGCACCAGTGCCCAGGCCAGGACCGCGGCGCCGGCCAGCACGTTCCAGCCGCCGAACGACCGGGAGCCGCTCCGGCCGAAGCAGCCGCAGGGCAGCGAGCTCGCCCGCAGCCGCCCCACGACCCCCACCAGCGCGAACCCCGCTCCCAGCAGGGCAGCGGCCGGCAAGGTCAGCGGGTGCTCCTGGGCGAATACGGCCAGCGCCGCCAGCGCGATCTCCACGACGGCGACCGCTCTGATCAGGACGACGGGCGGCTGCCGCGAGCCGGTCAGCTCACCGAGGGCCGCGGCCAGGCCGCGCGGGCTGACCATCTTGCCGGCCCCCGAGGTGAGCAGGGTCGCTGCGAGCAGTGCGCTGAGGATGACGGGCAGTACGCCCATGGCCGGCTACGACGGGAGCCCGGCCGCGGTCAGCCCCTCGGCCGCGGTCACCATGCGGAGGTGGATCACCTGGTCCTCCCCGTAGACGGCGACGGGCGCGGTCGAGTAGCGGCCACCCTTGTCCCCGACCAGTTGAATGGTCGAATCGACCTTGATCTGTTTGGTGCGGAAATGAATGGCGATGACGCCGACGGGCTTCTCGTTCTCGATGCGGGAACAGACCGCAACGTTCACCGCGCCCTCGTTCTCGAAGATGTACGCGTAGCCGTGGTTTGTCGGGGTGATCGACATTTCGGGCCTCCGGGTCGTCCGTCCGTTGCTCAGGGATAGCAGCTGATGGAGGCCCTGCCGGGGGCCTCACAGCATCGGCAGAAGGACGCTCCCGAGTAGCAGCCCCAGATGTAGGTCGCGTTGTTCGAGCAGGTGCTGTAAGGGAATGTCGGGCAGTAGAGCAACTGGCAGCAGAGGTATTCGCAGATGGCCTGCGCCGAGGCGGGCCGTGCCTGAGTGGCGACGGACGTGGCGGCGGCCAGGGCGCTGGCGCCCACGGCCCGGGTGAAGAAGCGTCGAGATAACCGGCGTTTGCGCTGCGGGGGCTCATGAACTGCCACGGCCACTCCATCACAATCGATCGATTCGATTTGATCTTTAATGGAGAGTACAACATCATTCACATACCGACAAGAAGATTCTTTCGCGTGGCCGGTCGACGCGACGTCGATCTACGAGTGCGTCAGGGCAATTATGCCGGGCACAAAACACCTGCAGAAGTTCCCCCTTTTCTGTGTTGAATCACTTGCAGGCGGGATGTTGTGATTGAAGGTGAAGACGTTGTTCCGGTCGTACCGATTCCTCGGCCGGCAGGCGGCATGCTGGAGGCCGAGCGGCTGCGGGCCCGACAGCGGCACTGTCCGGGACGGCGCCGTCGGACATCCCCACCCACCACCTGGCCGGCAGGCGGGCACGCGGGCCGCAACACCGTCGCCGGCACCTGCCCAGGGTTCCTGTCACACCCGGCCCTCCGCGACCTCACGTTCAAGCCGGCACTGAGCGCAGGTGCGGATCAGCGAGCGGGCAACGTCCATTTCCCGCCTTCGCAGGCGGGCGGGCCGAAGGTGAAACGGCGCCCACTGGCCGTCTCGGCCACGATCATGTCCTCGGCTCCGTTACGCAGGCAGCCTCCCGACACGACTGGGATCTGGACGGATTCCCCTGGGGCGAGTTGCCGGTCATGAATCGTGTCACCGAGCCATTTCACCGTCACGATTTCACCGGTACGGTTCTCGACGTCCACCCACCGGCTGACGCGTGGCCGGCAGGCGGCGAGGGCGAGAATCACCGCCAGCCAGATGATCCTTTTCACGAAACCCCTTGGCCGCTGGACTGTTCGTAGTCAGGTGAGCATGTGCCCGGCGCCCGGCTCGGCGCCACCGTCCGCCGGCACGCGCGGGTCATTGCGGCGATGTAGCGCAGTAGCAGTTCTGTCGGTTGCGGCACGCTGTTCTCGGCCGGGCCATCGGTAAATGTCGGCGTTCGGCAGCAGGTAGCCGCTACCGTGCCTCCATGTTGAATGCGCACGAGCGATTCGTGCCCTCCGGGCCGCTGCGGATTTGGACGGAGCGGGTCGGGGATCCTGGGCTTCCCGCCGTTCTGATGGTCATGGGGTCGGCTGCTCAGGGTGTCAGCTGCCCCGATGCGCTGGTCGGCCGGCTTGCCGGGCGTGGGGTTCAGGTGATCCGGTTCGATCATCGGGACACCGGCCGGTCCAGCGTTGTCGACTTCGAGGCTCATCCGTACACGATCGGGGACATGGCCCGCGACTGCCTGGCTGTGCTGGACGGTTATGAGCTGGGCTCCGCTCATGTGGCTGGGACCTCCCTGGGCGGCATGATCGCGCAGTGGCTGGGGGTGCATGCGCCGGACCGGGTCCGGTCGTTGACGGTGATGTCCAGCTCGCCGATGGGTCATGATCCGAGCCCGGCGTGGGCACGGGCGCGGGCCGGGGAGCCGGCCGAACCGGATGATCTGCCGCCGCCTTCGCCGGCGTTTCTCGCGCATCTGGCCGCCGGGCTGCCGCCGGGTGTGGAGTCCGACGTGGCCTTGTTCCGGGTCTTCAACGGGCCGGTTCGGCCGTTCGACGAGCCGGCTGCCCGGGCGATGCTGGAGCTGGCGCTGTCGCGGGCCACCGACCCGGCGGCCGCGGCCAACCATCACCGGGCCGCGTGGATGGACGCTCCTGACCTGCTCGCCCCGCTGTCGTCGATCACCGCGCCGACCTCGATCGTGCACGGCGACCAGGATCCGGTCTATCCGCTCGGTCACGGCGAGGCCCTGGCTGCCGCGATTCCGGGCGCGGTACTGCACGTCGTGCCCGGGATGGGCCATGTCATGACGTCACCCGGCCTGCCCGAGCAGGTCGCCGACCTGATCCGGCTGTGACCCGCATGGCGTCCCTTCGCGACCGCGAAGGGACGCCATGAGCCGGGAGCCTGGCTCAGTACCGCTCATCCACGGAGAACCCCCAAGAACCGCGAGCCGGAGGGTTGGCCGTGTAGAAGTAGCACGGCCCCGGCGTGGTCCACGACGACTTGTACTTGGGCCGCTCCCGCTCGCAGGCGGCCTTCGTCGGGAACATCCCGACGAAATAGTCCGCGTGCGCCGGTCCGGCCAGGGTGACCGCACCGATCGCCGCCGTCGCGACCGCGAGGCCGACCACTCCGGTGCGGCGCAGACCTGGCCGACGGATGACCATCATCATGTGACTCCCTTGGGTCGGGGTTTTTGCGGAAAGCCAAGCATCCGGCGGTACACAGCCGGGATATCCGGGCCATGTTCCGAGAATGTGACGCAGGTATGCCGGCCGCAGCGGCTGCACACGGGTGCTCGGGGGCCGACCACCAGCAGGACCCTGAAATGCGGATCACGCATTGCCGGATAGTCGTCATCTCTGGAGCCCATCGGCCGCCACGCCCCCGGCCGGCTCACCGTGTTCGACGCCCGCGACCACCGGCCGCTCGGCGACGTCGAGGTCGGCCGCTTCCCGCTGACGGTCACTTCGTCACCCGACGGCCGGCTCGGCTACGGCTCATGCGTGTCCTCCTCCACCGTGGACGTCGTGGACCTGGAGGAGATGCGTCGGCTGGAGCGCCTGGAGATCCCCAAGCGCGGCGAGCCGCGTGCGCACGGCCTGGCCTACATCCCCCGGCAGAGGCAGTGAGCACCAACGGGCGACGGCATCCTGTGCCTGAGGAATCCGCTCACCGGGCCGACCGGGTCGCCGGCACCGCGACGGCGCGGCGGCAGCAGGCGATCGGCGACATGGCCGCCGCACTGGCCTCGGCCGCCGAGACCCGCCCAGGTGGTCCTGGCCGGCCACCCGACCGGCACGCTGGAACTTGCGCGGACGCGGCATCGAGACGCCGCGCAACCGCGTCGAGGTCCGCGGCGCGGCCGTCAGTAGGTGGCGCGTCCGCCGCTGATGTCGTAGACGGCGCCGGTGGAGAAGCTGACCTTGTCGGAGGCCAGCCAAGCGATGAGCTCGGCGACTTCTTCCGCCTTCCCGACGCGGCGCATGGGGATGAGGCTGGTGATGTGGGCGAGGGCCTCGGGCCCGGTGTCGGCGTTCATCGGGGTCTCGATCACGGCGGGGGCGATGGCGTTGACCAGCACGCCGCTGGTCGCCAGTTCCTTGCCGAGAGATTTGGTGAGCGCGATGACGGCGGCCTTGGAGGCGGAGTACGGCGCCATGTTCGGGTTGCCGTCCTTTCCGGCCATGCTGGCGAGGTTGACGATGCGGCCCCAGCCGCGTTCGCGCATGCCGGGCACGAACGCGCGGCAGGTGTGGAAGGTGCCGTCGACGTTGACGTCGAAGGTGCGCCGCCAGCCATCCAGCGGGATCTCCCACAGCGGGGCGTTCGGGCCGACGATCCCGGCGGAGTTGACCAGGATGTCCACCGGGCCCACCTGTTCGGCGGCGGCCTGGACGGCGGCGGCGTCGGTGACGTCCACGACCAGGTCGGCGCCGTCGGCCACGTCCAGAGTGATCACCCTGACGCCGTCTGCTTCGAGGCGGATGGCGGCGGCCTTACCCAGGCCGCTGACGCCGCCGGTGATGAGCGCGGTGCGCATGAGGGGTCCTTTCAGTGGGATTCGCGCGGCACGTGGTCGCCGCTGGAGCCGATGAGGAAGTCGAGGTCGGCGCCGGTGTCGGCCTGCCGCACGGTCTCGACGTAGAGGCGCTGCCAGCCGCGGGAGGGACGGGCGAACGCTGCCGCCATCTCCGGGGACGGCCGGCGGGCGGCAAGTTCTTCGGCGGGGAGGCCGACGTCGAGGCGGCGGTTCTCGACGTCCAGGATCACCATGTCGCCGGTGCGCACCAGCCCAAGGGGTCCGCCCGCTGCGGCTTCGGGGGCGACGTGCAGGACGACGGTGCCGTAGGCGGTGCCGCTCATCCGCCCGTCGCAGATGCGCACCATGTCGCGCACGCCCTGGGCGAGCAGCTTGGGCGGCAGCGGCAGGTTGGACACCTCAGGCATGCCGGGGTAGCCCTTGGGGCCGCAGCCACGCAGGATCAGCACCGAGTCGGCGGTGACCTCCAGGTCTGGGTCGTCGAGGCGGGCGTGCAGGTCCTCGACGGAGTCGAACACGACGGCGGGCCCGCGATGCCGGAGCAGGTGGGGCGAGGCGGCAGCGGGTTTGATCACGGCCCCGTCGGGGGCGAGGTTGCCGTACAGGATCGCGATCCCGGCGTCGTCCTGGAGAGGCTCGTCCCGAGGCCGGATGACCTCACGGTCGTGGATTTTCGCGTCGGCGAGGTGATCGACCAGGGGGCGGCCGGTGACGGTGATGGCGTCGGGGTCGAGCAGGTCGCCGATCTCGTTGAGGACGGCGTGCAGGCCACCGGCCCGGTAGAGGTCGTCCATCAGGTGGCGGCCGGCGGGCTGCAGGTCCACCAGCAAGGGGACGCCGGAGCCGGTGCGGTCGAAGTCGTCCTGGGCCAGCTCGACGCCGAGCCGCCCGGCGATGGCCAGCAGGTGCAGGACGGCGTTGGTGGAGCCGCCGAGCGCGGCCAGGGCGACGATGGCGTTGAGGAACGAGCCGCGCGTCATGACGGTCGAGGGGCGACGCTCGCTGGAGATCATCTCGATGATCAGGCGGCCGGTCTCGTGAGCGCCTTCGAGCAGGCGGCTGTCGGGGGCGGGGGTGCCGGCCAGGCCGGGCAGGGTCATGCCGAGCACTTCGGCGAGCAGGCCCATGGTGGAGGCGGTGCCCATCGTGTTGCAGTGGCCCTTGCTGCGGATCATCGACGACTCCGAGCGCAGGAACTCGGCCGCGCTCAGCGTCCCGGCGCGCACTTCCTCGCTCAGCTTCCACACGTCGGTCCCGCAGCCGAGCGCGGCGCCGCGGAAGGTTCCGGTGATCATCGGCCCACCCGGAACGACGACCGCGGGCAGATCGACCGAGGCGGCGGCCATGAGCAGCGCGGGAATGGTCTTGTCGCAGCCGCCGAGCAGGACCACGCCGTCGATCGGGTTGGCCCGCAGCATCTCCTCGATGGCCATCGCGGCCAGGTTGCGCCAGAGCATCGCGGTGGGGCGGACGTTCGTCTCGCCGAGAGAGACCACCGGCAGGTTCAGCGGGACGCCGCCCGCCTCCCACACGCCGCGCTTGACGTGCTCGGCCACCTCGTCGAGGTGCATGTTGCAGGGAGCGAGGTCGGAGGCGGTGTTCGCGATCGCGATGTGCGGCTGGCCGTCGAAGGCGCCGGACGGCAGCCCGCGCCGCATCCACGCGCGATGGATGTAGGCGTTGCGGTCGCTGCCCGCGTACCACTGAGCGCTCCGGCTCCGCGCCATGAGCCCACCAATCTTCCAATAAATGGAACTTTAATTCGACTACTGAAACCCTGGAGGCAGATTAGACCATGGGCGGCCGCGGCGGAACTGCTCATGACGGCAACTTCCGTTTTATGGAATGGTGGTCTAATCTTCGGAACATGCCCGAACTGATCGACGTGTCCAGGCTCGGCGGGTCCGATCGCGTGCCGGCGGCGCCGGACGAGCCGATCCTGTTCACCAAGTCGCCGGACACGCTCGTCGGCCCGTACGACGACGTGCGGATCCCGCGCGGCGCCTGGCTCCAGCCCGGCGACGTGATGGAGCTCGGCATCGACGGCCTCGGTGCCCAGCGCCGGCACGTCATCGGGGCCCGGTAGATGCGCGCGCTGGTCCTGACCGGCCCCGGCAAGGCCGAGGTTCAGGAGGTCGAACCGCCGACCGCCGCGCCCGGCGAGGTCGTGGTGGACGTCGAGCGCGTCGGCGTGTGCGGCACCGACGTGGAGCTGTTCACCGGCGAGATGAGCTACCTGCGCACGGGCCGTTCGTGGTATCCGCTGCGGCCCGGCCACGAGTGGTGCGGCCGCGTCACCGCACTCGGCGACGGCGTCCCGGAGGAATGGCTGGGCCGCCGCGTCACCGGCGACACCATGCTCAGCTGCCGGAACTGCGACCGCTGCCGCTCGGGCCGTCACCACGTCTGCGGCGACATGGTCGAGATCGGCATCAGCCGCGGCCGCCCGGGAGCGCTCGCCGAGCAACTCGCCGTCCAGGTGACGGCACTGCACGCTCTGCCGCACACGGTGGACTCCACGCTGGGTGCGCTGGTCGAGCCCGGCGGCAACGCCCTGCGGGCGGCCCGTGGCGCCGGGCTCGCCTCGGGCGGGCGCCTGCTGGTGCTGGGCACGGGCACGATCGGCCTGCTGACAGCGCTCTTCGCGAGGGCCGCCGGAGCCGAGGTCCATCTGATGGGCCAGGACGAGCCCAGGTTGGGCCTGGCCAGGCGCCTCGGCTTCGACCACGCCTGGACCGGGGCCACCCTGCCGCGCCTGCCGTGGCATGCCGTCGTCGACGCCTCCAACGCGCCCGAGCTGCCCGCCCTCGCGCTCGACCTCGTCGAACCCGCCGGACGCGTGGTGTACATCGGCCTGGCCGGCACCCCCTCCACGCTCGACACCCGCGACCTGGTGCTCAAGGACGTCGCCGCGATCGGCATCCTCGGTGGCTCCGCGGGCCTGGCCGGAGCCATCGCCGCCTACGCCGACGGCTCGGTCGACGCCCGCCCGCTGGTCGCGGCCACCGTCGGCCTCGCCGAGGCCGCAGGCATCCTGGCAGGGCAGCGCCCGGCCCACGCCGGGCCGGGGCCGAAGATCCACATCGACCCCCGGAGGTGAGGGGCGACCACGGTGATGCGCGGTGCGGGTAGAACGGCCGCCGGCCGCCTTCGCGCTGCTGCCGCAAGCGGTGCAGCTCGCCGGGCTCTCGGAGGGTGGACGGAAGAGGTGCATACGCGACATCCTGTGACGTGCTGTTGCGCCAGTTGGAGTACCTCGTCGCTCTGGCCAGGGAGCGGCATTTCGCCCGCGCCGCCGCGGCCTGCCACGTCTCCCAGCCGTCGCTGTCCGCGGCCATCCGCAAGCTGGAACGCGAGCTCGACGTGCCGCTGGTGCGGCGCGGGCAACGTTTCGCCGGGCTGACGCCCGAGGGCGAGCGGGTGGTGCTGTGGGCGCACCGCATCCTCGCCGACGCCGACGGGCTGCGCCAGGACCTGTCCCGGATGCGAGAAGGGCTGTCAGGGACCCTGCGCATGGGGGCGATCCCGACCGCGCTGACCGCCGCCTCGTTGCTGACCACGCCGTTCTGCGAGCTCTATCCGCACGTACGGGTGCTGCTCACCTCGCTGTCGTCCCGGGAGATCGCGCGGCGGCTGGCGGACTTCGAGATCGACATGGCGATGACGTATCTCGACGACGAGGAGGAGGATTTCGGCGAGGTGCGCACCAGCCCGCTGTACGAGGAGCGCTACCTGCTGCTCACCCCGTCCGACGGCGAGCTGGCCGACCGGCGGGTCGCGCGCTGGGCCGAGGTCGCCGCGCTGCCGCTGTGCCTGCTCGCCCCCGAGATGCGCAACCGCCGCATCCTGGACGCCAACTTCCGCCAGGCCGGCGCGGTGGCCGTCCCGGCGATCGAGACCGACACCGTCTCGGCCCTGTTCGCGCACGTGGCCACGCACCGCTGGTCCAGCGTGATCGCGCACGCCTGGCTGCACATGTTCGGCGTGCCGGAAGGCATGCGCGTCGTCCGGCTGGAGCGGCCCGCGCGCGAACCCCGCGTCGGCCTGGTGGTGTCCGGTACGGGCCCCGAGTCGGTGATGGCCAGGGCGGTGCTGGACATCGCCCGGGACCTCGATCTGCGCGAGGTGTTCGACCGGCTCGCCCACGACCACCTGGCATAGACGGCGCCTATCACCCGATAGACACAAACGCTTTGACCTGCGAAGACACCTCGTCGGACAGTGAGATCACCCCGACAGGCAAGGAGCAGAAACCATGGCCAAAGTGTTGTGCGTTCTCTACGACGACCCGATCGACGGCCATCCGGCCGGCTACGCCCGCGACGGCCTGCCTGAGCTGGCCGGCTACCCGGGCGGCCAGACGCTGCCCAGCCCGAAGGCCGTCGACTTCACCCCGGGTCACCTGCTCGGCAGCGTCTCCGGCGAGCTGGGGCTGCGCCGTTTCCTGGAGGAGCGGGGTCACACGCTGGTGGTCACCTCCGACAAGGACGGCGACGGCTCGGAGTTCGACCGCGAGCTGGCCGACGCGGACGTGGTCATCTCGCAGCCGTTCTGGCCCGCGTACCTGACCGCCGAGCGCATCGCCCGCGCCCCCAAGCTGAAGCTGGCCGTCACCGCCGGCATCGGCTCCGACCACGTCGACCTGGACGCCGCCATCGCCCGCGGCGTCACCGTCGCCGAGGTCACCTACTGCAACAGCATCAGCGTCGCCGAGCACGTGGTGATGATGATCCTTTCTCTCGTACGCGACTACCTGCCCGCCCACCGGACGGTGCTGGAGGGCGGCTGGAACATCGCCGACTGCGTCGCCCGCTCCTACGACCTGGAGGGCATGCACGTCGGCACCGTGGCCGCCGGCCGGATCGGCACGGCCGTGCTGCGCCGCCTCAAGCCGTTCGACGTGCACCTGCACTACACCGACCGGCACCGCCTGCCGCACGAGGTCGAGGAGGAGCTCGGGCTCACCTTCCACCCCGACGCCGCCGCCATGGTCCCGTTCTGCGACGTGGTGACCATCAACGCCCCGCTGCACCCGCAGACCGAGGGCCTGTTCGGTGACGAGCTGATCGCCACGATGAAGCGAGGCGCGTACCTGATCAACACCGCCCGCGCCAAGATCGCCGACCGCGACGCGATCGTCCGAGCGCTGGAGAGCGGGCAGCTCGCCGGATACGCCGGCGACGTCTGGTACCCCCAGCCCGCGCCGGCCGACCACCCCTGGCGCACCATGCCGCACCACGGCATGACCCCGCACATCTCCGGCTCCTCGCTGTCCGCCCAGGCCCGCTACGCCGCCGGCACCCGCGAGATCCTGGAGGCGTGGCTGGACGGCACGCCGATCCGCGAGGAGTACCTCATCGTCGAGGGCGGCGCGCTGGCCGGGACCGGCGCGCGCTCCTACAGCACCCGCAAGCAGTAGAAGGGACGGGCGCGACCAGTGGTGTGCCGGGGTTCCGGCCCGGCACGCCGCGGCGGAGACACTCGACATCGTGACGATGCGACCCCGACCGGCCTCCATCATGGGTGAGAAGGAAGGGGCAGCGGCCCATTCGCGGGGCCGCTCCGATCGGTTCAGTCGTTCCTGCCTGGCCTGAAATTCTGCCGTCGGCCGCGGACACGTAGGAAGTGAAAGCCCGCAGCGTTCGGAAGGCCTGACGAGGATGACACGTGAGTGAACAAGACGACCGGTCCCGGTTCGAGGCGGTGTACCGGCGCACCCATGAACAGATCCTCGGCTACGCCGTGCGGCGGTGCTCCTCACCCGAGGACGCCGCCGACGTCGTGGCCGAGACCTATGTGATCGCCTGGCGGCGGATGAGCGAGCTCCCTGAGGGTGAGGCCGGCAAGCTCTGGCTGTACGGCGTGGCCCGGCGAGTGCTGGCCAACCACCGCCGCAGCGAGCGGCGCAGGCTCACCCGGCACACCGAACTCACAGCCGAGATCGAACACCTTTACACCGCCCCCTCCCCACACCATGAGCGGGACGGCGTGGAGGAAGCCATGGACATGCTCGCCGACAGCGATCGGGAACTGCTGGCCCTGACCCTCTGGGAGGGGCTCGACCCCGGCGAGATCGCCACAGTGCTGAACTGCTCCCGCAATGCCGCCCGGATCCGCCTGCACCGGGCCCGCAAGCGCTTCGCCAAGGCCCTGGAGAAGACCCGCCCGTCGGCCGCTGGTCTCGCGCCACGGCCGCTCGTCGAGAAGGAGTCAAGGTGAACAGCGACCAGCTCTTCAAGGACCGGGCGCGAGTGCTGGATGAGGACCTGGCCGGCCGGGCGTCCACCGCGGGGGCGGACGCGCTGCTGATGCAGGTCGTCTCGCTGGAGCGCGTTCCGGCCCGGCGACGGCTCCGGCTCTCTCCCGGCCGCGCTCTGCTCGGCCTGGCCGCGGCCGCCGCCGCGGTAGCGGTCATCGCCCCCGCGATGCTGTCCGACAGCACGATCTCCATCGCGCCTCAGCCCAGTACGTCGGTGTCCGTGACAGCCGAACCGACTGCCCAGCAGATCCTGCTCGCTGCTGCCGTCGCCGTGGAGAAGGCCCCCGCGAGCGGAGACTACTGGCGCACCGCGACCATCAACCAGTGGATGTTGACCGACCCCACGCGCAGCTATGTGCTCGAGGGAAGACGCTCTGCAGAGGTCTGGCTGGCGAAGCGGCCGGATCTGCCGAGCTGGCGCATGCGGCAGGATCTCGGCGTCAAGCCCGCGACACCGCGGGACGAGGCGGCCTGGCGGGCCGCGGGGGCGCCTACCACCTGGCGGTACCCCAAGGACATGAAGACGGAGAACCTGTTCTCCGTCCCGTCCAGGCCGCTGGAGGCGGCGGCAGGTGAGCGAACCGGCGAACGGCTTCACTGGAAGACGGTCGGTGACCTGGCAGGCAAGTCGTTGACCTGGCAGGAGATGCGCGCGATCCCGGGCGAGCCCGAGACGCTCCGGAGCTACCTGGAAGAGCGCATCGGCCGGCTGGATCTGGCCGGATCCGGGATGGACGTGGAGGAGGCGAGGGCGTACATCTTGATCCGGAACTGTGTGGACATCATCAGCACCCTGCCCGCCTCGCCCGAGACCCGTGCATCCGCGTACCGGGTCCTTGCGTCCCTGCCCGGCATCCGGGCCGAGGCGGAGATGACAGATCCGCTGGGCCGGCCCGGGCAGGTGCTCAGCTATCAGGAGGAGATTGAGCCGGGCGTGTTCTCCAAGGTTCAGCTCGTGGTCGATCCCGGCACCGGCCTGCTTCTCGCCGAGGTGAGGACGAACACCACCAAGCTCGCGAACGGGCGGCAGGCGGAGCTGCGTCTCTCCACCTCGTACCAGGCGATCGGCTGGACCGACGAACGCCCGGAACCGCCCACGCATCGGAACTGAGCCGCCCGCCGCCGACCGGCCGTCCTTATCCGGCAAGCATCGCATGCACGGCATGACCATCCCGAGTCGGCGGTCCGCCGTCGGCTCGGGGAGCCGGGGAGTGGATGGCGTGCACGCCGGAAGGGGGCGGCCGGCGGTTACGTAGCGCGTTGCCGCCACTCCTCGTAGACGGGGCACTGCGGGCAGCTGGCCCGGTCGCACAGCCGGCACAGCGTTGCCACCAGCCGCTCGCTGCGTGCCTCCGGCCCGAGCAGCGCCGCCGCGATCGGCACCAGGTGCTCACGCTGCTCGTCGGTAAGCCGCTCGATCAGCCGCTGCAGGGCGCTCTGCCGGGCCGCCAGCGCCGCTGCCGCCACGCGCTCTCCCTCGGACGTGAGCCGCAGCGGGCGCGCGCGGCCCCGGCTGCTGCGCTCGACCCAGCCCTGCTCGGTCAACCGGCGGACCAGATGGGCGGTGCCCGGCTGGGAGATCCCCAACACGCCGCCCAGCCAGTCCGCCGTGCGGCCCGGCTGGTCCTTGATGGCGATCAGTGCTTCTCCCAGCGCGCCACCCGAGCCGACCGCTCCGGTCACCGCTTCGCGGATGATTCCCGTCACGAACAGGGCGGATGCGCCGAGCAGGTTTGCGGCATGCTCTTCTCGTACATTCATTACTGATGAATGTACGCCTCTCAGGGTTGATTGTCTGCTACAACGCCGCACAGCTGCCCGTGGCGATGCGGCCCCTGCTCATCGCCCTGGTGGCCGCCCAGCAGGCGGGCGGTTTCACCGGCGCCGGCCTCGCCGGTGGGGCGGCGGCGACGGGCATGGCGCTGTCGGCGCCGTGGTGGTCCCGCGCGCTGGCGCGGTACGGCGACCGGCGCGTTCTGACAGCCTCCGGCGCGCTCTTCCTCGTCACCGAGCTCGCGCTCGCGGCCAGTCATGGCCTGCTGCCGGTCATGGGCGCGGCGGCGCTGTGCGGGCTGTGCACGCCCCCCATCTCCAGCAGCCTGCGCTCGATGCTCCCGCACCTCGTCGCCAACGGCGATCCCGGCAGGGCCTACGCCGTCAACGCCGTCGCCAACGAGACGGTCTACATCGCCTCGCCCTTGTGGGTGACCGGCTGGGCCACGCTCGCCGGTCCGGCCGCCGCGCTCGTCGCCAGCGCGCTGGCAGGCGCCGCCGCCCTCGGCGCCGGCATCGCGTTCACACCTGCTCTTCCGCGCCCGTCCCGCCGGGCAGGGCCGCCCCTCGCGGCCCTGCCCGCCGTGCGCACCCTCGGCGGCGCCTACCTCGCCTACTGGGTCTGCATGGGGGCGATGTGGGTGCTCCTGCCCGCCTTCGCCGCCCACGCCGGCGCCTCCCACCAGGCCGGGCTGCTGGTGGCGCTCTGGTCGGCCGGCAGCCTCGCCGGCGGCCTGGCCCTGGCGGTATGCGGACCACGCGGTGCCTACCGTGATCGCTACCTCTGGCTGCTCGGCACGCTCGCCGCGACCTCGCTGCCGCTGGCCCTGCCGGCCACGGTCGCGACGATGGCCGTCGCGATCACCCTGTTCGGCATCGCGCTCGCGCCCTGGCTGGCCACCAGCGACCAGCTCGCCGCCGTGATCGCCGGGCCGCGCAGCAGCGAGCTGTACGGCTGGCTGACCACCCTCGGGCAGATCGGCAGCGCCGTCGGAGCCGCGCTCGCCGGCCCGCTCGGCGACCGGTACGGCGGCGGCCCGGCCTTCCTCCTGGTAACCGCCGCCCTGGCGGCGGGCCTCGCCGTCGCCCTCACGCGCAGGCGCACGCTGCCCCAGGACGGCCGACCGTGAACGCAGACGGCGGGGCGGTGCTCTCGATCGCGATGACGCCCTCGCCCTTGATCCTCCACCACTGGAACGCGACCTGCCCGGGCCAGGCCGTGCCGGGTCAGCGGCCGGCGAGTTCGGCGAAGATCTCCACCAGTTCAGGCCGGTCCAGTCGAGCCGGCTCACCCGGAGGACCGCTGGATCGGCGACCATCGCCGCGCGGTCATGACGGCGCCGCACCATCCGGCCGGCAAGGCTGTTTCGGAGGGGGATCGTCCCGCAGCCTGCTGTACATCAAGCCATCACGCCACTGACCGGCGCGGAACTCCACCGCACGCATGACGCCCTCCAGGGTGAAGCCGGCCTTCTCCAGCGATTTCTGCTCGGCGACGTTCTCCGGATGGGTGGTCGCCTGGATCCGCTGGGCCGGGGTGTGCTCGAACAGGTAGTCGCACAGCATCGCCTGCGCGCGCCAGCCGACACCGCGTCCGCGCCAGTCGGGGAGCAGGGCGATTCCCGTCTCCCAGTGTCGTGAAACTTCGGACCCTTGCGCTGACCAGCTCACGAAGCCGGCCGCCGTGCCGTCGACCTCGACGATGAGTCTGCTGTTCTCGGCGCCCAGGTATCCATCCGTGGCGAAGCGCCGTGCGGGGGCCTGCGCGTCGCGGAATCCTGTCCAGTCGAGGCCGATGAGCCCTGGTGTCGTGGCGAAGCGCCGGAACATGGCGAGATCATCCTCGGTCACCGGCCGCAGTCGTACTTCGAGCGCGCTCATGGCGCACCTCCCCTGTGGTTTCTTCGCCCTGCCCATGGTCGCGTCATCGGCCTGAACCTGGTTCGCGACATCCAGGGGCGCGGGACCGCGCAGTGTGCGGGAATGTGCCTCGGCCAGCGCGCCCACGGCGTTCGAACCGTCCAAGAACGATGACAGCGACCAGGGGGAGTGCCTGCACAGGCCCTATGCATCATCCGCCGGGTCACGCTCCGCTTCCCCAGGACGCCTCGGAATCCGTCCGCGTTCAAGCCGCTCCTTGGCCCCGCCGATCTCCTTCTTCACGTCGGCGGCCAGCCGGCGGCGTAGCACTGGCTCCAGCAGCCACCGGAGGAACGGCGCGAAGTCGATCGAGATCGTGCGCCTCACCTTCGTGGTGCCGTCTCCGACGTTTTCCGCTTCGAAGGATGCCCTGAATCGGGACAGCCGGTGGTTCAGGCGATTGTGAGGCAGGGGCGCGTACTGGACATCGACGCGCCGGCCCGGGGTCAGGCGCATCTGGGAGATCAGCTTGGGTGCTGGGCCAGGGACGCCCGGCAGGATCGGGCGGAACTTGAACTCCACGAGGTCTCCGCTGTGCCGCACCCAGTCGATGGGGCCGATCTTGTCGTCGATCTCCGCGTAGCGTTCGGCGTCCATCACGAACCGCAGGAACTCCTCCGGCGTGCAGCGGATGATCTCTTCCGCGATGACTTCAGGCATGGAAAGAGAGTACTCTCTCACTATGGCGCGAACTACCCCTGGGGTGGCCAAGGAGCGCCTCCTCGAGGAGGACATCCGGCTGCTCGCGGTCAAGGGGTGATCGCCGGTGACAGCGCGATGCCCCCTCCAGTGCTGGGCGCATCGGTGCCATCTCAACGGGTAATTACAATGCAGTGCTGCATCGTATTCAAATATGACCCATCTCACCTATTTCGATGCAGATCTGTACTGTATTGTAATCCGCCGAGGAGGCGACGTTCCGTGAACGGCCTCCGCGCGCAGTGGGCTCGCACGACGGGTGCGGTGAAGTCGCCGCTGCCGGGTTCCAGGCAGGTCATCCACCCCATGAGAGACGGGAATCAGCCATGAGTGCCTTCGTACTCGGGTTCCATGACATCGACAGGACGCAGCTTGCCCTGGTCGGAGGCAAGGGCGCCAACCTCGGCGAGCTGTCCGCGATCAGCGGGGTTCGCGTGCCGTACGGGTTCTGTGTGACCACCGACGCCTACCGGGAGGTCGTGGAACGGGATGCGGCGGTCAGCGCGCTGATCGACGGGCTGGCCGGGCTGCGGGCCGATGACCGGCCGGGGATCGCCGCCGCCTGCGCGCGCCTGCGGGCCACCATCGAGGACCTGGCCGTGCCCGAGGAGCTCCGGCGCGACATCATCCGGCACCTGCAGGAGACGGGCGATGAGGGCGTGCCCTGCGCGGTGCGTTCCAGCGCCACCGCCGAGGACCTGCCGTCCAGTTCCTTCGCCGGCCAGCAGGACACCTACCTCAACGTCAAGGGCACCGCGGCGCTGATCGACAGCGTGCGGCGATGCTGGGCGTCACTGTTCACCGACCGCGCGGTGGCCTACCGCATCCAGAACGGCTTCGATCACCGAGCCGTCCGGCTGTCGGTCGTCGTCCAGCAGATGGTCTTCCCGGAAGCGGCCGGCATCATGTTCACCGCCGACCCGGTCTCCGCCAACCGCACGGTGGTCTCGATCGACGCCGGGTACGGCCTGGGAGAGGCGTTCGTCTCCGGGCTCGTCAACGCCGACAACTACCGGGTCAGGGCAGGGCAGATCACCGAGAAGAAGATCGCCACGCAGACGAAGGAACTGCGGGCCTCCCCGTCCGGCGGCACCATGGAGCAGCCGATCGAGGCCGCCCGCCAGCACGCCCAGACACTGACCGACAGCCAGATCCTGCAGCTTGACAAGCTGGGACGGCGAATCGAGGCGCATTTCGGCAAGCCGCAGGACATCGAGTGGGCCCTGTGCGACGGCACCTTCTACGTGCTGCAGAGCCGTCCCATCACCACCCTCTATCCCGTGCCGCCGTCGAACGACGGCAAGAACCACGTGTACATCTCCTACGGGCACCGGCAGATGATGACCGACGCCTTCGCCCCTCTCGGCCTGTCGTTCTTCGCCCTGCTGCACGACAAGCTGGGGCGCACGGCCGGCGTCGTGGCGGGCAACCGCTTCTACAAGGACGTCTCGTCCGAGCTGACCTCGTTCTGGGCCAGGCCCGCCACGCTCAAGAGCCTCGGCCAGGTGGACGTGCTGATGGCCAACGCCCTGCGGACCGTGCTGAAGCGCAAGGACTTCGTGGCCTCGCTGGCGCGCGGCAAGACCTCGATGCTGGACTTCGGCGAGGGCGGCCCGCTGCCGATCGCCCGCCAGTACCTCAAGCTCTCCCGCGAGAACGACCCCCGCGTCGTGCCCGACCTGATCGCCTACACCGAGAAGACGGTGGAGCGGTGCAGGCAGGGCCTCGCGGGCAGGTCGGGCGACGAGCTGTTCCAGTACATCATCGACGACCACGCCGTGCTGGCCGAGCTCACCTTCGATCCGCGCAGCGTGGCGGCGGCGTTCGTCGGCATCCAGGCGGTCAACTGGGTCAACAAGCACATGGAGGCCTGGCTGGGCGTCAAGAACGCCGCCGACGCCATCGCCCAGTCCGCCGACCACAACGTGGTGGCCGCCATGGGGCTCGACCTGCTGGACGTCGCCGACGTCGTCCGCGAGCACCCCGAGGTCATGCGCTACCTGGAGACCGCCGAGGGCGGCACCTTCTTCACCGGTCTCGCCGCGTTCGACGGCGGCGAGGCCGTACGGGACGCCATCCAGGACTACCTGCGCAAGTACGGCATGCACTGCGCCGGCGACATCGACATCACCCGGACCAGGTGGAGCGAGGACCCGGCCCCGCTCGTCCCGCTCCTTCTCGGCAACATCCGGAACTTCCCGCCCGGCGAGCGCCGCCGCAGGGCGGAGCAGGGGCGCGCCGAGGCCGAACGCGGCATGAACGACCTCCTCGCCCGCCTCAGGGAACTCCCCGGCGGCGCCGGCAAGGCCAGGAAGGCGGCCAGGAAGATGAGCCTGATCCGCCGCTTCATCGGCTACCGCGAATATTCCAAGCACTCCCTGCTCCTGCGCTACGAGCTCTACAAGCGGGCGCTCATGGCAGAGGCCGCCAAGCTCGTCGGCCGGGGCGTCATCAAGGACGCCGAGGACGTGTACTTCCTGTCCATCGAGGAGTTCAGGCAGGCGGTCAACACCGGCGAGCTCGACTACTCGGTC
The DNA here is from genome assembly GCF_041950525.1 of Nonomuraea sp. GTA35. NCBI lineage: Bacteria > Bacillati > Actinomycetota > Actinomycetes > Streptosporangiales > Streptosporangiaceae > Nonomuraea > Nonomuraea sp. GTA35. The sequence goes on along the minus strand of NZ_JBGNUV010000014.1, from coordinate 195,955 downwards.
ATCATCCAGCGAAGAGAGGCGCACGAGGCGTACCGGAAACTCGCCCCGCCACGCGTGATCACCTCCGAGGGTGAGGTCATTCCCGGCGAGTACGACGCCGGCACTCTCCCGGAGGGGGCGATGGCCGGCATCGCCGTGTCGGCGGGCATCGTGGAGGGCCGCGCCCGGGTCATCCGCAGCATGGCCGAGGCCGACGTGGAAGAGGGGGACATCCTCGTGACGGTCTTCACCGACCCGAGCTGGTCCCCGCTGTTCGTCTCCGTCAAGGGGATCGTGATGGAGGTGGGCGGCGTGATGACGCACGGCGCCGTGGTGGCCCGCGAGTACGGCCTGCCCGCCGTCGTCGGCGTGGAGAGCGCCACGGAGCGCATCGAGGACGGGCAACGCATCCGGGTGAACGGCAGCGAGGGGTATGTGGAGGTCCTGCCGAACCCCTGACACTTACGGCCTCATCCGCATCTGCCCGGGGCCCGGCCCGGGCAGGCTGATCGCGTGTAACTTTCACCGAACGCGGGCGGCGGCGCACAGCTCACTGACAGGATCTTCTGACGGCGGCGGTACGGGCCTTGACAAAGGCTGCCGCCGCCCCAACACTCTCCCCACCACAAGTGTGTGACATAGCACTTAGTGGGTTCGAGGTGTTAACGCTAACAAGGAGACACCGCAGTGAGACGATTAAGGTCCGTGATTCTGGCCGGGCTCGTGGCAGCGGGCACGTTCCTCCTCCCCGCCGCGCCCGCGTCGGCCGCCCCGGTCAACCTGGCCCCCTCGGCGAGCCCGTCCGCGTCCTACACCTCGCCGTGGGAGAACGTGGCCGCCATCAACGACGGCATCGACCCGCCGAGCTCGAACGACACCGTCAACCGCCGCTGGGGCACCTGGCCCAACACCGGTGAGCAGTGGGCGCTGCTGACCTGGTCGCAGGCGCAGACGCTCACCTCGGCACAGGTCTACTTCTTCGACGACAACGGCGGTGTGCGCGTACCGGCCTCGTGGCGGCTGCAGCGCTGGACCGGCAGCGCGTACGCCGACATCCCCGGCACGTACGCGACCGCGACCAACACCTACAACACCGTCACCTTCGCCGCCGTCTCCACCACCCGGCTGCGCGTGCTGATGCAGAGTGGCCAGGGCTCGGTGGGCCTGCTCGAGGTCAAGGCCATCGGCGAGGGCGCCCCGCAGACCGGCTGGAACCCGCCCGCGAACCTCGTCACCCCGCTCAACGAGGTGTGGCAGCACGTCGAGAGCACCTACCCCAACCTGTACGGGTTCCGCAATTACGGCTGGGACCAGATCATGGCCAACCGCGGCTCGATCAACTACTGCGTCCGCTGGGACACCAGCGCGACCGTGACCGCAGCCCAGCGTGACCAGATCCACGCCCAGCTCACCCGCCAGTTCAAGAAGTGGATGGACGTCATGGCCGGCCACAACGGCTGGCCGTACAGCACCGTGCCGCTCAAGGTCGTCGGCTGGGCCGTACGCGACCGCGCCCAGCTCCAGTGGAGCGACAACTCCGTCGACATCTACGTCAACGACATCCGCGAGAACGCGCCCCAGTGCGCCGAACCCTGCGGCCGCTTCTTCAACCAGAGCGGCAACTACCCCAACTGCCCGGGCGGCGCGTCGCACCACTACGACATGTCGCTCTGGCTGACCAGCGGATTCGGCGGCGGCGCCGGCGGCGACTGGGGCCAGCGGATCGGCAGCGAGTACTTCATGTCGAACCTCAACACCGACAACGTGCACATCCTGCTGCACGAGATCGGCCACTCCTTCGGCCTGGACGACTTCTACGACTGGACCCCCACCGGCGTGGGCGGCTTCCTCATGAAGGCCGGCAGCGCGTCCCAGATCACGGAGTTCGACGCGTGGATGTTCCGTGACTGGTGGCGCCACCTGAGGAGCCGGTATGGCGTCTAGAGTCGCGGCGCTCCTCTGCCTGGTCCTGGCCCTGCTCACGGCGCCCGCGCAGGCGTCGGCGGCGGCCAAGACGGTCTACATCCCCGCGCGCTGGCAGAGCACGGGCGAGGTGCCGTGGGTCAGCTCGCGCACCAAGGAGTCGGCCAACTTCATCCTGCTCTGGGGCGACCGGTCGGGGACGAACCCGACGAGCGCGCCGGAACCGTACCGGTTCGATCCCGACAACATGCTCAGCCAGCTCGAGAGCCTCTACTCCTTCTACGTGAACACCATGAAGTTCACGCCGGAGACCGGGCTGCTGGCCCAGCACAAGATCATCGTCATCGTCACCAGGACCTGGTCGAACGCCCCGCTCGACGCGTGGGCCACCGGCGGGTCCACCGACGGCAGGGTCGGCGTGATCAACATCGCCCCGGCGGCGGCGCTGCCCGGGTCGTGGGGGCTGGCGCACGAGCTGGCCCACGTCTTCCAGAACTACACCTTCCTCGGCCGCTCCGGGTACGGCTTCACCCACCCCAGCGCCGGCACGTTCTGGGAGGCCAGCGCCGAGTTCATGGCCATGCAGGTCTACCCGACGACGGCGGCCGGCGACCTGACCAGGTTCATCCGCACCGAGAACCTGGCCTACAGCAGCAGCCGGCACCACTACGGGGCCTGGATGCTGCTGCAGTACATCAAGGAACGCGACGGCCTGGCCATGTTCAACCGCATCTGGAACGAGGCCAGGAACACCGAGCACCCGCTCGAGGTCTACCGCCGCATCGCCGGCATCGACCAGGCAGAGCTCAACCGCCGCATGGGCGAGTACGCCCAGCGCAACGTCACCTGGGACTACGCCAACCGGAACGACTTCATGCCGTTCATCAACCGCCTGTACCCCTTCATCACCGCCTACAACGGAGTGGCGGTGGAGCCGGTCAACGCCGCTGCGGGACACTTCCGCATCTCCGACGCGCTGGCGCCGTCCGACTACGGGTACAACAAGATCCGTCTCGTGCCGAGCAGCGACGGCGCCCTCATCCGGATGCGGTTCAGGGGCCACGTCAACGCGGCGGCGCAGTCGGGCTGGTCGTACGGGTTCGTCGCCGTCAGGAACGGCGTCCCCCGGTACGGACCCCTCCACAACTCCGCCAACGGCGAGGTGACCTTCCAGACCCAGCCCGGTGAGAGGGACGTCTACCTCGTGGTCGTGGGCGCGCCGGGGACCGTGCACAAGTACGCCTTCCTCGACGGCTACCCGCGCAACCACCGCTACCCGTACCAGTTCCGCCTCCAGGGCGCCACGCCCTGGGGCCACGAGCCGGGCCACGTCAAGCCGCCCGCGCCGGGCGGCGGGCGGTGGCACTCCAACGGCGGCGGCTGGGTGGACAGCCGTGCCAACGTCGCCGCCACGGCCTACGTCGGCCCCCGCGCCGCCGTGTACGGCAACAGCACCGTCAGCGGCAACGCGCGCATCGAGGACCTCGCCTGGGTCAACAGCGGCGCCACCGTGACCGGGAACGCCGTGGTCAAGAACAACGCCCTGGTGCAGGGCGGGGCCAACCTCAGCGGGAGCGTCGTGATCGGCGGGGACGCCGAGCCGGCGACGGCTTGCTCGTCGGGGACGTACCTGATGTTCAACCCCGACCGGCGCTGCGACGGTGGCGGCGGTGAGGCGGACGTCAACCCGTCGCACCCGGTCTTCAGCGACGAGGACCTCGCCTTCGGCGGTGGCGGCGATCCGGGGCCGGTGAACCTGGCGTCGAGCGCCACGCCGTCGGCCTCGTACACCTCGCCCTGGGAGAGCGTGGCGGCCATCAACGACGGCGCCGTGCCCAGCCCGCGCTGGGGCACCTGGCCGGAGACCGGGACCCAGTGGGCCGAGCTGACCTGGACGTCGCCGCAGACGATCAAGTCGGCGGAGGCGTACTTCTTCGACGACGGGGGCGGCGTGCGCGTGCCCGCGTCGTGGCGGATCCAGTACTGGAACGGCAGCGCCTACGCCGACGTGGCGGGCGCGAGCCACTATGCGACGGCGGCCGGGGCCTACAACACGGTCACGTTCACCGCCGTGAACACCACGCGTCTGCGATTCGTGCTGGAAAGCGGCCAGGCATCGGTCGGGTTGCTGGAGGTACGCGCCTTCGCCTGATGGGCGCGAGGTGAGGTGCCGGGCGGCCAGGACACGATCCCCGCCGCCCGGCACGCCCGCGTCCGGGACGCGATCCCCACTGCCCGGCACGCCCGCGTCCGGGACATTCGTGCTCTCGCACGCCCATGTCCCGCGCTGTGTGATCGCCTCCCGACAGGCACGCACTGACCTGTCGGGGGCCGACGATGTGAGCCAACGTCAGATTCGAGTCATGCTGGATTCGTATCCCCCTCCGCCGGGGTAGACCCAGGCGCCGGTGACGGTGGTGCCGTCAGCGCTGAACGTGCCTTCGTAGTAGGCGGGGCTCCCCTTCGCGCCGCCCCAGATGGTCAGTTTGTCGCCGGTCAGCTCGTACACGTAGTCGAGGGTGTTGCCGGTCGAGTCGTAGAAGCGTGACACCACGTCCGTGCCGGTCGGCTCGCCGAACGGGCGCAGGTTGCCGATCACTTCCAGGCCGGTGACGGGCCGGCCGAACTGGGTGAGCTCGACGTGCTGGAGCAGGAAGAAGCCGCCGGGCATCCACTCATACCGTACGGTCCCTTCGGCGCCGCCGGTGACCGCCCAGGTGCCGACCAGACGGTCCAGGGCCTTCAGGGCGGCGGTCGGCTCGTTGATCTCCGGCATCTCCGTCATTTCGTTCTCCTTGCGGGTGTGGCGAGTGCTCGCCGGTACCTCGGAGGCCGCCTGCGAGCCTCGACATCCCAGAAGTGTGATTCAGGTCACATCGCCGTCATGTCGAGAGGAGCGGGCCGGTCACGAGGTAGCGGCAGGACCCCATCAAGGAGGAAGTCATGGCCACCACGGCAACCACCACCGGCGTTCCCGCCGTCCGACGCTCGTCCGAGAACCTCCTGCTGCTCGCCGCCGCCTTGGCCGGGCCGGTCTTCCTCGCCTCGGCCGGCATCCAGATGCTCACCCGCGAGGGCTTCGACATCACCCGCCATCCGATCAGCCAGCTGTCCACCGGCAGCCTCGGCTGGATCCAGATCGTCACGTTCGTGCTTGCCGGCGTGGGCGGCCTGGCGCTGGCCGGTGGTATCAGGCGCACCCTCACCGCGGGCGTCGGCCGGCGAGCCTTGCCCGTCCTGGCCGGGATCTTCGGGGCCGGGATGATCGCAGCCGGCGTGTTCACCATGGACCCGGAGAACGGCTTCCCCGCCGGAACCCCTGACGGGCCGGTGGCGCAGATGTCCTGGCACAGCGTCACGCACTCGGCCGCGGCCGCGGTCTCCTTCACCGCGCTGGCCATCGCCGCCATCGTGCTGGCCGTGCGATGCGCCCGCCGCCGGGCCGTGCCGGCGGCCGTCGCCAACGGCGCCGCCGCGCTCGTCCTGCTGCTCCCCATGTCGCCGGAGCACATGAGCATCCAGATCGCCGTCAACGGCCTGGTCGCCTTCACCTGGACGACCATCCTGGCCCTGTCCCTGCGCCGCTCCGCTTGACCTTTGCGTACGCTTGCCCGCACGTTCGACAGAAGGATCCCCATGAAGTACCTGCTGCTCAGCTACACCCCCGCCGCCGCCTGGGACGCCGCGACCGCTGACACCGCATCCGAGGAGGCTCTGGCGGCCTTCGCCGTGTACCAGAAGTTCGAGCAGGAATTGATCTCCACCGGCGAGTTCGTCACCAGCGAGGGCCTCGGCCATCCGGCGGTCAGCACCACAGTGCGCAGGTCCGGAGAGGGCGTGGTGGCGACCGACGGGCCGTTCGCCGAACTGAAGGAGGTCCTGGCCAGCTTCGCCGTGATCGACGTGGCGAGCCAGGAACGAGCCGTGGAGATCGTCTCGCGGATCGTCGAGGTGCTGGGAGAGCCGATCGAGATCCGGCCGATCATGGGTGAGGACTTCACGGCGTGACGACCACGCCAGACGACGTCCGGCGCGAGCGGATGGCCGGCATGGCAGCGGGACCGGCACGACAGTGGGACCGGTACGACAGTGGGACCGGTACGACAGTGGGACCGGTACGACAGTGGGACCGGTACGACAGTGGGACCGGTACGACAGTGGGACCGGTACGACAGTGGGAAAGGCACACGCAGCATGAACGCCGACATCGAGCACCTGCTGCGCACCGAAGCGCCACAGGTGCTCGGCGCGCTGGTACGCCGCTTCGGCCGTTTCGACGTCGCCGAGGACGCGGTGCAGGAGGCGCTGCTCGCCGCGAGCCGGGTCTGGCCGGCCGACGGCGTGCCGGATAACCCGCGTAGCTGGCTGATCCGCATCGGCTATCGGCGGATGGTCGACCTGCTCCGCGCCGACCAGGCCAGGCGCCGGCGCGAGCAGGAGGCCGGCGCCGCCGAACTGGCCATGCAGGAACCGGCCCGGCGTACGGGCCCCGCGCAGGAGACCGACGACAGCCTCGCCCTGCTGCTGCTCTGCTGCCACCCCGCGCTGAGCGCCACCTCCCAGGTGGCGCTCACACTGCGCGCGGTCGGCGGCCTGAGCACCGCCGAGATCGCGCACGCGTACGGCACCACCGAGAACACCATGGGCACCCGGATCAGCCGCGCCAAGCAGCAACTGGCCCGCGCCGGCGCCCGCTTCACCCCGCCGGCCGACACCGACCGGGACGGCCGGATGGCCGCCGTGACCCAGGTGCTCTATCTGATCTTCAACGAGGGTTACACGGCCTCCACCGGCGCCCAGCTCGCCCGCGTCGACCTGACCGGCGAGGCCATCCGGCTGACCCGCATGCTGCACCACGCCTCGCCCGCCGACCCCGAGGTCACCGGCCTGCTCGCGCTGATGCTGCTCACCGAGGCACGCCGCCCCGCCCGCACCGGCGGCCACGACGAGCTGGTGCCCCTGGACGAACAGGACCGGGCGCGCTGGAACGCCGGCCTCATCCGCGAGGGCACCGAGCTGATCGACGGCGTCTGGAGCCGCCGCGAGGTCGGCCCCTACCAGTTGCAGGCCGCGATCGCAGCCGTGCACGCCGCTGCCACGTCACCGGAGCAGACCGACTGGCCGCAGATCGCGGCGCTCTACCTGTGGCTCGAACGGCTCGCCCCCACCCCGCCGGTACGGCTGAGCCGGGTGGTGGCGGTGGCCAAGGCCTACGGGCCCGCCCGAGGGCTGGCCCTGCTCGACGACCTCAACCGCCGCTTCCACCTCGACCAGGACCCGCTGGTCCGGCAACGTGAACGCGCGGTGCGTGCGCACCTGCTGCAGCTGACCGGCGACGCGGCCGGCGCGGCGCGGCTGTACCGTGAGGCGGCCTCCCTGACCGGCAACCGGATCGAGCAGCGATATCTGCTCGACCGGGCCTGTGAGGCGAAGGGAAGTTCTCACCAGGCGTAGGCCTCCGGCGCGGGCTTGGAGCCGTTCGGGCCGGGCGGCGGGAACAGCTCGTCCAGCCTGGCCAGCGTCCCCTCGTCCAAGGTGATCGCCAGCGCGCGGAGCGAGCCGTCGAGCTGGCCGACCGTGCGCGGCCCGATGATCGGCCCGGTCACGCCGTCCTGCGCGAGCAGCCAGGCCAGCCCGACGTCGGCGGGGTCCTCGCCGATGCCGGCACACATTTTCTCGTAGGCCTCGATCGTTTCCCGGTGCTTGGCCAGGGTGTGGGCTGATCGACCGGAGTCGCCGCGGGAGGCGCCGCCCGCCCTCTGCTTGCGCAGGACGCCGCCGAGTACTCCGCCGTGCAGGGGCGACCACGGGATCATGCCGAGCCCGTAGTGCCGCGCCGCGGGCAGCACCTCCAGCTCGGCCCAGCGGTTCATCAGGTTGTAGATGGACTGCTCGGCGACCAGGCCGAGCATGTGCCGCCCGCGTGCTGCCTCCTGCGCCTGCGCCAGGTGCCAGCCGGCGAAGTTGGACGAGCCGAAGTAGAGCACCTTGCCCTGCCGGCGCAGGACGCTGAAGGCCTCCCAGATCTCCTCCCACGGCGTGTTCCGGTCGATGTGGTGCATCTGGTACACGTCGATGTGGTCGGTGCCCAGCCGCTGGAGCGAGGCGTCGCACGCGCGCCTGATGTGCAGCGCGGACAGGCGGCTGTCGTTGGGCCACTCGCTCGTCGGGAGGTAGAGCTTGGTGGCCAGGACGGTCTTGTCGCGCCTGTTGCCTCCTGTGGCGAACCACCGTCCGATGATCTGCTCGGTGCGGCCTTCGCCGTACACGTCGGCGGTGTCGAAGAAGTTGATGCCGTGCTCGTGCGCCCGGTCCATGATCGCGTGGCTGTCGGCTTCGGACGTCTCCGTTCCGAAGTTCATCGTGCCCAGGACGAGCCGGGACACCGAGAGCCCGCTGCGGCCCAATCGGACGTAGTCCATGTCAGGCCGCTCCGAACTGCTCGGTGAAGCGGCCGGTGAACAGGTCGGCCCCCTTGTAGGCCGAGACCGTCTCCGCGGAGACGACGGCGGGGCCGTCGGGGGTGGGCAACTGGCCGACGCCGCCGTGCGGGCCGAGGGGCAGCAGGATCATGGGATGCGGCAGCGGCCGATAGGTGGCCGTCGGCTGCTCGCCGCGCAGCTGGGCGAGAATGTTCTGGGCCACCACCTCCGCGTGCTGCATCGCGTACCCGGCCATCTTGGCCTCGGCGACGTCGGTGATGTCGCCGATGGCGTAGACGTGCTCGTGGCCGCGCACGTTGAGGGTGTCGGTGACGGGCACCTGCCCCTGGGGCGTGCGCGCGGTCAGCTCGCCGTCCGCGAGATAGTCGCTGTTGATCCGCACACCGTGCGCGCGGAACCAGATGTCGGCGGTGATCTCGTCGCCGCCGGTCACGGTGACGGTGAACGTGCCGGCCTGGCCGGGCTCGGTGGCAGGGGGCGTGCTCAGGCCGGTGCTCAGCCGCAAGTCGATGTCGCGTTCGCCGAGCTGACGGCGCAGCTCCTCGCGCATCTCCGCCGGGAAGGCCGGCAGCAGCTCCTCGGCCGGGTCGACGATGGTCACACGCTTGTGCGGCCAGGTCTCCTTGATCTCCCCGGCCAGCTCCAGCCCGACCGGCCCGGCGCCGAGAATCAGCACCCGATCGGAGCCCGCCAGTTCCTTGTGGGTCCGGCGCAGGTCCTCCAGGACCTCCGCCATGGAGTCCGAGGTGGGCTTGGCGGGGTAGGCGTAGCTGGAGCCGGTGGCCAGGACCAGGTAGTCGGCCTCGACCCGCCGGCCTGAGGCCAGGGTGACGCCACCGGGGTTCACCGAGGCCGCGCGGTCGCGCACCACGGTGCCGCGGGTGAGCCATTGGTCGTAGGGGAAGAACATGTTGCTCGCCCAGTCGGGCTGGGTCAGCGCCCGCAGCGAGCCGGCAGAGTTGATGAACGCGTCCCGGGGGTCGATGAGGACGACGTCGGCCTCTGCGTCCAGGGCCTTGGCGACTGCAGAACCACCGTAACCGCCGCCGATGACCACAACTGTACGACTCATCATTCACTCCAACATAAAAAGGGGTTGAGTTCGTGTCACGAACCATATTAGTTCGTGAGACGAACTGCAACCCCTTCTCGGGTTCAGTGCATGGGACGCGGTTCCATGAAGGTGGCGGGAAACCTCGTCGTCCGCCGTGACGTGGCCGAGCAGGGCGGCGAGCGTGCAACAAAATTCGTGGAACGAATTAACGTTGGGGCTCCTTGGCCTTACCTTGACCAAGGTAGGTGGGCTCGTCACTCTCGTACGACTTCCCGCGCCAACCGGCGCGTTCACCCCGGACGGGGTGCCCAGGTTCGGCCCTTCGAGCGCCGTGCCGCCCTGCCGCGCGTCGGCGACCGGCCGACCGCTCACTGCCCGTAGGTCCTGCGCGATGTCCCGGGTGGACTTCCCCTCCTCACCCTGGCCCGGCTCGCCGGCACCGGGGAACAGCGCACCGACCTGGTGGACCGAGCCAACGCCATCCGCCCCCGCACCGTCCGCTGATCCGCGGCGGCGAGAGGGCGGATGATTCGCTACATCGGGCGGCCGGTCCCGCTCAGCCAGCTACCGTAGAGGGTGCTGGTGACTCGGCAGCGACCGGCGTAACAGACGTAGCTCACCTTGATGCTCCGGTGCTTGTAAACCGACGGATTGAACTTGCGGACGATGCGTCCGTGCGTGCAAACGTCGTACACCTTGGCCTTACTTACACCGTTCTGGTTGTAGATCTTCGTCATGCTGCTCGAGTTCGACTCAGTCCTCTTCAGCCGCTTGACGCTGTGCGTGTTGGGGTTGTAGGTCCGCGTCCCGAGGTAGTTCGTCCACACGCCACCACATTGACCCCTGTCCTCCGACCAGTAGAGGTAGGGCTTGACCGTGTCGGCGCCGGCGGTCGACATCCCGCCGCCTCCGACCACCATCCCCGAAGCGAGTATCGCCGACGCCATGAGCCACCCGAGCCGTTGTCCTTTGCGCATGAACCTTCCCATCTCCGGTGTCGTCGCATCCTGTGGAGCCCAGCACGGTCAACTGAGTGACCGGCTGCCACAGTGCCGTAGGGCGGTATAGGCACAGAACATCTTCGGTACACGTGACGTATCTCGGCCGGAGACCGGTTCGCTTCTCCAGGGGTCCGAAACGCGCAACCGTCGTGAGACGATCGGCCGCTTGGCCCACGACTCCGGGATCCGCGCCGTGCCCGGAGACGTCGACCGCGGCCGGCCGCTGATGATCACGGCGCGCCGCTTCCCTCTTGCCGGCACCCGCCGGCCCCTCGTCTACGGCAGCTCGCGCGCCAGCTTCTCCGCCCCGCTCGGCCGGGTGACCGCGGTGACGGCTGCGTCGGCCTCGGCACGGAACCAGACGTACTTCTCCTTGGCCTGCATGCGCAGGATGCGCGGGTCGTTGACGGTGCACCGCTCGCGTACCGACTTGCCGGGGGCGACGCGCTCCACGGAGATCCGGCACGTGCCGACCTTGTCCTTGATCCGCTCCGGCACGAACGACCCCGAGCCGTACAGGGTGATGGTGATCTTCTCGCTGATGGTGAGCCCGGCGCTGGGGTATTTGCGCAGGTAGGCGCCTTGCAAGGAGGTATGCCCGGTGGAAGACTGGATCTGACGGAGGGGGACGTCATGATCGAGGTCAAGAGCATCGACAAGCCCGACGAGCGCCGCGACTTTCCCAGGGGGCACCTCGAGGTGTGCAACCTGTCCGGGCTGAGTTTCGGCGTGGCCACGTTCGAGCCCGGCTGGCGCTGGTCGGAGTCGGTCAAGCCCATCGCAGGCACGGACTCGTGCGAGGTCCACCACAACGGGTTCGTGGTCCAGGGCCGGCTGCGCATCCGGATGAACGACGGCACCGAGGCCGAGATCGGCCCGGGAGAGATCTTCGTCTGCCCGCCAGGACACGACGCCTGGGTGGAGGGCGACGAGCAGGTGGTCCTCTACGACTTCGCCGGCGGAGCGGCCGAGTACGCCAAGGCCCGCACGTCCGGCGCTGCCGCGAGCGGGCACGGCCCGGACGGATCGTAGGTCGTTGAGGTCGGTCATGCGCTGGGCGGGCTGCGTTGCGAGGCCCGAGCATGGAGCACGAACCGCAGCCCGGCGAGGCGGTCACCCGGATCCATCACCAGGTTGCGAGCCCGCTGCACCGTCCGTGCCCCGGTCGGGGCGCGCAGGGGGGGCGGCCGATCAGGCAAGTCGGCGTAGAGCCGGGGTCTCATGCCGTGATGGTGGTGCCGGGCGTGGTCACGGTGACCGCGGGCGGCTCACGGTTCGTCGTCCAGGATGCGGGCTCGTTCCGGGCGGATGCCGTGAGTGAGTGTCACCGCGGACTGATCTCCGGCCACCTTGAGGGCGGTCGTTTCGGCGTAGGGCTCGATCAGGTTGGCCGGGGTGCAGTCGAAGATGTCGCAGAGCGCGATGAGCGTGCGCAACGACAGGCGTTCGGGCTTGTTGGCGACCAGCCGGTAGACCTGGGCCGGAGACAGGCTCACACCGCGCTCGCGCAGCAGCGGGATCAGGTCGGTCGTCTTCCATATCTCGTGGGCGGCCATGATCTGTCGAAGGCGCCAGTGGAAGTTCAGGCGTCTGGTCACGGTGTGCCTCCCTGCCCCGGGGGCGGGATCGGTGATCGCTTGGATGACCGCTTCGCGGACGATCCGGGCGGCGTCCATGTCGCGTTCCGCTTCTGGTGTGGCGATCAAGGCCAGCGTGGTGCCACGGCCGGCCGCGTGGATCGCGCGCGCCGCCCGCTCCTCCGGGACGCGGAGCCGGCCGGCCAGGGCGACACGGTGCACCAGCCCGGTGAGGATCTCTGAGGCCTGCTTCGCCGCGTCGGCTCCGGCGCCCGGCCGTGGGCTGCCGTAGATCAGCGAGTACAGCGCGGGCTCGGCGAGGCCGAAGCCGATGTGCGGGTCCCAGCCGCGCCGCAGGTCCTCCACCGGGTCGCCGCTGGGCGTCATGCCCCGCTTCTCGGCGAGGTAGGACATGAGCCCACGGCTGGCCACGGCGTCCAGCAGACCCTGCTTGTCGCCGAACAGCCGGTACAGGATCGGCGCCTGGACGCCGGCGGCCTTGCGGACCGCCCTGGTCGAGACCGCGTCCCTGCCCTCGCGCGCCAGCAGGTCCGCCGCGACGTCGAGGATCGCTTCCCGCGTGTCGTTCGCGCTGGTCATTTATCGATGCTAACAGGGCAATGCTGCTATCGCTAACATTCCCGCTAGCCTTCTCTTGTTAGCGGCGTGGTATCGGTGTTAACTTCTATGTGTTAGCGGTTAAACAAGGAGGCTTCATGGGAACCGCATCGCGCATCGCCATCGTCACCGGAGGCTCGCGGGGGATCGGCCGCGCCGTCGCCTCCCGGCTGGCCGCCGCGGGCCAGGATGTCGCCGTCGTGTACGCGTCCAACGCCAAGGAGGCGGACGTCGCCGTCGGTGAGATCGAGGCGGCCGGCGCCCGCGGGATCGCGCTGCGGGTCGACGTGGCCGACGAGGTCGAGGTCGCCGCCGCGTTCGACACCGTCGAGCAGCGCCTCGGCCCCGTTGACGTCGTGGTCAACGCGGCCGGTGTGATGGCGCTGCGACCGGTCCGCGACCTGGACCTGGCCGAGCTGGACCGGCAGATGCGCGTCAACGTGCGGGGCACGTTCGTCATGGCCAGGGAGGCCGCGCGCCGGATTCGGCCGGGTGGCGCCATCGTCGCCTTCTCCACCAGCGTCACCCGCCTGCACCTGCCGGCCTACGGCGCGTATGCCGCGAGCAAGGGGGCGGTGGAGGCCCTCGTCCCGATCCTCGCCAAGGAACTGGGCGGTCGCGACATCACGGTCAACGCGGTGGCGCCGGGTCCGACGGCCACGGAGCTGTTCTTCGACGGCAAGTCACAGCAGGACATCGACCGGATCGCCGGCCTCAGCCCGATGAACCGGCTCGGCACCCCGCAGGACATCGCGGAGGTCGTCGCCTTCCTGGCCGGGCCCGGCCGCTGGGTCAACGGCCAGACCGTCTTCGCCAACGGCGCAGCCGCCTGACCCCGCACTCGACAACCTGCTCGCCCGGCTCGTGGGCCCGGTCGCCTTCTCCGCCGCGGAACCCGAGCACGCGCTCCCGGGCTGCTCACCCTGATCGCCGGCAGCGCCCTCGGCGCCCTTCGCCTGCCAGCGGCTGCAGCACCGGTTCGCCACGTGGCAGCACGAGCGGGGGCCTCAGGCCGTTCCCCGCCCGGCGCGCCCGAACGACACGAAGGACGGATCAGCCATGCTCCTCATCTCCCGCACCGGCCATCGCCTCAGCGCCGTCGCCGCTCTCCTCTGCGTCATGGTCGCCCTGCCGGGATGCGCGGCACCGGCGCCCCGCGCGACAGCCGCGCCCCACGTGACAGCCGCGCCCCGCGCGACGCAGGACCTCACGCGTGGCCTGGTCCCCGGACAGGTCACCGAGATCGCTCGCGGCCTGGCCATGCCGTGGGGCCTGACGTTCCTGCCTGACGGCTCGGCCCTGGTGTCCGAGCGGTCGTCGGCACGGATCCTGCGCATCCGGCAGGGCGGCGAACCCGAGCCGATCGGCACGGTGCCCGGAGTCGACGTGAGCGCCGAAGGCGGCCTGCTCGGGCTGGCCGTCTCGCCGTCTTTCGACAGGGACCACACCGTCTACGCGTACGTGTCGGCCTCGCCCACCAACCGCGTCGTGGCGCTGCGCCTGGCTCCCGGCCTGCGTTCCCTGCGCCAGGACCGGGTGGTGCTCGATGGCATCGACACCGCCGACCGCCATCACGGCGGGCGCCTGCGCTTCGGGCCGGACGGCAACCTCTGGATCGGCACCGGCGACGCCTTCTCGCCCGAGAACGCGGCCGACGACGCGTCACTGAACGGCAAGATCCTGCGTATCCGCCCCGACGGCTCCGTACCGCCGGGCAACCCCTCGGGAACCGCCGTCTACTCCAGCGGCCACCGCAACGTGCAGGGCATCGCGTTCGGCCCCGACGGCACCGCCTACGCATCCGAACTCGGCCACCGCACCTGGGACGAGCTGAACGTCCTGCGCCCGGGGCGCGACTACGGATGGCCCGAATCCGAAGGCCGCGACGGCTCGCACGGCGAACGCCCGATCTTCACCGTCCATCCCGACGACGCCTCGCCGTCCGGCATCGCCGTCGCGGGCGGGGCCGTCTGGATGGGCGCGCTCGGCGGACAGCGGCTCTGGCGCCTGCCCGTCAACGGCCCCCGGGCGGACGGCGACCCCGTCGCCTACTTCGTCCAGCGGTACGGACGGATCCGCACGGTGGAGCCGGCACCCGACGGCTCACTGTGGATCACGACCTCCAACACCGACGGAGCAACGTGGGGCGGCACCGCCGCCCGCCCCGGCGACGATCGGATCCTGCGCGTCGACCTCGTCCGCCCCGGCTCCTGACCGCCGGCGGCGGCACCCTGGTCGCCTATGACGCCCCGCCTGCAACTGATTCCGAAGACAATCTCCGACTCCTCGCCAGCCGGGCCACCACGCTCGGCCGCGACACCGCCCCCCACACGCGCCGAACGCACCCGGCGGCGTCGTCAGGGTCCAGGACCGAACGGCAAGGATCAGCCGGATGCCGGCGGCGAGCGAACGGGATACCGAGCAGGCCGTTGAGGATGGCAGGTCTCGGCAGACGGTGGGATCGTGTAGGGCAAGGCGACCTGCTGGAGGAGATCGTGGAACATCCCGAGCTGAACACGGACATGATCCTCGCCGCCGTCCGGGACCACGGGTTCGCAGCCTACGACGTCCTGGTCAAGGAGTTCCCGTCAGACTTGGTGGTCGAAGAGTTCACGAAAGCGGCCAGGTCGGGCTTCACCAGCTTCGGCGTGGGAGTACACCTGGCGTCGCTGACGGACAAGGGACGCAAGCGCCTCGACTCCCTCGCGCCATAGTCCGCCGAGTGACCGGCGTACCGGTGCGGGTGCTGGACGCACTTCACGCGGATCGGCACGGATCCCGTCAGGCCACACGTCAGCGCCATCGTGGCTGCTTCTGACGCGGTACGGGCCGGCCTGCTCCCGGCCGGTCGGCGGGTCACCCCAAGTTCCACGAAGGACCATCGAGGCGTGCACCGGCCCTGGGACCAGACCTGTGGGGTCCCAGGGCTACGGTGAAGAGATCACGTGCTCCGCACCAGCGGCTCCTCCCTGGTCTCCGTGCCGATCGCGACGTTGCCGCCGGAGAGGAGCGCGACCACGGGCCCCGGCGGCAGGTGCGCCTGGTGGGTGAGGTAGGCGGCCGTGGCCACCGCGCCGCTGGGTTCGGCGCGTTCCCCCAGCTCCCGCCAGAGCAGCCCGGCGGCGGCGTCGATGGCGTCCTCGGTCACGGTCACCATGTCGTCCACGTACCGATGGATGTGCTCCCACGCCAGCGCGCCCAGCACCGGCGCGCGCAGCCCGTCGGCTCGCGTGCGGTAGGTCAGCTCCACCGGCCACGCCGTCCGCGTGCCCGACCGGAAGCTGGCCGCCCCGTCGGCGGCCAGCTCGGGCTCGACGCCGATCACCCGGATCGCCGGGTCGGCAGCCTTGACCGCCACCGCGATCCCGGCCAGCAGGCCGCCGTTGCAGACGGGCACCAGGACGGCCCCCGCGTCCGGCAGGTCCAGGCAGATCTCGGTCCCGGCGCTGCCGTGCCCGGCGATGACGTCGAACGCGTCGGAGCCGACCACCGTCGCGCCGAACCGGTCGGCCAGCGCCAGGCATGCCTCCTCCCGCAGGGCGGGCGGCACGATCACCACCTCGGCGCCGAGCCGGCGCGCGGCGCGCACCTTCAGCTCCGGCGCCGTGTCCGGCAGGACGACGGTCGCCCGCACCCCCTGTTCGGCGGCGGCGTAGGCGATGGCCTGGGCGTGGTTGCCCGACGACTGCGCGATCACGTGCCGGACGCCGCGCCCCGCCAGCCGGCCCACGGCGTTGACCGCGCCGCGCACCTTGAACGAGCGGGTGGGCTGCCGGTTCTCCGGCTTGACCCAGAGCCGTTCGCCGGGCAGCCGCAGCAGCGGCGTGCGCCGCACGTACGGCGCGATGCGGTCACCGGCCGCCCGGATGTCGGCCGCGGTGACGAGCCTCGTGCGTGCCGCGTCTTCCGGGTTCGTGCGTGCCGCGTCTTCCGGGCTCGCGGATGCCGCGTCTTCCGCGTTCATGCGCTCAGCACCCTCTCCTGGATGGCGTCCAGGTCGGCCGCGGCCTCCGACGGCGGCGCGGCGTCGGGGACGAGGTCCTCCAGGTGACGCAGCGGCCGGTGCCACAGCCCCAGCAGCCCCCACACCACCAGGAACACGCCACTGGCGAGCAGCACCGCCCCCGCGCCCCCGCCGGGCCCGCCGGCGAACCGTCCGGCCCACTCCGCCAGCGGCCCGGCGGCGAGGAAGCCGAGCGGCTGCATGGCCGTGGCGATCATGATGTTCACCGCGAGCACCCGCCCCTGCAGCTCCGGCCCCACCTTGACCTGGATGATCGACAGCCAGTGCGCGTTGCCGATGCTCATGCACGCCAGCCGGACGAACAACCCGGCCGCGACCAGCCACACGACCGGCCACACGCCCATCAGCACCACGCCGAGCCCGGACCCGACCACGAAGCCGATCATCCCGGTGGCCCGCCGCCGGGTGCCGCCCCACACCAGCACCACGCCGGTGCCCACGGCCGCGCCGACGCCGCCGATCGCGGTCACCGCGCCCAGGTCCGCCGAGGTGCCGATGGCCAGCACGACCGGGGTGACGAGCACCCACATCAGCGCGGTGCAGAAGTTCACCACCGCGAAGTAGAGCGCCATCACCAGCAGCGGCCGCCGCCTGCGCAGGAACCGCCACCCGCCGGTGAGCGCCGCCGTGAACGTCTCCTCGCGCCGGTGGAACAGCCGGTCGGGGAAGCGCACCAGCAGCAGCGTCAGCACGCCGACCGCGAACGTGGCCACGTCCACGGCCACCACCGCCGACAACCCGAACAGGCCGATCAGCGCGCCGCCCGCGAGCGGCGCGACCACGTTGCCCGCCCCGAAGCCCACGTTCGCCAGCGCGTTGGCCTGCGGCAGGTACGGTTTCGGCACCAGCTGCGCGATCGCCGCCAGCCACGCGGGCTGCTGGAACGCCGACACGACCGAGGTCACGCCCACGATGAGGCAGACGTTCCAGAACGCCAGCCGCCCGGTGGTCAGCAGCAGCACCAGCGCCACCATGGCCAGCCCGGACAGCGCGTCGCAGGCCAGCATGATCTTGCGCCGGTCCACCCGGTCGGCCAGCGCGCCGCCCAGCGGGGTGAGCAGCACGGCCGGGATCTGCGCCAGCATCGTGACCAGCGCCAGATCCAGGATCTCGCCGCTGCGCTGGTAGGCCCACACGCCGAGCGCGAACGAGCTCAGCGCCGTGCCCAGCGCCGAGACGATCTGCCCGGCCGCCACCGTGTAGAAGGGCCGCAACCCGACGCGTTCGGGTGGGCGCACCGGATCGGGCAGCGTTCCGGCCGCCCAGCGGGTCAGGTGCTCCAGCACCAGGGCGGCCAGCGGCTCCGCCTGGTGGCGCAGGAAGTAGTGGCCGGCCCTGGGCAGCACGGCCCGCTCCACCCGTTGCGCGAACGCCGCCCACTCGGTGTAGCGCTCCTCGTGCAGCTCGGTGGCGCGGTCGCGCTCCCCGACCAGGCTCAGGACCGGGGCGCGCAGCGGCGCCCCCTCGCCGGCCAGCTCGCGGCCGAACCACTCCTGCGCCTGGTGGGCGTCATGCCGCATGGCGCGCACGGCGGTGCGCTTGGCGGCCTCGTCCATGTCGTCGAGCAGCCCGCCGGAGGCACGCAACGCGTCGCGGAACATCCGGTCGGACACCCAGCGGTCGCCGCCGAACAGCCGCCTGACCAGCCCGGGCAGCCGGGCCGCCGGGAAGCTCGCGGCGGCGATCACGCCCAGCACGGGCACGCCGTCCGCCTCCAGCCGTCGCGCCAGCGCGACGGCGGGCGCGGAGCCCACGCAGTGGCCGTAGATCGCGACCGGGCCCGACGCGGTCGCGGCCACCTCGGCGGCCAGCACGTCCACCAGCTCCTCCAGCGGCAGCGGCGGCTCGTCCGGGCGGGCGGGGTCGTGACCGGGCAGCTCGGCCGAGAGCACCTCCACCCGGTCGCCCAGCGCCCGGGCCAGCGGCTGGTACACCGCCGCCGACCCGCCGCCGTACGGCACGCACACCAGCGTGAACTCGCTGGCCCGGCCGCCGCCCAGGCGGTGCAGCAGCCCGCCGCCGTCCTCGCGGCCCAGGAACGCGGCCAGCTCGGCCACGGCGGGCCGGGTGAACAGGTCGATCACCCGCAGCCCGCGGCCGATCTCCTTGACCGCGCGCACCGCGGCGAACGAGTCGCCGCCGAGGGCGAAGAAGTCGTCGCCCGCCCCCACCCGCTCCACGCCGAGCACCCGGGCGAAGGCCCCGGCGACCAGCTCCTCGTTCGGCGTCGCGGGCGGCGCGTACGCGGCCTGCTCCGCCACCGGCTCGGGCAGGGCGGCGCGGTCGATCTTCCCGTTCGGGTTGAGGGGGAGCCGGTCGAGGGGCACGACGTGCGCCGGCACCATGTAGTCGGGCAGCCGCTCACGCAGCGCCGAGCGCACGATCGCGGCCTCCACGGTCGCGGGCGTCACCCACGCGGCGAGCTGCCTGGCCTTCCCCTCGCCGACGGGCAGCACCACGGCCTCGGCGACCTGGGGCAGCGCCCGCAGCGCGGTCGTGACCTCGCCCAGCTCCACGCGGTAGCCGCGCACCTTGACCTGGTCGTCCACCCGGCCGCGGAACTCGATCCGCCCGTCGGAGGTGACGCGCAGCAGGTCGCCGCTGCGGTAGCAGCGTCCCTGCCCGGTCAGCGGGTCGGGGACGAACCGCTCGGCGGTCAGCTCGGGCCGGCCGATGTAGCCGCGGGTGACCCCGGGGCCGCCGACCACCAGCTCGCCGGGCACGCCGGGCGGCACCGGCCGCAGGGCGGCGTCCACCAGGTGCCCGTACACGCCGGGCAGCGGACGGCCCAGCGGCACGATGCCGGTCCGCCGGTCGGCGGGGATCTCCTCGGTGTCGCACACCAGGCAGATCATCGTGGACTCGGTGTGGCCGTAGTGGCTCTGGATCCTGAGCCCCGGCCGGGCGGCCCGGGCCCGCTCCACCAGGTCCCACGGGCACGCCTCGCCCGCCAGGATCAGCAGCTCGCGCGGCAGCACGGCGGCCAGGTCGCCGCCCGAGGCGAGCAGCTCCAGGTGGCTCGGCACGCACTTGACGACGTCCACCCGGTGCTCGGCCAGGTAACCGGCGAACGCGGCCGGGTCCATCGCGGTCTCGCGCGGCACCAGGTGCACCGTCCCGCCCGTGGTCAGCGCGCCGAACACGCAGGTCAGGCCGAAGTCGGCGGCGGGCGTGGAGACCACCGCGAACGACCCGCCGGGCACGCCGATGCGCGGCAGCATGCCGCCCAGGTAGTTCAGGACGCCGCCGTGCTCGGCGGCCACCGCCTTGGGCGTGCCGGTGGACCCCGACGTGAAGATCACGTGGTGCAGGTGCCCGGGCCGCACGTCGACCTCGGGGCGGGTGTCCGGCAGGGACGGTGGCCGGTCGAGCGCCAGCACCCGCCTGCCGTCCCCGATCAGGGACGCGAACTCGCTCACCGTCACCACGGCCCGCACCCCGGCGGCATCCAGCATCGCGGCGATCCGTGCCGCCGGGTACGCCGGGTCCATCGGCAGGTAGCCGCCGCCCGACTTCTGGATGCCGAACAACGCGCACGCCAGATCCGCGCCCGGCTCCAGCAGCACGCCGACCGGCTCGTCGGCGCCCACCCCGGCCTCCAGCAGCCAGTGCGCGATCCGGTTCGCGGCCGCCTCCAGCTCCGCGTAGGTCAGGGCACGGTCGGCGCCCACCACGGCCCGCGCCCCGGGAGTCTCGTCCACCCAGCGCTCGATCAGGTGGTGCACCGCCCCGGCGGGCGGCTCGGGCGGCGGCCCGCCGGCCACGGCCGGGCCGGTCACCGGCTCCAGCGGCACCGCGCCCACCGGCGTGTCCAGGTCGGCGAGCAGCCCGTCGAGCAGGGCCGCGTACCAGCGGGTCAGCTTGGCCGCGGTGCCCGGCTCGAACAGGTCGGTCCGGTAGGCGAGCCCGCCGCGCAGCGGCGCGCCCGGCCCCTCGTCGACGACGTGCCAGCTCAGGTCGAACTTGGTGGTCAGCTCCGGCAGGTGGATCTCGGACGCCTCCAGGCCGGGCAACTCCGGCCCGGCCACGCCGGGGATGTAGTTGAGCATCACCTGGAACAGCGGCGTGGCCGCCAGGTTCCGCTCCGGCCGCAGCCGGTCCACCACCCGGTCGAACGGCGTGCCCGCGTGCGCCAGCGCGCCCAGCGCGGACTCCCGCGCGCGGGCCAGCAGGTCGCGCCCGGTCGGGTCGCCGCCCACGTCGATCCGCACGACCACGGTGTTGAGGAAGCAGCCCACCACGCCTTCGGTGTCCGGGTGGTCGCGGCCGGAGACGGGCACGCCGACCGCGATGTCCGCGCTCGCCGACAGCCGGGCCAGCAGCGCCTGCAGCCCGGCCAGCAGCACGATGAACGGCGTGGACCGGTAGGCGGCGGCCACCTCCCTGACCCGCTCGCTCAGCCCGGCCGGCAGCTCCAGGTCGAGCGCGGCCCCGCCCGGGTCGGGCACCGCGGGGCGCGGCCGGTCCGTGGGCAGGTCGAGCACCGGCGGCAGGCCGTCCAGGTGCCCGGCCCACCAGTCCAGGTCGGCCGGGTCGGGGACCGGCGACACCTCGGCGTACTGCGCCGGCGGCGGGTCGAGCGGCGGGCGCAGGCCGAGGCGGGCGGCGTACAGGCCGGACAGCTCCGACAGCAGCAGCCCCCGCGTCCACGCGTCGGTGGCGATGTGGTGGAAGGTGAGCGAGAGCACGTGCTCCCGCTCACCTTCCACGCCGCCGTCGTCCACGGCGAGCAGCACCGCCCGCATCGGCGGCTCGCGGTCCAGCGCGAACGGCGTCGCCAGGTGCGCGGCCAGCACGCCCTCGATCTCAGACCGGGCCACGCGCGCGGTGGACACGGGCACCTCGGCGGCGTCCCGCACCACCATCACCGGTTCGGGGCCGGAGTCGTCGACCACGCCGCGCAGCACGTGGTGCCGCTCGGCCAGGTCGCGCACCGCGCCCAGCAGCGCCTCCGCCCGCAGCGGGCCGCGCAGCCGCAGCGCCAGCGGCACGTTGTAGGCGCTGCTGCCCGGTTCGAGCTGCGCCAGGAACCAGAGCCTGGCCTGCACCCCGGACAGCGGCACCGGCCCGTCCGCCGGCGTACGCCGCACGCGCGCGGCGGCGGCCGGGCGGGGGAGCGCGGCGGCCAGGTCGGCCAGCACCGGGTGCTCGAACAGCAGCCGCACCGGCACCGCCGCGCCCAGCCGCTCCCGCAGCCGCCCGGCGACCCTGGTCGCCGCGAACGAGTGCCCGCCGAGGGCGAAGAAGTCGTCGTCCGCCCACACCTGCGCGAGCCCGAGCACGTCGGCCCAGACCTCGCCCACCAGGCGCTCCCCGGGAGTCCCCAGCGGCACCCGCACCGCGGGCCCCGCCTCGGGCACGGGCAGCGCCGCCCGGTCCACCTTGCCGTTCGGCGTGAGCGGCAACGCCTCCAGCACGCCGATCACGGCCGGCACCATGTAGTCGGGCAGCCGCTCGCGCAGCGCCGCCCGCACCTGGGCCACGTCCACCGTCACGTCCCCGGCCGCCGGCGTCACCCAGGCGGCCAGGCGCCGCTCCAGGCCGGCGCCGACCGGCTGCACGTACGCCTCCGCGACCTGCGGCAGGGCCCGCAACGCCGCGGCCACCTCGCCCGGCTCGACGCGGAAGCCGCGCACCTTCACCTGGTCGTCGATCCGCCCCAGGAACTCGATCAGCCCGTCCCCGGTCACCCGGACCCGGTCGCCGGTGCGGTACCAGCCGCCCGTGAAGCGCTCCGCGGTGAGATCGGGGCGGCCCAGGTAGCCGCGGGCCACGCTGGGCCCGCCGATCCACAGCTCCCCGGGCACGCCGGGCGGCAGCGCCCGCCCGGAGGGGTCGGCCACCCGGCACACCACGTCCGCCAGCGGCCGGCCCAGCGGGGCCCGGCCCGCGCCCAGCTCGGCCAGAGCCTCGCCCGCGTCGCAGGCCAGCACCGACACCGTGGTCTCCGTGGGGCCGTAGTGGATCTGCACCTCCAGGTCCGGCCGGGCCTGCCGGACCCGCGCCACCAGGTCCGCCGGCACCGCCTCACCGGCCAGGATCAGCAGCTTCCCGGGTAACGCGGCCGTGCCGAGGAGCTCGAGCTGGCTGGGCACCATCTTGATCGCGTCCACCGGGTGCGCCGCCAGGCGGGCGGCGAACGCGGCCGGGTCGGTGGCCGTCTCGTGGTCGATCAGGTGGAGGGTGGCGCCGGTGGCCAGCGCGCACCACACGTTCGTCATGCCCAGGTCGGCGGCGGCGGTGGAGACCAGCGCGAACGAGGTCATCCCCGCGGGGATGACCTCGGCCACCGCGCCGAGGTAGTGCGTGATGTGCCGGTGCTCGACCGCGACGCCCTTCGGCCGCCCGGTCGAGCCCGACGTGTAGATCACGTACGCCAGGTGCTCCGGCCGCACGGCCACGCCGGGGCGTTCGCCGGACGCCCCCGCCGCGGCGGCGAGCTCGGCGTCCGTGAGCACGATCCGCGCTCCGGCGTCGGCCACCACCGCCCGGTTGCGCCCCTCCGGGTAGACCGGGTCGAGCGGCAGGTAGGCCGCGCCCGCCTTGAGCACGCCGAGCATGGCGACCACCAGCTCGGGCCGCCGCTCCAGCAGCACGCCGACCGGCTCCTCCGGCCGCACCCCGCTCGCCAGCAGCCAGTGGGCCACCTGGTTGGCGCGGCGGTCCAGCTCCGCGTAGCTGAGCGAGCCGACCGCGACCGCGTCCGGGCGGGCGTCGGTCACCCGCTCGACCAGGCTGTGCAGCGGCACGTCCACGGGCAGGTCCGCGCCCGGGCCGCGCAGGTCGTCGCCGGCCGGCAGCCGCACCGGCGCGTCCGGGTCGGTGAGCATGCCGTCCAGCAGCTCCAGGTACCAGCCGGCGAGCCGCCGCACGGTGGCCTCGTCGAACAGGTCCGTGCGGTAACGCAGCTCGCCCGAGAACCGGGTGCCGTCGTCGCCGAGCTCCAGGTTCAGGTCGAACTTGGCGGTCGGCGCGGGCGGCGACCCGGTCACGACCTCCAGCCCGGGCAGCGACACCGGCGCGCCGGTGTCGTAGACGTTGAGCATCACCTGGAACAGCGGCGTGACCGCGAGGTTCCGCTCCGGCTGCAGGCGCTCCACCACCCGCTCGAACGGCGTGCCGGCGTGCGCGAACGCGTCCAGCGCCGCCGCGCGCGTCCGAGCCAGCAGCTCCGCGCCGGTCGGGTCGCCCGAGGTGTCGCCGCGCACCACCAGGGTGTTGATGAAACAGCCGACGACCCGCTCGGCGTCGGGGTGGTGGCGGCCCGCGTGCGGCACTCCGACGGCGATGTCGTCGACGCCGGACAGGCGGCTCAGCAACGCCTGCAGCCCGGCCAGGAACACCATGAACGGCGACGTCCCCGCCACCGCGCGCACCTTCGCCGACAGCCGCTCGGGCACCTCCACCGCGACCGCCGCCCCCTCCCACGTGGGCACGGGCGGGCGCGGGCGGGCGAGCGGCAGGTCGAGCACCGGCGGCAGGCCCGCCAGGTGCCCGGCCCACCAGTCGAGGTCGGCGTCCGGCCGCCCGGCCTCCCACGCGGCCACGTCCGCGTACTGCAGGGCCGGGGGAGCGGGGGGCGGCTCCAGGCCGAGGCGGGCGGCGTACAGGCGGGCGAGATCGTCCAGCAGCACGCGTTCCGACCAGGCGTCGGTGGCGATGTGGTGCAGGGTGAGCGCGAGCACGCACTCGTCGTCGCCGAGCCGGAACACCGTGGCCCGCAGGGGCGGCTCGGCGTCCAGCCGGAACGGCCGCCAGGCGTGCCCGGCCAGCTCCCGCTCCAGCTCCGCCGGATCTGCGTCCACCAGGTCCACCACGGGCACCGGCACGGCTGCGACGGGACGCACGCGTCCCTTCTCGACGACGCCGCGCAGGATCCAGTGCCGCTCCGCCAGGTCCGCCACCGCGCCGGTGAGGGCGGCGACGTCCACCGGGCCGCGCAGCCGCAGCGTCAGCGGCACGTTGTAGGCGGGCGTGTCCGGCTCGAGCTGGGCCAGGAACCACAGCCGCTCCTGCGCCGGCGACAGCGGCATGTCCGCGGCCGACGTCGCCGGGATGCCGGGGGCGGCGGCCTCGTCGTTCTGCTTCAGAGCGGCGGCGAGCCTGGACCGGACGAGTTCGGCGATCCGGTCCTCACGTACCTCGGTCATCCCTCGATCCCCTCCATCAGGTCGGCGGCCAGCAGCTCCTCCAGAGCGGCGGCGAAGTCGGCGAGCACCGGGCGGTCGAACAGCAACCGCACGGGCACGGCGACCTGCAACATCTCGCGGAGGCGGCCGGCCACCCTGGTCGCGGCGAACGAGGCTCCCCCGAGGGCGAAGAAGTCGTCGCCGGCCCAGACCTCGGGCCGTTCGAGCACCTCGGCCCAGACGGCGGCCACCAGGCGCTCGGCGTCGGTGGCCGGCGCGACCCGCACCAGGTCCGGTCCGGTGTCAGGAACGGTGTCCGGCTCGGGCAGCGCGTCACGGTCGAGCTTGCCACTGGGCAGCGTGGGCAGGGCCGGCAGGGCGACCCAGCGGCGCGGCACCAGGTGGCCGGGCAGCCGGGACCGGGCGTGCCGCTCGATCGCGGCCAGGTCCGCCGTCTCCGGCGCGACGTAGCCGACCAGGTGGGCGTGCGCGTCCGCCCCCGCCACGGTCACCGCGGCGGCGTCGGCGATCTCGCGCAGTACGGCCTCGATCTCGCCCAGCTCGATCCGGTACCCGCGGACCTTCACCTGGTGGTCGCGGCGGCCGTGGAACTCCAGCGTCCCGTCCGGCCGCCACCGCGCCAGGTCACCGGTGCGGTAGCACCGGCCGCCCGGCGTGAAGGGGTCGGCCACGAAGGCGGCCGCGGTCAGGTCCGGCCGGCCCCGGTAGCCGCGGGCCACCCCGGCGCCGCCCAGCAGCAGCTCGCCGACCGCGCCCGGCGGCAGCAGCCGCAGCCGCGCGTCGACCACGTACGCCCGCTCGCCCGGCATCGGGCACCCGATCGGCACGCGGTCGCCCTCGTGCGCGCGCACCCGGTGCAGCGTCGAGGTGACGGTGGTCTCGGTGGGCCCGTAGGCGTTCCACAACTCGCCGACGCGCAGCAGGATCTGCTCGGCCAGCGCCGGGTCCAGCGCCTCCCCGCCGGCGACGGCACGCAGCGCCGGGCCGCCCGCCCAGCCGGCCGCGATCAGCATCCGGTACGCGGTCGGCACCAGGTCGATCACCGTGGCCCCGCTCGTGGTGATCAGCTCCGCCAGCGCGTGCCCGTCGGTGGCCGTGGCACGGTCCACCACCACCGACGTGCCGCCGGCGGCCAGGACGCTCCACAGCTCGGAGGCGGAGGCGTCGAAGCTCAGCGGCGCGACCGCGGGCTGCACGTCGGCCGGGCCGAGGCGGAGCGCCGAGATCATCCCGGCCACGAGGGCGGCCAGGCCGCCGTGGGTGACCTCGACCCCCTTGGGGGTGCCGGTGGAGCCGGAGGTGTAGGTGACGTATGCCAGGTCCTCGGAGCGTACCTCCGGCAGGTCGGCGCGCGGGCCTGCCGCGAGCCGATCCGCGTCGAGCGTCACCGGCTCGTCCGCGTCGGGGGCCGGCGCTGCTTCGAGGGGCGCTTCGCCGCGCGTGAGCACCACGCGGGCGCCGGCGTCCCCGGCCAGCAGGCGCAGCCGCTCGGCCGGGTGTTCCGGGTCCAGCGGCAGGTACGCCGCCCCCGCCCGCCACACACCCAGCAGCACCGCCGGCAACATCCGGTCCCGCGGCACGCGGACGCCGACCACGTCGCCCCGCGACACCCCGTGCTCCAGCAGCCCGGCCGCGATCCGGTCGGCGCGCTTGTTCAGCTCGGCGTGGCTCAGCGCGGCGCCGTCCGGGCCGACCACCGCCGTGCCCGCCGTGCCCGCCGTGCCCGCCGTGCCCGCCGTGCCCGCAGTGCCCGCAGTGCCCGCCGTGCCCGTCTTGTGCGCCGCGAGCGCCAGCGGCACAGGCGGCAGGCCGTCCGGCAGCCGCGGCCCGGCCGCGCGGGCCAGCAACGCCGCGCGTTCGTCCGGGGTGACCAGCTCGAACGCCGCGATCGCCAGGTCCGGCTCGGCCAGCGCGCGCCGCAGCAGCCACAGCAGCCGGTCCAGGTACGCCCCCGCCGCCTCCCGGCCGAGCAGCGCGACCGCGTACTCCAGGTGCAGTTCGGCCCCGGCGGCCGTGCGGTTGACGAGCACGCTGAACTCGTGCACCGCCGCGCCCGAGCCGACCTCGGTCAGCAGTTCGAGGCAGCCGGCGCGCACCGGCACCTCGGCGTGCTGCATGGCCAGCAGCACCGGGGCGCGAGGCAGGTCGGCGGGCGGGACCTCCTGGTGGACCAGCGCCCGCGTGGTGGCCTCCCCGGCCTGCTTGACCAGGTCGCGGAAGGTCGGCGCGGCGTCCGGCCGCAGCCGCACCGGCACCGTGTCGATCAGCGGCCCGACGACCCGGGCCAGCTCCGGCCTGGCGCGCCGCGCCGCGACCACGCCGACCAGCGTGTCCGGCTCCCCGGAGGCCAGGGCGAGAGCGGCCAGGTACACCGCGAACGGGGTCGCGCCGCACGCGCGGGCCAGCGCGGCCACGCCGTCCGTGAACTCCTCGGGCAGCGGCCTGGTCACCCGGCACGTCGTCAGGTCGCCGGGCGGCGGCCCCGCCACCGGCACCCCCGCCAGCTCGCCGCGCCAGAACTCCCGCAGCCGCGCGAGGTCGGGCCGGTCCTCCTGCTCGCGCACCGCCACGTCGCCGAGCTGCACCGCCGGCTCGGGAACGGGCTCACCCGCCAGCTCGGCGGCCAGCTCGTCCATCAGCACGCCGACCGAACCGCCGTCGAAGGCGAGGTGGTCCGTCACGAGCACCAGCTCGGCCACGTCGTCCCCGACGGGGCACAGGCTCGCGCGGAGCAGCGGCACCTCGTTCGTCACGTCGAACACGTACTCCGCCGCGGCCTGGGCCACCTTCACCGGGTCCGCGCCCGCCGGGTGCTCCACCAGGGGGACGGCGACGGGCGGGTGCACGACGGCGTACGGGACGCCGTCCTCGCCGACGGCGACGGTACTGCGCAGGGCCTCGTGCCGGCGTAAGACCGCGTCCAGCGCCGGGCGCAGCGGCGCGCTCCCGCTCAGGCCGCGCACGCGTAGCCGGACCGACACGGTGGTGACCGGGCTGTGCGGGTGAAGCTGGCGCAACGTCCAGAACTCGCGTTGCGTGGCGGTGAGCGGGTGCCGGGCCCGGCCGGTCCGCCGCACCGGCGCCGATCCCGGCTCGCGCAGGCGCGCCGCCAGCCCGGCCGCGGTCGGCTCGGTCAGGAACGCCGCCAGGGGCACGGTGTGCCCGAGCCGCCGTGACAGCTCCGTCACCACCCGGGCGGCGGCCAGCGAGTGCCCGCCCAGGTCGGCGAACCGGTCGTGCACGCCCACCTCCGGCAGGCCCAGCACGTCCGCGATCACCTCGGCCACCTGGCGCTCGTCGTCCGTCCGCGGCGCGACCGGCACCGCGCCTCCCGTCCGGGCGGCGCCCAGCTTGGGCAGGGCCGCGCGGTCCACCTTGCCGGTGGGGCCGATCGGCAGGTCACCCGTCACGCCGATCCTGGCCGGAACCAGGTGGTCGGGCAGCCGGTCACGCAGCCAGTCGCGCAGCTCGGGCTCGGTCACGCCGGAGGCGGCCACGTGCGCGACGAGGTAGGCGATGCCGTCGTCGTCGGTGTGCGCCAGCACGACGGCGCGGCGCACCGCGGGATGGCGGTCCAGCGCCGACTCGACCTCGCCCAGTTCCACCCGGTAGCCGCGGATCTTGACCTGGTCGTCGGCGCGGCCCACGTAGCGCAGCTCGCCGTCCACCCACCGGACCAGGTCGCCGCTGCGGTAGACGCGGGTGCCGTCCGGCTCGGTGCGGAACGCCTGCGACTCGTGGCCCAGGTACCCGCGGGTCACGCCGGGCCCGCCGATCCACAACTCGCCCACCTCTCCGTCCGGGACCGGCCTGCCGGAGGCGTCGCGCACGCTGAGCAGCGCGCCCGCCATCGGCGCGCCCAGCGGCGGGTCGCCCTGGTAGTCGCGGCTCACCTCGAACATGGTGGAGCCGGTGGTGCACTCGGTGGGGCCGTACATGTTGAGCACGCGGCGCACGCCCGGGTTGGCGTACATGCGCGCGACCAGGGCGGCGGTCAGCCGCTCGCCGCCGGACAGCACCATGCGCACGCCGTCCGGCAGCGGCTCGCGCAGCAGCACCGACAGCGCGGACGGGACGCCGAAGACCGTGCGCACCTCGTCGCGGGCCGGCAGCGTCGGCAGCGCCAGCACGTTGTCCGCCATGATCACGGTTCCGCCGGCGGACAGCGGCGTGAAGATCTGCGTGATCGAGGCGTCGAAGCAGATGGAGGAGCCGGCCAGCATGCCGCTCAGTTCCTCGGCGGTGTAGGCGGACGCCTCCCAGCGCACCAGGTTCAGGGCGTTGCGGTGCTCCACGACCACGCCCTTGGGGCGGCCGGTGGAGCCGGAGGTGTAGATGACGTACGCGGCGTCGCCCGGCTCGCCGGGCACCTCGGGCCCGCGCGCGGCGGGCGTCACGTCGTCGACGAGCACGGTGCCGGCGCCGGTCAGCGACGCGGTATCGCGCCGCGCCGCCGAGGTGACCACCGCGCTCACGGCGGCGTCCTCGGCCATGAAGCGTAAGCGCTCCGTCGGGTAGGCCGGGTCCAGCGGCACGTAGGCCGCCCCCGCCTTCAGCACCCCGATCAGCGCGGGCACCAGCCACTCGTCGCGGTCCATGCAGATCCCGGCCAGGTCGCCGCGCCCGACACCCCGCGCGGCCAGGGCGTCGGCGATCCCGTTGGCCCTGCGGTCGAGCTCGGCGTAGGTCAGCCGGCTCGTGCCCGCGACGACGGCGACACGATCGGGCGTCCGCCGGCACTGCGCCTCCAGGGCCTCGTGGAGGCGGGCGGGCGAGTTCGTGAGAGGGCGGTTCGCGCCCGTCACAGCTGTAGTCATGTGTCCTCTTTCCAGCAAAGGTCGAACGTGCCCGGGTGGGCGATCTCGAAGGGGCCCGCTCCCGGGGACGGCAGGCGGGCCCGGGCGAGGTCTTCGCCGGGAGCGCGGGGTCGTGCGGGCGGTTCACCGTCGCGTGGTCGGCGGGTGCGGCGGGGCGCGTGTCTTCTCCTGGCCACCTGCTCCCTTCGCCGAAGACCATGGACGTCCGCACAGCAGCATCGGCGACGCGGCTTGCCGCTGACTTGGAACCTGCCGTGATCTTGCTTGCAGGAGGGGCGCGTCATCGGCCGATCGGCTCGAGACGGCTCGGAAGGCGGGCAGGCACGGCCCGGCGCGCAGCGTCGACCAACACGCGCAAACCTCCTGGACCGGCGACGGGCGAACTCCGGGCTCCGGACCTGGGCGAGGCGTGCGGCCTCCTCGCCACTACTCCGGGGCGCGAGCCACCATGATCCTCTTCACTGGGGCCGTCCCGCAAACAGGATCTGCGGGGGACTCGATGCACGCTTTCCCGGCGACCCAGGTCTCCACCACCCGTGCGCCGTCATCCAACGGGGCGTCGTCACATACCGCGCGGTCGGCGACCTCGCCTGCGGTGATGCCGCCCGCGCCCGGCACGCCGATCGAGGCCGCAGCGGGTCGGGTAGGCCGCCACCGCCCCGCTCCGGCGGTCGCCTGCTCGGGCTGGAGCGTGTGGCGGGTCGCGGACCTCCGATCCGCCGTGGAGGTCGAGTGCGGGCGCGGGGTTCCCTGTCTTCTCGTTCAGATCCAGGGGCTGTCGTCTGCTTCCGGATCCCAGGTTTCGGGCTCGGCGACCCAACCGGCAGTCAGGATCAGGCGGCTCCGGCGGTCGACGGCGAGGAATCCGAAGGGATGGACGAAATCGACGTCGATGTGCTTGGCGCGATAGGGAGGCCGCGGTGTCACTCCGCTGGCGACCGCCCCAGTGGCGGTGACCGCGGCGGCCTGGAAGCCGTCGGCCTGGAAGGTGGCCAGGGCGTTCTGCTGGGCGTGGGTGATGGCGAGCGGCGTGGTGCTGATGCCGGGAAAGTGCCCGCGGGTGGTGTCGGTCACCGTGGCCAGGCCGAACACCTGGGGCAGGTCCAGCAGATCCTGGGCGGAGGTGACGGTGAATCTCGGCACTGTGACGTTCAGCCTGTCATACGGCTTGTGGTCACGGACGAAGCGAACGCTGATCCCGGGGCCCGGGTGTCCCACAGGGAGGGCGTCCCCCTTTCGTGAGGGGTGGCGCCCGGCGAGTACGTCGATGCCTGCGGTGAGAACCTCGCCAGGTTTCCAGGAGTCGTCGCCGAGGACGAGGTGGACGTCGATTCCGTTCGTGCCCATGACGCGAAGCACGGTCAGCGGGCCGGTAGGGGTGTCGGCGACCTGGACGCGGTCGAGCAGCTGGGTGCTGCGGCGCAGCAGGAGGATCTCGCGTGCGGCCCATGGGCCGGTGGGGATCAGGTCCACACCCTCGGCGAAGGGGCGCAGCCAGGTGGTGCGGACGGCGAGTGCGCCGGCCAGTATCAGGCACGTCTCGTCGGTCAAGGGGACGGGCATGGCGGGGATGAGCCCGCCGGTCTGTTCGGCGGCCCAGGCGTCGAGCCGGAGCCGGTCCGCCACCGGGTCCGTGCTCAACTCGCCGCGCATGCCCTCGGGCAGCGTGCCGGCCCAGCCGGGGAGCAGCGGCAGGTCCCGCCTGATCCACAGTCCTAGCGCCGACCGGACCGCCGGCGAGCCTTCCATGGTCGACAGGAGGGTCCGCGCCGCGTGGGAGGCGGTGGCGGCGCTCATCCCGATGGCGTCCTGCAGTTCTGTTCGTCCCGGCCCCGCGGCGGCCGACGCCAGGTACGCCAGCAGCGGCCAGACACCCGCTCCTGCCATCACGACCGATTCCCCCGAGCAGGTCGCTGCCCACCGGCTGGTCAGCGCGTTCACCGCGGTCACCGGGTTCTGGGGGGTTCCACTGTCAGGTGCCATGCCGTGCGTCCCATCATCAAGAGCGCCGAGTAGAGCAGGAGATCATCCCAGCCGGGCGGAGAAGGCGGCAACGTCAATTCATCGCCCGGCATCGGCGTGACCACCCCGTCTCCTCCGGCACGCCGACGGTCGTCATGCGCCCTGGACCCCGGTGCTCTCGAGGAAGCGAAGGCCCAAGCAGGTAGCTCCGCTGAGCAGATGTCCGCCTCATGCCCGGGCGACGCCCTGGTTCGCAGAAGGCGTGATCTTCACAATCGTGCCGTGAACCTCCACCGAATCATCCGGTCATTACACCTCACCATTCTCTCGTTATTGATGGTCGTCTCCTCAGCAGTGCTCTGGGCAGGAGCGACGCCGGCCCAGGCGGTAAGGGGCGGAAGCCCGGCGGCCGACGGCACCTGGGGCTTCGTGGCGAAGGTGAGCGTGGGCGAGACCCACGGCTGCACCGGAGCCCTGGTCAGCCCGCAGTGGGTGCTCACCGCCGCCAGTTGTTTCGCCTCTCAGGGGCAGTCCGTCACGAGCGGGGCGCCGAAGACCGCGACGACGGTGACGGTCGGCAGGACGGACCTGTCCGGGTCGGGCGGGCGGGTGCTGCCCGTGGAGTGGATCCACCCGCACCGCGACCGGGATGTCGTGCTGGTCAAGCTGTCCTTGCGGGCCGTCGGCATCACGCCTGTCGCGCTCGGCTCCACCGTTCCTGCCGCGGGAGATGCGCTGCAGGTCGCCGGCTTTGGCCGGACCGCTGAGCAGTGGGCGCCCAACCGGCTGCATGCCGCGCCGGTCGTGGCCGGGGCCGTGGCCGCCGGCTCGTTCGACTGGACGGGGGCGGACGGCAGCGACGTGAGCGCCTGCCAGGGTGACGCGGGCGCGCCGGTGCTCCGCACGAACGGGAGCCGCGCGGAGCTCGTCGGGCTCAGCTCCGGCGCGGGGCAGGGCGGTTGCCTCGGCGCGGCCGGCGACGGGACGCGCGGCGGGGACGCGGTGCGGGTGGACGACCTGGCGAGCTGGGTCCGTACGGTCGCGGTCGAGCCCACCACGTCCTTCACCCGGTACGGATCCAGCCTGAGCGGGATCGGCGGTTATGACCTGGATGACAACCGTGATCAGGTCGTGGCGTTCGACTACGAGCATTCGGGAAAGCTGGACCACCTGGTGCTCTACCGTCCGGGCTCGCAGATCGTCTTCATCGTCAAGCGGAACGCGGACGGCACCTACGCTCCGGTCTTCTCCTCGACCACGGGTATCGGTGGCTACGACCTGAAGGACGGCCGGGACCGCATCATCGCCTTCGACTACACGGGGTCGGGGAAGCTCGATCATCTGCTGCTCTACCGTCCGGGCGGGCACACGGCCTGGATTCTCGAGCACGGCGCGGGCAACACGTTCAAGGCCGTGTTCCACAGCTCGGCCGGCATCGGCGGCTATGACCTGAAGAGCGCCGAGGACCAGATCATCGCCTTCGACTACGAGCATTCGGGGAAGCTGGATCATCTGCTGTTGTACCGGCCGGGGACCGGGATGGCCCACATTCTCCAGCACAGCGGTGGCGCCACGTTCACGCCGGTCTACGCCTCGGCCGACGGTGGGATCGGCGGCTACAACCTGAAGGACGCGCGCGACCGCGTCATCGCCTTCGACTACACGAGTTCGGGCAAGCCGGATCACCTGGTGCTCTACCGCCCGGGCGGGCAGACGGCCTGGATCCTGCAACACGGCGCGGGCAACTCGTTCACGGCGGTGTTCCACAGCTCGGCCGGCATCGGCGGCTATGACCTGAAGAGCGCGGCGGATCAGATCATCGCCTTCGACTACGAGCATTCGGGGAAGCTGGATCATCTGCTGCTCTACCGCCCGGGCGGGCAGACGGCCTGGATCCTGCAACACGGCGCGGGCAACTCGTTCACGGCGGTGTTCCACAGCTCGGCCGGCATCGGCGGCTATGACCTGGAGATGGCGAAGGACCGTATGATCGCCTTCGACTACCGGAGCACGGGCGGGCAGAGCCACCTGTTCCTCTACCGGCCAGGCGACCAGATCACCTATTTCGCGGGACGGGCGCTTCCGCCTGTACGGGTG
Organism: Nonomuraea sp. GTA35; assembly: GCF_041950525.1. NCBI lineage: Bacteria > Bacillati > Actinomycetota > Actinomycetes > Streptosporangiales > Streptosporangiaceae > Nonomuraea > Nonomuraea sp. GTA35. The sequence goes on along the minus strand of NZ_JBGNUV010000014.1, from coordinate 162,310 downwards.
GTTCCGGTCACCGTGTCGCCCGCCATCGGCCCGGACTCCATCGTGGAGCGATTCGCCTATCCCGTGAACTTCCCGCACGCGTTCGCGGGCACCTCCGGCCAGGACGACTGGGGTACGGACGAGGCCGAGGCGCGCAACTTCGAGCTGATCTCCGGAAACGGCGGCATCATCTGGGTCTCGTGCACCGCGTCCCCCGAGAACGGGGTCGGCGTGATCAAGGTGTTCCCGGGCTTGCTGAACGGCCAGACCGAGATCGGCGAGCCGCATCTCGGCGTGACGGCGGTCTGCTTCAAGGTCCTCGGCTCCGAAGGATGGGTGAAGCTGCGGATCCCGAACGTCTACGAGGTCCAGGGAGACAGCCGCTCGCCTGGGGCCGGACATGACGTGGACGCGACAGTCGTGAACGTGTCTTCCGGAGCGGAGCGCACCAAGCGCGTCGAGCGGGACGAGAGCGAGCAGTTCGGACGCACGGATACCACCTGTGACGAGAGCCACCAGGACTATCCCGACAACTGCCAAGAGACCCTCCTGGAACTGCGGGTCGTCAGCTGAGAACTGAACGGCCGGCCGGCACGGGACCTCCGGCCGGCCGTTCAGCCCAGGCCTTGACCGCATCGACGGAAATGGTGGACGTGAATACGATTCGAGCGTTACGCGACAGGACCCCTTGGCGGACGGCAGGGGTCATCGGCACCGTGCTCGCGTTGCTTCTCATGGGCAGCCCGATCACCGAGGCCGCGGTGGCGGATCCGCCCGCCGCGCCGGTGTGCGAACGTCAGATGGTTCTGGAAGCGTGGGTCACGGGCGGCGTGAACGTGCGCCCGGCCGCGGAGAAGGCTCTGCTCGGGGACAAGGCGGCGATCTGCGCTCTGCTGGCCGAGCTGCCCCGGCTCGTGGCACAGGACGACCGTGAACAGGTGGGCCGCATCAAGGCCCACGGAGGGCCCGAGGTGGCTGCCGCTGCCAACGCCGCCCTGGTCTCGGACGACTCCGGTGCCGTGGTGAAGTTCCTCGACGGTGGCTGGGAGACCGCTCGGGAGATCGACCTGCGCGCCAGCGTGAACGAGATGAAGGCGGCCGGCGGGCCGGAGGTCAAGGCTGCCGCGAACGCGGTGCTGCGCAACGGGTCGCGTGCGGCTCTGGGGCAGTTCATCGAGTCGGGGTGGCGGCTGCCGTACAAGCTGGACCTTCGCGCGGTCGTCAACCGGGCGATGGCCGAAGGCGGCCCGCAGGTGCAGGATGCGGCGAACCGGGCGCTTCAGGACGGCAGCCTGGAGATGCAGGAGCGATTCGTCCAGATCGACTGGGGCGTGGCCCAGGCCCGGGACAACGAGAACCAGACCTTGAACGATCTCCGGGCGAGTGCCACGGAGGCGACCCGCCGCGCGGCGTTCGAGACGGTCTCCGCAGTCGCACAGGCCGAGCGGGCGAAGGCCGAGGCCGCGGCGGCCAAGAACGACGCGCAGGAGGCCGAACGCCTCGCCGCGCAGGCCGGGCAGGAGTCGGCGGAGGCCAGGCGCCAGGCCCGGCGCGCGGCCGAGGCCGCCGACCGCGCCGCGGCCGCCTCCAGCGTCGCCGTACAAGCCGCGCGGGCAGCCGCGGAGGCCGCGCGCGCGGCAGCCGGTGCCGCCGGACGCGCGGCGACCGCGGCGGCGCGGGCGCACACGAAGTCCGACGAGGCGTGGGCGGCAGCGGCGGCTGCGGAGCTGGACGCGAAGGCCGCTGCCACGGCGGAGAACCACAACCGGGTCATGCAGCAGATCGGCCCGCAGATCTCCGCCTGGCTCTCGCCCATCGATCAGATCACCGCCGTGACCCAGCAGGCGTACGCCGCGGTCGCCGCCGCCGATTCGGCGCGGGCGAACACCGAGGCGGCCGGACGCGCGGCCGAGGCCGCCGGCCGTTACGCGGGGGAGGCCAGCGCCGAGGCCCGGGCCGCGTTCGCGGCGGCGGCGCGTGCGGGCGCAAGTGCGGAACGGGCGAAGCGCGCCACCGCGGAGACGGTGCGCCACGCGGACATCGCCAAGGACGCGGCCGGCAAGGCGCGAGATGCCGCGACGCGTGCGGTGTCCTACGCGGAGCAGGCAGCGAGCGCCGCGGCGAGCGCGGCCAAGCACGCGGGCAGCGCCGTCAACGCGGCCGAGCTGGCGACGCAGCACGCCGACAACGCCTACCGCGCGGCGGAGGACGCGTTGAAGGCAGCCGAGACGGCCCAGATCGTGTACAAGGCGGCACGTGCGGCGGACGCCGAACGGCTCAGGCACGAGCTGGAGCTCGAGTTGTCGTTCGCCCGGCACATCAGTCAGGAAGCCGCGCAGGCCCGGCTGGGGGACGCCCGCGGCTTCGGAGTCCCGATCGGCCGCTATCACACGCCCGAGATCGATGCGCTGATCGCCGAGGCCGCCAGCCCGCAGACCGAGGCCACCCTGGCGGCCCGCAAGGCGCGCGAGGTGGCTCGATACTTCGCGACGGTGCCCGGCACGTGGACCAGTTCGGCGGCCATGGCGGCGCTCGGCGAGGACGACGACGTTCTTGCCGTCGAGTTCGTCAGGAGCGGGCTCGCAGCCGCGGAAGAGCAGGACGACCGCACGACCCTGACCGGTCTCATGGTCACCGGCACCCCGGCCATGAGAGCCGCCGCCCAGGACGCCCTCGACGGCGGGTGGCCCGACGTCATCGCCTTCCTCGACGACCCGGACTACCCCGAGCGAGCCGCCGAACAGCGGGAGCAGATCGGCCGGATCCTCGCTGAGGCCCGCGGCGCCGGCCACGCGCAGACCGAGGAGGCGGCGAACCTCGCCCTGCGCTCGGACGATCCGGACGCCCTCGAGGAGTTCCTGCTGGTGAAGCACAACACCGCGTACACGATGGACGTCCGGTCGAAGGTCGGCGCGATCGCCGGCGACGAGTCCCACGGCACCGAGGTGCGGAACGGCGCCCAGGTCGCTCTCGCCGGCACGACGGCGATGCAGGCCGAGTTCCTGGAGGTGGAGCGGCACCGCGCGGCCGAGCGCGACCACGCGACCGCGACGCACAACTACATCGCCACGTCCTTGATGATCGAGACCTCGCAGATCGCGCAGCGCGCCGTCGACTTCGCGCGCACCGCGCAGGCCGCGGCGGCACAGGCCCGCGGTTCGGCGGAGGAGGCCATCGGGTACGCGAACGACGCCGGCAGAGCGGCCGAGCAGGCGCGGACGTTCGCGACCGAGGCCGTCGCCCACGCCCGCGACGCCGCCGCGTCCGCCGAACGGGCCGCGCAGGCCGTCCGCACCGCCGCCGCCGCGGCCCAGCAGGCTCAGCAGTCGGCCAGGAAGGCGTCACTCTCGGCCCGCTGGGCCCGGGCCTCGGCTGTCTCGGCGGCACAGGACGCGGCCAGCGCCTTCGCCGCCTACGACACCGCGTACGCCGCGCAGCTCGCGGCCGGCAAGAGCGCGTCCGAAGCGGCTCGCATCGCCGCCGAAGTGTTCGACGACTATCGGGAACAGGCCGAGCAGCGCCTCCGCGAGCTCAAGGGCGAGTGGTACGGACACTGCAAGTCGGGGCCCGAGAACGGCCTGCCCGGGTACCACGACTGCAACGCCTACGTCGAGAAGATCCTCAACGACCCCAAGGGGCCGCTCCACGACCCGGACGGCTACGCCGAAGAGCGGATCGAGCACTGCAAGAAGCAGTTCGTCGGCAAGGCTCAGGACGCCTGCATGTCCGTCGTCCTGAGCCCGCTGTTCTACTTCGCGGCGAGAGGGATCTCCGACCGGGAGACCGAGACCCACCGTCTCGCCGAGGAGTACATGGCCCTGACCGGGCTGGACCTGCTCAACGGCGCCTCCCAGCTGTCGTTGATCAACGATTGCAAGAACGCCGCGGGGAAGGCCGCCGCGCGCGGGAGCAAGGCGTTCTCGGACTGCATCACCGGGGCCCTGGACCTGTCCGAGGATCCCGACTGGAACAAGTACTCGAGCGAGTGGAAGGGGACCTTCGTGGAGTCGCTCGTCCCCGAGGAACTGCGATTCGCCGAGTACAACTCGGTCTGGGGGACGATGTACCTGCGCGAGCACCTGTCGGATCGCACCATCCTCTCGGCGATCCACGAGTCCGATCTGGCGACGTCGCTGCTGCGCACTCTTCCGATCGGATGCCTGCAGGAAGGCGGGCACTGCCCGTTCGAGGACGCCGCGCTTCAGCTCAAGGACGTGAGCGAGTCCATCAAGCGGCTGAACAACCAGGGCTACATCGTCGACGAGTCCGGACGGGTGCTCGACGCGAGCGGACTGCCGATCGCGAGTCTGCCGCCGTCCAGCGATCTGGAGAAGTGGGCGGGCTACACCGTCGAGAGCGGGCTGCACGACGACCTGGCGGCCCTCGAACACCGCCTCGGCCTGCTGTACAGGCAGGAGTTCGGCCTGCCCATCGCGCCTCCGGCCTGGCACCTCGAGACGCAGCTCGCCTATCGCGTCGCCACGCGGGAGGTGGCGCTCCGTGACTCCACGCTACGGCTCGTCATGAACAACCGGGGCGGGGTGTGCGACGCGGTCCCGATCAGCGGCACCGGGCCTGACCAGCAGCGGCAGGCCGTGGCAGGGTGCATCCAGGCCGTCAAGCTGCTGCTGCCGGCCGGCACCACGATGATCATCTACTATCCCGATCCGGAGAATCCGGCGGAACTGCTTGAAGTCACCGTGCGCGGGGTCGGCCGCTGGCTGGACTGAACCGGCCTGCCGGGTGTGAGTGAACCGGCCGGCATCCGGCGCAGGGTGAGGGCGCGGTCGTCGAGGGACGCCGCGCCTTCACCGATGCGGCGGAGGGCCGCCCCGTCCAACCGGCACGGACCCCTTCCTCGGCGCCCGCGGTCCGAAAGCGATGGGGCCAACGGCGCGAAGGCGCTAAGGTGGCGGGTCATGAGGTGCTTCGCCGCCTGGCGTACCCGTAGCTGAGGGCCGGCTCACCGCACACGACTGCCGTGAGCAGGTCGCCGGGCTGCACGACCCGGCCGCGCACAAGCACGTCTCGGTCGCGGAGACGGGCCACGCCATCGCCGGTTACGTGGCCTGGAGCGTCGACACGGCGCGCGGGAACGGCGTCATCTCGCACCTCGCCGTCGCGGCCGGCCACCGCCGGCATGGCACGGGCGCGGCGCTGCGCGAGCACGCCTTCGCGGGCATGCGAGCCCTCGGAGCGGAAGTGGTCGAGATCGGCACCGGAGGCGACCCCTTCCACGCGCCCGCCAGGGCTCTGTACGAGAAGCTCGGGTGTACGGCGGTGCCGGTCGTCTTCTACTGCCGGCAGCTCTGATGTCCCCGCGTCAGGCTTGGGCCGGGATTCTCCGGAGTGATGCCAGGGCTCAGGCGGGCCGCTGGGCGCGCCCGAGCTCCGCGAGCCGGGCGAGGGCGGGCAGAGCGTGGGCGATCGCCCGCCGTTGCTCGCCGGTCAGCTGGGCGATCAGCGGGGCCAGATGGCGTGTCCGGTCGGCGTGGCGGGAGCGGCCGATCCGGCGGCCGGCCTCGGTGATGTGGACGAGGACGGCGCGTCCGTCGCTCGGGTCGGGGCGGCGCTCCACCAGCCCGTCGCGCTCCAGCCGGGTGACCAGCTGAGTGATGGCGGGCTGGCTGACCTGCTCGGTCCTGGTCAGGTCGGTCAGCCGCATCGGGCTGCCGCTGAAGGCCAGAGTGTCCAGCACGGACAGCGTCGTGAACGACAGCTTCTCCAGCATGGGGAGGCGGATGTAGAAGCGGTTGAAGTTCTCGATCGCCGCGGTGAAGGCGTTGACGTCCAGGTCGTCGTCGGAGATGTCGTCGTTCACGCCCTGATTATATATTGAGAATTTATATAAGATGCTTATGATGTAGTCCCGGTTGAAGGGGAGAGACACCCATGACTGTTCGTGTTGGCATCAATGGCTTCGGGCGGATCGGCCGCAACGTCTTCCGCGCGGCGGCGGCCCGGGGCGCCGACCTGGAGATCGTCGCGGTCAACGACCTCGGCGACGTGGCGACCATGGCCCACCTGCTGGCCTACGACTCGATCCTGGGCCGGTTCCCCGGCGAGGTCGTCGCCGAGCCCGGCGCGATCCGTGCCGGGGACACCACGGTCAAGGTGCTGGCCGAGCGCGACCCGGCCGACCTGCCGTGGGCGGACCTGGGGGTGGACGTGGTCATCGAGTCCACCGGCATCTTCACCAGCGCGGCCAAGGCGCACGCGCACGTGGACGGCGGCGCGAAGAAGGTCATCATCGCCGCCCCGGCCAGCGGCGAGGACGTCACGATCGTGCTCGGCGTGAACGACGACGCCTACGACCCGGAACGCCACACCATCATCTCCAACGCCTCGTGCACCACCAACTGCCTCGGAGTGCTGGCGAAGGTGCTGCACGACGCGGTCGGCATCGACTCCGGCATGATGACCACCGTTCACGCCTACACCCAGGACCAGAACCTCCAGGACGCGCCGCACAAGGACCTGCGCCGCGCTCGCGCCGCGGCGCTCAACATCGTCCCGACCTCCAGCGGCGCGGCCAAGGCCATCGGCCTGGTCCTGCCCGAGCTCCAGGGCCGGCTCGACGCCTTCGCCCTGCGGGTCCCCGTCCCGACCGGCTCGGTCACCGACCTGACCGTCACCACCCGCCGCCCGACCACCGTGCAGGAGGTCAAGGACGCGTACGCCGCGGCCGCGGCGGGTCCGTACAAGGGCCTGCTGTCCTACACCGAGGCGCCCATCGTCAGCAGCGACATCGTCACCGACCCCGCCTCCTGCGTCTTCGACGCCCAGCTCACCCGGGTGCTCGGCTCGCAGGTCAAGGTCGTCGGCTGGTACGACAACGAGTGGGGCTACTCCAACCGCCTCGTCGACCTGTCCGTCATGGTCGGCGCCACTCTGTAGACGATCAGCGGCCCGCCCGGGCTTCACCTCGCCGAGCAGGCGCTGGACGAAGTGCCGGTCCCCTCCCGTGGCTTCCCGGGCCCCGTGCGTGCGTGCAAGTCGTGCACCCGGAGATCCCGGACGAGCGGTGACATTACAATGATCGACCTATGCCGACCAGACGCTCGGTCCCGGACCACGACCGGCGACCCGACGCCGCCGGTTGAGAGGAGCTGACGGATGCGGCTCACCGCGCGGGAGCTCAACCGGGCCACGCTCACCCGCCAACTGCTCCTGCAACGGCAGATGCTGGATGTCGCCGAAGGGGCGCGCCGCGTGGTCGCCCTGCAGGCGCAGCACGCCGCCTCGCCGTACCTGGCCCTGTGGAACCGGCTCGCGGGGTTCGAGCCGGCGGACCTGGACGCGGCCTTCGCCGACCGTAAGATCGTCAAGGCGACGCTCCTGCGGATCACGCTGCACGCGGTCCACGCCGAGGACTACCCGCCCTTTCACGAGGCGATGCAGCCCTCGTTACGCGCCGCCAGGCTCGGCGATCGGCGCTTCACCGGCAGCGGCCTCACCGCGGCGGACGCTGACGCGTTGGTCGGCGAGCTCCTGGCCTTCGCGGACCGGCCCAGGACCGCGGCGGAGATCCAGACCTGGATCCAGGCGCGGCTCGGCGTGCCACCGAAAGGGGTGTGGTGGGCGCTGCGGTCCTACGCGCCGCTGCTGCATGCCGTTACCGGCCGGCCCTGGTCGTTCGGCGCGCGGCCGGCCTACGTCGCGGCGGGAATCGCGCCGACGCTGGGAACGGCGGCCGACCAGGCCCTGAAGACGCTGGTGCTGCGTTACCTGGAGGGGTTCGGGCCGGCATCGGTGGCCGATGTCGCGCAGTTCGCCCTGGTGTCGCGCTCCAGGGCCCGCGGCGCGATGGACGCCCTGGCCGGAGCGCTCGAACGGTTGACAGGGCCGGACGGCACGGAGCTGTTCGACCTGCCCGGCGCGCCGCGCCCGGCAGCCGACACACCGGCCCCGCCACGGCTGCTGCCCATGTGGGACAACATCCTGCTGGCCTATGCCGACCGCAGCCGCGTCATCCCACCCGACTATCGCAAGGTCGTCACCCGGTCCAACGGCGACGTCCTGCCGACGCTGCTGGTCGACGGTGCGGTCGCCGGCGTGTGGCGGCCGGTCGAGGGAGGGATCGAGGCCACCGCGTTCCACCCGCTGCCCAGCCGGACGTGGGAGGAACTGGCCGGCGAGGCGCAGGCGCTCCTGGCGTTGCTGGCCGGCCGTGAGCCCGATGTCTACCGCCGCTACGACCGGTGGTGGGCGGCCATGCCCAGCGCCGAGGTACGGATCCTCCCGGAGGAGGGGCCCTGATCGGGGCGCGCGCGTCGGCGATGCACGCAGGAGCGCCCGCCGGCCACGCCGGGTGCTCCGGCGCTCGCGGGGGGCCGGCCGGCCGCACGGATGTGCCGTACCAAAGCCCTGCGCGTGAACGAGATCCGGCCTGCCCATGATCGATGAGGTCCTGCCGGAACGGGTCGTCTGCGTCGAGTCCTTCGGCGACGTGCCCGGCGCCGTGCTGCTCGGCGAGGAGGCGGCACTCGTCGCCAACGCCGTGGACAAGCGACGCGACGAGTTCGCCACGGGACGGCACTGCGCCCGCGCCGCCCTCGCCCGGCTCGGCTTCCCGCCCGCTCCCGTCCTGGCGGACGAGCGTGGCGCCCCCGTCTGGCCGCCCGGCGTCGCGGGGTCGATCACCCACTGCGCCGGATACCGGGCGGCGGCCGTGTCCGCGGACGTGCTGAGCGTCGGCATCGACGCCGAACCGTGCCGGCCGCTTCCTGACGGCGTCCTGGAGGCGATCTCCCTGCCCCGGGAGCGCGAGATGCTGGCCCGCCTCGGCGACGCCCAGCCGTGGGACCGCCTGCTGTTCAGCGCCAAGGAGAGCGTCTACAAGGCGTGGTACCCGGTGGCGCGACGCCGGCTCGAGTTCGAGGACGCCCTCGTCGACATCGATCCCGGCGGCACGTTCTCCGCGCGGCTGCTCGTGCCGGGACCGCGCGTCGGCGACGTCGCACTCCGGGCGTTCACGGGCCGCTGGCTCGCCGCCGGCGGGCTGCTGGTCACCGGCGTCACGGTTTCCTGACTCGCGGGGTCGCCGGGCGCCCGGCCGGTTCCGACCGGGTATGCCGATCACGGCGGGCGGACGGCGAAGTGAGAAGAGAGCCGTCCTCGCCCGGGGGCGTGATCGCCGCCTGTCAGTGAGTAACCGTGAGGCCGTTTCGGCAGGTCATCGTGGGCAGCGCGGGACGGTGGAACAGCGCGGGCGCTGAAGGGAAAGCGCGGAGTCTACCTCGCTCGTCGCGGGCGCGCTTCATGCGCGGGCAGTTGCAGATCTCACATCGAAGTCGACAGTGATCGCCGAAACCAGTTGCGGCGCGGAGAACGGTCTTGCTTAGGATGGGGGCCGACGGTGTGCCCCATTGGGGACATGTCGCTCGAATTCACTGCCTTGAGGGGGACCACTCTCTGGTGACTGGTGACGGGGGACAGGGCAAGGTGGCGGTCGTCGGCATGGCCTGCCGGCTTCCGGAAGCGGCGGACGTGGCGGCGTTCTGGACGCTGTTACGCGAGGGCGTGGACGCTGTGGCGGACATGCCCCCCGAACGGTGGGACGCCGAGCCGGGCTTCGCGGCCGCGCCGGCGTACACGCGGCGAGGCGGCTGGCTGGAGCACGTCGACCGGTTCGACGCGGACTTCTTCGGCATCCCGGCCAGGCAGGCCGCGACCATGGACCCGCGCCAGCGGCTGCTCCTCGAGCTGAGCTGGGAAGCGCTGGAGGACGCCCGGGTGGTGCCCGAACGGTTCCGCGGCAGCCGTACCGGCGTCTTCGTCGGGGCGATGTGGGACGACTACGCCGCCCTCGCCCAGCGGTACGCGGCAGGGGCCAGGTCGCCGTACGAGATGAGCGGCCTGCACCGCGCGCTGCTCGCGAACCAGATCTCCTACATCCTCCGATTACGGGGCCCCAGCCTCGTCGTGGACACCGGGCAGTCGTCGTCGCTCGTCGCCGTCCATCTCGCGGTCGAGAGCCTGTTACGCGGCGAATGTGACGTGGCCCTGGTGGGCGGGGCGAACCTGGTGCTCGATCCGGGCAGCGCGGCCGTCTCTGCGGCGTTCGGCGGGCTGTCGCCCAGCGGCCGCTCCGCGACGTTCGACGCCGGCGCCGACGGATACGCGCGCGGCGAGGGCGGCGGGGTGGTCGTGCTCAAACCGCTCCAGGCGGCACTCGCCGACGGTGACCGGATCCACGGGGTGATCCTCGGCGGCGCGGTCAACAACGACGGCGGTGGCGACACGCTCACCAGCCCCGACCAGGAGGCGCAGCAGGACGTCATCCGGCGGGCGCACGCCTCGGCGGGGATCCGGGCCGACGAGGTGCAGCACGTCGAGTTACACGGCACCGGAACCTTCGTGGGCGACCCCATCGAGGCCATGGCGTTGGGGACGGTCTTCCGCCGGGGTGATCCCGCCGCGTTACGGGTCGGATCGGTCAAGACAGCCATCGGGCATCTCGAAGGGGCCGCCGGGATCGCCGCCCTGATCAAGACGATCCTGTGCATCAGCAACAGGCAGCTCGTTCCCAGCCTCCACTTCGAGCGTCCCAGCCCGCGCATTCCGCTCGACGAGCTGGGCTTACGCGTCCAGACGGAGACGGGGCCCTGGCCGGAGCCGGACCGCCCGCTGATCGCGGGGGTGAGCTCGTTCGGGATGGGCGGCACGAACTGTCACCTCGTACTCGCCGAACCGCCCGCCCCCCACCCCGCGCCGCCGGATCCCCACCCCGGCGAAGACCCACCGTCCCGGCCGATCCCGTGGCCCCTGTCAGGGCGGAACCGGCAAGCACTCCGCGACCAGGCCCGGCGGCTGCTCGCCCGGCTGCGCGAGCACCCCGCTCGCAACCTCGACCTCGGCCTCTCCCTGGCCACGACACGCACCGCCTTCGAGCACCGGGCCGTGCTCCTGTCCACCGACCGCGCCGGGTTCGAGCGCGGGCTCGACGCCCTCGCCGCCGGACGGCCCGCCCCCGGCCTCGTGGAAGGCGCCGCCGGACCCCGGGACGGGGTCGCCTTCGTCTTCCCCGGGCAGGGATCGCAGTGGACCGGCATGGCGGTGCCGCTCCTGGAGAGCTCACCGGTCTTCCGCGAACACATGGACGCGTGCGCCGACGCCTTCGCGCCCTACCTGGACCGGCCGCTGCTGGACATCCTCGACGACCCCGCCACCTTGCACCACTCCGACCTCGTGCAGCCCGCGCTGTTCGCGGTGATGGTGTCGCTCGCCGCCCTGTGGGAGTCCTACGGGGTGCGGCCGTCGGCGGTCGTCGGGCACAGCCAGGGAGAGGTTGCCGCCGCCCACGTCGCGGGCGCGCTCTCCCTGCCCGACGCCGCACGCATCGTCGCCCTGCGCAGCCGCCTGCTGATGAGGCTCGCCCACCGCGGCGGCATGCTCTCGATCGTGCTCCCGGCCGAGGAGGTCGACAAGCACCTGCCCGACGGCCTGACCATCGCCGCCGTGAACGGGCCCGGCTCCACCGTGGTGTCCGGCGACCTCGACGCCCTGACGGCTCTGCAGGAGCGGTACGACGCCGACGGGGTGCGCGCCCGCCGGGTGGCGATCGACTACGCCTCGCACTCCCACCAGGTCGAGGTCATCCGCGCGGAGATGCTCGACGCGCTCGCCCCGACCCGTCCCGCCGCAGGCCGGGTGCCGTTCCACTCGACGGTCACGGGCGGCCCGCTGGCCGGTGCGGAGTTGACCGCCGAGTACTGGTACCGGAACCTTCGCCACCAGGTCCGCTTCGCCGAGGCCGTACGGACGATCGACTGCGGGATCTTCATCGAGGTGAGCCCGAACCCGGTTCTCACCGGAGGGGTGCGGGACACCGTGCCGGAGGCGACGGCACTGGGAACGCTGCGCCGGGACGAGGGCGGGCTGGACCGGTTCCTCACCTCGCTCTCCGAGGCGTACACCGCCGGCGCCGCGGTCGCCTGGGACCGGTGCTTCGCCGGGACCGACGCCCGGGTGGTCGACCTGCCCACCTACGCGTTCCAGCGGCAACGGCACTGGCTGGACACCCGTGAGCGCGTCGCGGAGCCGCCCGCGAAGAAGCGGGACGAAGCCGCGCCGATCGCCGAGGAGGCCACCGCGGATCCCGCCGAACTGGTGCGGGCGCAGGTGGCGGCCCTGCTCGGGCACCACGACGCGGACGCGGTGGACATGACGCGGACGTTCACGGACCTCGGGTTCGACTCGCCGCTGATCGTCGAGCTGAGCAGCCGGCTCGCCGCCGCCACCGGGCTGCGGTTGCCGATCGCCGTGATGTTCAACCACCCCACGCCCGCGCTCCTGGCCGAGCACCTGCGCGCGGAGCTACGGCCGCCCGACCCGCTGAGCACGATGCTCGACCGGCTGGCCGAGGCGCTCGACGAGCCCCCCGCCGACCCGGCCAGGCGCGCGGAGCTCGCCGACCGGCTGGCCGCGCTGTCCCGGCAGGTGGCGGCACCGGCCGAGAGACCACCGAAGGACGAGGTCGCCGGCCGGCTGCGAACGGCTTCGGTGGACGAACTTCTCAGCTTCATCGACGGGGAACTCGGATGACGCACGGCGGGACGAACTCGGGGGGCAGCCGGATGACGGACAACGACCAGCTGGTGGAGTACCTGCGGCGGGTGACCGTCGAACTGCACGAGACCCGCCGGCGGCTGCGGGAGGCCGAGGAGCGCGACCACGAGCCGATCGCGATCGTGGGGATGGCGTGCCGGTATCCGGGCGGCGTGCGCTCGCCGGAGGACCTGTGGGAGCTGGTCGCCTCCGGCGGGGATGCGATCGGAGAGTTTCCGGCCGACCGGGGCTGGGATCTGGGGGCGTTGTTCGACCCCGACCCGGAGCGCGCGGGGCGCTCCTCCGTGCGGGAGGGCGGGTTCCTGTACGACGCGGGGGAGTTCGACGCCGGCTTCTTCGGGATCTCGCCGCGTGAGGCGCTGGCGATGGATCCGCAGCAGCGGTTGCTGCTGGAGACGTCGTGGGAAGCGCTGGAACGGGCCGGGATGGATCCCCACGCGTTGCGCGCCACTCCCACGGGCGTCTTCTTCGGCGCCGTCCCGCAGGACTACGCCGCTCCTCTGCACGCCGCGCCGGAGGGGTTCGAGGGGCACATGCTGACAGGCACGACGCCGAGCGTCGCGTCGGGCCGCGTGGCGTACACGTTCGGGCTGGAGGGGCCCGCCGTCACGATCGACACGGCGTGCTCGTCGTCGCTGGTGGCGCTGCACCTGGCGGCGCAGGCGCTGCGGGCGGGCGAGTGCACGCTGGCGCTGGCGGGAGGCGTCACCGTCATGGCGAACCCCGGGATGTTCGTGGAGTTCAGCCGTCAGCGGGGGCTGGCGCCCGATGGCCGGTGCAAGTCGTTCGCGGAGGGGGCGGATGGGACGGGCTGGTCGGAGGGCGTGGGGCTGCTGGTGCTGGAACGCCTGTCCGATGCTGTGCGGTCGGGGCGGCGGGTGCTGGCGGTGGTGCGGGGGAGTGCGGTCAATCAGGACGGCGCTTCCAATGGGTTGACGGCGCCGAACGGGCCTTCGCAGGAGCGGGTGATCGCTCAGGCGCTGGCGGATGCGCGTCTTGCGGCTGGTGATGTGGATGTGGTGGAGGCGCACGGGACGGGTACGGCGCTTGGTGATCCGATCGAGGCGCAGGCGTTGATCGCCGCTTATGGCCGTGAGCGGGAGCGGCCGTTGTGGCTGGGGTCGGTGAAGTCGAACATCGGGCATGCGCAGGCGGCGGCCGGGGTTGCGGGTGTGATCAAGATGGTGGAGGCGATGCGGCACGAGACGTTGCCGCGGACTCTGCATGTGGATGAGCCGTCGTCGCATGTGGATTGGTCGTCGGGTGCGGTGTCTTTGCTGACTGAGCAGCGGCCGTGGCCTGCGGGTGATCGGCCGCGGCGGGCGGGGGTGTCGTCGTTCGGGATCAGTGGCACCAACGCGCATGTGATCCTCGAAGAGCCGCCCGTGCTGGAGGAGGCCCCTGTTCAGGGTGAGCCGGGGGTCGTGCCGCTGGTGCTGTCGGCGCGTGACGACTCGGCGCTGCGGGAGCTGGCGGCGGGGCTGGCGCCCGTGGTGGAGGCGCAGGGCCCGGCCAGGGTGGCGGCGGCGCTGGCTCGCCGGTCGGTGTTCGAGCACCGGGCCGTCGTGGTGGACGGCGCCGCGGGGATGCGGGCCCTCGCCGAGGGCGGTGAGTCGCCGGGTGCGGTGCGGGGCGTGGCGGGAGCTGACGGGCGTGTGGTGTTCGTCTTTCCCGGTCAGGGCTCGCAGTGGGCGGGAATGGGCGTCGGGCTGCTGGACGCGGCGCCGGTGTTCGCGGGACGGTTGCGCGAGTGCGCCGCGGCCTTGAGGCAGTTCGGCGACGTCGACGTGGAGGGGGTGTTGCGGTCGGGGGTGGTGCCGGAGCGGGCCGAGGTGGTCCAGCCGGTGCTGTGGGCGGTGATGGTGGCGCTGGCCGAGTTGTGGGGTTCGGTCGGGGTGCGGCCGGCGGGTGTGGTGGGGCACTCGCAGGGGGAGATCGCGGCCGCTGTGGCGTGCGGTGCGCTGTCTGTGGAGGACGGCGCACGGGTGGTCGCGTTGCGCAGCCGCGCGCTGGCACGGCTTGCGGGGCGCGGCGCGATGGCGTCGGTGTCGCAGCCGGTCGGCTGGGTGGAGGAGCGGCTCGCCGCTTTCGCGGGGGTGTCGGTCGCCGCGGTGAACGGCCCGGCGGCGACGGTGGTTTCGGGCCCGATCGAGGGCGTTGAGCGTTTTGTGGGGTCGTGTGCGGACGAGGGGGTGTGGGCGCGCCGGATCGCGGTGGACTACGCCTCCCACAGCGCGGCGGTGGAGGAGGTCGAGAACGAGATCCGGGGGCTGACGGTGCGGCCGCGCCGCTCGGAGGTGTCGTTCTTCTCCTCCGTGACCGGCACCCTGCTCGACACCGCAGGTCTGGACGGCGACTACTGGTACGAGAACCTGCGGCAGCGGGTGCGGTTCACCGACGCGGTGGGGGCGGCGCGCGCGGCAGGCGTGGGCGCCTTCGTCGAGGTGAGCCCGCATCCGGTGCTGGGGATGCACATCGAGGGAGCGCCCGTGGTGGAGACGCTCCGTCGCGACGAGGGCGGGCTCGACCGGTTCCTGCTGTCAGCGGGTGAGGCGTTCGTCCGCGGGGTGCCCGTCGACTGGCCGCCTACGGGCCAGGTGCCGGCCGAGGTGCCGACCTACCCGTTCCGGCGCCGGCGCTACTGGCTGGCGGCACAGCCGTCGCGGACCGACGTCCGGCAGCTCGGCCTGAGCTCCGCCGGCCACCCGCTTCTCGGCGCCGTCCTGGAGACCGCCGACGGCGGGCTCACCTGGACGGGGCGGATCTCGTCCGAGAGCCACCCCTGGCTGGCCGACCACGCGGTGTGGGGCGGGGCGCTGCTGCCGGGGACGGCGTTCGTGGACCTCGCGCTCCAGGCCGGCGACCAGGTCGAGGAGCTCACCCTGCACACGCCGCTGACGCTGCCCGAGCGGGGCGGCGTCCGGCTCCAGCTCGTCGCGGGGCCCGAGAACGGGACGGGACGCCGTACCGTGGCCATCCACTCACGGCCCGAGGACGCCGGGGACGGCGCCCCGTGGACGCGCCACGCCACCGGCGTGGTGGCCGGCTCCGGCGGAGCCGGCGCGGGCGTCGCCGAGACGCCGGGCGCCTGGCCACCACCCGGGGCGCGGCCGCTGGACGTGGAGGATCTCTACGAGCGGCTCGCCGTGCAGGGGTACGACTACGGACCGGCCTTCCAGAACGTGCGGGCGGCCTGGCGGCGCGGGGACGACGTGTACGCCGAGGTGGTCCTGCCGGAGGAGACGGAGGTACGCGGCTTCGCCGTGCATCCGGCGCTGCTGGACGGGACCCTGCACGCCATCGGGCTGGGCGAGCTGGTCCCGGCCGCCGGACCGGACGAGATCCCGCTGCCGTTCTCCTGGACCGGCGTGCGCGTGCACGGGACCGGCGCCTCCGCCTTGCGGGTACGGCTCCGGCCCGGCCGCGACGGCGCCATCCGCCTGGACGCGGCCGACGACCAGGGGCGGCCGGTCGTGTCCGTCGACTCCCTGGCGATGCGGCCCGCCTCGCGCCGGCGTTTCGGGACGGCGCGGCCCGACTCGCTGTACCGCGTCGGCTGGCCCGAGGTCGCCGGCAGCTCTGGCACGGCGTCACGTCCGGCCACGGCGGTGTGCCCCGACGGCCCGGACGATCCCGGCAGCGCGGCGCGGTGGGCGCTGGAGCGGATCCAGCAGTGGCTGGCCGAGGACGGGAACGCGCCCCTGGTCGTGGTGACCCGCCGGGCCGTGGCGACGGGCCATGAGGACGAGCGGATCGATCCCCGCCAGGCGCCGGTCTGGGGGCTGGTCCGTTCGGCGCAGAGCGAGCATCCCGGCCGGTTCGTGCTGCTCGACGTGGACGACACCGAGAACCTCGAACAGACGGCGTCCCTCGCCGTGGCGTCGGGCGAACCCCAGCTCGCCCTGCGTGGCGGCCGGCTCCGCGCGCCGCGCCTGGCCCCCGCGGACGGCACCGGCGCGTCCCCGACCGCGACGTCCGGCCCGGAGGGGCCCGGTGTCTCGGAGATCGCGGCGTTCGGCCCGGACGGGACGGTGCTGATCACCGGCGGCACCGGGACCCTGGGCGGACAGGTGGCCCGCCACCTCGTCACCCGGTACGGCGTTCGCCACCTGCTCCTGACCGGCCGGCGCGGCGCGGACGCGCCCGGAGCGGGCGAGCTGGTCGCCGAGCTGAAGGCGGCGGGCGCGGAGGTGACGGTGGCCGCCTGCGACGTGGCGGACCGGGACGCGCTGGCGGCCCTGCTGGCCGGGGTGCCGGCCGACCGGCCGCTGCGCGGGATCGTCCATGCCGCCGCCGTGCTGGACGACGGAGTGGTGGAGGCGCTGCGGCCCGACAGGATCGACCGGGTGCTGCAGCCGAAGGCGCTGGCCGCCCGGCACCTCCACGAGCTGACACGAGAGCTCGACCTTTCGGCGTTCGTGCTGTTCTCGTCGCTGTCGGGCGTGCTGGGCGCGCCCGGCCAGGCCAACTACGCGGCGGCCAACGCCTACCTCGACGCGCTCGCCGCGCACCGCCGCTCGCTCGGGCTGCCCGCGATCTCCCTGGCCTGGGGGCTGTGGGAGCAGCGCAGCGCCCTGACCGGGGGACTGCGGGCCGCCGACCTCGGCTGGTGGCGCGAGGTGGGGGTCGCCTTCATGCCGACGCGAGATGGCCTGGTGTTGCTCGACGCCGCCCTCGCCGCCCCGCCGGACGCGTTGCTGGTGCCCGCTCACCTGGACGCCCGCAGGGCCACGGCCCCGGTGCCGTCGATGCTGCGCGAGCTGGCACCCCGTACGGGCAGACGCCGGACCTCCGGCGATGCGGGCGGATCGTTGCGGCAGAGGCTGGCCGGGATACCGGCGGCCGACTGGGACCGGGTGCTGCTCGACCTGGTACGCGAACAGGTCGCCACCGTCCTCGGGCACGCCGGCGCGGAAGCCGTCGAGCCGCGACGGGCCTTCAAGGAGCTCGGCTTCGACTCCCTGCTGGCCGTCCGGCTGCGCAACACGCTCAACAGCGTCACCGGCGTCGAGCTCCCCACCACCGTGGTGTTCGACCACCCCAGCCCGGAGGCGCTCGCGCGGCGGCTGCGCGAGGAGGTAGCGGACGACCCCGCCGCGGCACCGGCCGTGCCCGTGCGGGAGGAGCACTCCGACGACGATCCGATCGTGATCGTGGGCATGGCCTGCCGGTACCCGGGCGGGATCTCCTCGCCCCAGGACCTGTGGCGGCTCGTGGCCTCCGAGGGCGAGGTGATCGGCGGTTTCCCCGCCGACCGGGGCTGGGATCTGGCCGCGCTGTTCGACGCCGGATCCGGCCGGTCGTCCGACACCCGGTTCGGCGGATTCCTCAGCGACGCCGGCGATTTCGACGCCGACTTCTTCGGGATCTCGCCGCGTGAGGCGCTGGCGATGGATCCGCAGCAGCGGTTGTTGCTGGAGGCGTCGTGGGAGGCGTTCGAGCGGGCCGGGATCGACGTGGCGTCCCTGCGCGGCAAGGACGCGGGAGTGTTCGTCGGCGCCATGCACCAGGACTACGGACCCCGCACCGACCAGGCAGACACCGGCGCGGACGGGTATCTGCTGACCGGTGGTGCGGCGAGCGTGTTGTCGGGGCGGGTGGCGTACACGTTCGGGCTGGAGGGGCCGGCGGTGACGATCGACACGGCGTGTTCGTCGTCGTTGGTGGCGTTGCATCTGGCGGGGCAGGCGTTGCGGCGGGGTGAGTGTTCGCTGGCGTTGGTGGGTGGGGTGACGGTGATGTCGTCGCCTGGGGTGTTTGTGGAGTTCAGTCGTCAGCGGGGGTTGGCGCCTGATGGCCGGTGTAAGTCGTTCGCGGAGGGGGCGGATGGGACGGGCTGGTCGGAGGGTGTTGGGGTTGTGGTGCTGGAGCGTCTGTCGGAGGCCAGGCGTCGGGGGCATCGGGTGCTGGCGGTGGTGCGGGGGAGTGCGGTCAATCAGGACGGCGCTTCGAATGGGTTGACGGCGCCGAACGGTCCTTCGCAGGAGCGGGTGATCGCTCAGGCGCTGGCGGATGCGCGTCTTGCGGCTGGTGATGTGGATGTGGTGGAGGCGCACGGGACGGGTACGGCGCTTGGTGATCCGATCGAGGCGCAGGCGTTGATCGCCGCTTATGGCCGTGAGCGGGAGCGGCCGTTGTGGCTGGGGTCGGTGAAGTCGAACATCGGGCATGCGCAGGCGGCGGCCGGGGTTGCGGGTGTGATCAAGATGGTGGAGGCGATGCGGCACGAGACGTTGCCGCGGACCTTGCATGTGGATGAGCCGTCGTCGCATGTGGATTGGTCGTCGGGTGCGGTGTCTTTGCTGACTGAGCAGCGGCCGTGGCCTGCGGGTGATCGGCCGCGGCGGGCGGGGGTGTCGTCGTTCGGGATCAGTGGCACCAACGCGCATGTGATCCTCGAAGAGCCGCCCGTGCTGGAGGAGGCCCCTGTTCAGGGTGAGCCGGGGGTCGTGCCGCTGGTGCTGTCGGCGCGTGACGACTCGGCGCTGCGGGAGCTGGCGGCGGGGCTGGCGCCCGTGGTGGAGGCGCAGGGCCCGGCCAGGGTGGCGGCGGCGCTGGCTCGCCGGTCGGTGTTCGAGCACCGGGCCGTCGTGGTCGGCGGCGTCGAGGGCCTGACGGCTCTGGCGGAAGGCCGGGAGTCGGCGCAGGTGGTGCGAGGTGTGGCCGGGGGCGACGGCCGGGTGGTGTTCGTCTTCCCCGGCCAGGGGTCGCAATGGCCGCACATGGGGGCGCGACTGCTGGACACGGCCCCGGCGTTCGCGGGGCGGCTGCGTGAATGCGCCGCGGCGCTGCGCGAGTTCGGCGACCTCGACGTCGAGGCGGTGCTGCGGTCCGACGTGATCCCGGAGCGGGCCGAGGTGGTCCAGCCGGTGCTGTGGGCCGTGATGGTCGCGCTGGCCGAGCTGTGGCGCTCGGCGGGCGTGGTGCCGGCGGGCGTGATCGGCCACTCGCAGGGGGAGATCGCGGCCGCGGTGGTCAGCGGCGCGCTGTCCGTGCGGGACGGCGCCCGGGTGGTGGCACTGCGCAGCCGGGCGCTGGGGCGCCTGGCGGGCCGGGGCGCGATGGCGTCGGTGTCGCAGCCGGCCGGCTGGGTGGAGGAACACCTCGCCAGGTTCGCCGGGCTGTCGGTCGCCGCGGTGAACGGCCCGGCCGCGACCGTGGTGTCCGGGCCGGCCGAGGCCGTCGAGGGCTTCGTGGCGTGGTGCGAAGCGGAAGGACACTGGGCGCGCCGGATCGCGGTCGACTACGCCTCCCACAGCGCGGCGGTGGAGGAGGTCGAGACCGAGATCCGGGCCCTGGAAGTCCGGCCACGGGCCTGCGAGATGTCATGGTTCTCCTCGGTGACCGGCGGGCCGATCGACACCACCGGCCTGAACGGCGACTACTGGTATGCGAACCTGCGCGAACCCGTGCGGTTCCAGGACGCGGTCAACGCCGCCAGGAGCGCGGGGCTGGGCACGTTCGTCGAGGTGAGCCCGCATCCGGTGCTGGCCATGCACATCGACGACGCGCCCGTGGTGGAGACCCTGCGCCGCGACGACGGCGGGCTCGACCGGTTCTGGCTGTCGGCCGGGCAGGCGTTCGTCCACGGCGTCCCCGTCACCTGGCCGGCCACCGGCGCGCCCCCGGCCGACGTGCCCACCTACCCCTTCCGACGCCGGCGCTACTGGCTGGAGCCCACCCACCACGATCCGGCGGACGCCGAGCTGTGGCAGGCGGTGGACGTCGGAGACCTCGACGGTCTCACCCGCAAGCTCCACCTGGCCGGTGACCCGCCGCTCAGCTCCGTCCTGCCAGCGCTCGCGAACTGGCGCAACCGCCACCACGCCCGCTCCGTCCTGGACACCTGGCGATACCGCGTCACCTGGCTGCACGCCGAAGCGGCGCCCGCCACGCTGTCCGGCACCTGGCTGGTCGTCGTGCCGGACAGCCACCTCGGCGACGCGACGGTGGAGGCGACCGTCCAGGCGTTGAAGAGAGCCGGCGCGTCGCCGCGGACGCTGCCCTTCTCCGACCGGAGCACCCTCGCCGCGGCGCTGGCGGCACGGCCCTCGGGCGTGCTGTCGCTGCTCGGCCTCGACGAGCGGGCCGGGCGGGACGGCGTGCCCGGCGGTACGGTGGCCACGCTGGAGCTGGTCCAGAGCATGGCGGCGGCCGGCAGCAGGGCCGCGTTGTGGTCGCTCACCAGCGGAGCCGTCGCCGCGGGGCCGGACGACACCGTGCGCAACCCCGCGCAGGCGGCCGTCTGGGGCCTGGGCCGGGTGGCGGCGCTGGAGCACCCGGAGATCTGGGGCGGCCTGATCGATCTGCCGGAGCACCCCGACGAGGCCGCGTACGCGCGGGTCTGTGCCGTCCTGGCCGGGCTCGGCGAGGAGGACCAGGCCGCGGTGCGGCCCTCGGGCGTGTACGTGCGGCGGCTCGTGCGCGCCCCGCTCGCGGGCGGCGGCCCGGCGGGCGAGCTCCGGCTGCGCGGTACGGCGCTGCTCATCGGCGGCACCGGCTCCATCGCCCCGTACGTGGCCCGCTGGCTGGCCGGACAAGGCGCCGAGCACGTCGTCCTGGTGAGCCGCCGGGGCCCCGACGCCCCCGGGGCAGCCGAGCTGGTGGCCGAGCTGACCGAGCTGGGCACCCGCGCCAGCGCCGTGGCCTGCGACGTCGCCGACCGGGACGCGCTGGCCGGTCTGCTGGCCCGGCTCGAGACCGACGGGCAGACCGTGCGGACGGTGGTGCACGCCGCCACCGCCACCCGGCTGGCTCCGCTCGCCGGCGTCACGGCCGCCGAACTCGGCGCCGTGGCGGCAGCCAAGATCCGCGGCGCCCGGCATCTGGACGAGCTCCTCGACCCCGGGCAGCTCGACCACTTCATCTGCTTCTCCTCGGTGGCCGGGGTGTGGGGCAGTGGCGACCACGCCTCGTACGCGGTCGGCAACGCCTACCTCGACGCCTTCGCCGAGCACCGGCGGGCACGCGGCCGGGCCACCACGTCGATCGCCTGGGGCGTGTGGGCCAGCGAGCGCATGCCCGACGAGGTGGACGAGACGCACCTGCGCCGCCAGGGGCTGCCGACCCTGCCGCCCGAGCTGGCGCTCACCGCCCTCGGGCAGATCCTCGCGGCGGACGAGACGTGCGTGACGGTGGCCAACGTGGACTGGGCGGTCTTCGCGCCGGTGTTCGCCTCCGCCAGGTCCCGCCCGCTGCTCGCCGCGATCGAGGAGGCGCGGGGCGACGGCGACACCCAGGACGGGCCGTCCGCCGGGCAGCCGTGGGCGGACCGGCTGGCCGGGCTGCCGCCGGCAGAGCGGGAGGCCGAGGTGCTGGCGCTCGTCACCGAGCACGTCGCCGCCGTTCTCGGCCACGCGACGCCGGACACGGTGGACGCCGATCGGTCCTTCAAGGACCTCGGCCTCGGCTCGCTGAGCGCGGTGGAGCTGCGCAACCGGCTGGGCGCGGCGACGGGCATGAAGCTGCCGGTCACCCTGGTGTTCGACCATCCCAGCCCGGCCGCGCTCGTCCGCCATCTGTGTGGGGAGCTGGAAGGGCGGCCCACCGTGCTCGCCGACCTGGACCGGCTGGAGGCCGCCGTCGCGGCGATGCCGGCCGACGGCCCGGACCGCGCGCTGGTCCGCAGCCGCCTGGCCGCGCTGGCGGCCGTCCTCGGCGGCGCCGCCACCGAGGACGTGGCCGGCTACGCCTCCCTCGACGACGACCTCGAATCCGCGACGGACACGGAGATCTTCGACCTCATCGATCGCGAGTTCGGCAATTCCTGAACGGCCCGGCGGACCAAGGACGGCGTTTCGCATGTCGGAAGACGAAAAGCTTCGCGAATACCTCAAGAAGGTCACCATCGAGCTGCGGGCCACGCGCCGGCGGCTCAAGGAGAACGAGGACCGCGATCGGGAGCCGATCGCGATCGTCGGCATGGCCTGCCGCTACCCGGGCGAGGCGAACACGCCGGACGAGCTGTGGGAGCTGGTCGCGGCCGGCCGGGACGCCACCTCCGAGCTGCCGGGCGACCGCGGCTGGAACCTGGCCGCGCTGTACGACCCCGACCCCGGCCGGCCCGGCACCACGTACGTCAGGCGCGGCGGTTTCATGAGCGAGGTGGCCGGCTTCGACGCCGACTTCTTCGGGATCTCGCCGCGTGAGGCGCTGGTGATGGATCCGCAGCAGCGGTTGTTGCTGGAGAAGTCGTGGGAGGCCCTGGAGCACGCCGGCCTCGACCCGCAGGCCCTGCGCGGCAGCCACACCGGCGTGTACGTCGGCATCAACTACCAGGAGTACGGCCCGCTGTTCCACCAGGCGCCGCCGAACGTCAAGGGTCACGTGGTGACCGGTGTCGTGCCGAGTGTGGCGTCGGGGCGCATCGCGTACACGCTGGGGCTGGAAGGCCCGGCGGTCACCGTCGACACCGCGTGCTCGACCTCGCTGGTCGCGCTGCACCTGGCCGTGCGCGCGCTGCGCGCCGGCGACTGCGAGCTCGCCCTGGCCGGCGGCGCCACCGTGCTGTCGTCGCCGGGCCCGCTCGTGGAGCTGGGCGGCCAGCGGGTGCTGGCGGCAGACGGCCGCTGCAAGGCGTTCTCGGCCGGGGCCGACGGCATGGGCATGGCCGAAGGCGTGGGCATCGTGGTGCTCGAACGGCTCAGCGACGCCCTGCGCCACGGCCACCGGGTGCTCGCCCTGGTCCGGTCCAGCGCCATCAACCAGGACGGCGCCTCCAACGGCCTGACCGCGCCGAACACCCTCGCGCAGCAGCGGGTGATCCAGCAGGCGCTCACCGGGGCGGGGCTGTCACCCGGCCAGGTGGACGTCGTGGAGGCGCACGGCACCGGCACCGCGCTCGGCGACCCGATCGAGGCACGTGCCCTGCTCGCCACGTACGGCCAGGGCCGGGAGCGGCCGTTGTGGCTGGGGTCGGTGAAGTCCAACATCGGGCACACGCTCGCCGCGTCCGGCGTGGCCGGCGTCATCAAGATGGTGCAGGCCATGCGGCACGGCACGCTGCCGCGGACGCTGCATGCCGACGAGCCGACACCCCACGTGGACTGGAACGCGGGCGGGCTGGCCCTGCTCGCCGAGCCTGCGGCGTGGCCGCGCGGCGAGGAGCCGCGCCGGGCGGGCGTGTCGTCGTTCGGGCTGAGCGGCACCAACGCGCACGCGATCCTGGAGGAGTACCCCGAGCACGGCGTCACCGGCGGCGCGAACCTGCCCGTCATGCCCGCTATGCCCGCCATCCCCGTCGTGCCGGTCGTGCTGTCGGCCAGGACCGCCGAAGCGCTGCGCACCCAGGCCCGGACGCTGCTGAAGACCGGGCACGAGCCGCTGGACGTCGCCTACACCAGGAGCGTGCGGCCGGTGTTCGAGCACCGGGCGGTCGTGATCGCGCAGGACCGTGACGAACTCGCGGCCGGGCTGGCCCGGATCACCGAGGACACCTCGCAACCCGTCAGCCCCGGCAAGGTGGCGTTCCTGTTCTCGGGTCAGGGGTCGCAGCGGCTGGGCATGGGCCTGGAGTTGTACGGGCGGTTTCCGGTGTTTGCCGCGGCTTTTGATGAGGTGTGCGGGCGGTTGGAGCCGTCGTTGCGTGAGGTGATCGCGGCTGATGCGGTGGCTTTGGATCGGACGTTGTTCGCGCAGCCGGGGTTGTTCGCGGTGCAGGTGGCGTTGTTCCGGTTGGTGGAGTCGTGGGGGGTTCGGCCGGATTTCCTGTTGGGGCATTCGATCGGTGAGTTGGCGGCTGCGCATGTGGCGGGGGTGTTGTCGCTGGATGATGCGTGTGCGCTGGTGACGGCTCGGGCGCGGTTGATGCAGGCGTTGCCGGCGGGTGGCGCGATGTGCGCGTTGGGGATGGGTGAGGCGGAGGTGGCGCCGCTGTTGTCGGCGGGGGTGCAGGTCGCCGCGGTCAACGGGCCGGATGCGGTGGTGGTCTCGGGTGACGTGGAGGAGGTCGCGCGGGTCGAGGCCGAGGTGGCGAGGTCAGGGCGGCGTACCCGGCGGTTGCGGGTCAGTCATGCGTTCCATTCGGCGCGGATGGAGCCGATGTTGGAGGCTTTTGCGGAGGTGGCGCGGGGGTTGACGTTCCATGCGCCGTCGATTCCGATCGTGTCCACGCTGGCCGGGGAGCCGACGGCGGAGATCGCCACTGCCGGGTATTGGGTGCGGCAGGTGCGGGAGCCGGTGCGCTACGCCGACGGGCTCGCCGAACTGGTCGCCCGCCGATCCACGGTGCTCGTCGAGGTGGGGCCCGACGGGGTGCTCAGCGCGATGTCACCCGACCACCACGTCATCCCGCTGCTCCGCGCGGGCCGCGACGAGCCCCGCACGCTCCTCGCCGCGCTGGGCGAGGCCCACGCCCGCGGGATGGCGGTGTCCTGGGAGCGGCTGTTCGCCGGCACGCCCGCCAAGCTGGCCGACCTGCCCGCCTATCCGTTCCAGCGGCAGCGCTACTGGCTGCCTCCCGCCTCCGGCGTGGACGAGGGCGCTCTGACCCCGACGGGTCACCCGTTGCTGAGCGGGGCCGTGGAGCTGGTCGAGGGCGACGGCCTGCTCCTCACCGGCCGGATCTCCCCGGCCTCGCAGCCGTGGCTGGCCGATCACGTGGTCCTCGGTTCCGTGCTGCTGCCCGGGACCGCGTTCCTGGAACTGGCGCTGCAGGCGGCGGCCCGCGCGGGCTGCGACCGCGTCGAGGAGCTGACCCTGCAGGCGCCGCTGGTGCTGCCGGCGCAGGGTGCCGTACAGATCCAGGTGGAGGTCGGCCCGGCCGACGAGTCGGGGCGGCGCGCCCTCGCGATCCACTCACGCCCGGAGGAGCCCGGCGACGCGGACGACGGCTGGGTGCGGCACGCGGGCGGCTTCGCGGGCACGCGGCCGGGGCCGGACCCGACCTCTGCCGGCTTGACCTCCGCCGGCTTGACCTCTGCCGGCTTGACCTCCGCTGACCTGACCGCCTGGCCGCCGCCCGGCGCCGAGCCGGTCGAGGTCGAAGGGCACTACGAGCTGCTGGCCGGGCGCGGCTACCACTACGGGCCCGCCTTCCAAGGCCTGCGCGCGATGTGGCGGGCCGGCAAGGAGGTGTACGCCGAGGTCACGGCGGACGTGGACGCGGAGGCGTACGCACTGCACCCGGCGCTCCTCGACGCGGCCCTGCACACCCTGGCCGCCGGCGACCTGCCCGAAGGCCGGGTGCTGCTGCCGTTCTCCTGGGCCGACGTCTCACTCCGCGCCACCGGCGCGGCGACCCTGCGCGTGCGCCTGCGGCCCACCGGCCCCGACACCCTGATCATCGACGTCGCCGACGGTCTCGGCGTCCCCGTCGTAGCGGGCGCGGCGCTCACCCTGCGGGAGGTGACCGCGGGCACCCTGTCGCAGGACCGCCGGAACGCGGGCGCCCTGTACCGGGTGGAGTGGCAGCCCATCGAGACGCCCGCTCCTCCGTCCGTCCGGTGGACACTGCCGGACGGCTGGGAGCCCTACCCCGTCCCGGACACCACGGCCGCCGACGCACCCGAGGTCGTCGTGGCCTCCTGCGCGGGCGAGGACCCCGTCGGCGCCGTCCATCGGGTGCTGGGCCTCGTCCAGGAGTGCCTGGCTGCCGAAGGCTCCCGGCTGGTGCTGGTCACGCAGGGGGCGACGGCCGTCGACGGGAACGTCGCCGATCCGGCCGGCACGGCGGTGTGGGGGCTGGTGCGCTCGGCCCAGACCGAGCATCCGGACCGGTTCACGCTGGTGGACCTCGACGGGGACGGCGCGGGCCGCGGCCTGATCCCCGCCGCGTTCGCCACCGGAGAGCCGCAGATCGCGATCCGCGGCGGCGAGCTGCACGTGCCCCGCCTGGCCGAGCACGCGGCCACGCCCGCGCCCTGGACGGCCCCCGGCGGGACGGCACTGGTCACGGGTGGGACGGGGACGTTGGGTCGGTTGGTGGCGCGTCATCTGGTGTTGGTGCATGGGGTGCGGGAGGTGGTGCTGGTCGGTCGGCGGGGTGGTGTGGTGTTGGAGGGTTTGCCGGGTGTGCGGGTGGTGGCGGGTGATGTGACGGATCGTGCGGCGATGGCGGCTTTGGTGGGGTCGTTGCCGGATCTGTCGGTGGTGGTGCATGCGGCGGGTGTGGTGGATGACGGGGTGGTCGCGGGGTTGAGTGGCGGGCAGGTGGATCGGGTGCTGGCCGCGAAGGTGACCGGCGCCACGGTGCTGCACGAGCTGACCCGGCACCGGGACCTCGCGGCCTTCGTCGCCTTCTCCTCGGCGGCCGGCACGCTCGGCGGAGCCGGACAGGCCGCCTACGCGGCGGCCAACGCCTTCCTGGACGGCCTCATGTCGTGGCGGCGCGGCCTGGGGCTGCCCGGCACCTCGCTCGGCTGGGGCCTGTGGGCCGAGCGCAGCGACATGACGAGCGGCCTCGGCCACGCCGACCTGGCCCGCTGGGAGCGGATCGGCCTCGGCGCCATGGAGACGGACCCGGCCCTGCGGCTCCTGGACCGGGCGATCGCGACCGGCGAGGCCGCGCTGCTGCCTCTCCGGCTCGACCTGCCGGCCCTGCGCGCGACCCGCGAGCAGGTTCCCGTTGTGCTGCGCGGCCTGGCCAGAGTGCCAGGGCGGGGCGAGGACACCGGAACGCGCGAGACCCTCCGGCAGCGCCTCGCCGACCGGCCCGCCGCCGAGCGGGAACGCCTGGTGCTCGACCTCGTACGCACCCACGTCGCCACCGCACTCGGCCACCCCTCGCCCGCGTCGGTCGAGCCCGGACGCTCCTTCAAGGACCTGGGCTTCGACTCGCTCACCGCGGTCGAGCTGCGCAACCGGCTCACCGCCGCGACCGGGCTGCGGCTGCCCGCCACCCTCATCTTCGACTACCCCGAACCCGCCGCCCTGGCCCGCCACCTGCTGGCCGAACTGGCGGGGACGCTGCCGAGCCGCGCCCGCACGCAGGTGCGGCACGCCCGCTCCGACGACGATCCCGTGGTGATCGTGGGGATGGCGTGCCGGTATCCGGGTGGGGTTTCCTCGCCGGAGGAGTTGTGGGAGCTGGTGGCTTCGGGTGGGGACGGGATCGGGGAGTTCCCGGTCGATCGGGGGTGGGATCTGGGGGCGTTGTTCGATCCGGATCCGGAACGTGCGGGCCGTTCCTACGTGCGGGACGGCGGGTTCTTGTATGACGCGGCCGAGTTCGATGCGGGGTTCTTCGGGATCTCGCCGCGTGAGGCTCTGGCGATGGATCCGCAGCAGCGGTTGTTGCTGGAGGCGTCGTGGGAGGCGTTCGAGCGGGCCGGCATCGACGTGGCGTCCCTTCGCGGCAAGGACGCGGGAGTGTTCGTCGGCTTGATGCACCACGACTACTCGGCCCGCCTGCACACCACCCCGGCCGACCTCGAAGGTCACATCGGCATCGGCAACTCCGGCAGCGTCGCCTCCGGCCGGGTGGCGTACACGTTCGGGCTGGAGGGGCCCGCCGTCACGATCGACACGGCGTGTTCGTCGTCGTTGGTGGCGTTGCATCTGGCGGCGCAGGCGTTGCGGCGTGGTGAGTGTTCGCTGGCGCTGGCGGGCGGGGTGACGGTGATGTCGTCGCCTGGGGTGTTCGTGGAGTTCAGCCGCCAGCGCGGCCTGGCGCCTGATGGCCGGTGCAAGTCGTTCGCGCAGGGCGCGGATGGGACGGGCTGGTCGGAGGGTGTCGGGGTTGTGGTGCTGGAGCGTCTGTCGGAGGCCAGGCGTCGGGGGCATCGGGTGCTGGCGGTGGTGCGGGGGAGTGCGGTCAATCAGGACGGCGCTTCGAATGGGTTGACGGCGCCGAACGGGCCTTCGCAGCAGCGGGTGATCGCTCAGGCGCTGGCGGATGCGCGTCTTGCGGCTGGTGATGTGGATGTGGTGGAGGCGCATGGGACGGGTACGGCGCTTGGTGATCCGATCGAGGCGCAGGCGTTGCTTGCGGCCTATGGTCAGGGTCGGGAGCGGCCGTTGTGGCTGGGGTCGGTGAAGTCGAACATCGGGCATGCGCAGGCGGCTGCGGGTGTCGCGGGTGTGATCAAGATGGTGGAGGCGATGCGGCACGGCATGCTGCCGCGGACCTTGCATGTGGATGAGCCGTCGTCGCATGTGGACTGGTCGTCGGGTGCGGTGGCGTTGCTGACCGAGCAGCAGCCGTGGCCTGCGGGTGATCGGCCGCGGCGGGCGGGGGTGTCATCGTTCGGGATCAGCGGCACCAACGCGCATGTGATTCTCGAAGAGCCGCCCGTGCTGGAGGAGGTCCCTGTTC
The DNA here is from genome assembly GCF_041950525.1 of Nonomuraea sp. GTA35. Lineage (NCBI taxonomy): Bacteria > Bacillati > Actinomycetota > Actinomycetes > Streptosporangiales > Streptosporangiaceae > Nonomuraea > Nonomuraea sp. GTA35. The sequence goes on along the minus strand of NZ_JBGNUV010000014.1, from coordinate 133,509 downwards.
CGGGCGAGCCGGGGGTCGTGCCGCTGGTGCTGTCGGCGCGTAACGGCGAGGCGGTGCGGGAGCAGGCCCGCCGGCTTCTCCCCATCGTCGCTGACGCCGACCTCCACGACCTGGCCCACACGCTGGCGACCCGCCGTAGCGCGTTGGAGCACCGTGCCGCCGTCGTCGGCGCGGATCGCGACGCGCTGGTGGCCGGGCTCACCGCCCTCGCCGAAGGCCGCGAGGCAGCGGGCGTGTTCACCGGTCAGGCGACCTCTGGGCCGGTCGCGTTCCTGTTCTCGGGTCAGGGGTCGCAGCGGCTGGGCATGGGCCTGGAGTTGTATGGGCGGTTTCCGGTGTTTGCCGCTGCTTTTGATGAGGTGTGCGGGCGTTTGGAGCCGTCGTTGCGTGAGGTGATCGCGGCTGATGCGGTGGCTTTGGATCGGACGTTGTTCGCGCAGCCGGGGTTGTTCGCGGTGCAGGTGGCGTTGTTCCGGTTGGTGGAGTCGTGGGGGGTTCGGCCGGATTTTCTGTTGGGGCATTCGGTTGGTGAGTTGGCGGCTGCGCATGTGGCGGGGGTGTTGTCGCTGGATGATGCGTGTGCGCTGGTGACGGCTCGGGCGCGGTTGATGCAGGCGTTGCCGGCGGGTGGCGCGATGTGCGCGCTGGGCATGGGTGAGGCGGAGGTGGCGCCGCTGCTGTCGGCGGGGGTGCAGATCGCCGCGGTCAACGCTCCCGACTCGGTGGTCATCTCCGGTGACGCCGACGAGGTGGACCGACTGCAGGCGCTGGTGACCGAGCGGGGGCGGCGTACCCGGCGGTTGCGGGTCAGTCATGCGTTCCACTCGGCGCGGATGGAGCCGATGCTGGAGGCTTTTGCGGAGGTGGCGCGGGGGTTGACGTTCCATGCGCCGTCGATTCCGATCGTGTCCACGCTGGCCGGGGAGCCGACGGCGGAGATCGCCACTGCCGGGTATTGGGTGCGGCAGGTGCGGGAGCCGGTCCGGTTCGCTCGGGCGCTGGAGTGGCTGGGCGAGGTGCCGGTGCTGCTGGAGGTGGGCCCGGACGCCACGCTGACCGCGATGGCCGCCGACCGCGACGTCGTCCCGCTGCTGAGAAGGGACAAGGACGAGGCCAGGGCGGTGGTGGACGCGCTGGCCGGGCTGCATGTGCGCGGCGCGCGTCCCGACTGGACGGCCCTGCTGCCGGGCCGGCAGGTCGACCTGCCCACCTACCCGTTCCAGCGCCGCCGCTACTGGCTGGCCCCCACCTCCGGCACCGACGCCGCCGGGCTGGGCCAGACGCCGCTCGGGCATCCGCTGCTCGGCGCCGCCATCTCCCTGGCCGACGGCGACGGGCTCCTGCTCACCGGACGTCTGTCGGCCCAGACCCACCCGTGGCTGGCCGACCACGTCGTAGCGGGCAGCCGGATCCTGCCCGGTGCCGCCCTGGTGGAGCTGGCCTGGCAGGCCGTCGAGCACACCGGGTACGCGGGCATCGAAGAGCTCGTCCTGCACGCCCCGCTGGTGCTGCCGGAGACGGGCGGGCTGCAGATCCAGGCCCGGGTCGCCGCCCGCGGCCCGGACGGTCGAGCCGAGCTGACCGTGCACGCCCGCGCCGCAGACGATCAGTCGTGGACCCGGCACGCGGCGGGCACGGTGACCGAAGCGCCGGCCGCCCCGATCGGAAGCCTCGCAGCATGGCCGCCACCCGGTGCCCCCATCGACGTGGACGGCCTGTACGCGGCGCTCGCCTCGGCCGGGCTGCACTACGGCCCCGCCTTCCGCGGCCTGGTGCGGGCATGGCGCGACGGCGACGACACCCATGCCGAGCTGGTCCTGCCGGAGTCGCTGGCCACCGACGCCGGACGCTACGCCTTCCATCCGGCCTTCTTCGACGCGGCCCTGCACCTGCTGACGCCGGACGGCAGCGGCACGGCGCAGGTGCCGTTCTCGTGGCGGGGCGCGTACCTGCACGGCGCCGCCACCTCCCGGCTGCGTGTCCGCGTGACGGCCACGGCGCCTGACCAGGCGTCGATCGTCGTCGCGGACGACACCGGCAGGCCGGTCACAAGTGTCCAGGCCGTCGCCATCCGCCCGCTGGCCCTCCCGGCCGCCCGGCGGATGCTCGCCGCCGACGCGCTCTTCGACGTCGAGTGGACCCCGTTGCGCACGCTTCCGGCCGCTCCGGCGACCCGGTGGGCCGTCGTGGGAGAGGGGGAGCCGGAGCTGACGGGCACGCGGCACCCCGACCTGGAATCGGTGGCGGCGGCGGGCGTGCCGGACGCGGTGCTCGTCCCGCTCGGGCCCGGCGAGCCGTCACCGTCGCGGGCGCGCGAGGCCGTGACGGACGTGCTGCGCACGATGCAGAGCTGGCTCGCCGACCCCCGCTTCGCCCGCTCCCGGCTGGTCGTCGTGACGCGTGGCGCGACCTCCACCGACCCGGTGGGGGCGGCGGTCTGGGGCCTGGTGCGCTCCGCGCAGGCCGAGCACCCCGACCGGTTCACGCTGCTCGACCTCGACGGGAACGCCGGCAGCGATGCCCTGGCCGCCGCGCTGGCCACCGGGGAGGCGCAGCTCACCGTCCGCGACCGCGAGGTGCTCGTCCCCAGGCTGGCCAGGGTCACGCCCGGCACTCCGGAGGGGATCGAGCCCGGCCACGGCTGGAACCCTCACGGGGCCGTGCTCATCACCGGTGGCACCGGAACCCTCGGCGGCCTGCTCGCCCGCCACCTGGTGACCGCGCACGGTGTCCGGCATCTCGTGCTGGCCAGCAGAAGCGGCGCCGGCGCACCGGGCGCCGACGACCTGGCCGCCGAGCTGACCGGGCTGGGAGCTAGCGTCCGCGTCGCCGCCGTGGACGTCGCGGACAGGCAGGCGCTGGCGGCGTTCCTCGCCACGCTCGACCGGCCGCTGACGGGGGTCGTGCACGCGGCGGGCGTGACCGATGACGGGCTGGTCGAGTCGCTGACCCCGGACCGGCTCGGCACCGTCCTGCGCTCCAAGGCCGACGCCGCCTGGAACCTCCACGAGCTCACCCGCCACCACGGACCGGCCGCGTTCGTGCTGTTCTCCTCCGCGGCCGGGGTGCTCGGCAGCGCGGGACAGGCCAACTACGCCGCCGCGAACCAGTTCCTCGACGCGCTGGCCAGGCGCCGCCGCGCCGCCGGGCTGCCCGCGACCTCGCTGGCGTGGGGACTGTGGGCGCAGGCCAGCGGCATCAGCGAAGGGCTCGGCGCCGCCGACCACGCGCGCCTCGCGCGGCTCGGCATCCGGCCGCTGGCCACGGACGAGGCGCTCGCCCTGTTCGACGCCGTGCTCGCCGACGGCCGGGCCACCGCCGTACCGGTCAAGCTGGACCCCGGCGCCGCGCGCGCACATCCGCTCCTGCGCGACTCCTCGCCCGCCGCCCGGAGGGCGGAGCGGCACTCGGAGCCGCTGCTGGACAAGCTGGCGGCCCTGCCGGACGCCGAAGCCGCGAGCCTGCTCCTCGACCTGGTACGCCGCCACGTCGCCCAGGTACTCGGCCACGCGGACACCCGGGAGATCGACCAGGACCGGCAGTTCAAGGAGCTCGGCTTCGACTCGCTGACCGGGGTGGACCTCCGCAACCGCCTGCGCACCGAGATCGGGCTGGACCTGCCGGCCACGCTCGTCTTCGACTACCCGACGCCGGAGGCGCTCGCCGGGCACCTGCACGCGCGGGTCCGCCAGGCGGCGCCCGACCCGATCGGCGCCGCGTTCGACCGCTTCGAAGCCGCGCTGGCCGCGCAGCAGGACGACGCCTCCCGCGACCGCATCGTGACCCGGCTGCGCGCGCTCGCCGCGCAACTGGCGCCGACGGCCACCGACCTGGCCACCGCCAGCGACGACGAACTCTTCGACCTTGTTGAGAACCTGGGGGACTGACGCCGCATGACGAACGCCAACGAGGACAGGCTGCGCGAATACCTCAGACGGGCCATCGCCGAGGCGCAGGACGCCCAGCGACGGCTGCGCGAGGCCGAGGAGGCGGACCGCGAGCCCATCGCGATCGTCGGCATGGCGTGCCGGTTCCCCGGCGGGGTGACCTCGCCGGAGGAGCTGTGGGAGCTGGTCGCAGCGGGTCGCGACGCGATCACCGACTTCCCCGCCGACCGGGGCTGGGACCTCGCCGCGCTGCTCGGCTCCGGGACGGGGCCCGGCACCTCCACCACCCGGTACGGCGGGTTCCTGCACGACGCGGCCGGCTTCGACGCCGACTTCTTCGGGATCTCGCCGCGCGAGGCGCTGGCGATGGATCCGCAGCAGCGGCTGCTGCTGGAGACGTCGTGGGAGGCGTTCGAGCGGGCCGGCATCGACCCCGTGTCGCTGGGCGGCAGCCGTACCGGGGTGTTCGCCGGGCTGATGTACCACGACTACCAGTCGCGGCTGCACAGGGTGCCGGAGGAGCTGGAAGGCTTCCTCGGCAACGGCAACGCGGCGAGTGTCGCGACCGGGCGCATCGCCTACACGTTCGGGCTGGAGGGGCCCGCCGTCACGATCGACACGGCGTGCTCGTCGTCGCTGGTGGCGCTGCACCTGGCCGTCCAGTCGCTACGCCGCGGCGAGTGCACGCTCGCGCTGGCGGGCGGGGTCACCGTGATGGCGTCCCCGAACACCTTCGTGGAGTTCAGCCGCCAGCGGGGGCTGGCACCCGATGGCCGGTGCAAGTCGTTCGCCGAGGGGGCGGACGGGACGGGGTGGTCGGAGGGCGTGGGGCTGCTGGTGCTGGAACGCCTGTCCGATGCTGTGCGGTCGGGGCGGCGGGTGCTGGCGGTGGTGCGGGGCAGCGCGGTCAATCAGGACGGCGCCTCCAATGGTCTGACGGCGCCGAACGGGCCTTCGCAGGAGCGGGTGATCGCTCAGGCGCTGGCGGGGGCTGGGCTGTCGGCCGGTGATGTGGATGTGGTGGAGGCGCACGGGACGGGGACGGCGCTTGGTGATCCGATCGAGGCGCAGGCGTTGATCGCCGCTTACGGCCGTGAACGGGACCGGCCACTGTGGCTGGGATCGGTGAAGTCCAACATCGGGCATGCGCAGGCGGCGGCGGGTGTCGCGGGTGTGATCAAGATGGTGGAGGCGATGCGGCACGAGACATTGCCGCGGACCTTGCATGTGGATGAGCCGTCGTCGCATGTGGACTGGTCGTCGGGTGCGGTGTCTTTGCTGACCGAGCAGCAGCCGTGGCCTGCGGGTGATCGGCCGCGGCGGGCGGGGGTGTCGTCGTTCGGGATCAGCGGCACCAACGCGCACGTGATCCTGGAGCAGCCCACGCCGCCAGAGGAGCCCGTGCCCGCGGCCCCCGGACCGGTGCCGTGGCTGCTGTCGGCGCGCAGCCCTGAAGCGCTGCGCGAGCAGGCCCGCCGGCTTCTCGCCGTCGTCGATGGCGCCGACCTCAACGACGTGGCGTACACGCTGGCCACCGCGCGGGCGGGGCTGCCGTACCGGGCCGCCGCCGTCGGGCACGACCGGGAGGAACTGGCCCAGGCACTCACCGCAGTCGCCTCCGGAGCCCGGACAGCGAACCCGCTCAAGGGCAGGACGGCGTTCCTGTTCTCGGGTCAGGGGTCGCAGCGGCTGGGCATGGGCCTGGAGTTGTATGGGCGGTTTCCGGTGTTTGCCGCTGCTTTTGATGAGGTGTGCGGGCGGTTGGAGCCGTCGTTGCGTGAGGTGATCGCGGCTGATGCGGTGGCTTTGGATCGGACGTTGTTCGCGCAGCCGGGGTTGTTCGCGGTGCAGGTGGCGTTGTTCCGGTTGGTGGAGTCGTGGGGGGTTCGGCCGGACTTTCTGTTGGGGCATTCGATCGGTGAGCTGGCGGCTGCGCATGTGGCGGGGGTGTTGTCGCTGGATGATGCGTGTGCGCTGGTGACGGCTCGGGCGCGGTTGATGCAGGCGTTGCCGGCGGGTGGCGCGATGTGCGCGCTGGCGGCGAGCGAGGCGGAGGTGGCGCCGCTGCTGTCGGCGGGGGTGCAGGTCGCGGCGGTCAACGCTTCCGACTCGGTGGTCATCTCCGGTGACGTGGAGGAGGTCGCGCGGGTCGAGGCCGAGGTGGCGAGGTCAGGGCGGCGTACCCGGCGGTTGCGGGTCAGTCATGCGTTCCATTCGGCGCGGATGGAGCCGATGTTGGAGGCTTTTGCGGAGGTGGCGCGGGGGTTGACGTTCCATGCGCCGTCGATTCCGATCGTGTCCACGCTGGCCGGGGAGCCGACGGCGGAGATCGCCACTGCCGGGTATTGGGTGCGGCAGGTGCGGGAGCCGGTCCGGTTCGCTCGGGCGCTGGAGTGGCTGGGCGAGGTGCCGGTGCTGCTGGAGGTGGGCCCGGACGCCACGCTGACCGCGATGGCCCCCGACCGCGACATCATCCCGCTGCTGAGAAGGGACAAGGACGAGGCCAGGGCGGTGGTGGACGCGCTGGCCGGGCTGCATGTGCGCGGCGCGCGTCCCGACTGGACGGCCGTGTTGTCCGGCCGGCAGGTCGACCTGCCCACCTACCCGTTCCAGCGCCGCCGCTACTGGCTGGCCCCCACCTCCGGCACCGACGCCGCCGGGCTGGGCCTGACCCCGGCCGGGCATCCGCTGCTCGGCGCCGCCATCTCCCTGGCCGACAGCGACGGGCTCCTGCTCACCGGACGCCTGTCGGCCCAGACCCACCCGTGGCTGGCCGACCACGTCGTCGCGGGCACGCCCATGCTGCCCGGCGCCGCCCTGGTGGAGCTCGCCGTCCGTGCCGCCGACCAGGCCGGCTGTGACCACCTGGAGGAGCTCACGCTCGAGGCGCCACTCGTGCTGCCGGAGCGGGGCACGGTGTCGGTCCAGCTCCGGGTCGGCGCTGCGGACCGGACCGGCAGGCGCGAGGTGAGCATCCACTCCAGCTCCTCAGGCGAGGACTGGACCCGGCACGCCACCGGAACGGTCACCCAGGAACCGGCCGGGCGCGGCACCGGCGAGCAGGCCATCGGAGCCTGGCCGCCGCCCGGAGCCGAGCCGGTCGAGCTGGACGGCCACTACGAGGCGCTCGCCGGGGCGGGCCTCGGCTACGGCCCCGCCTTCCAGGGGCTGCGCGCCGCCTGGCGGGCGGGCGACGACGTCTACGCGGAGGTCGCCCTGCCCGAGGCGGCCGGTGCGGAGGCGTACGGGCTGCATCCGGCACTTCTGGACGCCGTCCTGCACGCCCTCGCCGCGGCGGCCCCTCCAGCAGCAGGGCAGCCGCCCCGCATCCCGTTCTCCTGGTCCGGGGTGACGCTGCACGCCGCCGCCGCGACCACGCTGCGCGCCCGGCTGTCACCGGCCGGCGCGGACGCCGTGTCGATCGTCGCCGCCGACGCCACGGGGGCGCCCGTCATCACCGTGGACTCGCTCGTCCTCAGACCGTTGGCGGCCCCCGTTCCCCGGCACGACGACTCCCTGTTCCGCGTCGAGTGGACCCCGGTGCCCAGGGAGGCGGGGCAGAACGCGGGCATCACCGTGGTCCACTGCGAGCCGCCCCGGACAGGAGACCTGGCAGCGGACACCCGCGCCGCGGTGCACGCCGCGCTGGAAGCCCTGCAGGAGTGGCTGGCCGGAGAGCCCGGCGACGACGCCCGACTGATGATGGTCACCAGGCACGCGGTGGCCGCGGTCGCCGGCGACCCCGCGCCGGACCCCGCAGCGGCGGCGATCTGGGGGCTGGTCCGCGGCGCGCAGGGAGAACACCCCGGCAGGATCCTGCTCGTCGACACCGACGCTCCGGCCGACCCCGCGACGCTCGTCGTCCCCGCGGAGCCCCAGATCGCGCTCCGCGCCGGCACGGCCTACGCCCCCCGGCTGGCACGGATGTCCACCCACCCCGGCCTGGTGCCGCCCGCGTCGCCGCACTGGCGGCTGGACGTGACGGCCAAGGGCACCCTGGACCACCTCGCCCTGCGCGCCCACCCGGAACAGGAGCTCGAACCCGTCCAGGTGCGCCTCCGGGTACGCGCGGCGGGGGTCAACTTCCGCGACGTGCTCATCGCGCTGGACCTGTACCCGGCCGACGTGCCCCTCGGCGGCGAGGGCGCCGGAACCGTCGTCGAGGTGGGCCCCGGCGTGACGGGGCTGGCACCGGGAGACCGGGTGTTCGGCCTGTTCTCCCACGCGTTCGGGACGAGCGCGGTCGCCGACCACCGGATGCTCGCGCCGATCCCGGACGGATGGTCGTACGAGGAGGCCGCCTCGGTACCGATCGCCTACCTGACCGCCTACTACGGCCTGGTCGAACTCGCCCGGCTGCGGGAGGGGGAGCGCGTCCTGATCCACGCCGCGACCGGCGGCGTCGGCTCCGCCGCCGTCGCGCTCGCCCAGCACCTGGGCGCCGAGGTGTTCGCCACCGCGAGCCCCGGCAAGTGGGCCGCGCTGCGGGAACGCGGCCTGGACGACGCGCACATCGCCTCCTCGCGCACCCTGGACTTCGCCACGACCTTCACCACCGGCATGGACGTGATCCTGAACTCCCTCACCGGTGAGTTCCTCGACGCCTCGCTGCGGATGCTGGCGCACGGCGGCCGGTTCCTGGAGATGGGCAAGACCGACCTGCGCGATCCCGCGAGCCTTCCCGGCACGGACTACCAGCCGTTCGACCTGATGCAGGTCGAACCCGCACGCATCCAGAGCATGCTGGCCGACCTGCTCGCCCTGTTCGAGTCCGGCGCCCTGCGTTTGCCCCCCATCACCACCTGGGACGTACGGCGGGCGCCCGAGGCGTTCCGCCACATCAGCCAGGCCCAGCACATCGGCAAGGTCGTCCTCACCGTGCCCCGTCCCCTCTGGACCCCCGAGGGGACGGTGCTGGTCACGGGTGGGACGGGGACGTTGGGTCGGTTGGTGGCGCGTCATCTGGTGTTGGTGCATGGGGTGCGGGAGGTGGTGCTGGTCGGTCGGCGGGGTGGTGTGGTGTTGGAGGGTTTGCCGGGTGTGCGGGTGGTGGCGGGTGATGTGACGGATCGTGCGGCGATGGCGGCTTTGGTGGGGTCGTTGCCGGATCTGTCGGTGGTGGTGCATGCGGCGGGTGTGGTGGATGACGGGGTGGTCGCGGGGTTGAGTGGCGGGCAGGTGGATCGGGTGCTGGCCGCGAAGGTGACCGGCGCCACGGTGCTGCACGAGCTGACCCGCGACCTGGCGGGATTCATCGTGTTCTCCTCGGCCGTGGGCACGCTCGGCGGAGCCGGACAGGCCGCGTACGGCGCCGCGAACGCCTTCCTGGACGCGCTGGTCACCCAGCGGGTCGAGCAGGGATTGCCCGGAGTGTCGCTCGCCTGGGGACTCTGGGCCGAGTCGAGCGGCATGACCAGCGAGCTGGGCGCGGCCGACCTGGCCAGGATGGCCCGCTCCGGTGTCGCCCCGCTTACCACCGAGCACGCCCTCCACCTGCTCGACGCCGCCCTCACCACGGCCGAACCGGTGCAGGTGCCCGTCGCTCTCGACCTCACCGCCTTCCGCGGCGGCACCGAGGTGCCCGCGATGCTCCGCGGCCTCGTCAAGGCGCCGGTCCACAGGGCGACCGCACGATCCGCGGGCGAGACCTCCTACGCCCAGCGCCTGGCCGCCATGCCGGACGCGGACCGCCACCGCGCCCTGCTCGACCTGGCCCGCGAGCACGCCGCGGCCGTCCTGGGACACGCCACGCCGGATGCCGTCGACGGCGAGCGGCCGTTCAAGGATCTCGGCTTCGACTCGTTGACCGGCGTCGAGTTCCGCAACCGGCTCACCGCCGCGACGGGGCTGCGGCTGCCCGCCACCCTCACCTTCGACTACCCGACGCCGGTCGCGCTCGCCGACCACCTGCGGCGTGAGCTGCTGGGGTCGTCGCCGATCGCGCCCGCACCGGTGGCCACCGGCGTGTCCGACGATCCCGTGGTGATCGTGGGGATGGCGTGCCGGTATCCGGGTGGGGTTTCCTCGCCGGAGGAGTTGTGGGAGCTGGTGGCTTCGGGTGGGGACGGGATCGGGGAGTTCCCGGTCGATCGGGGGTGGGATCTGGGGGCGTTGTTCGATCCGGATCCGGAGCGTGCGGGCCGTTGCTACGTGCGGGACGGCGGGTTCTTGTATGACGCGGCCGAGTTCGATGCGGGGTTCTTCGGGATCTCGCCGCGTGAGGCGCTGGCGATGGATCCGCAGCAGCGGTTGTTGCTGGAGGCGTCGTGGGAGGCGTTCGAGCGGGCCGGCATCGACCCCGCCGCGCTGCGCGGCGCGCAGGCCGGGGTGTTCGTCGGAGGGATGCGCCAGGAGTACGGCCCGCTTCTCGGCCAGGGCGCCGAGGAGGTGGAGGGGTATCTGCTGACCGGTGGTGCGGCGAGCGTGTTGTCGGGGCGGGTGGCGTACACGTTCGGGCTGGAGGGGCCGGCGGTGACGATCGATACGGCGTGTTCGTCGTCGTTGGTGGCGTTGCATCTGGCGGGGCAGGCGTTGCGGCGGGGTGAGTGTTCGCTGGCGTTGGTGGGTGGGGTGACGGTGATGTCGTCGCCTGGGGTGTTCGTGGAGTTCAGTCGTCAGCGGGGGTTGGCGCCTGATGGCCGGTGCAAGTCGTTCGCGGAGGGGGCGGATGGGACGGGCTGGTCGGAGGGTGTTGGGGTTGTGGTGCTGGAGCGTCTGTCGGAGGCCAGGCGTCGGGGGCATCGGGTGCTGGCGGTGGTGCGGGGGAGTGCGGTCAATCAGGACGGCGCTTCGAATGGGTTGACGGCGCCGAACGGTCCTTCGCAGCAGCGGGTGATTCAGGGGGCGCTGGCGGATGCGCGTCTTGCGGCTGGTGATGTGGATGTGGTGGAGGCGCACGGGACGGGGACGGCGCTTGGTGATCCGATCGAGGCGCAGGCGTTGATCGCCGCTTACGGCCGTGAACGGGACCGGCCACTGTGGCTGGGATCGGTGAAGTCCAACATCGGGCATGCGCAGGCGGCGGCCGGGGTCGCGGGTGTGATCAAGATGGTGGAGGCGATGCGGCACGGCATGCTGCCGCAGACCTTGCACGTTGATGAGCCGTCGTCGCATGTGGACTGGTCGTCGGGCGCGGTGGCGTTGCTGACCGAGCAGCAGCCGTGGCCTGCGAGCGACCGGCCAAGGCGGGCGGGGGTGTCATCGTTCGGGATCAGCGGCACCAACGCGCACGTGATCCTGGAAGAGCCGCCCGCACTGGAAGAGGCTCCCGCTGAGGGCGAGCCGGGGGTCGTGCCGGTTCTTCTGTCGGCCCGCAGCTCGGACGCCCTGCAGACCCAAGCAGCGGAGCTCGCGGCCTTCCTGCGCGGGAATCCGGACGTGCCGATGGAAGACGTGGCATATTCGTCCGCCCACCGCCCGGTATTCGCCCATCGCGCCGTGATCGTTGCCGGCCACCATGACGAACTGCTCGCCAAGCTGACCCAGATCAGCGATTCCGGCCCTGTCGGGCGTGCGCAGACGGCGTTCCTGTTCTCGGGTCAGGGGTCGCAGCGGCTGGGCATGGGCCTGGAGTTGTATGGGCGGTTTCCGGTGTTCGCCGCGGCTTTTGATGAGGTGTGCGGGCGTTTGGAGCCATCGTTGCGTGAGGTGATCGCCACTGACGCGGCGGCTTTGGATCGGACGTTGTTCGCGCAGCCGGGGTTGTTCGCGGTGCAGGTGGCGTTGTTCCGGTTGGTGGAGTCGTGGGGGGTTCGGCCGGATTTCCTGTTGGGGCATTCGATCGGTGAGTTGGCGGCTGCGCATGTGGCGGGGGTGTTGTCGCTGGATGATGCGTGTGCGCTGGTGACGGCTCGGGCGCGGTTGATGCAGGCGTTGCCGGCGGGTGGCGCGATGTGCGCGCTGGGGATGGGTGAGGCGGAGGTGGCGCCGCTGTTGTCGGCGGGGGTGCAGGTCGCCGCGGTCAACGCTCCCGACTCGGTGGTCATCTCCGGTGACGCCGACGAGGTGGACCGACTGCAGGCGCTGGTGACCGAGCGGGGGCGGCGTACCCGGCGGTTGCGGGTCAGTCATGCGTTCCATTCGGCGCGGATGGAGCCGATGTTGGAGGCGTTTGCGGAGGTGGCGCGGGGGTTGACGTTCCATGCGCCGTCGATTCCGATCGTGTCCACGCTGGCCGGGGAGCCGACGGCGGAGATCGCCACCGCCGGGTATTGGGTGCGGCAGGTGCGGGAGCCGGTCCGGTTCGCTCGGGCGCTGGAGTGGCTGGGCGAGGTGCCGGTGCTGCTGGAGGTGGGCCCGGACGCCACGCTGACCGCGATGGCCCCCGACCGCGACGTCGTCCCGCTGCTGAGAAGGGACAAGGACGAGCCGCGCGCACTGCTCACCGCCCTGGCGACCGCCCACACGCACGGAGCGCAGGTCGACTGGCGCGCCATGCTCACCGGCAGCCTGGTCGACCTGCCCACGTATCCGTTCCGGCGCAGCCGCTACTGGCTGGAACCCACCTCCGGTACGGACGCCACAGGCCTCGGCCTGGCCCCGGCGGGGCACCCTCTGCTCGGCGCCACCGTCTCCCTCGCCCAGGAGGGTGGGACCGTCGTCACCGGCCGGCTGTCCACGCTGTCCCATCCGTGGCTGGCCGACCACGTCGTGGCGGGCGCACTCGTGATCCCCGCCGCCGTCTTCGCCGACCTGGCCCTGCACGCCGCCGCCCACGCCGGCCACGACCAGGTCGGCGAGCTCTCCCTCGAGACCCCGCTGGTCATCCCGGAAGGCGGCGAGGTCACCCTCCAGATCTGGGTGGACGCCGACGGGCACCGGCTCACCGTCCACGCCCGCCCCGGCCCCGACCAGCCCTGGACCCGCCACGCCACGGCCACGCTAACCGCCGGCGCCGGCACCCCGCCACCCGAGGACGGCACGGAGCCCGATCCGGCGGGCGGTCCTGCCGAGGGCGACCCCGCCGACCTCGACGCGCTGTACACCGCCATGTCCGCCGCCGGGCTGGAGTACGGCCCGGCCTTCCAGGGCCTGCGAGCCGCCTGGCGGCACGGTGACCGCGTGTACGCCGACGTCGCGCTGCCCGAGCCGCTGCAGGCGGGCGCCGACCGCTACGCCCTCCACCCGGCGCTGCTCGACGCGGCGCTGCACGCGGCCGGGCTCGGCGTGCTCGCCGCCACGGGCGCGGCGCGGATCCCGTTCGTCATGACGGGCATCCGCGTGCACGTGCCCGGCGTGACGGCGGCGCGAGCCCGCCTGACGCCGCTCACCCCCGACTCGCTGGCCCTGACCCTGACCGACGCCGCCGGCCGCGCGGTCGCCGACGTGGACGCGATCACCTTCCGCCCGCTCCCGTCCGAGCGGCCGGACGCCGACATGTACACCGTGGACTGGGCCGAGATCCAGGCACCCGACGCCGTGCCCCAGGCCGGCATCGCCGTTCTCGGCGAGCCGTACGAGGGGATCGCCGCACCGTGTCACCCCGACCTGGCCGCCCTGCCCACCGGCGCGCAGGCGCCGCAGTACGTGCTGGTCCCGATCAGTGAGGCACACGCCGGGCGGCCGGACGACGAGGTGGCCGCCGTGCACAGGACGGCCGAGCGCGCGCTGGCCCTGGCACGTGCCTGGCTGGCCCATGACCGGCTCCCGGGCGCCCGCCTCGTCCTCCTGACCCGGGGAGCCATGGCGCCACGACCGGGGGAGGACGTCACCGACCTGGCCGGCGCGGCGGCATGGGGCCTGATCCGCTCCGCGCAGTCCGAGCACCCGGGCCGGTTCGTGCTCGTCGACCTCGACGGGACGGCGCAGTCCCGCGACAACCTGCGCCGGGCGCTCGCCACCGGCGAACCGCAACTGGTGCTGCGCGGCGGCACGATGCTGGTGCCGCGCCTGGCCCGCGCGAGGGCAGGGGACGAACCTCCCGCGGCGTACGACCCGGAAGGGGACGAACTTCCCGCAGCGTACGACCCGGAAGGGACGGTCCTGATCACCGGCGCGACCGGGGCGCTGGGCGGGCTGCTCGCCCGGCACCTGGTGTCCGAACGCGGCGTGCGCAGGCTGCTGCTGGCCAGCCGCAGCGGCGCGGACGCTCCCTCGGCCCCCGGGCTGCGGGCCGAGCTGGAGAGGCTGGGAGCGCGCGTCGAGTTCGTGGCGTGCGACCTGGCGCACCGGGACCAGGTCGCCGCCCTGCTCGGCACCGTCGATCCCGAGCACCCGCTGACGGCTGTGGTGCACGCGGCCGGAGTGCTCGACGACGGCGTGCTGGAGTCCCTCACGCCCGACCGGCTCGCCGCCGTGCTCCGCCCGAAGGCGGACGCGGCGCTGCACCTGCACGAGCTCACCCACGGGCTGGCCGCGTTCGTGCTGTTCTCGTCGGCCGCCGCCGCGTTCGGGACGCCCGGCCAGGCCAACTACGCCGCCGCCAACGCCGTGCTGGACGCGCTCGCGCAGCGCCGCCGGGCCCGCGGGCTTCCGGCGACCTCGCTCGCCTGGGGCCTGTGGGACGTGGAGGCCGGAATGGCGGCCACCGCCAGGCCGGGGACCGCCGCGCTGACGCCCGGGGCGGGGCTGGCCCTGTTCGACACGGCCGGCCGGTACGACCACGCCGTCCTGGTGCCCGCTCGCCTGGACCTCGCGGCGATCGCACGCTCCGGCGAGCCGCCGCACCTGCTGCGCGGCCTGGTCCGCACCCGCCGGCGCCCCGCGGAGCCCGGAGGCCCGCAACTGGCGCGCCGCCTGGCCGGGCTGTCCGGCCAGGAACGGGAGCGAGCCGCCCTGGAGGCCGTGCGGACCGAGGTCGCGGCGGTTCTGGGACATCGCGGCCCGGAGGCCGTACCGCCCGCCGCGACCTTCGCCGAGCTGGGCCTGGACTCGCTCACCGCCGTCGAGCTGCGCAACGCCCTCGCCGCCGGCACCGGCGCCCGCCTGCCCGCCACCCTGGTCTTCGACCATCCGACGCCCGCGGCGCTGGCCGGGTTCCTGCTGCGGGAGATCACGGCCACGCCGGCCACGCCCGCCCCTGTCGTCGTGGACCGGCCGAGCGCGGACGAGCCGATCGCGATCGTGGCGATGGCCTGCCGCTACCCGGGCGGCGTGCGCTCGCCGGAGGACCTGTGGGACCTGGTCACGGCCGGCGGCGACGCGATCTCGCCGTTCCCCACCGACCGGGGCTGGAACCTGTCCACCCTGTACGACCCCGACCCGGACCGTCCCGGCACCAGCTACACCCGTGAGGGCGGTTTCCTGTACGACGCCGACCGTTTCGACGCCGACCTGTTCGGCATCGGCCCCCGCGAGGCGCTGGCGATGGATCCGCAGCAGCGGCTGCTGCTGGAGGCCGGCTGGGAGACGTTCGAGCGCGCGGGCCTTGACCCCACCTCGATGTCCGGCAGCGACACCGGCGTCTTCGTCGGCGTGATGTACCACGACTACGTCACGCTGCTGCCGTCCGTCCCCACCGACCTGGAGGGCTACGTCGGCACCGGTACGGCCGGCAGCGTCGTCTCCGGCCGCCTCGCCTACGCCTTCGGGCTGGAGGGCCCGGCCGTCACGGTGGACACGGCCTGTTCGTCGTCGCTGGTGGCGATGCACCTGGCGGCACAGGCGCTGCGGCGCGGCGAGTGCTCGATGGCGCTGGCGGGCGGCGTCACGGTGATGGCGACGCCGGGGACCTTCGTGGAGTTCAGCCGCCAGCGCGGGCTGGCGCCGGACGGCCGGTGCAAGTCGTTCGCCGCCTCCGCCGACGGCACGGGCTGGGCGGAGGGCGTGGGCCTGGTGCTGCTGGAGCGGCTGTCCGACGCCCGCCGCAACGGCCACCGCGTGCTGGCCGTGCTGCGCGGCAGCGCCGTCAACCAGGACGGAGCCTCCAACGGGCTCACCGCCCCGAACGGCCCCTCGCAGCAGCGGGTCATCCAGCGCGCGCTCGCCGACGCGCGCCTCGCCCCCGGCGACGTGGACGCCGTCGAGGCGCACGGCACCGGCACCGCGCTCGGCGACCCCATCGAGGCCCAGGCGCTGATCGCCACGTACGGCCACGACCGCGACCGGCCGCTGTGGCTGGGGTCGGTCAAGTCCAACATCGGCCACACCCAGGCGGCGGCCGGCGTCGCCGGCGTCATCAAGATGGTGCAGGCCATGCGGCACGGCACGCTGCCGCGGACCTTGCACGTCGACGAGCCGACACCGCACGTGGACTGGTCGTCCGGCGCGGTGTCGCTGCTGACCGAGCAGCGGTCCTGGCCGGCGAACGGGCGGCCCAGGCGGGCCGCGGTGTCGTCGTTCGGGATCAGCGGCACCAACGCGCACGTCATCCTTGAAGCGGTCTCCGCCGAACCCGACCCCCCGGTGAGCCGCCAACCCGGGATCGAGCCTCCGGCGAGCCGCGAAGCCGGGATCGAGCCTTCGGCGAGCCGCCAACCCGAACCCGAGTCTCGGCCGAGCCGCGAAGCTCAGCCGCTGCCGTGGGTGGTGTCGGCGGCGACCGAGCCCGCGCTGCGCGAGCAGGCCCGCCGCCTGCTGACCCGCTTGGAGCGCGACCCGCAGCCGGATCTCGCCGGCCTCGGACTGGCCCTCGCCACCACCCGAGCCGGCCTCGAACAGCGCGCGGTGCTGGTGGGCGCCGACGTGCCCGCCTTCACCCGAGGGCTCGGCGCGCTCGCGGCAGGCGAGCCCGCGGCCGGAGTCGTCCGGGGATCCGCCCGCGCAGGGACCGAGGCGGTGTTCGTCTTCCCCGGCCAGGGACCGCAGTGGCTCGGCATGGGTGCGGCCCTGCTCGACTCCTCGCCGGTGTTCGCCGCGCGGATCGCCGAGTGCGCCCAGGCGCTCGCCCCCTACCTCGACCTCTCCCTCGAGGACGTGCTGCGTGGGAAGGGCGACCTGGAGCGGGTGGACGTGGTCCAGCCCGCGCTGTGGTCCATGATGGTCGCCCTGGCCGAGCTGTGGCGCGCGTACGGCGTGCGGCCCGCCGCCGTCGTCGGCCACTCGCAAGGGGAGATCGCCGCCGCCTGCGTGGCGGGCGCCCTCTCGCTGGCCGACGGCGCGCGGGTGGTCGCGTTGCGCAGCCGCGCGCTGCGCGCCCTCGCGGGCACGGGCGGGATGGCGTCGGTACAGGCGCCGCCGGACCGGCTCGCCCTCGACGGCACCGGGCTCACCGTGGCCGCGGTGAACTCCCCGTCGTCGGTAGTGGTCGCGGGCGCGGACGCGGCCCTCGACGCCCTGATCACCCGATGCGAGGCCGAGGGGATCCGCGCCCGGCGGCTGCCCGTCGACTACGCCTCCCACTCGCCAGGGGTCGAGCCGATCCGCGACGACCTGCGCGCGGCGCTGGCCGGGATCGCGCCCCGCCCGCCCGCCGTGCCGTTCCTGTCCACGGTGACGGCACAGTGGGTCGAGGACGAGCCGCTGGACGCGGAGTACTGGTACCGCAACCTCAGACAGCCCGTCCTGTTCGCCGAGGCCACCGGCGCGCTGCTCGACCGAGGGCACCGGACGTTCCTGGAGGTCGGCCCGCATCCCGTGCTGGCCGCGGGCATCCAGGAGAGCGGCGAGCAGGCAGGGCTCGCCCTCACCGTGGCGGCGACGCTGCGACGTGACGACGGCGGCCTGGACCGCTTCCTGACCGCGCTGGGCGAGGCGTACGCCAGCGGCGTGGCCGTCGACTGGCGGGCCGCCTACGACGGCCGGCCGGCTACCAGGGCCGAGCTGCCCACGTACGCGTTCCAGGGCCGGCGGTACTGGCTGGAGCCCGAGCCCGAGCCGGTGACCGCCGGGGCCGATCCGGCGGAGACGGCCTTCTGGCAGGCGGTGGCGAGCGCGGACGCCGGCCAGGTCGCCCGGACACTCGGCGTGGACGACCCGGGCCCGCTGGACGCGGTGCTGCCCGCGCTGACCGCCTGGCACGCCCGCCGTGGCGAGCGGAACGCGACGGCGTCCTGGCGCTACGAGGTCACGTGGACGCCCGTCGCACCCGAGGCGTCCGGGCTGTCCGGCACCTGGCTCCTGGTCGTCCCCGAGACGCCCGCCGCGGGCGAGAGCGCCGCGTTCTGCGCCGCCGCCCTGGCCGAGGCGGGGGCCGAGGTGGTGACCGTCACCCACGGCCCGCGGTTCACCCTGCCCGCCGGGCTCGCCGGAGTGGTGTCGCTGCTCGCGCTCGACGACGTGCCCGTGCCCGGCCACCTCGCCGTCTCCGCCGGTCTCGCCGCCACGGTGGCGCTGGTTCACGAGCTGGACGGGGCCGGCGTCCCGCTGTGGCTGGTGACGCGCGGCGGCGTGCGCACCGGCGCGTCCGACGGGCCGGGCGAGCCGGGCCAGGCACAGGTGTGGGGGCTGGGGCGTACCGTGGCGCTGGAACTCCCGCGGCTGTGGGGCGGCCTGGTCGACCTGCCCGCCACCCTCGACGCCCGCGCCGCCACCCACCTGGCGCGCGCCCTCGCGGGCACGGGCGGCGAGGACCAGCTCGCCGTGCGGCCCAGCGGCCTGCTGGCCCGCCGCCTGGCCAGGCTGCCGGTCCCGGCGCCCGGACCGGGCTTCCGCGCTCGCGGCACCGTCCTCGTCACCGGAGGGACGGGCGGCTTCGGCGCCCACGTGGCCCGCTGGCTCGCCGGCCTGGGCGCCGAGCACCTGGTGCTCGTCCCCCAACGCCCGGGAGCCGGTGACCTCGACGCCGGCGCCTTCGGCGGCACCCGGGTGACCGTCGCCGACTGCGACCTCACCGATCGCGCCGCGCTGGCCGCCCTGCTCGCCGAGCATCCGCCGACCGCGGTCTTCCACACGGCGGGCACGCTGAACGCGGCCCCGCTGGCAGGCACCTCCCCGGCCGAGCTGGACGCGGTGCTCGGCGCCAAGGCGCTCGGCGCCACTCATCTGCACGAACTGCTCGCCGGCCACGAGCTGGACGCCTTCGTGCTGTTCTCCTCGATCGCCGGAGTGTGGGGCAGCGCCGGGCAGGCCGCCTACGCCGCCGCGAACGCCCACCTCGACGCGCTGGCCGAGCACCGCCGCGCCCGCGGCCTGCCCGCCACCGCCGTGGCGTGGGGCCTGTGGGCCGAGGTCGATCTCGGCGATCCGGCGGCCGAGGCCGAACGCCGCGAGCAACTGCGCCGCCGCGGCGTACCGCCGATGCCGCCGGACCTCGCGCTGGTCGCGCTCGGCCAGGCGCTGGAGGAGGATCGCCCGGCCCTCGTGCTGGCCGACGTGGACTGGGAACGGTTCGTGCCCGCCTTCACCGCGCTTCGGCGACGGCCGTTCGTGGAGGACCTGCCCGAGGTGGCCGGCCACCTGCGCGCCGCCGCCGACAGCCGGCTCGCCGACGCCGGGAACGCCGAGCTGCCACGCAGCCTCGCCGGGCTCACCGACGCCGAACGCCGCCGCCGGCTGCTGCGGGCCGTACGCGGCGAGATCGCGGCCGTGCTCGGCCACGACGGCGCGGACGCGGTCGAACCCGGCCGCCAGCTGCGCGAGCTGGGCCTCGACTCCCTCGCAGCCGTGAACCTGCGCAACCGGCTCGGCGCCGCCACCGGGCTGGACCTGCCCCCCACCCTCGTCTTCGACCACCCGACCGCCGAGGACCTGGCGGCACACCTGGGCGCCCGCCTGGACGAGGCCGCCCGCCCGTCCCTGGACGACGCGCTGGCGGGCATGGCCGCGGCGATGGCCGCGATCCCGCCGGGCGACCCCGCGGCGGAGCGGGCCGCCGCCCGGTTGCAGGCGTTGCTCGGCGAACTGACCGCCCGGCACGAGCCGCCCGCCCCGCCGGCGGAGGCCGTGGCCGAACGGTTGCGCGCGGCCAGCGACGACGAACTGTTCGACTTCCTCGACGCCGAGCTGGAAGGGTGAGAATCGGTGACCGCTGGCGCCGCGCCGACCGGAGAGTCGACCGAAGACAAGCTGCGTGACTACCTCAGAAGGGCCACGCTGGAGCTGCACGAGACCCGCCGCAGGCTCCGTGAGGCCGAGGAGCGGCACCGCGAGCCGATCGCGATCATCGCGGCGAGCTGCCGCTACCCCGGAGGCGTGCGCACGCCGGAGGACCTGTGGCAGCTCGTGGCCGGGCAGGCGGACGCGATCGGGCCGTTCCCCGCCGACCGGGGCTGGGACCTCGAGTCCCTGTACCACCCCGACCCCGACCATCCCGGCACCACGTACGTCCTGCGGGGCGGGTTCCTCGACGACGCGGGCGGCTTCGACGCGGCCTTCTTCGGGATCTCGCCGCGCGAAGCCCTGGCCATGGACCCGCAGCAGCGGCTGCTGCTGGAGACGTCCTGGGAACTGCTCGAACGCGCCCGCCTCGATCCGGAGTCGACGCGCGGCAGCCGGACCGGGGTGTTCGTCGGCACCAACAACCAGGACTACGCCGCGCTGCTCGACCCCGTCCCCGACGGGCTGGAGGGCTTCCTGCTGACCGGTGTGGCCGCGAGCGTGCTGTCGGGCCGGCTGGCGTACAGCCTGGGATGGGAGGGGCCCGCGCTCACCGTCGACACCGCCTGCTCCTCCTCGCTGGTGGCGTTACACCTTGCCGCGCAGTCGTTGCGGCAGGAGGAGTGCTCGCTGGCCGTGGCGGGCGGCGTGTCGGTGTTGTCCACTCCCTCGGGGTTCGTGGAGTTCAGCAGGCAGCGCGGGCTGTCGCCGGACGGCCGCTGCCGATCCTTCGCCGCCTCCGCCGACGGCACGGGCTGGGCCGAGGGGGTCGGCCTGCTGCTCCTCGAACGGCTCTCCGACGCCCGACGCAACGGGCACGAGATCCTCGCCGTGATCCGGGGCAGCGCGCTGAACCAGGACGGCGCCTCCAACGGTCTCACCGCGCCGAGCGGCCTGGCACAGGAGCGGGTGATCCGCGCCGCGCTCGCCTCAGCCGGGCTGACGCCCTCCCAGGTCGACGCCGTCGAGGCCCACGGCACGGCGACCGTGCTCGGCGACCCGATCGAGGCGCAGGCGCTGCTCGCGACCTACGGCCAGGACCGGGACCGGCCGCTGTGGCTGGGGTCGATCAAGTCCAACCTGGGGCACGCCGCGGCCGCCGCCGGAGTGGCCGGGGTGATCAAGATGGTCGAGGCGATGCGGCACGGCGTGCTGCCCGCCACCCTGCACGTGGACGAGCCGACATCCCGGGTCGACTGGTCGCGCGGGCGCGTCGCGCTGCTCACCGAGGCCCAGCCGTGGCCCGACACGGGGCAGCCGCGCCGGGCGGGCGTCTCGGCGTTCGGCGTGAGCGGCACCAACGCCCACGTCATCCTGGAAGCCGCGCCACCGCCGGAGCCCCGCACGGAGCCCCTGCCCGTGATGGGGATCACCGGGGGAGCAGCGGCCGCGTGGCTGCTGTCGGCCAGATCCGAAGCCGCCCTCCGCGCCCAGGCCGCCCGCCTGCGCCCCTACGCCACGGACGCGGAGCACGGCGAGCCCTCCCGCGTTCACCGGGTCGCCTGGTCGCTGGCGACCACGCGGGCCACGCTCGACCACCGTGCGGTGCTGGTCGGCGCCGAGGCCGCCGACTTCGCCCGGGGCCTCGACGCGCTGGCCGCCGGGCAGTCGGCCCCCGGGCTCGTGCGGGGAACGGCACGCCCGGGAGCGCAGGTCGCGTTCGTCTTCTCCGGGCAGGGCGGGCAATGGGCGGGGATGGGCAGGCGGCTGCTGAGGTCCTCTCCGGTGTTCGCCGAGGCGGTCGGCCGCTGCGCCGACGCGCTGGCACCGTACGTCGGCTGGTCGCTGACCGAGGTGCTCGGCGGCGGCTCGAACGCCCCCGACCTGCGCCGCGACGACGTGGCCCAGCCGGCGCTGTGGGGGACGATGGTGGCGCTCGCCGAGCTGTGGCGGGCGGCGGGCGTGACCCCCGACGCCGTGGCAGGACACTCGCAGGGAGAGATCGCCGCCGCCACCGTCGCCGGCGCGCTGTCCCTGGACGACGGCGCCCGCGTGGTCGCGCTGCGCGCCCGGCTGATGGCCGAGGCCGGCGGCGCGGGCGGGCTGCTGGCGATCGCGCTGCCCGCCGACGAGGTCGAGCGGCGCTGGGGCGATCGGGTGACGGTCGCCGCCGATACCGGGCCGCGCTACACGACGGTGGCCGGGGAGGCGGGGCCGCTGGCGGAGGTGCTGGCCCAGTGCGAGGCCGACGGGGTGCGGGCGAGCCGCGTCGAGGTCGGCTACGCGGCACACTCCCCGTACGTGGAGCCGGCCCGGGACCGGCTGGTCGCTGAACTCGCCGGGCTGACACCCGGGACGGCGCGGATCCCGTTCTACTCCTCCGTCACGGGCGGGCCGCTCGACGGCCGCGAACTCGGCGCCGCCTACTGGGGCCGGAACCTGCGCGAGCGCGTCCGGTTCGCCGACACGGTCCGGGCCCTGCTCGCCGACGGCGCCACCCTCTTCGTGGAGCCAGGGCCGCACCCCGTGCTGGCGGCGGGTGTGGCGGCGACGGCGGAGGCGGCCGGCGCGCCCGCCGCCGCGATCGGCACGCTGCGCCGCGACTCGGGGGACCTCCGCCGCTTCCTGACGGCGCTCGGCGAGGCCCACGCCCACGGGGCACGGGTGGACTGGCGGGCCGTCCTGACTCCCGCACCGCCGGTCGACCTGCCGACGTACGCCTTCCAGCGGCGGCGCTTCTGGCTCACCCCCCGCAGGCCCGCCGCCCACGGGGGCGACTCGTGGCGGTACCGGCTGGACTGGCGGCCGATGCCCGCGGCGGCTGCGACGCCGGTGCTGTCGGGCACCTGGCAGGTGCTCGTCCCCGTGGCCCGCGAGCGGCACGGGCTGGTCGAGGACGTCGTCGCCGCTCTGACCGAGCACGGCGCCGAGGTCGAGACGAGCAGCCGGGCGCGGCGCGGGGCGTACGCGGGAGTGGTGTCGCTGCTGGGCCTGGACGAGTCCGCGCATCCGGACCATCCCGCGCTGAGCCGGGGCCTGGCCGCCACGCTGGCGCTCGCCCAGCCCGGCGGCCTCCACAGCGGCCCCCTCTGGCTCGTCACCCGGAACGCCATCACCGACACCGGCGCCCCCGCCGGCCCGGCTGCCGGCGACATCGCCGGCGCCGCTGACGGCGGCGGTGCCGGGGAGCCGGCGCGCGCCCGGATCTGGGGCCTGGGCCGGAGTCTCGCCCTGGAGCGGCCCGAGCTGTGGGGCGGCCTCGTCGATGTGCCGGAACGGCTGGACGAGCGGGCGCGCGCCGCCTTCGCCCGCGCGCTCGCGCAGCCGCCCGGAGGCGAGGACCAGGTGGCCGTGCGCGGCGGCACGCTGCTCGTCCCCCGCCTGAGCCGCGCGCCGTACGCGGCGCCGGAGTGGCAGGCCGCCGGAACCGTCCTCGTCAACGGCGGCTCCGGCCCGTACGGGCCGCACCTCGCCGCCTGGCTGGCCGAATCGGGTGCCGACCACGTCATCCTGGTCGCCGACGAACCGGTCGCGGACCTGGGCGAGCGGATCACCGTCGCCGTCGTGGACCCGTCGGACCCGGCCGCGCCCGCCCGGCTGGTCGCCGAGCACCGGCCGTCCCTGGTGGTGCACGCGGCCGACCACCTGGAGGAGAGCACCCTGGCCGGGCTCACCCTCGACCGGCTGGAACGCGTCCTGGTCGCCAACGCCGTCGAGGCCAGGGCGCTGAGCGAGGTCACGGAGACGGACCTGGTGCTGTTCTCCACGATCGCGGCCACGTTCGGCGGCGTCGGCCAGGCGGCGTACGCCGCGGCGGGCGCGGAGATCGAGGCGCTGGCCCGGCATCGGCGCGCCCGCGGCCGTCCCGCCACGGTGGTGGCCTGGGGGCCCTGGCTCGAACGCGACAACGGCGAGCTGGGCGCGCGCCTGGAGAGCCAGGGGGTGGCGAGGATGCGCCCCGGCCCCGCCTTGCAGGCGCTGCGGCGGGAACTGTCCGCCGCGGGCACCGCCGCCACCGCCGGCTCCATGTCCGCCCCCGGCACCCCCGGCACCGGCGGCACCGCCGCCATCGTCGATCTCGACTGGCCCCGGTTCGCCTCCGCCTACGCCGGGGACCGGCACCGTCCCCTGATCGCCGATCTGGACGAGGCCAGGCCGCGCGGCTCCGCCGTCCCGGACGACATGCCCGCGCAGGCCGGCCCCCTCGACCAGGAGAACCTGATCACGCTGGTCTGCGGCCACGCCGCGTCCGTCCTCGGCCACGACGATCCCGCCGACATCGACGCCGACAGCCGCTTCACCGACATCGGCTTCGACTCGCTGACCGGCCTGCAACTGCGCAACGCCCTCGGCCGGACCGTGGACCACGCCCTGCCCGCCGACCTCGTCTTCGAACACCCCACACCTCGCCGGCTCGCCCAGCACCTGGAGCAGATCCTGAAGGAGCACGACCGATGAACCAACGCGTCAAAGTCCTGATCGTCGGGGCCGGGCCAGTCGGGCTGATGGCGGCGTGCGAACTGCGCCGCCGCGGCGTCGCCGCGGACATCGTGGACGCGGCGCCGGAACCCGGCACCGGGTCCCGCGCCATCCTGCTGTGGCCGCCGTCCCTGGAGGCCTACCGCGACCTCGGCATCCTGGAGGAGGCCCGCAAGCGCGGCGTGGGGGTCGGCGCGCTGAGCTACCACGTCGGCGGCACCACGCTCAGGCTGCCGCTCGCCCCCACCATGGCGCCGCTCATCCTGCCGCAGCAGGACACCACCGAGCTGCTGCAGGACGAGCTGCGCAGGCTCGGCGGCGACGTACGGCGTGGCCTGCGGGTGGTGGGCCTGACACAGGATCAGGACTCGGTCACCGTCACCGCCCGGGAAGCGGACGGCCGGGAGGTGACGCTGGAGGCGGAGTGGCTGATCGCGGCCGACGGCTTCCGCAGCACCGTCCGGGACCTGATCGGCGCCGACTTCACCGGCGCGCCCCTGCCGATCACCTTCCTCCTCGCGGAAGGCCGGATGGAGGGCGACTACGACGCGCAAGCGGTGAACTACTACCTCGGCCGTGCCGGGGTGGTGCTCGTGGCGCCGCTGCCCGGCGGCCGGGTGCGGATCTCGGGCGCGGTACCCGAGGGCACCGAGCTCACCGGTGAGACGGGGCAGCGCCTGCTGGACGAGCGCGGGCCGGGCGGCCTGCGGCTCACCGACCTGACCATGAACACGCTGTTCACCAGCCACGAGCGGATCGCCTCGCCACTGCGGGCCGGCCGCTGCTTCCTGGCCGGCGACGCGGCACACGTCCACTCCGTGGTCGGCGGGCAGGGGCTCAACCTGGGGTTCGCCGACGTGCGGAACCTGGCGTGGAAGCTGGCCGGCGTCCTCGACGGCAGGTACGCGCCGCACATCCTGGACAGCTACGACGTCGAGCGCCGCGCCGCCGCCGAGCAGACCGTGCAGGCCACCGGCCGGATGGCCAGGCAGGCGGTGCTCAGCCCGGTCGCGCACCGGATCCGCGACCTGGCGATGACCCTCATGCACCGCACCGGCGTGCTCGGCCGCCGGATGCCGCCGCTGCTGTCGGGCTGGCTGATCACCTACCCGGACACCCTGTTCCCGGCCGCGGGCAAGGTGCCGCGGGGGCTGCCCCGGCCGGGCACCCGCCGGCCGAAGTGGTCGCTCGAACCCGACGCCGGCGACCGTTTCCAGCTCGTCACCACCGGGCCGGACGGCGGCCTGGCCGGCAGCCAGGGGGCGGCGCTGGCCGCCCGGCTGCCCGAACTGGTCGTCCACCGCCACCGGGCGGGCGGCGCCGACGCGTTCGTGCTGCTCCGCCCGGACGGCTTCGTCGGCGCGAGCGGCCCCGCCACCGTACTGCCGCACGCCGCCACCGCTCTGGAGCGGCTGGCAGCCGGCGCCTCGCACCACGTGAAGGGACAGTCATGACCGAACAGCAAGAGCTCCCCCCTGTACTTGACGGGTTCGACCTCTCCGACCAGAGCCGGTTCGGCGACGGGTTCCCTCACCACGTCTTCACCCGCCTGCGCAAGCAGGCGCCGGTCTTCTTCCACCCGCCGGGCACGACCGCCGACGGTGAGGGTTTCTGGGTGCTGAGCCGCTACGCGGACATCCGTGCCGCGGCGGCCGACCCGGCGTTCTCCTCCCAGGGCGGGGGTGGCCGGGCCGGCGGTGGCACCCACATCGACGACCTGGCGCCCGGCGTCCACGCGGGGACCATGCTGAACATGATGGACGACCCCCGGCATCAGGCGCTCAGGGACCTGGTCAGCCCCTCCGTCGACGGCGAGACGGTCGCCTCGCTGGAGCCGGAGCTGCGCGCCGTCGCCGCGAACCTGGTCGCCGGGGCGGTGGCGGACGGCAGGGGCGACCTGATGGTGGACATCGCCGGGCCGTTCGCCATCAGGACGGCGCTGCTGGTCCTCGGCGTGCCACGTCGTGACTGGCCCGCCCTGCACGCGTGGGCCGACGTGAGCATGGGCTTCGACGACCGCGAGGTCGGCGAGGACACCGAGCGCTCGCAGATGTCGCGGCTCGCGCTCTACCAGTACGGCAGCGGCGCCCTCAAGGCGCTCGCCGCCGAGCCGGGCCCTGGTCTGCTCTCCCTGGTCGCCACGGGCGAGCTGCCCGAGGGGGAGCGGCCGCTGTCGAGCTACGAGCGCGAGGTGTTCTTCAACCTGATCCTCGGCGCGGGCTCCGAACCGCCGCGCAACGCCATCGCCCACGGCCTGCTGGCCCTGGCCGAACACCCCGACCAGTGGAAGGCGCTGCGGGAGGACCGTTCGCTGATCCCGGGCGCGGTCGAGGAGATGCTGCGCTGGTCGTCGCCGACGCCGTACAACCGGCGCACCGCCACCCGCGACGTGGAGGTGGGCGGCATGCAGATCAGGGCCGGGCAGAAGGTGACGTTCTGGTGGGCCTCCGCCAACCGGGACGAGGAGGTCTTCGCCGACCCGCACACCTTCGACATCCGCCGCGAGCACAATCCCCACCTGGCGTTCGGGTTCGGCACCCACGGCTGCATGGGGGAGCGGCTGGGCCGGCTGGAGCTGCGGCTGGTCCTGGAAGCCCTGCTGGACCGGGTGGGCGAGCTGAGCACGGCCGGTCCGGTGCGGTGGGCCAGCAGCAACAAGCACACGGTGATCCTGCGCCTGCCGGTCACCTACGGCGCCCTCACCCCGGTCGAGGCGCCCGAACTGCCGGAGCAGCCGCCGCCCACGATCCCGGCCGACCCCGGCCAGTACGCCATCAGCCGGATGCTGCCGTTCAACCCGTTCGATCCGGAGTTCCGTGAGGACCCGTACCCGATCTACCGGCGGATCGCCGAGAACGGCCCGGTCATGCGGACGCCGGGCGGCATGGTCGTCGTCATGGGCCATCGGGAGGCCTCGGACGCGCTGCGGGACCCGCTCGTCGGCTGGGGAGACGGCCAGTCGGTGGCCGAGCACTTCGGCCGCGACGCCGAGGGCAGGCCGGTGCGCCAGTTCATCTTCATGGACCCGCCCGACCACACCCGGCTGCGTTCCCTGGTGAGCGGGGCGTTCACCGCCCGGGTCGTCGAGCGGCTGCGCCCGCGCGCCGTCGAGCTCGCCGACCGGCTGGTGGCCTCGGCCGGATCCTCCTTCGACCTGATGGACGCCATCGCCCATCCTCTCCCGGCGCTGCTGCTCGGCGACCTCATGGGCGTGCCGGAGGAGAACATGGACCGTTTCCGCGGCTGGTCGGCGGCGATCGGGCGGGGCCTCGACCCCGACTTCGCGCTCACCAGGGCCCAGGTCGCGCAGCGGCAGGGCGCGCGGGAGCAGTTCAACCAGTACTTCACGGAGCTGGCCGCGCAGCGCCGCGCGGAGCCCGCCGACGACCTGGTCAGCAAGCTGGTCGCGGCCGAGCAGGAGGGCGACAGGCTCACCGAGACCGAGCTGGTGACCACCTGCACGTTGCTGGTCTCGGCGGGGTACGCGCTGACCGTGCACCTGATCGGCAACGGCATGCTCGCGCTGCTGCGCGAGCCCGGGCAACTCGCCTGGCTGCGCGCGAACCCCGGCCAGATCGGGGCCGCCGTGGAGGAGCTGATCAGATATGACGCGCCCGCGCAGGTGATCTCGCGGACGGCACTCAGCGACACGGTGATCGGTGACACGCCGATCCGGCAAGGTGAGTCGATGCTGCTGGTGCTGGGCGCGGCCAACCGAGACCCGGCCGTGTACGACGAGCCGGACCGGCTGGACCTGGCTCGCCGGGCGCCGGTGCGCCACCTGGGCTTCGGGCACGGCATTCACTTCTGCCTCGGCGCGCCGCTGGCCCGCCTCGCCGTCCAGGTGGTGATCGGGCGGCTGGCCGAGCTGGATCTCACCATCGCCGACCCCGGCCCGCGGCACACCGAAGGCATGGTCATCCGCGGCCTCGCCTCCCTTCCGGTGGTGGCCCGATGACCGCGCTCGACCTGGACCTCTGGCTGCGCCGGTTCCACCCGGGGCCCGGCGCGGGCCCGCTGCTGGCGCTGCTCCCGCACGCGGGCGGCTCGGCGACCTACTTCCACGGCCTGTCTGCGCTGCTGGCTCCGGCACTCGACGTGGTCGCGGTCCAGTACCCCGGCCGCCAGGAACGCCGCAGGGAGCAGGCTCTGGAGGACGTCCACGCACTCGCCGACCAGGTCACCGCCGTGCTGACGGCCGCGGCGGCGGGCAGGCCGGTCGCGCTGTTCGGGCACAGCATGGGGGCGAGCGTCGGCTACGAGACGTCTCTGCGGCTCCAGGCCGGCGGCGTGGAGGTGGCACGGCTGTTCGCCTCCGGACGGCGGGCACCGAGCAGGCGGCGACGGGAGGTCCCCGGCGGGCAGGACGACGAGTCGCTGCTGGCCGAGCTCCGCACGCTCAGCGGCACCGACGCCCGCCTGTTCGACGACCCGGACGTGGTGCAGATGATCCTGCCCGCGCTGCGTGCCGACTACCGGGCGATCGAGGCGTACGCGTGGCGGCCGGGCGAGCTCCTCGGCTGCCCGATCACCGCCCTCGTGGGGGACGCCGACCCCCGGGTCAGCGAGGACGACGCACGGGCCTGGGCCGGGCACACGACCGGCGGGTTCGAGCTGGTCGCCTTCACCGGCGGCCACTTCTACCTGGCCGAGCACGCGCAGGAGGTGGCGAAGACCATCGTCGACCGCCTCACCTGAGGGGCAGGCCGGCACCGCCACCCGGACGGGCCGCAGCGCCCACCGCGCGGGTGAATCATCCGTTTCCCGTCGAATGTCCCAGGGATGATCAAGAATGGTGTGCCATGGGATGGATCGGGATCGCGACGGGCCACGAACTCACCGTCGAGGGGACGCGGCGGCCGGTGCTCGCCTGCCGGACGGCCGCGGGCCGCGTGCTGGCCAAGGTGCCCGCCAACGTCAGGAAGGACCCGGCCGCGCTCCGGCTCGCCGCCCTCTGCGACCGGCTCGGCGAGCACGCGCGGTCGGTGCACGACCGGGTCGAGTCCTGGATGGTGGGGTCGCTGCCCGTCCCGGCCGCGGTGTTCGCGGCCGTGTGGGACGACCCGGTGTGGCGCGAGACGCTCACCGACCTGGTCATCGCCCCGATCGTCGGCGGCGCGCCCGACCTCGGCCGCTGCGCGCTCCTGCGCGCGGGCGCGTGGACGGGCGCGGACGCCTTCGTGATCCCGCACCCGCTGCTGCTCGGCGACGAGCTGCCCATCTGGCGGGGACGGAACCTCACGCAGGTTGTCGAGCAGGTACGCCGCGAGGTGTGGACGCGTCCCGCGAGCATGGACCGGACGTTCGGCGTGGTCGACACCTTCGGATACATGGACGCCCGGTACGAGAGCGGCGCCGCGTTCGAGCGCCGCGTGCACGAGCTGGGCGGGCGCATCAAGGGGAACACGGCGCGGTTCACCGTGCACGCGCCCGAGCCGCTCGGCCTAGAGATCGACCTGGACTGGAGCGGGCCGATGAGCCCGGCCTACCTGGCGTGGCTGAGCTTCGCCGCGGGCGGCAGGGAGATCGGCGACATCGCCTGGTCCGAGGGCGTGCGCACGCTCATGGCTCTGTACGCGGGCCGCACCGTGGACGAGACGGAGCCGGTGGTGGAGGCGGCCGAGGCGTACTCCCGCTACTGCGACGCCCACCAAGGCGAGCCCGGCACCGTGGCGCCCTCCGGCAGCACCGCCCCGGCGCGCGAGGTGCTGCTGCGCGCCGGGGCGGTGCTGCCGGGCACGCCCGCCGGCTCCGGCGAGGACACGTGCGTCGCCGTCCGCTACGAGCACTCCGTCCTGGACGAGCCGGTCGTCGAGCTCGTCCGGCGCGCGGCCGTCGACGGCGACAAGGCCGAGAAGTCGCTGCACGACCTGGACCCGGTGGCCGAGACCGGCGTCGGCACCGTGCACGCGGGCCCGCTCGGCTTCCTCGCGACCGCCCTGCACCGGTACCCGGCGCTCCGCGCCCGCATCCTGGCCGCGCACACCGACCTGCGGGCCGCGCGCGGCCTGGCCGCCCGCAAGCCGGGCCTCGCGCGCACCACGCTCACCCGTACCGGCGACGACCTGGAGACGCACGCGCCCGAGCTGCTGCCGCCGTTCTACGAGGAGTGCGCGCGGATCCTGGCCGCCGCGGGCAGCGCCCGCTTCGCCGCCGCCTTCTTCGACAAGGCCCGCGCCGCCGAGGACGCGCACGCGCTGCCGGTCGACGAGGCCGCGCTCGTCGCGGCGCACCTCGCCGCGGGACCGGACGCCGCCGGAACGGCCACGCTCAAGAAGCACGGCAAGCGGCTCGCCGCCCGCCATCCCGCCTCCGCCGCGTACCGCTGGCACCGCAGCCTGCTCACCGAGTGGTGCGAGCAGGTCCCGGACGGCGCCGACGGCGCGCTGGCCCTGGCCGACGGCTGGGCCGCGCTGGCGAAGGCCGCCGGGCACGCGCTCGGCGGGCCCGAGGACGAGCGCGCCGTACGGGCCCTGCTGGAGAGCGGCTGCATGGAGTCGGCACCGCCGGCCCTCTGGAAGTTCGTCCTTCCGCTGCTCGGCCCGATGGCCCGGGCGGACGCGGGCATCGGCCGCGCGCTCCTCGGCATCCTGCCGCTGCCCGCCCAGGACACCCCCGAGGCGAAGAGCGCGGCAGTGTCGCTCCTCCTCGGCAACCTCGCGGGCGCGGGCCTGACCGACCCGTTCACCACGTTCCCCGGGCCGGCGGGGGCGGCGGCGAAGGACTGGCTCGGCCGCTTCCTGAGGCTGTACGCGGGGCTCGCGCTCCCCGTCGCCGGTCTCGGCGACCTCCTGCACGACGCCGGCACGCGGCTGCGCGCGGATGGCCTCACCTGCGACGACCACGAGGCGGTGCTGGGAGTGGACGAGGACGAGGTCAACCGCTGGGAGGAGACCGCCGCCGACCTCCCGCTCCTCGACCTCCTCCTGGACCGCGGCGTCCCGCTCGCGCGGCCCCGGCTGCTGCACACGTTCAAGCTGTACGACCGGCTCGCCGCCGGAGCGGGCACCGACCTGGCCGCCGTTGCCGCCGACCCGGACTGGGCCCCGCTGCTGCGCGACGCGATCGTGGGCAACGTGACCAACCAGCTCAACGTCACCGAGCCCGCCGTCCCGAAGCAGACCGCCCCCGAGACCGTACGGGCCCTGACGACGACACCGGGAACGGCGCAGATCGTCGCCGCCATCCTCGCCGAGCATGCCGGGCGGGTCCCGGATCAGGGGCTTCCTGACGCGCACGCCGCCCTGTGCGACGCCGAACGGTTCACCATCGCCGGAGTCCCCGGCCCCCTCCTGGACAGCGTCCGGACGATCGCGACCGGGACGGACCCGGCCCGCGCCCTCGCCGCCACGCTGAGCGGCGGCGTCCTCGACGAGCTGGAGCTGCCCGCCTTCGTCCCCGGCCACGTCAACACCATCACCGACTACCTGGAAGAGAGCGGCGCCGACCTGCTCCTGATCGAGTCCGGCCGGCTCTGGGAGCACCAGTTCCGCGCCTGCGTCGTCACACCGGACGGGGCCGGCCCGTCCCACGGCTTCGGCACGTACGAGCACGTCTCCAGCCGGTCCCACGAACGGACCGAGGCGCGCGACCTCTACGACCGCTGCCTGATCGCCGTGAACGGCCGGGTGACCGTACTGGACCACGGCGGCCCGCACTGCCCGCACGGCAGCGCGCACCCCGCCGCCCGCCGCGTCGTACCGGCCGACGGCGAACGGGTCGCCTTCCCCGGCGGCGCCGAGGCCACCGTGTGGCGCGGCCAGGGCCGGATCATCGAGCTGCGGGACCCGGCCGGGCGGACCATCGGCCGCTACGTCCGCGGCTGGGGCAGGGTGCCCGAGCACGACGGTGCCGAGAACATCAGCACGGTCGAGCACCACCGCTACGCGTCCGGGACCCGCCTGGTCGCGCCTCCCGGCTGGTGGTCGGCGATGCGGCCGCGCGACCCCGAAGGATCCAGGGCGCTGCGCGCCGTCGACGAGAAGAAGGCGCAGGCCCTGATCGACGTCGCGGACGCCGCGCTCGCCGCCGACCTCATGCGGGTGCTGGACCCCGAGAGCGACTACCTGGACAAGCACGCCGCCCGCGACGAGCTGGCGGGACGGCTCCGCCCGCTCCTGCCGGAGATCACCGACGAGTCTCTCCGGAAGGGCGTCACGTTCCTGGTGTGGACGGCCGTCGAATGCCGCGAGCGCGCGGCCGCCCTGCTGGAACGCCTGGCGCTGACCCCGCCGCCCCACCTGCGCCCGGCGCCCGCCTCCGCGGCGCCCGCCGTCCCGTCCGAGAAGTCCCCCGAGCCGGACGATCCGGGGCCGGAGTCCGCGTACGAGAGGATCGTCCACTTCGCCCGCGCCGCCGTCGAGGTGCCGTACGACAAGAAGATCGCGACCTTCGACGCCGCCGCCGTCAAGGGGATCGAGAACACGCTGGGCCGCCTCGGCGCCGCCGTCCTGGAGGCCGCGTGGGGCGACGGCGGCGGGCGCGCGCAACTGCTGGAACTGGCGGCCGTCCCCGGACTCCTCCGCACCGACGGCACCTGGCACGTCGCCCGGCTGCGCCCGGAGTACGACCTCGGGCAGATCCGCTCGGGCCGGGGCCCCATCGTGGCCGCCGCCGTCGCCGACCACGAGCAGGTGGGGCACGGGTACGCGGTCACGGCGCTCCTCCACACCCCGGACGGCCCCGACCCGCTCCTGTTCACCCGCAACCGCGTCGTCGAGCTGCGGACCTGCCGCGGCTGGGGCGACCAGGACCGGCTCCGGCTGGCGCTCGGCCTGATCGCCGAGAACGGCCCGCCGCCCGTGGACCGGGAGGCGACCGTACGGGCGTTCGCCGAGGCCACCGGCCTGTCACCGGCCCAGTGCCTGATCCTGCTGTCCACCTCGGCCCGCACGCTCTCCTGGCCGGACGGCTGGGCGCGGGGCCGCGTCGCCGCCTTCGGGAAGGGCGACGCCGCCCGCGCCCGCGCCCGCGAGCTCGACCTCGCCGAGATCGAGCTGCACATCGCCGCGCTCTCCCTGGAGGCGCTCACCACCACCGACGAGGCCGTCGAAGCCGTCGAGCTGCTCATGCCCGACGACCCCGCCGACCTCTGGCGTACGGGCCCCGACCTGGACCGGGCGGTCGCGTACTGGACGGAACGCCACCCGAGGCTCACCCCGCTCACCACCGAGCAGTGGGTCACCCTCGCCTCCGGCGCCGAGGACGCCCTGGAGGCGCTGATCGCCCTGCTCGGCGAGCGTCCGTCCGTGCCGCCGCTGGGTCACCTCGCCCGCGCCGCGAGGCTTCTGGCCGACCGTCTGCCCAGGGACCACCCCGCCCGTACGACCGCCGCCGCCCGCCTGCGCGACCTGCACGAACACGTCACCGGCCCGGACACGACCCTGCCCATCGCCGCCGGGGTCACCTCGGTCACCGCCCTGGAACGAGCCGCCGGAGCGACCGCCGTCCACCTCCCGGAGAGCAGGCTCGCCATCGGCGAAGCCCTCACCCTGGAGCCCGCCGGAGACGGCTACCGCGTCCACCTCCGCCCGTCCCTCGGGCCCGACCTGGACGCGCTGGCCCAGGCCCTCCGCCGCGGCGGCGCCACCGATGTCGCCCTGGTCATGGAGGACCTGCGCTTCCTCGGCTCGTCCGAGTCGCTGGAGGCCGCGGCCCGGCTGCGGTGACGTTCCCGGAGGGGTGGTGGCCGGCGAACCAGTGGCCAGGATGTCGAGGCAACGAGGGGGACCAGGCCCAGATCGCCACTCACCCTTGTCCCGGGCTCCAGCAGCACGCTACCTTAACCCCCTTAGAGGGTTAAGGAGGTAGGGCAGCCCATGAGTGGCATCGTGACAACGACCGGCGTGGCCTTCGTGAACGGCATCCGCGTGCACTACACGCGGGCGGGTTCCGGTCCGCTGGTGATCCTGCTCCACGGCTGGCCGCAGACCAGCCTGTGCTGGCGGGCCGTGCTGGAACCGTTGGCCGCCGATCACACGGTCGTCGCGCCTGACCTGCGTGGATACGGTCTCAGCGACAAGCCGTCAACGGGCTATGACAAGCGGCAGATGGCCGCCGACATGGCCGAGCTCGTGCGGACGCTGGGCTTCGACCGGGCCGCGGTCGTAGGGCACGACCGCGGCGCCCGCGTCGCGCACCGCTGGGCGCTGGACCGCCCGGAGCAGGTGGAGCGGCTCGTCGTGCTGGACGTGGTGCCGACGCGGGAGATGTTCCGCCGGCTGGACGCTTCGGTGGCGGCCGGGTACTGGCACTGGTTGTTCCACCTGCAGCCGGACCTGCCGGAACGCCTGGTCGCCAACGACGTCCGCGGATATCTGGAGTACTTCTTCGAACGCTGGACCTACAACCGTCACGGGCTGGACCCCGACGCCGTGGACGCCTACGTCCGCGCCTACTCCCGGCCCGGCGCCCTGCGGGCCGGCTTCGACGACTACCGCGCCCAGGATCAGGACCTCGCGCTCGACGACGACGACGCGGCGACGGGGCGCAAACTGGTCATGCCCGTGCTGGCCTTGTGGGGATCGGTCGGGCTTCCCTCCCGGCTCCCGACCCTGGACATCTGGCGTGAGTACGCCGAGGACGTCACCGGCGCCCAGATCCCCGATTGCGGTCACTTCATCGCCGAGGAGCGGCCGGACGTCCTCCTCGATCACCTTCGAGGCTTCCTGGCCGAGGGGAGAGGCCGTTGACCCCGTCACGCGAGGACCCGCTCGCCGTTCGCCCCCGCAGACCGGCTGCCGGCCTCACGCTTCGCCGAGGTGCCCGGCCGAGGCGAACCTGGCAGTGGACCACGGCGCGCGGATGACGTCCCGAACCGCAGGCGCGGCAGCGGAGGACGAGTGGCTCTGGTACGGCGGCCGGGTGTGCCTCGACTACGTCAACACCCTGCGCGACCGCTGGAAGGAGCCCCGTGAGACGCTCCGCGAACCTGACGACGTGCTGCGCTGGTTGCACGTCGCCGGAGTGACCGGCGAGCCGATCCGGACGCCTGCCCAGCCAGAGGTCATGCTGGACTTCGCGCGGCGACTGCGTGAGGCGATCGACCGCGCCGTCATGGCGGCGGCGGGCGGCGGTCTGCCTGACGCAGGAGACCTGTCCCTGATCAACGATGCCGCGATGGTGGTGCCACGCCCGGCGCCCCAGGTCGTCATCGTGGGCGGGCGCCTGGCGCCGGGGAACAGGAAGGACGGAGCCGAGGACGCGGCAGCGGGACTCGGCCTGGTCGCTCATGACGCGGTGGAACTGCTGCTCTCGGACGAGATCCGCCGGGTTCGCGTCTGCGGCGCGGACCGCTGCGCCCTGCGCTTCGTGGATCGTTCCCCCGCGCACAACCGGCGCTGGTGTTCCATGGCGCGCTGCGGCAACCGGACCAAGGTGCGATCCCATCAGCTCCGGCACGGCGGGTAGTGACCGGGGACATCCGCTCCAAGCGTCACACCGACCTCCGGCAACGGGGCGGGGGCGCGGGCCAGAATTTCCAGAAGCCGGCGGACGGCGGGTGTGGGCGGGCCTGGAAGGACGGCCAGCGACGTGGTCAACGTGGGTCCGGCGAGCGGGCGGATGGCGACCCGGGGTACCTCCGGCAGGCCGGTGACCTCATAGAAGACCGTCCAGGACGGCGTGCCGACACCGATGTCCGCGAGGGTCTCCTGGAGCGTGGTGAACGGCGGCCCGGGCGGCGGGACGGTCCCGGCCGCCCGGCAGGCGTCGGTGATCAGGTCGTGGAAGGGCGGGTTGTCCTCGCGGGCAGCGAGCCGGATGGGCAGATCGGCCAGGTCTTCGAGCTTGAGTTCGGCCGAACGCGTCAACGGGTGTCCGGCGGGCAGGGCCACGTACAGCGGATCCGTCCAGATCGGGAGGAGTTCCAGGCCCGGCGCGCCGGAGAGCGCACGGACCAGCGCCGCGTCGAGTTCGCCCGAGCGCACGGCGGAGAGGCGATCGGGCAGGGGAAGACGGCGCGGGCGGACCTGGAGGCGTGGCGCGACGGCGGCCAGTTCGTTGAGGACACGGTAGATCCGGTCGCCCGGACCCTGCACGATGCCGAGGCGCAGGACGCCGTCCGTGCCCGCGCGGATGTCGGTGGCGACCTGCCGGGCGCGGTGCGCGGCGGCCAGGACGGCGCGCGCCTCGGGCAGCAGGCGTTCTCCCGCGCCGGACAGCTTCACATGGCGGGTCGAACGGTCGAACAGCGGCACGCCGAGCTCGCGTTCGAGCCGGCGGATCTGCTGGCTCACCGCTGACTGCACGATGCTGAGCCGCTCGGCTGCGCGGCTGAAACCGCCCTCTTCGGCGACCGCCACGAAGTAGGCAAGCTGCCGGAGTTCCACCCGTCGTCCTCGATTCATCTCGATCGGTGATGACTGCAGGTCATAACCGCTTCTGGTACGCGACTTGTTCCTGGGATCGAATGGAACCCGAACCCGAATGGAGCGAAATATGACTGCATTGCAGGCCTTTGTCGTCCCCAGCCAGTCCGCGGAGGTGGTCGTTCTGCCCGCGGGCGGGGCGTTCACCCTGCTCGCCGACGCAAGCGACACCGCCGGCGCGCTCGGCGCCAACCGGCTCACCCTGGGTCCGGGCCGCGACGGTGCCAGGCTGCACTACCACGCGCGTTCCACCGAGCTGTTCTACGTCCTGGACGGAGCGCTGGACTTCCTCCTCGGCGAGGAGAGGATGACCCTCACCAAGGGCGGGCTGGTCGTGGTACCGCCGCGGCTGCCGCACGCGTTCGGCGCGGCGCCGGGCACAGGGGCCGATCTGCTGGCCGTCTTGACGCCGGGCGTCGAACGTTACGGCTATTTCCGACAGCTGGGGCGCATCCAGCATGGTCTGGAGCCCTTCGACAGCCTGCTGCCCGAGCAGGAACGCTACGATGTGCACTTCGTGGACGCCTCCGGCGGGCAGCCGCCGCGGAGCTCCCGATGACCGCCGAGCCCCTGCGCGTCCGGTGGCCCTGCTCGGCGTGCACAACGCCGTACTGGCCGCCCGAGGTCACGATCCAGTGGCTCGCCGTGGTGATCCCGTTCGCGCTGCTCGCCCTGCGGCCGCTGCGCCGGCTCTCCCGCCCGTACAAGATCCTCGTCTGGTTCGTCATCTCGACGCTGGTGTCGATACCGGCCGCCTTCGCCGTCGTGGCCATCGCCACCGCGCGTGCGATCAGCTCCTTCCTCGAAGGGGGCGCGCCGCCGAGCGGTGCCGCGCTGTCGCTGCAGTTGCTCCTCGTGGTGCTCCTGTCCCTCGGCGTGGCGGCCGGCTACCGCATCGCCGTGTTCCGCGTCATCGGCCGCGACCTGCGCCCCGGAGCGCCGCCACCGCCGCCCGGCCCGGCGGCCGACGCGGGGGCCGAGCAGCGGCTGCGCTGGATCGGCGCGGCGCAGCACGGGAACGTCACGCTCTATTCCGGCCGCAACCCGTTCCTCGGAGCCGGCGACACGGCCCGGGCCTGGACCATCGCGGTCGAGCTGGACCGCACGCCGGGCCCGCGCGACGGCTCGGGGTCGGCGCGGCCGCTGGTCGAGATCGACCCGGTGGAGCTGCACACGTTCGTACGGGAGCGGCTGGCGCAGACGAGCGCGCAGTCCCACCCGGCAGGCATCATCAACCTGCGCATCCGCGACCAGATCGTCGCCACCGGCCGCGCCGGCGTCATCATTCGCGTGCTGACCCGCATCCTCGCGCTGACCAGCGAGATCTGGCCCAACGACAAGACCGGCCAGCCGATCAAGCGGTCCCTGATCGCCTATGACCACTAACCGTAGCCAGACCCCTTGGCATCAATCATCTAGTTGAAGCAGTCCTGCTTCTTGAGCGCGATGCCGTACTCGGTGACCTTGCCGCGCGTGACGCCGAAGGTGTACTGAGCCTTCCTGTTGCCAGGGACCGTGATCACGTAGTACCCGTGGATGTCCTTGTTGATCCTCGGGTAGGCGGCCTTCAGCCGGTCGAGGGTGGAGCCGATCTTGATGCCTTCCGGCGTCCTCATCTCCTTCGCGGCGAAGACGGCGGCCAGTCCCACGCGCGGTGAGATGTAGACGCCGACCTCGTCCTTGGGAGTCGGGAACTTCTTCAGGTCCCAGCCGGAGCAGCCGCCTCCGCCCGGCATCTTGCTGACCACCTGCCCTGTCGCCCTGGCCTGCTTGACGGTCATGCCGAGCTTCACGGCACCGTAGCCGTACGGCCCCAGCGTCGGCTTCGCCTGCGCCACCGCGGCGGTGGCGCCGGAGACCATCAGCGAACCAGCGAGGAGCGAGGCCCCGATCATCGTCTTCATCATGTCTGCTTCGACTGCCAAGATCGGGTAAAAGTTCTGGGGCGCGAGCAACTGTTGATCGCTGCCGGCCCCACGGCCAGTTGATCACCTGAAACCCACCGCCCGCCCGGGCATCTCACCTGGCCTCTTGCGCTGACATACCCCGGACATACCGCGCGCCTCTACGTTGGCGTGCATGTCTGCCTCGTGGTGGCGGCTCGCCGTCCTGATTCTGGTCGCCGCGTTCCTGGTGCCGAGCCCTCCGGCCGCCGCGGCCGCGCTGTCCGACGCGGGCTTCTTCGGGAGGTGGAGCGGCGGCGCCTGGACGGTGGGACCGCGGTTGAACTACGCGCTGGCGGGCCTCAAGCCCGTGGAGAGCGCGGTGAAGGCGGGTGACTACGCGCTGGCCAAGCGGCGGCTGCTGGATTACTACCGCTCGCGCCCGGCCATCGAGGCCGGCGGCTTCTCGCACACGGCCTGGCCGGGCGCGATCGAGCTGACCTCCAGCCACATCTGGACGCTGGGGTCGGGTGAGGTCTACGTCAGGACGCTCACCTTCGGCCCGGGGGAGAAGACCGTCACGGCCGACGTCACCAGCAGCGTCACCAGCGGCAAGACCGGATTCTTCCTGATGAGCCGGCACAAGGACGCGGTCATCGCCCTCATCAACAGCAAGAGCAAGGGCTCGGGCAAGCCCACCCTCCGCCTGACCCTGTCCGACGGCTCGGTGCAGACCCTCACCCCCACGCACGACACCTACATCTGGGCGGCCAACCCGGGCAACGTGTACGGCGCCAAGTACTACATGCAGGTCAGCGACCAGGGCACGGGGCCGTTCACCGACGAGACACGCAAGGCCTACCTGCGCTTCGACCTCGGCAGCGTCAAGGGTGTGAAGAAGGCGGAGCTGACGCTGACCGGCACGGCCGACACCGCGAAGGACATCATGCTGTACGGCAACGCCGAGACCTTCGACGAGGCCACCCGCACCTGGTCCAACACCGTGCAGAACACCTTCTCCTGGGCGGGCGACCCCGGCGGCTTCGACTGGAAGCTGCCCTCCGGCGCAGACATGGAGTATCTCTACCAGCTGCCCCGCTTCTACTTCGCCGGCCCGCTGGCCCTGGAGTACCAGAAGACCGGCAACGAGCAGCACGCCCGCACGCTCATCGGCCTGATGACCGACTTCATCAAGGACGCCGACGTCTACGACGCCGACCAGGGCGCCGGTTCCTACCCGGGCAACCTGCACGCCGCGCGCCGCCTGCACAACTGGATCGCGGCCTACGAGATCCTGCGCAAGAGCCCATCGCTGACCCCCGAGGCCAACACCGCGATCCTCAAGACGATGAACCGGGCCGGCCTGCACCTGCAGGTGAACGTCAACGCCACGCCGAACAAGATGCAGTCACAGAAGATCACGCTGCTGCACGCCTCCGTCTACTTCCCGGAGTTCCGCGTCGCGCCCGCGTGGCGGACCAACGCCGCCGACTTCCTCTCGGCCCAGCTCAACGACTCGACCTACGCCGATGGCGGCTACAAGGAGTCCACGGACGCCTACCTGCGGGGCTACCTCAGACAGTACGTGGACGTCGTCGCCTTCATGCGGCGCAACGGCATCACGTTCACCGCCACCGCCAAGCTGCGGCAGCTGGGCCGCTTCCTCATGGATCAGAGCTATCCCAGCGGCTACGGCCCGGCCTACGGCGACAGCGACTCCCTCGACCTGCGCAGCACCCTCAGGAGCCTGGGCGAGCTGCTCAACGACCCCGAACTTGTCCATGTCGGTACCTCCGGCACGTCCGGCGAGAAGCCGGCGCGCACCTCCGTGCTCTACCCGGACACCCGGGTCGCGATCTCCCGCTCCGGCTGGACCGCCGGCGACTCCCACCTCCGGATCAACGCCGACCGCGGCAACCACAGCCATCCGGACGAGCTGGCGATCACCGCGTACGCCTACGGCCGGCCGCTCCTGCCCGACATGGGCACCTTCACCTACAGCACGGACGAGCGCGCGAAGTGGCTGCGGTTCACCACGGAGGCGCACAGCACGATAGAGATCGACGATCAGCGGCAGACCTCGACCGCGGCCGGCGGGATCTCGCATCTGATCAGCAACCCCGCCTTCGACCTGATCGGCGCGAACACCGAGAGCTCCGCCGGCGTCCGCCACGAACGATCCGTCCTGTCGCTGCATTCGGGCCTGTGGGTGGTCTCCGACCGGCTCAAGCCGGTGGACGCCGTCAAGGAGCACCGCTACGAGCAGAACTGGCATTTCGCCGCGGACGCCAATCCCGCGATCCGGTCCGGGACGGAGGCCACGACCACCGCCTTCGCGACGGGCGCGAACCTCACGATCGTCCCCGCCGACCCTGCCGAGGTCGCCTCCACCCTGCGCGACGGCTACTACGCGCCGCGGTTCTACTCGGTGGAGAACGCGAAGTACGCCTCCTACGTCAAGACGGGCTCCGGCCAGACGACCTTCGACACCATCCTGCTGCCGTCCAAGGGCGCGGCCGACACCTCCGTGACGGTGGAACGGCTTCCCGTGGGCGGCGCCGAGCCGTACGAGGCGACAGCCCTGAGCCTGAACGGCGGCGAGGGGGTCTACTACAAGTCCTGGACCACGAAGGCGCCGCGCGCGTTCGGGGCCTACACCTTCGACGGCAAGCTGCTCCACGCCGACGCCGGATCGATCGTGATGGTCGACGGCTCGTCGATCGAACGTGCCGGCGAGACCCTGGTCAAGGCGCCGGCCGCGGTCAAGGATCTGGCCGTGACCTTCGACGGGGACGGCACCGTGCGTATCGACGGCAGCGGACTCACCGCGAGCACCGACCCGGCCAGGTCCATCGCGATCAAGGCGCCGAACGCCACCAAAGTGATCCTCAACGGCGCGGTCGTTCCGTTCGAACGCGCGGGCGCGCTCATCCACGCGGCCGCCTGACACCTCCCTTCCCAGGACGCCAGGTCGTGGCTCGCCGTGCGACCTGTCATCGGTGCGGACGTCGAGGACGGTGCCGGCCATGGTGCAGGGCCGGCGTCGTCGTGCTCACCCACAGCACGTTCAGGAGCCGGTGGTGGGGTGAGTGACCATCTGTGTGCGAGGCATGGCAGGATCGCGACCATGTCCCTCAGCGTTCCCCGTCTCCGGATCGGCTCGACCGAGATCATCGCCCTCGCCGATGGCGAGGGCCCGTTCTTCTCGCCACGCGCCGAGGCCTTCCCCGAGGCCACGGCCGATCAGTGGGCCGAGGCCGACCGCTACGACCCGGGCGCGGTCGACGCCGAGGGCCGCTGGCGGCTCCAGTTCCGCGCGTACGCGATCCGCAGCGACAAGGGCCTCACCATCGTGGACGCCGGCATCGGCCCGGCGGACAGCCCTGCCGGCTCGTGGGCGCCCGTGCCCGGTGCGCTCCCCGAGTCGCTCGCCGCCGCGGGCATCGACCCGGCCGAGGTCGACACCGTGGTGCTCACGCACCTGCACACCGACCACGTCGGATGGGCGGTCGTGACCGAGGCGGCCGTCCCATCAGCGGGCGGCGCGGCGACCGGCAACGCTTCGACCAACAGCGCGGACGGCGACCGCCGCCCCTACTTCCCGAACGCCGAATACCTGCTCCAGCGGGCCGAGTTCGACGCCCTCGACGCGCTCAACCCGCAGCTCCGCGAGACCCTCACCGACCCGCTCCAGGCGGCCGGTCGGCTCCGGCTCC
Organism: Nonomuraea sp. GTA35; assembly: GCF_041950525.1. Taxonomy (NCBI): domain Bacteria; kingdom Bacillati; phylum Actinomycetota; class Actinomycetes; order Streptosporangiales; family Streptosporangiaceae; genus Nonomuraea; species Nonomuraea sp. GTA35. Next base: position 91,324 of record NZ_JBGNUV010000014.1, on the reverse strand, counting down.
TCGACGGCGACACCCAGCTACGCGCCGGGCGCACGGTCGCCACGCCAGGCCACACGCCCGGGCACCAGAGCGTGCTGGTCGCCGAGGGGCGCGAGCTGGTGCTCGTCACCGGCGACCTCCTGGTCCACGCCCTCCAGCTGCTCCACCCCGAGCTCGCCTACTCGCACGAGATCGACCGTGAAGCGGCCAGGCACGCGAGGAAGCGCATGCTCAGCCGCGAAACCGCCACCACGCTGCACCTGGCGACTCCGCACCTGACGGAGCCGTTCATCTCGGTGTGATCGCGGCCGTCCGAGCCGTTCGGCACGGGTCACGCCGCGAGGGCCCAGCTGACGCTTCCGTATGCAGGAGCAGCACGGTCGCAGGCGTACGGCGGGCGATGGGGTCAGGTGGGGCCGACGCGGGCCGCTTCCGGCGAGCCGACCTGGGCGAACAGGACGCGGGCGCGCCGCCATGCCGCCTCGGCCGCCGTCCGGTCGCCGCGGGCCCGCTGCACGTCCCCGAGCGCGCTGAGCACGCGGGCCTGCCACAGCGGCGTCAGGATGGAGCCGAAGATCCGCAGCGCCTCGGTCAGGTGGCCGTACGCCTGCTCGTGCTCCCCCCCGCCGATGGTGCAGCAGGCCGAGCGCGACCCGGATGCGGCCGTCGGTCAGCGGCTCGCGGAGCGGCCGGTTCAGGGCCAGGGCCTGGCGGAAGAGGCCGGCCGCCGCCGCGTAGGCGCCGGTCTCCAGCCGCACCAGGCCCAGCGCGTACCGGGCCTCCGCCTCCTCCCTGGGGTTGCCGAGGTCCTCGGCGATGGCCAGCATCTCCTTGAAGTCGGACTCGGCCGCGTCGAGCTCGCCTGTGCCGAGGCGGAGCTGGCCTAGCCAGTACAGCACCTCCGCGCGTACCCGCCGGTCGCCGTCGCGGCCCACCGCCAGCGCCCGTTCCAGCAGCGGCCCTGCCTGCTCGAAGCGGCCCACCTCAACCAGGAGCTGGCCCAGCGAGCGGGACAGCAGTGTCTCGGCGCCGCGGTCGCCGGAGGCGCGGTGCACCTCCAGCGCCTCCTCGTGGCGGGCGATGGCCTGGTCGTAGCGGCCCATCATGCCCTCCACATGAGCCGCGATGCCGAGCGCGTACAGGCGGCCGCGGGTCTCGCCGAGCCGCCTGAACGTCCGTACCGACTCGTCCAGGACCTTGGCGGCCTCGGCGTATTCATGCCGGTACGCGCCCAGCAGGCCGAGCCCCATGAGCATGGTCGCCGTGCCGCGGGCGTTGCCCGCACGGCGCGTGCAGGCCAGGGCGCACCACAGGACGTCCTCCCAGTCGTCGTTGTGCCCGCGGGTCAGGAACAACGGGTACGAGCCGGCTACCAGCTCCCAGCACAGCTCGTCGAGCTCCAGGTCGCAGGCCTGGCGCACGGCCCGCACGAGGTTCAGGTGCTCGGTGTCGTACCAGGCCAGGGGGTCCTCGGCGATCAGGCGGGCCGGCCCGGTCACGGCCGGGCGCCACCGCGGGGCGTCGCCGCGCAGGGTGACGTAGTCGCCGCCGGACAGCGCGAGGTGGGCGTGTTCGGCCAGGGCCAGCCAGCCGCCCAGCGCGCGCACGACGGCCGGGCGGACGTCCTCGGCGACGCTCTCCCTGGCGAACAGCCGGATGAGATCGTGCAGGTGGTAGCGGGGACGGGTGGTGCCGGACGTCTCCAGCAGCCGGGCGCGGACCAGCTCGCCGATCAGCTCACCGGCCTCTCCCATGTCGATGCCGAGCGTCGCAGGCGTGTCATCCGCCCCGTGGTGTCGGGCGGACGGTCGGTGCCGAGCAGGGCGGCGCACGTCCAGGCGGAGACGTCGGGCGCGTACAGGTGGGCCAACAGGCACAGCAGCCGCTTCGCCCGCGGGCTGAGCCGGTGGAAGCTGTAGGACAGGCTCCCGCGTACCTCCAGGTCACCATAGGACAGCTCGTCGAGGCGGCGGCTCTCGTCGGCCAGGCGGCGGGCCAGCTCGGCGATCGTGGCACGGCCGTGCACGACCAGCCTGGCCCCCATGATGCGCAGCGCGAGCGGCAGGCCGCCGCACAGCCGGACCAGCTCGCGCGCCGCCCCCGCCTCGGCCGCCACGCGCCCGGCGCCCGCGATGCGGCCCAGCAGCTCGACGGCGCGCGAGGTGTCCAGGACGCCGAGCTCGACCAGTCGGGCGCCGGGCAGGCCGGCCAGCTTGGCGCGGCTGGTCACCAGGACGGCGCAGCTCGGCGTGCCCGGGATCAGCGGCCGGACCTGCGCCTCGTCGGCCGCGTTGTCGAGGACGACGAGCAGCCGGCGGCCCGCCAGTCGCGAGCGGTACTCCTTGGCGCGTTCGTCCGCCCCGCGCGGGATCTCCGAGCCCGCCATGCCGAGCGCGCGTAGAAACCGGGCCAGCACCTCGTCAGGCCCGGCCCGGTGGGCCTGCCAGCCGCCGCGCAGGTCCGCGTAGAGCTGGCCGTCGGGGAAGGCGCCGGAGACGGCGTGCGCCACGTGCACGGCCAGCGTGGTCTTGCCGACCCCGGCCTGACCGCTGATCGCCACCACGGTCACGGCCGTGCCGTCCGGGGCGGTGCGAAGCAGCTCGCGCATCCCGGCGGCGATCTCGTCCCTGCCGGTGAGGTCGGCCACGTCCGGCGGGAGCTGGCGGGGCCGGACGGGACCAGCCGCCCGGCCCGCGGACGAGGCCGGCGGGGCGAGCGCGTCGTCGCCGGTCAGGATGGCGTGCTCCAGCCGCCTCAGCGCGGCGCCGGGCTCCAGGCCCAGCTCCTCGACCAGCGCCGTACGCGTCCGGCGGTAGGCTTCCAGCGCCTCGGCGGTGCGGCCGTCGTGGTGGAGCGCCAGCATCAGCAGGGCGCACAGCCGCTCGCGCAGCGGATGCTCGGCCACGAGGTCCGCCAGCTCTCCGGCGATCTCGTGGTGCCGGCCCAGCCGCAGCTCCAGCTCCAGGCACTCCTCCAGCACCTCCAATCGCCGGGTACGCCGCCGGTCGTCAGGGTCCTGCGCAGCCGTCCCACGCCGTTCTGGATCTGCCTTCGGGCGGTGGCGGGCGTGTCGGCCGGCCAGAACGACTCGACCAGCGTGTCCAGGCTCACCGGGTGGTTGGCCCGCAGGAGCAGCATCGCCAGCAGCTCGCGCTGGTTACGGCCGACCATGGACACCGGCCGGCCGCGCGCCGTCACCTCCAGCGAACCCAGGACCCCGAACCACGCCACGCCGTGCAAGCTCGTCCTCCCGCCGGAGAACCCGAAGGGCGATCTGGAGGAGTCAAGTGTAGTGCGGCGGACTTCACCGGGCTTGTCAGGCTGCGACAGAACTCGCGCCCCGGTTGTGGCCGGAGGGACGGGCAGGCAGCGGGGGAGCGGCGACCGGCGGCACCCCGGGGTCGGTCGCTCCCCGGGGTGAGGGAATGCGGTCCCGCCTTCAGCGGCTGGTGACCGAGGGGTGGATGCGACGCGAAGAGAACGGGGTCTCGCGCCGTCGCTTCCGGCGTCAACGGGCATGCGCCGAAGCGGGAGGCTGGTTGATCAGCCGTCCATGATCACGGCCGGGCGGTGCCGTGAGAGGAGGGGTGTCGCCGAGGGTTCGGCTCGGCGACACGAGCGATGATGTCTCCCGCATGCTGACCGCAATCGCGGTCGCTGCCCGAGGGCGATCTCGAGCAGGGCGATGGTGGCCCCGCCGGCCGCGCCACGTTCCCGAGCATCTACCTGGAGCCCGGCCGGTCCGGCTGCAACAAGCGCCTGTACGAGGCCCTGCCCTGTGTGGGGGAACTTCCCGTAAGTTCAGCGTGCTCGAACGCGGTAATCTGCCGTGTTTCGTCGTTCTGGGGGTGTGCCAGGGTCAGTGCCGCCGAGACCGCAGCCTGTCCAGGAAGCGCCGGGCCTTCTGCTGATTACGGGGGTCGCGGGCCGCGCGCTTGGCCTTCTCGATGGTCTGTCTGCCCTTGGGGCTGCGCAGGTACGCGCGTACTCGGTCCATGAGTGTGGTCATGCGACCCTCCCTACCCTTGTCGCCGTACGCGAAGCGCTGCGGCCCCTACGCGTCTCGCCGGCGGCTCGCAACGTGTCCGGCGGGGACGGGTCCGGCATACCTTGATCGGCCGATGCCGTGAGAGGCGCTTGCCACTGAACCCGGCGGTCGGTGGCGGCCGGGATGACGAAGCGGCAGGTGGCCAGGGGAGCCGGTGCTGAACGTCAAGACGATCGAACACCACCTGAGGAACGCGGTACGCCAGGCTGGAGGGCAGCTCACGGGTGGTGCCGGCCACCGGGATTCGCGCCCCGGTGGACTGAGCAGCGCCCGCGCGCCCTCCGGCGAGGGCCGGGCTGGACGGATTTCCCGGCTTTGACTGGACGCCATCACCATATGTCCAGCCGCGTGCTGACATTTCGGAAATGTATGGACCATGGAGGCGTGAATCTCAACGGTCGTACCTTCGTGATGGTGAGCTCGACGGCGAGCGCGGTGAACCCCGACAGTCCCACCCGGTTCCAGTACTGGGAGGCCGACGAGGTCGTGTGGGGCGAGTACACCGGCGACACGGTGACCCACGGGCGCTTCGTCGGCACGCGCGACGGCGACCGGGTGTCGATCGCGTACGCGCACGCGCTGAAGGCCGGCGGCAAGGCGGGCGGGCAGAGCAGCAGCCGCATCGAGACCGGCGACGACGGGCTGCTGCGCCTGGTGGAGGAGTTCAGCTTCGACGGGGACGACACGCTGCACGTGAGCGTGTGCACCGAGGTCGCCTGAGCCCCCCGGCGGGTTCAGTCGTCCTTGCGCAGGGCGGCCCGGCCCTCGGCGGCGCCGACGAAGCGCATCTTGCCGAGCGGCACGTCGCCCTGCGCCTCCTGGGCGGGCCGCCGCTGCTGCCGGGGCCGGTCCCGATCGCTCGGCAGCACGTACGGCCGCCTGAGCACCTCGTCCAGGATGAACACGGTCTCGGTCGCCTTGACCGCCGGGATGTTGGCCAGCCGGTCGGTCACCATGGTGTGCACGGCGGCCACGTCGGAGACCCGCACCTGGATCATCGCGTCGTGCTGCCCGGTGGTGATCGCGCAGTACTCCACCTCCGGCATCCTGGCCAGCTCCGCCCGGAACTGCTTCCACATCTGCTGGCGCACGGTCACGAAGATCAGCGCCGTGATGCCGAGCCCCGCCCTGACGTGGTCGATCTCCGCCGTGAACCGTTTGATCGCGCCGTCGGCGCGCAGCGCCTCGAAGCGGGTGTAGGCGTTCGCCCGGGAGATGCCCACCCGCTCGGCCAGCGCCGCGACGGAGATCCTGCCGTTCTCGCGCAGGACCTCAAGGATCTTCAGGTGGATGTCGTCCAGTTCGAGACCGATGCCGATCCGTCCAGGCTGACCGCCACCGCTGACACCATTTCTGGAAATTTCACTCATCATTACCTCATCCACCTTTATATACGTCTAGCTGACCGCACAGTCCCTGGACGATCTGCCGCACAATCCTCGACATCCTTCTGCTGAACGTCCAATTTTGGAGGACTCTCATGGCGACCCGCTCGCAGACGGCGGCCGTGCTGCTCGCCGGTGCACTCGCCCTTGCCGCCTGCGGCGGCGGCACCTCACAGACCCCCGCGGCCCCCGGTGGCGGCGGGAAGACCCTCGTCATCGACACGTCCTTCGACCTCAAGACCGCCGACCCCGGCCGCACGTACGAGCCCACGGGGCTCATCGTCGGCAAGGCGGTGTACGAGACGCTGCTCACGTTCGACGGTGCCGACGTGACCAAGCCGGTGCCGGCGCTGGCCGAGTCGTACGAGCTGTCGGAGGACGGCAAGACGCTGACCCTCAAGCTCAAGCAGGGCGCGACGTTCGCCGACGGCTCGCCGGTGACGGCCGACGACGTGGTGTTCTCGCTGACGCGCGTGCGCGACATGAAGGGCACGCCGTCGTTCCTGCTGGACGGCGTCGAGGTGACCAAGACCGACGACACGACGATCACGCTGACGTCGAAGGCGGCCAACCCGGCGCTGCCGTTCATCCTGCCGAACCCGGCGCTGGGCATCCTCAACAGCAAGGTCGCCAAGCAGAACGGCGCGACCGCCGACGCCCAGGACAAGGCCGAGCAGTACCTGAACGCGAACTCCGCCGGCTCCGGGCCGTACACCATCGAGTCGTTCAACGTGAGCAGCCAGGTCACGCTCAAGGCGAACCCGAAGTACTACGGGACCAAGCCCGCCTACGACAAGGTCGTCATCCGCAACGTCGAGGCCGCCACCCAGAAGCTGAACGTCCAGCGCGGCGACAGCCAGGTGGCGCTGAACCTGTCGGGCGACCAGGTCACCGGCATGCCCGCGACCCTGCAGGTCAAGAAGACCGCCTCGGCGAACGTCATCTTCCTGCTGGCCAACCAGGACTCCGCGATCAGCAGGACCACGCCGAACGCCAAGTTCGTCGAGGCCGTGCGCAAGGGCGTGGACTACGCGGGACTGCTGGAGCTGGCCGGTGAGGGCTCGACCCAGGCGCCGGGCGTGATCCCGTCCCAGATCCTTGGCGCGCTGCCCGCCGACCAGGGGGCCAAGCGGGACGTCGAGGGCGCCAAGGCGGCGCTGGCCGCCAGCGGGCTGTCCAACCCGACCGTGAAGCTGGAGTACCCGAGCGAGCTGACCGTGAACGGGCTGTCGTTCCAGCCGCTGGCCGAGCGTATCCAGGCCAACCTCAAGGAGGTCGGCATCACGGTGGACCTGCAGCCCGCGCCGGTCACGACGGCGCTGGACAACTACCGCAACGGCAAGGAGGAGATGGGCCTGTGGTACTGGGGCCCCGACTACCCGGACCCCAGCGACTACCTGGCCTTCCTGCCCGGTAAGACGGTGGGGCTGCGGGCCGGCTGGAAGGCCGGGGCGGCCAAGGAGATCGAGGCCGCCGGCGACAAGGCGGCCACGACGATCGGCGACGAGGCGCGCAAGACGGCCTACGCCGACGTGCAGACCCGGCTCAACGCCTCCGGGCCGTTCATCCCGCTGATCCAGCCCAGCCAGAACATCGTGACCGCGGCCTCCGTGACCGGCCTGGACTACCACCCGGTGTGGACGGTCGACGTCGCCGACCTCGGCGTGAAGTAGGGGCAGGCACGTGTCCTCCCCCAAAGCCGGGCTCAGGGAACGGCGGCGAGGGGCGCATCCGCTGGCGCGCTTCCTCGTCCGCCGCGTCCTGCTGGCCGTCCTGATGGCCTGGGGCATCACGCTGGTGACGTTCGTCCTGACGAACCTCGTCCCCGGCGACCCGGTCGCCGCCAACCTCGGGCAGCGGGCACTGGGCGATCCGGCCATCGTCGCCCAGTGGCGGGCCGAGCACGGCCTGGACAAGCCGCTCTGGCAGCAGTACCTGATCCACCTGCAGGGCCTGGTCCAGGGTGACCTGGGCACGAGCCAGCAGAGCCACCGCCCGGTCAGCCAGGACCTGGCCGAGTTCGTGCCGGCGACGCTGGAGCTGGCGGGCGCGGCGATCCTGGTCTCGCTGGTGCTGGGCGTGGCGTTCGGCGTCGTGGCCGCGCTGCGCCGCGACCGCCTCTCCGACCACGCGCTGCGGGTGCTGAGCCTGATCGGCATCTCGGTGCCGACGTTCTGGCTGGCGCTGGTCGCGTTCTACGTGTTCTTCTACCGCCTGCAGATCACCCCGGGCAGCGGCCGGGTGGACGCCGCCCTCGGCGGCGCTCCCGCCGTCACCGGGCTGCAGACGGTGGACGCCGTGCTGGCCGGCCGCTGGGACATCTTCTCCTCGGCCGTCGGCCACCTCGTCACGCCCGCGCTGGTGCTGGCGCTCTACACGATCGGCCTGCTGACCCGCTTCACCCGCTCGGCGGTGCTGGAGGTGCTCGGGCAGGACTACGTGCGCGCCGCCCGGGCCAAGGGCCTGCCCGGCCGGGTCATCCTCTTCCGGTACGTGCTGCGCTCGGCGCTGGTGCCCATCATCACCGTGGCGGGCCTGGCCTTCGGCAGCCTGCTGTCGGGCACCGTCCTGGTCGAGGCGATCTTCGCCTGGCCCGGCATCGGCCAGTACGCCTACAAGAGCGCCACCACCCTCGACCTGCCCGCCGTCATGGGCGTCGGCCTGGTGGTGGGCATCGTCTACCTCGTCATCAACCTGGTCGTGGACGTCCTGTACGGCGTCATCGACCCCCGAGTGAGGCTCCAATGAGACGGCGCGACCCCCTGACCCGCGTCAGGGAAGGCAGGGGCCTGCTGCGGCGGCTGCCCGAGGCGTGGCGGCAGCCGCTGGCCGTCGCCGGCGCCGTGCTCGCGCTGCTGTGGCTGGTCGTGGCGCTGGCAGCGCCCTGGCTCGCCCCGCACGACCCGCTCGCCCAGGAGCTGCCCCGGCTCGCGCCGCCCGGTCCCGGCCACTGGTTCGGCACCGACCAGCTCGGCCGCGACATCCTGAGCCGCGTCATGTACGGGGCTCGGGTGTCGATCCCGCTGACGCTGCTGCTGGTGGCCCTGTCGGTACTGATCGGCGGCCTGCTCGGCGCGTGCGCCGGGTACTTCGGCCGCTGGGTGGACGAGACCATCATGCGGGTGGCGGACCTGGTGTTCGCGTTCCCGACCGTGATCCTGGCCATGGTGGTGGCCGCCGCGCTGGGCGCGAGCCTGACCAACGCGGTGCTGGCCGTGCTGGTGGTGGCCTGGCCCGCCTACGCCCGCGTCACGCGCGGGCTGGTGCTGGGGGTGCGCGAGCGGGAGTTCGTGCTGAGCGGGCGGCTGCTGGGCTTCTCCGTGTGGCGCTCGCTCCGCGTGGACGTGCTGCCGAACATCACCGGCCCGGTCCTGGTGCTGGCCACGCTCGACATCGGCACCGCGCTGCTGCTGCTGTCCGGCCTGTCGTTCCTGGGCCTGGGGGCCAAGCCGCCCTCCCCCGAGTGGGGGGCGATGGTGGCCTCGGGCGTGGAGGTCTTCGACAGCTGGTGGGTGGCGACGTTCCCGGGGCTGGCCATCCTGACCGTCGTGCTGGCGTTCAACTTCCTGGGGGACACGCTGCGCGACGCCCTCGACCCCCGTACGGCCCGCGCGATCAAGGAGCGTGCCCTTTGACGCTGGACATCACCGATCTGCGGGTCTCGATCGGCGACAAGGAGATCCTGCGCGGCGTGGACCTGCGGCTGCAGGCCGGACGCGTGCACGGGCTGGCAGGGGAGAGCGGGTCGGGCAAGACGATGACCGGCCTGGCCGCGCTCGGGCTGCTGCCGCACGGCGCCCGGGTGACCGGCTCGATCCGGCTCGGCGAGCGCGAGCTGCTGACGCTGCCGCCCAAGGAGCTGAACCGGGTGCGCGGCGGCCAGATCGCCATGGTCTTCCAGGACCCGGCCACCAGCCTGCACCCGATGCTCACCATCGGCAGGCAGCTCACCGAGCACATGCGCCACCACCTCGGGCTGGGCAAGGCCGAGGCGAAGGCGCGGGCCGTGGAACTGCTGGGCAAGGTCCGCATCCCGGGGCCGGAGGAGGCGTACGGGCGCTTCCCGCACCAGTTCTCCGGCGGCATGCGGCAGCGGATCGCGATCGCCATCGCGCTGGCCTGCTCGCCGAAGGTGCTCATCGCCGACGAGCCCACGACGGCGCTGGACGTGACCGTGCAGGCCGGCGTGCTGCGGCTGCTGCGCGGCCTGTGCGACGAGCTGGGGCTCGCGGTGCTGCTGGTCACGCACGACCTGGGCGTCATGTCGGCGGTGGCCGACGAGGTGAGCGTGATGAAGGACGGCCTGGTGGTGGAGTCGGGGCCGCGCGGCCGGGTGCTGCGCGAGCCGGAGCACGCCTACACGCGCGCCCTGCTGGACTCCCTGCCCGATGCCGGGCCTGCCCCCGAACCTTCCTCTGGGCGCGATGCGGAGATGCCATGACCAGCCTGCTGACCATCGACGACCTGGTCGTCGAGCACCGCTCCCCGGGGCGTCCCGTCGTGCGGGCCGTGGCCGGGGCCAGCCTGAGCGTGCGGCCCGGAGAGGTCGTCGGGCTCGTGGGCGAGTCCGGGTGCGGCAAGTCGACGCTGGCCCGCGCGGTCTGCGGGCTGAACCCGATCACCGCGGGCTCGATCGACTTCGACGGGCAGCCGGTCACGCCGCTGGGGCTGCGCCGCCGCAAGCTCACCGGGATCCAGATGGTGTTCCAGGATCCGTACGCGTCGCTGAACCCGCGCAGGCGCGTGGGCGACCAGATCGCCGACGGTCTGCGCGCCACCCGCGACACCGCCGCCTCCCCTGCCGACCTGCTGGAACGCGTCGGCCTGCCGCGCGACTTCGCCGGGCGGCACCCGCACGAGTTCTCCGGCGGGCAGCGGCAGCGCATCGCCATCGCGCGGGCGCTGGCGGCGCGGCCGCGGCTGCTGATCGGCGACGAGCCGATCTCGGCGCTGGACGCCTCCGCGCAGGCACAGGTGGCGCGGCTGATGCGGGACCTCGCGGTCGAGTCGGGGGCCGGGCTGCTGTTCATCAGCCACGACCTGTCGGTGGTGCGGCTGATCGCGGACCGGATCGCGGTCATGTACCTCGGCAAGATCGTCGAAGTCGGCGAAACGGCGGAGGTGTGGGCGAACCCCCGGCATCCGTACACCAGGGCGCTGCTGGCGGCCATCCCGCAGCCGGACGGGCTGGGCGTGCTGCCGGCGGAGCTGCCCGGTGACGTGCCGGACCCGGCCAGCCCGCCGCCCGGATGCCGGTTCAGCCCGCGCTGCCCGCTGGTGATGGACGTGTGCCGCGACAAGGAGCCGGACTTCGGGCCGGTCGCCTGCTGGCTGCACGAGCCGAAGTGACACCGGGGCCGCCCGCCGCGCCCGACCCGGTGATCACGCCCGAGGCGGTGGTGGCGGCGCGGGTCGCGAGGGCGCGGCGGGCCATGGCGGAGGCCGGGATCGACGCGCTCGTGCTGCGGCCGTCGCCCGACTTCCGCTTCCTCGGCGGCGGGCAAGGGCCGTTCCTCGTCGTGACGCAGGAGACGATGGCCGAGACCGGGGACCCGGCCGCGCTGGTGCCGCGGGGGGCGCGCCGGGTCGGGGTGGACCCGGAGATGCGGGTGCGCGAGCTGTTCGGGCTGGCGATCGAGGCCGAACTGGTCCCCGCCACCCCCGTGCTCGCGCCGCTCCGCCTGCGCAAGGAGCCGTACGAGATCGAGGCTCTGCGGCGCGCCGTGGCGGCGGCGGAAGGCGTGCTGGAGCGGGTACGGGAGCTGGCCTGGTTCGGGGAGACCGAGCGGGCGATGGCCGCGCGGCTGCGCACGCTGCTGCTGGAGTCCGGGTGCGAGGAGCCGCTGTCGCTTCGGGTGGCGGCCGGCGAGCACACGGCGCGGCCCGCGCACACGCCCGCGCAACGCGTGATCAACCCCGGGGACGCGCTGGGCGTGTCGGTGTGCGGGCGCTGGGACGGCTACTGCGCGGAGGCCGCCCGGGTCTTCGTGGTGGCCGAGCCGCCGGAGGACTTCGAGGCGATGTACTCGGTGGTGCTCGCCGCCCACCGGGCGGGCCTGGCGGCGCTGCGGCCCGGCGTCCCGGCCGGCGAGGTCGCCCGCGCGGTGGCCGAGGTGATCGACGGCAGCGGGTACGGGCGGTTCGCGGCGCCGCACGCCGGCCGGGGCGTCGGCCTCGGGCCCGACGAGGGGCCGTTGCCGGGCGAGGACACGGTCCTGGAGCCGGGGATGACGTTCTGCCTGGAGCCGGCCATCCATGTGCAGGACCTGTTCGGGGCCAGGGTGGCGGACGTGGTGCTCTGCGCGGAGGACGGCGCGCTGCCGCTCGGCACGACCCCGCACACGCTGCACGTCCTCGACCGGTAGCGCAGGAGATCAGCACACGGGTGCATGGTCGCCGGCCGGATGGCAGGTCGGCGTCGGGCGCTGTCCGGCCGGCTCGGTGGGCTGCGGCTCCGGTACCGCGCCGAGGGGACTCGGGCCCTGCCCGGGGGACGGCGGATCGGTGTGAGGGGAGTCGGAAGCGCCGCTCGTGACCGTTGGCACAGGAGCAGGGGTGGGCTCGCCGGCCGGCGTCGGCATCGTGGTGACGGCCGCGGTCACGGTCTGCGCCGGAGTGAGCGTCGGAGTGAGGGCCGGGGTGGCCGCCGGGCTGGGGGACAGGCTCGTCGACGGGGTGGCCGGCGTCCGGATCGGGCGAGCGGGGACGTCGGGCACGGAGCCCTCGTCCTTGTCGGCTGCCGGCTTGGTTCGCGCGGTCTTGCGTGCGGGCTCGCCGGTGAGCTGATCGGCCACGGTCCGGTCGGCCACGGTCTGGTACGTCAGGATGCCGCCCATGCTGATGGCGAACACCAGCCCGGTGGCGGTGGCCACCCTGGCCCACGGCAGCTTCCTGCGCGGCACCTCCTCCATCGCTGCGACCAGGGTGGACGATCCGCCGCCCCCCGCCTTCGCGGCGGCGTGCCCGCGCTGGGCATTCACCGTGTGCTGCTTGACCTTCTCACCGGTGCGTTCGAGGTAGTGCGCGTACACGGCGGTGCCCACCGTGGTGCCGACGCTGACCAGCGCCGCGCCGATCACGGTGCCGGCCACCCCCAGATAGGAGGCGGCGACCGCGGCGGTCGCCGCAGCCAGCGCGCTGCCCGCGATCTGCGGTCCGGTCAACTCGAACTTCCGCTGCACGTCGCCCATCGCGGCGCAGTCCCCTTCTTGATCATTATTCGGTGAGAAAAGCCTTGCCTGGACGCAGCCGGACAACGGACCACAACGGCGCCGGCCATCACGGGCACGAGCTTCGGCGGCGGGAGAGCGCTCTGGCTCGACGATCGCCGCCCCCGCGCGTGATCTCGGCCCCCCGAGTGCCGGCACGCCTGATGGGCGCCGGCGCTCGCTCGCCCGGCGTGACCGGACGAACCGGCCGCCCTCGCCACCGGCCACCCGCGCGTGGCGAGGGCCGCCTCCGCCCTACCGGCTGTGCGACCACCAGCGTCGCTCGACGGCGTCCCACGCGAGGAGCCAGCGCTGCCGCGCCTCCGTGGCCAGATCGCGCATGCCGGCGACGGCGCCATGCGGATGACGGCGCAGGAACGAGCGCAGCTCCGCGCCCGCGAGGCACAGCAGAGCCAGCAGGAGAGTGATTTCCAGGGCCGAGACGGCCGCGATTCCGAGGACGATTGCCGTGATCACTGGGACGACTCCAGCCGCCCATTAGGCGGCGTTATTGATGGGTTCAGCGGGCATCGAGGGGTTGGTAGGGATGAGTCTAGGTTCGTCACCGCCGCTCACCCGGCCGGCCCACCGCCGAATGGGCAGATCTTTGCCCTCCCGCGCACCACCTTTGGCGGCGGGCGGGTTTGCCGTGATGACCTGCGTGCTCGCTCCACTCGCCCTCGGCCCCGCCCGGCGGCGACGCGAAGAGCACTGATCTTGTGGATGAAGGCGATCTCTGCCCGGCTCGCACCACACCGCACGGCCGGACACTTGTCCGTACGGACCCCGGACGTGCGCCGGGGCGGGAGGCACCAGCTGCATGACACGCGCCACGGGAACGGACCCGGAAGCGGCCACCCAGCGATGAGATCGACACCATCCTAACGGAGCCCCAGGTGAGCGGCCTACCGGCCCCATGCCCGGCGTCGGTGGCTTCTGCGATCTCAGGGGGTGGCGCGCAGCCCCGCATGCACCCGGGGGATGAGGGCCGTTTCCCTCCTCTGCGTGGGGGCAGGGGCTGTGGCTAGCCAGGCTGCTGTTCTGAATCTCAAGCGGTCGTCGCTGCCTCGCTGCCGCGCTGATCGCGCCAATGAAGGGACCATGATGTCCAAGGCGCCGTCGGTCGTCTTGCTGGCCATGCCCGAGCCTGCGTACGTTGTCCCGTCACCCGGAAGGCCGCCCGCCGTCGAGGTGCCGCCGCCGGGAACGGGCATGCGGCGCATCAGAGTGGTGGCTCCTGCGGCCGGCAGGCGCCCGCTCCTCATGACCGGCGACCAGGCGGTATGAGCGGTGAGCAGGATCCACGGGCCGCCGCCGGAATGCCGGGACCCGCTGCTGACCTGGACACTGGACGCCGCCGATCCCGATGGCTGGGCTGCCGGCGATCCGAGCGCGTTGCGCCAAGGCGTGAGCGCTCACGCCGCCCGGCAGGGACTGTCGCAGGCCAGGTGCGAGGACCTCGAACTGGCCGTGCACGAAGGCGTGGCCAACGTCTTCGACCACGGCGGCGGGTCCGGGCGGGTGCGGCTGTGGCGGGCCCAGGGCCTGTTGTGCTGCGAGATCAGCGATCACGGACCCGGGATCCCGGCCCGCTGCCGGCAGGCGTCGATGCCTGCCCGCGACCGCGATGACGGCCGCGGGCTGTGGCTGATGGCCCGGCTCAGCGACTCGCTCACGGTGGCCACGGGCCCGGCAGGCACTACCGTGATCATCGTTGTCCGTCTGCCCGACTGATCCCCCTGTATCCCCGGAGCTCGAGGGTTTCGCGGTTGGCCGGGTGACACCGGCGGGGGGACATGCGGGTATCAGAAGCGGCCGTGGGGAGCGCGGAGTTCCTCGCCCACCCTGCCGGCGCGGCATCACCGGAAGTCGTCGGCATGGTCGCGGGCCCACTGCGCGAAGGTACGCCCGCGGCGGCCGGTCACCTTCTCCACGTCCGGCGAGACGGGCACCTCGGCGTCGTTCAGGTAGTCGCCCAGTTGCAGGAACCACTCGATCACCTCGGGCGGGTAGGCGTCCCGCCATTCCTCGCGAGCCTGTTCCGGGGTCAGCTCGATGAAACGGACCTCCCGCCCGATCGCCTCCCCGATGAGACGCACCGCATCCGCCCGCCGTACGGGCTCGGGCCCGGTGGGCCAGTAGGTGCGACCGGCATGGCCGTCCTCCAGCAGCGCAGCCGTCAGGACCGCGGCGATGTCCGCCTCGTGCACCATGGCGTTGGTCCAGCCGCCGAACGGCGCCCGGACCACGCTCCCGGCCTTGATGGAGGGCGCCCAGTCCAGGGTGTTGGCCATGAACTCGCCCGGGAACACGTGGGTCCATTCCAGGCCGGAGCCCTCGATGAAGCGGTGCAGCGCCCGGTGGTCGGCCTCCATCGGGTCGTCGTCGGAGGCGCTGGGATCGTTGTGGCCGAGATGGGTGAGCCGCCGCACCCCTGCGCGCTCGGCCAGCTCGATGATCTCCCCGCCGGTCGTGAGCGGCCCCTGGCCCTCGACGGCCACCAGGTGCATGCGCTCGACCCCGCGCAAGGCGGCGACGAGGCTCGCGGGGTCGCCGAAGTCCCCGCGTACGAGCTCGACCTCCGGCGGCAGCGCTGCCTTCTCCGGGGAGCGGGTCAGCGCCCGCACTTGCCGGCCCGCCTCCAGGAGGTGCCGGACGAGGCTGCGCCCGACCGTCCCCGTCGCTCCCGTGACCAGAATCGGCATTGTTGCTCCCTTGTGATTCTTCGCGCGCCAACGTAAACCCTGCTCGGAGAATTGGTGTGGAGCGGCCTATTCTTGCTATTCGACTCGCATTCTGGCAAACGCGAACACGACGTTCATATTCTTCTTTGACCTGCGGAGACGTGGCGGCCTGCGGGTGGCGTGCGATGTGATCTGGAATGCCGGCAGAGCCTCTGGCCTGGGCTTACCTCGCGTGGAGAGAATTTCGGGAAATTTCCATGGAATCGGCCGAAGCGGCCGGGGTGTTCGTGCTCATGTCGAACTCTGGGCCTTCTGCCCTAGTGCCGCCCCGTCGGCACCGGGCGAGTCAGGAATGGCGCGGACCTTCGATCCAGCCTGACTCGACGGCGATACGGACGGCGTCGGTCCTGTTGCGGGCGCCGGTCTTGGTGATGACGCTGGAGATGTAGTTGCGGACCGTCGCCGTCGACAGATGCAGCCGGGCGGCGATCTCGCCGGTGCCGGCGCCCGAGCCGACCAGCCCCAGCACGGCCGCCTCGCGGTCGGTGAGCGGGGTGGTGGTGGCGCTCATCGCGGCCAGGGCCAGGGAGGAGTCGATCACCCGCTCGCCCTGGGCGACCCGGCGGATGCTCTCGGCCAGGCGTTCCGTGGGGGCTTCCTTGAGCAGGAAACCGCCGGCCCCCGCCTCCATCGCGCGCCTCAGCAGGCCGGTGCTGGCCAGGCCGGTGAGGATGAGCACGCCGCAGGCCGGCATGGCGAGCTTGAGACGGCGGGTGGCCTCGACGCCGTCGATGCCCGGCATCTCGATGTCGATGACGGCCACGTCCGGGCCGCAGGCGAGGGCGCGCGGGACGACCTTGTCGCCGCGATCGGCCTCGGCCACGACCTCGATGTCGCCCGTGAGGTTCAGCAGGGCCGTCAGCGCGCCCCTCACGACGCCATGGTCCTCAGCCAGCAGGACGCGGATCAACGGTGCTCACCTTCCCGATCGTGTACGGCGGGCAGCGACACCCGCACCTCGAACCCGTCTTCGCCCACGGCCCCCGCCTCCAGGGTCCCGCCCAGCTTCTCCACCCGCCGGCGCAGCCCGGCCAGTCCCGAGCCGGGCGGCCGGGCGGCCGGCTCGCCGCGGACCCCGTCGTTGCGTACCAGCAGGCGGACCCGGCCGTTCACCCGGTTCAGCTCGATCAGGCAGTGGCGGGCGTCGCTGTGCCTGACGATGTTGGTGGCCGCCTCGCGTACCATCCAGCCGAGCGCGTCGCCGGTCTCCTCGTCGATCTCCTTGAAGCCCAGGCGCAGGTCACAGCTCGCGCCGGTGAGCTCGATCAGGGAGGCGGCGGACGTCAGCTCCGCGCCCAGGTTGAGCGCGCACGTGGCCTCCACCACGTCGCCGATCTCCGCGCGCGCGTCGCTGGCGAGGACGATCGTCTCCGCCAGCTCGGCGGCGGCGCGCTCGCGGTCCACGTCGAACAGGGCCCGGGTCAGCTCGGTCTTCAGGGCGATCGACGTCAGCGTCTGGCCGAGCAGGTCGTGCAGCTGGCCCGCCAGGCGCAGCCGGTCCTGGTCCAAGGCCATCTCGGCCAGCGCGACCCGCAATTCGCGCAGCTCCCGTACGAACCTCGCGTAGTGCACGATGCCGGCGGCGACCACCGCGGCGACGAGCACCCCGGCGCTGCTGTACGTGGCGGGCACTTCGACCGAGGCGCCCTCCATGCGCGTCAGCGGGTACTCGGCGACGGCCACGACCAGGAGCACGCCGACGCCGTAGCGGAAGGGCAGCAGGAGCAGCCCGGCGGTGGCGACGATGAGCGGCGTGTAGATCCACACCGAGCCCTGGAACGGGATCGCCCCGTAGACGACGACGGCGAACAGCAGGAAGATGCGTGCCCGGTGGGGCCCTTGGCTCGTTCCCGCGATGTGCCGGGCGACGATCCTGGCGTACACGACGAGCAGCCCGCCGAGCAGGACGAGCGCCAGCAGGGCGCGCAGCGGGTCACCGGTGAGCAGGAAGGCGAGCGGGGTCAGGCCCCACAGCGCCCCGGTGACCGCGACGACGGCCGTGGTCAGCCACCTGACCTGCGCTTCACTGTTCTGGACCACAGGAGTGCTCCCGCTTGTCCCGATGGATGCATCATGCTGATCGTGACGCCTTCCCGGCCTGTGATCAATGGCCGGCGGTCACCGGCCCCTCGTTCAGCCAGCCGTTGGCGCGGGCGACGCGCACGGCGTCGTCGTCGTTGCGGGCGCCCGTCTTCAGCCGGGCGGCGGCGAGGTAGTTCTTGATCGTGTGGACCGACAGGCCCAGGGAGCCGAGCAGGTCGCTGCCGCGCCTGCCGGCGGCGACGGCCGACAGCACGGCGATCTCCCGCGCCGTCAGCGGGTTGGTGTTGAGCTCCTGCTCGCCGCCACCGCCGTCCGCGGCCAGGTCGAAGTCGATGTACCGCTCGCCCCTGGCCACCACCCGGATGGCGTCGGTGAGCCGGTGGGCGGGGGCGTCCTTGACCAGGAAGCCGCGCACCCCGGCGGCCATGGCCCGGTCGAAGTTGCCGGGGGTGCCGACGCTGGTGAGGATCAGCACGGGCGGCGGCTGCTCCAACTCCTTGATCAGGCCCGCCGCCTCCAGGCCGTCGATGCCCGGCAGCCCGATGTCCAGCAGGGCCACGTCCGGCTTGGAGCCGACGACGGCGGGCACGATCTCGTCGCCCCTGGACACCTCGCCGATCACGCGGATGTCCCTCTCCTCCGACAGCAGGGCGATCAGCGCGCCTCTGATGAGGTCGTGGTCCTCCGCGATCAGAACTTTGATCATCTCCGGTCTCCTGTAGCAGCAGAGGTCGTCAGGGCGGGCGCCAGGGGGCGGCGACCGGGAACGTTCAGCGACAGCGTGAACCAGCCGTCCTCGGTGTGGCGGCCGCAGCTTCCCGCCACCTGCGCGAGGCGTTCGTCGAGCCCGGCCAGGCCGCTTCCACCCACGGCGGGGTCGGCCTGCGGGCCGGGAGCGCGTACGCCGTCGTTGGCGACGGTCACCGTGATGCGGTCGCCGTCGGGCTCGACGCCCAGCAGGCAGACCGTGGCGTCGCTGTGGCGCAGCAGGTTGGTGGCCGCCTCGCGGACCGCCCAGGCCAGCGCCACCCGGACCTCCGGCGGCAGCGAGGGAGGCAGCTCGGCGAAGTCGCACCGCACGCCGGCGGTCTCCAGCACCCGGCGAACCCCGCCCAGCTCGCTCTCCAGCGACATCTCGCGGTAGCCCTTGACCACCGCCCGCACGTCGTGCAGCGAGCGCCGCGCGATGTCGTGGATCTCCTTCAGCTCCCGGCGCAGCCGCCCGATCTCCTCGGGCGGGATCCGGGTGCCCAGCTCGGTCCGCATGGCGATGACCGAGAGGTTGTGGCCCAGCACGTCGTGCAGCTCGCGGGCGAACCTGAGCCGCTCCTCGGTGATGGCGAGCTTGGCGGCCTCCTCGCGCGTGCGCTGCAGCTCGGCGAGCAGGGTCGCGAAGATGGTCAGGCCCGCGAGCGCGCCCGCCGTGAGCAGGTTCTGCAGCGAGCCGAACAGCACCCAGCTCAGATCCTGCGACGTGGGCAGGACGAGGCAGGCGGCCAGCGAGGCGAAGAAGCCCGCCGCCGCCCACCGGCCCCGCAGCGTGACGGCGAAGGCGAGCGGCAGCATGAACCCGACGCTCAGCCAGGTGGGTCCGGCGGCGAACGGTATGGCCACGGCCAGCGCGCACATCCCGCCCAGCACCACAAGGTCCCACCGGGACCCCATGTCCAGCACCGCGCGCACCGCCAGCCACAGGTAGCAGCCGGTGAGGCCGATGAGCAGGACGACCGCCGCCGTGGCCCGCACGGCGGGGTGGACGCCCAGAGCCTCCGCGAGCGGTACGGCGGCGAAGGCCGCCATGCCGACGAGGAAGACCCCGGCCGTGACGCGGGCCAGCCGTACGGTGCCCGGCCCGACGCCCCTCAACCTCTGCGAGGCTCCCACCTGAACCACCTCTTCGCGGCGAGCAGGGACAGCGCGAGCCAGGCGCCCAGGACGAGCCACCCCGGCCACACGACCAGGAAGCCCTCCACCACCCCCACCTCGGACCCCGTGACGTCACGCCCGAGATAGGCCGTCCTGATCCCCTCCGCCATCCGCTCGAACGGCAGGAAGGACGAGATCGTCCGCAACCATTCGGGGAAGGCCGCGACAGGGTAGGCGAATCCGGACAGGGCAAGGGAGAGCAGCAGGAACGGCAGGCTCACCACGACCGTGGAGCCCTGCGCGGGAACCCTGCCGCTCACCGCGACCGCCATCGCGGCGCACACCGCGAGCCCGAGCAGCACCATGACCAGCAGCAGGGCGGGATTGGCCGGCAGCGCGACGCCGTGCACGACCCTGGCCAGGCCGACGATCAGCACGAGCTGCAGCAGCCCGACCGACAGCACGGTGAGGATCTCCCCGCCGAAGATGGCCAGGTCGGGCAGCTCCGTCCCGCGCAGCCGCTTGAGTATCAGCAGTTGCCGCCGCATGACGAAGGACTCCACCACCGTCATGAAGCCCAGGGTGGTGATGCCCATCACGATCACGCCGGTCATGACGGCGACGTCGATCGGGGCGCCGTCCCGGGTGCCGCCCGGCAGCATCAGCGGCATCAGCCCGCCGAACAGGACGGGAAAGAACAGGGCGATGCCGATCGAGATCGGTGTGCGCCAGAACAGCGTCTGGGTCAGCCGGAAGTGCGCCAGCGTGTACGCGGTCACGTCCGGACCTCCTGGGCGATGTCGAGGAAGACCTCTTCGAGCGTCGCCTGGCGGACGTCCAGGCCGGTCACCCGCACGCCGCGCGCCTGCGCCCACCCGAGCACGGCGTGCGCCACCGACTCGGGCTCGGCGGTGACGATCACGCACCGCCGCCCGGTCGCGGTGAGCACGTCCCGCTCGCCCACCGGCAGCCCCTCGGGGGTGGCGCCGGCGGGCAGCTCGAAGGCGACCCGTCCCGAACCCCGGCCCAGCACCTCCGACATCGTGCCCTGGGTGACGATCCTGCCCCGGTCCATGATGGCCACCCGGCCGGCCAGCTCCTGGGCTTCCTCCAGGTAGTGGGTGGTGAGCAGCACCGTCATCCCGCCGGCCGCGAGGCCCCTGACCAGGTCCCGGACCCGCCGGCGGGCCTCGGGGTCGAGCCCCGTGGTCGGCTCGTCGAGGAACAGCAGGTCGGGACGGCCCAGGGTGGCCAGCGCGATGTCCAGTTTGCGCCGCTCGCCGCCGGACATGCGCTTGACCCGCGTACCGGCCTGGCCGGACAGCCCCACCAGCTCCAGCGCCTCGGCCACCGGCATCGCGCCGGAGGTGAACCTGCTCCATGCGGTCACCGTCTCGGCCGCCGACAGGTCGCCGAACAGGCCGGACTCCTGCAGCACCAGGCCGATGCGGGAACGCGGCGCGCTCGCCGGGTCCTGACCGAACACCCGCACCGTGCCCGAGGTGGCCCGCAGGTAGCCTTCCAGGATCTCGATCGTGGTGGTCTTGCCGGCCCCGTTCGTGCCGAGGAGCGCGAACACCTCGCCCGCGCGGACGTCGAAGGTGATGCCGTCCACGGCGGCGCAGGGCCCGTAGCGTTTGCGCAGCTCCGAGACCTCGATCACCGGCTCGTTCATCGCGTCTCCGTGAGAGGGTCTCCCGCGCCGGCACCGACCTCGCACAAGGTGCTGCGGCAACTGCCGATGCGGCTGATCGAGGGGACCGTTCCGGCCGTGGGGCCGGCGGTCGCCTCCGGCCAGGCCGCCGCGACGAGCCTGGCGAACTTCCTGCGGTCCTCGTCACCGAGGACGTAGACACTGTCGGCCATCACAGACTCCTTGATCTTCAGGTCGCGTCGCTGACGCAGGAGGGGACGCTCGGCCCGGTGTAGGAGGTGGAGGTGAGGATGGTGCTGACCGTGCTGCCCGGCTCGGCACTGCCGCCGGCGGCCGACTCCAGGTCGGCGATGTCGAACTCGCCCTCCGGCTTGGGCGGCAGCGGCGGGGCGGGGACGCCTTGCGGGTAGGCGATGCCGTACTGGGTCAGCAGGGCGATGGGGTCGCGCTCGTAGCGGGCGCGCAGGTCGCCGTCCTCCCACGCGGCGGCGACGAGCCTGGCGAACTTCCTGCGGTCCTCGTCCCCGAGGATGTAGATGCTCTCGGCCATCAGGGCTCTCCTTTCTATTCGGCGGGCGGGCCGCCGATGAGGAAGTCCCCCACCGACGACTCGGTGGCCCAGTCGAGGCCGAAGGTGCGGGCGGCCAGGTCGGAGTCGCCGCTGCCGAGCCCGCAGGGCGACAGGCCCATCGCGGTGGCCACCAGGTAGAGGGTCTGGTAGAGCACGCCGGTGGTCTTCAGCGTGGCGGCGTAGGCGACCCCGGAGTACTTCCACGACATGCGACGGAAGCGCGAGGTGAAGGTGATCAGCACGTCGGGGTCGGCGATGCCGCCCGTGGCCAGGCTCGCCGTGGCCAGCATCGCCTGGGCGTCCTCGGGCCTGGCGGGGAGCGTGACGAGCCGGTGGCCGAGCGGGTCGTAGTAGTAGACGCCGCTGTCCAGGCCCTCGCACCGGGCGACGGTCAGGTACAGCTCCAGCTCATAGACGGCGCCGCCGCCGGGGTAGGGGCGGCTGCTGGCCTCGTACGGCATGCCGGGCGCCGGCCCGTACATCCGCCTGACCCTGGCGGCCCGGTAGAGCAGCTCGCCGAGCTGCCGGATCGTCGGCGGGCCGGCGTACCGGCGCACCGACCTGCGCGTCTCCAGCACGGTGGTGAGCGGCGGGTCGGCTGCCGCGGCCTCCTCCAGGCAGGGCCGGTACAGCTCCACGGCCGCGCCCTCGGGCACCGGCTTGATCACCGGTTCGGGCGGCAGGTCGTCCAGGAAGCGGAAGGTCGCGCCGAACGGCTGGTCGTGCCGCCCGGACCTGCTCCTGGAGTGGAAGAGCAGGTCGTGGAAGTCCCACGAGCGCAGCGCGGGATCGCGTTCCTCGTCGTCGCCGGCGAAGGCCAGGCCGGCGGCCACGAGGTGGGCGAGAGCCTCGGGCGCCTCCTTCACCATGACCGGGCGGCCGAGCGCCGCGAGCAGCGGCATGGCGTCCTCGGTGAGCGTGACGCGGTGCAGCGACAGCGCGGACTCCAGCACGAGCCCCTGCTCCGACCTGCGGACGAAGGCGAACTTCGACAGCTGTACGGTGTCGCCGGGGGACAGGTCGGGCGGCTGGAACCGGGCGCCGCGGGCGATGGGCACCACCCGCAGCAGCGGCTCGACCGCGTGCACGAGCACCGGGTGCAGCCGCGACAGCGTCAGGTACAGCAGGGCCGCGTCGTGGCTGGTGCCGCCCGCCGCGAGGAGCCGCTCGGCCAGGTCGTCCCGCTCGGCCAGCGTGCCGGGCAGCTCGCCCAGCAGCGCCTCGACGGCCGGCGGCAGGCCGCGCAGGGCGACCGTGCCGAAGGGGCACGTGATGGTCAGGACGCCGTCCCCGGAGGCGACCACCGCGTCCTCGCGCAGGCCCACCATGGGCGTCGGCGTGGGCGTGCTCACAGGAACATCGTGATGGGGTTCATCTGCTCCTCCGGGGTGGGCTCGGCGAGCCAGCCGAGCTGGACGGGCACGTCGTAGAGGCGGCCGGGGGCCAGCCGCCGCCAGAAGTGGCGCATGCCCGGCACGATGATCTTGACGACGGGCAGGCCGATGTCGGGCCTGGTCTGGTCGAGCACGAGCATCTCCATCCCGCGCTCCTCGACCAGCGCACGCGCCTGCTCGACGTCGTCGAGCAGGTCGGCGGTGGCCGGCCGGGCGTAGGCGGAGGCGGGCACCGCCTTCCCGGCGGGCGACAGGTAGGGGTGGTCGGCCACGCGCGCGTGTGTCCACCAGTCGACCTGGTCCTTCTCGGGGAACCTGTAGCGGGTGACGCCGTCGGGGCCGACGTCGATGACGGCGGGGATGAACTGGTTCAGCTCGGCCAGCGCGCGCTGGACGGCGATGCGTACGTCGAAGTGCGCGCCGAAGGCCATGAGGATGTCCTCGCTCGGCCCGTCGACCCGGCGGCTGATCGCGGCGGCGGCCGGGACGCCGAGGTCGTTGGTGAGGTCGAGCACGTGCAGGTCGCGCCCGAGCCCGGCGTAGACGTCGCGGAACTCGGCCATCCACGGGTCGGCGAAGGTGTCGAGGTCGAAGGCGGGCCTCGGCACCCGGTTGTACCACCACAGGGCCACCGCGTCGCGCTCGACGAGCTCCATGAAGCCCTGGACGACGGCGTCCTCCAGGGAGGAGCCCGCGGCGTTGCCGTTGGAGTCGGCCCAGGCGTAGAGCGGGCCGGTGCAGCCGGGGTCGTTGTAGTAGTAGTACAGGTAGCCGGTGGGCAGGTACTTGTGCCGCCCCTCGGTCAGCGACCACACGGGCGTCCACTCGATCGCTGCGTTCTCGTCGAGCGGGGCGTTGACGAAGGAGTAGTTGGTGGTGGCGCCGAGCTCCTTGCGGGTGCGGAACTGGGTGTCGCTGTAGAGCGAGCAGGCGTTGGGGTGGACGGCGTCCGCGCCGAGCTCCAGCAGGCTGGCCCTGCGCCTGGCCTCGTCGCCCTGGAAGATGCCCGAGTAGCGCTCCATCGCCTCGCACATGGCGCTGACCTTCGCCTGCAGGTCGGTCATGCCCTTGCCGGCGCTCTGGCTGCGCAGCCCCTTGCGCAGCGAGGCCAGGTCGTGCATCTGGCGGGCGAAGTTGTGGCCGGCCATGTACGCCTTGACGAAGGGCACCCTGGTGTCCATCCGGGCGAGCTCGCGGATGACGCCGGTGATCGGGCTGACCAGGTGGGCGTACCGCTCGGCGGTGTCCTCGGGGTGCCGGGAGCGGTGGCCGCCGTCGGCGGTGAACGCCTTGGGCCGCGAGCCCAGCTCGACGGGGGAGTGCGCGGCCGCGGCCATCAGGCCGGCGTCGCCGCACTCGGGGCACTGGGGCCTGCGGCGCAGCTCGTGGCGGGTGGCGGCGACCTGCATGGTGTCGAACGTGATCACGTCGCGCTGCTGCGGGCTGCGCGCCCCGGCCAGCCACTTCACCGCCTCGGCCGCGACGAGCCGCGCGCCCGCGCCCCGGGTGAGCCCCAGGTCGGCGGCGGGCAGGGCCAGGGGCCGGCTGGCCCGCAGCTTGTCCTCCAGGTACGTCAGCGACTGCCGGTGCCCCTCCAGCCGCTGCGACAGGCATCGCCAGCAGCCGCCGTCCCCCTCCCCGGGCCGGAAGAGCGGGCCCACCCACAGCACCGGCCCGGTCGTCCGGGCCAGCAGCCACGGCCGCCCTTCCGCCAGGTGCCGCCGGTTGATCTCGGCCAGGTCGCCGCGCAGGTAGTCGTCGGTCAGCACGACGGTCAGTGCCGCGCCCTCCCCGGGCCCCGCCACCTCGACCCCCTCGGCCACCAGCAGGTTCCGCAGCTCCTGGGCCGACACGTCGCCGACGGTGAGCACCTCGGCCCGGCCGCCGCGCACCGCGGCGACCGCCTCCTGCGCCTTGAGCCCCGTCATCTCCCAGTAGGCGGCCGTCCTGCGATCCACGTCCTCGGTGACGTCCACCAGCAGATCGCGCTGCCGCAGCGTCTGCAGCACGAAGTAGACGTTCTCCGGCGGGATGTCGGGTTCCACCGCGACCAGGATGTCGTTGACGGTGTGCTTGCCGTCCAGCAGGCGGGCCACGGCCTCGATCGAGCGGCCGGTGAGCACCTGGGTCTCGCGCTCGGAGATCAGGTAGACCCCTTCTCCCTCGATGACCTCGACCCTTAAGTGGCGGCGGAAAGACGGCCGGGCGTCCATGGTGTCCACGACGTTTCCTTTCGATCAGTGCACGAGGCGCAGCGAGGCGACCTGGTCGTCGGCGAGCCGGAGGAGGGTGAGGCCCGCCGCGGCGAGCCCGTTGGTGGCGGACAGGGACAGGCGGTCGGCGCGCCGCCGGTCGGCGAACCAGCGGCCCGTGTGGTCGCGGCGGCGCAGCAGCTCGGCGGTCAGCTCCCTGGCCGAGCGCGCCAGCGCCCCGTCCCCGGTCAGCCGGGCGGTGTGCAGCGCCACCTCGGCGTCCACGACGAGCCGCGCGCAGGAACGTCTCGGGTCGGGCGCGCAGTACCTGGCCACCTGCTCCTTCAGGGTGCCGGGCACCTCGCCGGTGAGCAGGTGGGCCGTGGCGACGGCGGCCAGCAGCGAGCCCGGCGTGTCCAGCGCGAAGCGGTGCGCCCGCAAGGGCGCGGGGTCCGCGCCCAGCGCGCCCGTGCTGGAGGCCAGCGCCCACACCAGCCCGTCCTGTCCGGTGGGCACCCCGTCGAGCGCGGGCACCCCCGGCGGGTACGGCGACCGCGTCGCCCCGCCACCGGTCAGCTCGGCCAGCAGCTCCTCGTGCAGCCGCGCGGCCAGCGCCTCGGCCGCGGGAACCGCCACCGGCGACGCCTCGCGCAGCTTGTGCAGGGCCAGCAGCAGCCCGGCCCGGCCCAGCACGGGCTCGGCGGAGGTCGGCAGGGCGAGCTGTTCCTCGGCCAGCGGCAGCAGCCCGGCCGCCCGCTCCACGAGCCTGGCGTCGGCCAGCGCGGCGCCGCAGCGGCTCAGCGCGTAGATGGCCGAGCCGAGGCCCACGAACGCCCCGACCGGCGCGAGCGTCCCGCACATCCGGCGGTAGACGGCCGAGCGGGTGGACAGCGTCGCGAACTCGGCCGAGGCGTCCAGCGCGTCCTGCGCGGCCGTCCAGTGGCCGGGGGCGCCGGTGTTGGCGTACAGCTCGGCGAGGAAGACGGCCAGCCCCGCGGTGCCGGTGAGCAGGTCGCCCTGGAGCGGCTCGATCTGGTCCAGCCCGTGCGCGGGGTAGGTGACGACGCCGATCCAGCCCGACCGCTCGCCGAGGGGGTCGCCCGCGGGCGTGCCGAGCGTGACGGCGGTGGCCAGCACCTGGTCGGCGAGCTCGCCGGCGCGGGCGAGCAGCAGCTCGGCCTCGGGCTCCTCCGGCCGGCCCGACACGTCGTAGACGTACTGGCCGATCTCGCGGATCGTGCGCGGGCGCGGCCCCGGCCCGGGGAAGGCGGCGGGCAGCTCCTTCGCGCCGGTGAAGTCCAGGCAGGTCTCCAGCACGGCGAGGTGCTCCTCCACCGGGAACCCTGCCAGGTCGGCGACGCGGTCCTGGAGCCGCTGCCAGGCCGTGCCGGAGAAGTGCCCGGGGATCTCGACGCCGTCGGGGGTGAACACCGAGTCGGAGCCGGGCCTGGAGACGAACAGGGGGACGTCCATCCGGCGGAACGCGTCGATCTCCTGCTCGACGAGCTCCAGGATGTCCTCGCGCCCCGGGTCCCGCCGCAGCGTCTCGCGGGCGCTGCGGAACAGGTGGGCGAGCGTGACCTCCCTGGCCATCCCGTCGACCAGCGCACCGGGGCTCAGGCTCATGTTGAGCAGCTCGACGCAGTCCCAGGTGCTGCGCCAGATGTAGCGGACCGGAGCGTCCTGCAGCAGCGCGAACGGGCCGCGGGCGTCGGCCAGCAGGTCCTGGTTGCTCGCCAGGCACTCCTGCATCTGCCGGTAGCCCTCGGCCACCTCGTCGGCGTAGTGGTTCGGGTGGGCCAGCTCGCCCGCGCCGTACGTCGGCCGGTACGGCGGCGCCTCCCAGCCCAGCGGATACCCGGTGGAGTTGACCGCGACCTGCTCCTGCAGCCCGGCCATGCAGCCGATGTCCTGCGCCTGGACGCCGCCCGCGATCACCCGGGGGAAGCTGATGACGGCGGTCTTGGCCACCGTCTCCTCGACCTTCCCCCACAGGGACCGGATGCGGTCGCCGATGAGGGCGGGCTTGCCGATGCGGGCCTGCAGCACGTTCTCCAGGTCGATGAAGACCGGCGTGTCGCCCTTGGCCACCAGGTTGTCCGCCCATAGGTCGCGGCACTCCAGGAACTGCGCGAGCCTGGCCAGCATGCCCAGCCGCGTGTAGTAGCGCCGGACGCTGTCCTCGTCGGCGGCCGGCTCGGAGGTGACGTACTCCTCCCAGCCGTAGCCGTCGCGGCAGACGACCGTGCGCGTGTGCAGGGCCAGCGGCAGCCCGTGGTTGTTCAGCAGCGTGCACACGTCCATCAGCCCGACCACCGAGCGCAGGTCCTTCGGCTTGTAGACGACCCGCTCGCCCGAGGTGAACGTCAGCAGCGTGACCACCCGGCCGTGGTTGTGCGGGTCGCCGGAGTCGCCGGAGTAGCCGGTGACCGGCCCCGGCGCCCGCCAGCCCCACAACGTCCTGCGCAGCTCCGGCAGGTCGGCGTTGAGCCGGTCGAACAGCTCGTGGACCACGCGCCGCCACTGCAGGCAGGTCATGCCCATGACGTAGGCCAGCCCGGGGAGTGTCTCCAGCCGGTCCAGCCAGCCGGACTGGCTGACGTCCAGGCCGGGGCTCTGCAGCCAGGCGGACACGTCGTTGCCGGTCCCGGCGAGCTGCGCCTCGAACGCGAAGCCGGAGAAGCACACCTGCGTCAGGCGCTGGATGAGCTGTCCCGCGATGTCCTCGCGCGCCTCGGGCGTGACGGGTACCCCGCGTACCGTGCCGTCCTTGATGTCCAGCAGCCGGTTGACGGCGCGCCTGAACGCCACGAACGGCGAGCCAGGGCGCCCGGAGGCGGGGTCGGCCGCGGCCGTGGGCGGCTGCGCGAGCAGGAAGTCCACCAGCGCGTAGCCCCAGTCGGGCAGCCGGCGCGGGTCGGCCAGCCGGACGTCGATGAGCCCCGCGCCGAGGTCGCGGCCCGAGCGCCTGCGATGGTGCAGCAGCGCCCGCTTGGCGTCCTCGTCCTCGCCGACCGCCGCCTTGAGCCAGCGCTTGGTACGTTCTGACGCCTGACGCGGGCTGCGCCCCGCCACCGGGACGAAGAACTCGCCCGACACGCGCTCGGGAAAGGGCGCGGCCGCGGCGAGCACGGCCATCAGGCGCTCGTCCCCGCCCGGCACCGCGAGCAGGCCCTCGCCCTGCGCTTCCGCGTATCCGGCGTGAACCGGGACCGTCATCTCAGACCTCCTGTCGGCGGACCATGCGGGCGAAGAGCGGGCTGTGGTCCAGCAGCTCCTCGAAGGGGCCGTCGGCGACGACCCGCCCCTGGTCGAGTACGTAGATTCGATCCGCCGACTTGATGGTGCTCAGCCGGTGCGCGATCACGATCCGGGTGATGTCCAGCTCGGCGATCCTCCGGCTGACCAGCGCCTGCGTGTGGTTGTCCAGGGCGCTCGTGGCCTCGTCGAGGATGAGGATGCGCGGGCGCTTGACCAGCGCCCTGGCGATGAGCAGCCGCTGGAGCTGGCCGCCCGAGAAGGAGGCGTTGTCCTCGCCGACGATCGTGTGCAGGCCCATGGGCATGGCGGCGATGTCGCCGTCCAGGTCGGCCAGGCGGGCCGCCCGCCAGGCGTCCTCCTCCGTCGCGCCGGGCACGTCCCCGACGATGTTCTCCAGGATGGAGCCCCTGAGCACTCTGGCCTGCTGCATCACCACGCCGACCTGGGCGCGTACCCGGCGCAGGTCCAGGTCGCGCAGGTCGCCGCCGTCGTAGAGCACCTGGCCCGTGCGGGGCGGGTCGAAGCCGAGCAGCAGGCGGACCAGCGTGGACTTGCCCGCGCCCGACGGGCCCGCGACCGCGACGAACTCGCCCGGCCTGAACACCATCGAGACGTCGTCCAGGATGCGCATCGCGGTGCCGGGGTAGGCGAAGGAGGCGCCGCTGAGGCGTACCAGGCCGCTCAGCTCGCCCGGGTCCTTCGCGCCGGGCGGCGTCTCCGGCGCCCGCTCCAGCACCGGGCGCAGCCGCTCGAACCGGGGCCGCAGGGCGAAGGCCGCCTCGACCGCCCGGTTCATCTGGCCGAGCGCGAGCACGAACTGGCCGAGCGCCACGGCGGCGATCACGAAGGAGGCCGTGGGCACGCCCACGGTCACCCCCGCGACGGCCAGGAGCAGCAGCAGCGCCGGCTGGGCCGAGGCGCCGATGGCCGCCGACACCGCCCGCTCGCGCTGGGCCCACGCCGCCGCCCGCTGCTGCGTGGCGAACAGCCTGGACCACAGCCCGAACACCTGGGACTCGCGGCCCGCGACGTGGATCTTGTCGATCGCGCCGAGGCACGCGTACAGCAGGGAGTAGACCTTGCCGTACTGCTCGTGCATGACCAGCTCGTGCTGCTGCTGGCGGACCGCGCGGCCGGCGAGCACGCCGAGCAGCCCGCACACGCCGCCCAGCGCGACCAGGGCGAGCCGCCAGTCCACGGCGATCAGCGCCAGCAGGCCGACCAGCGAGAACATGCCGCCGAGCAGCGAGTTGACCGCGGCGTCGCCGAGCGCCTTGCGCATGTCGGAGATGGCGTTGGCGCGCTGGACCAGCTCGCCGGTGCTGTACTGGTTGAAGAACGGCAGGTCGAGCGAGACGAGGTGGCTCCAGACGGCCGGTTCGAGCCGTTCCTGCAGCCGCCCCTGTACACGGACGAGCACCGAGTTGCGCACGGCCAGCAGCAGGGTGCTCGCGCACACCATGGTGGCGATGGTCACCGCGATCCAGATCGTCGCCGGCCCGCCGCCGGGGCTGCCCGCGGC
The DNA here is from genome assembly GCF_041950525.1 of Nonomuraea sp. GTA35. Taxonomy (NCBI): domain Bacteria; kingdom Bacillati; phylum Actinomycetota; class Actinomycetes; order Streptosporangiales; family Streptosporangiaceae; genus Nonomuraea; species Nonomuraea sp. GTA35. The sequence goes on along the minus strand of NZ_JBGNUV010000014.1, from coordinate 61,457 downwards.
GTTCAGCAGGCTGAACGTGAGCAGGGGCACGCCGAGCGAGAGCAGCGCGGCGCCGCCGCCGGCCGCGAGCAGCCAGGTCAGCTCCCTGCCCAGGCCGCGCATGCCGAACCTGAGCAGCTCGACGGGCGAGGCCGTGCCCGGGCCGAGCGGCGGGTAGATCTGCCAGGCGTCCGGCGCGAGGGCCGCGGCCACCGGTTCCGTCACCCGGCAGGGGGTCGCCGCCGGGTCCTCGGCGCGGTAGCCGCCCCGGTGCGGTAGCAGCGCCACCGGCCGCCCGCCGTCCCGGGTGAAGCCGATCATGGGGACCGTGGCCCTGCGCCACCAGCGGCCCTCCAGGCGCACCCGCCGGTGCCTGACCCCGGCGGCGTCCAGCGCCGCGCCGAGCGGGTCGCCGGCACCCGGGGCGGCCTCCGCCGTGGCGAAGCCGCAGTGCTCGCCCAGCGTCCGAACCACCTTCGCGGCGTGGTCCGCGCTCGTGCGGGGCCCGCCGTCGGGTGCCGGCGGCGCGCCGGCCGCGGCCGCGACGTCGGCGAACGACTGGCGGAGCGTCTCGTCCGTGGCCGCCACCCTGGCCGCCCGCCAGTTGTCCCGGTCGGCCTCCTCGGCCTCGCCCAGCAGCAGCACCCGCTCCAGCGCCCCGCGGTGCAGCGCCCGCAGCTCACGCTCGCCCGGCGGGTCCTGCGCGGGGTCGAGACGGCGCGTCCAGGCCGACAGCGCGGCGGCGTCCCTGCGTACGCGGTGCACCGACGTCCCGTCGGCGGGGGAGGCCACGACGGTGTAGCCTGCGGGCAGGTCGGTGGCCGCGAAGCCGTGCATGACCTGCCCGCTCTCCACGCGCAGGACGCGGCGGCGCGGGCCCTGGCCGTCCACGGGCGACAGCAGCACGTCCACGAAGCCGCCGACCACGCGCCAGCAGGCGTAGGGGTCGATCAGCTCGATCTCGCTGACGGGGTAACCGGGGCGGCCGAGGCCGCGCGTTCTCACGTTCATGCCGCTTCCTCGACGAGCGTGCGGTAGAGACCGGGCTCGGCGATGAGCTCGGCGTGCGTGCCGCGCTGGACGACCTTGCCCCGGTCCAGCACGAGGATCAGGTCGCTGTCGCGCACGGTGCTGAGCCGGTGCGCGATGACCACGCACGTGCAGCCCCTGGCCTTGAGGTTGGCGTCCACCAGCGCCTCGGTCTCCGCGTCCAGCGCGCTGGTGGCCTCGTCGAGCACCAGCACCGACGGCGCCAGCGCCAGCGCCCGGGCGATCTCCAGCCGCTGCCGCTCGCCGCCCGACAGGTTGCGGCCCCGCTCCTCGACCCAGCCGCCCGACAGCCCGCCCCTGCGCTGGACCACCTCGGCGATGCGGGCGTCGCCGACCGCCCGGTTCAGCCGGTACGCCGGAACCGTCGGGTCCCACAGCGTCAGGTTGTCGGCCACCGTGCCCTCGAACACCTGGAGGTTCTGCTCCACGTACCCGATCGAGGTGGACAGCGTCTCCCTGGGCAGCTCGTCCCTCGGCACCCCGTCGAACCTGATCTGCCCCGACCACGGCATGACCGCGCCGGTGAGCAGCCGGGCGACCGTCGACTTGCCGCTGCCCGTACGCCCGACGATCGCGACGCGTCGGCCGGGCTCCGCGCGGAACGTCAGCCCCTCGATCACCGGCCCGTGCTGGCGGTCGTAACCGAAGGTGACCCCGTCGAACTCCACCGCGCCGCGCAGCCCGCCGGCCCCCTCGGGGGCGTGCGGCGGCTCGGCGTGCCGCGGGTCGGGCCCGGCGGACAGCGCGTCGTCGAGCATGCTGGTCTGCGCGACCACGATCTGCGCCTCCGCCCCGATCCCGACCAGCGAGGACATCGGGACGAGGAACGCTCCCACGAGGAGCTGGGCCGCGATGACGGTCTCCATCGTGACCTCGCCACGGGCGATCAGCACCGCCCCGGTGATCACCATCGTGGCCCCGGCCAGCGAGCCGAGCGCCGCGGGCACCACCATCAGCGCCTGCGTGACCCGCATCAGCTCCTGCGCCGCCGACATGGTCCGCGCCGACAGCCCCGCCCACTTGGCGAAGAACCAGCCCTCGGCGCCGTCGGCCTTCAGCGACTCGGCCATCGAGACGCCGTTGAAGGCCATGCTGTCCCTGCGGTGCTCGTCGAAGATGAGCCGCTGCTGGTGGGGCGCGGTACGCCGGCTGACCGCCCGCATCGCCACCAGGTTCACCGCCGCCAGCACCGCGGCGACCCCGGCGAAGGCCGGATGGAAGTGGAACAGGATCGAGGCGTGCACCACCATGGTGAGCACGGCCGCGATGGTGGTGGCGACCCGGTCCGACAGCAGCAGGGCCAGGCCCGCGCCGAAGGACGTCCTGGTCACCAGGCCGCCGGTCTGCCGCCGGTGGAAGTGGTCGCCCGGCAGCCTGAGCATCCGCCACACGTGGCGGCCGGACAGATCGGCCGCCATCGCGAGCTGCACGGCGCTGAGCAGCCGCTGCTGCGCCCACGTGCCGATCAGGGTGAAGCCGACGCAGCACAGCAGCCCGAACAGCACGGGCGCGGACCAGGCCGCCCCTCCGGGGACCAGCACCTTGCCCAGCAGCAGCCTGGTCAGCAGCGCCGTGACCGCCGCGGGCAGGGCCAGCATGAACGACATGACGGCGACGGCGAGCAGCGTGGACAGGTACGGCCGCACCTTCGCCAGCGCCGAGCGGGCATTGGGGAAGCGCGCCCCTCCCGGGGTGAAGTTCTCCCCGGGCCGCGGCACGATCACGATCCCGCTGTATCGCCGCCGGAACTCCTCCCTGCTCAGCCGGATCCGGCCGACGGCGGGGTCGTTGAGGTAGGCCCACCGCTTGCGCATGCCCTCCAGCACCACGTAGTGCCGATGGTCAACGAAGATCATCGACGGTACGGGGAAGGTCTCCAGCGCGTCCGCCTCCACCCGCCAGCCGCCGATGGTGAAGCCGTACTCGTCGGCCGCCGCCTTGAGCCCGGCCCCGGTGAGCCCGTCCCTGCCCACCCCGCACCGCTCCCTGACCTCGTGCACGGGGACGCGCAGGCCGTGGTGGGCGAAGATCGTGCTCAGGCAGGCGGGCCCGCAGTCGGCGTCCTCCATCTGCGGCCGGCGCTCGGTGCGTACCGGCCGCGGCCTGACCGGGCGCTCGGCGACGCCGGCCGTGCTGCCGGCCGTGCTGCCGGTCGTGCCGCCGGTCGTGCCGCCGCTCGTGCCGCCGGTGCTGCCGGTCGTGCGCTCAGCCACGGCGGCCTCCGGCGAACAGGGCGTCCACGGGGCGGACGACGGCGACGGTGATCTCTCCCGAGACGGGGGTGAGCGTGGCGCCGGGCCAGGCCGGCCGGTCGAGGTCCACGGTCACCAGGTGCCGTCCCTCCACCCGCAGGTCCTGGCCGAACAGCGGGCGCAGCACCTCGTCCGAGGCCGGGTACGGCTCCACCGCGCTCACCCGGCCCCGCCCGCCCGCGCCGGCCAGCGTGACGCTCTGGCCGGGTTCGAGCACGCCGAGCCTGTCCCGATCGACCAGGAGCAGCGCCCGCAGCGGGCCGGCCGGGTCGACGGCCGCGACGGCGCCTCCCGCGGCCAGGGCGGTGCCCGCGACCGCCGTCCGCAGCACCCGCCCGCTCGCCGCGCCCGTCACGACGTGCCTGCGTCCCCGCTCGTCGGCCAGCACGGCCAGCGGCGTCCCCTGGCTCACCTCCTGGCCCACCCGGACCAGGACCTCGGCCACGCTGCCGGACACGGGCGCGGCCACCGGCACGGGACCGTCCCCTGCCACCAGCACGCCGGTGCCGGGGACCACGTCACGGACCTGTCCCAGCCACGCCCAGCTCGCCCCGCAGGCCGCGACCAGGATGAGTGCGACCGCGGCGAGCCACGCCTTGGTCCGGACCGTGGAGACGAGCTCGTCGATCCGCTCCCCTCCCGGCGCCTCCACCGCGGTCGTGGTCATCGCACGTCTTTCCCTGTCGGCGAGTACAGGCAGAAGCAGAGGCTGAGCAGGCACGGAGGGGGAGGTGGCGGGGGTGGCGGCAGGATCCCCGAGGGCGACCCGGCCAGGAGCTCGATGACGAGCTCGGTGCCGGGCTCCGGCGGCAGCGCCGGCGCTTGCGTGCCCTCGGGCAGCCGGAGGTCGTACTCGGCCAGGACCTCGAGGGGCTCGCGCTCGTACCGGATCCTGAAGTCGGCGTCGAGCCACGCCCTCGCGGTCAGCTCACCGAACGCTCTTCGCTGGGCGGTGTCCCAGCCGATCGTGTCCACAGTCATCACAAGTCCTCCCGCCGCGGTGTATGAGATGCTCGTTCCGGCGGGGTGGTGGGCATCTGGACTGCCCACCACGCCGCCTGTGACGTACGAGGTCGTCAGGCGTTCCGCCCGCCGGAGAAGCATCCGGTCGGGCAGCTCACGGTGCCGATCGTGCCGAGGGCGCCGCCCGCGGACGATTCGAGGCTCTCCAGGTCGATCGCCTGGCCCGGGTGGTCGGGCAGGCCAGGCGGGGGCAGTTCGCGCGGCCAGTCGACGCCGGCTTCGGCGAGGGCGGCGCGCGGGTCCTGTTCGAAATCCCGCCGCAGCGACTCGTCGGACCAGGCGCGGGCGACGAATCTGGCGAGCTGCGTGCGTACTTCCGGGGACAGTGCTTCTGGTGACAGTGCTTCCGGTGACAGTGCTTCGGGGGACAGGCTGGGATCTTCGTTCGTTCCCGGCGTTCCGGGCATGAGCTCACCTCTTCGACGAGGCCCCGGAGCTCGCGCTTCCGGGTGATCGGGGGTGGCCGCCTACGAGAACCAGACTCGCCATCGGCGGCGATCGCCGCCAGAAACAACTAACACCGGCGCATTGTGATGTTCGTCATTTCTGGTGATCGATATTTCCTGATGGGAGCCGCTGCGCGCGATGCGCGAAATCTCGCATCTCTCTCTGGGACTCGCGAGCCATGTCAAGCATGCGGCTCAGCTCTTTCTTGATGACCTCGGCGTCGCCCTCCATGTTGGCGGCGACCCTGCGGCCCTGCTCGGCGATGGCGTCCAGCCGGCTGCCGAGGATGCCCTCCAGTTCGAGCATCGCCCGCGCGCGCTGCGCCGCCACCTGGACCCTGGCGAGCTCGGCCCTGGTGGTGTAGAGAACCCGCGCCGTCTCCGCGAAGTGCGTCAGGCCGGCCAGGGGAATGGCCGCCACGGTGACGGACAGCATCCAGGACAGCCCTCCAGCGAGGTCGTCGCCGAGCGCCATCGCCTTGGCCGTCTCGCCGGCGGCCACGAGCAGGAACGCCGGGAGCGCGTACGGCCTGGGCAGCAGCCCCAGCGTCATCGCGGCGAGGAAGACGCCCGAGGCGGCCCACCACTCGCCCAGGAGCGGCAGCGGCAGATAGACCAGGAGTGCCATGATCCCCACGGCCCACCGGTGCCAGCGCCCGCGCGGGCCGGTGCAGCCGGTCGCGATGTAGACGGCGAGGACCGCGACCGCCAGGCCGGGGCCCACGATGCTGGTGAGGAGCGGGGTCTCGAAGTAGTAGACGAACGTGGGAATGATCAGATAAAGGGCGAATGCCACGATCGCCGCGCGGCCGAGCCGCACTTCCAGTGGCGCCCGAGCCGCCACCTTCGTACCGGGAACGCCTGTCTCGGCCACAAGCGGATCATGACAACCCATCTGGGCGAAGGCAACGCATCGCCGATGGCTTTTCTCATTGCTCGCCCATTCGCGGCCTTTCGCACCGTCGGCGATCCGGCGCCGTTAACCCGGCGATCCGGAGCCGTCAACCCGGCGATCCGGACGAGACACCCGGTGGCGGCGGGCCACCGGGTGCCACGGCGAAGGTCCCGGGGGCGCGCCGCGGGCCGGACCGCGCCGACCGCGCCGACCGCGCCCCCGGGATGCGGTCACTCCGTGACGCTCGCGCCACAGCCGAAGGTGGCGGCGGTGAAGGCGCAGCCGCCGATGGTGCTGACCGAGCTGGCCGAGCCCATGCAGCCGTCGGCCGGAGCCTCGACACCGGCCGCGACCTCGAGCTCCTCGATGCTGAACTCGCCGGCGGGCTTGGGGGGCAGCGGCGGCGTGGCCACGCCCTCCGGGTAGACGATGCCGTACTCGGCCAGCATCGTGCGGGGCTCACTGCCGTAACGGTTCTTCACCTCGTCCGCCGACCACGCGGCGGCGATCAGCCTGGCGAACTTCTTGCGGTCCTCGTCACCGAGAATGTAGAGGCTTTCGGCCATCGGGCCCACTCTCCTTCCGCCCCGGCTCACAGCCGAGATCCGATGGGAGTGGCAGCGGGCATCTGGACTGCTCGCTGCCCCTTGTCGCAGCTCAAGCCTCGCCCGCGGCGCCGTCCGCCGGTAGAAACAACTAACACGAACCGCCTGTGATAACTGTCATGTGACATTTGCCCCCGCCCCGATCGGGACGGGGGCCGGCGGCGACCTTCAAACGCTTTCAGAGGGTGAGCCGGCGAAGGTCGGTGATCTCCAGGGCCGTGGTGGCCGCTTCCATGCGGGCCAAGGGGTCGGCGTCGGCGAGAGTGCCGAACGACAGCCGGGTGAGGTCTTCGATGCGCCGGATCGGGACCTGGTAGGTCTTGTAGGCGCCGTAGGAGAACTCCGCGGGGACGGCTTCCAGACCGGCGACGAGGTGGTCCTGGCTGAGCAGGTAGCCGGTGGCCGACAGCTCGTTGTTCTGCTTGACCATCGCCACGACCTTCCAATACTGGCGGGGCAGTTGGACGCCTCGGTAGGGGTCGTCGTCGGCCGCCAGGACCGGGCCGGTGAAGACGGTGGCCTTCAGGTCGCGGGTGTCGGCGTTGTCCAGGATGTAGTCCTCCAGGCCGGCCCAGGTCGTCTGGTTCTGGTTGAAGTCCTTGTGCTGCGGGGTGCAGTTGGTGAAGTGGAAGGTGTCGTCGTTGCCGGACTTGGCCACCGCGTGGCTGGCTCCCCACGCGGGGTCCAGGCGGCGGACCAGGTGGCCGCGGTCCAGGGGGTTGTCGCGGTAGACCTCCTCCCCGGTCTGTTCGCTGTCGGGGAGGCGAGGGTCGAAGATCCAGCGGTCGGGGTCGCGGCGGATGCGCAGGCTGGTCTCGCCGTCGATGTTGACCGCGGTGAAGAAGGCCAGCCGCCGCTGCCGGTTCATCACCACGCTGAAGTGGTGGTAGTCCAGCACGTACGCCGGCCCGTCACCGGCCTGCCGGTTGATGGCCGCCAGCGGGACGAGCTCGGGATGCAGGGCGGGCAGCGGCACCCGATGCGCGCCCGGCAGGAAATCCGGGTCGTAGCCGCGGCGACCGGCATAGTCCGGATCGATCTGGATCGCCTCCGGCGCTGCCGCGACCGGGCCGTTTCCGGCGACCGGCCCGCGGAGCCGGATGTCGAAGGGGGCCGTCAGGGTGAGCGTCAGCGGCAGCTGCCCGTCGGCCGGCCGCTCCATCGCCGGCTCCACCGGCTCGGCCTGCCGGGTGAGCGAGCGGTCGGCGGGAACGGGCGGGGCAGGCGAAAGGCTGACGCGTTCGGTGAACAACCGGTCGAGCAGGGCCTGCTGGGCCGGCGGGAACGGCTGGCGGTGCAGGAAGGCCAGCAGGCTGCTGACCCGTACCCCTTCGTTGATGAAGCCGCCGTACTGGTCGTGCTCGGGGGCGGGGACGCCGGCGTGGTGCAGGGCCACGATCTCCCACTGGTCGTTGAAGACGGGGGAGCCGGAGGAGCCGGGCTCGGTGTCGGTCTGGTAGTGCAGGAACGATTCCAGGATGTCGACGATCCGGTTCTCCCGGAGGGCGACCTGTTTCTTCTCTCCGCCCGGATGCTGGATGATCGTGACGAAGTCGCCGATGATGACCTTCCCCTCGGACGCCACCAGCGGGTTGAACCCGAACGGGGCCAGCTCACCCGGGGTGGCCTTCACCGCCACCAGCGCGAAGTCGAGCTCTCGGTCGGCGAAGAAGAACCGGCCCGGATCCAGGGAGAACCCGTGCAGCGGCAGCGGCCGCCCGTCCATGCCGTCCTGGTAGTCGAACTCGACGCCGCTGCGGCCGGCCGTGCCGGCATCGGCGAGCACGTGGTGGTTGGTGAGCAGCAGGTCCGGGGAGACCAGCGATCCGGTGCCGTAGCCGGCCAGCCGCCCGCGGGCGTCACGGACGACCACCCGCCCGACCGCTCGTGCCGCCGCCGCCCCGCCTTCCAGGTAGCCGACCGGGAGCAGGTCATCGGTCTGGATGATCCGCTCCAGCACCGCCACCGCCGCTGTCACGGCCGCCGGGTCCGCCGCGGTGATCGCTGCGGGGTCGATCGGGTGGATGTCCCGGTAGTGGTGGCTGAGCCGATCGATGCGGGTGGCCACCCGTACCGGCTCATCGGCCCGGGCGATCCCGCCCGGCTCGGCGAGCAGGGCGGCCGTCCGCCGGCGCTGCTCACTTCTGGTGGCCACCCGCGCCGCCACCTCTTCCCGCAGCCCGGCGGGCGCTCTTTCGACCGTGGTCATGCCCTGTCCTCATTCCCCCGATATCCGGCCAGTCCATCGGTTTCCTGGCATGGGGGCGTATTCCCCGACAGGGAGCATGTAAGTCTCTCCGGGCCCTCTGACCTGCATATTTGTGGGAATCTTCGCCGGTCGGAGACGGCACTGGGGGAGAGCGCCGTGGCGGCCGAGCGACGGTCGTCCGGGAGCCTCGCGCGAGCCGGGGTCCTGGCCTTCTGCGCGCCAGAGCGCGATCACTCCACAGGCGATCAGGCTGCTCCGGTCAGCGGCTCAGGGCGGGCAGCCACACAGCCGGCGCGGTCGGTCTTCTCGCACCAACAGGCACGCTCGCGACCCGGATCGGCAGGGGCCGCCCGGTTGAGGTCGAGGGCGCCGTGCGTCGCCGCGGTGCCTGGCCGAGGCGGGATTCTCGGGTCGGTCCCGTCAGGTGCGCCGGATGTGCGGGTGGCCGGAGGCCCGGTCAGCCGGGAGGGGCGGAGCGCATCGCCAGGGCGTAGACGCCGCGCAGTTCCTCGGCCGGGACGGGCGGAACGACCTGCTGGGCGCCGACCAGGATCAGGTAGAGGAGCATGGCCATGCGCTCGGCCTCGTCCGGCCTGCCGCCGAGCTCCAGCCACAGCGTGCGCAGGTAGTCCACGCGCATGCCGTCGACGCGTTCCTGGAACGCGCGGACGCCGGCGTCCTGCCGGGCCCAGGCGCGTACGGCCGTCTCCAGGTCGCGGCTGCCCGCATGTGCCTCCAGTACCAGGTCGAGGAGGCGCTGGATCTTGTCGTGGCCGCTCGCGCCCGCGGCCTCCGCGTCGGCGATGAAACGGCCGGTGTGCTCGGCCTCGATGTGCGCGAGCAGGTCGGACTTGTAGCCGCGGATGCCCTTGAAGTGGTGGTAGAAGGAGCCCTTGGTGAGGCCGAGGCCGGCGCACAGCCGTTCGATCGTCAGTGCTCGGATGCCGTCCCGCGTCGCGATGGCGAGCCCGGCCTCCAGCCATTCCCGCTTGGACACCATGGCCATACCGTACCAGATGGTATACCCCGCGATCGAGCCATACCATTAGGTACGGTATGGTCGGCGGCACGACATCACGGCCACCGGCCGACAGAACTGGGAGGCATCCCGTGAACACGCTGACCCGCTGGGTCCCCCGACTGATCATCATCACCGCGCTACTGCACTTCGTGTGGGCCTTCGTCCAGCCCAACGCCTGGGCCGCCATCGCCGGCGACGGCTTCTGGCGCACCGTCGTCGACACCGAGGCCGGCGACTACTTCGCCCGCGAGGCCAGCGTCTGGTTCCTGGTCTCCGGCGTCACCCTCCTCGCCATGGGCACTCTCGCCCGGCACGTCATCCGTACGACGGGCCGCCTGCCCGCCCAGCTCGGGTGGTACCTGGTGGTCATCGGCATACCGTTGTGCGTGTTCTACTTCCCCGTCACGGGCGGCTGGCCCGTCGTGGCCATCGGCGTGCTGGCCCTGCTGGCCGCGCGCCGGCCGGTCAGGGCCGGTGAGACCGTCGAGACCGTCGAGGCATGACCCATGAGCACCCTCGTCAAGATCGTCGTTGTGCTGTCGGCGGCGTCGACGCTGGTCACCGGCTTCTGGGCGCGGGTCGATCCGGCGGGCTTCGCCGCCTGGGCCGGCTGGCCGAACCTCGTGCACTTCCTGCACGACGCCGGGCTGTTCCAGATCGGCATCGGGCTGCTGCTGGCGTTCTCCCTGGTGGGGCTGGCGGGGCTGGTGGCCAGGCTGCGCGTACTGTCCGGCCGCCTCGCCCGCCCGGCGGGCGAGGGGGTGGGGGCGTGAACGTTCAGCGTGCCGGCGCGACCGGCACGCTGGGCTCGGTCCTGGTACGCCGGCTGCTCGCCGCCGGTCACCGGGTGTGCGGCATCACGCGATCCGCCGCCGGCGCCCGGCGGCTCGCCGGCGCGGGCGCCACCGCCATGGTCGCGGACGTGATGGACCGTGACGCGCTCCTGCGCGCGGTCGACGGCGTGCGGGCCGACGCCGTCGTGCACCAGGCCACCGCGATCACCGGTCTCCCGCTCTTCCACCGCGCCCTGTACGCCACCGACGCCCTGCGCGAGCGCGGCACCGCGCACCTCGTCGAGGCCGCCGGGCTCGTCGGCGCCCGCACGTTCCTCACGCAGTCGTTCTTCCTGGGGTACGGCTACCGCGACCACGGCGAGGACCCGGTGACCGAGGACCGCCCCTTCGCCGCCCCCGGCCAGGGCGCCTTCGAGCCGCACATGCGCTCGATGCGCGCCAACGAGGAGCAGGTCTTCGCGATCGGCGGCATCTCCCTGCGCTACGGCATGTTCTACGGCCCGGAGCCGACCACGGCGAAGCTGATGGAAATGGCCAGGAAGCGGATGCTTCCCGTCCCCCGTCCCGCGGGCACCGTCTCGCTGATCCACATCGAGGACGCCGCGTCCGCCACGGTGGCGGCGCTGGTGGGCGGCAGGCCGGGCCGGGCGTACAACGTCGCCGACGACCATCCGGTCCGGTTCGACGAGTACGTCAAGGCGCTGGCGAGGGCGGCCGGCGCTCCCGTCCCGCCGGCGGTGCCCGGCCGGCTGCTGCGGGTCACGCCGTACATGCACGCCCTCATGGTGGGGACCCGGCTGCGGCTGAGCACCCGCCTGGCCAAGAGCGAGCTCGGCTGGACGCCCGCCTACCCGTCCTACCGGGAAGGGCTGGCCCTTTCATGAGGGATGCCCGGAGCGTTCAGCGTCCTCTGCGCAGGTAGGCGCGGAGCGACAGCGGGACGAAGATCGCCAGCAGCGCGGCCGACCAGAGCAGGACGGCGGTCACCGGATGCGCGAGTGGCCAGGCCACGTCTCCGGACGGGGCACCCGGGTTGCCGAACAGCTCCCGTGAGGCGGCGGTGAGCGCGCTCACCGGGTTCCAGTCGGCCAGGAAGCGCAGCCAGCCCGGCATGCCGTCGGTCGGGACGAACGCGTTCGACAACATCGTGAACGGCAGGCCCAGCGGCACCATCGCGTCGGCGACCTGGTCGTTCTTCACCGCCAGGCCCACATAGACCCCCACCCAGCTCAGCGCGTACCGCAGCACGATCATCAGCAGGAACGCCTGGGCCGTGGGGATCAGGCCGCGGTGCGGCTGCCAACCCACGAGCAGGCCCGTGCCCACCATGATGGCCAGCATCAGCAGGCCGGTCAGCAGGTCGGCGCCGGTCTGCCCGAACGGCACCGCCAGGCGCGCCATCGGCATGGAGCGGAACCGGTCCATCACGCCGCGGGAGGCGTCGGCGGCCATCCGCGTCATGACGCCCAGCCACGCGGAGAAGGTCACCATCGCGAACAGGCCGGGCATGAGGTACTCGCGGTAGTCGCCGCCGTCCGGCACCTGGATGGCGCTGCCGAAGACGTAGCCGAACAGCAGCACCATGACGGCCGGGAAGATCAGCGCGGTGATGATCTGCGCGGGCTCCTGCCGCAGCCGTCCCAGCTCGCGGCCGACCAGGGTCAGCCCGTCGGTGAGGGTCCAGCGCAGGCGGCCGAGCGGTGAGGTGAGCGCGGTCATCGGACGGTCTCCCTGCGGTCGGTGAGGCGCAGGAACACCTCGTCGAGGGTGGGACGGCGCAGGCTCACGTCGGCGGCGGCGACGCCGGCGTGGTCGAGCTCGCGCACGATGTCGGCGAGGCGGAGGCCGGTGCCGGGCAGGGTGACGCTGAGCCGGTCGGCGCCGGTGGTCGTGGGTCCGGTGCCGGTCAGGGCGTTCAGGACGGTCGCCGCCGCAGGCAGCGCGGCGGGGTCCTCGAGGGTGACGTCGAGGCGGTCGCCGATCGTGGCCTTGAGCTCGTCGGGCGTGCCCGTGGCGATCACCTGGCCGTGGTCGACGACCGCGACGGCGTCGGCCAGGTGGTCGGCCTCGTCCAGGTACTGCGTGGTGAGCAGCACGGTGGTGCCGTCGGCCACCAGCTCGCGGATGCCGTCCCAGATCTCGCCGCGGCTGCGCGGGTCCAGGCCGGTGGTGGGCTCGTCCAGGAAGAGCACCTCGGGGCGCAGGATGAGGCAGGTGATCAGGTCGAGGCGGCGCCGCATGCCGCCGGAGTAGCCGGCGACCTGGCGGTCGGCTGCGTCCATCAGGCCGAAGCGGTCAAGCAGCTCGTCGGCCCGCTGGTGCGCCCGGCGCCGGGGCAGGTGCGAGAGGCGCCCGAACATGCGCAGGTTGCCGCGGCCGGTGAGCTTCTCGTCCACGGCGGCGTACTGGCCCGCGAGCCCGATTCGCTCGCGCACCTCGCCCGCCTCGCGGACGACGTCGTACCCGGCGACGCGGGCGTGCCCGGCGTCGGGCTCGGACAGGGTCGCCAGGATGCGCACCGCGGTCGTCTTTCCCGCGCCGTTCGGCCCGAGCACGCCGCAGACCGTTCCCTTCGGGACGTTCAGGTCCAGGCCCCGCAGGGCGTGGGTGGACCCGAAGGACTTGTGCAGCCCTTCGGCGACCACGATCGGATCGGTCACGACTCCTCCACTGGGTACGTTGTACGCGGTTGTGGCGGCCAGGCTAGATCACTGGGTACCATGTACGCAACTGGAGGGGGTGGAACGGTGACCGACGCCGAGTACGTGAACATCTGGATGCGACCCGAGCGCCCCGCCCGCGGGCCCAAGCCGGCCTACAGCCGCGCCCAGATCACCGAGGCGGCCGTCCGGATCGCCGACGCCGAGGGGCTGGAGGCCGCCACCATGCGGCGGATCGCCGCCGAGATCGGCGCCGGTGCGATGTCCCTCTACCGGTACGTCCCGAGCCGCGACAACCTGATCGAGCTCATGGCCGACCGGCTGATGGGCGAGATCGACGTCACGGACATGCCCTCGGGCGACTGGCGTGCCGACCTGACCCGCTACGCCGACGGGCTGCGGGCCATGTGGCTGAGGCACCCGTGGATCTCCACCGTGCAGCGATCACTCCCCAGCTTCGGCCCCAACCAGCTGCTCCTGATCGAACGGCTGATGGGAGTGCTCGACGCCTTCGTCTCCATCGACGAGAACCTCGGCCTCGTGGCCATGCTGAACGGCTACGTCGAGGGCACCGTCCGGGAGGAGGTCAGCTCGGCCGAGGAGTTGCGCCGCAGCGGGCTCAGCGAGCCGGAGTGGATGGCGCGCAGCCACCCGTACGTCGACCAGCTGGTGAAGAGCGGGAATTACCCGATCTTCACCAAGATCGTGACGGAGGCGCGCCGGCCGCACCTGAGCCGCGAGGACCAGTTCCGGCACGGGCTGAAGCACGTCCTCGACTACATCGCCACAGCCCTCCCGCCAACGGCCGGGTCCGCGATGCCGGCAAGCCGCGAGGGGCGGGAAGGACAGGACGGGCCGGCGCGAGGCTCGTAGCCGCCCATCCCGGAGCCGCCCATCCCGGAGCCGCCTGGCCCGCTCGCCGGCCGCAGGTCGGATGCCGGGTTCCGACGGTGGCGCACGAGCAGGCGGCGATCGTGCCGCAAGGGCGCCTCCAGGGTGCGCCCTATTCGACGGTGAGACCTCCCACCAGCGCGTCCTTCTGCAGCGCGGCCGTGGTGGCGTCGGGGTCCAGCACTTCGGCCGCCAGGTGGACGCCGGCCGGCACGGAACCGGACGACACCGCCCGGGTGGCCAGCGCCATCACCACCCCGCTCAGCGCGTAGGAGTCCACAGCCGTGAGCAGCACCCTGGTGGGTCCTGGCGGGGTGCCCGGACGGGGGCGCGCGGTGAAGAGCATGACGTAGAAGGCGCCGAAGTCGGCATGGTCACGCAGGGAAGCGCGCACCACGGTCTGCGCGTGTGGCGCCAGTGTCTCGGGGCGGGCGTCCGGCGCCTCGGCCCACGTCGCGGCGAGGGCTTCGGGGAGGCGGTTGGAGACGAAGACGTTGTAGGAGCGCACTTCGCCGGCCCCGGTGTCGGTGGCCAGGGTCTGGGCCTCGGTGGTGAGGTACGGCCAGGCGTGCACGGGCACCGGGAAGCCCGGCAGCCGCACCTGGTGCAGCGGGGCCAGCGTGTTGGGGGCCACCCGGCCGTCCCGCCAGGCAGCCATCGGCTCGCCGAACCTCGGCCCCCTGGTCAGCAGCGCGTCCACCGCGGACAGCGGGGTGAACACGGCGGCTCCGCCCACGTACACGTCGAGGCGGCGCAACGGGCGTCCCTTGGCCAGCAGCCGGGGCAGCAGGCCGGAGAGGCCGGGCATGACCCCGGCGGAGAACACCGCGATCCGGTCGCCGGCGACGTCGCCGCCGGTGAGCGCATCCTTGGCGGCCAGCTCGCCGCCGATGTCGACGTAGTCGGCGCCGGCGGCGAAGGCGGCACGGGCGACCGTGTCCAGCACCTGGTACGTGGGCCCCGCGCAGTTGACCACGATCCGGCACCCGTCGCAGAAGGCGGCCAGCTCGGCGGGGTCGTTCAGGTCCACCCGGACCGCGTGCGCGGGGGCGGTGAGCGAGGCCGCGAGGTCCGCGGCCCCCGTCACGTTCCTGCCACCGACGCGCAGCGGTCCGAGGCCGTAGGCGGCGATGCGCTGCGCGGCCGTGCGGCCGACCGCGCCGGTGGCGCCCAGGATCCCGATCACCGCTGGTCACCGAGGCGGGCGCGGACGACGGCGGCCACCCCCGCCACCGTGGAGTCGGCCAGGAACTCGCGCACGGGCACGGACCCGCCGACCTCCTTGGCGAGCCGCACGACCGCCCGTACCGCGAGCAGGGAGTCCCCGCCGAGGCCGAAGAAGTCGGCGGCCCGGTCGAGCACCGGGACCTCGAGGAGCTCCTCGAACACGTCGGCGACGGCCTGCTCCAGGTCGTCGGCCGGTGGCCCCTCCCGGTGGCGGACGGCCGGCTCGGGCAGCAGGCCGAGCCGCAAGCCGCCGCCGGACCCAGGATCCACGGCGTCGGGCAACCCGGGCACCCGGTCCCAGCCGCTCCCGTCGGCGAGGGCGTCGACCAGCGCGACGAACTCCGCGAACGCAGCCGTCACCTGATCGGTCTCGAACAGCTCCTCGACCAGGGAGAAGACCGCCACCATCTCCGGGCCCAGCTCGAAGCAGCGCACCTCGATCGCCACCTGCGGCGTGCGCAGCTGGTGGAAGTAGTCGGCGGCGATCACCCGGCCCAGCGGCCCCGCCTCCTCCGGCGGCCGGCCCCCCATGGCCGCGTCCACGCCGAGCACGCTCTGGAACACGACCGGCCCGACCGGCCGCCAGCTCCCGCGGCGGCGGGCCACCTCGCGCCCGGCCTCGACACCGGTGATCAGGTTGTGGGCGGCGTGCTCGCCGGACGTCGCCTGCACGGCGGTGGCGAGCCCGGCGAACGTGGCCCTGGGGTCCAGGTCGAGGGGGAGCAGCATGGTCGCGGCGAAGGCGCCCACCACGCGCTGCACCTCGGGGTGGATCGGCAGGCGGTTGAGCTGGAGCGAGTTCAGCAACATCCGGCGGTGCCCGGCCCAGCGCGCCAGCACCACGCCGAACGCCGTCAGCATGGCGGTGGACGGGGTCACGCCCCGGTCGGTGCACTGCCGCCGCAGCGCCGCCCAGCTCCCGGCGCTCCAGCGGTGTTCGCGGTTGCCCATGGTGACCGGCCGCACCTCCTGCGGGTCGGCGGCCAGCGGCAGCGCCGGCGGTCCCGGCAGCGCGTCGAGCCGGGACCACCACCAGTCCCGGTCGGCCTGCCAGGCCTCGGTGGCGGGCAGGTCGGCGAGCGAGGTGACGTAGTCGCCGAAATGGATGTCCAGGGGCGGCAGGGCGGCGTTCCAGTCGGCGGCGAAGGTGAGCAGGTCGCGGCTGAGCACGCTGGACGACCAGCCGTCGAAGATCAGCAGGCTCAGGCCGAGGTGCAGCCGGCCCTCGTCCCCGGGCAGCAGCGTGAGCCGGACGTCGATGCCGGGGCCGCTGGTGGGGTCCGGGCCGCTGGTGCTCATCTCCTGTCGCACGTCGCCGAGCGCGGTGGCGATCTCGTCCGGGCCGGC
The DNA here is from genome assembly GCF_041950525.1 of Nonomuraea sp. GTA35. Classification (NCBI taxonomy): domain Bacteria; kingdom Bacillati; phylum Actinomycetota; class Actinomycetes; order Streptosporangiales; family Streptosporangiaceae; genus Nonomuraea; species Nonomuraea sp. GTA35. The sequence goes on along the minus strand of NZ_JBGNUV010000014.1, from coordinate 45,058 downwards.
CTCGCGCAGGTCGTACACGCGGACCCGGGGCACCGCGCCGGGTGCGTCGGCGGGCAGGACGTGCTGGCGGCCGTCGGGGGTCACCCGGGCCCGCAGCGTGGGCTGGTGCGCGGCGAGCCGTTCGACCGCGTCCGCCAGCGCGTCGGCGGCCTCGTCGCCGTCCACGCCGGTCAGCGCGTAGTCCAGGTAGTAGTGGGCCGAGTCGTAGGACAGCTCCCAGCCGTCCTGCTGGCCGACGAAGTAGCCCTGCTGGAGGGGGAGCAGGGGGAACTCGGCGTGCGGGTCCGGCCGCGGCGTGACGGTGAGCGGTAGCGCCCGCGACGCGGGGCCGTCGCCGGAGGTGTGCCGGCGTACGAGCTCGGCGAGGTCGCCCAGCGTGGTCTCGACCCGCACGTCCGACAGGGCGAGCGCGACGCCGAGCCGCTTGCGGACCAGCGCCGACATGCGGACCGCCAGCACCGAGTCCCCGCCCAGGCGCAGGAACCCGACATCGTGCTGGATCTCGCCGGGCGGCAGGCCGAGCAGCTCCGACCAGATCTCGGCCAGCTCCTTCATACGTGCACTCCCATCGTCGGGTGAACAGTCGGGTGATCAGCGGGTGGCGACGAGCAGGCGCTGCGACAGCGCGGCCAGCGGGTCCCCGGGACGGGGCAGGTCCACCTCGACCCGCAGCCCGCCGCCTTCCAGCGCGCTCAGCCATTCCTCGCGGCTCAGGTACGTGCGGGTGGTGCCGGCCCGGCCGTCGAGCCGCTGCGGCGGCCCGTCCTGCGTGGACAGCGCGAACGGCATCGAGGTGAGCGACTGGGGGTGCTCGCGGATGGTCTCGATGAGCAGCACCCGCCCGCCGGGGGCCAGCAACGCGGCGGCCTGGCCGAGCAGGCGGCCGACGTGCGGGGCGTTGTGCGCCATGGTCGCCGCGACGATCAGGTCCAGCTCGCCTGCCTGGCGCGGCAGGTCGCGGGCGATGTCGAGCAGGGCGTAGCGCAGGAAGCCGGCGTCGAACCGGCGGCGCGCGGTGTCGAGGAAGAACGGCGACAGGTCGGTGAACAGGTAGAACTCGACCGGTCTGCCCGCCAGCACCGGCAGCAGGTCCGCGGTGGTGGCGCCGATGCCGGCGCCCAGCTCCAGGATCCGCAGCGGCCGGGTGGCACGCTCGGCCAGCTCCCTGAGCACCTCGGCCGCGGCGGCGTTGAGGTAGCGGCTGATCAGGTTGCCGCGGTAGACGGCCTCGGCGGTGCCGGGCTCGCCGTCCGGGTAGAGCAGCGCCTGCACGCCGACCTCGTCGCGCAGCAGGGAGGGCAGCAGCCGCAGCGAGCGCAGCATCAGCTCGGCCAGCTCGGCCGGGTAGCCGAGCGCCAGCCGCGCGGCTTCCATGCGGGTGCGGGCGGCGGCCAGCTCCGCGCGCCGGGGGGCACGCAGGTCGTGGTAGCGGCCCTCGGCGTTCCTGCGGACCAGGCCGGCCTCGTGGAGCGCGGCCAGCCAGTGGCCGGCGATCCAGCGGTGCCGGGGTGCGGCTCCGAGGTCGCTCGCGATCGCGTCGGCCTCCTGCGCCGCGCCCCGGCCCAGCCCGGTGCGCCGGTGCAGGTCGGCCGCGATGCCGAGCAGGATCAGCCGGTCCAGGTCGTGGACGGCTTCGGCCGCGCCGGCCAGGTCGGCGCCGGTGACGGCGACGGCGGCGTGCCCGGCGCCGTCGGCACGGTCGTTCAGGGGCGACATGAGGCGAGATCGTACGAAATAACGGTAATCATTTTCAAGATCTAGACAAACGGGCCAAGTTGTGTAGCAATGAAAACCGTTTCCATTGCCATGCTTGGGGAAGGGGTCACCCTTGAGTTCCGCCACCGTCGAAGAAGTGCTCGCCTGCCTGGCCGACGTACTGGAACTCCGGCTCTCGGACCTGGACCCCGACGTCCCGCTCACCGCCTTGGGGCTGGAGTCCTTCACGGCCGTGCGCCTGCGACGGCGCCTGCTGGAGGAGTCCGGGCTGGAACTCCCGCTGACGGCCTTCCTCGGGTCCGCGACCGCGCGAACGGTGGCCGCCGGGATCGTCCCGGACGAGCCCGCCGAGGGCGGGGAGTCCTTCCCGCTGACTCCCATCCAGACCGCCTACCTGGTCGGCCGGGATCCCGCGTTCCCGCTCGGGGGAGTGGCGACCTTCTACTACTTCGAGTACGACCGCGTGCCCCACGGCCCTCAGGAGGAGGACCTCGACCGCTTGCAGAGCGCGTGGAACCGGCTCGTCCGGCGGCATCCGATGCTGCGCATGGTCGTGGGCGCCGACGCCAGGCAGACAGTGCTCGACCAGGTGCCCGACTACGCCATCACCCGCACTGACCTGCGTGCTGAAAGCCCGGAACAGGTGGAGCAGGCGTTGGAGGCGTTGCGCGCGCAATGCTCGCACCAGCTGCTGCCCGCCGACCGGTGGCCGCTGTTCGACCTGCGGGCGGCGTTGCTGCCGGACGGCCGTACCCGGGTGTTCGTCGGCGTGGACGTGCTGGCCCTGGACCTCATGAGCTGGATGCGGCTGATGAGGGAGTGGGGCCGGTACACGGCCGATCCCGGCCTGGAGCTGCCCCCGCCGCCCCTCGGCTTCGCCGACCTCGTACGGCGCCGGCTGGAGGATCCGGCCGAGCTGCGGCGCCGCGAGATGGACTCCGCCTACTGGGCCCGCCGCGCACCCGGCCTGCCGGACGGTCCCGCCCTGCCCTGGACCCGCGGTCCGGCCGGGTTCAGCGGCCACCGCCTCGTCAGGCACGCCGCGGAGCTGCCCGCCGAGGAGTGGGCGCAGCTGCGCAAGCAGGGCGCGGCCCACGGGCTGAGCCCCACCGGCCTGCTGCTGGCCGCCTTCGGCCTGGTGCTGCAGCGCTGGGGCGCCCGCGACCCCTTCTGCCTCAACACCACCCTCTTCGACCGCGACGACCTCGCCCTCGGCGACGACACCCCGGGCCTCGACAGCATCGTCGGCGACTTCACCAGCACCGTCCTGGTGGAGATCCCCGTCGCCGACCCCGGCCGCTGGTACGGCTTCGCCGGCTACGCCGCGGCGGTCAACCGCCAGTTCTGGGCCGATCTCGACCACCGGGCCGTCTCCGGGATGGAGGCGCTGCGTGCCGCGATCGAGTCGGGGGAGCGCCCCCGGGTGACCGACGAAGCCACGGGCCTGCCCGTGCCCACCCACACCGTGGTCTTCACCAGCGGCGTCGGCCTGGCGGGGCCGGGGGAGCCGCCTGCCGCCTGGCTCGGCACCGAGGTCTTCGGCGTCTCGCAGACGCCCCAGGTGATGCTGGACCACATCGTCTGGGACGAGGACGGCAGGCTCCGCATCGCGTGGGACGCCGTGGACGGCGCGCTGCCCGCCGGTTTCGTCGACGGCATGCTGGCCGCGCACGTCCGCCTCCTGCGGCGGCTGGCCACCGAGCCGGAGCTGTGGACCGACCCCGCGCTCGGCTGGGACCCGTCGTTCCTCCCCGACGAGGAGGTGGCGGGCGGGGCGTTCGGCGGCGCCGGTCCACTCCTGGACGACCCGCTGCGCGCCGCCGCCGGACGGGCCCCCTCCGCGCCCGCCCTGCTCGACCTGACCCGCGAGGTGACAGCGCGGGACCTGGCCGGGCGAGCCCTCCGGACCGGCCGCGCGCTGGCCGCGCTCGGGGTCGGACCGGGCGATCTGGTGGCGGTCGTGGCGGACAAGGGCATCGCCCAGGTCACCGCCCTGCTCGGCGTTCTGGCCGGCGGAGCCGGGTACGTGCCCGTCGAACCCTCCTGGCCCGCCGGCCGGGTGGCCTCGCTGGGCGAGCAGGCCTCGATCCGGACGGCGCTGCTCGCGCCGGAGGCCGACGACACAGCCTGGCCGGAGCACGTCAGCGTGCACCGGCTCGACGCCGACGGCGTGCTCCGGCTCCCGGGCCCGGACGAGGCCGAGCCCCGGCGGCCCGCGCCGGACGACCTCGCCTACGCGATCTTCACGTCGGGCTCGACCGGGCGGCCCAAGGGCGTGGCCATCGAGCACCGTGCTGCCCGCACCACCCTCGACGACCTCGACGAGCGTTTCCCCCTCGGCCCGGACGACCGGGTGCTCGCCCTGTCGGCGTACAGCTTCGACCTGTCGGTCTACGACATCTTCTCGGTGCTCGGCTCCGGAGGCGCCGTCGTCCTGCCCGAGGCCCACCGCCAGCGCGACCCCGGCCACTGGCTGGAGCTGATGGCCCGCCACCGCGTCACCGTGTGGAACACCGCTCCCGCCCTGCTGGAGATGCTGGTGGAATACGCCGAGCTGGAGCCGGAGACGGTGCGCGAGGCGCTGTCCACGCTGCGGCTGGTGTTCCTGTCGGCCGACTGGATCCCGGTCACGCTGCCCGGCCGCCTGAGGGCGCTGGCCCCCGGCGCCGAGGTGGTCAGCCTGGGCGGGGCGACCGAGGCGTCGATCTGGTCGATCTGCCACCCCATCAGGGAGGTCGATCCGTCCTGGCCGAGCATCCCGTACGGCCGGGCGCTGCACGGCCAGTCCTTCCACATCCTCGACGAGCACGGCCGGCCCTGCCCGGTGGGCGAGCCCGGCGAGCTGCACATCGGCGGCGACGGGCTGGCCCGCGGCTACGTCGGTGATCCAGGGCAGACCGCCGAGCGGTTCATCACGCACCCGATCCTGCGCCGCCGCCTCTACCGCACCGGCGACCTCGGCCGCTGGCGGTACGACGGGACGATCGAGTTCCTCGGCCGGCTGGACCGGCAGGTCAAGATCCGGGGCCACCGGATCGAGCTGGGCGAGATCGAGGCGACGCTCGATCGGCTCCCCGCCGTACGGCAGGCGGTGGCCCGCGCGGTGCCCGGGCCCGACGACCGGCCCAGACTGGTCTGCCACGTGGTGCCCGCCGATCCCGCGGCGCCGCCGTCGGACGACGAGCTGGTCGAGGCCCTGCGGGCGAGCCTGCCCGGCTTCATGGTGCCCAACCGGTTCCTGATCACGGAAACCTTGCCGATCACCGACAACGGCAAGATCGACTACAAGGCGCTCGCCAACCCCTACCGGTCGTCCGGGAGCCCGGCCGAGGCCGAGGCCGATGCCGATGCCGAGGACGAGGACGAGGACGTCGTGCCCGGCGACGAGCTCCGTGCGCAGGCGCCTCCCACGACAGCGCCGCAGGCGACGGCGATCAGCACCACGGTCACCCGCGGGCTGCGCCTCAGCCTCACCGTGTCGCCCGACGGGGTGATGGAGCTCGTCGTCGAGGGTGCCGCCGACGGGCCGCCCGCCCGTGACCTCGCCACCCCGCCCGCCCGTGACCTCGCCACCCCGCCGCCACCCGCCACGCCCGGGGCCGGCCCGCAGCCCGCCTCCCGCCAGGAACCGCCGCCCGCTGCCCCGGCCACGTCGCAGGCGGGGCCGGATCCACAGGTGGAGCGGGCCGTGGCCAGGGTTTTCAGCGACCTGCTCAAGACGCCGGTCGAGGTGAGCACCCCCTTCTTCCGGCTGGGAGCGTCATCCCTGACCATGGTGCTCGCCCACCGCACCCTCAGAGCCGAGCTCGACGAGGGGCTGACGGTGGTGGACATGTTCGCCCGGCCCACGGTCCGGGAGCTCGCCACCTTCATCACCGCCCGCAGGCAGGCATCCGGCGCCGCCGCCCCGGCACTGCGGGAGAACCCGCCGCCGGTACACGCCGCACCCGCCCTGCGGGAAGGCCCGCCGCCGGTGGACGCCGCGCAGCCACTGCGGGAGAGCCCGTCGCTGGCATCCTCTGACCAGGCCGCCGCCCGCCGCGCGGCTCGGGCGCGTGCGGCGGAGCTCGCCGGATGAGCGCCGCGCAGCATCGGATCGCCGTCGTCGGCCTGGCCTGCCGCTTCCCCGGCGCGCCTGACGCCGAAGCGTACTGGGAGCTGCTGCGGGACGGCCGTGACGGGCTGACCAGGTTCACCGACGACGAGCTCGCCGCACGCGGCGTGCCGGAGAGACTGCGGGCGCATCCTGGCTTCGTCCCGGTCGGCGGGCTCCTCGAGGGCCAGGCCGACTTCGACCCGGAGCCGTTCGGGTTCAGCGACGCCGAGGCGGCCCTGCTCGACCCCCAGCACCGCCTGTTCCTCGAATGCGCCTGGCACGCGCTGGAACACGCCGGTCACGGCGGCGGGCGCGGAGCCGGCGCGGTCGGCGTCTTCGCCGGCGCCATGCAGAGCGCCTACCTGGCGAGCAACCTCGCCGGCCGGTGGGACCCCACCGGCGCGGGACGGGACCCGCTCGGCAGCCTGCAGACGGCGATCTCCACCCAGACTGACTACCTGCCGCTGCAGACGGCCTACCGGCTGAACCTGACGGGACCCGCGGTGGCGGTGGCGTCGAGCTGCTCGACCTCGCTGGTCGCCGTGCACCTGGCCGCGCAGTCGCTGCTGTCCGGCGAGTGCGACACCGCGCTCGCGGGCGGGGTGTCGCTGATCGTGCCGCAGGGCCAGGGGTACGTGCACGTCGCCGGCGGCGTGTACGCGGCGGACGGGACGATCAGGCCGTTCAGCGCGGACGGCACCGGCATCGTCTACACCCAGGGCGTGGGCGTGGTGGTGCTGCGCCGCCTGGACGACGCGCTGGCCGACGGCGACCCGGTGCTCGCCGTGCTGCACGGCTCGGCGGTGAACAACGACGGAGCCGGCAAGGCAGGGTTCACCGCGCCGTCCATGCGCGGCCAGGCCCGGGCCGTGGCCGAAGCGCTCGCGGTGGCCGGCGCGTCGCCGCACGAGATCGGGCTCGTCGAGGCGCACGGCACCGCCACCGCGCTCGGCGATCCCATCGAGGTGGCCGCGCTGCGGCGGGTGTTCGGCGACGCCGGACCGGCCTGGTGCGGGCTCGGCTCGGTGAAGGGCAACATCGGCCACGCCAACGCGGCCGCCGGCATCGCCTCGTTCATCAAGGCCGTCCTGGCGGTGCGGCATCGGGTGCTGCCCGCGTCGCTGCGCGCTCACCCGCTCAACCCGCTGCTCGGCCTGGAAGGCTCGCCGTTCGAGGTGATCGCGGAGACCCGGGACTGGGACACGCCTTTCCTGGCGGGGGTCAGCTCGTTCGGCATCGGCGGCACCAACTGCCACGCGGTGCTCGGGCCGGCCCCGCACCGCCCGCCCGTCCCCGCCGACCGGCGGCCCCAGCTGCTGGCCGTCTCGGCCGCCACCCCTGAGGCGGCGGTCGCCACCGCCCGCGCCGTCGCCTCCCGGCCCGCACCCGACGCGGCCGATCTCGCCTACACGCTGGCCGCGGGGCGTGCCGAGCTGGCCTACCGGGTGTCGGGCGTGGGCCAGGCCGGGCTGGCCGCGGCGACGCCGGTCAAGGCGGCCGGCACCGCCCCGCGCCTGGTCTTCGCCTTCCCCGGCGCGGGAAGCGCGTACCCCGGGATGGGCGGCCGGCTCTACCGGGACGAGCCCGTCTTCGCCCAGGCCGTGGACGAGTGCGCGGAGCTGCTGCGCCCGCTGCTCGGCGCCGACGTTCGCGACGTCATGGATCCGGCGATCGCCGAGACCCGCGTCCGCGACGCCGGCTTCGGGCTGCCGGCCGTCTTCGCCGTGTCGTACGGGGTGGCCCGGCTGCTGGCGTCCTGGGGCATCGTGCCCGACGCCCTCGTCGGGCACAGCCTGGGCGAGTGCACGGCCGCGGCCGTGAGCGGCGCGCTGCCCCTCTCCGGAGCCGCCAGGCTGGTCGCCGCCCGGTGCGCCGCCGCGGCCAGGGCCGCCGGCGGCGGCTCGATGCTCGCGGTGCCGCTCGGCGAGGACGAGGTACGCGAGCTGCTGTCCCACCACCCCGGCCTCGACCTGGCCGCCGTCAACGCCCCCGCCGCGTGCGTGGTGTCCGGGCCCGCGGCGGCCATCGGCCGGCTGGCGGACGAGCTGCGCGGGCGCCACATCACGGGCACGAGGCTGCGGGTGGACGCCGCGATGCACTCCCGCCTGATGGAGCCGGAGCTGCCCGGCCTGGGCGCGGCACTGGCCGGGCTGACGGGCGCGGCTCCCACCGTGCCCGTGTTCAGCACGGTCACCGGCGCCTCGATCGGCGCCGAGCTGGCGGACGCCGGTCACTGGACGCGGCAGCTGCGCGAGCCCGTACGGTTCGCGCAGGCTCTGCGGGCGGCACTCGGCCCCGAGGAGGAGACCCTGCTCCTGGAGGCCGGGCCGGGAAGCGCCCTGTCCGGCCTCGCCCGCAGGAACGCCCTGCCCGGCGTGCGGTCGGTCGTGACCACGCTGCTGCCGGACGAGCCGGAGCCGGCGAGCCTGCGGGAGGCCGCCGGCACGCTGTGGGCCCATGGCCGGCCGGTGGACCTGGCCGCGCTGCCCGCGGCCGGCCGGCGGCGGGTGCACGCGCCAGGCTACGCCTTCCAGCGCCGCCGCCTGTGGATCGACCCGCCTTCCTCGGGCACGCCATCGGAGATCGATGCGGACGAGCCGCTGCAGGTCCCGGTCTGGAGCCAGCTCCTGCCCGGCGACCCGGCCCCGATCCCGGCCGGGCGCTGGGCGGTGATCGGCACCGGCGCCCTGGCGGACGAACTGCGTGACCGCCTGCAAGCGGCCGATCCCACGGTTCCCTTGACCGCGCTGGTCGCGGTGGCGACCAGGGACGGCGACGCCGCGTCCGCCGAGCCGGACACCGATGCCGTCTCCGCAGCCGTACTCGCCTTCGGCGAGGTCGCCGCCGCGGCGGCGGAGCAGCCCGGCTCACCGTGCCTGCTGCTGGTCACCCGGCACGGCGAGCAGGTGGGCGGCGATCCGCCGCCCGATCCGGCGCAGGCGGCCGTCCGCGTGCTCCCGCGGGTGCTGGGCCAGGAGCAGCCCGGCCTGCGGTGGGCCACGCTCGACCTGGGCGCGCCGGCCGAACCCGCCGACGAGGCGGGCGCCGTGCTGCGTGAGCTCGGCGCTCTCACGGGCGGGGCAGGCTCGGGGACGGAGGTCGCCCTGCGGGGCGCGACCAGGTGGCGACGCCGCCTGGAGCCGTGGACCCCGCCCGGTGCCGCGGACGGCGCCACACTGCCCGGCACCGTGCTGATCACCGGCGGTCTCGGGGCGGTCGGCCGGCTGTTCGCACGTCACCTCGCCGCCCGCGGGCACCGGGTGGTCGTCACCTCGCGTACGGCGGATCACCGGGGAGCCGCCCTCGCCGAGACCGGGGTGGACGTGCGAACCTGCGACGCCACCGATCCCGAGGCGACCGCGGCCCTGATCGGGGAACTCTCCGCCGGCGGGCCGATCGAGCTGGTCGTCCACGCCGCCGGCGTGGTCGCGGGGGCGAGGCTGGACCCGCTGCGAGCGCTCGACGCCGAGCAGGCCACCGAGCACGTACGGGCCAAGGCCGGGGGAGTGCTCACACTCGCCGACGCGATCGCCGCGCTGCCGGCGGAGCGCCGTCCCCGGACGGTACTGCTCATGTCCTCGGTCACCACGCTGGTCGGCGGCGTCGGGATGGGCCCCTACGCGGCCGCCAACGCCGCGATGGACGCGCTCGGCCTCGCCGCGCCCGGCCCCACCCGGTGGGTCAGCGCGGTCTGGGACGGCTGGCGGGTGGCCGAGGACGGCACCGAGGCCACCGTCGTCCTCGCCGGCGCGCTCGACGCCGCCACCGGCACCAAGGCGCTGGACCGGCTGCTGGCCGCGCGTGAGACCGGGACGCTGCCCCCGATCGTGTCGGTCGCCGCCACCGCTCTCGACCCGCGCATCGCCGAGGCGGGCAAGCCCAGGACGATCGCGGCCACCGGCGGCGACGCGGCGCGCCTTTCCCCGGCCGAGCGGGTGGTGGCCGAGTTGTGGTCGGAGCTGTTCGGTGTCCCGGTGAGCGATCCCGACGCCGACTTCTTCGCGCTCGGCGGCCACTCCCTGCTGGGTGTGCGGATGCTGGCCGCGCTGGGCGAACGCTTCGGCGTACGGCCGGGCATGCGGGACCTGCTGGCCGCGCCCACCGTGGCGGGGATCGCCAAGCTGGTCGAGTCGGCGGGCGCCGAGCCGGACCCGGAGGTCACGCCGGAGAACGACGTCCTCGACGGCGACGGCACCTTCGCGATGACCCGCGTCCAGCACGCCTACTGGATCGGCAGGGACGGCGGCTACCAGTGGGGAGACCTGCCCTGCCGCTTCTATCTCGAGTACGACTGCCAAGGCCTGGACCTCGCCCGTTTCGAGGAGGCATGGAACCAGGTCGTGGCCCGCCACCCCATGCTGCGCGCCGTGGCCACGCCCGAGGGACGGCTGCGCGTGCTGGACGACCTGCCGCGCTACCGGATCCGGGCGCACGACCTGACCACGATGACGCAGGAGCGCCGGGCACAACGGCTGGCCGTCCTGCGGGAGAGGCTGTCCACCAGGCCCGGCCCGCCCGACCGCTGGCCGCTGGCCCAGATCCAGGCGGCCCGGCTGCCCGGAGGCGTGGTCAGGCTGTTCATCGGGGTGGACGTGCTCATCTGCGACGCCGCCAGCTGGTGGATCATCGAGTCCGAGCTGCACGCCCGCTACACCAGCCCTGACGTCCCGCTGCCGCCGCTGGATCTGCACCCTGCGGCCTGCGCCGCCGCCCTGGAGCGGCGGGGCGACGGCCGGGCCGCGCGCTACTGGCGTGAGCGCCTCGGCACGCTCCCCGGCCCGCCCCGCCTGCCGGTCCGCGAGCCGGACGGGACGCCGCCCAGGTTCGTACGCCGCTCCGCACGGCTGGGCCGCGAGGACTGGGCGGCGTTCCGGGAGGCCGCCGCCCGGCACCGGGTCACTCCGGCGGCGGTGCTGCTGACCGTCTACGCCGACGTCCTGGCCCGCTGGTCGGGGTCGGCCGGGTTCTGCGTGACGCTGACCCTCTTCGACCGCCCGGCCATCCATCCGCACGTCAACCGGGTCGTCGGCGACTTCACCTCCCTGCTGCTGCACGAGGTCCCCGCCGAGCCCGCCGCCGTCCTCGCCGACCGGGCCGCCGCCACGCAGGCGAGGATGTTCGACGACCTCGACCACCGCGGCTTCTCCGCACTGGACGTGCTCGCCGAGCAGGCTGCCAGGACGGGAGAGGTCCGGCCGGTGCCCGTGGTGTTCACCAGCGCGCTCGGCATCACGGACCTGGTGGACGGCGGCGGCCACCTGGAGTGGGCGGGCGAGCAGGTGTACGCGCTCTCGCAGACCCCGCAGACCTGGCTCGACCACCAGGTGCTCGAACACGACGGCGAGCTGCGGCTGCAATGGGACGCGCTGGACGGTGTCCTGCCCGGTGACGAGCTGGAGGCGGCGATCGCCGAGCACGTGGCACGGGTGCGCGAGCTGGCCGGATCGCCCGCCGCCTGGACCCGGCCCGAACCCGGTCACGCCGTGGCGCCACGGCCGCCCGGTGACGGCGTTCCCCCCTTCGGCCGCGCCGCGTCGTCACCCGGCGATGCCGCACCGTCCCCGGTCCAGGAGAGCCCCGCGCGGGACATCGTGCTGCCGCTGCGCGCCGAGCCGGGCGGAGCGCCCCGCCCCACCCTGTACCTGGCCCACCCGTCGGGCGGTGACGTGCTGTGTTACGCCGAGCTGTCCCGGCTGCTGGATCCCCGCGTGGACGTCGTGGCGCTCGCCGACCCCGAGCTGGCGGGCGCGTACGGGCCGGGGCCGGAGACCGTCGAGGGCATCGCCGAGCAGTACGTGCGGGCGATCGACGCCTCCGGCGGCCCGGGGACGGGCCCCTGGCTGCTGGGCGGCTGGTCGATGGGCGGCACCGTGGCCCAGGAGATGGCCCGGCACCTGCACGCCGGCGGCCGGCACACCGCGCTGCTGGCGCTGCTCGACTCCAACGACCCCGCGCTCATCCGCGAGGTTCCCGGCCGCGACGCCGCCGAGGTCGAATGGCAGGCGACGGTCCGGCACCTGCACGCGCTGGAGGCGTACCTCGGCATCGACCTGAGCATCGGTGACGTGCCGGCGGAGCGGCGGATGACCGCGGTCGCCGACCGGCTGCGCGAGCACCGGCTGCTCGGCCGCGGCGAGGACCTGGCGGGGCGGGTGGCCGTGTTCGCCAGGCACCTGCGCGCGCTGGCCGCCCACACCCCGCGGCGGCTGGCCGACCCGGACACGGTCACGCTGCTGATCCGGGCGGAGCGGCCCTCCCCCCGCAACTCGGGCATCGGGATGGGCGTCGACGACACCCCGCCAGGCAGGCCCGACCTCGGCTGGGGACGCTACCTGGCGGGGCCGGTCGAGGCCACCGGCGTCGACGCCCACCACTACGGCCTGCTGCACCCTCCTGTGCTGCCCGCCGTGGCCCGGCTGATCAACGCCGCGCTCGACAGGGCGCTGGCGCGACTTCGAGAAAGGTAATCATGCACACCCAGCTCCGCCGCCGGTCAGCGGCGGTCGTCACCGCGGTCGCCCTCCTGGCGGGCTGTTCCGCGACCGCGCCCGGCCCCTCGCCGGCCGCCACGGGCACCGCCACCGTGCGCTACGCCGCGCCCGGCTCGCCCTCCAACGCCGTCACCGACCCGCACGGCCTGCTGCCCGGCGAGAGCGATGTCGTCAGGATGGCCCTGACGTACGACGTCCTCGCCGTTCCCGGCGCCGACGGCACCACCAAGCCGCGCCTGGCGACCGGGTGGCGGCCCGACGCCACCCTGACCAGGTGGCGCATCACCATCCGCGGCGACGCCACCTTCTCCGACGGCCGCCCGGTCAAGGCGGCCGACGCGCTGTTCTCGCTGCGCCGGATGGGCAAGAAGGCGGCGGAGAACTTCGGCCGCATGGCCATGTTCGACCTCGACGCCTCCGCGACGATCGACGACACCACCTTCGAGCTGGTGACCAGGAAGCCCTACGCCGAGGTCGGCCAGGCCCTGGAGGGCGCGACCTTCGTCGTGCCGGAAGGCAGCGACGACTTCGGCAAGCCGGTGCCCGGCTCCGGCCCGTTCCGCCCGACGGACAAGGGCGGCGCCCAGGCCGTGGTGTTCGAGCGCAACGACGACTGGTGGGGCCCAGAACCGCCCGCCAGGACCATCGAGGTACGCGCCGTGCCCGATCCGCAGGCGCGGGCCCAGGCGCTGCTGTCCGGCCAGGTCGACCTGGCCGGGGGAGTGCCCGCCACGCTGGCCAAGCAGCAGGAGGGCAACAGCGCGGTGCGGCTGCTCCGCCGGCCGGGCGCCACCCTGTACCCGCTGGTCATGCGCATGGACACCAAACCCTTCGACGACCTGCGGGTACGCCGGGCCGTCCGGCTCGCCCTCGACCGGCAGCAGCTTCTGGACACCGTCTTCCTCGGCTACGGCGAAGTCGGCAACGACCTCATCACCCCCAAGGACCCGACCAGCCCGGCGACCCTGCGGCAGCGCACCCGCGACCTCGCCCAGGCCAGGAAGCTGATGTCGGAGGCAGGTCTCGCGGACGGCGTCGACCTCACGCTGCACACCACCACCGCCTACCCGGGCATGGACAGCGCCGCCACGCTGATCGCCCAGCAACTCGCCGGGATCGGGATGCGGGTGAAGGTGGCCGTGGAGCCGGCCGACACCTACTTCTCCGCCGTCTACGCCCGCAAGCCGTTCTACATCAGCTACCTGGGCGGCATCCCGTTCCTCGACGTGGTGAGGGTGGCGCTCACGCCCGGCTCCCCGACCAACGAGACGGCGTGGAAGGACCGCACCTGGTCGGCGGAGCTCGACAAGGCCCTGGCCGAGCCGGACGACACCGAGCGGCACGCCCTCCTGGGCGATCTGCAGGCCAGGCTCCGCGACCAGGGCGGTTACGCGATCTGGGCGCTCAGCGATCGCCTCGACCTGGCCAGGGCCGGGCTGAGCGGCGTGCCCGAGGGGATCGGCTTCGCCTCGGCGTTCATCGACCAGGTGAGCTTGGACGGCTGACGTGTCCCGCATGCCGTGGCCCGCCCGCGCGCTGGCCAGGACCGTCCTGCTGATGGCCGCCGCCTCAATGGTGATCTTCCTGTGCACGGCGGCACTGCCGGGTGACGCGGCGGACGTCCTCGGCGGCGGCCGTGCCGCGCCCGGGGAACTGGCCCGGCTGCGGGCGGAGCAGGGGCTGGACCGTCCCCTGCACGCCCGCTACCTGGACTGGGTGACGGGCGTGCTCACCGGTGATCCCGGGGTGTCGCTCATCACCGGCCGGCCGATCGGCGAGCTGGTCGCGCAGCGGGCCGGCGTGACGCTCACGCTGGCCGTGGCGGCGCTGGTGGTCAGCGTGCCCGTCACGGCGGCCCTGGCCTGGGCCGCCGCGCGCGGACCCGGGTGGCTGCGGCACCCGGCGAACGCGGCCGTCGTGGCGGGCGCTGCACTGCCTCAGGCCGTGGTGGCCGCCGCGCTGGTGGCCTGGCTGTCGGCGGCCTGGGGGCTGTTCCCGCCGGTCTCGATGCTGCCCGCCGGAGAGCCGGCCTGGAGCCGGCCCGATCTGCTCGCGCTCCCGGTGCTCACGCTCGCGCTCCCGATCGCCGCGTACGGCGCCGCTCTGCTCCGCGGGGCGATCGCGGACGTGGTGGCCCGCCCCTACGTGCGGGACGCCGAGCTTCGCGGCCTGCCGCCGGCCACGATCGCGCTCCGGTACGTGCTCCCGATGATCGCGGCGCCCGCCATCCGCCTGTTCGCCGTCACCCTCGGCGGGCTGGTCGCGGGCACCGCCGTGGCCGAGACCCTGTTCGGGCTGGCCGGGCTGGGAGAGCTGCTGGTCACGGCCATCTCGACGAGGGACGTGCCGGTCGTCCAGAGCGTCGCCCTGCTGGCCGCCGCTGTCGTGGTGGCCGGCCTCGCCGCCGCCGACGCCCCTCGCCGGCGCCGGGAAACGGCGCGCCCATGAAGCGCGTGAACGGCTCCGCCGGTCCGGCTCCGACGGTCCGCGCCGAGCAGGACGTCGTGACCGAGCGCCGCCCGCGTGCCGTGCTCGTCCTCGGGGCCGTGTCCGGGACCGTGCTCCTCGTAGCGCTCGGCGGCGAGGCGGTGGCCGGGCACGACGCGGTCGCGATCGTCGCGCCACCGTGGTCACGGCCCGCACCCGGCCTGCCGCTCGGCGCCGACGCGCTGGGCAGGGACGTGCTCGCCAGAGTCCTGGCCGGCGGCAGGGACCTGACCCTGACCTCGCTGGCCGCCGCGTCGACGGCCTCGGTTCTGGGGGTGGCGGGCGGGCTCTGGGTGGGATGGAGCCGCGGCCGGCTCGGGCGTGCCGCCGCCGGTGCCGCCGACCTGCTGCTGGCCCTGCCCTTGCTGCTGCTCGCCCTGCTCGCGGTGGTCGCGCTGCCGGGGCCCGCGGCCGTGGTCGCCGGCACCGTGCTCGGTGGCACGCCGCTGACCCTGCGGGTGGTCGCCGACGCCACGGCCGCGGCCAGGCACGCGGGATACGTGGAGGCGGCGCTGTCCCGCGGGGAGCGGGGTGGTGCCGTACTGCTGCGCGAGGTCCTTCCCGCGCACGCCGGGCTCGTCGGCGCGGACCTCGGCCAGCGGCTGGTGCTGGCCGTGCAGCTCGCCGCGGCGCTCAACGTCCTCGGCTTCGGGCCGGCGCCGCCCGCGCCGGACTGGGCCGCCATGCTCCGCGAGAACCTCCAGGGCCTGGGACTGAACGCGGCGGCGACGATCGCGCCGGCGGCGGCTCTGGCGCTCCTGGCCGGCAGCGTGGCGGCACTCTCACACTCCCTCGCCACCCGGGACGGCCTGTCATGAACCGGGACGGGCTGACCGTTCGCGCGCTCACCGTCACCGGCAGGACGGGAACGGTGATCGTCGACCGGCTGGACCTGCGGATCGCGCCCGGCGAGGTGCTCGCGCTCGTGGGGCCGTCCGGGGCGGGCAAGACGACCGTGCTGCGGGCCGTACTGGGCGCGCTGCCCTCCGGCCTGAGGCAGGCGAGCGGCCGGATCGAATGGCACGGCGCCCCCGTACGGGCCCCGCGCCGCTGGCGGCGGCGCACCGTCGGCTTCCTCGGCCAGGACCCGGCCTCCGCGCTGCATCCCCTGCTGGACGCGCGGGCGGCTGTGCGGGAGGCGCTGCCCAGGTCCGGCCGCGACGGGGGAGAGGAGGAACGGGCACTCGCCGAGGTGGGCCTGGACCCTGCCGGCCTCGGCCGCCGCCGCCCGCACCAGCTCTCGGGCGGGCAGGCGCAGCGGGTGGCGCTCGCCCGCGCGCTGGCGGCGGATCCCGAGTTGCTCGTGCTGGACGAACCCACCAGCGCGCTCGACCCGGCCGCGCTCGCCCTCGTCCTGGAGCGGGTACGGCGGCGTCGCGGCGACGGCCGCTCGGTGACCCTCATCGTCTCCCACGACATGGCTGTGGTGAGCGAGCTGGCCGACCACGTCGTACGGCTCGGCCCCGGCGAGGGGAACCACGTCGCACCGCGGCCGCCGGTCCTTCCGCCGGCGGGTAAGCCGCGGCTGGTCCTTCCGCCGGCGGGTAAGCCGCGGCCGGTCCTTCCGCCGGCCGGGAAGCGGCGGCCGGGCGGCGCGCCGGTGCTGGAAGCGCACGGGCTCACCATCGCGCAGCCGCCCGGCGGGGCACCGCTGCTGTCGGACGCCGACCTCACGATCTCGGCAGGCGAGGGCGTGGCCGTGCTCGGGCCGTCCGGCTCGGGCAAGAGCACGTTGTTGCGGGTGCTCGCCGGACTGCACCCCGCCGGACAAGGACAGGCCGCGGCAGCCGGACGACCGCTGCCCTGGCCCGTGACCGAGCGGGGCCCGGCCGCGCTGCGGGCCCTGGCCCTGGTCGGGCAGAACCCCCTCGACGTGCTCAACCCGGCCCGCACCGTCGGCGCGGCACTCGCCCGCCCCCTGCGCACCCTGCGCGGGCTCCCGCGCCGGACCGCCCGCGCGGAGGCCCTCCGCCTGCTGGCGACCGTCGGGCTCCCGGAGGACCTGGCGCATCGCTACCCGGCCGCGCTCTCCGGCGGGCAACGCCAGCGGGTCGCGCTCGCCCGAGCTCTCGCGGGAGGGCCCGCCGTGCTGCTGGCCGACGAGATCACCGCCGCCCTGGACGACCGGACCGCCGCCCAGGTCCTCGACCTCATCGACGCGCTGCGCCACCGAACCGGCCTCGCCGTCCTCGCGGCCACCCACGACCCGGCCGTCGCCGCCCGCGCCGACCGCGTGCTCCGGATCGAGGCAGGCCGGCTGCGTCCCCATCCCCGCCCTCACGACGATGACCGGAGGCCATCCCTTGACGTCCTATGAACCCCTGCTCGCCCACCCCTGGATCGCCCGCGTGGACCCGGCCGGAACAGGCGGGCTCGCCGTCACGGCCGACCCCGCGGCGCTGGCGGTCCGGTACGAGCCGGGACGGCCGCCCGTCCTCGGCGACCTGGTGGCGGAGCACCTCGAACACTGGGGAGAGGTCTACGACTGGACCTACAGCTCCGGCCAGGGCGCACACCGTCCCGACCTCGACCTGTCCGGCTGGCGGGCCACCGGCACCGGCCGTCCGATGCCTGCCGACCACATGGCCGAGTGGGCCGACCGCACCGCCGAACTGGTCCTGCGGCACCAGCCGTCCCGCCTGCTCGAACTCGGCTGCGGGACCGGCATGCTGCTGCACCGCCTCCACCCGCACCTCAAGGGCTACGTGGGCACCGACATCGCCGGGCACGTCGTGACCCGGCTGAACGGGCTCGGCCTGGACGGCGTCACGGTCGTACGGGCTGCTGCCCACGAGATCAACGGCGGCGCCGTGCGCGCCGCCCTGGCCCGGCTCGGCGACCGGCCCGACTGCGTGCTGCTCAACTCCGTCACCCAGTGCTTCCCCAGCGTGGCGTACCTGGCGGCCGTGCTCCGCGACGCCGTCGACCTCGTGACCCCCGGCGGGACCGTCGTCGTCGGGGACGTGCGCCACGCGGGACTGCTCGACGAGCACTCCCGCATGCTCGAACCCGGATCGGCGGAGCGGGCCGCGCAGCGGGCCGCCGCCGACACCGAGCTGCTGTTCGACCCCGCGACCCTCGCGGCGGTGGCCGCGAGCGCGGGCCGGCGGGTCACCATCAGCCTGTTCGCCAAGACGCTCACGGCCGACACCGAGCTGACCCGGTATCGGTTCGACGCCGTGCTGCACGTCGAGCCGCCGCAGGGCCCGCCAGCCGCCGTCCACCGGTGGGACGAGCTCGGGCCCGGACCGATGGCCGCGCTGGCCCGTCAGAGCGGCCCCGTCTGCCTCACCGGCATCCCCAACGGCCTGTTCGAGCCCGGCGCGCCGACGGGGGCGAGCCTGCGGGCCGCGCTGGAGGGTACGGGTGGCGCGGTGATGCTCGACCCGGACGACCCCACGCGGCTGCAGGTCGCGATTCCGGCCGCGGCGGGCGCCATGCCTCCCGACGCGCTGGCGGGGGTGGGCCGGCCGCACGAGCCGCTCGGCGCGTTCGCCCGGGCCCGGCTGGTCGAGGTGGCCCGCCGCGAGCTCCGGCGTGCCGAGCTGCCGATCCCGGAGCAACTGACGGCACGGATCCCCAGTGGCCCCGGGCACGACGCCGCCGCTGCGGCGCGCGAGGCGGCCGATGCCGACCGAGCCGGACGCCTCGCCCTCGCGCGCATGGTTCCCGCCGTGGAGGGGTGGGCACTCGAACCGGTGCCCGACTCCGCGCTCACGCACCTGCCTCACGCCGTCCGGCGCTTCGACGAGATCGCGCTGCGGGCGTTGACCCGGCTGGTCGCCGGCGTCGCGCCGCCCGGCACGCCCCGGACAGCCGGGCAGATCATGGCGGCGCTCGGGGCGGCCCCCCGGCACGAATGGATCGTCCGGCGCTGGCTGGAGGTGCTGGCCACCGAAGGGCTCGTCCGCCGTGACCCCGGCGGCCGGATCGACGCGGTGGCCTCGGACGACGCCGGGGAGGACGACGCCGGGGAGGACGACGCGGCCGGCCTGGATCGCGCCTGCGCCGAGCTCGGCTACCCCGACCAGATGGCGATCTTCTATCGCACCGCTCTGGCCCGCCTTCCCGAGCTGCTCCGGGACGAGATCATGGCGCAGGCCCTGCTGTTCCCCGACGGGGACCTGCTCACCTCGCTCAGCAAGGATCAGAACAACGTCAGCAATACCTACCTGAACGCCGCCATGGGGCATCTGGTGGCGAGGGCCGCGGCCACCCGTACCGGACCCCTGCGCGTCGTGGAGCTCGGCGGAGGCGCGGGAGGCAGCACCGCCGCGGCGCTGGGCGGGCTCGGCGACGCGCCGGCGGACTACCTCTTCACCGACGTGTCCAGATTCTTCACGATGGCGGCCGAGGACCGGTTCGGCGACCGGCTCCGCTACGCGCTGCTGGACATCAACGCCGACCTCGTGGCTCAAGGGGCCGTCCGAGGCGGCGCCAACGTGGTGATCGCCGCCAACGTGCTGCACTGCGCACGGCATGCCGGACGATCCCTGCGCTGGATCGGTGAACTGCTGGCTCCCGGCGGGCTGGTGGTGGTCACCGAGGCGATCCGCGAGCACTACCTGGTGCTCGCCACCATGCAGTTCCTCCTGTCGCCCAGGCAGGGGGAGCCGGACCTCGGCGCGGGCGACCGCCGCGGCGGCACGGGCCGGGTGTTCCTCACCGGGAGGGAGCTCCCGGCGGAGCTGGCGGAGGCCGGGTTGCGCCCGATCCTGGAGCTGCCGCGGGCCGATTCCCCGCTGGCCTCGCCCGCCCAGCACCTGTTCGTCGCGACGAGGCCGTGAAACTCCGGTACGGCGGGCGCGCGGGCCCGCCGTACCGGTCCGCGGGGGTCAGCCCAACGCCACCGGCAAGCCGGCACGGAACAACTCCTGCTCCAGCCAGACCGCCGCCCGCACCCCGTCGGCCGCGCTCGGCCCCACCAGCGTCACCGGGTCCGGCACCGCCTTCAGGTGGGCCGCGTCCCCGGCCGCGTAGACGCCCGGCACGCTGGTCCTGCCGTACTCGTCCACCTCCACGCAGCCGTCGGGCAGCAGCGTGCAACCGAGCTGGACCGCCAGGTCGGTGTTGGGCCGGGTGGGCGCGCGATGGTAGACGGCCTCGCGCGCCAGCGCCGTCCCGTCCGCGAAGGTCAAGGTCAGCGCGTCCAGCTCGCCCCCGATGCCCGCCAGCGGGGTCTCGACCACCTGGACGCCGCGCGCCTTGACGGCCGCGGCCACCGGCTCGGGCAGGGTGCTCGGGCCGTTCGTGCACAGCACCACGTCGTCGCTGTACCGGTCGGCGACGTAGGCGGCCAGCATCGCCTCGAAGCCGTTGCCGATGACGGCGAGCACCTTCCCGTTCGTCTCGTAGCCATGGCAGAAGGGACAGTGGAACACACTCTTGCCCCACCGCTCCGCCAGCCCGGGAACCGCGACGGGTTCGTCGGTCAGCCCGCTCGCCAGCACCAGCCGGGACGCCTCCACCCGCTCGCCGTCATCGAGGGTCAGTGCGAACCTGCCGGACTCGCCCTCCGCCGAGCTCACGCGCCCCTGCCTCAGCTCGGCCGTCGGATAGGCGCTCACCTCCGCACGGCCATCGGCCAGCAACTTCGCGGGGGCGCCGCCGTCCCGGCCGAGGAACATGTGCATCTC
The DNA here is from genome assembly GCF_041950525.1 of Nonomuraea sp. GTA35. NCBI lineage: Bacteria > Bacillati > Actinomycetota > Actinomycetes > Streptosporangiales > Streptosporangiaceae > Nonomuraea > Nonomuraea sp. GTA35. Next base: position 24,632 of record NZ_JBGNUV010000014.1, on the reverse strand, counting down.
CGCCGCCGGCGCGTTGCGCGGCCTGCCGGCGTCCACCAGCAGGACCCGGCGGCGCTGCCGTCCCAGCACCAGCGCCGCGCTGAGCCCGGCGGGCCCGCCGCCGACCACGACCACCTCGTACATCACGTCTCTCCTCTGTCGATGACGTACATGCCGAGCTCGTCCGGGCCGGTGCGGTGATGCACCAGGCCGTGCCGGCCGAGCTCCTCCTTCAGCCGCCGCTCGTCCAGCACCCGCCAGTCGTAACGCGCCTCCAGCACGCCGGTGAGCCGGTCGTCCTGGTAGGTGCGGTAGGTCATGTGCCAGGTGATCCGGTCCGGGCCGGCGGGCTCGGCACGGCCCCACCCTTCGTACCTGCGCCGCCCGATCCGCATGTCGGCGAACCTGGACTCCGGCACCGCCATCGGCTCGGCGGGCGGCTCCAGGTTGAGCACGGCCCGGCCGCCGGGGACCAGCCGATCGGCGAGCACTGTCCAGAGCGCCTGCCGTCCGGCCGCGTCGAAGTGGCCGATGACGTTCATCGCCACGACGGCGCCCAGCCGGGGCGGCAGGACCGCTTCGGAGAAGGGCTCGGGCAGCACCGTCACCCGATCCCGCAGCTCCGCGGACTCGTTCACCCGGGCCAGCAGGATGGACCGCAACGGCATCGACGGCTCGACGGCCACGATCTCCGCCTCGGCGACCGCCTTCGCGATCACCCGGATCCCGTGCCCTCCGCCGGCGCCCACGTCCACGATCGGACCGGTGACCCCCTGCAACGCCTCGGCGAGGGGCGGACCGAGCGCCGCCCAGTGCGGCGCGAGCATCACGTCGACGAACTCTGCGGATCGTTCGTATTCGTCGGCCACGCTCACCCTCTTGTTGAAGTGATAACCATTACCATTTCTGGAGACTAGGGACCAAGGGGAACGATCGTCAAGAGCGTGCCGCCGACGTGATGACCCATCACCTCGGCAGGCGTGGCGTCGTGGCCGCGCTGTGGAACGGTCGAGAAACAGCGGCACGACTAGACAGGGGTCCAGCTCGTCACGCTGCCCCGAGCAGTGACACGCCCTTCGAGGAAGGAGCAGTCATGAATCGAGCGACCGGAGCCGGGCCGGCCGGCCTGGCCTGCGCTTCCGGATCGGCTCGCAGACCAAGTCCATGCCCCAGGTCGTCATCATGAAGCTGGTCACCGAGGGCAGGCTCGGCCTGGACGACAAGCTCGGCGGCCTGCTGCCCGAGGTCGCGGAGACCCGCGTGTGCGGCGAGTACGCGCCGATGAAGGGTGGCTCGCCGGGCTTCAGCGCCCTGCCCTACAACAACCAGGACGGCAGCCTGCAGTTCATCGTCTCCGTCACGCTGGGCACGAGGAACAACGATCCTGCCGTCGATCCGCTGGTGAAGAAGGCGGCCGAGGCGGTTCTCCGCCCCGAGAACTGACGCGGGCCCGACCTCGTCGCCGGTGAGTCCGCCACAGTCGCGACACCGGCTGATCCGGCCGCTTGCGGAGCACGTCGGCCGACCTGGAGCCCAGGCGGCTCGCGCACGGCCGGGCGCCGAGCGGCACGAGTGCGGCCGGTGCGTCGCAACGGACACCCTTGAGCGGTGCCGGGCTGGTTCCGGGGCCGGGATTTCAGCTGCTCTTCGCGGTGCGGTGCAGACGCAGGGCGGAGACGAGGAAGAAGACGCCGCCGATGGTCGCGTACCCGGCGAGGCTGGTCAGCGATGCGGCCGGCGTGTCGGCCTGGAGGATGAACGCCGTTCCGGCGATCGCGGAGATCGCCCCGCTGAGGATCATCGCCCATTGGCCGCCGAGCCTGCGGCGGCTGACGGCCACCACGAGCTGCACGATTCCGGCGGTGATCGCCCAGGCGCCCCAGACGCGCAGCACCGCGGACGCGCCCGAGGCCGCCGTGGTGGCCAGGCCGATGGCGGTGAGCAGGCTGAGGGCCAGGTTGACGTACAGGGCCGCGGCGGGGCGCGCGGTCCTCGAGACGCGCAGATCGGTGATGGCCGCCGCGACGTCGAACAGCGGGTAGATCACGAGCAGTGCCACGCTCGCCGGACCGGGGACCGGTCCGGCCAGGAACAGCAGGGCCGCCCAGACGAGTGCGAATCCGAATCGCACCACGTAGAGGTTCCGCAACGCCGCGGCAGTGCGGCTGGCGTTCGTGTCGGTGACGGTGGTCATGGCCTTCTCTTCTCGACGGAGGGGTGGAGGTAGAATGACTAGTAACTCTACCGCCGTGACGGTAGCCCGGCGGTGAGGTCCGGCGCAAGGGGGGAGGTGAAGGGGCGCGTATGATCTCGTTCATGAGCAGCCCCATGCGTGAACGCCTCCTGGAGGCGGCGAGCGAGCTGTTCTACGCGCACGGGCTGCGCGCGGTGAGCGTCGACAAGGTCATCGACCTCGCGGGCACCACGAAGGTGACGTTCTACCGGCACTTCAAGAGCAAGGACGCCCTCGTCGTCGCCTACCTCGAACGCCGCGCGGCGCTGGAGCGGGACGGCATCGGCGGGGCCATCAAGCAGGGTGACGGCGATGTCGATGCCACCCTGCGGGTCATCTCCGAGGCGATCGGGCTCATCGCCTGCGCGCCCGGGTTCCGCGGCTGTCCCTTCATCAACGCCGCCGCCGAATACCCTGACCCGGACAGCCCCGTCCGCAAGGCCGTCGACGCGCATCGCCGCTGGAACAGGACGACGTTCGAACAGCTCATCGCCCCGCTCGGCCTCACGAATCCCGCGGAGGTCGCCGACGACCTGATGCTGATCCGCGATGGCGCCATGGTCGCGGGATACCTCGACCAGCCGGCGACCGTCGCCGCCTCGTTCCTGCGCAGCAGCCAGGCCGTCGTCGGCACCGGCCGCGCGACCCGGAGCTGAGCCCGCCGCCTTCGGCCGTGCCGCTCGACGCGGCGGGATCGCACGCGGCGCCAGGTGGCCGTGTCCCTGCCGGTGACGGGCGACCCGCGCAACGGCCACCGGCCGGTGCCACCGCCGGGAAGGGTTCGGGACGAGAGCGTGTTGAGGCGAGGGTGCCGGATGAGCTGAAGGACGTTCACCTCCGGTCGCGGAACCCGGCCGACGTGAGGGGTTCGGGACACGGTGAAGACGGGGGTGGGCCGCGCTCCGCCCCAGGAGGGGGCGGGAGCCGATGAGCCTTCGCCAGTTCGAGTACGCCCTGGCGGTCGCCGCGGAGGGCTCGGTGACGGCGGCGGCGGAGTTGTTGCACGTCGCCCAGCCGTCGATGTCCCAGCAGATCCGCAACCTGGAGCGCGACCTGGGCGTGACGCTGTTCGCCCGGACGGCGGCCGGACTGGTGCCCACCGCGGTCGGCCGGGCGTTCCTGAAGGAGGCGGAGGTCGCGGTGAGCGCGGCGCGGCGGGCGCGCGCAACGGCGCGGGCCGGTGCGGACGACCTGGTGGGCGAGCTGGTCGTCGCGGCGCAGCTGGGCTTCGGCACCCGGCAGCTCCCGGGTGCGCTGAGCGTGCTGCGGCGCCGCTTCCCGCGGCTGGAGGTCACCGTCTTCGAGGAGTCGAGCTCCGCCGAGCTCGATCGGCTGTGCCGCAGGGGCGCGCTGGGCCTCGCCCTGATGGCGGCGTGCAAGCGGAGCCCCGCGAACGCCCACCGCCTCGGCGAGGAGGAGTTCGTCGTGGTGATGGGCGCCGGGCACCGGGGGCTCGCCGCGGACCGGGTCGAGCTGCGCGAGCTGGAGGGGGAGCCGTGGGTCAGGTTCGACCGCGACAGCGCGCTCGACGGCGTGCTGCTGGAGGCGGCGCGGGACGACGGGCTGACCCCGGCCACGGTCGCCCGCGTGTCCCAGACGGCGACAGCGGTGCGATGGGCCGCACACGGCCTGGGCGTGACGCTCGTCCCGGCCTCCGCGGTGCCCCGCGGTTACGAGCACCTCGCGCGTCCGGTGTTCCCGGCCGTGTCCCAGCCTGTCATCGCCGTGGTCCAGTCCGACTCGGGCCCGGCGGCGACGGCGCTGCTCGAACTCCTGCGTCAGGAGAGCTGGGACAGCTCCGCCTCCTTCCACCGGTCAGGGGCCGGTGAGCCGCACGACGAGGGTGCCGTGGTGAACGCCGGCGAGGGTGCCGTGGTGAACGCCGGCGAACAGCTCGTCCTGAGCGGTGATCGCTCGTTCCGGCGCGCCTTCGACGACGGTGCGGGGCCGCTCAGAGCTGGGTGACCCCGCCGTCCACGGCGAGCTCGACGCCCGCGGTGTACGTCGCGTCGAAGGCGAGGAACGCGGCCGCGGTGGCGATCTCGTCGAGGGTGCCGAAACGCCGCATGGGATTGTCCGCGACGCGCTCCGCCTTGAACCGCGCGGCGGCCTCCTCGCCCATCGAGCGCTCCAGGACCCCCGTGTCGATGGGGCCGGGGCTGATCGCGTTGACGCGGATCGTGCGCGGAAGCAGCTCTCGGGAGAAGCTGCGGGCCATGGAACGCAGCGCCGCCTTGCCGGCCGCGTAGACACTGGTGTCCAGCATGCCGACCCTGCCGGCGACCGAAGTGGTGAGGACGACGCCCGCGCCCGTGCTCAGCAGCGGGGCGAGCTTCTGCACGGTGAAGAAGGCGCCCTTGACGTTGATCGCGAACAGCTCGTCGTAAGCCTCCTCTGTCGTCGACTCGAAAGGCGTGAGCGCGGTGACGCCCGCGTTGACGAACAGGGCGTCGATCGTGCCGAGCTCGACCTTCACCCGCTCTGCCAGGGCGTCCAGGTCGGACAGCGAGGACACGTCGCCGCGGAAGGCCACCGCGTTCTCGCCCAACCGCTCCCGCGCGGCGTCGAGCGTGGCCCGCGAACGGCCGGTGATCACCACGCGGGCTCCGCCGTCCGCCAGGAACTGCGCGATCGCGAGCCCGATGCCGCTGCTGCCGCCGGTGACCACTACATTCTTTTCGCTGTATTTTGCCATTGTGTGATTCCTTCGTCGTTCAAGATGGCAGTCGGGCGGCGCATCCGTTTCTCGCGTTCGATGCACGCCGCCGAATTTCCGGGGGCGAAATGCCGTCGGAGTCAGTTCCTGGGATATTCGCCGCCGTCGACGGAGAAATAGGTGCCGGTGAGCCAGCTCGCCCGGTCGGACACGAGGAACAGCACCGCGTCGGCGATGTCGTCAGGCCGGCCGTCGCGCCCGAGCGGGGGTGTGCCGGTCGCGCCCGATCCCGGGTTGTCGCTCGCCCACCGCTTCCGCGTCTCCTCGCCGCCGGGTGTGGCGGTCCTGCCGGGGCCCAGGGCGTTGACCCGGACCCCGAACGGGGCCAGCTCCGCGGCCAGGGCCCGGCTGTAGCTCTCCAGCCCCGCCTTCGCCGCCTGGTAGTGCGCGAACGCCGGCACCGGCGGGAGGAGCGCGGCCGTGGAGATGTGCACGATCGCCCCCGATCCCCGGTCCCGCATCCCCGGCGCCAGCAGGGAGTTCAGCCGCACCGCCGCCAGGAGGTTGAGCTCCAGCGTGTCCTGCCAGTCGTCGGCGGGGATCGTCATGGCGCCGCCGCCCGCGTTGGCCTGCGCTCCACCCGCGTTGTGGACCAGGATGTCCACCCCGCCGAGCGTCTCCTGCGCGGCCGTGGCCACCGCCTGCGTGCCAGCGTGCGTCCGGATGTCGGCTGTCACGAAGGCGGCCCCCTCCGGCGCCGGGTACGTGGTCGACCTGGCGGTGGCCAGGACCTCGGCACCCGCGTCCAGGAGCCGGCGCACGACGGCCGCTCCGATTCCGCGGGAACCACCTGTGACCAGGGCTCGCTTTCCCTTGAGCCCTCGCGTCTCGGATTCGTTTCCGAACGTGGTCATGCCGCCATTCCTCTCGTATGCGTGGTGATTCGCTCGGCGTGATGAGCCGGCGTGCACACGGCGCGAATGTTGCAACAATCGCGGGTGCACCTCGTCGAGTCGAATTCACGGTACGCCGGGAAAAGCGCGAGAGGCAAAGACGAAATTTCAGCGGCTGCCATAGGGTCTTCCTATGGTGCCCCCCGTGCCGCGAAGACCGTTGTTTCGCGGTGCGGACGGTCAGGCGGGGTCGCCGCCGGCCGTCGCGTCGAGGTGCCGCGCCTGCTGCTGGAGGTGGGACAGCATGGCCTTGCCCGCGGGGGTGAGAGCGCGGGCGCCGGGCAGGGTCACGCCGACCTGGCGGCGCACCGACGGCAGCGGCACGCGCAGTTCGAGGAGCCGGCTGTCGGTCCTGACGAACAACGCGGGCAGCGCGGCGATCATGTCGGTTTCCAGGAGCAGCGACCGGATGGTCAGGATCGAGGTGCACTCGGTGCGGTCGCGCGGCAGCGGCAGGTCGTTGCGGCGGAAGACCTGCTCCAGCTCCTGCCGCAGCGAGGTCTGCTCCAGGGGCAGGATCCACGGGTAGGCCATCAGGTCGGCCAGCGTCTCCGCCTCCCCGACCGGATGTCCCTCGCGGGCCACCAGCAGCACCGGCTCCTCGTAGAGGGGGAGCTGGCGCAGGCCGGGATGGTCCTCGATCGGGTTGAGCCGGCCGAGGATCACGTCGAGGTCGCCGTCGATCAGGCGCGGCACCAGGGAGTCGAACGTGCCCTCCCTGACGATCACGGTGATGCCGGGCCGGTCGGCCTTGAGCGCGGCGATGGAGCGGGGGAGCAGCACGTTCGTGGCGGTGAGCAGCGTGCCCACGGTGACGGTGCCGGCGTCGCCGTCGGCCAGGCCGGCGATGCGCTCGCCCGCGCGGCGCAGCTCGGCCTGCACGGCGCGGGCGTGCTCGATGAACGCCTCGCCGAACAGCGTCGGCGTGACGCCGCGCGGCCCGCGGACGAACAGCTCGACGCCGAGGAGGTGCTCCACCTCCCGCAGCCCGCGCGTGACGGCGGGCTGGGCCAGGTGGAGGTGCTCGGCCGCGCGCAGGACGCTGCCCTGCTCGGCGATGGCGGTGACGAGCACGAGGTGGCGGAGCTTGAGCCGGCCGCTCAGCAGGTCCAGGGGACGAGATATCACCGAATCATCATACGAACGCGACGATGACGCACTATTTTGCTATGTCGGCCGTGGCCGGTCGGTCGCCGAGGCGTTCGGCGTCGTTGCGCGGGATCGCCAGGGCCGCGACCAGGCTGATGGCCGACACCACGGCCAGGTAGGCCGTGATCGACAGGGACGTGCCGGTCGAGGCGAACAGCGACGCGGCCACCAGCGGCGTGATCCCGCCGCCCAGCAGGGACGCGAGCTGGTAGGCCACCGACGTGCCCGAGTACCGGATCGCCACCGGGAAGAAGCTCGCGGTCAGCGTCCCCTGCGGGGCGTGCGTCATGGCCAGCACGGCCCCCATCGCCAGCATGAACACCGCGACGAGCACGGTGTTGCCGGTGTTGACGACCGGCAGGATGGCCAGCGCGCCGGCGAGGAGCACCACCGAGCCCCAGGTGAAGACGGCCCTGAGCCCGAGCCGGTCGCCGAGGTGCGCCCAGATCGGCGCGGTGACCAGCCAGACGGCGGCGCCGCCGATCACGCAGGTCAGCAGGAACGTCCGCGACAGGCCCGCCGCGGACTCGCCGTAGCCGAGGATGTAGACCATGAAAATGTAGGCCAGGGCGCTGTTGCCGATGATCACGCCGATGGTGTGCACCACCTCGCGCCAGTGGTCGCGCAGCACCACCGCGATCGGCAGCTTCACCGGCTTGCGGCGCTCCACGAGGTCGGCGTAGTCGGGGCTCTCCTCGATGCGCAGCCGCAGGTACAGGCCCACCGCCACGAGCACGATGCTGAGCAGGAACGGCACCCGCCAGCCCCACGCCATGAAGCTCTCGTCGCCCAGCAGGGACGAGGTGCCGAGGAAGACGGCGTTGGCGCAGAGCATGCCCGCCGGGGTGCCCATCATCGGGAACGCCCCGAACAGGCCGCGGCGGCCCTTTGGAGCGTGCTCCATCGTCAGGACCACCGCGCCGCCCAGCTCGCCGCCGAGCCCGATGCCCTGGGCGATGCGCATCACCACGAGCAGGACGGCGGCCCACACGCCGATGCTGGAGTACGTCGGCAGCACGCCGATCAGCGTGGTGCCGATCCCCATGATGAGCAGCGATACCACGAGCGTGTTACGCCGCCCGATCCGGTCGCCGAAGTGGCCGAACACGATGCCGCCGAGCGGCCGGGCGAGGAACCCGACGGTCATGGTGCCGAAGGAGGCGATGGAGCCGGCGACCGGGTCCATCGCCGGGAAGAACTGCTTGTTGAAAACGAGGGCGGCGGCCGTGCCGTAGAGGAAGAAGTCGTACCACTCGATGGCGGTGCCGATGAAGGCGGCCCGCGAGACGCGGCGGGCGGCCTGGCGGCGGTCTGTGTCCATCACACCTGTGCCTTCCGATGGGGGTAGGGACGAGGATGCACGCAGGTGGTATGCCAGGACGAATACCGATATGCGCCCTAGATATAGCAGGACCGATATATAACGAAACGAAGATAGCTCGCCTTGATTTAGGTATTGGACTGTTATGGCGGGCGCTCAGCAGAATGGCCGCCATGAAGCCCGCGCACTACGTCAACGGCGTCTTCACGACGGCGGGGACGCCCTTCCCGCTCCGCTCCCCCGTCGACGGACGCCAGCTCGCCGCCGTACCCGAGGCTCCGCGCGAGACCGTGGACGAGGCGGTGCGCGCCGCCCGCGCCGCGATGGACGGCGCCTGGGGCCGGACGAGCACCGAGGAGCGGTGCGCGTTCCTGCGCCGGATCGCCGACGGCATCGAGGCCAGGTTCGAGGAGTTCGTCGCCGCCGAGGTGGCCGACACCGGCAAGCCGCGCGAGCTGGCCAGGACGGTGGACATCCCGCGCGCCGTCGCCAACTTCCGCGCCTACGCCGATCTCGCCTACGGCCGCCCGGAACGCGCGTACCGGACGACCGTCCCCGGCTGGAGCGGCAGCGGCCAGGCGCTCAACTACACCGTGCGCCGCCCCCTCGGCGTGGTCGCCGTCATCTCGCCGTGGAACCTGCCGCTGCTCCTGCTCACCTGGAAGGTCGCGCCCGCGCTAGCCGCCGGCAACGCGGTCGTCGCCAAGCCGTCGGAGGAGACCCCCTCGACCGCGACCCTGCTGGCCGAGGTGATCGACGCGGCCGGGCTGCCGGCGGGCGCGTTCAACCTCGTGCACGGCCACGGCGCCGGAGCGGCGGGGGAGCACCTGACCGCGCACCCGGGCGTGGACGCGATCGCCTTCACCGGCGCGTCCGCCACCGGCAGCGCCATCATGCGCAACGCCGCCGCGCACGTCACCCCGGTCTCGTTCGAGCTGGGCGGCAAGAACGCCGCCCTCGTCTTCGCCGACGCCGACCTGGAGGAGGCCGTCGAGGGCACGCTGCGCTCCAGCTTCACCCACTCGGGCCAGATCTGCCTGTGCACCGAGCGCGTCTACGTCCAGCGGCCCCTCTTCGACGCGTTCGCCGGTGCGCTCGCCCAACGGGCCGCCGAACTGCGCGACTACGGGCCGATGATCTCGGCCGAGCACCGCGACAAGGTGCTGTCGTACTACCGGCTGGCGGTCGAGGAGGGCGCGACGGTGCTGGCCGGGGGCGGCGTTCCGGAGTTCGGCGACGCCCGCGACGGCGGCTACCACGTCGAGCCGACCGTCATCACCGGGCTGCCGCAGAGCGCCAGGACCGTGCGCGAGGAGGTCTTCGGGCCGATCTGCCACGTGGCGCCCTTCGACGAGGAGGACGAGGCCGTCCGACTGGCCAACGACAGCCCGTACGGGCTGGCCGCCACGCTCTGGACCACCGACCTGTCGCGCGCCCACCGCGTCGCGCCCCGCATCGAGGCCGGGATCGTCTGGGTGAACTGCTGGAACCTGCGCGACCTGCGCACCCCCTTCGGCGGCGTCAAGGCCTCCGGCATCGGCCGCGAGGGCGGCGAGTACTCGCTCGACTTCTTCTCCGAGCCCGTGAACGTGTGCGTCAAGATTTGAGGACCCCAGTGACTTCCGTTTCAGACGACCATCGCGCCGCCGCCGCGCGGCTGCTCGCCGCGTACGCGTCCGGCCGGCCGTGCGAGCCGGTCCGCGACCTGGTCGACGGCCTGGAGGCGGCCTACGCCGTGCAGAGCCTGCTCACCGAGCGGTGGCTCGGCGAGGGCCGGCGGCTCACCGGCCGCAAGATCGGCCTGACCAGCAAGGCCGTCCAGGAGCAGCTCGGCGTCCGCTCGCCCGACTTCGGCGCGCTGTTCGCCGACATGGCCGTGCCCGACGGCGCGGAGATCCCCGCCGGGGCCGTGCTCCAGCCGCGCGCCGAGGCCGAGGTCGCGCTCGTGCTGGAGCGCGACCTGCCGCACGAGCGGCACACCGTCGCCGACGTGATCGCCGCGACCGCGTTCGCGCTGCCCGCCATCGAGGTGGTCGGCAGCCGCATCCGCGACTGGGACATCACGCTGGCCGACACCGTCGCCGACAACGCCTCGTCCGGCCTGTACGTGCTCGGCACCCGCCCGGTCCTGCTGCGTGAGGTGGACCTGCGGATGGCCGGGATGGTCATCGAGCGGCGCGGCGAGCAGGTCTCGACCGGCGTCGGGGCGGCCTGCCTCGGCCACCCGCTGCACGCCGCCGTCTGGCTGGCCGACACGCTGGCCGCCCTCGGCCGGCCGCTCCGGGCCGGCGACACGGTGCTGACCGGGGCGCTCGGCCCCGTCGTCCCGGTACGGCCGGGCGACGTGCTGGAGGCCCGCATCGACGGGCTCGGAGACGTACGCGCGGCCTTCGCCGCCGCGGAAGGGGGAACCACGTGAACGCGCTGGCCGAACTCCTCGACGAGGCAGCCCTGGCGGGCCGCGCCATCCCGCGCCTGACCGACACGGCCGACCTCGACGTGCCCGCCGCCTACCAGGTGCAGCGCGCCACCATCGAGCGGCGGCTGGCCCGCGGCGAGCGGATCATCGGCGTCAAGATGGGCTTCACCAGCCGCGCCAAGATGCTCCAGATGGGCGTGGACGACGTCATCTGGGGCCTGCTCACCGACGCCATGCTCGTCCAGAACGACCTCGACACCGCCGGCCTCATCCACCCGCGGATCGAGCCGGAGATCGCGTTCCTGCTGGAGCGGCCCGTACGCACCCCGGCAGACGCCGCGGCGGCCGTCGGCGGCGTCGCCGTCGGCTACGAGGTGCTCGACTCCCGCTACCAGGGCTTCAGCTTCACCCTGCCCGACGTCATCGCCGACAACGCCTCGGCCAGCGGCTTCGGCCACGGCCCCTGGCGCCGCCCGCGCGACGTCGCCAACCTCGGCCTGGTCATGGAGATCGACGGCCGCCCCGTGGCGAGCGGCTCGTCGGCCGCCATCCTCGGCGACCCGCTCCGCTCCCTGACCGCGGCCGCCCGGCTGGCCTCCGCCGCCGGCATCGAGCTCCAGCCCGGCTGGGTCGTGCTCGCGGGCGCGGCCACCGCCGCCGTCCCGCTGCCCGCCGGCGCGCACGTACGCATCGCCGCCGCCGGGCTCGGCCACGTGGAGGTGACCACCCGATGACCGACGACGCTCTGCTGGTCGAGGGCAAGGCCCGCCCTCGTGGCCGCTTCCCGCACGTCAGGCGGGCCGGCGAGTTCGTGTTCGTCTCCGGCACCAGCTCACGCCGCCCCGACGGCACCTTCGCCGGGGCCCGCGCCGACGAGCTGGGCACCACCAGCCTCGACATCCGCGAGCAGACCCGGGCCGTCATCGAGAACCTCGCCGACCTGCTCGCCGCCGCCGGAGGCAGCCTGGCCGACGTGGTCAGCGTGACCACGTACCTGGTCAACATGAACGACTTCGGCGGCTACAACGAGGTCTACGGCGAGTTCTTCGACGAGAGCGGCCCCGCCCGCACCACGGTCGCCGTCCACCAGCTTCCCCACCCGCACCTGCTCATCGAGATCTCCTGCATCGCCCACCTACCGCAAAGGAGCCGGCCATGATGCCCCCCTTCAACCTCCAGAAGTGGATCGACGAGCACCAGGACTTGCTCAAGCCGCCGGTCGGCAACGCGCAGATCTGGAAGGACGCCGATCTCATGGTCACCGTCGTGGGCGGGCCCAACCAGCGGACCGACTTTCACGACGACCCCATCGAGGAGTTCTTCTACCAGCTCAAGGGCGGCATGGTGCTGAGGGTGATGGAGGAGGAGGGCAAGCCGCCCGTGGACCTCCAGATCAGGGAGGGCGGCGTCTTCCTGCTGCCGCCGCACGTCCGGCACTCGCCGCAGCGGCCGGTGCCCGGCTCGATCGGCCTGGTCGTCGAGTTCGCCCGGCCGCAGGGCGACCTGGACGCCTTCGAGTGGTACTGCGTGAACTGCCACCGGCTCGTCCACCGGGCCGAGGTGCAGCTCGAGTCGATCGTGGACGACCTGCCGCCGGTCTTCCGCGCCTTCCACGAGGGCGAGCGCACCTGTCCGCACTGCGGCGCCGAGCACCCCGGCAAGGACTGGCCTGACCACCTGCGGCCGGTGGTCCGGTGACGGTGATCGACGTCCACGCGCACGTCTTCCCGCGGATCTCCCGCGAGGAGGCCAGGATGCTCGCCGGAGCGGGGGAGCCCTGGCTGCGCGACGGCATGATGATGAGCGGCGAGGACGACTACCGCCCTGTCACGCCGGAGCTGTGGGACGCCGGGGCCCGCGTGGCCGCCATGGACAGGCTCGGCGTGGACGTGCAGGCGGTCTCCTCGACGCCGCTGCTGTTCGGCTACGCCGCCGGCGCGGCCCGCGCGGCCGAGTGGTGCGCCATGGTCAACGACCGGGTCCTGGCCTACTGCGCGCAGGCCCCCGACCGGCTGCTGCCGCTGTGCCAGGTGCCGCTGCAGGACGCGGGCCTGGCCGCCCAGACCGTCAGCGAGGCCAAGGCGGCCGGGCACCGCGGCGTGCACATCGGCAACCACGTCGGCCCGCGCAACCTGGACGACCCGGACATCGTGGCGTTCCTCGCCCACTGCGCCGACGAGGACATGCCGGTGCTCGTGCACCCCTGGGACATGCTGGGCGCCGAGCGCATGTCCGGCCACATGCTGCCGTGGCTGGTCGGCATGGCCGCCGAGACGCAGCTGGGCATCCTGTCGCTGATGCTCTCCGGCGCGTTCGAGCGGCTCCCGTCGTCGTTGCGGCTGTGCTTCTGCCACGGCGGGGGCAGCTTCGCCTACCTGCTCGGCCGGGCCGACAACGCCTGGCACAACCGCGACATCGTACGGGCGCACTCGCCCCGGCCGCCGTCGGCGTACACCGACCGCTTCTACGTCGACTCGGCCGTGTTCGACCCGCGCGCCCTGCGGCTGCTGGTCGAGGTGATGGGCGCCGAGCGGGTCATGCTGGGCACCGACTTCCCGTTCCCGCTCGGCGAGCAGGAGCCGGGCTCGGTCGTACGGGCCTGCCCCGAGCTGGACGACGCCGCCCGCGCGGCCATCCTCGGCGGCAACGCCGCGGCCTTCTTCGGGCCGGCGCGATGACGCTCGCCCGCACGCCCCTGGGAACGCTGCGCGGCCTGGCCGCCGGCGGGGCGCTGGCGTTCAAGGGCGTGCGGTACGCCGCGCCCGCCCGGCGCCTGAGCCCACCGGAGCCCGCCCGGCCGTGGGACGGCGTCAGGGACGCCGTCACGCCCGGCCCGCCAGCGCCGCAGCGGCCGGGCCGCATGGCCTGGGTGCCCGGCCTGGAGCTCGACCCCGCCACGTCCGGCGAGGACTGCCTGTACCTCAACGTCTGGACACCCTCCTGCGAGGGCAGCAGGCCGGTGCTGGTGTTCCTGCACGGCGGCGCTTTCGTGTTCGGCTCCGGCACCCAGGCGATGTACGACGGCACCGCCCTGGCCCGCGACCACGGCCTCGTCGTGGTGACCGTCAACTACCGGCTCGGCCTGCCCGGCCTCTGGTACGGCGACGGCGTGCCCGCCAACCTGGCGCTGCGCGACCAGATCGCCGCCCTGAACTGGGTACGCGGCAACGTGGCGGCGTTCGGCGGCGACCCCGCCCGGGTCACCCTGGCCGGCCACTCCGCGGGCGGCACCTGCGTGCTGGCCCTCATGACCTGCGCCCCCGGCCTGTTCGCCAGGGCCGCGGCCATGAGCCCCGTACCGTACGGCTTCCTCACCCCCGGCCAGGCCCGCGCCTGGACGGGGACGGCCGTCGCGGCGCTCGGCGGCAGGGACCCGTTCGAGGTGCCGCTCGCGGACCTGCTGGCCGCCGAGGCCGCGGCCATCACCGCCCGCGCCGAAGCCACGGCCGGCGGCCTGCTGCCCGTGGCGCCCGTCGTGGACGGCGACCTGCTGGCCGTCCACCCCGTGGACGCCATCCGCGCGGGCGCCGCCGCGCCGGTGCCGCTCCTGGTGACGACGACCGCAGAGGAGACCCGGCTGTTCACCGCCATCGGGCAGGACGGCCTGGACACCCAGGCGATCTTCGACGGCCCCGCCGACGAGATCGTCACGGCCCACCGCGCCCCCGCCCGGCATCTGGTCTGCCGGCACCGCTCGCCGATGAGCCACGGCGGGATCGCGCTGGGCGCGTGCCACCTCGTGGACGTGCCCCTCTACTTCGGCACCCACGGCACCCCCCTCACAGGCGCCGGCCCCGAGGTGGCGGAGACGGCGCGGTCCATGAGCAACGAGCTCGCCCGGTTCTGCCGCGGCGGGGAGGCGGAGGAATGAGCAGAGCCAAGGTCGCGATCATCGGGTCGGGCAACATCGGCACCGACCTGATGATCAAGGGGATCAGGACGTCGAGGACGCTGGAGGTCGCCGCGATGGCGGGCATCGACCCGGCCTCCGACGGCCTGGCCAGGGCCCGCCGGCTCGGCGTGGAGACGACCAGCGACGGAGTCGAGGGCCTGATCGCGCTGCCCTGCTTCGAGGAGGTCGCGGTGGTGCTCGACGCCACCTCGGCCGGCGCCCACCGGCACAACGACGCCGCGCTGCGCCCGTACGGCAAGCAGGTGGTCGACCTGACCCCCGCCGCCATCGGCCCGTACGTCGTGCCCGCCGTCAACCTCGACGACCACCTGGCCCTGCCGAACGTCAACATGGTGACGTGCGGCGGGCAGGCCACCGTGCCGATCGTGGCCGCCGTCTCCCGGGTCGCCCCTGTCCACTACGCCGAGATCGTCGCCTCGATCGCCTCGAAGTCGGCGGGCCCCGGCACCCGCGCCAACATCGACGAGTTCACCGAGACCACCGCCCGCGCCCTGGAGGAGGTCGGCGGCGCGCGCCGCGGCAAGGCCATCATCGTGCTCAACCCGGCCGAGCCGCCCGTGTTCATGCGGGACACCGTGTACTGCCTGGCGGGGGAGTGCGACGAGGCGGCCGTCGCCGCGTCGGTGAAGGAGATGGTCGAGCAGGTCGCCGCGTACGTGCCGGGATACCGGCTCAAGCAGGAGGTGCAGTTCCGGCCGGTCCGGGCGGGGGACCCGCTGGCGGACCTGGGGCAGCCGGGCGTGCTCGTCTCGGTGTTCCTCGAGGTCGAGAGCGCCGCACACTACCTTCCGGCCTATGCCGGCAATCTCGACATCATGACATCGGCGGCGCTGCGTGTCGCGGAGAGGATGGCCGCCCGATGAGGCTCTACGTGCAGGACGTGACGTTGCGCGACGGCATGCACGCCATCAGGCACCGCTACACGGCCGCCCAGGTGGCGGAGATCGCCGCCGCGCTCGACCGGGCAGGCGTCGCCGCCGTCGAGGTCGCGCACGGCGACGGCCTCGCGGGCGGCAGCGTCAACTACGGCCCCGGGGCCTGCACCGACGACGAATGGATCGAGGCCGCGGCGTCCGCCATGTCGTCGGCGGTGCTCACCACGCTGCTGCTGCCCGGCATCGGCACCGTCGCCGACCTGCGCCGCGCCCACGCGCTCGGCGTGCGCTCGGTGCGCGTGGCGACCCACTGCACCGAGGCCGACATCGCCGCGCAGCACATCGGCGTGGCCAGGGAACTGGGCATGGACGTGGCCGGCTTCCTGATGATGTCGCACATGGCGCCCCCCGCGGAGCTGGCCCGGCAGGCCAAGCTCATGGAGTCGTACGGCGCCCACTGCGTGTACGTCACCGACTCCGGCGGCGGCCTCACCATGGACGGCATGCGCCAGCGCGTCCGCGCGTACCGCGACGCGCTCGACCCCGGCACGGAGATCGGCGTGCACGCCCACCACAACCTCGGGCTCGGCGTGGCGAACTCGGTGGTCGCCGTCGAGAACGGCGTCACCCGCGTGGACGCCTCGCTGGCCGGCATGGGCGCCGGGGCGGGCAACTGCCCGCTGGAGGCGTTCGTCGCGGTCGCCGACCTGATGGGATGGGAGCACGGCTGCGACCTGTTCGCGCTGATGGACGCGGCCGACGACCTGATCAGGCCGCTGCAGGGCCGGCCCGTGCAGGTGGACAGGGAGACGCTCACGCTCGGCTACGCCGGGGTGTACTCCAGCTTCCTGCGGCACGCCGAGGACGCCGCGGGCCGCTACGGCCTCGACACGCGGACGCTGCTCGTCGAGGCGGGGCGGCGGGGCATGGTGGGCGGCCAGGAGGACATGCTCGTCGACATCGCCCTCGACCTGTCCTCACGGGACGGCTGAGCGGGGCGCCGGAGACCTCCCCCGACGGGCGCTCCGGCCGCCATCGGGCCTCCATCCAGACGGTGCCGTCGCTGGTCAAGGCTTCGACGAGCACGCCCGGAACGGGGCGATGGGCCGGACCTTCGCCGCCCCTGACCTGGCCCGCACCACGGCCGAGATCCATCAGGCGGTCGATACAGCGCGATCTGCGCGACAGAGCCCGCACATCGCCGGGGAGGGAGCCGACGGCGGTCCGGTGCGGCCGTGACACAACCATGACACGGCGCTGACGAGCCGGGGACACGGCGGGCCGACAGTGGATGGGTCCACCGGCGCCCGTTCCCAGCGATGGGGCGGGCCGTCTCCGTGCCACCGAGGAAGGCTGATCGATCGTGACTGGACGCTTGCGCGTGGCTGTGCTGGCGGGAGGGCCGTCCGCCGAGCACGAGGTGTCGCTGCAGTCGGCGCAGGCTGTGCTGGATGCCCTGCCGAGGGATCTGTACGAGCCGGTCCCCGTGATCATCGACCGGCAGGGCAGGTGGCCGGTGGAGCTGCGCCGCGATCTGGTGGACGTGGTCTTCCCCGTGCTGCACGGGCCGTTCGGCGAGGACGGCGTCCTCCAGGGGCACCTGGAGGCGCTGGGCCTGCCGTACGTGGGATGCGGCGTGCTGGCCTCGGCCGTGGCGATGGACAAGGTCGCGATGCGGAGGGCGTTCCTGGCGGAGGACATCCCGGTCACCCCGCATGTGTGGTTCACCGAGCACGAATGGCGCAACACCACCGACCACTGGGCTCCGGTGAAGTCGCTGGACTGGCCGATGTACGTCAAACCGGCCAACATGGGTTCCTCCATCGGCATCTCACGTGTCACCTCCATCGAGGAGCTGCGCGCCGGGGTGGATCTGGCGCTGGCCTACGACCGGGTGGTCGTCGTCGAGCAGGGCGTGTCCGCGCGCGAGGTCATCTGCGGCGTGCTCGGCGGCCATGACACGCCGGACGCCTCGGTCCCGGGCGAGCTCATCGTGTCCGGCGAGTGGCTCGACTACGAGGCCAAGTACCTCAGCCACGCCGAGATCGCCACCATCCCCGCCGTGCTGCCGGAACGGGTGGCCGACGACGTGCGGGAGCTGGCCCTGCGCGCCTTCCGGGCGATCGGCGGCTACGGCCTGGCCCGTGTCGACTTCTTCTACGAGGAGGGCACGGGACGCCTGTACGTGGGGGAGATCAACACCATGCCCGGCTTCACCTCGCGTTCCGTCTACGCGCGGGCCTGGGCGGCGAGCGGTGTCCCGTACCCGGACCTGCTGCGCCGCCTCATCGACCTGGCGCTCGCCAGGAGCGGCTCGTGATCCCCATGACGCTGGCCGAGATCGCGCAGGTGCTCGGCGCCGGCCTGCACGACGTGCCGGACCCGCGGGCGATGGTGACGGCGCCCGCGGCGGTCGACTCCCGCGAGGTGCCGCCCGGCGGCCTGTTCGCCGCGACGGCCGGCGCCAACGTCGACGGTCACGACTACGCGGTGGGTGCGGTCGCGGGCGGCGCCGCCGCCGTGCTGGCCTCGCGGCCCGTCGGCGTGCCCGCCCTCGTGGTCGAGGACGTCCAGACCGCGCTCGGCCTGCTGGCCAGGCACCTGCTCGGACGCATCCGCCCGACGGTGATCGGGCTGACCGGCTCCGTGGGCAAGACCACGACCAAGGACCTGCTGGCCCAGGTGCTCGAACGGCACGGGCCGACGGTCGCCACCGACCGCTCGTTCAACAACGAGCTCGGGCTGCCGCTCACCGTGCTGCGTGCCGACGCCGCCACCCGGTACCTGGTGCTGGAGATGGGCGCGAGCAGGAAGGGCGACCTGACGTACCTGACCGGCCTCGCACCGCCCCGCGTCGGGCTGGTGCTCAACGTCGGCAGCGCACACGTGGAGCGGATGGGAGGCGGCCTGGCCGACGTCGCCGAGGCCAAGGGCGAGCTGGTCGAGGCGCTTCCGGCGGACGGATTCGCGCTGCTCAACGCCGACGACCCGTACGTCATGGGCATGGCCGGCCGCACCAAGGCCCCGATCCTGCTGTACGGCAGGTCGCCGGAGGCGCCGGTGCGAGCCGAGAACGTGCGGATGGACGATCGGGCACGAGCCGGGTTCGAGCTGGTGACGCCCTCCGGCCGCGCCCCGGTCGAGCTGGACCTCATCGGCGAGCACCAGGTGAGCAACGCCCTGGCCGCGGCCGCCGTCGCCACCGCTCTCGGCCTGGGCGTCGCCGAGATCGCCGGAGGGCTGAACGCCGCGCGGCGGCGCTCCGCGGGCCGCCTGGAGATCGTCGAACGCGGTGACGGCATCACCATCGTCAACGACGCCTACAACGCCAACCCCGAATCCATGCGGGCCGGGCTGCGGGCGGCGAAGGCCCTGGCCGGCGACCGCCGCACCGTCGCCGTGCTCGGCGCGATGGGGCAGCAGGCGCACGCCTCGCGCGCCCGGCACGCGGAGGTGGGCCGGCTCGTCGCCGGCCTCCGCTTCGACGTGCTGATCGCGGTCGGCGCCGGGGATCCGCTCGTGATGGCGGAGGCGGCGGCGTCCTCGGGGCAGGGCGTGGCCGTCCACACCGCCGGGGACGTGGCCGGAGCCGTCAGGCTGGCCACCGAGCTTGTCGAACCGGGAGACGTGGTGTTCGTCAAGGCCTCCAGCGAGGTCGGGCTCGGCGCCTGCGCCCGCGCGCTGGCCGGCGCCTGACGGCCGGCGCCTCGCCGCAGGGCCAGTCGAATCGGCACGGCCGCGCCGGTGACGGCACCGTCACCGGCGCGGTCGGCACCCAACCATCGAAACGGAGTTCCATGCGCGCCATCGGCCTGATCGGCGGGTTGAGCTGGGAATCGACGGTGATCTACTACCAGATCATCAACCAGCGGGTACGCGAACGGCTCGGCGGCAGCCATTCCGCCAACAGTCTCATCTGGTCGGTCGACTACACGACCGTCGAGGACCTCATCTTCGCCGACCGCTGGGACGAGGTGAGCACGTTGCTGACCGGCGCGGGCAGGAAACTGGAGGACCTCGGCGCCGAGGTCCTGCTCATCTGCAGCAACACCTTCAGCCGGGTGAGCGACGACGTGGCGCGGGCCGCGAGCGTGCCCGTGCTGCACATCGCCGACGCCGTGGGCGCGGAGGTCCGCTCCAGGGGGATGCGCAAGGTCGGCCTGCTGGGCACCCGGTTCACCATGGAGCAGCCCTTCTACCGGGACCGGCTGGCCGCACACGGCCTCGACGTGGTCGTCCCGCGACGTGAGCAGCGGGAACTGGTCCACCGCGTGATCTTCGACGAGCTGGTGCGCGGGGTGCTCAGGGAACCGTCCAGGGACGCCTACGCCCGGATCGTCGCCGACCTCGCGGGCGAGGGCGCCGAAGGCGTCATCCTCGGCTGCACGGAGATCGAGCTGCTGATCAGCGAGAAGGACACCGCCATCCCGGTGCTGCCGAGCGCCCGGCTGCACGCGGAGGCGGCGGCCGGCTTCGCGCTGGCCGACTGACACCCTCGCAAGCAGGCATGGGTGAGCGGGCTAGCCATCCCGCTCCGGATCGCCGGCCTCCGCCGCCGCCGGCCGCCCCGGCTGCTGCCCTTCGAGGGCCCGCTCAAGGGCCAGGCCGGTGAGTTGCAGCGGGCGGACCAGCGGCCAGGCGTGCTCGTCGTTGGGCACCACCAGGCCGAGGGCGGCCACCACGTGCCCGGCCATCCGGACGGGCACGGAGATGCCCGTGGCGTCCGGGTGAATATGGCCGGGACAGAAGGCGAACCCGTTGCGCCGCACCTCGGCGAGCGCCGCGCGCAGCGTCCTGCCGTCGGTGATCGTGTGCGGCGTGTACGCCTGCAACGGCCGGCGCAGCACCCGCTCCCGCAGCTCGGCGGGAGCGTGCGCGAGCAGGACCAGGCCGCCGGAGGAGGCGTGCAGCGGCAGCCGGCCGCCGATCTGGGTGACGGTGACCACCGCGCCTGGCGCGATCAGGCGTTCGACGAACAGCACCTCCTCGCCGTCGAGGATGCCGAGCTGCACCGAGTGCCCGACCACGTGGTGCAGGTCGCCCATGAACTGCATCGCGGTCTCGCGCAGCCTGCGCACCGGCGAGGCACGCTGGGCCAGCTCCCACAGCCGGTTGCCGATCCGTACCCGGCGCTGCTCGTCGCGGGCCAGCAGCCCGTGCCGGGTCAGCTCGTCCACCAGCCGGACGGTGGTGGCCAGCGGCAGCGCGGCCCGGCGGCTGATCTGGCTGACGGTCAGCACCGGCTCTGACGGGTTGAACGCCTCGAGGATGCGCACGGCGCGCGTCAGGACGGACTCGCCGCTGGATGACCTGGCCATGAGTCACATCATCGCTGGTCAGGACGCTTCGCGGGGGAACTCGTCCATTGAATGGATCCGTCGTGGAAAGACGCGGGTAACCAGCTCATCATCAACATCTAACCACCCCCCGAAAGGCCGGTTAGATGTCTGTTCATCCCCCGGAGCTGCGTGCCCGCATCGATGACGCTCCCATGACGCGCCTGCAGTGGTCGGCGATCGCCGTGTGCGTCCTGCTCAACGTCCTGGACGGTTTCGACGTCCTGGTCATGTCCTTCACGGCCGCCGCCGTGTCCGCCGAGTGGTCCCTGTCGGGCTCGCAACTGGGCCTGCTGCTCAGCGCGGGCCTGGTCGGCATGGCCCTCGGCTCGCTGTTCCTGGCGCCGCTGGCCGACCGCATCGGCCGCCGCGCCCTGATCCTGGCCTGCCTGGTGATCGCGGCGGGCGGCATGCTGCTGTCGGCCGCCGCCCGGGACGCCGTGCAGCTCGGGCTGCTGCGCGTGCTGACGGGCGTCGGCATCGGCGGCATCCTGGCCAGCAGCAACGTCATCGCCGCCGAGTACGCCAACGCGCGCTGGCGCGGCCTGGCCGTCAGCCTGAACTCCACCGGGTACGCCATCGGCGCCACGGCGGGCGGCATCGTCGCGGTCGCGCTGCAGAGCTCGTCCGGCTGGCGGTCGGTGTTCGCCTTCGGCGGCGTCGCCACCGCCCTGCTCATCGGCGCGGTGCTGTGGCGGCTGCCCGAATCGCTGGACTTCCTGCTCACCCAGCGCTCGCCGCGCGCGCTCGGCCGGCTCAACACCGCGCTGGCCGCGATGAGGCTG
This sequence comes from Nonomuraea sp. GTA35, assembly GCF_041950525.1. Classification (NCBI taxonomy): domain Bacteria; kingdom Bacillati; phylum Actinomycetota; class Actinomycetes; order Streptosporangiales; family Streptosporangiaceae; genus Nonomuraea; species Nonomuraea sp. GTA35. The sequence goes on along the minus strand of NZ_JBGNUV010000014.1, from coordinate 3,013 downwards.
CCCGCGCTGGACTCGATGCCCGACCCGGAGCCCGTCACGAGCAGGCCGAAGCCGCGCCTGGCGCAGATCCTGTCCCCGCTCCGGCGCCGCAACACGCTGCTGGTCTGGGCCGGGTTCTTCACGGTCATGTTCGCCTTCTACTTCGTCACGAGCTGGACGCCGAAGCTGCTGGTCGAAGCGGGGATGTCGGCCACCCAGGGCGTCACGGGGGGAGTGCTGCTGAACCTCGGCGGCATCTTCGGCACCACGCTGCTGGGCCTGCTGGCCGCCCGCCTCCCGCTGCAGCGCGTGCTGCTCGGCTACACCCTGGCCACCGCGGTGCTGCTGGCCTGCTTCGTCTCGCTCACCTCGCAGTTCGCGCTGGTGCTCGCGCTGGGCGCGCTGATCGGGCTGTTCGTCAACGGCTGCGTCGCCGGCCTGTACGCGCTGACCCCGTCCCTCTACCCGGCGCAGGTGCGGGCGACGGGCGTCGGCTGGGGCATCGGCGTCGGCCGCGTCGGCGCTATCGTCTCCCCGCTGGCCGCAGGCTGGCTGCTGGACGCCGGGTGGCCGCCAGGGCGGCTGTTCCTGCTGGCCGCGGCCGTCCTCGTGGCCGGCGGGCTGGCCGTGCACGCCTTCCGCCTCACGACCCGGGAGCACGCATGATCTCCAGGCTGGACCTGCGGGTCGCCGCCAAGGCTCCGGTCGCCGACGGCGTGGTCGCCCTGACCCTGGCACATCCGGGCGGGCGGCGGCTGCCCGACTGGACGCCCGGCGCGCACCTCGACCTGATCCTGCCGGGCGGCCTGACCCGCCAGTACTCGCTGTGCGGTGACCGGTGGGACCCGCACACCTACCGCATCGGGGTGCTGCGGGAGCCGGACGGCCGGGGCGGCTCGGCCTACGTCCACGACACGCTGGCCGAAGGCGACACGGTGGCGATCGGCGGGCCGCGCAACAACTTCCCGCTCGCCCCGTCGGAGCGGTACCTGTTCATCGCGGGCGGCATCGGCATCACCCCGCTGCTGCCCATGATCTACCAGGCCGAGCTGCTCGGCGCTGATTGGCGGCTGCTCTACGGCGGCCGGACGCGCGCCTCGATGGCGTTCCTCGACGAGCTGGCCAGCTACGGCTCCCGCGTCGAGCTCGTCCCGCAGGACGAGCGCGGCCTGCTCGACCTGCCCGCCGAGCTCCCGCCCGACACGAAGGTGTACTGCTGCGGCCCGGCAGGCCTGCTGGACGCCATGGAGCGGCGCGCCGCCGGCTGGCCCGCCGGGATGCTCCGCACGGAACACTTCGTCGCCAAGGACCTCGGCGCGCCGGCCCGTGGCGAGCCGTTCGAGGTGGAGCTGCGCCGCACGGGCAGGACGCTGACCGTGACCCGCGGCCAGTCCGTCCTCCAGGCCATCAACGACGCGGGCGTGAACGTGCTGTCCTCCTGCCGCCAGGGGCTCTGCGGCACCTGCGAGACCACCGTGCTGGCCGGCGAGGTGGACCATCGCGACGCGCTGCTCGACGACGCCGAGCGGGCGGCCGGCGACTGCATGTTCGTCTGCGTCTCCCGCGCCCGCTCCGACCGCCTCGTCCTCGACCTGTAGAAGGAGCACCCCATGTTCGTCCTGGACGCCGACCCCTTCGCGCCCCAGACGCTGGAAGATCCCGAGCCGCTGCACCACGCGTTGCTGGCGGCCGGGCCCGTCGTCCACCTGACCCGCTACGACGTCTACGGCCTGGCCCGGTACGAGCAGGTGCACGCCGCGCTGACCGACTGGCAGTCCTTCCCCTCGGGTGCGGGGGTGGGGCTCAGCGACTTCCGCAAGGAGAAGCCGTGGCGGCCGCCCAGCCTGCTGCTGGAGGCCGACCCGCCCCGCCACGACGCGCCGCGTGCCGTCCTGGTCAAGATCCTCGGCCCGCGGGCGCTGCGCAGGCTCCGCGACCGCTGGTTCGCCGAGGCCGAAGACCTGGTGGACAAGGTGCTGGCCGAGCCGGAGTTCGACGCCGTCCCCGCGCTCGCGCAGGCGTTCCCGCTGCGGGTCTTCCCCGACGCGGTCGGCCTCCCGCCGGACGGGCGGGAGCACCTGCTGCCGTACGGCGATCACGCCTTCAACGCCTTCGGCCCGGTCAACGACCTGGTGGCGAAGGGGCAGCCGCGGGTGGCCGAGCTGTCGGCCTGGGTCAACGCCCAGTGCCGCCGCGAGGCGCTGTCGCCGGACGGCTTCGGGGCGCAGATCTGGGCGGCGGCCGATCACGGCGACCTCACCCCCGAGCAGGCCCCGCTCGTCGTCCGCTCGCTGCTGACCGCCGGCGTCGACACCACCGTGCACGGCCTGGCCGCCGCCCTGTACGCCTTCGCCACCCACCCCACCCAGTGGCGGCGCCTGCGCGAGCAGCCCGGCCTGGCCCGGGTGGCCTTCGACGAGGCGGTGCGCTGGCAGTCCCCGGTGCAGACCTTCTTCCGCACCGCCGACCGCGACGTCACCATCGGCGGCACCGTCATCCCCGAGGGCCGCAAGATCCTCATGTTCCTCGGCGCGGCCAACCACGACCCGCGCCGCTGGCACGACCCGTACGCCTTCGACCTGTTCCGTGACCCCTCCGGCCACGTCGGCTTCGGCATGGGCCTGCACCAGTGCGTCGGCCAGCACGTCGCCCGCCTGGAGGCCGAAGCCCTGCTGACCGCGCTCGCCCGCCGGGTCGAGCGCCTCGAACTCGCCGGGACGCCCCGGCGGCACCACAACAACACCCTGCGCGCGTGGGAGTCCCTGCCCGTCCGCGTCCACCTGGAGAAGAGCGCCTGATGACCTACGAAGTCCAAGCCGTGATCGCCCGGGGCAAGGGCGAGCCGGTATCCGTCGAGACCGTTCTCGTCCCGCAGCCCGGCCCCGGCGAGGCGGTGGTGAACGTGCGGGCCTGCGGCGTGTGCCACACCGACCTGCACTATCGGGAGGGCGGGATCAGCGACGACTACCCGTTCCTGCTGGGACACGAGGCGGCGGGCACCGTGGAGGCGGTCGGTGACGGGGTCACCGGCCTG
>NZ_JBGNUV010000013.1:0-393774 GCF_041950525.1 Nonomuraea sp. GTA35 | reverse complement strand
TCTCCAAACAATGTCTGGATTATTCATCCGAGCAAAATCCATCAAGAAACAATTCTTGACGAGGTGTTGCATGAAAATCATGCACTGGCTTTTAACACACTGTTGAGTTCTCAAGAAACGGACGCGTTCATCCGCACCCAGATCCTTCTGGACCCCGGTGCGCGAGGCGCACACTTCATTTCCTTTAGACTACCAGATCCGGACGATCCTTGTCAAACCGCCCGATCCGGGATCTTCCGGACTCGCCTCTCTTCGAGGCAACCCTGCTAACTTACTCCAACTTTCGGCTCTTGTCCAACCGCGCGGCGGGAGCCACCCGAAAGTCGGGGTTCGTTCACTGGGATGTCAGGGCCGATTGGCCCTGCGTTGAAAACTGTAGCAGCCTCAGAGCCGTGGAAGGTCCATCTTCGGTAACGAATGGACCTTCCCCTCGTGCGTATGGTTCAAACACCCAGGGCGGCGAGCTGGGCTTCCAGCCGCTCGATGTCGGCCGACGCCTGCTCGGCCCTGCTCCTGACCTTGGCCACCACGTCCTCCGGTGCCTTGGCCATGAACTGCTCGTTGCCCAGCTTGGCCGCCACCTGGGCGGCCTCCTTGCGCGCGGCGGCCAGGTCCTTCTCCAGCCGCTTGCGTTCGGCGGCGACGTCGATGGCGCCCGCGGTGTCGATCTCCACGGTCACCGCCCCCACCGTGAACCGCGCCGTGGCGCTGAACGACTCCGGCGGATCCGTCAGCCGCAGCAGCGACCGGATCGCCGTCTCCTGGCCGGCCAGCGGCGTGCCGCTCAATCCGAGCCGCGCAGCCACCTTCTGGCCGGGCTTGAGCCCCTGGTCCGAGCGGAACCTGCGGACCTCCGTCACCAGCTCCTGAAGCCCCTCGATCTCCGCCTCCGCCGCCGGGTCGACGTAGCGCTCGTCACGCGCCGGCCACGGGGCCACCACGATCGACTCGCCGCCGGTGACCGCCCGCCACAGCTCCTCGGTCACGAACGGCACCAGCGGGTGCAGCAACCTCAGCAGCGCGTCGAGCACGTGCCCGAGCACCAGCCTGGTGTGCTCCAGGCCCTCGCCGAGCTGGATCTTGGCCAGCTCCAGGTACCAGTCGCAGACCTCGTCCCACGCGAAGTGGTAGAGCAGGTCGGACGCCTTGGCGAACTCGAACTCCTCCAGGGCGGCGTCGGCCGCCGCGATCACCGACTGCAGGCGTGAAAGGATCCACCGATCGGCGGCTGTCAGGTCGGCGCCGTCAAGCGAGCCCACGGCGGCGCCGTTCATCAGGGCGAACCGGGTGGCGTTCCAGATCTTGTTGCAGAAGTTGCGCGAGCCGGCCGCCCACTCCTCGCTCACCGCGACGTCGGCGCCGGGGTTGGCGCCGCGCAGCAGGGTGAAGCGGGTGGCGTCGGCGCCGAAGCGGTCGATCCAGTCGAGCGGGTCGACCACGTTGCCGAACGACTTCGACATCTTCTTGCCGTACTGATCGCGGACCATGCCGTGCAGCGCGACCGTGCGGAACGGAGGCTCGCCGTCCATGGCGTACAGGCCGAACATCATCATCCGGGCGACCCAGAAGAACAGGATGTCGTAACCGGTGACCAGGACGGAGGTCGGGTAAAAGCGCTCCAGCTCGGCCGTCCGGTCGGGCCAGCCCATGGTCGAGAACGGCCACAGCCCGGAGGAGAACCACGTGTCGAGGACGTCGGAGTCTTGCGTGTAGCCGGCCGGTGGCTCCTCGTCGGGGCCCACGCACACGACCTCGCCGGCCGGGCCGTACCAGACCGGGATGCGGTGGCCCCACCAGAGCTGGCGGGAGATGCACCAGTCGTGCATGTCGTCGACCCAGTCGAAGTAGCGCTTGGCCAGCTCCGGCGGGTGGATGCGGGTGCGCCCGTCGCGGACGGCGTCGCCGGCGGCCTTGGCCAGCGGCGCGACGTTGACGAACCACTGCAGTGACAGCCTCGGCTCGACCACCGTCTTGCAGCGTGAGCAGTGACCGACGGAGTGCAGGTACGGGCGCTTCTCCGCGACGATCCTGCCTTCGGCGCGCAGCGCGGCGACCACGGCGGGGCGCGCCTCGAAGCGGTCGAGCCCCTGGAACGGCCCGTGCGCCGTGATGACGCCGCGCTCGTCCATGACGGTCAGCGACGGCAGCGAATGACGCCGCCCGATCTCGAAGTCGTTGGGGTCGTGGGCGGGGGTCACCTTGACCGCGCCGGTGCCGAAGGCAGGATCGACGTGCTCGTCGGCGACGACCGGGATCATGCGGCCGGTCAGCGGCACCTCCACCATCGTGCCGATCAGGTGCGCGTAGCGCTCGTCGGAGGGGTGCACGGCCACTGCGGTGTCGCCGAGCATGGTCTCGGCGCGCGTGGTGGCCACCACGATGTCGTCGGAGTAGCGGATCGAGACGAGCTCGCCCTCGTCCTCGCTGTGCTCGACCTCGATGTCGGACAGTGCGGTCAGGCAGCGCGGGCACCAGTTGATGATGCGCTCGGCGCGGTAGATCAGCCCGTCGTCGAACAGCTTCTTGAAGATGGTCTGGACGGCACGCGAGAGCCCGGGGTCCATCGTGAACCGCTCGCGCGACCAGTCGACGCCGTCGCCGAGCTTGCGCATCTGGCCGAGGATCCGGCCGCCGGACTCCTCCTTCCACTCCCAGACCCGCTCGACGAATGCCTCGCGCCCCAGGTCGTGACGCGACTTGCCCTGCTTGGCCAGCTCACGCTCGACGACGTTCTGGGTGGCGATGCCGGCGTGGTCCATGCCGGGCAGCCAGAGCGTCTCGCGGCCCTGCATGCGGGCGCGGCGCGTGAGCGCGTCCTGGATGGAGTGGTCGAGCGCGTGCCCGATGTGCAGGACACCCGTCACGTTGGGCGGCGGGAGGACGATGCTGTACGGCTCGCGCGAGCTGCCCGGGTCGGCGCGGAAGTAGCCTTCGGACACCCAGCGCTCGTAGCTGCGGGTCTCGACGTCGGCCGGTGTGTATTGAGTAGGCAGCTCTGGCGTTGTCACAGCAACCAATTCTAGGGAGCCGGGCAAGCGAAACGCCCCATGGTTTCCACCACGGGGCGTTCGGGTGCTGCCAAGGCGCTGCTCAGGCGGACTTCTCCTGCGGCGTGTGCTGCTGCTTGGCGGCGAGCTGGTCACGCGGGACGAGCGTCGGGATCGCGTGCTCCAGCACCGACTCGCGGGTGATGACCACGCGGGCGACATCCTGCCTGGAGGGCACCTCGTACATGACGGACTGCAGCACCTCCTCCAGGATGGCGCGCAGCCCGCGGGCGCCGGTGCCGCGCAGGATGGCCTGATCGGCGATGGCCTCCAGGGCGCCGTCGGTGAACTCCAGCTCCACGCCGTCGAGCTCGAGCAGCTTGCGGTACTGCTTGACCAGCGCGTTGCGCGGCTCGGTGAGGATCTGGATGAGCGCCTCGCGGTCGAGGTTGTGCACCGAGGTGATGACCGGCAGGCGGCCCACGAACTCGGGGATCATGCCGAACTTCAGCAGGTCTTCCGGCATCACGTCCGAGAAGATGTCGGCCGTGTCGATCTCTTCCTTCGACCGGATGATGGCGTTGAAGCCGATGCCCTTCTTGCCGATGCGCGACTCGATGATCTTCTCCAGACCGGCGAACGCACCACCGCAGATGAACAGCACGTTGGTCGTGTCGATCTGGATGAACTCCTGGTGCGGGTGCTTGCGGCCGCCCTGCGGAGGAACCGACGCGGTGGTGCCCTCCAGGATCTTCAGCAGCGCCTGCTGCACGCCCTCACCGGAGACGTCGCGCGTGATCGACGGGTTCTCGCTCTTGCGGGCGATCTTGTCGACCTCGTCGATGTAGATGATGCCGGTCTCGGCCTTCTTGACGTCGTAGTCGGCGGCCTGAATGAGCTTGAGCAGGATGTTCTCCACATCCTCGCCGACGTATCCCGCTTCGGTCAGTGCCGTGGCGTCGGCGATGGCGAAGGGCACGTTCAGCATCTTCGCCAGGGTCTGCGCCAGCAGTGTCTTGCCCGAGCCGGTGGGCCCGAGCAGCAAGATGTTGCTCTTGGCCAGTTCCAGAACGTCGTCTCTGCCCCGGTCGCCCGACTGCACCCGCTTGTAGTGGTTGTACACCGCCACCGAGAGGGCCTTCTTCGCCTTGTCCTGACCGATGACGTAGGCGTCGAGGAACTCGTAGATCTCTCTTGGCTTGGGCAGGTTGTCCCACTTGAGCTCGGAGGACTCGGTGAGCTCCTCCTCGATGATCTCGTTGCAGAGATCGATGCACTCATCGCAGATGTAGACGCCTGGACCGGCAATGAGCTTCTTGACTTGCTTCTGACTCTTCCCGCAGAAAGAGCACTTCAGCAGGTCTCCCCCGTCGCCGATGCGTGCCACCCCAGATACTCCTTTGCGTGGGACCGCCCTGCTCCCGCGAGCAGTGTCTCCGGACATCCTCCGGACTAGGCCGAACCGCTCAGGTTTCGACGTTACCGTCTTCTGGGCCCTCAGTGAGCCCCCTAGCGGCGAGTCGCACCGGAACGTGCCCTATTGGGCAGCGCTCCGGTGCGTCACGTCTCGTCTAGGAAGCTACGGCCTGAGCTCGTTTCTTCCTGGACGGGATGATGTCATCGATCAGACCATACGCCTTTGCCTCGTCCGCGTTGAGAATTTTGTCGCGTTCGATGTCCTTGCGGACGTCGGCGGATGACTTGCCGGTGTGCCGGGCCACGATCTCCTCCAGCAGCGTGCGCATGCGCAGGATCTCGCGGGCCTGGATCTCGATGTCGCTGCCCTGGCCGCCGCCCTCGGTGGACGGCTGGTGGATCAGCACCCGGGCGTTCGGCAGCGCGAAGCGCTTGCCCGGGGTGCCGCCGGCCAGCAGCACGGCCGCGGCGGACGCGGCCTGGCCGAGGCAGACGGTCTGGATCTCCGGCCGGACGAACTGCATCGTGTCGTAGATCGCCGTCATGGCGGTGAAGGAGCCACCCGGCGAGTTGATGTAGATGCTGATGTCACGGTCGGGATCGAGCGACTCCAGCGTCAGCAGCTGGGCCATCACGTCGTTGGCCGACGCGTCGTCGATCTGAACTCCGAGGAAGATGATGCGGTCCTCGAAGAGCTTGTTGTACGGGTTCATCTCCTTCACGCCGTAGGACGTGCGCTCGACGAAGGAGGGGAGAACGTAACGGCTCTGGATGTTCATGTCAGCTCCCCCTAGGAAACCGGGCCCGCGGAGGGCACCTGACGCGCGCTGCGCACCACGTGATCGATGAAGCCGTAGTCCTTGGCCTCCTCGGCCGTGAACCAGCGGTCACGGTCGGAGTCCGACTCGATCTGGTCCAGCGGCTGCCCCGTGTGGAAGGCGATCCGCTCGGCCAGCGTCTTCTTCACGTAGAGCATCTGCTCAGCCTGGATGGCGATGTCGGCGGCGGTGCCGCCGATGCCGCCCGACGGCTGGTGCATCATCACCCGGGCGTGCGGCAGAGCGTAACGCTTGCCCCGCGCCCCCGCGGTGAGCAGGAACTGCCCCATCGAGGCAGCCATACCCATCACCACGGTGGAGACGTCGTTAGGCACGTATTCCATCATGTCGTAAATCGCCATGCCCGCACTCACCGAGCCCCCGGGCGAGTTGATGTAGAGCGTGATGTCGCGCTCGGGGTCATCGGCAGCGAGCAGGAGCAGCTCGGCGCAGATACGGTTGGCGATCTCGTCGTTGACCTCCTGCCCGAGCACGATGATGCGCTCGCGGAGCAGGCGCTGGTAAAGCTGGTCCTCAAGCCGGAAGGCGGAGCCGTTCTCACGGCCTCGAGACTCAGGCTGATAGAAGGTCGGCGGGCTGGTCACAGCGTCACCTTCCGATGCGTCGTAATCGATTGGCTTTGCTTGTGACCTTAACGCGCGCCGCCCACAGGTCATGCCCGGTCCCCCGGACTGTTCGCTGACGGCGCAGGTTCGGATGGACCGGCTCCCGTTACCCTTCGCGGCTTCGTGCGGCTTTCGTCCCGGTTGTCGGTGGCGGCCCCTCCCTCAGGCCGCTCGCCGCACTCCCTCAGGGGGCCCTCAGACGGCGCTCGGGATGTCGCGTGCGGGCGCGGTCGCGGAAGAGGGCGCCCCACGGCTGCGCTCCCGGCAGCGTCCATCTGAGCGCCACGGGACCCCGGCCCTGGCGGGAAACGTCGCGGGCGGGCCACACCTCACTGGCGAAAACGGCACACTTCCCTGGACGGCGCGGCCCCGGCATACGAAGAGCCCCCGGACCGCGAGTCCGGGGGCTCCTGTTACGCCTGTAGCGTCAGGCCTCGGCCTTGTCCTCGGCGGGCTTGTCGCCGGCCTCGGCCTCGTCGGCCTCCTCCTCGGCGACCGGCTCACCGTTGATCTCGGTGTAGATGGCCTTGAGGTCGACCTCGTTGCCGTCGGTGTCGACGACCTTGGCGGCGTCGCCGAGCACGGACTTGGCCTTGTCGCGCACGATCTCGACCATGGCCAGCGTGAGCTGGTCGTTGTCGGCGAGGTGCTTGGCCAGCTCGTTGGGCTGCACGCCCATCTCCATGGCGCGGCGGACCACGAAGTTGGTCAGCTCCTGCTCGGAGACGCCCAGCTCCTCGGCCTTGACGATCTTGTCGAGCACGAAGCCGACCTTGATGGCGCGGGCGGAGTTCTTCTCGAACTCCTCGAAGCGCTCCTCCTCCGACGTCTGGTAGAGGCGGAAGAAGGCGTCACGGCTGAGGCCGCTCTCGGCCACCTGGTGGTCGAGGTTGTGCTTGCGGGCGTCGACCTCGGCCTTGAGCGCGCTGTCCGGCAGCGGGATCTCGATCTTGTCGAGCAGCGCGTCGAGCGCCTTCTCGCGGGCCTGGACGACCTGGTCGATGAGCTTGTTGCGGCGGGCCTGCTCGCGGATGCTGTTCTTCAGCTCGTCGAGCGTGTCGAACTCACTGGCGAGCTGGGCGAACTCGTCGTCCAGCTCGGGCAGGACCTTCTCCTTGACCGACTTGACGTTGATGATGACGTCGGCTTCCTCGCCGGCGTTCTCGCCGCCGACCAGCTCGGTCTTGAAGCTCTTCTCCTCGCCCGCGGACATGCCCTCGAGCGCGGTGTCGAGGCCCTGCAGCACGGAGCCGGCGCCGACCTCGTAGGAGACCTCGCTGGCCTGCTGCTCCTCGATGTTCTGGCCGTCGATCTCGGCGCGCAGGTCCATCACGACGAAGTCGCCGCTCGCGGCCGGGCGCTCCACGCCGGTCAGCGTGGCGAAGCGCTGGCGCAGCGCGTCGAGCTGCGCGTTCACGTCCTCGTCGGAGACCTCGGCGGAGTCGACCGTGACCTCGATGCCCTGGTAGTCGGGGACCTCGAAGTTGGGCCGGATGTCGACCTCGGCGGTGAACTCGATCTGCTCACCGTCGTCGATCTTCGTGACCTCGATGTCAGGCTGGCTGACGGGGAACACGTCGGCCTCGTCGACGGCCTGGCCGTACAGCTTGGGCACCGCGTCGTTGAGGGTCTCCTCCAGCACTACCGCCCGGCCGAAGCGCTGTTCGATGATGCGGGCCGGAACCTTGCCAGGCCGGAACCCGGGGACGCGCACCTGCTGCGCGACCTTCTTGTACGCCGCATCCATGCTCGGGCGCAGCTCGTCGAACGGCACCTCGACAGTGAGCTTGACCCGGGTCGGGCTGAGCTCCTCGACAGCGGTCTTCACGGAATGGTCTCCTTGATCAAGCTACGAGTGATCGCGGGCGCGTCCATTCGGTACGGCTCGCGCGCCGCGCCCACATGAGCGGTGTTGGGCATGCTCCGCAACGGCGGCATCCAACGCCGATGGCCAGTCTAGGGCAGATGCACACCCAACCACGACGCCACCGCGGTCAGAACTCCTCCGCGATCGTCCTCAAGAGCTCGATCGTCTCATCCGGAGTGGTGCTCACGGCGCACAGCCGCTCCATCACCTCGGTGTATCGGTCCACGTCCTCACGCTTGTCCAGGTAGAGCGCGCTGGCGAGCTGCTCCACGTACACCACGTCGGGCAGGTCGCTGTCGGGGAAGCGCAGGATGCTGAACGCCCCGCCCTCCGCGCTGTGCCCGCCGAAGCTGAAGGGCATGACCTGGATCGTGATGTTCGGCTGGCGCATCAGGTCGATGAGGTGCTCGATCTGCGCCCTCATCACCTCGGCCCCGCCGATGGGCCGCCTCAGCGCGGCCTCGTCGATCACGGCCCAGAAGACCGGCCCGTCGGGCCTGTCCAACATCCGCTGGCGCTCCAGCCGGAGATCCACCCTGCGGGCGATCTCCTCCGCCCCGATGCCCGCCGCACCGGCGGTCACCACGGCCCTTGCGTACTCCTTGGTCTGCAACAGTCCTGGCACGAACTGGACCTCGTAGGTCCTGATCCTGGCGGCGGCCTCTTCAAGGCCGACGTACGCCTGGAACCACGTGGGCAGGACATCGTTGAACCGGTGCCACCAGCCAGGCTCGTTGGCAGTGGCGACCAGATCGAGGACGGCGGCGCGTGCCTGCTGATCCACGACCCCGTACAGGGTCAGCAGGTCCGCCACGTCACGTTCTTTGAACCCCACCCGGCCGAGTTCCATTCGGCTGATCTTGGATTCCGACCCCCTGATGAGGTGGCCGGCCTCCTCTCGGGTGACGTTCTTTGCTTCCCTGAGCTTGCGCAGCTGGGAGCCCAGGAGGATGCGCAGCGCCGTCGGCCCGGAACCCGGCTGGTTCTGCGTCACTTTGCCTCCTATCAAGGTCCGCACACACAGTGACACCACATTGCCGGGTATGACAAGGTCTCAACCTCGTGTCCGGATTCGGAGATTTATCCCGAAAACGTCGCTTGCTCCTGCACATTGCAACTGCACGTGCATTTGGGTCTTGCAGGTGCCGCGTTCGTGACCCATGATGGCTTAGTGCATATTGGGCCAAACATGCACTAACCAAGGCTGAACGGGGAGGTATCGGCGGCATGGTGGAGGACCCTCTGGCCACTGCCGATTGCCTGCAGATCACCCGGGAGGTGGGCTTCGACCGCCTCCTCACGGGTGGCAAGCCGTACACGACCTCGTGCCCGTTGCCCTTTCAGGCCGACTCGGTGAAGACCGCCCGGGACGTCACGCGCAGGACACTGCGCGGCTGGGGGCTGCACGATCTCAGCGACGACGCCGCGCTCGTGGTCTCCGAGCTGGTGACGAACGCGGTCAGGTACGCGATGTACGCGGCGGGGCGCAGGGAGATCGAGCTGCTGCTGATGCGGGTGGCGCCCCACGTGCTGCTCGCCGTGGCCGACCCCAGCGACGAGGTGCCCACGCCCAAGGAGCCCGACTTCGTCTCCGAGAACGGGCGGGGCCTCTACATCGTCGAGACCTACAGCCAGTGCTGGGGCTGGGACCCGCTGGCCCGCGGCGGCAAGGCTGTCTGGGCGCTGTTCCGCGCCGACGACTGACTGCCTTCCTGTCCTGACAGCCTTCCTATTCGCCGGTGACGCCGTCGACGCGCTCGCGCAGCAGATCCGCGTGGCCGTTGTGGCGGGCGTACTCCTCGATCATGTGCACGAGGATCCAGCGGTGCGTGCAGTCCTGCCCGTTACGGTCGCCCACCGCGTCCAGCGGCTTGGCGGCGGAGATCGCGCGGGCGAACCGGATCTCCTCCTGCCACGTGTCGAACGCCTCCTTCGCCGACGCGGTGTCCACCTCGTTGAAGTCGGCGTCGTTGTCGCGGTCCTTGTCCCACAGCTTGGGCAGGTCCTCGCCGTTGAGCACGCGGCGGAACCACGAGCGCTCGACGTGCGCCATGTGCCTGACCAGGCCCAGCAGGGAAAGCGTCGAGGGCGGCGCGGAGCGCTCGCGCAGCTGCTCCTCCGACAGGCCGGCGCACTTGACGGCCAGGGTGCCGCGGTGCCATTCGAGCCAGTTGTTCAGCATGGTCCGCTCGTCGCCGGCGAAGGGTGGGGGGATTCGGTTGTCTGTCACGAGCCTCGACCCTATCCCCCGCCGGCCAGGCCTCTTACCCGGCTTTCCCGCTGCAGCAACAGGTACGCCGCCTCGCGTACGGTGTCGTCCCTGACGCCGGCCACGAACTCCTCCGGTGTGTCCCCGCACAGGTGGCGTAAGGCCGCGGAGCCGTCCAGGAGGGACTGGATGAGCGCCGGCTGCGAGGTCAGGCGCCGGGGCCGGCCGTCCCCGGGGGCGGCGACGCAGCCGTGCCTGCCCTCGTACACGTAGGGCGGCGGGAGCCTCGTGCCGTCCTCCAGCGTGACCGGGCCGGCGAGCGGGCGCCTGCGGTAGTTGGGCTCGGTGAGGTCGAGGGCGGCGAGCTGGTGCTCGTCGAGCCAGAGCACGAACAGCCTGGACGTCTCGCCGGGCGTCTCGATGGGCGCGGCCGGCACGTACCCCCACCTGCTCACGTGCGCGGACACGCCGGGCGCGATCCCCGGCACCTCGGCGACCGTCATCGGGACGACCGGGCGTACCCCGTGGTCGCGGAACTTCCTGCGCAGCTGGCTCGGCGCGGCGTTGGAGCCGACGGCGACGACGCGGTGGCGGGACTCCAGCGGCGCCTGCCCCAGGGACGCCAGCAGCGCGGCGATCGCCGCGCCGCCCTCCCGCCACTCGTGCGGCACGTACGCGTCGTCCGCCAGGACGCCGGAGCCGGGCGGGATCCGGCCGGGGTAGGTGAGCGGAAAGGCCATCGGGTCGTCCGCGAAGAGATCCACGCCCTCAGGATGCCCGCCCGGCGACCGCCGACCACAGGCGTGCCGTGCTCTCCCGGCGCCCCCACGCGATCAAAAGGCAGAGCACGAGCAGGGCCAGCGGCAGCACGACCCATCCCCCCGACACGAACGCCTCGGTCAGCACCGCGCCCGCCATGAGCCCGGCCAGCGCCAGCCCGGCCGCCCCGGCCAGCCGCGGCACCAGCAGCGCAACCGCCCCCGCCACCTCCAGCACCCCGATCACGACCCGGAACCAGTCACCGAGCCCGATCGCCTCGAACGTGGAGGCGGACGGCTCGGCCCCGGCGAACTTGCCCAGGGCCGCCATCACGAAGAAGCCGGCCACGACGATCTGCAGGATCCACATGACGATGCGCATGAGCGTTCCTCTCCCTGAAGTCGACACCTCCGACGCTAGGGACCGCGAGCGGCCGGCGGGATCGCTCTACCTGCCCGATCGGGGTACACCTACCTGCACCCCGCCCGCCTCCCGGCCCGCACCCGGCCGCGTGGACAGCCGACCGGTTCCCAGGGCAGGCTGTACGACATGGCCACCCAAGCCGACCAGCGCCTACGCGAGCTCGTCCTGCTGCGCCGCGTGCGCGACAGGATCGACCGCGACTACGCGCAGCCGCTGGACGTGGAGGCGCTGGCGCGTGGCGTGCACCTCTCGGCCGGGCACCTGAGCCGGCTCTTCCGCGCCGCCTACGGAGAGTCGCCCTACAGCTACCTCATGACCCGGCGCATCGAGCGCGCCATGACCCTGCTGCGGCGCGGCGACATGTCGGTCACCGAGGTCTGCTTCGCGGTCGGCTGCTCCTCACTCGGCACCTTCAGCACCCGCTTCTCCGAGCTGGTCGGCATGTCGCCGAGCACCTACCGCCGCCTGGCGGCCGGCGACGCCGCCGGCCTGCCCAGCTGTGTCGCCAAGCAGGTCATGCGGCCGATCAGGAACCAGGAGACACCGCCCGCGGGCGCCCGCCTCCCGTGAGCGCCACCCCGGCATGCCGGCCGAGCAGATAGACAAGCAGAAGGCCCCACCCGGATCGGGTGGGGCCTTTGACCTGGTCGGGGCGACAGGATTTGAACCTGCGACTTCTTGCTCCCAAAGCAAGCGCGCTGCCAAGCTGCGCCACGCCCCGTCTCGCCGAGTGCGCATGCGCTCCGGGACTCCGGTACGCTTACGCCCTGACGACCGGATGAAGTCTAGACCAGAGTTCGACCGGTTCGCGCGGACGTAGCTCAATGGTAGAGCCCTAGTCTTCCAAACTAGCTACGCGGGTTCGATTCCCGTCGTCCGCTCCAGCACGGCGAAGGGCCAGGTCAAGAGCCTGGCCCTAGCCTTTTCCAGGCCTCCTCGGTCGCCTCGGCCAGGGTGCGCATGCGCTCCCCGTACGCCGCGTGCCCGTCGAGGACGAAGCCGCCGTCGCCGTGCGGCAGCTCGCAGAAGCTCGTGCGGAAGCGCGCGGGCGGCCCGCCCGCGGGGAGCGGCGCGTACGGCTCCAGCGGCGCCATGTCGTAGCCCGCCCTCGATCGGTGGTTGTTGCGCGCCACCTGGTGCTCCCGCAGCCGGAGCACCGCGTCGATGCCCCGGTCGAGGTAGAACTGCAGCCACCGGAACTGGCCGTCGAGGTGCCTCTCGTGCCCGCGCGACGGGTGCTGCAGGAGGTAGACGCAGACCACGACCGCGTGCCACCTGTACATCTCGGGGTCGAGCTGCTCCTCCGCCAGGATCGTGTTGTAGTAGTCGGCGCACACGCCGAGCGGTCCCGCCGTCGCGCCGCAGTCGCACTGAGCCATGGCGGGCACCCTAGCGAGGCGGCCCCGGGCCCGTCGACGGCATTTCGGGCGCTCGTAAGCTGTGATCGATGCGTGTGCGACCGATCTCCCGTGAGGCTCTCGTCGAGGAGCTGGCCGAGCTGATCTCCGCCCGGCCCCAGGGCGCGTGGGTGCGGGTGGCCGTGGACGGGGCGCCGCCCGCCCGGCCGGGGGCGCTGGCCGACGAGCTGGTGGCGCCGCTGCGGCTGCGCGGCCGGCCCGTGCTGCGCGTGTCGGCGGGCGACTTCCTGCGGCCCGCGTCGTTGCGGCTGGAGTACGGCAGGACCGACCCCGACGCCTTCTACGACGACTGGCTCGACGCCAAGGCGCTGCGCAGGGAGGTGCTGGAGCCGCTCGAACCGGGAGGGCCGGGGCAGGTGCTGCCGGCGTTGTGGGACAGCGGGATCGACCGGGCCTACCGGCTGCCGTACACCGCGCTGCCGCCGGGCGGGGTGGTGCTGGTGGACGGGGCGCTGCTGCTGGGGCGGGGGCTGGCGTTCGACGTGAGCGTGCACGTGTGGCTCTCGCCCGGCGCGCTGGAGCGGGGGACGCCGGAGGGCGAGCGCTGGACGCTGCCCGCCTACGAGCGGTACGAGCGGGAGGCGCGGCCCCAGGAGGCGGCCGACGTCGTGGTACGCGCCGATCATCCGGACCGGCCGGCGGTGCTGGTCCGGTGAACTGCGGCGGCGCAGACTGAGGCCATGATGCCCAGCGACTGGTACAACATCGTTCCCGATCTGCCCGCCCCGCCGCCTCCGCCGCTGCATCCCGCCACGCGGCGGCCCGTCGGCCCCGACGACCTGGCGCCCCTGTTCCCCATGGAGCTGATCGGGCAGGAGGTCAGCGGTGAGCGGTACGTCCCGATCCCTCAGGAGGTGCTGGACGTCTACCGGCTCTGGCGGCCGACGCCGCTGATCCGGGCGTACCGGCTGGAGCGGGCGCTGGGCACGCCGGCCAGGATCTACTACAAGTACGAGGGCGGCTCCCCCGCCGGGTCGCACAAGCCGAACACGGCGGTGCCGCAGGCGTACTACAACGCGCGGGAGGGCGTCCGGCTGCTCACCACCGAGACCGGCGCGGGCCAGTGGGGGTCGGCGCTGGCGTTCGCCTGCGCCCAGTTCGGCCTGGAGTGCCGGATCTGGATGGTGCGGGCCTCCTACGACCAGAAGCCCTACCGCCGCTCCCTCATGCAGGTGTACGGCGCCACCGTGCACGCCAGCCCCTCCGCCGTGACGGGGGCGGGCAGCAAGATCCTGGCGGACGATCCTGGCTCCCCCGGCAGCCTGGGGATCGCGATCAGCGAGGCGGTCGAGGTGGCGGGCGCGACACCCGACGCCAGGTACGCCCTCGGCTCCGTGCTCAACCACGTCCTGCTGCACCAGACGGTGATCGGCGAGGAGGCGCTCGCGCAGCTCCCTGAGATGCCGGACCTGGTGATCGGCTGCACCGGCGGCGGCTCGAACTTCGCCGGCCTGGCCTTCCCCTTCCTGCGGGAGAAGCTGGCGGGCCGGATCCGGACGGTGTTCCGTGCCGTGGAGCCGGCGGCCTGCCCGTCGTTCACGCGCGGCGCGTACGCCTACGACTTCGGCGACACGGCCGGCTTCACGCCGCTGCTCAAGATGCACACGCTGGGGCACTCGTTCGTGCCGGACCCGATCCACGCCGGCGGGCTGCGCTATCACGGCATGTCGCCGCTGCTGTCGCACATGTACGAGCTGGGCCTGTTCGAGGCGGTGACCCGCGCCCAGAGCGAGTGCTTCGAGGCTGGCGTCCGCTTCCAGGACCGAGGGGATCGTGCCCGCGCCCGAGCCCACGCACGCGCTGGCCGAGACGATCGCCGAGGCGCTGCGCTGCAAGGAGAGTGGCGAGGAGAAGGTGATCCTGACGGCGCTGTGCGGTCACGGTCACTTCGATCTGGGGGCCTACGACCGGTACCTGGCGGGCGAGCTGGAGGACTACAGGCTGCCGCAGGACCGCATCGACCAGGCGCTGACCGAGCTGCCGTCGTGAGCCGCCCTGGCGGGTGAGCCGCGGGTGGCCGCCGGAAGCGGGCGGCCACCCGCCGGTCATCGCGCCGTGGGGCGCTTGCCGTGGTTCGCCTTCTTCTTCTTGCGTGCCCTGCCCTTGCGTGCTCGCCTGGCCATAAGCTCGCCTCCGATGATCGGTGAGCCCTCACCGTCTCCCGCCGCGCTGACCAGCGCAAGCGTTCCCGCGCTAACTAACATTCCCCAACAATCCCGTGTCATAATTTGGTGGAATCTGTTGGAAGGAGCGGGCGTGCTCGCACAGCAGCGACAGCAGGCGATTCTCGAACGCGTGCGCAGCAACGGCGGCGTCCGGGTGGCCGACCTCGTACGCGAGCTCGGCGTCTCCGACATGACCATCCGCCGCGACCTCGAGGTGCTGGCCGAACGCGGGCTGCTGGAGAAGGTGCACGGTGGCGCGACCGCGCTCGGCCCCGGCTCGACCGAGGAGCCCGGATTCACCGCCAAGTCCGCGCGCCAGCAGCAGGAGAAGGAGGCCATCGCGCGCCACGCCGCCACGCTCGTCCGCCCCGGCACGGCCGTGGCGCTGTCGGCGGGCACCACCACGTGGGCGCTGGCCCGCCACCTGATCGGCGTGCCCGAGCTGACCGTGATCACCAACTCGATCCCGGTCGCCGACGTCTTCCACCGCAACCCGCGCGCCGACCGCACGGTCGTGCTGACCGGCGGTGTACGCACGCCGTCCGACGCCCTGGTGGGCCCCGTGGCCGTGGCCGCGATCCGCCGCCTGCACGTGGACACGCTCTTCCTGGGCGTGCACGGGATGAGCGTGCGTGCCGGGTTCACCACGCCCAACCTGCTGGAGTCCGAGACCGACAGGGAGCTGGTGACGGCCGCGACCCGGCTGGTCGTCCCCGCCGACCACACGAAGTGGAACACCGTCGGCATCAGCACCATCGCCGAGCTGAGCGAGGCCGACGTGGTCATCAGCGACGCGGGGCTGCCGGAGGACGCACGCACCGAGCTGGCCGAACGGGCCGGAGAACTGATCATCGCGGAGGCCTCGTCTTGAAGCGCACCATCACCCATCTGGCCGACGGCCGGGAGCTGATCTACTTCGACCGGCGTGACGACGCCGACAGGAGCGCGATCGACCGCCGGACCCTGGAACCCCGCCCGGTGGCCTCCGAGCTGCGGTACGACCCGCTGACGGAGGAGTGGATCGCGATCGCCGGGCACCGGCAGACGCGCACGTTCCTGCCGACCGGTGGCACGGCCGAGTGCCCGCTGTGCCCGTCGTCGGACACACGCTCGTCGGAGATCCCTTCCTACGACTACGACGTGGTCGTGTTCGAGAACCGATTCCCCTCTTTCTCCACCAATATCGGGACTTATGGGGAGCCGGGTGGACTGAGCGAGGTCCGTCCGGCTGTGGGGCGGTGCGAGGTGGTGTGCTTCACCTCCGACCACTCCTCCTCCTTCTCCAGGCTCTCCGACTCCCAGGTGGAGCTGGTCATGGAGGCGTGGGCCGACCGTACGGCCGAGCTGTCCCAGATCGAGGGCGTGGAGCAGGTGTTCTGCTTCGAGAACCGGGGCGAGGAGATCGGCATCACGCTGGCCCACCCGCACGGCCAGATCTACGCCTACCCGTACGTGACGCCCAGGACCAAGCTGCAGCTCGCCGCCGCCGGGCGTTACACCAAGGGCAACCTGTTCGCCGACGTGCTGGCCGCCGAGCGGGAGGCGCGGACCCGGGTGGTGGCCGCCAACGAGCTGTGGACGGCCTTCGTGCCGGCCGCCGCGCGCTGGCCGTTCGAGGTGCACCTCTACCCGCACCGGCAGGTGCCCGACCTGGCGGCGCTCACCGAGGAGGAGCGGGCGGCGTTCGCGCCGCTGTACACCTCGGTGCTGCGGGCGTTCGACGGGCTGTTCGACATGACGATGCCGTACATCGCGGCCTGGCACCAGGCGCCGGTGCGGGAGGGCAGGGAGCTGGCGTACCTGCATCTGGAGCTGTTCAGCATCAGGCGGGCGCCGAACAAGCTCAAGTTCCTGGCAGGATCGGAGTCCGCGATGGGCGCCTTCGTGAACGACGTGCTGCCGGAAGAGGCGGCACGCATGATTCGATCACAGATAGATCACTAATGGATTTCTAGTTAAGGTCGCATTACTCGTGATCTACCACTAATATCCCCATATGCACCGGCCGTAACGGCCGCAGCATGCCTAATCCCGGGCGCCTCGCCCGGGAGCCGGGGACCCAAACCGCACCTGGGGTGAATCCGCTACGGCGGTAGGGAATCGCACCTCCCATGCCCGAACCCGTCAGCTAACCCGGCCGGCAGAGGGAGAGGAAACATCCACGTGGCGGCTTCGTCCCCCGCGATCCTTGCCATCGGCCTCATCACCGCCACCGCCGTCGCCCTGTCGGCGGCCCCCGCCTCGGCGGCGCCCAAACCGACGGAAGCCGAGCTCCGTACCCAGCTCAAGCAGCTCAACAGCAAGGTCGACAAGCTCATCGAGCAGTACAACCTCAAGCGCGTCGAGCTGGCCAAGGCCCAGGAGGCCGCCAAGACGGCCGCCGCCAAGCTGGCCGCCGCCGAGCAGACACTGGCCGGCGCCGAGCAGCGGGTCGCCGACATCGCCCGCCTGCGCTACCAGAACGGCGACCCCTCCTCGCTGCCGGGCTTCATGCTCCCGACGGACGCCGACAGCGCCGCCCTGCTCGAACAGCTCACGGCAGAGCAGCAGGCGCTCGTCGCGATCGTGGCCAAGGCCCGCGACGACAAGAAGAAGGCCAGCGAGGAGGCCGCCGCGCTGGCGGCCAGGATCAAGTCGGACGCGGCCGAGGTGGACGAGCAGCGCGACGAGGCCGAGGACGTCATCGAGGACATCAAGGACAAGCTCGAAGACCTCATTCCGTACGGCACGGGCCGCAACGCCAACGGCACCTGGGCGCCCGAGCTGCCCACGGGCACCGACAACATCACCTCCCGTACGCGGCTGATGAAGACCCAGGTGGAGAAGAACTTCTCGCTGCCGTACGCGGTGGGCTGCTTCCGCTCGGGCTCCAGCGGCGAGCACCCGCTCGGCCGGGCCTGCGACTTCATGATGAGCGCGGGCGGCGCGATGCCCACGGCCGTGAACAGTGCGCTCGGCGACCGGATCGCGGCCTGGGCGATCAAGAACCAGGGCAGGCTGGGCATCAAGTACGTGATCTGGAAGCAGCGGATCAACCAGGGGTCCGGCTGGCGCGCCATGTCCGACCGCGGCAGCGTCACCGAGAACCACTTCGACCACGTGCACATCTCGATGAACTAGCGAGCCGAAGGGGTCAGGGCCGCCCGGGCGCTCGCGGGACGAGCAGCCCCCGGTTGAACGCCTCGGTGACGGCTGCGGCGCGGTCGCCCACGCCGAGCTTGGCGTAGATGTTCAGCAGGTGGCTCTTGACCGTGGCCTCGGTGATGAACAGCCGGGCGGCCGCCTCACGGTTGGTGTTCCCCGCCGCCACGAGTTCGAGCACCTCCAGCTCACGCCGGCTGAGCAGTTGCGGCGCGGGTGTCCTGACCCGGTTCATCAGCCGTGCCGCCACCGAAGGGGACAGCACGCTGTCGCCCTTGGCGGCGGCCCGCGCGCCTCGCAGCAGGTCCTCCCGGGGAGAGTCCTTGAGCAGGTAGCCGGTGGCGCCCGCCTCGATCGCCGGAAGGACGTGGCTGTCGGTGTCGTAGGTGGTCAGCACCAGCACGCGCGCCGTGACGCCGAGCCTGGTCAGCTCCTTGATCGCGGTGAGCCCGTCCATGCCGGGCATGCGCAGGTCCATCAGGATCACGTCGGGCCCGGCCTCCTGGGCGAGCCGTACGGCCGCGGCGCCGTCCGCGGCCTCGCCCACCACCTCGAACCCGGGCGCGGAGGCGAACATGCTGCTCAGCCCGTCCCTGACAACGGGGTGGTCGTCCGCGATCAGCAGTCGGATCGGCGTCTCGGCCGTGTGGTCGATCATGCGTGGCTCCCGGTCGGCGGAGTGGGGACGCGGGCGGAGATCCCGGTGCCCAGGCCCGGCTCGGACTCGATCTGCAAGGTACCGGACAGTCCTTCGACGCGCTGGCGCATGATGGTCAGGCCGAAGCCGCCGCCGGACGGCTGCCGTGGCATGGCCGTGCCGGCTTCGAGTCCCGCTGGTTCGAAGCCCCTGCCGTCGTCGCGTACGTCCAGCGCGACCTCGTGCTCCAGGTAGGACAGGGTCACCCCGACCCTGGTCGCGTGCGCGTGCTTGGCCACGTTGGCCAGTGCCTCCTGTGCCGTGCGCAGCAGCGCGAACTCGGCCTCCGGTGTCATCGGCCGTACCGTGCCGGTCGTCGTGACGTGCACGGGCAGCCCGTGCAGCTTCGACCACCGGCCGGCGACGTCGGCGAGCGCGTCGCTCAGGCGCGCGGTCCGCAGCGGCTCGGGCCGGAGCGCGTCGACCGAGCGCCGCGCCTCGGCCAGGCTCTCCCTCGCCAGGTTCTTGACGGCGTCGAAGGGCCGGCGCCACGGCGCCGGGACCTCGTGCATCTGCTCGGCCGCCTGGAGCTGCGCGATGATGCCGGTCAGGCCCTGCGCCAGGGTGTCATGGATCTCGCGGGCCATCCGCCGGCGCTCGTCGAGCACGCCCGCCTCCCTGGCCCGGGCGAGCAGCTGGGCGTGCAGGCCGGCGTTCTCGGCGAGCGACGCCTCCAGCAGCCGGTTCGTCCGGCTCAGTTCCTCGAGGGTCTGCTCGCGCCGCTCCTCCTCCCTCTCGGCGACCCGCAGGACCCAGGCGCAGGCGCACATCATGACGATGTTGAAGGCGACGATGGTCACCAGCATCGCCACGCCGAACGCGTCCGTCTTGGGGATGCCGGACGCCTGCGCCGTGCCGGCCAGGACCGCTGCGCCGGCCACGCCCAGCAGCCGCCACGGCCAGCGCAGGACCGTGAAGGAGTAGATGTAGGCGGCAGGGGTGAAGAGCCCGAAGGCGGGTTGGCGGGCCACGAGGACCGCGGTGAGCACGAGCAGCCCCGCGACGAACACTCCCATGATCCGTGGCCGGCCCCACCAGCCGGGACGCAGGGTGAACATGCCGAGCATCCACGCGGCCGCCAGCCCGCACAGGCCGAGGTCGACGAGCAAGGAGCCGTCCACCCCGTCCGCCATGATCACCAGGATCGCGACGAGGAGCACCAGCAGCGCGTACGGCACCACGTTGACCAGAAGGAACGGCGGCTGTTGCGGAATCTTCCTGCTCACGGCTCCCTCTCCCGGCAGGATTCTATTCCCGGCGGAACCAGCGGATAGCGGCGAACGCGCACACCACCGCGTACGCCGCCAGGGCCAGGGCCCTGGATGCACTCCACGGCCCGTGGGATCACCCGCACGCCGAAGGGCAGAACCTCACCTCGGGGTAGCGCGATGACGGCTTGTCCAGGAGCGGCCGCCGCTGCGCCTTCAGGTGCTGGTCGAGGAAGGCCGCCACGTACGTGCGGGTGAGCTCGGCGGAGCGCTGCGCGGGCAGGGCGCCGTAGGCGGGCGTGATGCCGAGGGAGCCCTGCAGCAGCGGGCCGTCGGTGAAGGACTGGTGATCCGCGCCCGTCACCACGATCCAGCGTTTCCACCCGGTCAGCAGCTTCCAGTCACGCTCCCACGAGGGGTCCCGGCCGCCGGGGACGTGCTCCGGCGCGCCCACGAACAGGAACGGCCGGGAGAACCCGCTCTTCGGGATCCGGGCGTACGTGGTGCCGTCCAGGTTGATCCCCGCGCGGATCCGGGGGTCACGCACCATGGCCGCCAGGGCGCTGGCCCCGCCGATCGACTGCCCCGCCATCGCGATCCTGGAGCGGTCGAGCACCGCGGAGCCGTCCCACTTCGACGGGAGCTGGTCGAGCACGAACGAGACGTCCGCCGCCCGGCCCGCCACCACGCCCGTGCCGAAGCCCGTGTCCGCGTCGCTGTCGCACGCCAGGCACCCCGCGACCGTCCCGTCGGCCAGGGTCGTGGCGTAGCTCTCGTAGGGGTGGTCGATGCCGGCCACCACGTACCCGCGGCTGGCCAGGTCCTCGGCCAGGGACGTGAGCGTGCTGACCGGCTTGGTGAAACCGGGCGAGAGCACCACCAGCGGCAGCTCCCGCCCGGCGGGCTCGGCACCGGCGACGGCGTTCGTCCGCGTCCTGCTGAGCGTGTCCGACGGGACGGCCGCGCTCCTGACCCCCTTCAGCAGGAGCTGCGACTCCTCGGCCGACATGTACGGCGCCCGCTGCCCGTCCCGCCGCTTCGCCGGGTACCACAGCGTGACCTTCAGTTCCCTGGCGTCGGCGTCCAGGTTCCAGGGGTCGGGCCGGGAGGTGTCCTTCAGGTGCAGCACAGTGGTGCCGACCGGGTGATCACCCGTGGGCGCGGGCAGGGTGGCGGGGCCGGACGGCGGGGGTGACACGGCGGCTGGTCTGGGCGGGGTGGGCGCGGTGCAGGCGGATGCCGCGAGGACGGCCAGCCCGGCGAGCGCCACCGCTATCGGTCTCATGTTCCCTCACTCGTGCAGCAGGGTCAGGGCGTGGGCCAGGGCGGGGTCGCGCCCCGCCGCCGCGTCACGCGGGGTCGGGGACACGTGGTGGTCGGGCGGCACGCCGATCCGGTCCACCACCTCGCGGTTCGGGCCGAGGTGGTGCTTGGCGGGGAAGCTCAGCACGGTGTTGTCGGCCAGCAGGTACGGCTGCGCGGGCCCGGAGATGACGCCGGCCGTCCTGGTGCCGACCAGGTGGCCGATCCGCAGGTCCTTCACCGCGGAGCTGACGTGCTCGCACGCCGAGGCGCAACTGCGGTCGATCAGCACGGCCAGCGGCAGCCCCAGCAGCTCGACGGTGTCGTCGGTGCGGAAGGCCTCGCACGTGCCGTCCACGGCGCACTGGTACCCGGTGACCTTGCCGTGGACGAACGCGCTCACCAGCCGCACCGCCTCCGCGGGGATGCCGCCGCCGTTGCCGCGCAGGTCCAGCACGACGCCGGTGAGCGTCCTGCCCTCGCGCATCCGGGCGATCGCGTTGAGCGCCCGCTTCGCGGAGTCGGGGGCGAACCCGGACAGCCGTACGTAGGCGATGTCGTCGTCCAGCAGCTTCGACCGCACCACCTGCAGGGCGGCGAGGTCCCGCTGGTAGAGGCCCGGTTCGAGCGTCACGGTCCAGCGGCGGCCGGTGCTCTCCCGCAGCAGCCCGAGCCGCACCGGGCGCGCTTCCGGGTAACCGGGGTAGAGGGCGGCGATCGCGGGCGTGGGCTCGCCGTCGATGAAGGGCGCCGAGCCGTTGATCGACTCGATGACGTCGCCCGGGCGCACCCCTGCGGCCTGCGCCGCGCCGCCCTGCACGGCGGTGACGAACAGCGGCGGGACGGCGGCGCCCGGGTTGCCGTCCACCTGGGGGCCGTTGATGTTCGCCTCGAGGCCCAGGCCGTAGCCGTCGCCGTCGTAGTGGTCGGGGTGCCGCCTCGCGCCGTGCGCCCAGCGGGCGTGGTTGTCTCCGAGACTGGCCACGACGGCTTCGAGGGTGACGACCGCCAGCCTGTCGCGCAGGTCGGGGACCTGGTCGGTGATCTTCCTGTAGACGGCCTCGAAGGCGGCCCAGTCGGCCTTCCTGTCGCCGGTCAGCGCCGGCATGGTGGCCTCGGGCACGTCGCGGCCGTTGCGGTTGAGCTCCTGGGTCAGGGCGACGAATCCCGAGGTGAGCAGCGTGCGGGCGTCGAGTGTGGCGCCGCTGTAGTAGTGGGTGAGCAGGCAGAGGTAGGCCTGCTCGATGACGTCGATCGTGGTGGCCGTCTCCGCCCCGGGAGCCCCCTGGGGGCTCGCGCAGACCGTACCGGCGGCGGTGCTCGCCTGGGGGCGTGGCGGCGAGGGTGCCGTGCAGGCCGCCGCCAGGAGGAGGGCGAGCCCGGCTGTCACCGTCCTGATGACGGTCATGACAGGCGCCTCCTGATCCACCAGAAGGACGACCAGGTGAGGCCGAGGGTGAGCAGCGCGTAGATGCCGGTCTCGATCCACTGCAGCGGCCAGAAGCGTTCGAGGGGCTGGTAGGTCGCCTGCTGGCGGTAGCCGAGGCGGTTGATCTCGACCATGCACGCGCTGCCGCCCTGCGGTCCGGCTCCCGACAGCGCGCAGGGCCCCGACGTGGTCGAGACCGGGACGACGCCCATCTCGCCGCTGGCGGCGATCTTGCGCCCTGACGGGTCGACGAGATCGCTGGACAGGACCCAGGAGCCCGTGCGCCCGGGGATCGCCGCTGTGAGGTTCACCGAGAAGACGCCCTCGCGGCTGATGCCCAGCCCGTCGATGTTCTCCCTGCCGAGCTCGAAGGTGGCCGTGACCGGCGGGATCAGATGGGGCCTGGCCAGGAGGGGCATGGTGATCTGGACGGCGGCGAAGACGACCAGGGTCAGCGCCATCGCGGGCAGGGTGCGGCGTACCAGCATGCCCACGGTCACGCCGAGGGCGAAGGCGAAGGCCGCGTACCCGAGGGGGGCGATCCCGCGCGCGCTGAACACCAGGGGGTCCATGAGCGCGAACCCCTCGGGGGCGGACTGGTCCAGCGGCCCTGCCCACCACGTCACCGCCAGGCCGCTGACGCCGGCGGCGGCCGTGGCGACCAGGCCGGTGAATCCGAGCTTGATCATCAGCCATCGGGTCCTGGTGATGCTCTGGTTCCACACCAGCAGGTGCGTGCCCGCCTCCAGCTCGCGGGTGATCAGCGGCGCTCCCCAGAAGAGCCCGACCAGGGCGGGCAGGATCAGCACGACGAGGGTGCTCGCCAGGAACGGCATCTCGTAGTCGTCGAAGAACCGGTCGTAGAAGTTCTCGCAGTCGTCGCCCGGTGTGCAGGAGGCGAGCCCGGCGGTGTAGTCGGCGGCCACCCCCGAGCCGGTCACGAGCAGGACGGCGGCGAGCAGCACGAGCAGGACGGCCGTCATCGTGGCCGCGCCGCGGAACTGCCGCCAGGTCAGCCAGATCATCGCAGGGCCTCCAGGTCGGCGGCGGTGGAGTGGTCCATGTAGGCCAGGACGAGGTCCTCCATGCCGAGCCGGCTGACCGTCCAGGCCGGGTCGGCGACCGGGGCGTCGCCGTGCACGACGAAGGTGCTCTGCCGGTCGGTGTGCCGGGCGGAGACGACGTGCCCCCCGGTGGGCGGGGTGCCGTCGGCGCGGCGCGGGCCGGTGAGCCGGTGGTGGGCGGCCAGCAGGTCCTCGGCCCTCCCGGCGACCCGGACGCGCGAGTCGACGAGCACGATCAGGTAGTCGCAGGTGCGTTCCAGGTCGGAGACCAGGTGGGAGGAGAGCACCACGCTGAACCGGTGCTCGGCGGTGGCCTCCATCAGGCCCTGCAGGAAGTCGCGGCGGGCCAGCGGGTCGAGCGAGGCGACCGGCTCGTCCAGGATCAGCAGGTCCGGCCGCTTGGCCAGGCCGAGGGTGAGGGCGAGCTGGGCGCGCTGGCCGCCGGACAGCTTGCCCGCGCGGTGCGCGGGGTCGAGGCCGAGCCGCGCCATCCGCTCCCGCGCCAGCGCGGCGTCCCAGCCGGGGTTGAGCCTGGCGCCCAGCCGCAGGTGCTCGGCCACGGTCAGGGCGGGGTAGACGGGGGTGTCCTGGGCCACGAAGCCGACCCTGGCCAGTTGCGCGGGACCGGCTGCGGGGCGCCCGCCCAGCACGCCGATGCCGCCCGCGGTGGGCTCCAGAACGCCGGTGGCCAGCTTCAGCAGCGTGGTCTTGCCGGCACCGTTGGGGCCCACCAGGCCGACGACGTGGCCCTGGGGGATGTCGATGGTGCAGTCGCGCAGCGCCCAGCGCCTGCCGTACCTCTTGCCCAGCCCCTGCGCCTCTAAGACAGAAGTCACGCCATGTCCTCCTGAGCAGCGTTTATCGGTTTATCTAGTGTCCTAGTACTTTAGGAAGGCGCATGTATGGGGCCGGTAAAGAGGCACGTGCGAGGCCGCTAGAACGGCAGCGGCGGGGCGGACGGCGCCTGCGGCGGGGCGGGCAGCCAGGAGCGGGCGGGCAGCAGCGACTCGCACGCCCGCAACGCCGCCCCGTACGTGCCGGACAGGACGTCCACGCGCTCGCCCTTGATCTCGAGGTTGATCAGCCCTTCGGGCGAGAACGTGACCTCGGGGAAGCCGGGCAGCCCGTGCGAGCGCATGCAGGCCGTGAACGCCCTGCCGTCCTCGGAGGGCGCCGCCTCGGCGGCGGGGAGTCCGCTCAGCGCGGCGACGAGAACGACTCCCGCCAGGACCATCTTTCTGATCATCATGCCTCCGTATGTCTCGGGTGACCCCAGGCAAGCCGGGCGGCGGTTACAGGGCGGTGACGCCGATGGTTACCCCGCTGTAACCCCCGTTGCGGGCATCCTGGGGATCATGCGGGTGTTGGTGGTCGAGGACCACGAGGAGCTGGCCCTGACGGTCGCCGCGGGGCTGCGCCGCGAGGGCATGGCCGTGGACGTGGTGCTCGACGGGCCGGACGCGCTCGAACGCGCCGGCGTCCACCACTACGACGTGGTCGTCCTCGACCGGGACCTGCCCGGGCTGCACGGTGACGAGGTGTGCCGGTCGCTGGCCGCCTCGGGGAACCCGGCGCGGATGCTGATGCTGACCGCCGCGGGGACGATCGACGACAGGGTGAGCGGGCTCGGCATCGGCGCCGACGACTACCTGCCCAAGCCGTTCGCCTTCGCCGAGCTGGTCGCACGGATCCGGGCGCTGGCCAGGCGGTCGCAGCAGGCCCTGCCCGCCGTGCTCGTCCACGGTGACCTGCGGCTGGACCCGGCCACCCGGATCGCCACCCGCGACGGGCGCCGGCTGCCGCTGAGCCCCAAGGAGTTCGCCGTCCTGGAGCTGCTGCTGGCGGCCCAGGGCGCGGTGGTCTCCGCCGAGCAGTTGCTGGAGCGCGGCTGGGACGAGTTCGCCGACCCGTTCACGCACACCGTGAAGGTGACGATCAGCCGCTTACGCCGCAAGCTCGGCGACCCGCCGCTGATCGAGACGGTCCCGCAGGCCGGATACCGGATATGAGGCGGACCGTACGCCTGCGCCTGACCGCGCTCTACGGCGGCCTGTTCCTGATGGCCGGAGTGGTGCTGGTCGCGCTCATCTACCTCCTGGTCAGGTACTCCCCCTTCCCCGCGCCACCGGCCGCCCCCGCGCCGTTCGGCGGGCTCGCCGTGCCCGTCCCCGCCCCGCGGGCGGCCCAGTCCGACACCTTGAGCAGGCTGCTGGTCAACTCCCTGATCGCGCTGGCCGTCATGGCGTGCGCGGCGATGGTGCTGGGCTGGCTCATGGCCGGGCGCGTGCTGCGGCCGCTGGGTGAGATGACGGCGACCGTACGGCGCATCACGGCCGACCGGCTGGACCGGCGGCTGGCCGCGTCGGGGCCCGACGACGAGCTGAAGGGGCTGGCGGACACGTTCGACGAACTGCTGGACCGGCTGGAGGCGGCCTTCACCGCGCAGCGGCGGTTCGTCGCCAACGCCTCGCACGAGATGCGTACGCCCCTGACGCTGCAGCGCGCCATGGCCGAGGTCGCGCTCGCCGATCCGGAGGCCGACGCGGCGGCGCTGCGCGGCGTGCTGGAGCGCGTCGTGGCCGCCGGCAAGCACCAGGAGCGCCTCATCGAGGCCCTGCTCGTGCTGGCCCGCAGCCAGCAGGGCCTGGCCCGGCGCGAACCCCTCGACCTGGCCGTGATCGCCGGGCAGGCCCTCGACGAGCATCCGGGGATCAGCCTCGAATCCGACCTCGGCCCGGCGCCCGCGTCCGGCGACCGCGCCCTGATCGAGCGCCTGGTCACGAACCTGCTGGACAACGCCGTGCGCTACAACGTGCCCGGCGGCCGGGTCGAGGTGGCGACGGCCACGCGCGCCGGCCGTTCCGTTCTCAGGATCGCCAACAGCGGCCCGATGATCCCGCCCGACCAGGTGCACCTGCTCCTGCAGCCGTTCCAGCGCCTGGACAGCGGCAAGCGGGCGAGCGGCGACGGGCTGGGGCTCGGCCTGTCGATCGTGGCCGCCATCGTCGAGGCCCACCACGGCACGATGGACGCCCGGCCCCTGCCGGGCGGCGGACTCGACGTCACCGTCACCCTGGAGCAGGAGCACGGCGCCCGCGCGGGCGCGGGCACGGTGCTCAGTTCGTGAGCGTGAGCGGGTTGACGAGGTCGGCGTAGACGAGCAGGCCCGCCATGATCATCATCACGATCGCGATCGCGTACGTCAGCGGCAGCACCTTGGCGATGTCCACGTACTTCGGCTCCGGCCGCCGCATCACCCTGGCGTAGGCCCGCTTGACGCCCTCCCACAGGCCGCCGGCGATGTGCCCGCCGTCGAGCGGCAGCAGCGGGATGAGGTTGAACATGCCGATCGCCAGGTTGAAGCCGGCCAGCAGGTTCACGAAGATGGCGATCTTCTTCTCGGTGGACAGGTCGGAGGCCAGGATCTCGCCGCCCATGCGGCCCGCGCCGACCACGCCGACCGGGCCCTCGGGATCGCGCTCCTCGCCCGAGAAGGCGGCGTGCCAGACGCCGACCATCTTCTCCGGCAGGTTGAGCAGCGAGCTCGCCACCCTGCCCGTCAGCTCGCCCATGTAGCCGATGACCTGGCCGATGCTCTGCTGCTGCATGACCTCGGTGGGCAGCACGCCGAGGAAGCCGACGTTCTTGTCGATCTTTTGGGGGTCCGCGAGGTTGGGCCGGTCCTGGGCGATGAGCGTGACGGCGAGCGTCATCGGCTTGCCGTCGCGGACGATGCCGAGCTGCACCGGGCCGGGGCCGTGGGAGCGGATCAGCCGGGTGGCGTCCTCCCAGGAGCCGATCTGCTTGCCGTTGAAGCTGACCATGCGGTCGCCGGGCTTCATGCCCGCCTGCGCGGCCGGGGTGGGCCTGTCGGTCGCCTGGCACTGGGTGCGCTGCTCCGAGATCGGGATCACGCACGTGTTGGTGTCGGGCGAGACGATCGGCGCCCAGGTCGGCAGGCCGATGCCGACCAGCAGGATGGTGAAGAAGATGAAGGCCAGCACGAAGTTCATCGCCGGGCCGCCGGACATGATGATGACCTTCTGCCACCACTTCTTGCGGTAGAAGACGCGGTCCTCGTCGCCCGGCCGCACCTCTTCCTGGGCGGCGTCGCGGGCCGACTCGATCAGGCCCTGCCACGGGCCGGTCGCCGTGCTCCTGAGCCGGCCCGGCTCGTCGCCGGGGCGCGGCGGGAGCATGCCGATCATGCGGATGTAGCCGCCGAACGGGATCCACTTGATGCCGTACTCGGTCTCGCCCTTGCGCCGTGACCACGCCGTGGAGCCGAAGCCCACCATGTACTGGGTCACCCTGACGCCGAAGAGCTTGGCGGGCACCAGATGGCCGAGCTCGTGCAGCGCGATGGAGACCATCAGGCCGAGGAGGAAGAGGATGATCCCCACGACGTAGAGCCAGTTCATCTAGGCGCGCTCCCCGGCAGACGACAAGGACAGACGAAAGGACCGACAGCCCCAGAGTAGTCGAACTCCCCACGCGTCATGGCGTACCGCATTTCCTTGGCATTGACAGTCTGCGATCGCGCGATCACCCTGGGAGACGACGGAGGGGGACGTCTTGATCCGCATACTGATCGCCGAGCATCTGCCGTTGGTGCGCCGTGGCCTGCACGCCACCCTTGGAGCCGAGCCCGACCTGCGGGTGGTGGCCGAGGCCGTACGCGCGGAGGAGGTGGTGCGCGCGGCGCTGTCGTCCGAGGCCGACGTGGCCGTGGTCGATCTCGACCTGCCGGGGCCTGCCGTGACCGGCGACCTGGCCGAGCACGTGCCCCGGTGCGGGGTGCTGATCCTCTCGGCCGCGCCCAACCCGGGGCAGGTGCGCGAGGCGCTGGCCGGGCCCGCGCTGGGGTTCATGAGCCTGTGCGTGCCGCCGGAGCGGCTGGCCGAGGGGGTGCGCCAGGTCGCGGCGGGGCGGCAGGCCATCGAGGCGGAGCTGGCCGTGGCCGCGCTGCAGTGCGCGTCCAACCCGCTGACCAGGCGGGAGCTGGACGTGCTGCGGATCGCGGCGGGCGGGGCGCGTTCGACGGAGATCGCCGACGAGCTGTTCCTGTCGGTGGGCACGGTGCGTAACCATCTGTCGCGCATCATGTGCAAGACGGGCGCGCGCAACCG
Organism: Nonomuraea sp. GTA35; assembly: GCF_041950525.1. Taxonomy (NCBI): domain Bacteria; kingdom Bacillati; phylum Actinomycetota; class Actinomycetes; order Streptosporangiales; family Streptosporangiaceae; genus Nonomuraea; species Nonomuraea sp. GTA35. The sequence goes on along the minus strand of NZ_JBGNUV010000013.1, from coordinate 365,116 downwards.
GCTGGACGCCGTACGCATCGCCAGCGACTGCGGGTGGTTGTGAGGAGGATCCGGCACTGTGACGGGCCCGGTGGAGCCGCGCCGCTCCGCCGGGGCCCGAACACCTAGAGGATCTCAGCCGGGCCGAGCCGCTGCCAGTGACCGCCGTCACGACCGGCCCGTGTAAAACGTCACGGGTTCACGGGCACCTTCACGCGCACTCTCACGAGCACCTTCCCGGCCGCCTTCACGAGCACCTTCGCGGGCGCCTTCACGAGAACCTTCACAGGCACCTTCACGGGCGCCAGATGAGCACCAGCGCGCAGTCGTCGTTGTGGCCGGAGGACATGGCGTTGACCAGCGCCCTGGCGCCGTCGCGGAAGCCGGAGGGCAGCAGCCGCTCCGCCTCGCCGAGCAGCCGGTCGAGGCCGGCGTCGATGTCGCGCCCCGGCTGCTCGATCAGCCCGTCGGTGAACAGCAGCAGCGCGTCGCCCTTGCGCAGCGTGCCGCTGTCGGGCTCGCAGTGCAGGTCGGGCACCACGCCGAGCACCACGCCCTTGGCCGAGGCGACCTGCCAGTTGCCCGTGCCCGCGTCGAACTTGACCACCGGCGGATGCCCGGCCGAGGTGATCGTGTAGTCGCCCGTCGCCAGGTCGAGCCGTACGTGCACCGCGGTCACGAACCCCTCGTCGCCCCGCTGCCTGTGCAGGTAGGCGTTGCACGCGGGCAGGAAGTCGTCGACCGAGCCCAGCAGCCCGCCGAACGTGCCCGACAGCAGCAGCGCCCTGGTGCCCGCGTCGACGCCCTTGCCGGACACGTCGACCAGGGCGATCTCGACGGAGTCGCCGTCGCGCATGGACACCAGGAAGTCGCCGCCGAACGACGACCCGCCCGCCTGCTTGAGCACCACCTTGCCGCCCCAGTCCTTGGGCAGCGGGGGCAGCTCGCCCTGGCTCCTGAGCCGGTCGCGCAGCTCCAGCAGCATGGCGTCGCCGCGCAGGCCCTGCACGCCCAGCTTGCCCCTGGTACGGGCCATGAGCACGGCGAGCACGGCGGTGAACGCGATGGTCACGGTCAGCCCCAGCCCGACCCGGCCCGCGCCGAGGTTGGCGGCGACGTAGCCGAGCGCGACCCCGACCCCCACGAGCAGCTTGACCAGGCTGGCCAGCCTGAGCTGGAGCCCGCCGACGAGGGTGACCAGGATGAGCAGGGAGGGCGAGAACCACTCGTTGGAGACCTCGGCCGCGAGGAATCCGATGACGAGTGCCACCACGACCAGCGTGCTGAGCAGGTTGCGATCGCGGGCCAGCGCGCGCCGGACGAACCGCACGACAGGCACCAGCCCAGGCACCCGCACCAGGGCCGCGCGGACCCGTGGCGGGATCAGCGGCGCCGGACGGGAACTCATGATGCGCCTGACTGTATCGGTCTGACCCGTGTTTGGGCAGCCCACTTGACCAACGCCTTGATCATTTAGGCCGTATATTGGGTGGCCGTCCCCCTTTGCCCGCTCATACCGTGGACGGATGACGTACCCCATCCGCCCGATTGACGAGTCCGAGTGGCCGGCCTTCGCCAGGGTGAACGAAGAGGCGTTCGGCTGGACACCCCATCCCAAGCAGGCCGAGCGGTACAAGGCGCAGACCGAGTTCGACCGGACCCTCGCCGCCTTCGACGGCGACCAGATCGTGGGAGTCACCGGCGTCTTCAGCCTCACGATGACGGTGCCCGGCAGGCAGCTCCCCGTCGCGGGCGTGACCGCCGTCAGCGTGCTGGCCTCCCACCGCCGCCGTGGCGTGCTGTCGTCGCTGATGCGCAGGCAGCTCACCGACATCCGCGAGCGCGGCGAGTCCGTGGCCGCCCTCTACGCCTCCGAGTCGCTCATCTACGGCCGGTACGGCTACGGCCGAGCCGCCGGGGAGCTGGCCTTCAAGGTCGACACCCACCGCTCCGCGTTCGTCCCCGGCGCGCCGCAGGATCCCTCGCTCCGGCTCAGGGTCGCCAAGCCCGCGGACGTACGCCCGGAGCTGGAGAAGCTGTTCGCCTCCGTCGTCACGCGCCGGCCCGGCCGGTACGAGCGCAAGCCCGAGTTCTGGACCGCGGTGCTGGCCGACGAGGAGTACGACCAGCACGGCGCCGGGTCGCTGCGCTCGATCCTGGCCGAGGACGACGGCGGCGTGCGCGGCTACGCCCTGTTCCGCATCAAGCCGTCCTGGGACGAGACGGGCATCCCCGACGGGACGCTGAAGCTGCAGGAGCTGGAGGCCGCCGACCCCGCGGCCTACGCCCTGCTCTGGCGCAGCGTGCTGGACCGCGACCTGGTCTCCACGGTCGAGGGCGGCAGGCCGGTGGACGACCCGCTGATCGCGCTGCTGGCCGACCAGCGCCGGCTGCGCGCGCGGTGGTCCGACGAGCTGTGGGTACGCCTGGTCGAGGTCGACAGGGCGCTGGCCGAGCGGGCGTACGCGGCGCCGGTGGACGTGGTGATCGAGGTCCAGGACGACGTGTGCCCGTGGAACGCCCGCCGCTGGCGGCTCACCGCCGACCTGACGGGCGCCGAGTGCAAGCCGGTGGACGAGGAGCCGGACGTGACGCTGCCGGTGGCCGCTCTCGGGTCCGCGTACCTGGGTGACGGCACGCTGGGCGAGCAGCTCGACGCGGGCCTGCTGCGCGAGCACTCATCCGGCGCGGTGCGCAGGCTGGCCACCGCCATGTCGTGGGGCCCGAAGCCGTGGGCGGGGCTGACGTTCTGACGTAGGCTCGACGGTATGGCGCTGCAGAGTTTGCAGATCACGGCGGTCGTCGCCATGCGCGCCCGCGACGTGTCGAGGCCGTCGAAGGATCAGCAGGAGGCCGCCGACCGGCGGCCCCTGCGCGACGAGATGCCCAGGCGCGACTCCAAGCGCAAGGGCTGAGAGCCGGAGGGGCCCGCACCGCACGGGCGGCGGCCCCTCCGGGCGCTCAAGGGCGCTCTAGGGAAGCGAGGGCAGCTGGCCGATCGTCTCGTACGTGGTCAGCTGCGCGATGCGCCTGCTGTGACGCTCGCTGCCGGAGAACGACGTGCCCAGGAAGACCTCCACGAACCGGGTGGCCTCCTCGAGGGAGTGCATGCGGGCGCCGACGCTGATGACGTTGGCGTTGTTGTGCTCGCGGGCCAGGCTCGCCGTCTCCTCGCTCCACGCCAGGGCCGAGCGGATGCCGCGCACCTTGTTGGCGGCGATCTGCTCGCCGTTGCCCGACCCTCCGATGACCACCCCGAGGCTGCCGGGGTCGCCGGCGACGCCCTCCGCCGCCCGCAGGACGAACGCCGGATAGTCGTCCTCGGCGTCGTAGACGAAGGGACCGCAGTCGGTCACCTCGTGCCCGTGGTCCTTCAGCCAGGACACCAGGTGGTTCTTGAGCTCATAGCCGGCATGGTCGGCACCGATGTAGACACGCACCCGTCCAGTCTTCCACAGCCCCGCCGATCGGGCTCGCCCGCTAGAGTAAGGGCCTCCATCGCAGTCCAGTCCTTACACCGCGAAAGCAGAGAGCCATGCGAGAGATCCGCGTCATCGGCGATCCCGTCCTGCGCACGCCCGCCGAGCCCGTGACGGACTTCGACCGGGAGCTGCGCCGGCTGATCGACGAGATGTTCCAGGCCATGTACGCGGTCAACGGCGTCGGCCTGGCGGGCCCGCAGATCGGCGTGTCGCGGCGGCTGTTCGTCTACGACATCGCCGGGCGCAAGGGTCACGTGATCAACCCGCTGCTGACCGTGGACGACCCCGAGGACGTGCTCGACGAGGAGGGCTGCCTGTCCGTGCCCGACCGCCGGACCCGCCAGCCGATCTACGCCACGGTCGCCCGCGCCGCCGGCGTGACCGTCGAGGGCCTGGACCGGCTGCAGCGTCCCGTACGCGTCAAGGCCCGCGGCTCGCTGGCCCGGTGCTTCCAGCACGAGACCGAGCACCTCGACGGCAAGCTGTACGTCGATCGCCTGCCGCGCAATGAAGCGCGGGAGATCATGCTCAAGGCATAGCTTGGCCCCATGAGCGTACTTTCTGGAAAGGGCGCAGTGGTCACCGGAGGCTCCCGGGGCATCGGCAAGGCCATCGTGGAGCGACTGACCAGCGACGGCGCGGAAGTCGTCTTCTGTTACCAGAGCTCCGCCGAGGCCGCCGAGCGGGTGGCCAAGGAGACGGGCGCGCACGCCGTGCGGGCCGACCTCGGCAGCAAGCAGGACCTGGAGCGGCTGTTCGCCGAGGCGGAGGCGCGGCTGCCCGGGCTGGACATCCTGGTCAACAACGCCGCCACCAACGAGTTCAAGAAGCTCATCACCGACCTCACCGACGAGGAGTACGAGCGGGTGTTCGCGGTGAACACCAAGGCCGTCTTCCTGGCCCTCCAGTGGGCCGGCCGGGTGATGCGCGACGGCGGGCGCATCGTCAACATCTCCTCGCTGAACACGCAGGTGCCCGCGCCGGCCCTGGCGCTCTACTGCGGCTCCAAGGGCGCGATGGAGCAGTTCGCGAAGGTGGCGGCGCGGGAACTGGGCCCGCGCGGGATCACCGTCAACACCGTCTCGTCGGGGGCCACCGACACCGACATGCTGCGGGAGGCCAACCCGCCCGAGGTGCTGGAGCGGACGCCTGCCATGACCGCGCTGCAGCGGCTGGGCAGGCCCGACGACCTCGCCGCGGTGGTCGCGTTCCTCGCCGGGCCCGACGGGCGGTGGGTCACCGGGCAGAACGTGCTGGCGACCGGCGGCCTGTTCCTCTAGCCGTTGCTTCGGGGGGCCGCCCGCTCCCCGAAGGACCGGCTACAGCTGCAGCGACTTGACCTCGAGGTACTCCTCCAGCCCGTGCTCGCCCAGCTCGCGGCCCACGCCCGACTGCTTGTAGCCGCCGAACGGCGCCAGCGGGTTGAACCGGCCGCCGTTGATCGACACCTGGCCGGTGCGCAACCGGCGGGCGACCCCGACCGCGTGCTCCTCGGTGCCCGCCCACACGGCGCCCGCCAGGCCGTACTTGGTGTCGTTGGCGATCTCGACGGCGTTGTCCTCGGTCGTGTACGGGATCAGCGACAGCACCGGGCCGAAGATCTCCTCCTGCTCGATCGTCATCCCTGGCTCCACCGCCGCGAACACCGTGGGCTCGACGTAGTAGCCGCGCTCGTGCGGCCGCTCGGTGCCGCCCGCCACGAGCCGGGCGCCCTCCTCCTGCCCGCGGTTGACGTAGCGGACCACGCGGTCGCGCTGCGCCGCGGAGACCAGAGGGCCGATCTTGGTGGACTCGTCGAAGGGGTCGCCGACCCGGTACCCGCGCGCGGCCTCGACGGCCAGGTGCACGGCCTCGTCGTACTGGTCGCGCTGGACGATCATGCGGCTCCACGCCGAGCAGGTCTGGCCGGCGTTGACGAAGCAGTTGGCCACGCCGACCTTGACGGCCAGTGGCAGGTCGGCATCGGGCAGGATGATGTTGGCGGACTTGCCGCCCAGCTCCAGCGCGACCCGCTTGACGGACTCGGCGGCCAGCGCGGCCACCCTGCGGCCCGCGGCGGTGGAGCCGGTGAAGGAGACCATGTCCACCTCGGGGTGGGTGGCCATGGCCTCGCCCACGACCGGGCCTCGCCCGCTGACCAGGTTGAACACGCCCGGCGGCAGGCCCACCTCGGCGAAGATCTCGGCCAGCGCGTACGCGGCCAGCGGCGCCACCTCGCTCGGCTTGAGCACCACGGTGCACCCGGCGGCGAGCGCGGGGGCGACCTTGCACACGATCTGGTGCAGCGGGTAGTTCCACGGCGTGATCGCGGCGACCACGCCGATGGGCTCCTTGACCACCAGGGAGTTGCCCACGCGGGACTCGCGCGGATGGCTCTCGGCGAGCTGGGCGAAGGAGGCCAGGACGGTCGCCGGCATGAGCGTCTGCACCTTGAGTGCGAAGCCGAGCGGCGCCCCCATGTCGGTGGCGATCGTCTTGGCGATCCCGTCGGAGCGCTGTTTCAGCAGGTCGGCCGCGTGGGCGAGGAGCTTGCCGCGCTCACCGGCGGCCGCCCGCGACCATTCGGGGAAGGCCTTTCTGGCGGCGGCCGCGGCCGCCTCCACGTCGTCGGGAGAGCCCGCGGGCACCCGGTCGATGATCTCTTCGGTTGCCGGGTTGACGACCTCGATGGACTCGTCCGATGCCGAAGCGGTCCAGGAGCCGCCGATGTACAGCTGACGCATAGGGCCATCCTGACAGTGACTCACGCCACATGCGAGGGCTCATCCTGACTCCGGGATAAGCCCTTTGCACCGCCACCGGCTTTCTTACCCCGGCGTATCAGTCGAACTGCGGGCGCTTGGTACGGGTGCGCTTCAGCTCGAAGAAGTCGTCGTACTGGGTGACCATGAGCACGCCGTCCCAGAGCCTGCCCGCGTCCTCGCCCCGGAGGATCCTGGTGATCACGGGACCGAAGAAGGCGTTCTCGCCGACGCGGATGATCGGGGTGCCGACCTCCTGGCCGACGAGGCCGATGCCCTCGTCGTGGGAGGCGCGGATGGCGCCGTCGTACTCGTCGGAGTGCATGGCCTCGGCCAGGCCGCGCTCGAGGCCGGCGTCGTCCAGGGCGCCCTCGATGACCTCGCGCAGGCGCTCGGGGTCCTTGATGCCCTGGTTGTGCAGGCGGGTGCCGAGCCCGGTGTAGAGGGGGCCGATGACCTGCTCGCCGTGCTTGGCGGCGGCCGCGGCGACCGTCCTGATGGACCCCATGGCCCTGGCGGCCCGTTCGAGGTAGTCGGCGGGGACGTCCTTCTCCTCGTTGAGGAAGTAGAGCGACATCATGCGCCAGCGGGGCTCGATGGGGCGGACCTTCTCCACCTCCAGCAGCCAGCGCGAGGTCACCCACGCGAACGGACAGGAGGGGTCGAACCACAGGTCCACGGGAATCTTCTCAGTCATGTCTGCCCGTAACCTGAGGTGGTTCGGGTCCTATTCCCGGCATGGCAGGATACGGACAACCCCGACGAAGTGGTGAAAAGGAGCGCAACTTGGCAGGCAACCTGACCCGGGAAGAGGCTCGTGAGCGCGCCCGGCTGTTGAAGGTCGAGTCGTACGACGTCGCACTCGACCTGACGGAGGGAGAGGAGCGCTTCGAGAGCGTCACCACGGTCCGTTTCACCAGTACCACTCCGGGGGCGTCCACCTTCATCGACCTCCACGGCGCGAACCTCCGCAAGGTCACGCTCAACGGCGCCGACCTCGACGTGTCGGCCTACGACGCCGACAAGGGCCGATTCCCGCTCCCGTCGCTCGCCGCGTCCAACGAGCTGGTCGTGGACGCCGACTGCACGTACATGCGCACCGGCGAGGGGCTGCACCGCTTCGTCGACCCCGTGGACCAGAAGGTCTACCTGCACAGCCAGTTCGAGACGGCCGACGCGCACCGCATGTACGCGTGCTTCGACCAGCCCGACCTCAAGGCCACCTTCCAGCTCACGGTGCTCGCGCCGGCCGACTGGGAGGTCATCTCCAACTCCGCCGCCACCGGCGTCGAGGAGCTCCCTGAGCAGGCGGGCAAGCACGGCACGATCCAGGCGGCCCGGCGGTGGGAGTTCGCCCCGACGCCGGTCATCTCCACTTACATCACCGCGCTGGTAGCAGGTCATTACCACAAGGTGACCTCCGAGCACGACGGCATCCCGCTGGGCATCTACTGCCGCTCCTCGCTGGCCGAGCACCTCGACGCCGACAACATCCTCGAGGTCACCCGCCAGGGCTTCGACTTCTTCCACCGCGTGTTCGGGGTGCGCTACCCGTTCGGCAAGTACGACCAGCTCTTCGTGCCCGAGTTCAACGCCGGCGCGATGGAGAACGCGGGCTGCGTGACGTTCCTGGAGGACTACGTCTTCCGCTCCCGCGTCACCGACGCCGTCGTCGAGCGCCGCGCGGAGACGATCCTGCACGAGATGGCGCACATGTGGTTCGGCGACCTCGTCACCATGCGCTGGTGGGACGACCTGTGGCTGAACGAGTCGTTCGCCACCTACATGTCCGTGCTCGCCCAGGCCGAGGCCACCCGGTGGAACCGGGCGTGGACCACGTTCGCGAACGTGGAGAAGTCCTGGGCCTACCGCCAGGACCAGCTCCCCTCCACCCACCCCATCGCCGCCGACATCCCCGACATGCAGGCGGTCGAGGTCAACTTCGACGGCATCACGTACGCCAAGGGCGCCTCGGTGCTCAAGCAGCTCGTGGCCTACGTCGGCCTCGACAACTTCCTGGCCGGCGTGCGCGACTACTTCGCCGAGCACGCCTGGGGCAACACCGAGCTGGAAGACCTGCTCAACGCCCTGGAGCGGACGTCGGGCCGCGACCTGTCCTCCTGGTCGAAGGAGTGGCTGGAGACCTCCTGGGTCAACACGCTGCGTCCCGAGTTCGAGGTGTCCGGGGGCCGCTTCACCAGCTTCGACGTGCTGCAGGAGGCGCCGGCCGAGCACCCGACGCTGCGCTCCCACCGGATCGCGATCGGCCTCTACTCGCTGGCCGGCGGCAAGCTGACCCGGACCAAGCGGGTGGAGCTGGACGTGGTCGGCGCCCGTACGAGCGTGAGCCAGCTCATCGGCGAGGAGCAGCCCGACCTGGTGCTGCTCAACGACGACGACCTCACCTACGCCAAGATCCGTCTCGACGAGGACTCGCTGCGGACGCTGGTGAACGGCGGCATCGCCGCGTTCACCGAGTCCCTGCCGCGCGCCCTGTGCTGGACGGCGGCCTGGGACATGACCCGCGACGGCGAGATGTCCACCCGCGACTACGTCAAGCTGGTGGTCTCCGGCGTGGCCACGATCAGCGACATCACGGTCCTGCAGACCGTGCTGCGGCAGGCGCGCCTGGCCGTGCAGCAGTACGCCGACCCCGCCTGGCGGGCCGAGGGCATGTCCGTGCTGGCCACCGAGCTGCGCGCGCTGCTCGGCTCGGCGGAGCCCGGCTCCGACCAGCAGCTCTCGTTCCTGCAGGCGTTCGCCGCCGTGGCCACCTCCGAGGAGGAGCTGGACCTGCTGCAGGCCGTCCTCGACGGCACTTCGGTGCCCGAAGGGGTGACCGTGGACGCCGACCTGCGCTGGACGCTCGTCCAGGCGCTCGTCTCCGGCGGCCGCCTGGCGGAGGAGGGTATCCAGGCCGAGCTGGAGCGGGACCCTACGGCGAAGGGTGAGCGCTCGGCCGCGCAGTGCCGGGCCACGATCCCGACCGCCGAGGCCAAGCAGGCGGCGTGGGCGCAGATCGTCGGCGGCAAGCTGGCCAACGCCGTCGCCCGCGCCATGATCGGCGGCTTCCAGGACCCGCACCACCCCGAGCTGCTGGCGCCGTACCGGGAGAAGTACTTCGCCGAGGTCGGGCGGATCTACCAGGAGTGGACGTTCGACCAGGCCTCGACGTTCGCCGTCGGGTGCTTCCCGTCGCTGCTCATCGAGCCCACCACGGTGCGGTCGGCGCACGACTTCCTGTCCACCGCGCAGCCGCCGCAGGCGCTGCGCCGGCTCATCCTGGAGGGCGCCGACGGCGTCCGCCGCGCGCTGCGCAACAGGGAGACGGACGCCGCCTCGGCGTGACGGCCTGACCCGGCCGGCCCGCGCCACGACGGCGGGGCCGGCTGCGCCGACATGACGATGGCATCCAGGGCGCGGTGTTAGCCTCGAAACGTGCTAGGCCCGGGGTCCTCCCTCAACGACCGCTACGTGCTCGGCGCCCGCATCGGTGGCGGGGGCATGGGCGAGGTGTGGCGTGCCGACGACACGGTCCTCGGGCGCACGGTGGCGGTCAAGGTGCTGATGCCCGCGCTCAGCGAGGACCCCACGTTCGCCCAGCGCTTCCAGAACGAGGCCAGGGCCATGGCCACGCTCACCCATCCCGGCGTGGTCGACGTCTACGACTACGGCATCTGCGACGTCGCGGGCCGGCGGGTGAGCTTCCTGGTCATGGAGCACATCCAGGGCGAGTCGCTCGACCGCGTGCTGCGGCGCGGGCCGCTCGGGGTGGCGGCCACCATGCGGCTGGTCGCGGAGGTCGCCGACGCGCTGGCCGCCGCGCACGCGCAGGGCATCGTGCACCGCGACGTCAAACCGGCCAACCTCATGGTCAAGCCCGGCGGCAGCGTCGTGCTCACCGACTTCGGCATCGCCCACTCGGCCTCCGCCGGCCAGCTCACGGCCACGGGGACGATGCTCTGCTCGGCCGGCTACTGCGCGCCCGAGATGGCCACCTCCAACGAGGTGACGCCCGCGGTCGACGTGTACGCGCTGGGGGTGGTGGCCTACGAGTGCCTGACCGGCCGGCTGCCGTTCCAGGGCGACACCCCCATTCAGATCATCTTCAAGCACCTCAACGCGACGGCTCCCCGGCTGCCCGACGAGGTGCCTGCCGGGGTGCGGCAGGTGGTGGAGCGGGCGCTGGAGAAGGCGCCCGACGGACGATGGCGGACGGCACCGGAGATGGCCGAGGCGGCGCGCGCGGCCCTGACCGCGCCCGGGTCCGCCTTCGACGGGATCGGCTCGTCCACCGCGGCCGTTGCGTACGGGCCGGCCGCGGGCGCGCAGGGCGCCGCCGCTGCGCCGGGCTCCTCACCCATGGCCGGCACGCACCGGATCGCCGGTGCGGCGGGGGCTTCTCCCGGAATCGGGACGCCCGGGAGCGGAGTGTCCGGCCTCGGCGGGATGCCTGCCCCTGATGCCGGTGGCATGCCTGGCGGCGGCGGGATGCCGGACACGCTGACCGCGCCCCGCAGGACGGCGTCGTTGCGGCGGCGGCGGACGCTGCAGGTGGTGGTCACCATGTCGGCCGCCGTGCTCGTGTCGGCGGCCGTGGCCGGGTTCGTGTGGTTCCGGCCCGTCGAGCAGGCGGTCCGCGACCAGGTGCCCCCTCCCCCGGTCAGCGTCAGCAGCCCGGTGGACCTGCCGCCCACCACGCCGTCGACCGGCGGCGGCAGGAAGCACACGACAGAGCCGACCAAGCGCGGGCCCACGCCCCGCGCGACGCGGCCGACGCAGCCGCCCTCCCCCAGCCCGACGGTCACCACGTCCAGCCCGGCGACCGAGAGCCCTTCGGCCACGCCCACCACGTCCGAGCCCGAAGAGCCGACGCCGGAGCCGACGACGCCGGGCCCCGAGGAGCCGACGCCCGAGCCCACGATCACCGGCCAGCCCGGCGAGATCCAGTGCATCCGCGCCCCTTGCCCGTGACCGCCCGCCCGCCGATGCCCGGCTCGGCCGGGTGGCGACACCCATGGGCCTCATGTCCGTAATCGCTCGCTGATCGTGAGAAAGTCATCGCGTGGACTCGACTCGTGACCTGTTCGTCGCCCTTGCCCGCCGTTATGCCTTCGCCGATCTCGGCGCGCTCGCGCCCGCCGCGGAGATCGCGGAGGTGTGCGAGTTCGGGCAGCGGCTGCTCTCCCTCGACGCCGAGGACTTCGCGGCCGAGGCGCGAGTGGTGCCCGCCGACCTGCGGCGGCGCGCCAGGGCCTGCCACATGCCGCAGACCCCGCGCGAGCAGCCTCGGGGGGCGCTGGAGTCGCTGCGACCGGCGTACGGGCTGCTGCTGGAGGTCATCGCCGTACGGTGGCACCGGCGCGAGCTGAGCCCCATGATCGCCGCGGTGCACATCGCCAGCGAGTACCTGCCGCTGCTGGCCTTCGAGCCGCAGCTCGGCCATGCCGGCGATCCGGCGAGGTGGCCGGTGGGGCTGAGCGCGGCGGGGAGCAGGTTCGGCGTGATCGGCGACCGGGAGTGCGACCACACCAAGTCCGAGCAGTCCGCCACGAACCGGACGCTGCGGGTCTCGGCCGAGCCGTCCGAGGGCTGGCGGGCGTACTTCGACCGCCAGCACAGCCAGGTGGCCGGGGCGCTGGGCGTGTGCGTGGCCACCTGCCGCAACCCCTGCACGGCGATGGACTGGATCGAGCCGGAGCCGCGCGCCGACCTGCAGTCGCGCGCCCGCACGGCGCTGGCCTTCGCCGAGACCCCGCTCGTCCGGCTGCGCCATGCGGCGCCGGTGGGGCACGGGTTCGGGGTGCCGTCGCCCGAGGAGGTGCTCGACGCCTGGGAACGCAGCCGCGCGGTGCTCGACAAGAACCCGATCGGCACCTCGGCGCTGAAGGAGGACGGCTTCCCGCTGCCCGGCCTGCCCTCGCTCTTCTCGGCCATCGCCGACGCGCCCATCGAGCCGGCGACCCTCCTGAACGGCGTCAGCGAGCACGTCGTCACCCTGCTCGAACGCCGGTCCTGACTCCTGTCACCCGCCCTCGAACGGCACCGCGGTGGGCGAGCCGTCGCTCACCCCGGCGCGGTCGCCGGTGGCACGCCGCCCGGACGATTCGCCGTGGCGTGCGACGCAGCGGCGCGCCAGCCGGACGGTCGGCGGACGGGCGGTCGGCGGTCGGCGGTTGGCGGTTGGCGGGCGACGGTTGGCGGCGGTTGGCGGCGGGCGGTGGTCAGCGGCGGGCGGTGGCTTGCTCGCCGAGCGCGCCGATCCCGTACAGCAGGCCGCCGATCAGGTCGCCCACGCTGAACGCCGTGGCCATCGACATGGCCGTCAGCCGGCACGCGCTGTCGCTCAGCCGCCTGCGCGCGTTCTCGCCCGTCACGATCTCGATCGCCCGCCCGTTCGGGTCCACGAACACCACCACGGCGTCGTCGGCCTCCTCGCCCAGGGCGGCGTGCAGCCGCTCGGCGAAGTGCCGGCGCCCGCCCACCGGGTCACCGAGGAACACGCCGAACCGCAGCCCGCTGCGCCGCTCCGCGGTGTGCAGGGCCTTGCGTACGTCGTCGCCCTGGGCGGCGGTCAGTCCCTTCATGGTCACCTCACCATCCCGCCCCTCATGGCCGTCTCACCATCCCGCCGAGGCGCCGCCGACGTGCCTGCCGGGCTCGGCCGTCTCGGCGGCGCTCACCCAGTCGTGCTCGGGCACCTCGGCCCAGTGCGCCACCCTGTCGGCCAGCACGAGGCCGGACGTGCTCACCCCGCGCTCGCTCCTGGAAGGGCCTCCCAGCCACACGGGGCCCGCTTCGATCCGGCGCTGCGCGCCGCGCCCCGGCACCATGACGAGCAGGGTGATCAGCACGAACAGCCCCATGGACACGCCGATGAGAAAGAGCAGGATCTCCGCTGCGCTGTTCACACCAAGACCGTAAACCTCGTCAGCGGGCTCGGCCAGACCCGTCGCGGGTGTCGTGTTCTCTCCGCGTTAAGATCTTTTACGAAGCGGGGCATCTCTAGAGAAGAACAGTAGACATACCCCGAAAACATGAGTGGAACACGATGAGCTGGGCCATAAAACTATGGACACGGCAACACTAGGAATCGATCGAATCCCCGGGCTACGGTGAGTTACGTGGACTCCGACAACCAGCGAGAAGACGGTCACAACGCGTCACCGATCTGGGTGAGCGATCGACCAGAAAGCGAGCAGACCGCCGCCGCGAAGCCTTCGGCGCCCACCTCCACGTACGCGCCGGTCGAGCGCGCGTCCGTGCGTAGCCTGCTGCAACAGCCGCGTTTCCGCCGCCTGCGCAACCGCGCGATCCTGGCGGTGGTCGTCGGCCTGGCGGTGGGCTTCCTCGTGCACGAATGGCGGGTCGGGGTGACCGCGGGCGTGATCGCGGCCATCCTCGAGGCGGTCTACCGCGCTCGCTCGAGCTCGTCCGTGCCGGCGTGGCGGCGGACGTCCGTGGCAGAGCGCCGCACGGAGGCGCAACTGCGCAGGCTTGAGCGCAGCGGCTACCGTACGCTGCACGCCAGGGCGATCCCGGGCAGCGAGGCCCAGATCGACCACCTCGTGGTGGGCCCCACAGGCGTGTACGCGGTCGACTCCGAGAAGTGGGACCGCCGGCTGCCCGTCCGCGTGCAGATGGGCAAGAAGCTGTTCCACGGCCCCTTCGACATGAAGCCCCGCCTCACCGAGGCCAAGTGGGAGGCGACGCAGGCCAGCGAGCTGATCAGCAAGTCGTTCGGCCGCGAGATCTCCGTCGTGCCCTCCCTGGCGATCTACGGCCCGCCGGTGCCATGGAAGATCATGAACATCCGCGGCGTGGACGTCTACCAGGGCGATCGGGCCCGCAAGTGGATCACCAAGCGGGAGCGGGCGCTGACGACCGCCGAGATCGACCGGATCTACGACATCGCCGCGCAGGTGCTGCCCGCCCGCTACGGCGAGGGCTGATCCCCGTCCCCTGACGGCGGTGGCCGCCACCTTCCGCCGCGCTGCCACCGCCGCTACACGGAGGGGTGCTCCCCTCCGCCGCGGGCCGCCAGCCTCGTACCGAAGTCGTCGAGGCAGGCGGCCAGCTCCGCGCTCGGCGGCAGGCCGCGCGGCAGCCGCGAGTACATCGCCGCCCCGAACCCGGCCTGCCGGACGACGTGGTCGAGCAGCGCCTCCCTGTCACGCGGCCACGGGAACGCCGGCTGCGCGATGAGCAGGGAGACGTAGCCGTGCACGGCCGACCAGAGGCCGAGCGCGAGCTCCTCGGGGTCGCCTTCGAGCACCCTGGTCCGCACGCAGGCCGACACGGCGTCCACCATGTGGCGGAAGGCCTCGGCCGCGGCCGGCGGCACGCCCGGGGCCGCTGACGGCCGCATCATGAGCACCCTGTACTGCACGGGGTGGTCGAGCGCGAAGCGGGCGTAGGCGCGGGCGCACTTGCCCAGGGCGAGGAAGGGGTCGCCGCCCAGGTTCTCGGTGAACAGGCGGCCCAGCTCGCCCCACACCCGCATGCAGACCGCCTCGACGAGCGCCTCCTTGTCGGCGAAGTGCAGGTAGACCGAGGGCGTGGACACGCCTGCCCGCAGCGCGACCGCGCGCACCGTCAGCGCGTCCTCGGTGCCCGACTCGGCCAGCAGCTCCTCGGCCGCGCGCAGGATCTCCTCGCGCAGCAGCGCGCCCTCTCCGCGCCTGGCGCGTACGCGTCTGGTGGTCATCCCCTCAGGTTGACGTCGTCAAGTTAACGGTGTCAAGCTGACCTTCTTGGGGAAGGGATTGCGAAAAATGGGGACTTTTCGGGAAGCAACGGCGTTGACCGCGTACGGCGAGGGCGAGTTCGGCGCCACGCTGGACCCCCAGTGGAGCGTCGGCACCCGGCTGCACGGCGGGTACCTCCTGGCGGTCCTGGCCAGGGCCGCCTGCGAGAGCCCCGCGGGCGCCGGGCACCCGCATGTGACGGCCGTCAGCGGCACCTTCGTCGAGCCGCCCGAGCCGGGCGAGGCGCTCGCGCGCGTCGAGACGCTGCGGGTGGGCCGGAGCGTCGCGCAGGTCAGGGCCGCGCTGGTACAGGAGGGCCGCACGCGCGTCGAGGCGCACGTCACGCTCGGCCTCCTGGACGACTCCGACCCGTGGTGGTCGGCCCACGAGCCGGTCAGCCTCCCGCCCGAGCAGGACTGCTTCCTGGCGCCCGTCGACCCGCCCGGCGCGGACATGCGCGTGCCGCTGATGGCGGTGGTCGAGGAACGCATCGACCCCGAGCACCTGGCCTTCGCCTTCGGCGCCCCCTCCGGGCGCGGCACCATCGCGTCCTGGCAGCGGCTGGCCGACGGCTCCGACTGGGACCCGCTGAGCCTGCTGGTGGCGCTCGACCCGGTGCCGCCGGTCTCGTTCGACCTGGGGCTGTCGGGGTGGGTGCCGACGATCCAGCTCTCGGCGTACATCCGCCGGCTGCCCGCCCCCGGGCCGATCCGGGTACGGCTGTCGGCGACGGACGTCGGCGGCGACCGGATGGACGAGGTGGCCCACATCTGGGACGACAAGGGACGGCTGGTGGGACAGGCGACCCAGCTCGCCGCCGTCCGGGTGCCGCCCTCGCCCCCTGGCAGGTCTGCGGCGTGAAGCGGTCTATCGTAGGAATGAAGGTGCCGGCCCTTGTGGGGCCGGCCGGCATGGCCGCCCCATGACTCATGGGATCTCCGCAACGCGGGTCCGGGTGCCATCGGCTTCGAATCCGGCACGATCCGGTAACCAACCGTCCGATGCGTGGACAGGTGTCTCATTTACCGGGCGGTGGCCGTAACATGTGAAGACTCGCTAGCGATGGGAGATGCGCAATGCCCGCCCTCAGGTCACGTACAGTCACCCACGGCAGGAACATGGCCGGTGCCCGGGCCCTGCTCCGGGCGACCGGCGTAGCCGGGAGCGACTTCGGCAAGCCCATCATCGCGGTGGCCAACAGCTTCACCCAGTTCGTGCCGGGTCACGTGCACCTGCGGGAAGTCGGCGACGTGGTCTCCGCGGCGATCAGGGAGGCCGGGGCCATCCCCCGCGAGTTCAACACGATCGCCGTGGACGACGGCATCGCGATGGGCCACGGCGGCATGCTCTACTCGCTGCCGTCGCGCGAGCTGATCGCCGACGCCGTCGAGTACATGGTCAACGCCCACTGCGCGGACGCGCTGATCTGCGTGTCCAACTGCGACAAGATCACGCCGGGCATGCTGCTGGCCGCGTTCCGGCTGAACATCCCGACGATCTTCGTCTCCGGCGGCCCCATGGAGGCCGGCAAGACGCCGGGCAAGAAGCTCGACCTGATCGACCCGATGATCGCCTCCGCCGACGACTCCGTCTCCGACGCCGAGCTGCTGGAGATGGAGGAGAACGCCTGCCCGACCTGCGGCTCGTGCTCGGGCATGTTCACCGCCAACTCGATGAACTGCCTGGCCGAGGCCATCGGCCTGGCGCTGCCGGGCAACGGCACGATCCTGGCCACGCACAAGGCGCGCAAGCAGCTCTTCGAGGACGCAGGCCGCCAGCTCGTCGAGATCACCCGCCGCTACTACGAGGACGGCGACGAGTCGGTGCTGCCGCGCTCGATCGCCACCCGCGAGGCGTTCGAGAACGCGATGACGCTCGACGTGGCGATGGGCGGCTCGACCAACACGATCCTGCACATCCTGGCCGCCGCCCGCGAGGCCCAGGTGGACTTCGGCCTCAAGGAGATCAACGAGATCTCGCTGCGGGTGCCCTGCCTGTGCAAGGTCGCCCCGGCCACGGCCAAATACCACATCGAGGACGTGCACCGCGCCGGCGGCATCCCGGCCATCCTGGGCGAGCTCGACCGCGCCGGGCTGCTGCACCGCGACGTGCCCACCGTGAACGGCGGCACGCTGGCCGACCTGCTGGCCCAGTGGGACGCCATGTCCCCGACGGTCAAGCCGGAGGCCGTGGAGCTGTGGCACGCGGCGCCCGGCAACGTGCGCACGGTCAAGGCGTACTCGCAGGACAACCGCTGGGACGACCTCGACCTCGACCGCGAGAACGGCTGCATCCGCGACCGCGAGCACGCCTACACCGCCGACGGCGGCCTGGCCGTGCTCTACGGCAACATCTCGCGCGACGGCGCGGTCGTGAAGACGGCCGGCGTGGACGAGTCGATCTGGAAGTTCAGCGGGCCCGCCGTGGTGTTCGAGTCGCAGGAGCAGGCGGTCGAGGGCATCCTCGGCGGCCGGGTCAAGGCCGGCGACGTGGTGGTCATCCGCTACGAGGGCCCCAAGGGCGGCCCCGGCATGCAGGAGATGCTGTACCCGACGTCCTTCCTGAAGGGCAAGGGCCTGGGCAAGGTGTGCGCGCTGGTCACCGACGGGCGCTTCTCCGGCGGCACCTCCGGGCTGTCGATCGGCCACGCCTCCCCCGAGGCGGCCGAGGGCGGCACGATCGCCCTGGTCGAGGACGGCGACATCATCGACATCGACATCCCCGGCCGGTCGATGGAGCTGCGGGTGCCCGAGGCCGAGCTGGCCGCGCGGCGCGAGCGGCTGCTGGCCGACCTGGGCGGCTACCGGCCGCGTGACCGCGAGCGGCAGGTGAGCGTGGCGCTGCAGGCGTACGCGGCCATGACCACGTCGGCCTCGACGGGCGCCTCGCGCGACCTGTCGCAGCTCTCGCGGTAGTTTCACCGTTCGCTGTGCGGCGGGCGACCGGGTTCTCGCCTGCCGCACAGGCACCTGTCTTCCCGGACAGACTTTCGAAAATTGTCGGTCGTCATCCGTATTGTTGGGGTATGACGACAGTCGTGAAGCACGATACTCGCCCGCTGACGACCGCCGAGATCGCCGCCCTCGCCCTCTCCCTCGCTCACCTCGGAGCGGGCCCCCAGGCCGTCACCGCCAGGCGTGGCCTGCAGCACGCATTCGAGCACCTCGACCTCGACGACGACGTCATCGCCACCACGCTCACGACCCTCACCGAGCCGCTGCCCGTCGACGTCGCCTCCCGCGCCCGGCTGATGGCCGACGCCATCACCAGCCGGCTCATGATCCGGCTGCACTACCGCGACGCCTCGGGCATCGTCACCTCTCGCGACGTCGAGCCGGTGACCTGCCTGGTGCACCGCGAATACTGGTATCTGGTCGGCGTGTGCAAGATGCGCCGGGCGATCAGGGCGTTCAGGTTCGACCGGATCATCGCGGTCGAGCCCACGCTCACGCCGTCCCGGCCGCACCTGGCCGACCGGTTCCTGCCGTTCCAGCGCCGCAAGCGCAGGTCCGTCACGGCGGCCGAGACCGGTCAGCGCAGGCTGACCGCCTAGCCACGCCGAAACTGACCGCTCTTTGACCATCGGCCCCCCGGCCGTTGGCGTGGCGGATGGCAGGCTCCCGCACATGCGCGTACGGGAGTTCTCGGTCTTCGCCGTCCTGCTGCTCGCCTCGGCCGGCTGCGCGGCGCCTTCGGGCGGCGCGCAGCGTCCGGCTCCGCCCGCCAGGCGGATGCCGGCGGCCGTCGTCGAGAGCGTGCTGCCGGCAGCCGAGCGGCGGGCCCTCGACCGGGCGCTGGAGCGTTACCTGCGCGAGCGTCCCGGCCGGGCGGCGCTGGCCGTCCACGACCGCACCACCGGCGCCAGGTACGCCTTCCGCGAGCACACCCCGTTCATGCTGGCCAGCGTGGCGAAGGTCGACATCCTGCTGGCGTTCCTGCTCGGCGAGCACGGCCGGCGGCTCAGCGCGTACGAGCGCAGGCTGGCCTCGCGCATGATCCGCTACAGCGACAACGACTGCGCGCACGAGCTGTACCTGACGATCGGCGGCCGGGACGGCCTGGACCGGGCGCTGCGGCGGCTGGGCGTGCGCCACACGCGGCCGGGCTCCGGGCTGTCCTGGGGCGCCACCCACAGCAGGCCCTCCGACCAGGTGAAGGTGCTGGAGCGGCTCACCGACCCCGAGGGGCCGCTGCCCGCCCGGAGCCGGCGCTACGCGCTCGGCCTCATGTCGTCGGTGGTGCCGTCGCAGGCGTGGGGCGTCAGCGCGGCCGCCTCAGGGGGTGAGGTCGCGCTCAAGAACGGCTGGCTGCCCGCCGAGGTGCACGACGGGCTGTGGACGGTCAACAGCGTGGGGCGGCTCGTCGTACGCGGGCACGAGCTGCTGATCGCCGTGCTGTCGGAGCGCAACCCCGCCATGGAGGACGGCGTGGCCACCGTGGAGCGGATGGCCAGGCTCGCGGTCAGGACGCTGACCCGCCACAGCGCCGCCGTCGGGATCTAGGAGGAGCAGCACCCGCCGCCGCAGCACCCGCCACCCCCGGCGGCCCTGGGCGCGGCGGCGCCGCCCGTCATGGCGACCGTGGACAGCAGCCTCACCGTGTCGCCGTGACCTTCGGGGCAGGTCGCCGGGTCGTCGGAGGCCGACATGGAGCGGGACACCTCGAAGGTGGAGCCGCAGGCGCGGCACCGGAAGTCGTAACGCGGCATGCGGCAATCTTACGAGACGGGGCCGGAAGGCACAGCCCGCCGGCCGTAGGTGATGTGCGCGTAGTCGGCCACCGGCTCGTAGCCGATCGACTGGTAGATGGCGTTGCTGGTCGGGTTGGCCAGGTCGGTGAAGAGCACGACCTGCTCGCAGCGCTCCGCCAGGCCGACCTGGCTGGCGTGCGCGGTGACGGCGGCGCCGTAGCCGCGCCTGCGGCGGGACGGCGGCGTGTAGACGGGACCGATGCGGCACACCCCGCCGGCCGCCGGGGAGAGCGCGGCCAGCGAGACCGGCGCGTCCTCCGCCTCCCACACGAACAGCTCCCGCCCCTCCAGCCGCCGCACGACCCGGTCGACGACGTCGCCCTCGCCCATGCCGGTCTCGTCGCCGAACGCCTGGTACCAGCTCACCAGCAGCGGCAGGTCGCCGGGCACCGCGAGCCTGCCCCTGCCGGGCACGTCGGGGACGTCGAGCGTGCCGAGCCGGAAGAGCCGCTCGGAGACGACCCGCGCCGGGGTGCCGAGCAGCCGCGTGGCCTCACCGGTCACCTCCAGCGGGCCCACGAACATGGGCAGCCTGCCGTCGAGCGCCTTCACCAGCGGCGCGACGGCCTCCACGGGTACGGCGAACAGCCCGGCGGGATACGGCGGCGTCCGGAAGACCGCTCCGCGAACCTCGCCGTCCACCGTCCACCAGCCGAACACGGGGTCCTGCACGGGCATGCCCGCCCGCAGGTTGGCCAGGACGGTCAGTGGCACGGTGTTGCGCACCGGGTCGCCGAGCAGGAACGGCTCGGCGACCGCGGCGTACTCCTCAACGGATGAGGTGAAGGTCCACATGCCTGCTCATGGTGTCAGGCACGCGGCCTGCCCTCAACGCGGTTTCAGGCCCCCGCTCATGCCGCTGCCTCCAGGTATGGCGCCCATTGCGGGTCTCCGACGAGGGAGGCGCCGATGAGCCGCCAGTGGGCGCCCCGTGGCACCGCGGGGCTGACGCGAAGCGTCCACCCCAGCTCCTCCAGGTACTTGTCGGCCTTCCTGTGGTTGCAGGTGGTGCAGGAGGCGACGCAGTTCTCCCAGGTGTGCGTGCCGCCCCTGGACCGGGGGATGACGTGGTCGATGGTCTCGGCCTTCTGCCCGCAGTAGGCGCAGCGGTAGTCGTCGCGCCGCATGAGGGCGGCCCTGGTCAGGGGGATGCGGGACCGGTAGGGGATACGGACATATCTGCGAAGCCTGATCACCGAGGGCACGTCGAGCGTGCGGCTGGCGGACCGCAGCACCGCGCCCCGGCCGTCGCGGTGGACGACGTCGGCCTTCTCCCGCAGCACGAGCACGACGGCTCGGTGCAGCGAGAGGGTGGTCAGTGGCTCGTAAGTGGCATTCAGCAGCAGGACTTGGCGCATCATCGGGCCTCTCCCCGCTGCGCGCGTATCAAAGGGGACATGCCGTGGCATGTCCCTCCTGTCGGCCCCTCCTGGGGCACTCGTGCTTCCGTCACGTGGACCTCCGCCGGACGGTCCAGCGGATGGTCACCACGGCACCGTCCTGTCACCAAGTCTGGCGTTTGCACCGTGGTCCCCGCCACCCCAAAAACCTCCTGCCGGAATGACCAGAGGGACGCACGGTACGTTTTATGCCCGCTCTACCAGCGCTTTACGCATGCCCATTGGCAGTAGGGTTCCTGGCATGACGCGAGAGCCGTACCCGACAGCACGTCGCGAAGACATCGTCGACATCCTGCACGAAACACCCGTCCCCGACCCCTACCGGTGGCTGGAGGACCCTGACAGCCCCGAGACCAAGGGATGGCTGCTCGCGCAGGCCGAGTTGTTCGGCAAGGAGCGGGGCGAGCAGCGGTTCAAGGACCGCATCGCCGAGCTGCTCAGGTCCGGCTCGGTGGGCGTCCCGGCCTGGCGCGGCGAGCGGTACTTCTTCTCCCGGCGCACCCCCGACCAGGAGCACGCGGTCTACTACGTGGTCGAGCCCGACGGCACCGAACGGACCCTGGTCGACCCGATGGCGATCGACCCGTCGGGGCTGACCACGCTCGACGCGGTGCAGCCCGACAAGGAGGGGCGCCTGCTGGCGTACCAGATCTCCGTGGGCGGCGACGAGGAGTCGATCCTCTACATCATCGACGTGGCCACGGGCGAGCGGATCGAGGGGCCGATCGACCGCTGCCGCTACTCGCCGGTGGCGTGGCTGCCCGGCGGCGAGGCGTTCTACTACGTGCGCAGGCTGCCGAGCACCGAGGTGCCGGAGAACGAGAGGCAGTTCCACCGCCGCGTCTACCTGCACCGCGTCGGCACCTCCACCGAGGACGACGTGATGATCTTCGGCGAGGGCCTGAAGATGACCAACTACTACGGCGTCTCGGTCTCGCGCGACGGCCGCTGGCTGCAGGTGTCGGCCCACGAGGGCACCGCGCCGCGCAACGACGTCTGGGTGGCCGACCTGACCGCCTCGCCGATCGACCGGCCGGCGCTGAAGGTCGTCCAGGAGGGCGTGGACGCGCAGGTCGGGCTGTCCTTCGGACGCGACGGCAGGCTCTACGTGCACACCGACCGCGACGCGCCGAGGGGCCGGGTGTGCGTCACCGACCCGGCGGAGCCGGGCTACGACACCTGGCGCGAGCTGATCCCCGAGGACGCCGAGGCGGTGCTGAGCGACTTCGCGATCCTCGACGACCTGGAGCGCCCGGTCATGCTGGTGGGCTGGACCCGCCACGCGATCAGCGAGATCACCGTGCACGACCTGGCGACCGGCGAGCGCGTCGGCGAGGTGCCGGCCCCCGGGCTCGGTTCGATCGGCGGCATCGCCGAGCGTCCCGAGGGCGGCTACGAGGCGTGGTTCGGCTACACCGACAACACCACGCCGCCCACCATCCAGCGCTACGACGCCCGCACGGGCGAGACCACGCTCTGGGCGGCCTCCCCCGGCGCGGTCGAGGTGCCCCCGGTGCACACCGAGCAGGTGGTCTACCGGTCCAAGGACGGCACCGACGTCCGCATGCTCGTCATCTCCCCCGTCGGCGAATCGCCTGGCCCGCGCCCGACCATCCTGTACGGCTACGGCGGCTTCGGCCTGTCCATGACCCCCGGCTACTCGGCCTCGGTCCTGGCCTGGGTGGAGGCCGGCGGCGTCTACGCCATCGCCAACCTGCGCGGCGGCGGCGAGGAGGGCGAGGACTGGCACCGCGCGGGCATGCTGGCCAACAAGCAGAACGTCTTCGACGACTTCCACGCCGCGGCCGAGCACCTCATCGCCACCGGCGTGACCACGCCGCAGCAGCTCGGCATCTCCGGCGGCTCCAACGGCGGCCTGCTGGTGGGGGCCGCGCTGACGCAGCGCCCCGAGCTGTACGCGGCCGTGGTCTGCTCCGCGCCGCTGCTCGACATGATCAGGTACGAGCAGTTCGGGCTCGGCGCCACCTGGAACGTCGAGTACGGCTCGGCCGACGACCCCGAGCAGTTCGGCTGGTTGTGGGGATACTCGCCCTACCACCACGTCAGGGAGTCGGTGGCGTACCCGGCGACGCTCTTCACCGTCTTCCAGTCCGACACGCGGGTGCACCCGCTGCACGCGTGGAAGATGTGCGCGGCGCTGCAGCACGCCTCGACGGCCGACCGGCCGGTGCTGCTGCGCAACGAGACCGAGGTCGGCCACGGCGCCCGCTCGGTGAGCAGGTCGGTGGACCTGTCGGCCGACACGCTGACCTTCCTGGCCAGGCACACCGGTCTGTAGTCCTGCGGCCCTACGTGACCCGCCTGTGCGCCTGCCGCGAGCACTACGCCGCGCCGGTGACCAGGTGGGGCTGCCGCCGAAGACGGCGGCCCGGGTCATCCGGTTCGGACGGGCGCTGCGGCGGCGCGGCCGGGGCATCGTGGGCCTCATGACACGCACGGTTTACGCACTGGCCCGCCACAGCGACTGCCGGGCCGCCATCGACTTCCTGACCGGCGCGTTCGGCTTCCGCGTGCACGAGGCCGCCAAGAACGACGAGGGTGTCGTCAACCACGCCGAGCTGCTCGCCGGCGACGACATGATCATGATCGGTCAGGGGAGGCCCGGCGGCCCCGGCATCTGCGTCGCCGTCGAGGACGTCGAGGCCCACCACGACCGCGCGAGGGCCGCGGGCGCGACGATCACCATGGAGCTGACGGACCAGCCGTACGGCTCGCGCGAGTACGCCTGCCAGGACCCGGAGGGCAACCCCTGGTTCTTCGGCACCTACCGGCCGTGACGATCACCTCGGGAAGATGATGGTCTTGTGGCCGTCGAGCAGCACCCGCTGCTCGGCGTGCCACTTGACCGCCCTGGCCAGGGCCAGGCACTCCACGTCGCGGCCCATGGCCACCAGGTCCTCGGGAGAGTGGCTGTGGTTGACCCTGGCCACCTCCTGCTCGATGATCGGCCCCTCGTCGAGGTCGGCGGTCACGTAGTGGGCCGTGGCGCCGATGAGCTTGACCCCGCGGTTGTGGGCCTGGTGGTAGGGCTTGGCGCCCTTGAACGACGGCAGGAACGAGTGGTGGATGTTGATCGCCCGCCCTGCCAGCTTCTCGCACAGGTCCTCCGAGAGCACCTGCATGTAGCGGGCCAGCACGACCAGGTCGACCTGGTAGTGCTCGACCAGCGCCAGCACCTCGGCCTCCTGCTTCGGCTTGGTCTCCGGGGTGACCGGCAGGTGGTGGTAGTCGATGCCGTTGGACTGGGTGAGCGGTCGCAGGTCGGGGTGGTTGGACACGACGGCGGCGATCTCGATGTCGAGGGCCTTGGAGCGGACGCGGTAGAGCAGGTCGTTCAGGCAGTGGTCGAACTTGCTCACCATGATCAGCACGCGGGGCTTCCTGGCCACGTCGCGCAGCTTGAACTCCATGGCGAAGTCGGGCGCGAGCGCGGCGAAGGCGGCGTTGAGCTCGTCCTCCCCCTGCTCTCCCGCGAACTGCACGCGCATGAAGAAGCGCTGCCCCACCCTGTCGCCGAACTGCTGGCTCTCGATGATGTTGCATCCGCGCCCGGCGAGCAGGCCGGAGACGGCGGCCACGACACCGGGCCGGTCGGGACAGGACAGCGTCAGGATGTATTCGGCGGGGCTGGTCATGCCTTCACTCTCACGGACGTCGACGTGCTCGAACGTTGTGGTGCTCGAAGCTTGAGACGAGGGTACCCGTGGCGAGGGCTTGCGGGCGCGTGACCGAGATCGCAGAGACGTTCTGTCCTTTTTGGGTAGTTGTCCGGAGCCGACCCCCTGAAACGCACGTGTCCCGCCGAGGCGGGGCGGGATGGAGTGCATGCTGTTGGACGCCTTCGTGCTGATCGTGGTGGCCGGCCTGTTCGCCGTCGTGGCCGGGGTCAACGACGGGGGCGCGCTGCTGGCCACCGGGCTCAAGCTTCCCACGGTGCGCCCGGTGACCGGGATCGTGCTGCTGGCGGCGCTGGTCGCGGCCGTGCCGCTGCTCACGCACCAGGTGGCGTTGACGTTCGTGACCCGGCTGGGCTCCTTCCAGGACCCCGGCGGCCGGCTCGCGATGGTCATCGCGGTGGTCTCGGCGCTCACCGTGGTGGGCCTGCTCAGCGCGAGAGGCCGCCCGACCAGCCTGACGCTGGCCGTGGTGGGCGGGCTCACCGGGGCGGGGCTGGGCTGGGGGCTGCAGGTCTCGCCGGAGTGGGTGGCGCTGGTGCTGGCGTTCGGGCTGGCCGCGCCGTTCGCCGGCGGGCTGCTGGCGTGGGTGCTCATCCGGGTGCTGGCGGCCACGACCCCGGCACGGGGGTTGTGGCGCTGGCACTGGGTGGGCTTCCTGCTGCAGACGCTGGCGTACGCGGCCAACGACGCCCAGAAGATGCTGGCCGTGTTCATGATCGCGATGGGTTTCACCGGCGCGCCGGTGGAGTACACGGTGCTGGTGGCCGTGCTGTTCGCGATCGGCACCCTGTACGGGCTGCCCAAGGCGGGCCGCACGCTGAGCCGCGAGATCATCGCCTCCCGGCCCCCGCACGGGGTCGCGGCCGAGCTGGCCGCGGGCGCCGCGGTGATCGGGTGCGCGGCGGTCGGCATGCCGGTGAGCATGACGCAGGCCATCGCCGGCGGCCTCATCGGCGCGGGCGTGGCGCGGGGCGGCGGCCGGGTCCGCTGGTACGCGGCCGGCAGGATCGCCGCCGCCTGGCTGCTGACGCTGCCCGCCAGCGGCCTGCTGGCCTGGGGGCTGGCCCTGCTGGTGAAGGGGTTCGCGAGCGTGAGAGTGTCATGAGGGGGAAGGCGGCGTGAAGCGGCTGCGGCGGATCAGGGATCTCATGACCGGGCGCATGGACGGCGCGCTCACGGAGGCGCTGCTCGGCCAGCTCAAGGCCACCAAGGAAGGGGCGTGGCTGGCCATGGCCATGATCGGCGGCGAGGTCGGCAGGACGGGCGCGCACGAGCAGATGCGCTCGATCGAGCACCTCGGCGACGAGGAGCGCGCCCGGCTCATCGACGAGCTGCGGACCGCGCTCGTCACTCCCATCGACCGGGAGGACCTGTTCCGGCTGTCGCGCTCGATCGACGACGTGCTCGACTCGTTGCGGGACTTCGTCCGCGAGTCCCACCTGTACAGGGTGCCCGACCAGATCCGCTTCACCCCGATGCTCGACCAGGTCATCGTGGGCATCGAGGCGCTGGAGGAGGCCGTGCGCAGCCTGGCCTCGCGGCCGTCCGTGGTCTCCCACGACGCGCTGGAGGCGAAGAAGGCGGGCGGGGCCATCCGGCGGATGTACCAGTACGAGATCTCCCGCATCTTCTCCGAGGAGATCACCGCGAACGCGATGAAGGAGCGGGAGCTGGTGCGCCGGCTGGAGATCGTGGGCGTGGCCATCGGCGAGGCGGCGGACGCCATCGCCGACGGCGCGATGAAGCGCTGAGCCCGCGCGGCCAAATGATCTCCTCGGGCTTGGTTGCCCCCGCGGCCTCCCCCGCGCTGCAATGTGAAGGGTGATCAACGAACCCGGGACGGCAGGCGAGCAGGCGGTACGCCCCCGGGTGGCCGTCTCGGCCTGTCTTCTGGGCGAGCCTGTCAGGTACAACGGCGGGCACAGCCGCGACCGTTTCCTGACCGACGTGCTCGGCCCGTACGTGGACTGGGTCCCCGTCTGCCCCGAGATGGAGGCGGGCCTGGGCACCCCGCGCGAGACCCTGCGGCAGGAGCGCTCCGAGGAAGGCCCCCGCCTGGTGACGCGGACGACGCGGATGGACCTGACCGGCCGCATGACCGGCCTGGCCGCCCGCCGCGCCGCGGAGCTCGACGTGGACGGGTACGTCTTCAAGGCCAAGAGCCCCACCTGCGGCATCCACGGCGTGCCCGTCTACCGGCCCGACGGCGCGCCGGCGGAACGGCGCAGCAAGGGGCTGTTCAGCGGGATCGTCATGGAGCGGCACCCGCTGCTGCCGGTGGAGGACGAGGGGCGCCTGCACGACCCGCTGCTGCGGGAGAGCTTCGTGGAGCGGGTGTTCGCGCACGCCAGGCTGCGGGCCCTGGTCGAGGGGGACTGGCGGCCGCGCGACCTGATCTCCTTCCACGCGCGGCACAAGATGCAGTTGCTCGCCCACGACCCCGTGCTCTACCGGGAGGCGGGCCGCGTGGTGGCCGCGGCGGGCGCCCGGCCACGCGAGGAGGTCGCCGCCCGTTACACCGAGACGTTCCGGCGCACGCTCGCCACGAAGGCCGCCACCGGCAAGAACGTCAACGTGCTGCAGCACTGCCTGGGCATGCTCGACCTGGACCCGGTCAGGCGGGCCGACGTGGTGGACGTCATCGACGCCTACCAGGCGGGCCTGGTGCCGCTGAGCGTGCCCACGACGCTGCTGCGCCATCACGCCCGGGGGGAGGCGGCGGCGTACGTGCGCGACCAGACCTACTTCTCCCCCTACCCCGACGCCCTGCGCCTGCGCCACCACGTCCCCAGGTAGCGTCTGCGAGCGTGACTGACATGGACGACCGTCCCGCCGCGCGCGTGGTCTGCCTCGACCGCGACGGGCGGGTGCTGCTGATGCACTGGTACGACTCCGTCGGCGACGCGCAGGTCTGGGAGCCGCCGGGCGGCAGGCTGGAGCCCGGCGAGACCCCCTTGGAGGCCGCCAGGCGGGAGCTGGCGGAGGAGACCGGGCTGCCGGGCGCGGCGGTGCTGGACCGCCACGTCGAGGTCGATCGCGACTTCCGCTGGCTGGGCACGCGGTTCCTGAAGCGGGAGCTGTTCTACCTGGCGAGGTTCGCCGGGGAGCGGCCGGAGGTGGTCCCGGGGGCGCTGACGGAGGAGGAGCGCGCGGCCTTCCTGGGTTACGTGTGGGCCGAGGAGCTGCCGGAGGGTGTCGAGCCGCCCGAGCTGGCAAAAGTCGTCGAGCGGCTCACGCGAGATCCACGGTGACGCCGGCCGTGGCGACCGACAGCTCGCCCGTGTACGACGCGGCCGCGGCGGCCAGCGCGGGCTCGGCGGGCGTGCCCGGCCACAGGTGCGTGAGCAGCAGGCGGGCCGCTCCCGCCGACGCCGCGGTGCGTCCGGCGTCGCGCGCGCTGGACAGGTAGGGGGCGTCCTCTTCCGGGACGCGCTCCGGATAGGTCGCCTCGGCCAGCAGCAGGTCCGCGTCCTTGGCCAGGGAGGCCAGCTCGGTGGACGGGCCGGTGTCGCCAGTGTAGGCGATCACCCGGCCGGCCGCGCCGGTCAGCCGCAGCCCGGCGTTCGGCACGTGGTGGGGCAGGTCGAAGGTGTCCAGGCGGAAGGGGCCGAGCTCGCGCGGCAGGCCGGGCCGCAGGTCGTGGCGCGTCAGGGCGGCGGCCAGCATGCGCGGCTTGTCCAGCGCCATGACCGCGTCGAGCGCGCCGGGCGGGGCGTGGACGGGCAGCGGCGGGGCCGGGTCGTCGGCCAGCGCGCGGGCCCGCAGCAGCGGGTTGAGGTCGGCGCAGTGGTCGGGGTGGCCGTGGGTGACCAAGACCGCGTCGATCTCGTCGGCGCCCATGAGCGCCAGCAGCCTGGGCAGGGTGGCGTACCCGGGATCGACGAGGACGCGGAATCCCTCCTCCTCCACGAGGTAACCGCTGCACGCCTGACCGGCCCCCGGCCACGCTCCGCAACCGCCCAGCACGGTCAACCTCACGAGCCCAGCTCCTTCTTCGTCGTCGTCATCAGCCCGCGCAGCAGCGTGCCGGACACCTTCTCGTGCTCCGCCTCCACGGGCAGGCCCTTGCCCACATTCTCGCGGTAGACCTCGCGCTCGTGCGGGTCGGTGTAGGGCAGCGCGGTCATCGCGACGATCACGCTCACCCTGGTGCCGCCGCGCGGCTGGACGACCACGGCGTGCGTGCGCAGGACGGTCTCGTCGGGCGCGCCGTACCAGCCGCACTTGACCGCGGCCTGCGGCCAGCCCAGCGCCTCGCGCGCGCCGAACGCCTGCGGCTCGGCCACCTGCCCCATCCACTCCAGCACGGTGCCGGCCACCGGGTCGCCCGCGACGGCCGCCTGGGCGAGCACGGCGTAGGCGGCGCTCACCTCCCCGGCCGTGACCTCGACGGAGCCGAACCTGGACGGGTCGCCGTTCGGCAACGCCCAGGCCACGCCCGTGCGGTCGCGCAGGTCGTCGAGGATGACGCGGGGACCGACCGCGAGCCACAGGTTGAGCGTGTCGGAGTTGGAGGAGACGACGACGGCGGGCTCCGCGTGGCGGCGCCACCGGTCGGTGTCGGGGATGCGGGCCGCGCTCACCCACGCGTACAGGGGCTTGAGCACCGAGGCGCAGCGCAGCCGGGTCATGCCCGCGGTGAAGCTCACCGCGCGCGCCGGCGGCCCGCCGTAGCCGCGTCTGATGCCCGCTGCCTGGGCGGTGGCACTGTGATCAAGGTCGTCGAGCAACTCGTTGAAGCCCACGCACCCCACCGTAGACCTACGGGGGGCTTCCCCAGCGCCGTTCGTACCACTCCATGGCCGGCGCTTCACCCGGCAGCTCCGTCCGGCCGGGCGCGCGCAGGCCGTCGAGGGCGATGGCCAGCAGGCGCTGCTTGACGTGCTCGTGCTCCGGGCGGGGCGGCCCCGCCGCCGGGCGGCTGAACTGCTCCATGAGCAGCGAGATGTCCAGCATGGTCACGTCGCTCCTGAGCACGCCGGCCTCGTGCGCGCGGGCCACCAGCCGCTCGGCGGCCTCGTCGGCGCGGCGCGAGGTGCGCCACATCTCGTCGGTGACCTCGATCGTGCCCGCGACCGGCGCCAGCGCGCCCGACCTGTTGGCCACGCAGGTGCGCACGTAGAGCGCCAGGCCCTGCCACGGATCGGGCTCCGCCAGCGCCGCCTCGGCCGCCTCCACCACCCGCTCCATGGCGATCAGGCACAGGCGCTGGAGCAGCTCCTCCTTGGTGCGGTAGCGGCGGTAGAGGCTGCCCATGCCGACGCCCGCCTGCTTGGCGATGGCCGACACGGGCGCGTCGAAGCCCTGCGTGGTGAACACCTCGTGCGCCGCTTGCAGCAGCCGCAGATCGTTGCGTGCCGCCTCGGCCTGCCTGCCGCGTGTGCCCATGCGGTACAGGATATTCAGGCCAGCGCGGCCTCGAACCTGGCCCGCAGCCCCGCCAGCCGTTCGACCGGCTCGTTGCTGAAGACCAGGCGGACGAACCGCGGCGCCACCGTCTCGCCCCACGCCGTCATGGGGGTGGCGGCGACGCGGCCGCGGTCGAGCAGGCGGGCCGACAGGTCGGCGGCCGTCAGCCCCATGGCCTCCGCGTCCACCAGGCACGACCAGCCGCCGCCCGCCCGCACCAGCGGCAGGCCGTCGAGCTGGGCGGCCACCGTCTCGTGCCGGGCCTGGTACTCGGCCACCGCCTCCGCCACGCCTGACGGGTCCCTGAGCGCGGCCGCGGCGCCGAGCTGGTGGAAGCCGCTGGCCACGGTGGTGTTGTAGATGGTCGCGACCATGACGCGGGACATGATGTCGGCGGGGCCGGCGACCCAGCCGATCCGCCAGCCGATCATGCGGTACTCCTTCGACATCGAGCCGATGATGATCGTGCGCTCGGCCAGGCCGTCGATCCGGCACGGGTGGATCCGCGGATGGCCGTCGAAGACGATGCGCTCCATGGCCGCGTCGTAGATCAGGTACGCGCCGGTCCGCTCGCACACCTGGGCCACCTGCGCCCAGTCCTCCCGGTCGAGGACGGCGCCCGACGGCATCGACGGGCTCATCAGCAGCAGGGCGGCGGCCCGGCTCACCCTGGCGAGGGCCTCGCGGTCGAGCCGCCAGTGCCCGCCGTCCACGCGCAGCGGCACGAGGTGGGGCCGGGCTCCCGACAGCCGTACGCGCTGGAGCAGCCCCGCGTACGTGGGGTCGGTGAGCACCACCGGGTCCCCCGGTTCCGTGGTGGCCAGCAGCACGGGCATGACGGCGGACGTGCCGCCCGAGGTGACGGCGATCTGGCGCGCCGCGTCGTAGTCGTGCCCGGTGCGGACCCGCAGGTCGGCGGCCACCGCCGCGCACAGCTCGGGCAGGCCGGTGAACGGCAGCCAGCTGTTGCCCGTGCCCTCCGCCAGCGAGCGTCTGGTGGCCTCGACGGCCCCGGGCGGGGGCGGCACGTCGGTGTCGAGGTTCTCCATGCGCAGCACGCCGGGGTCGGTCCCGGCCGCGGCGGCCACCCTGTCGATGTCGATCGGCTGCACGTGCGCGAAGCGGGTGTTGGGTCGCATGACAGCACCTCCGGGGGAAGTGTTCCGTATATGGAACACTCCGCCGCCGCAGCCCCGCTGTCAAGGGAGCAGCGTCCCGGATGCCGTGCCTGGTGAGGGTCTCAGAGGCCGTGCCTGGTGAGGGCGGCGACAAGTGCGATCGGCAGCAGCGCGGCCACGGCGAGCGCGGTCCACACCCGCCGCCGCCGGGACGCCCCGGACTCCGTCACGAACGCCGCCAGCGCCCCCGCCCCCGCGAACGCCACCCCGGCCACGGCCGCGTCCGCGAGCGACGACGTCCAGGAGGGCAGCGACTCCGCGGCCAGCCGCAACACGACCAGCACCCCGGCCGCCGTCAGCGCCACCCGCCGCCCCGGACGCACCGCCACCCGCTCCAGCGCGAGCGCGGAGCCGGCGAGCAGGGCCAGGCTGATCACCACGACGACGCCGACGGCCGGCACCAGGCAGCCCCAGTCCTCGCACCCGACGCCGGCCCAGGCCAGCCGTACCGTGGCCCACCACAGCACTCCCAGAGCGGCGCACACCGCGGCCGCTCGCCCCATTCGCCCCCTCATACGCCAATGTTCCCATCAGCCGTCCCCGCCGCCCGATGGTCGTCCGCCTCCGCCTCGGCGTGACGGCCCAGGGCACGCAGGGCGACCGCGCGGTTGGCGTACAGGTCGGGCTGGGGATGCAGCGCGATGGCATGCGTCAGGTCGCCGACAGCGCCTTCCAGATCGCCGCTCGCGAACCGGAGCGCTCCCCGGCTCCCCCAGGCCGACACCAGCTCCGGCGCCCGCTCCAGGGCCCGCTCCAGCGCCACCTCGGCCTCGGCGTACCGGCCCGCCGCCGTCTCGAGCTGGCCCAGCACCGTCAGCAGGTACGGGTTCCCCGGCGCCAGCCGGAGCCCGGTCTCGACGTCGGCCCTGGCCTCCTCGTCCCGCTCGCAACCGGCCAGCAGCCCGGCGCGGTTGATGTAGGCGTCCAGGTAGCCGGGGTCGAGCTCGATCACCCGTCCCAGGTCCGCCAGCGCCGCCTCGACCTCCCCCCGCACGGCGCACAGCTCCGCCCGGTTGTAGTAGGCCTCCGGCAGCGGCGGCCCGGCCCGCATGGCCTGCTCGAAGTCCGCCATCGCCTCCTCGTGGCGGCCCAGCTTGAACAGCAGGTTGCCCCGTTCCAGGTACTGGTCGGGAAAGCCGGGATCGATCGCGATCGCCGCCCCGTAGTCCTCCAGCGCCTCCTTGGTCCTGCCCAGCCCGGCCAGGAGCTGGGCCCGGTTGGCCAACAGCACCATCCGGTGCGGCCGGTGGCGCTCCCCCAGCTCGCGCGCCAGCTCGATGGCCGACTCCACCAGCGCCAGCGCGGCGTCGTGGCGGCCCTGCCGTAACTCGATCAGTGCCAGGCCGTTGCGGTCGAAGCCGAGCTTGAAGGCCCGCTCGGCGGGGTCGGGCAGGATGGTGGAGATCGCGATGGCCTCGTTGATCCAGGCCCTGGCCCGGGTCAGGTCGCGCCGGGCGGGGTCGGGGTGGCGGGCGTCGAGCATGGCGGTGCCGTACGCGGCGGCCGCGTGCATCGCCGGATCCTGGCTGACCAGGCGCACCCGGTCCCAGATCGCGCGGGCCTCGCCGGTGCGCCCGAGGCCGCCGAGCGCGGTCGCGGTGCGCTGGGCGAAGCGCCACCAGCTCGTGCCGCCAGGGGGCGAGGCCGCCATGCCGAGCTCCCCCAGCTCCGCCACGGCGTGCAGGAAGCCCTCGCGGGTGCAGCGGTCCACGACGGCCCAGAGCTCGCCGGCGTCGCGGGTGTCGGGCGGGGGCTCGGGGCCTCCGGAGTACGTCATGATCGTCAGGGTGCCGGGCGGGATCCGCCGCATCATGACGTCCAGCAGCTCGGTGTCCGTCGGGTCGGCCGCGTCGGCGTTGCACACGGCGATCGCCCGCCCAGGCCGTACGGCATCGCGGACGAACTCCGCGATCCCGTTGGCCAGCCGCAGCGTGCGGCGGGGCGCGGGCACGAGGATGCGCTCCTCGTCGGGCAGCTCCACGTCGATGGTGACCCGCCTGGCCCGCACGGTCGCGGCCAGTTCGGGGGCGGCTGCCAGGATCTCGATGTCGTGCGCGGCCACCAGCTCAGGGGAGCGCCGCAGCACCGGCGGCACCAGCCGGCGCAGCAGCCCGGCGGCGAAGGTGTAGGGGCCGTGCGGCCGGCGATGCGCGTCGATCAATGGCGTCAGCAGCCGCACGGCCCCCCATCGGGCGGGTGGTTCGCCCTGGACCCTGAGGTGGGACCTCTCCTCAGTCACCCCTTGTGAATGACGCTGGAGGTCCCAGCCAGCCTCGCGGTTCCAGGCTTGCGGACGACGATGCGCTTCATGATGTGCCTCTCCACTCGGGGTTGAACACCCATTATTGGGTCACCCCACCGAATATCAAGGTTTATCGCTAATAAGTGGGAGACTAATGGATAAAATGCACTTGCCTTTTGTGGGGCATATCTAACCTATTAGGACCGAAACCAACGCTGCAATCGTGTGGTATGCACCTGCCCGGATTCCTCCATCAAGTCGCACAGGCACCTGCCCAGCAGCGTGACCGACTGGCAGCAGCCGGGCCCCGGGAGGGTCCTCGCCCGCACGATGTGGGTGGCCCGCTCGATCAGCCGCTCCAGGCTCGGCTCGGCCCCTCCCTTGAGCGAGCGCGTCTGCCAGGGACAGGAGGCCGAGTCCAGGCAGGCGCTCTTGGCGATGTACGGCGCCGCGCCGCTCTGGAGGCGCAGCGGGTCCTCACGCTTGACCCGGTGGCCGGCGAGCACCTGGGCGGCCCGGTTCGCGACGAACAGCAGCCGGCGACGCTGTTTTCCCCTGACCTCGCTCCTGCTCGGCAGGGCGAGCAGCATCGCCCCGGCCATCAGCACCCCGCCCACGACCATGCCCCAGCCCAGCCGCTCCTGGAACCAGATCACCGCGATCGCGGCCACCCAGAGCGGCTGGGACGACATGAGGATCTGGCTGGGCACCGCCGGCAGGTGCGCCTGGGCGTGGGAACGTGCCAGGAAGCCCAGCGCGCACGAGATCACGGACAGGTGCAGCAGGATCATCCAGTCGGACGGCTCGACCGGCACGGAGATCCCGTCGTGCACGGCGAAGCCACCCGTGAGCACGCCGATGGTGAAGAGCTGGATCACGGTCAGCGCGTACGCCGGGAAGCCGGCGGGACGCTCGGACAGCCGGCCGAGGAGCAGGGTGTGGCCGGAGTAGAGCGCGGCGGCGGTGAGCGTGACCCCGAGCGCGAGCAGCGAGATGCCGTGCTCCTCCACCCCGCGCACCATCGTGAAGACGGCCATGCCCGCCACCGCGAGCACGACGCCGGCCCAGATGCGCCGCCGCACCGGCTCCTTGAACAGCACCAGCGACAGGATCGGCGTGATCACCACGCTGCACCCGACGGCGAACCCGGACACCGCCGACGGCAGGCTGCCGAGCGCCATGGCCTGGCCCACCTGCCCCACCCCGAACATCACACCCAGCAAGGCCCCGTTCAGCCAGGTGTCGCGCGACAGCCCCCGAAGGCAGCCGGGCCTGATGAGGAACAGCGTCAGAGCGGCCAGCAGGTAACGCTCGGCGAGCAGGTCCTCCACCGGTAAACGGTGGATGAGATCTTTCATCAGCGGGAAGGCCGACCCCCAAGCGGCGCTGACGAACAACAGAAGCACGGCTCCCAGAAGGGGGCGGGGAGCGGCCACGACTGCCATAGGAAAAGCATGGCACTACTATTCGCAGCCCTAGATGTACAGGGAGCAGCCGGTGATGTTTGCTTACACCTGGGTGGTAAGAGCCTCACCCGCGGGTTCGTACATCCTTATCCGGGGAGCCGCTTTACGGCGCCTCCGACATATCGCTCATGGGAATTAGGCGAAAGTTGTCGGGTGCAGCGGCCGGGGAAACGTCACTCAGCGTGACGGCGAAGGCTCGGCGGGAACGTCACGCCGGGCGGGCCCGGGACAGGTCACCGGGAACGACGGGGGTGGCGGCCCCTGGAGGGGAAGGGCGGGGCCGTGCTTCGAGGTGCGGTCTACAGCTCCAGGACCGCCGGTGGGACCAGGCGTTTCTCACCGTAGACGACCGTCAGGCCGCCGACCCGCTCCCTCGACACCTCGCGCCAGCCCTGGCGTTCGTACAGCGCCAGCGCGGCTTCCTGGTTGAGTGTCGTGTCTCCTCTGACGCTGTGGAACCCGAGCTCCACCGCACGCCGTTCGAGCGCGAGGAGCATGGCCGCGCCGTGGCCGCGCCGCTGGAACTCGGGATGGACCCGCAACCGGCAGATCTCCGCCGTGCCGGTGTCGACGGGTCTCAGCCCGCCCATGGCCACGACCCGCGAGCCGATCTCCCCGACGAGGAAGTCGCCGCCGCAGGCCAGGTAGATCTCCTGGATGCGCGGGAAGTCGTCGTCGTAGTAGACGCCGTCACCGGGCACCAGGCCCACCTCGGCGAGGCAGATCCGATGGAGCGCGAGAATGGTGTCGAGATCCGACCACCGGTAGCGTCTGATCGTCAGTGTCATCCATCGCCCCCTTTCAACTCGGGCTGTCTGGACCGCCGGAGGGCGGCCGACAAGCCGTCCAGTCCTGGAACGCTGGCGTCCCGCGCGAGGATCGCCCGTTCGAGCTGCAGCGCGGGCCGCATGATGAGGTCGGTCAGGTATTCGTCGGTGACCAGGTTGAGCGCCCTCGTGGCGATGGACACCGCCTCCTCGACGTCTCCGTCGATCAGCCGGCACTGGGCCTGGTCGAGCCTGATCAGCGTCTGGTCGAGGATGTGGTCCTGGTACTTCTCCAGCGCCTGGTCGAGCACGACCTCGGCCTCGATCGTCTGGCCGAGCTTGGTGAGCACGTCACCCTGGTAGAAGTAGAGCTGCTTCTCGGTGTAGCCGAACGCCACGTCCTCCTGGTCCTCGGGGCGCATGTGCGCGAAGGCGTTCCTGGCCCGCGCCAGCGCGCGCTTGGCCTGGTCGACGATCTCCTTCTTGCTCTCGCCGTTCGACATCATGGCCAGCGCCCTGGCCTCGACGACCGGCGCCATGGCCTGGGCCGCGCACGGCGTGGAGCCGGCCATGTCGCGGCTCTTCTTGGCCAGGGTGAGCGCCTCGCGGGCGTCGCCGAAGTAGAGGGGCACGAGCGACTCGCGAGCCGCGATCCACGCGCGCAGCGCCCGGTCGCCGGTCTCGTCGGCGGCGGTGCGGCCCGTGCGGAAGAACGACCGCGCCAGCCGGTGATCGCCCAGGTTGATCATGATCATGCCGGCCAGCCCGGCGAGCTGGGCGGCCATCCTGCACAGCCGCTCCTGCAGGTCGATGGGCTGGCGCCGGGACATCGCCGTGCGTACGGCGCTGAGCTCCAGCAGCACGTCGCACAGCAGCCGCAGGGGGGCCGTGGTGGTGTACTGCCGGCCGAAGCTGACCGTCGACTCCTCCCACTGGTCGAGCATCGCGGCGGACACGGTGGCCGAGACCAGCGTCTCGTCCATCCTGCGCCTGATGCCCTCGCACGCCCCCAGCACGGGGCCCTCCAGATCGGTGAGGTTGGCGTCGGCCTGGAGGGAGTTTAAAAGGGTGCGGCGGAGGATGTTCTCGTTCTCCTCGTCCTCCGGGTCCGTCTCCATCGGCGCGAGCAGCAGCTCGCGCTCCGGGGGCCGCTGAGCCCGCTCCTTGACCTCCACCGCGCCGAGCACCCCCGGCATCCGGTGGCCGTGGCCGCAGATGCAGGGCGCGTCGTACCCGAGCGCCCCGGGCTCGACCCGGTAGACCGTGCACAGGTAGTGCAGATATTCGGGGCCAGGGCGCTTGAGCCCGCTCTCGTACGCGGACAGCAGCGTCTCGCCGATGCCGGGCATCGCCTTGCCGTCGCGTTCGAACAGGGCTCGCACCTGCTCGATGACGTCCGCCAGCGCGATGCCGTAGGCCAGCCGATGCGCTTTGATGCGGCTCGTGCTGAAAGCCGCGCACGCCTCGTGGATCTCATCAGCTATCTGAGCCGACGTGCGCCCGGCGGCCAGGCCCTTGGCCCTGATCTGCCGGGCGATCTCCGTCTCTCTGTGCTGTCTGCCGGACATCCCGGCCCCTCTCACGCATGTCTCGACCGGTCCGCAACTGGTGACTCAGCGTAGCCCTCAAGTTGCCCTGCGCCTACCCATGACTATGAAGCAATGCCGAGTTGATTGGAACGCCCACACCGAACCTACGGTTAAGGAACATCCTCCCCGGGACTGTTTCTTACACCCCATGAGGAAGAAGCGACTCCCCGTGAGCGAATCGGCTCGTTGCGCGAACTCTTGACTTGGGCCATCTTTGGCCCACCAGCAACGATTCCCGAGGGAGGAACGAACGGTGGGGGACGACAACTTCGAGCACCTTGAGCGTCTCGTGGCAGAACTGGACGCGCGTGGTCTGCTCGCACGAGTGGTCCGGACCCAGAGCGGACGGACGTTCGTACGGGTCATCAACCCGAGCGCCACGAGCCTGTCCGAGAACGTCACCTGCCGGTCGGCGTCCGTCTCCGACATGCGCGACTGGTGGTACTGCTGGTCCTGGGGCGAGCGGATGCACACGGCCGACGACCCGGCCGGCGCCGCGACGAAGGTCGCCCGCGTGCTCGCCGCCGTGGGGGAGTGACGACCCGGTGAACCGGGTGGAGCGCAGCCACCACGGCTCACCGTACCCACGGCGGCTACTGGGAGCCGGCGGAGTGGCCGGTGCGGAGGGTCTTCCGCACGTCGGAGCCCTGGTCACTCCGCCGGTTCCGGGTCACCTGCGTGCCACGCGGCGCCGCGCGCCGCGTCCACAAGCCGCCCGCCCGGGTCAGCCGGGCGGGTGTTCGGGGGATCCCTCCCGGAACCGGCACGGGACACGCTTCCGGGTGCGTGTCCCGTTCCGAGCCGTCCGTCATCGGAGCGTCTGCTCTCTCCCTCCGCGGCCCAGAGAGCGGGCGACCCCGTCTTCCCCGGCGTGATGTGACGGCGGGCGGTTCGGTCAGCGGTATTTTTGGATCGAAACGGTCCATTTTCCTGACCGAACCGCTTCCGGAGGGGATCCACCATAGTGTTACTGCTGGTGACGCCGTCGCCACCGCCGACGACTCCATCGGTACTGCCCGATATTGACAAGGTGACCTCACAAGTGGCCGTGACCTGCCAAAACGACCCGGTTTGCTCGACGATCGCCGGGGTGTTCAACAACGCGGCCTGGGCACCACTGGCAGCCATGCTGGTCGTCGTCTTCCTGATCCTCGTGTTCGCGATCGTGCTCCGCAACGTCGCGCACCGGGTCATCACGCGGGTGGTCAACCGGGCGGCCACGGGTGGCTCCCTCACCAGCCGGTTCCGTAAGGGGGTGGCGACCGACGGCATCGACGCGCTGCTGCACGAGCGGCGCAAGCAGCGGGCCGAGACGATGGGGTCGGTGCTCAAGCACATCGCCTCCGTCGTCATCCTCGGCACCGCGGTGCTGACGGTGCTCGACAGGCTGACGATTCCCATCGCGCCGCTGCTGACCAGCGTCGGCATCCTCGGCGTGGCCATCGGCTTCGGCGCGCAGGAGCTGGTGAAGGACTTCATCGCGGGCATGTTCATGCTGCTGGAGGACCAGTACGGGGTGGGTGACGTGATCGACGCGGGCCCGGCTGTCGGCACGGTCGAGGCGGTCACCCTGCGCGTCACGAGGCTGCGCGACGTGGACGGCCGCGTCTGGTACGTCCGCAACGGCACGATCACCCGGGTCGGCAACGAGTCGCAGGGCTGGTCGCGCGCGTTCATGGACGTGCCGGTGGCCTACGACGCCGACGTGGTCACCGTGCGGGTGCTGCTGGAGCACGTCGCCGAGGAGATCTGGGCCGACCCCGAGCTGCGCGAGGTCAAGATCGTGGAGCAGCCGCAGGTGTTCGGGGTCGAGCAGCTCTCCGACAGCTCGCTGGTGTTCCGCATCACGGCCAAGACTCTGCCGTCCGCGCAGGCGGAGGTGTCGCGTGAGCTGAGGCTC
Source organism: Nonomuraea sp. GTA35 (assembly GCF_041950525.1). Lineage (NCBI taxonomy): Bacteria > Bacillati > Actinomycetota > Actinomycetes > Streptosporangiales > Streptosporangiaceae > Nonomuraea > Nonomuraea sp. GTA35. The sequence goes on along the minus strand of NZ_JBGNUV010000013.1, from coordinate 325,768 downwards.
AGGGTCAAGACGGCACTCGACGGCGCGGGCATCTCGATGGTCGCCACCGCCTAAGCTAGGAAACGTGACAGAGACCTCCTTTTACGACGCCGTCGGAGGCGAGGAGACCTTCCGGCGCCTCGTGCACCGCTTCTACGAGGGGGTCGCGGAAGACCCGACCCTGCGGCCGCTCTATCCGGAGTCCGATCTGACGGGCGCCGAGGACCGGCTGCGGGGCTTCCTGATCCAGTACTGGGGCGGTCCCAACACCTACAGCCAGCAGCGCGGCCACCCCCGGTTGCGCATGCGGCACATGCCGTTCGTGATCGGCGAGCCCGAGCGGGACGCCTGGCTGCGGCACATGCGTGACGCGGTCGATTCGCTCGACCTGCCCGACGAGCTGGAGACCAGGCTTTGGGACTATCTGGTCTACGCTGCCCACAGCCTGGTGAACTCGCCCACATAACGGGGCATGACACGCCACATGGATATCCCCTGGTGGCGTGACGCAGTCGTCTACGAGATCTATGTCCGCAGCTTCGCCGACGCCTCCGGAGACGGCGTCGGCGATCTGGCGGGGGTGCGCGAGCGCCTTCCGTACCTGCGGGGGCTGGGTGTCGACGCGATCTGGCTCACCCCGTTCTACCGCTCCCCCATGGCCGACGGCGGCTACGACGTGGCCGACTACCGCGACGTGGACCCGCTGTTCGGCACGCTCGGCGACTTCGAGGCGCTGGTCGCCGACGCGCACGAGCAAGACCTGCGGGTGATCGTGGACATCGTGCCCAACCACAGCTCCTCGGAGCATCCCTGGTTCCAGGCGGCGCTGCGGGGCGACGGGCGCGACCGGTACATCTTCCGCGACACCGTCAACAACTGGCAGTCCACGTTCGGCGGGCCGGCGTGGACGCGAACGCCCGACGGGCAGTACTACCTGCACCTGTTCGCTCCCGGGCAGCCCGACTTCAACTGGCGCAACCCCGAGGTGCACGCGGAGTTCCTCGACATCCTGCGGTTCTGGCTGGACCGTGGCGTCGACGGCTTCCGCATCGACGTGGCGATGGGCCTGTACAAGGCGGAGGGGCTGCCCGACGTGGGCGACCAGTCGTTCAAGTCGGTCTCGCCGGTGTGGGGGCAGCCGGAGGTGCACAACGTCTACCGCGACTGGCGGCGCGTGCTCGACGGCTATCCGGGCGAGCGGATGGCCGTGGGCGAGGTGTGGACCGACAGCCCCGAGGACCTCGCCCTCTACCTGCGGCCCGACGAGCTGCACCAGAGCTTCAACTTCGCCTGGCTGCAGGCGCCGTGGTCGCCGACGGCGTTCAAGAAGGTGATCGACGACACCATCTCCACGGTGCCGTTCGCGACCTGGGTGCTGTCCAACCACGACGTCGTACGCCATCGCACCCGCTACGGCACGGCCGACCCGGGCACGGGCCTGGCGCGGGCCAGGGCGGCGCTGCTGACGATGCTGGCGCTGCCCGGCTCCGCCTACCTCTACCAGGGCGAGGAGCTGGGGTTGCCCGAGGTGACCGACCTGCCGGACGAGGCCAGGCAGGACCCGGTGTTCCTCCAGTCCAAGGGCAAGCTGCCGGGGCGCGACGGGTGCCGGGTGCCGATCCCGTGGACGGTGGACCCGCCCTCCCACGGGTTCTCGCCCGGCGGGGTGGAGCCGTGGCTGCCGCAGCCGGAGTCGTTCGCGGAGCTGAGCGTCGAGAAGCAGGAAGGGGTCGCGGACTCGACGCTGGAGTTCTACCGGCGGGCCCTGGCCTGCCGCCGCGAGCTGGTGCGGAGCATTCCTTACACCCTGGAGTGGCTGGATTCTCCCGAGGGAGCGCTTTTCTTCGCCCGTGGGCCGCTGATCTGCGCGGTCAACTGCGGCCCCCAGCCGGTACGCCTGCCGCAGCACGAGGAGGTGCTGCTGTCGAGCACGCCGCTGAAGCGCGGGCTGCTGCCGCCCGACACGGCGGTGTGGCTCAGGAGCGCCTCGCCCGCTCCCAGCGCCGGGGAATGACGGGCAGCGAGGCCACGGCGCAGGCCAGCCCCGCCGCGAAGCCGGCCCAGTAGCCCGCGCCGACGATCAGGGCCCCGGCCACCGGCGTGACGGCCAGGGAGACGGTGTTCTGGATCGTGTTGTGGGTGCCGAGCACCTTGCCCGCCCAGCCCGGCCCGGCCAGCTCGCCCGCCGCGAGGTAGGCCAGCCCGTTGCCGGACACCGTCATCACCGAGGCCAGCACGAGCGCCGCCACCCCGAGCCGGGTGGCGGTGAGCGTGCCGGCGACCAGCAGCGCCAGCACCGCGAGGTTGCCGAGGGTGAGGATCAGCAGGGGCCGCATGCGCAGGCCGGTGCGGTCGGACCAGCGCCCGGCCGCGACGCGGATCAGGGCCCCGCCGATCGCGGCCACGCCGAAGAGCCGGCCGGCCGCCACGTCGTCCCAGCCGTAGGTCGTGACCAGGCAGTCCACCCCGTACGTGCTGACCACGACCTGCGGCACCACGTGCAGGGCGCTGGTGGCGTGCACCCGCCACAGGGCGGGCTGCCGGTACGGCGAGCCCGCCCGCTCCGCGCCCGGCCCGGAGATCGCACGCGGCGGCTCGGCCATGAACAGCGCGGCCAGCACGGCGGCCAGCAGGCTCACGCCGGAGCAGAGCAGCAGCACGCCCGGTAACCCGTGGGCCCGCGCCATGGGCGGCAGCGCGAAGGCGGCCACGGCCATGCCGAGGGTGAAGGAGACCTGGCGCACCCCCATGGCGACGCCGCGCTCCGCCGACTCGAACCACCGCAGCACGATGCGCCCGCCGCCCACCATCGCGGCCGAGCCGGCGGCGCCCGCCAGTGCCAGCAGCGTGATCACCGCCCAGGTGCTCCCGGCGAAGGCCGTGGCGGCCAGCGCCGCGGCGGCCACTCCCACGCCGGCGCCCAGGACGACCCGCTCGCCGTACCGGTCGGCCAGCGCGCCCCAGGCGACGAGGGCGCACATGACCCCGATGGCGGGGGCGTTGGCGATGAGGCCGCCCACGGGCAGCGAGACGTTGAAATGTCGCAAAATTTCGGGCATGACCAGCGGCAGGCCGAACAGCCCCAGGGTGACGCCGGCGTGCGCGTTGACGCCCAGCGCCAGCATCCACCAGCGTTTCATTCCGCCGCGTAGCGCTTCAGGTAAGCCCGTTCGTGCTCGGTCAGCCTGCGCGGCGCGGCCCGCTCGACGTCGTAGGCCGCCATGACGGACTTGGCGGTGACGTAGAGCCCCTCCTCGTCGCGGATCTCGTACTGCAGCGTGAACCGCACCGCCCTGATCTCCGTCACCCAGGTCTCGACCCGTACGGGCTGCGCGCGGAAGCCCAGCGGGCGGCGGTAGTCGATCTCGTGCCGGGTCACGACCAGGCCCTTGAACGGCTCGTCGCCCGCGACGTACGGATCGATGCTCAGCATGCCGAAGCGGGCGTCCTCGAGGTAGTCGAGGAAGCGCACGTTGTTCACATGCCCTTGGGAGTCGATGTCGCCGAATCTCACCGCGCGGGGATAGACGTGCCGTTCGGCCGGGGTGCTTTCGGACGGGGTGCGTTCAACCACGTCCGCCACCGTACCCGTCCGGGTCAGGTGGCCCTGCGCCGGGCCAGGCAGGACAGCACGGTCAGCACCGAGATCGCGGCCATGGAGCCCAGCGCCCAGCGGTAGCCGGTGACGAGCTGTTCGACCGCCCCGCCCGACAGTTGCGCGAGCGTGCCGGCGAACACGCTCTGGTGCAGCCCGGCGGGGAGCGGCGCGGTGATGATCGACAGGACCAGGCCGGTGCCGACGACGTTGCCGGTGTTCTGCAGCATGAGGCGCATGGCGTTGACGATGCCGAGCCGGTTGGAGGGCAGGCCGTCCAGGATGGCGGTGGTGTTGGAGGGCAGGAACGCGCCCGAGCCGAGCCCGATGAGCACGAGCCCCGCCGCCACGGCCGGGTACGGCATGTCCGCCGACATCACCGACAGCATGACGACCAGCCCGCACGTGGTCGTCGCGGCGCCGGCCACGGCGAGCGTGCGCGCGCTCATCAGGCGCTGCAGGAAGCCCGAGCTCACCGAGCCGATCATGGCGGCGATTGCCAGCGGCAGCACCTTCAGCCCCGCCTGCACGGGATCGTCGCCGCGCACGGCCTGGAAGTAGAGCGCGACCAGGAAGACCATGCCCATGCGCGCCACGGCGTTGAGGAACGAGGCCAGCGTGCCGAACGCGAAGGCCCGCTCCCTGAACAGGGTCAGGTCCACGACCGGATGCTCCGCCCGCGACTCCCTGAGCAGGAACAGCGGCAGCCCCGCCACGAACGCCGCCAGCCCGCCCAGCACCACCGGATGGTCCCAGCCGAGCCGGGTGAACTCCGACAGCGCCAGCAGCAGCCCGCCGAGGGTGGCCAGGACCAGGACGTTCCCCGGCCCGTCCAGCCCGCCCTCACGCTCGGCCCTGGGCGGCCTGGGCAGCACGAGCACGCCCCACAGCAGGCAGAGCAGGCCGACGGGCACGTTGAACCAGAACACCCACCGCCAGCCCAGGCTCTCGGCCAGCACCCCGCCCAGCGTCGGCCCGATCAGCCCGGCGATGGAGAACGAGGCCACGTACACGCCCATCCCCTCGCCCAGCCGCTCGCGCGGGAAGGCGTCGCTGATCAGGGCGGCGCTGTTGGTGAGCAGCATCGCGCCGCCCACGGCCTGCAGCACCCGCATGGCCACGATCACCCACGCGTTCGGCGCCAGGCCCGCGAGCAGGGCGGCCAGCGTGTACGTGGCCAGCCCCAGCAGGTACATCCTGCGCCTGCCGAACAGATCGGCCAGCCGGCCGAACACCACCATGAGCACGGTCGTGGTCAACTGGTAGCCCAGGAGGATCCAGCTCGCGGCCGTGGCGCCGGCCCCGGTGTGCCTGGCGATCTCGGGCAGCGCGACGTTGATGGCGCTGCCGCTGAGCCCTGTCAGCACGCTCGCCAGGCTCACGACCGACAACGTTCGCCAGGCGTCACGGGTGGGGGTGGTCGTCGCCGGCAAGGGCCCTGTCCTTTCTAGATTTTAATACTAGAATCCAATTCAAAACGTCAGCCGGTCAAGGATCGAGGTGTCGGATGAGCGGGATCGTCGAAGGCCGCGTGGTGATCGTCACCGGTGCGGCCAGGGGCATCGGACGGGGACACGCGCTGGAATTCGCCAGGCAGGGGGCGAAGGTCGTGGTCAACGACCTGGGCGCGGAGGTGGACGGCACCGGTTCGTCGGGCGCGGCGGCCGAGGTGGTGGCGGAGATCGAGGCCATGGGCGGGCAGGCCGTCGTCAACGGCGAGGACGTCTCCGACTTCGACGGCGCCGAGCGGCTCGTCCGCGCCGCCGTCGACCACTTCGGCGACCTGCACGTGCTGGTCAACAACGCGGGCATCCTGCGCGACCGGATGCTCGTCAACATGACCGCCGACGAGTGGGACGCCGTCATCAGGGTGCACCTGCGCGGCACCTTCGCCCCGCTGCGCCACGCCGCGGCCTACTGGCGGAACAAGGCCAAGGCGGGCGAACGGGTGGACGCCCGGATCATCAACACCACCTCGTCCTCCGGCATCTACGGCAACCCGGGGCAGGGCAACTACGGCGCCGCCAAGGCCGGCATCGCGGGCCTGACGATCATCGCCGCCAGGGAGCTGGAGCGGTACGGCGTCACCGTGAACGCCATCGCCCCCGCCGCGCTCACCCGCATGACCGAGAACCTCATGCCCGCCGGCGCCACCGGCGCAGACCCCGACGACATCGCGCCGCTGGTCGTCTGGCTCTCCAGCGCGGAGGCGCGCGGGATCACCGGGCGCGTGTTCAACGTGCGGGCCGGCAAGATCAGCGTGGCCGAGGGCTGGCACGCCGGGCCGGAGGCCGACAAGGGCAGCCGCTGGGACCCGGCCGAGCTGGGCTCCGTCATCCCCGCCCTGGTGGAGAAGGCCGCGCCCAACGCGCTGACGAACGGCCGCATCCCCGGACGGGAGGACTGACCCGCCATGGCACTCGACCACTCGCTGATCGGGGCCGACGGGCCCGTGCACGAGCGTACGTGGACCGCGAAGGACACCATGCTGTACGCGCTCGGCGTCGGGGCGGGCACCTCGGAGCTGGAGTTCACCACCGAGAAGGAGCAGCGCGTGCTGCCCACGTTCGCCGTCCTGGCCGCCCAGGCTCCCGGGCGGCGGCTCGGCGACTACGACCCGGCCATGCTCGTCCACGCCGAACAGGGCTTCGAGCTGCACCGCGAGCTGCCCGCGGCCGGTGGCGTGCGGACCACGTCACGGGTGACCGGCATCTACGACAAGGGCTCGGGCGCGCTGGTCACCTCGGAGGCGCGGGCCGTGGACCTGGAGACCGGGGAGCTCGTCATCGCCTCGCGGAGCTCGGTGTTCATCCGGGGCGAAGGCGGCTTCGGCGGGGACCGGGGGCCGCGTGACACGTGGGCGCCGCCCGACCGGGCGCCCGACCACAAGGTCACCTACTCGACCCTGCCCGAGCAGGCGCTGATCTACCGGCTGTCGGGGGACTACAACCCGCTGCACAGCGACCCGTCGTTCGCGGCCAGGGCCGGCTTCGACCGGCCCATCCTGCATGGGCTGTGCACGTACGGGGTGACGGGGCGGGCGCTGCTGCACGCTGTGGCGGGGTCCGATCCGGGACGGTTCAAGGCCATGTCGGGGCGGTTCTCCAGCCCGGTGTTCCCCGGGGAGTCGCTCACGGTGTCGATCTGGGTGGACGGGGCCGACGTGCTGTTCAGGACCGCCAAGGACGACGGGACCGTGGTGATCGACCGGGGCCGCGCGACCGTCACCTGACCCTCCGGCCCGACGCCTCCCGGCGGGCGGGTGGCCCCTTCCCCACCACGCCACCCACCCGCCGGCGGGACGGCACTCCCCTCAGCGTCGCCCGCGTCGCGCCGAGCACCGACCCGGCGAGGGCGCTCGCCCATGACGCGCCCAGAAACGGCGCACCTACCTACGGGCCGCCCGCTCCGCCGCCGCGCGCCTCGGCACCGCCGGCGGCATGTGGGGCGGAGAGGGGGTGGGAGGGGTTCAGGTCTCGTCGAGGGCCCGGAGGGGGTCGAGGCGGTGGATCAAGGTCATGGCGGCCTCGATGACCTCCCGGGCCTCCTCCTCGGTGTCCGAGGTGGCGACCTCGCGGGCGGCCTCGCCGATGATGCTGGTCAGGACGGCCACGGTGAAGCGGTCGAGAGGGTCGCCCCCCGCGCCCAGCAGCACCGCGTTCTGCCGGACCCACTCGCGCCCCCGCGTGCGGCGGATGAGCTCGAAGCCCGGAGGGCCGTCGCCGTCGATGAAGAGGCGGACCAGGTCGCGCCGCTCCCACGCCCCCGCGAGGTACGCCCGCGCCCCCGCGATCAGCAGCTCCACCGGGTCGCAGACCCCTTCCTTCCTGGCCTTGGCCACGCTGGAGGCGGAGGCCTGCTCGTGGGCGGCCTGGTGGTCCTCGTACAGGGCGAGGAAGAGCTCGGTCTTGCCACCGAAGTGGTGGTAGAGGCTGCCCACGCTGGAGCCGGCGCGGGCGACGACCTCCGAGACGTTGGCCTCGGCGAAGCCGTGCTCGCTGAAGACCTCGCGCGCCGCCTGCAGCATGCTTTTGCGGGTCTGCGCCGTACGGCTCCACTCCCACGAGGACTTGCGTGCCATGACGCCATCCTAGCCGCCGAAATTCTAGAATCAGATTCTTGACACAGAGCCGTGACGGTTAGAATGTCTTCCTAGAGAAAGATTCTAGAAATTGCACCAGGAGGCGGCTGTGGACTTCTCGCTCACCCCCGAGGAACGCCAGATCCGCGACACCGTCCGCACCTTCATCGAGAAGGAGGTCATGCCGCTGGAGCCCGAGGTCCTGCGCAACGAGCGCGAGGGCCGCCCGGGCCTGGACCCCGACGTCCTGCGTGACCTGCGCGCCAAGGCCAGGAAGTCCGGCTTCTGGGGGATCAACACCCCCGAGGAGTACGGCGGAGCGGCCCTCGGCCCGATCATGTCCGCGATCATCGCCATGGAGATCGGCCGCACGTTCGTGCCGTTCTCGTTCGGCGGCAGCGCCGACAACATCCTCTACGCCGGCAACGAGGAGCAGAAGCAGCGCTACCTGATCCCCACCATCGAGGGCGAGCGCCGCTCCTGCTTCGCGATCACCGAGCCCGGCGCCGGCTCCGACGCCCGCAACATCCGCACCAAGGCCGTACGCGACGGCTCCGAGTGGGTGATCAGCGGCGAGAAGACGTTCATCACGGGCGGGAACGAGGCGGACTTCGTCATGGTCTTCGCCGTGGCCGAGGAGCACGGCGTCACCTGCTTCCTGGTGGACCGCGACATGGGCTGGAAGTCCGAGCCCATCCCCACCATGGGCCAGTGGGGCCCGGCCTCGCTCGTGTTCCAGGACGTGCGGGTGCCGGAGGAGAACATCCTCGGCGAGCTCGGCAAGGGCTTCGAGCTGGCCATGCAGTGGATCGGCCAGGGCCGCTACATGATCCCGGCACGCGCCATCGGGTCGGCCGAGCGCATGTTGCAGATGGCCGTCGACTACGCCAAGATCCGCAAGTCCATGGGCCAGACCATCTCCAACTACCAGGCCATCCAGTGGATGATCGCCGACTCCCAGGTGGAGATCGAGGCGGCCAAGTGGCTGACGCTGTACGCGGCCTGGCGGGTGGGCGAGGGCCTGGACGCCCGGCACGCCTCCTCGATCGCCAAGCTGAACGGCGCCGTCATGGCCAACCAGGTCGTGGACCGGGTGCTGCAGATCCATGGGGGTATGGGGTACACCAAGGAGCTGCCGATCGAGCGGTGGTACAGGGAGCTGCGCCTGCTGCGCATCTTCGAGGGGACCGACGAGATCCAGCGCCGTACGATCGCCCGCAACCTCATCAAGGGCCACGCCCGGCTCGGACTCATCGGGGAATGACGTACATGTCGGTTGGGGAGCTGTTCAATCCGCGCTCGATCGCCCTGGTGGGGGCCACGGACAAGTCGGGGTGGTCGATCAGCACGCTGGCCAACCTGCGTGCGCACGGGTTCCCCGGGCCCGTCCACCTGGTCAACCCGCGGGGCGGCGTGGTGCACGGCCAGGCGGCGTACCGGAGCCTGACGGAGATCCCCGAGCGGGTGGACCTGGCGTACGTGATGGTGCCGACCGCGGCCGTGCTGGGCGTGCTGCGGGAGGGGGCCAAGCTGGGGATCCGGTGTTACGTGATCCTCACGGCCGGCTTCGGGGAGGCCGGGGAGGAGGGGGCGCGGCTGGAGGCGGAGATCGCGGCCTTCGCCACGGAGAACGGGCTGACGATCCTGGGGCCCAACGGCAACGGTTACATCAACGCGGCCGCCGGCGTGACACCGTACGGGCTGCCCATCCCGCCGCCGCTGCTGCGCGGCGCGGTCGGCGTGGTGCTGCAGAGCGGGGCGCTGGCCAGCTCCGTGCTGGGGTTCGCGCAGGCCCGCAACGTGGGGATCAGCCTGCTGACGTCGATGGGCAACGAGTCGGTCGTGACCGTCACGGACGTGATCGGCTACCTGGTGGACGACCCGGCGACCAGGGTCATCGCGCTGTTCCTGGAATCGATCAGGAACCCGGCCGAGTTCTCCCGCGTGGCACGGCGGGCCCTGGAGGCGGGCAAGCCGATCGTGGCGCTCAAGATCGGGCGCAGCAAGCTGGCCTCGCACACCGCGCAGGCGCACACGGGCGCGCTGGTGGGCGACGACGACGTCATCGACGCGGCGCTGCGGCAGCTCGGCGTGATCAGGGTGCGTTCGCTGGAGGACCTCATCATCACGGCCGGGCTGCTGGCTTCCTCGGGGCCGTTGCCGGGACGGCGGATCGGGGTCGTCACCCCGTCGGGCGGCGCCTCGGAGATCATCGCGGACCGGGCCGAGGACGAGGGGCTGGAGCTGCCGCCGTTCGCGCCGGAGACGGTGGCGCGGCTGGCGGAGATCGTCCCGGCCTTCGGCACCGTGCAGAACCCGCTCGACGTCACCGGGTACGTGCTCATCGACCGGACCCTGCTCGGCCGGGCGCTGGAGGCGGTGACCGCGGACCCCGGGATCGACCTGATCATGCTGTTGTCGGAGCCGCCCAAGGTGGCGCCGCCCGATCCGGCACCGGTGCTGGCCACGTACGCGGCCAGCGCGGGGCGGATCGCCTCCTCGCCGGTGCCGGTCGTGGTGGTGAGCAACGTGCTGACCGACGTGACCGAGTTCGGGCGGCGGGTGCAGGCGGAGACCGGGTTCCCGTACGTGGCGGGCGGGATCGAGCACGGGCTGCACGCCATCGGGGCAGCCGTGCGCTGGTCGGAGCAGCGTGAGCGGGTCCTGTCCCGGCCGGCCCCGCTCCCCCGCGCCGTCGCGCCGCCCGAGGGGGCGAGCGGGGTGTGGGCCGAGCACCGGGCCGCCGCGCTGCTGGCCTCCGCCGGGCTGCCGGTGGTGCCGTCGGAGCTGGCCCGCGACGAATCGGCGGCGGTGGCGGCGGCGGAGCGGTTCGGCTGTCCCGTGGTGCTCAAGGCGGCCGCCGAGGGCCTCGGGCACAAGAGCGACGTCGGCGGGGTCCGGCTCGGGCTCGGCGGGGCGGAGGAGGTGCGGCAGGCGTACCGGGAGATCGTCGCCGCGGTGCCGTCGCTGGACGGCGTGCTCGTCCAGCCGCAGCGCCGTGGCGGGATCGAGCTGCTGGTCGGCGTCGTACGGGATCCGGCCTGGGGACTCACGCTGGCCGTGGGGCTGGGCGGGGTCTGGGTGGAGGTGCTGCGCGACACGGCGCTGCGCGTGCTGCCGGTGGACGCCGGCGAGGCGCGTACGGCGCTCACGGAGCTGCGCGGCGCGGCGCTGCTGAACGGGGTCAGGGGCAGCGAGCCCGCCGACCTGGACGCGGTGGCGGACGTGGTGGCGCGGGTCGCGGCGTTCGCCGAGTCGCTGGGCGACGGGCTGGAGTCCCTGGAGATCAACCCGTTGCTCGTCAGCGGCTCCCGCGTCGAGGCCCTGGACGCCCTGATCACCTGGCGCTGAGGCGATCCCGAGCGGGACGGTGGCGCCGGGGCGATCTGCCCTGGATCGATCGGCGCTGTGGCGATCGGCGCTCAGGCGATCGGCGCGCGAAGCGGGCGGTCCTGGGGCCGCCCGTTTCGTTTCGGCGGGTTACTCCACCTCGACCGGCAGCTCGTAGATCTCCGTCGTCGGGTGCCCGGCCTTGTCGTGCACCCGCAGCACCGCCTCCTTCGACGGCCCCGACGACAGGCAGAACACCTTCCCCGAGTCCGGGTCGAGCCAGGCGCGCTCGAAGTGCACCCCCTCCCCCGCCTCGATCGCGAGGTCACGCTCGTGGGCGGCGCGGAGCTGCTCCTCCGTGGCGCCGACGAATCCACTGTGCACGTCCATGAACTTCGGCATGGCGCATCCCTCCTCCTGGGCAGAGTGTCCCTCTACCCAGGAGGGCGTTCCATCCCGTGCCACCTCAGGGCAGGCGGTTGGCGAGCACCAGGGTCGCGGCCGAGGCGAACATGCCGCCGTTGCCCAGCACCACGCTCACCTCCACGTCCGGCACCTGGGCCGCCGCCTCGCCGCGGAGCTGGCGTACCGACTCCTGGATGGCGAACATGCCGTACATGCCGGTGTGCGTGTACGACAGGCCGCCGCCGTTGGTGTTCAGCGGCAGCCGTCCGCCGGGCGAGGTGTGCCCTTCCGCGATGAACGCGCCGGCCTCGCCCCGGCCGACGAAGCCCAGGTCCTCCAGGCCGTAGATGGGCACGTGGGCGAAGGCGTCGTACACCATGAGGTGGTCCACGTCCTCGTGGGTGATCTTGGCCTCGGCGAAGGCGGCCTCGCCCGACAGGCGGAAGCCCTTGGAGGTGGTGAAGTCCTCCATCTGCGAGATGATCGGCGACTCGGCGGCCTCACCCGAGCCCAGCAGGTGGACCGGGGAGCGGCGGGCGCGCTCCGCGGAGGTGACGATCAGCGCGCCGCCGCCGTCGGTCACCAGGCAGCACTCCAGCAGGTGGAACGGGTAGGCCACCAGCCGCGACGCGAGCACGTCCTCGACCGTGATGAGGTCGCGGTACAGGGCGCGCGGGTTGCGGTGCGCCCACCGCCGCTGCGCCACCGCGACCTCGGCGAGCTGCTCGTGCGTGAGGCCGGTCTCCTTCATGTAGCGCAGCGCCGTGATGGTGAACGAGGTGGGCGGCCCGACCACCCCGTACGGCAGCTCGAACTGCCCCAGCAACGAGTCGGCCCCCAGCCCGAACCGCCCTGCCCCGACCCGCGACCGCCCCGACTCCCCATGGGTGATCAGCACGGTACGGCACAGCCCCGCCTTGATGGCCGCGGCCGCGTGGCGGACGTGGAACAGGAACGACGAGCCGCCCACCCCCGTGCCGTCCAGCCAGGCGGGTGTGATGCCGAGGGCGTGGGCGATCTGGATCGGGCCGGGGGTGCCGACCGTGGCGACGCCGTCGATGTCGTGGATGGTCATGTTCGCATCGGCGAGGGCGTTCCTGGCGGCCTCCAGGTGCAGTTGCATCGTGGAGTGGCCGGGCAGGCGGCCCACCTCGTCGGTCTCGGCGGCACCCGCGATCACGACGGTCATCCGGCGCCTCCCACCGGCTCGAAGAGCGGCACGCTGACGTCCCCGCGCCGCTCGAACACCACCCGGAGCTCCATGTCCAGCTCCAGGTGTTCAGGGGTGTTCGGCACGCCGACGAGGTTCGTCATCATGCGCACGCCCTCCTCCAGCTCGACGACGGCGATGGCGTACGGGGCCTCGTCCTCGAAGCCGGGCGCCGGGCGGTGGTTGATCACGTAGGAGTACAGGGTGGCGCGACCGCTGGCGCGCACCCATTCGACCTCGTCGCCGCCGCAGCGGGGGCAGCTCGGCCGTGGGTAGAAGTAGTGCCGCGCGCACGGTTTGCAGCGCTGGATCCTCAGCTCGCCCGCGGCCGTGCCGTCCCAGAACGGCTGGGTCTCCGGTGTGGGCTTAGGTGCCGGCTTCATCGGCCTCCCCAATCCTAGTTCTAGAATCACACTCTAGATCTAAGTTCTGCCGGGGCTCAAGGGCTCGGGATGCCGTTGCCGTTCCTGCCCCGTCCGGCCAGCACCTCCTCCAGGGCCGGGCGCGGCTCGTGCGGGTCGCGGCGCCCCGGCTGGGCGAGCTGGATCAGCACGCCGTGCGCCTCCTTGGGGTGCAGGAACACCTCCTGCCAGCGCGCGTCGGAGCGGTTGAGCCCGTGCAGGCGATAGCCGCGTCCGGTCAGCCTGGCCACGGCCGCGTCCAGGTCGTCGACGTGGAAGTTCAGGTGGTGGACGCCGCCCCGGCCCCTCGTGAGCTCGAAGAAGCTGTCGAAGAACGTGGACCCGGCCAGGGGCTCCATGAGCTCGACCTTGTTGCCGTTGCCGTAGGTGAGCTGCAGGGTCCGGTAGCCGGCGATCCGGTTGTCACCACCGCCGCCCAGGTGACGGCCGCCGAGCAGGTCACGGTAGATCGGCAGCAGATCCCTGATCCGGGGCGCGGCCACGGCCGTGTGGTCGAAGTGTACTTCCAGCCCGTCCAGTTCCAGGTCCACGCGGGGGCTCCTCACATTCGGAATCCTAGAATTTCATTCTAGCCGCTCACCTTTGACGGGCACTCGGCGCGCGGAGCAGCATCACAGAAAGGGATTCTAGAGTGAACTTCTAGAACGTACGGGGGTCCAGCCCGACCAGAAAGGCTAGCCATGAGGCCGTCCTACGTCCGTGAGCTCGACGAGTACCCGACCGGCGCCCGCCGCATGAAGATCCCTCACGATGGCCGTGCCGGCCATCCTCATCGGCTCCTACGAAGGGCAGATCGCGCCCGTCGTCCCCCTGCTGCTCGAAGATCTCGACATGACGCTGACCACGTACGGCGCCGTGTCAGGCGCGGCGGCCGTGGCCGGCGCGACCGCCTCCATCCTCGGCGGCCGGCTCACCGACATCGCGGTGCTGCACCGCGGGGAGCGGCAGCTTGGGGCGCGCGGCATCGCGGGGAGCGCTCCGGGCGGGGACGCTCGCAGTCCATCACGGCGCGGCAACAGCTCGGCACTCGCCGTACATCATGAGCCCCACGCATGATGGCCAGGCACACACAGGTACTGGACTGTATCCCCTGGGGTCGCGCAAACTTGACGGGCTGATCACGTCGCCGTGTTCGGGGGAGCGGGCGACACCACGGACGTGCCCACACCCGCCACGCCCGATCCTTCTCCTGCGCGCATCAAAAGGATCCGCACCATGCCCGACAGCACCCCCGCCGCGCGTCACAGCAGACGCGCCACGATCGCCTCGTTCATCGGCACGGCGGTCGAGTGGTACGACTTCTTCATCTTCGGCACCGCTTCGGCCCTGGTCTTCGGCACCCTGTTCTTCCCCGAGTCCGACAGCGGGACCGGGACGCTGGCGGCGTTCGCCACGTTCTGGGTCGGATTCCTGGCCCGCCCGCTCGGCGGCATCGTGTTCGGGCACGTCGGTGATCGCATCGGGCGCAAGAACGTCCTGGTCATCACCCTGATCCTGATGGGATCGGCCACCACGCTGATCGGCGTGCTGCCCACCTACGCGTCCATCGGGTACGCGGCGCCGCTGTTGCTCGTCCTGCTCCGTGCCCTGCAGGGCATCGCGGTGGGCGGCGAATGGGGCGGGGCCGTCCTGATGGCCACCGAGAGCACCGCGCAGGGGCGGCGCGGCATGGCCGGCATGTGGGTGCAGCAGGGCTCGCCCGCCGGCGCCATCCTGGCCACCCTCGTCTTCCTCGTGGTGGGGCGGCTGCCCGACGGTGCCTTCCTGGAGTGGGGCTGGCGCGTGCCGTTCCTGCTGTCGGTGCTGCTCGTGGTGATCGGGCTGGTGATCCGGCTCACGGTGCACGAGCCCGCCGAGTTCCGCGCGGCACGCGAGGCGGAGCCGGCCGTCAGGGTGCCTCTCGTGACGTTGTTCCGGACGGCATGGCCGCTGGTCGTCCTCGGTATCGGGGCGAGTGCGCTGGGAATCTCCGCGGCCTACTTCACGAACACGTTCGTCGTGTCGTGGGCCACCACCGACCTCGGCATCGCCCGCCAGACCATGCTGGACATCCTGCTGGTCATCTTCATCCTGCAGTTCTTCTGGCAACCTGTCGCCGCCCTCGTCGCCCGCAGGGTCGGCGCCGTGCGGGTCATGGCGGGCGCCCTGGCCGGCAACATCCTGGTCGCCGTCCCGATGTTCCTGCTGATCACGAGCCGGGACGCGCTCCTGGTCGGGGTCGCCCTCGCGCTCAGCGTGGTCACCGGGGCCTCGTACTACGCGTTGCTCGCCAACTTCCTGGCCCAGGCGTTTCCCGTACGCGTGCGCTACACCGGCATCTCCGTCTCCTACCAGCTCTGCAGCACGATCATCGGCGGGTCCACCCCGCTGGTCGCCCAGTGGCTGCTGATCAGCGGGGGCGGCAGCCACTGGCCCGTCGTGGGGTACTACATCGCCCTGCTCGTCCTCACGCTCGGCTGCGTGCTCGCGCTCGCCCGCCGTACCGGGGACGATCAGCACCCTGCCGTCGCGCAAGCCGCTCTGACCAATCCCTGAGCAGCCGTCCCGGCCGCGGTCTCCATCCGCCGGCCGGCTCCTTGCCTCCGCGAGCTCCTCCCGCACAGCCGGACAGCCGCCCACATGCGGACAACCCGTGGATCACGCCGCCAGGGGCATGATCCACGGGTTGTCAGCCGGCCGCAGCCGATATCAGTCGCGGTGCAGCTTGCGGTAGGTCACCCGGTGCGGACGTGCCGCGTCGGCGCCCAGCCGCTCGATCTTGTTCTTCTCGTAGTCCGCGAAGTTGCCCTCGAACCAGAACCAGTTGGACCCTTCCTCCCAGGCCAGGATGTGGGTCGCGATGCGGTCGAGGAACCACCGGTCGTGCGAGGTGATCACGGCACAGCCCGGGAAGTCGAGCAGCGCGTTCTCCAGCGACGACAGGGTCTCGGTGTCGAGGTCGTTGGTGGGCTCGTCCAGCAGCAGCACGTTGCCGCCCTGCTTGAGCGTGAGCGCCAGGTTGAGCCGGTTGCGCTCGCCACCGGACAGCACGCCGGCCTTCTTCTGCTGGTCGGGGCCCTTGAAACCGAACGCCGCGATGTACGCCCGCGACGGCATCTCCACGTTGCCGACCTTGATGTGGTCGAGCCCGTCGGAGACGACCTCCCAGACGTTCTTGGTCGGGTCGATGCCGCCACGGCTCTGGTCGGCGTAGGAGATCTTCACGGTGTCGCCGATCGTGATCGAGCCCGTGTCGGGGGTCTCCCCACCGGTGATCATGCGGAACAGCGTGGTCTTGCCGACGCCGTTCGGGCCGATGACACCGACGATGCCGTTACGCGGCAGGTCGAACGTCAGGTTCTCCATGAGCAGCCGCTCGCCGAAGCCCTTGGTGAGCTCGTCGGCCTTGATCACCGTGGTGCCCAGGCGCGGGCCCGGCGGGATCTGGATCTCTTCGAAGTCCAGCTTGCGGAACTTGTCGGCCTCGGCGGCCATCTCCTCGTACCGCTGGAGTCGGGCCTTGCTCTTGGTCTGGCGGGCCTTGGGGTTCGACCTGACCCACTCCAGCTCGTCCTCCAGGCGCTTCTTGCGCTTGGCGTCCTTCTGGCCCTCGACCTTGAGCCGCTGCGCCTTCATGTCGAGGTACGTGGAGTAGTTGCCCTCGTACGGGTAGCACCGGCCCCGGTCGAGCTCGAGGATCCAGGTGGCGACGTTGTCGAGGAAGTACCGGTCGTGGGTGACGGCCAGCACCGTGCCCGCGTACTTCTCCAGGTGCGACTCCAGCCACTGCACGCTCTCGGCGTCGAGGTGGTTGGTGGGCTCGTCGAGCAGCAGCAGGTCGGGCGCCTCAAGCAGCAGCTTGCACAGCGCGACCCGGCGCCGCTCACCACCGGACAGCTTGCTCACCTCGGCGTCGGGCGGCGGGCAGCGCAGCGCGTCCATGGCCTGCTCGAGCTGGCTGTCGAGATCCCACGCGTTGCGGTGCTCAAGCTGGTCCTGCAGCTTGCCCATCTCGTCCAGCAGCTCGTCGCTGTAGTCGGTGGCCATCTGCTCGGCGATGTCGTTGTAGCGCTGGAGCATCGCCATCGTCTCGGCGACGCCTTCCTGCACGTTGCCGAGGACGGTCTTCTCCTCGTTGAGCGGCGGCTCCTGCTGGAGCATGCCCACCGTGAAACCCGGCATGAGCTTGGCATCACCGTTGGACGGCTGCTCCAGGCCGGCCATCATCCGGAGCAGCGTCGACTTTCCGGTGCCGTTCGGCCCCAGGACACCGATCTTGACCCCGGGCAGGAACGACAGCGTGACGTCGTCAAGCACAACCTTGTCGCCGTGCGCCTTGCGCACGCGCTGCAGCGTGTAGATGTACTCCGGCATGCTCTCTAGCTTAGGGGCTCCCAACCCAGGCTTCCGCCGCTCCTCTCCGGTCGCCGCCCTTCCACCCCGGCGAGACAGAAGCGGGCGGCCCGGATGCACGACGGAGGAGGCGCGGATGCCGGAGCGTCTGCGCGTGGCAGCGAGAGCGGGGGAACGGGACGAGGGAGGGGCTACGGGGTGGAGGGGTCGTTGGGGAGGGGCTACGGGGTGGAGGGGTCGTTGGGGAGGGGGTGGGGCGGAGGTTGGACGGCGGGGATGCAGACGCGGTCCCGGCCCAGCTCCTTGGCGCGGTAGAGAGCCAGGTCGGCCGCCGCAAGCAGGTCGATCAGATCGTCACCATGGACGCTCATCAGCGCCACCCCGGCCGAGATCGTGACCCTGACCAGGGTGTCGTCCACGGGGATGGCCATGTGACCGATGCGGACGCGCAGGCGCTCCGCCACCCGGCGGGCCTCGTCGATGTCGGCCCCCGGCAACAGGACCACGAACTCCTCACCCCCGAACCTGCCCACCACGTCGTAGTCGCGCAACTGGCTGCGCAGCATGGAGGCCACCCCGACCAGCACCTGATCGCCGACGAGGTGGCCGTGGGCATCGTTGACGCGTTTGAAGTGGTCGATGTCGATGATCAGGAGGGCCAGGGTGTCGCCGGTGCGGCGGGCCCGGACGATCTCGGTGTCGGCCTCGCGCTGCCAGGCCGCCGCGTTGAGCAGCCCGGTCTTGGCATCGGTACGGGCCGCGGCCTGGAGCTGGGCGTGCAGGAGGCTGCGCTGCAGCAGCACCACGGGCGGCAGCGTGAGAATCAGCAGGCCGAGGTTGAGGCCGCAGCCGATGGAGACGATGACGCCCAGGCAGAGCTCCACGACGTCGAGCATCACGCTCTCCCTGTCCCACAGCACCTCCCGCCAGGCGCTGTCGGGGTTGGCCGTATGCGCGGCGATGGCGATGAGAGCGATGTTGAGCAGGGAGAACAGCACGGCGGCCAGCACCGCGAAGAGGATCGGCGGCCCGCTGCCCTGCGACAGCGCCCATGGATCCTCCACGAGCCCGTGGAACACGATGGACGCCGTACACCCGGCCAGGCCGATGGCCGCGGAGCTGAACACCCGGCGATAGACCACCGTCGCCCGCACGCGCACCTGGAGCAGTATCTGCAGCACAATAGGCGCGAAAAGGGCATATACCGGCGGCAAGAGCAGCGCCACCGGCAACCACCAGGCCGACAACAGGTCACGTGACACACCGGCGGGCATGCCCAGCCGCCTGCTCGCCTCGATGCACACCGCGCCACAGCCCATGAGAGCGGCGAACGTGAGCGCGTCCCGCCACTGGAAGACCGTGAACGCCGAGAGCGTCACGATCGCCGCAAGATCGAGAGCGACAATCGCACACAAATAGATGACAAGCGACCGACGTTGCCCTAGCAACGGCCAGCGGTCGGCCAGCGTTGACACACCGTCGCGAGACTTTATCGATGCGTGACTGGTCACCGCCATCTTGTCCCCTCTCCGACTAACGATGTGTAACACAATAATTGCGGAGTGTGCGTTATGCGATGGGAACCGATACGTTGGCAGTGACCACACCTGCTCGCTGTTTGAGCGGGCCGTGACAAGGAGCAGTGCTGGAAAGGAGCAGCCATGGTGCGGGGCGTGACCTGGACCTGACAGATGCTCTAGCCATCTGACGCGGGCAACACACCATCGGCCGCCCCTCGGGGTGTCAACGGGACCCGGCCGGTGCCCCCTCCCCCCTTCATCCCGGCTGTTACCCGCGCCCTCCGCTACGCTCCCCTCCGCCCTCTCCCCTACCGGCACCCCTCCGCCCTCCCCAACCGGCACCCCTCTGCCCTCCCCTACCGACACCTCTGATCTCCCCTACCGGCACCTCTGATCTCCTCCTCTACCAGCGCCCCTTCTGCCCTCCTCTAACGGCGCCCTCCGTCCTTCCCATTGCCCCTCCGCTGCTGCTCCCCTGCACAATCTCCCGGCTTCTTCCTTGCGCTCTGTCCGGTTTCTCCGCTCCCTCCTCTCACCAGCCAGACATGGCGGGGCACGCGATGACTCCGCACCGCACTGGCGCCGCACCCACTGGCTCAGCGCCCCACTGGCGAAGGCACCCACCGGTGGAGACGCCGCAGTGGCGAGGCGGCGGGGTGGTGGGGGCACCGTCAGTGGAGACGCCGCAGTGGCGGGGTGGTGGGGGCACCGTCAGTGGCGGTCGGTGCCCCCTGCGCGTGCTCGTTGCTAAGCCGCTGCCTTCTCTGCCATCGTCAGCTGCTTGCCGTCCCTGCCGGCCTTCTTGCTTCCCGCAGCGCGTCCCTTCCCGTCGGCGTCGCCGCCCAGGATGCGGGCCGTGTCACCCTCCACTCCCACTGCTCGGACAGCGCCGCCCCTCGGCCCCCGCTTCCGTGCGGGGCTGCCCTCGGAGTCCAGCGGGAAGGCAGCGTCGGTGCCCGGTCCCAGCGGGCCGGCCGTGTCGCCACCCGAGCCCAGCGAGCCGGCCGTGTCGCCACCCGAGCCCAGCGAGCCGGCCGTGTCGCCACTCGAGCCCAGCGAGCCGGCCGTGCCGTCACCCCACCCCAGCTGGCCGGCCGTGTCGGCGCCCGAACCCGAGGCGTGGGCGGCTGCCGGTTCGAACACGCTCGCCGCGTCGTCGAACGGCTCCGGTGCGGACGCCGGGCCGTCGTTGGAAGCGGGCATGGGAGGCAGGCCATCGTCGGCGTTCACAGGTCGCGCCCTCTCCGCAACGGCGTCGTCCGCGTGGAAGGGGTTGGGCTCGTCGCGGGCGACTGAGCGGGCCTGGGAGCGGTGGGCGCGGGGGCCCATGGCCCAGTCGCGGGTTTCCTCGTCCAGGCGGTCGCGCATCTCCTTGCTCACCGCCCCGCCTCCGCCCCGCTCCGGCTTGGTGAAGGCGCCGGTGCCCCAGCGCAGATCGTGGCCTACCGCGCTCGCCTCGATCTCGGGCATGAAGCGGCGATCCCCCTCGGCGCCGAACTCGCGGATGCGTAGCTTGCCCGACACCACCACGGGCTGGCCCGCCCGTACGGATGCCGCGACGTTCTCCCCCAGTGCGCGCCAGCAGCGGACCGCGAAGCAGACCTTCTCCCCGTCCACCCACTGGCCTGTCTTCTTGTCGAAGTAGCGATGGGTGGTGAGCACCCTCAGCGAAGTGACCTTGACGCCCTCGTCGAAGCTGTACTGCCTCGGCTCTGCCGCGACGTTGCCGGTGAGTGTGATGTAGATGTCGTTCATCCCATGCCTCCCATGTGGCGGGCCGGCTGCCCGCGGTCTGGGGAACACGGTGCCGTGGAGGGTGGGGGACGAGGGAGGCCGAACACGGTTCTGTGGATGGGAGTGCGAGGGGGCGGCGGAGGCTGTGGAAGGAGGATGCGAGGGCTGGTGGCGGCTGCGGATGGCCGTACCAGGGGCGGGGTGGATGGAGGGGGAGGCGTGCTGGACCTGTGGACGCGGGGCGAGGCGTGCTGGACCTGGGGATGCGGGGCGAGATTGGTGGACGTATGGATGGCTGTGCGAGGGCAGGTGGGGCGGTGGGAGCGCGTAGCGCCGGCCGCCCGCCCCACCTCACCTCATACCGACAGATCCCTCATGGCCGTGTAGAAGGCATGGTGACGGCTCAGCTCCCGCTCCACCGGCTCCACCACCATCGTGCCCGCCACCGCCGCGACCCTGCGGCGCATCTCGCGTTCGACCCGCTCACGCTCCCGGGACGCCCCGAGCTCCACGAAGTTGCGGGACGCGATGCCCGACAGCGCGCCGAGCCCGAGCACCGAGGCCATCATCAGCCCCACCCACGGCAGCGTGGCCGTGTCGCCCAGCAGCTCCAGGGACGGCGGGAGCTGGCCGGGCATGAGCAGCCCGACCGCCAGCCAGGCCAGCCCGGCCACGAACGCCACCACCAGGAAGTACTGCCACACCTTGAGCGCCCGCCACCAGCCCGGCACGCGGTCGAGCTGCGGCGCCACCTCCGCGAGGTCCTCCGTGAGGGCCTGCGGGAGCTGGGCGGCGCGGGATCTGGCCGCCTGGTGCACGGCCGTGCGCCACACCGGGTGCATGCCCATGGACAGCCCGTCGGCCAGCGCCTGGACCGCGTTGGCGACCTCGGCCGACTGGGCGCTCACCGAGGTGGTGGAGATGCCGCGGATCTCCTCGCTCACGTCGTCGAGCCGCAGGCTCTTCAGCGGGTCGCCGCGCAGCTTGCCGATCCAGCGCGGGTACGGCCAGCCGACCCACCGGCTCGACCGCTCCGCGTACACGTTCTCCATGGCCTCGCCCACGGCCGGCACGCCGACCGCGTCGCACAGCGCGTCCGTCAGCCCCATCCTGCGGGCCTCGTCGACCGCCGAGGGCGCGGACAGCGCCTCACCCAGCGGCATGGCCTGGCTGAGCTTCTGCTCCAGCCGCTGCAGGTCGGCCTCGAGCTTCTGGATGGCGGCACGCCTCCGGGCGACCGCGGTCGCGATGACGCTCTTGAGGCTCTCGATGCCGCGGCCGGTGACCGCGGAGGTCGGTACGACGCTCGGGTGCTCGACGCCCTCCCTGCGCAGCAGGTCGTTGAGGTCGATGACCAGCTCGGCCAGTTCCTCGGTGGTCAGCCGGTCGGCCTGGTTGAGCGCGAACACGGTGACCGCGTCGTGCCCCGCCAGCTCCGTCACGTAGCGCCGGTGCGTGGAGGCGTCGGCGTACTTCTGCGGGTCCAGCACCCACACCACCAGGTCGGCCAGCCCGATCAGCCGGTCGGCCTCCGTGTCGGTGAGCGCCCTGATCGAGTCGTGGTCGGGCAGGTCGAGCAGGATCAGCCCGTGGAGCTGGCTTTCCGCCTTGTCGAGCGCGCTGGCGCGGGAGAAGCGGTGACGCCACTGGATCTGCAGCCAGTCGAGCAGCGGCCCCGCCCCGTCCAGCCCCCACACGCAGGCGTGGGTACGGGCGGTGGTCGGCCTGCGCACGCCGGTCGGCGAGAGCTCCAGCCCCGACAGCGCGTTGAACAGCGACGACTTGCCGCTGCCGGTGCCGCCCGCAAGGGCGACGACGGTGTGCTCGGAGGAGAGCTTGAGCCGGTTGCCGGCCCGCTGCAGCAGCGTGCCGGACTCGGCGAGCAGCTTCTTGTCCAGCCGCCCCGGGCCCAGCTCCACCACCTTGGTGAGCGCGGTCAGCCGCGGAGCGAGCCCCGGCCTGGTGGTCGTGGTGGTCATCGAGCGACCTCGAGGTTGTACGTTGCCTGGTAGAGCCGGGTTGCGACGGACTCGTCGGGGATGCCCGCGGAGTCGAGTGCGTGCACGTAACGCATGGCCTCCTCG
This sequence comes from Nonomuraea sp. GTA35, assembly GCF_041950525.1. Taxonomy (NCBI): domain Bacteria; kingdom Bacillati; phylum Actinomycetota; class Actinomycetes; order Streptosporangiales; family Streptosporangiaceae; genus Nonomuraea; species Nonomuraea sp. GTA35. The sequence goes on along the minus strand of NZ_JBGNUV010000013.1, from coordinate 303,076 downwards.
TCGAACAGCATGCCGAGCCTGGCCCGCAGATCGCTGAGCGCCTTGGCCCCGATGCCGCGCAGCGACTCGGCGCCGAGCAGGGCGTTGACCAGCCGGTGCGGCACGCCTTCGCCGTTGCTCCCGCTGAACATGGCGACCATGAAGATCACGGCGAGCGACTCGGGGTCGAACGAGACCAGCTTCGACACCGACCGCTTGGCCACGCCTTCGGTGCGTACGAGCTCGCTCAGGTGCTCCTGCCAGGACGCGATGGCCCGCCCGGTGTGACGGATGAGGTCGTCGGACGGCCGGTCGAGGTCCTCCGCGAGCTTGGCCCCCAGCTCCGCGCGGTGCCGCCAGCGCGTCACCACCTCCTCGCAGGCGCGGTTGGCGGCGGCGACGATGACCGACTCCAGGCCGGTGCGGATCGCCGCCTTGAACGCCAGCACCCGCTCCGGCGCCTGCTTGGCCGCCCGGCCGCGCTTGCGCAGTTGCAGCGAGCGTACGAGGTCGCCGGACCCTGCGAAGTCCTGCCACCGGGCGAGCACCTCGCCGTGCAGCAGGGAGCCGTTCCTGGACGCCTTGTCGATCTCGCTGAGCGCGCTCAGGAAGGCCGCCTCCACGTCGCCGCGCAGCTCGGCCCTGAACGCCACCTGCGCCTCCAGGTGCTTGGCCAGCGCCGGAACGCGGGTGCGGAAGCTGTTGAGCACGCCGTTGAGGGTCTCGCGTACGGCCTGCGCCCGGCGCTCCTCGTCCACCGACAGCTCGGCCAGCCAGAGCCGCAGGTCGGTCACCTCGGCGTCGGGCAGCCTGCCGTCGGTCACCTTCGCCTCGTGGATGACGAACCTGTCGATGTCGCCCAGGCCGTACTCGGTGAGCATGCGGACGAAGTGCTTGAGCACCACGTCCGCGGAGCGCTGCTGCACCCGCGACAGGACGATGGCCAGGCGGGCGCCGCGCTCCTTGGCCAGGCGCAGCAGGTTCCACGCGGGGGCGTCGGCGTAGCGGGCGGCCGTGGTCACGAAGATCCACAGGTCGGCGGCGTCGAGCATGCGGTGGGCGATCTCGTGGTGCTCCTCGACCACCGAGTCGATGTCGGGGGTGTCGAGCAGCGCGACGCCCTGCGGGAGCTTCTCGGTCGGGACGATGACCAGGCTGCCCATCCCGGCCTCGCGGGACGGCTTGTCGAGGCGTTCGAGGCCGCCGAGCAGCTCGCCCTCCGCGAACCACTCCCGGTCCTCCGGGTGGCAGACCAGGACCGGGGTGCCGGTGGTCGGGCGGCGTACGCCGGTGCGCGAGACGTTCTTCTCGGCGAGGCTGTTGACCAGGGTGGACTTGCCCGCGCCGGTCGAGCCCGCGATCACGATGAGGGCCGGGGCCGTGCGGGTGCGTACCCGGGGCAGGACGTAGTTCTCGAGCTGGGCCAGCAGGTCCGCCTGGGCCTGCCTCGCCTCCTCCGAGCCGGGCAGGTCGAGGCCGAAGCGGAGGTCGGCGACGCTTTCGCGGAGGGCGTCGAGAGCCGCCATGAGCGCCTCCGCGGCCTCCGCCGGCAGCTCCTCCAGGCTCTCCCCCGGCTGCGCCCGTTGCTCCGCCGGTTCCTCTTGCTTCCCGCCCGGCTGCGCCTGTTCATCGCCCGGCTCTTCGCCTTCGGACTCCGGCTCGGAGGCGGAACCGAACTCGGACTCGGTGTCGGTGTCGGTGTCGGTGTCGGACTCCGGCTCGGGGTGGGTGTCGGTGTCGGACTCCGGCTCGGGGTGGGTGTCGGTGTCGGACTCCGGCTCGGGGTGGGTGTCGGTGTCGGACCGCGGCTCGAGGGCAGGGTCGGACTCCGGCTCCGGGGCGGTATCGGACGCGGGCTCGGGCTCGGGGTCTGGCTCGGGGTCGGACGCGGGCTCAGGATCGAGGTGGGGTTGGGGGTCGGGATCGGCTGCGGGCTCCGACCCGGACGCGGCCTCGGAATCGGCCACGGTGGCCTCGGGATCTGAGGCAGCCTGAGCCTCCGGCGCGGGTTTGGGCTCGCTCTCATCGGCCGCGTCGTTGGACGGCGCTTCAGAGACGTCCGAGGACGGCGTGTCCTCCACCTCCTCCGCGACCGGCGCGGCGCCGGGCCCACCGAGCGAGGCAGGCTTCACGAAGAGGGAGGGCCGCTCGGAGGAGGGCTCGTCGGAGGCGGGCGGCGACGGCCGGAACGCCGGGAACGGCTCGTCGCCGGACGGGGGCCGCCGCAGGATGGCCGGCTTCTCGAAGAGGGAGGGCCGGCGAGCAGGCGGCTCCTCGCGCGCATCTCGGCCTTCCCATGCATCCCGGCCTTCCCGCGGATCGCCGGCCTCGTCGCGCAGACCCCGCGCCGACGCCCCGTCCCTGCGACCGCCGCCGAGGCTGCCGTCGGAGCGGCCGTCGGGGTCGCCGTCTGGGCCGTCGTCGCCCCGGACCTCCGGGTCGAGGTCCTCGTCCGTCACCGGCCGGAAGCTCAACGTCTGCTCCCCAGGTGACTCCTGCCGCCCGTCATCCATGGCCGTGTTCACGGCAAGCGCTCCGCTCGTACCATCTCGACCTCCTGGCCGACCCGCACGACGTCTCCGACGATGACGATCGCCGGCGGCCGTATCCCAGCCGCGGACACGCGGTCAGCCACGGTGGAAAGCGAAGCGATGACCGCCCGCTGGGTCGGAAGGGTACCGTCCTGTACCACCATTACGGGAGTCTCCGGCGAACGTCCGTCGCGCACGAGCGTCTCGGCCACCTTCGCCAGACGCTCGACGGCCATCATGAGCACCAGCGTGCCCTGGGAACGGGCCAGGCCGGGCCAGTCGACGGTGGACTTGGGGTCGTCGGGCGCCACGTGCACGGAGATGACGTGGAACTCCTGGCTGACGCCGCGGTGGGTCACCGGCACCCCGGCCGCGGCGGGCACCGCGACGGCGCTGGTGATGCCGGGCACGACCAGCACGGGGATGCCGGCCTCGGCGCAGGCGATCATCTCCTCGCCGCCGCGGCCGAACACGAACGAGTCTCCGCCCTTGAGCCGGACGACGAACTTGCCCTGCCTGGCGCGATCCACGAGCAGCTCGTTGATCGTCTCCTGGGACAGCGACCGGCCGTAGGGCACCTTGGCGGCGTCGATGAGCTCCACGTCGGGGGCCAGCTCGTCGAGCAGGGCGCGGGGCGCGAGGCGGTCGGCGACGACCACGTCGGCCTGGGCGAGGAGCTGGCGCCCGCGCACCGTGATGAGGCCGGGGTCGCCGGGACCGCCGCCGACGAGGGCGACGCCGACCGGCTTGGTGCGGTTGCGCCGGGCGTCGACGGTGCCGTCGCGCAGCGCCTCGACCACGGCGTCCCTGATGCCGGCGGCCCGGCGCGGGTCGCCGCCGGCGGTGACGGCCACGCTGACCTCGTCAACCCGCCCGGTGGCGGGTGTCCAGGCGGCGGAGGCGTCCTTGTCGTCGGCGCGCACGCACCACACGCGCTTGGCCTCCGCCTCGGCGGCGACCGCGGTGTTGACGGACCTGTCATCGGTGCAGGCCTGTACGAGCCAGGCCCCGTCGCAGTCGCCGACCTCGTAAGGCCGGGCGTGCCACGTGACCCTTCCGGCGGCGATCAGATCGTCGAGGGCGGGCGTGACGCCCGGCGACACGACGGTGACCTCCGCACCGGCCTCTAGCAGCGCGGGCACCCGTCGCTGCGCGACGCGGCCGCCGCCCACGACGAGGACCCGGCGGCCGGAAAGCCGCAGGCCGAGGAGGTAGGGACCCATGGGGGGAATCTCCCGTTCGCGAAGGTTGTGTTAGGAGGTAAACCTACCGGCTCCACATGTGTCATTTGCTGCGCACGGGTCAACGCCCGTCAAGAAGGGGCTGCCGCGGATCCCAGCGAGGCCCGCCCTCATCGTCCTTGCGGCGTCTGGCCATCGCTGACAAGGCCTCAAGGATAACCCGGTTCCCGAGGAACGCGGTGATGTCCGCGTGGTCGTACGGCGGTGCCACCTCGACCACCTCCATGCCGGCCACCGGCATCTCATAGCAGATCCGGCGCACCGCATCGAGGAGCTGCCGGGCCGTCAGGCCGCCCGGCTCGGGTGTCCCGGTGCCGGGGGCGTGGCCGGGGTCGCAGACGTCGATGTCCACGGACAGGAAGATCTGGTCGCACTCGTCGAGCGCGATCCTGAACGACTCTGTCAGGCATTCGTCGAGCCCGCGAGCCACGATTTCCGTCATTTCATAGGAACGCATGTTCTGCCGGGCCATCCAGCCGAGCGTCTCCGGCTCCGGCCAGTACCCGCGCAGGCCGATCTGCAGGAACCTGTCGCCCCTGATGGCGCCGGACTCGATGAGCCGCCGCATCGGCTGGCCGTGCCCGTACAGGTGGCCGAAGGTGATGTCGCCCGTGTCGGCGTGCGCGTCGAAGTGGATCATCGAGGTGCGCCCGGCCGCATACGCCCTGGCGGTCCCCCGCGCGTCCGGCAGCGCCACCGTGTGGTCGCCCCCGAGCACCATCGGGATCGCCCCGGAGGACGCCACCCGGTGCACCGCCTCCTCGATGGCCGCCAGCGAGCCCTCGACGTCCCCCGAGTAGCACTCCACGTCACCGGCGTCCAGCACCCTCAGGTCGCGCAGGGCGTCCACGCGCAGCGCGAGGCTGGGCCTGGAGCCGTCGTGCGGCAGGTAGCAGGCCTGGCGCAGCGCCATGGGCCCGAACCTGGCGCCGGGCCGGTTCGACGTGCCGCCGTCGAACGGGGCACCGATGATCACCACGTCGGCGTCCGCGTAGCTGGCCGGATCGTTCACGTCGCAGCGATCCACTCCGAGAAACGTGATGTCGGGGCCGTACATGGGTCCGTAACGAGACACTGTGCCTACCTCCAGTGCCTCCATCATCACACGGGCTTTTCGGTCACTCCTGCCGAGTCGAACGTCGCCACGTCGTGCATCACGCGCACCGCCGCGCACACCATCGGATGCGCCAGCAGGCCGCCCGTGCCCTCGCCGAGCCGGAGCTCCAGCTCCACCAGCGGGCGCAGCCCGAGGTGGGCCAGCGCGGCAGCGTGACCGGGCTCGGCGGAGCGGTGGCCCGCCACGCAGTGGTCGAGCGCGGCCGGGTCGAGCGCGGCGGCCACCAGGGCGGCGGCTCCGGCGATGACGCCGTCGAGGATCACCGGCACCCGCTGCGCCGCGCCGGACAGGATGAAGCCGGCGATGGCCGCGTGCTCGAACCCGCCGACGGCCGCCAGCGCCCGCAGCGCCTCGCTGGGCGAGGAGGAGGCGTCCGTCACCGCGTTCGTGTGCAGGGCCGCGCGCACGATGCCGACCTTGTGCTCGTAGGTGTCGTCGTCGATGCCCGTGCCCCGCCCGGTCACCTCGGCGGGGTCCCTGCCGGTGAAGGCGGAGACGAGCGCGGCGGAGGCGGTGGTGTTGGCGATGCCCATGTCGCCGGTGATCAGGCAGCGCGCGCCCTTGGCGACCAGGTCCCTGGCCACGACGATGCCGGCCTCCAGCGCCTGGACGGCCTGGTCGACGGTCATGGCGGGGCCCTGCGACAGGTCGGCGGTGCCGTACGCGATCTTGTGGTTGACCAGGTTCGGGGCGTCGGGCAGGTCGGCGGCGACGCCCACGTCCACCACGGTCACCGACGCCCCGGCCTGGGCGGCGAAGGCGTTGGCGACGGCGCCGCCGGCCAGGAAGTTGGCGACCATCTGCACCGTGACCTCCTGCGGCCACGGGCTGACGCCGCGCGCGTGCACGCCGTGGTCGGCGGCGAAGATGGCCAGGGCCGCCGGCTCGGGCATGGGCGGCGGGCTGACGCCGGCCGCGCCCGCCAGGCGTACCGCGACCTCCTCCAGCACGCCCAGCGAGCCGCGCGGCTTGGTGAGGCGGTCCTGGTGGGCGCGGGCCTCGGCGAGCGCCCCCGGGTCGGCGGGACGGATCTCCGCCAGCGTCTCAGCGAACACGGAACCTCCAAGAGCTAAGCGTCACGGGCCGAACTTCAAGAGCCGAGCGTCACGGGCCGAACTTCCAAGAGCTACCAGAGCTGGACGTCAGTGGACGAGTTGGAGCGCTTCCTCGTAACGGTCGATCACGACGTCGGCCAGGGTCTCGCAGTCGCCGATCACCTCGGCGCAGCGGATGTCGAGGTCGGGGTGGCCCGCGCCGTACGCCAGCGCCTGCGCCCACACCCGCTCCAGCAGGCCGCCCGCGAACAGCAGGTACGGCACCACGATCACCCGCTTGGCCCCCAGGCGGCGGCAGCGCTCCAGCCCGCCGGGCACCCCGGGCGGGGTGACGGAGACGAACGCGGTCTCGACGGTCATGAAGTCGTAGGCGTGCGTCTCCCAGAACAGCCGGGAGACCCGGTGGACCTCGGCGTTGGCGGTGGCGTCGGTGGAGCCCTCGCCGACCAGCACGACGGCGGTCTCCCCCGGCTCGATGTGCTGGAGGTGGTCCTCGGCGGGCAGGGAGTCGACGGCGCGCAGCCTGGGCCTGGCGCCCGCCAGCTCCAGCGCGCGCGGCCTGGACAGCTCGGTGGCGGCCTCGTTGAGCCGCTCGGCCAGCAGCGCCAGCACGCGCGGGTCGGGGCCGAGGGGGCGGCCGTAGTCGTACATCAGCGTGGGGTGGCGCTGCTGCTCCAGCGCCATCGCGGCGGGGAACTCCTCGCCCAGCCTGCTCAGGCTCAGCGGCAGCGCCACGAGCCGGTGGTGCCCGCGCGCGACCAGGGAGGCGACGGACTCGCTCAGCCGCGGCGTGGCCCGCTCCAGGTAACCCCCCGACACGTCGGCGCCGGCCTGGTCGAGTCGGCAGCGCAGGCGGTGTACGAACCTGCCGAACTCGGCTGCGTAGGCGTCATCCTGGGAGCCCTGCCCGATCAGCAGGAGCGGCGGCTTCATCGTGAGGGATTCTCCGGTGCGGTGGACAAAGACACGCGAGGATAACCGATGCGCCCCTGTGCGGAACAGGTCACGCTGCGTGCGCGGGCGTCGCGTGCACCACGAAGACCGGGTCGGAGGCGGCCAGGCTGTGGGAGCCGTCGGGGTCGAGCACCAGCTTGGAGGCCAGGATCTGGGTGCCCTCGCCGCGGTAGCCGTGCTCGCGCAGCCGCCCGAGCACGGCGGCGACCTGCTCGACCTTGCGCAGCGCGCACACGAGCACGCGCGGGCCCCTGGCGGCGCAGGCGACGATCACGTCGAGGCCGCCGCCGCCCACGAAGACGGCGTCGGGGTCGGGCAGCGGCTCCAGCGCGGGCGGCGCCTGCCCCCTGGTCAGGGCCACTTTGACGCCGTGTTCGAGCACGTTGGCGCGCAGCTTGGCGCAGCGTTCCTCGTCGCGTTCGACGGCCACGACGGCCGCGCCGAGCCGGGCGCACTCGACGGCGATCTGGCCGGTGCCCGCGCCCACGTCCCACACCAGGTCGCCGAGGCGGGGGCCCAGCTTGGCCAGCACGTACGCCCGCGCCTCCGGCGGCATCCCGCCCTCGAACGGCAGCGCCCACTCCGACGGCCCCGGCTGCGCCCCGGCGACCCAGCTCGGCTCCTTGGGCTGGTGCAGCGGGTCGATGACGAGCACCACGTCGGGGTCCTTCCACGGCCTGGTCGTGGCCTCGCCCATGCGGCTGTGCGTGACGCGCTGGTCGGGCCCGCCGAGGTCCTCGCAGACGATCAGCGCGCGCGGCGTGGTGGGCGCCAGCTCCCTGGCGAGCTCGCCGGGGCCGACGCCGGGCGCGACCAGCAGCGCGACCTTGGGGTGGGCGCGGCAGGCGTTGACCGCCCTGTTGAGCTGGCGCGGGCCGGACGGGGCGACGACCAGCGCGTCCTCCCAGTTGAGCCCGGCGCAGGCGAAGGCGCGGGTGACGAGCGAGATGGCCGGCAGCACCTCGGGTTTGAGGCCGTGCGCGCGCAGCCTGCGTACGACGCCGAAGAAGCCGGGATCGCCGGGCGCGAGCACGACGGCGGGGCCCTCGCCGTGCTCCAGGTGGTCGTCGAGGGCCTCCAGCAGCGCCCCGTCGGCCGCGGTCGCCGCGGTCAGCTGGAGCTGTCCGAGAACGGCGTCGGGGCCCACGACGAGCCTGGCCTCCCGTAGCTTGCCCACCGCCTTGGCCGAGAGCTCGGATCCGTCCCAGCCGACAACCGTGATCATGCGCCTCACCGTCCTCACCTCAAGGGTGACGGCTGCGGGGTGGTTTCACAAAGGGGTGCCGGGGTCAGTCCGGTGTCCCCCTCAGGCGGGGCGGTCCGGTGTCCCCTCAGGCGGGGGCGGTCCGGTGTCCCCTCAGGCCAGGTCCGAGGGGATGATGCTGTAGACGACCAGGTCCTCGCCCCCGAGCGAGGCGCGGGCGACCCCCTCGCGGACGAATCCGGCCTTCTCCGCCACCCGCTGGGAGGCGGTGTTGGCGGGGGCGGCGCGGAGCTGGAGCCGGTTGAAGCCGTGCTGCTCGAACAGCCAGCGTGCGATCTCCCGCACGGCCTCGCCCGCGTACCCGTTGCCCCTGGCCCAGGGGGCGGTCATGTAGCCGACCTCGGCGGTCCTGCTGCTCCAGTTGACGTCGCGCAGGTCCACGTTGAGCGCGAAGCGGCCGGTGGCCAGCTCCTCCGCCGTCCAGGCGGCGCCCAGGCCCCTCATCTGCGTGCGCTCCGCGTGGGCGACGTACCCCCGCGCGTGCTCCTCGTCGTAGCCGCGCGGCACCCCCGTGTACGCCTGGGTCAGCGGGTCCGCCCCGGTGACGGCCAGGTCGGGGACGTCCGCGAGCGTCTGCGGGCGCAGGAGCAGCCGGTGCGTGCGCAGCTCCGCCCTCGGCAGGGTGACGGCGGGCAGGCGCCTGTCGTGGCGCAGCAGGCCGAAGATGACGAGGTCGTGCGCCCCGTCCTCGTCCAGGACGGCGTCACGCAGCACGCCTTCCCAGGTGAAGCCCGCCTTGCAGGCGACGCGGAGCGAGGCGAGGTTGTCCAGCCTGGCGGTCAGGTCGATCCTGCGCAGCCCCATGGTGTCGAGCGCCCAGGCCGACAGGCCGCGTACCGCCTCGGTGGCGAAGCCGCGGCCCCGGTAGAGGGGGTGGACGCCGTACCCGACCTCGGTCGTGCCCGCGCTCCACGAGGTCTTGAACAGGCTGATCGCCCCCACGATGATCCCCTCGGCGTCGGTCATGGCCAGGTGGACGCCCTGGCCCGAGCGGCGCAGCTCGTGCACGCCGTGCATCAGCCATGGGGCGATCCCCGAGACCTTGCCGGGCGCGCCCGGCGGGAGGAACCGGGCGCCGGACTGCACGATGGAGCGGATGCGGAGGGTGTCCTTGGGGCCGAACGGCCGGAGCGTAAGCCGTTCCGTGGCGATGCTCACGTCGGGATCGAACACGCTGTGGAGGGTACACAGTCGCGATGTTTGCCCACGAAAGCGGGGGTAGGGGCGAATTGAGAGGAGTGAGGCTAATTATGGAACGTGGGAGCGACAAGCACGGACCCCGCCTCGACGACGAGCAGAAGCACGAGACCGAGGGCATGGTTCGCGGCGGCGGCACGACGCACGCCCAGGAGTGGAAGGAGCCCGAGGCCATGCCGGCGCCCGGTGAGGAGTCGCTTCACTCGTACCCGCCAGGACACGAGCCCGGCGTCCCGGAAGGCATGACGCAGCGGGACGTCGACATCCGCAGCGACCTCGCCAAGTGGCTGAGCGACACCCATTGGCCCTCGTCCAAGCGCGAGCTGCTGGCCCGCGCCCGCCGCGAGGGCGCGCCGGACCCGGTGATCGACATGGTCGAGTCCCTGCCGGAGCGCGACTACACGAACATGGCCGACATCGCCAAGGCGCTCGGCATCGGCGTGGAGAAGCGGAGGTGGTGAACGGTGCGGCTCGACTTCATCCGGCCGCTGTACGAGCGGCGCGGCCCGTACGCGTCGGTGTACCTGGGCGCGCTCACCGGGCCCGAGCGCGAGAGCCACTGGCGCGGCGTGCGGGACCGGCTCGACGGGCACTCCGGCCAGGCCGACAAGGCGACGCTGGACGCCCTGGAGGGCGAGGCCCTGAGCGCGGCCGCCGGGCGGGCGCTGTTCGCCACGCACGGTGACGTGGTGCTGGCCGAGTCACTGCGCGAGGCGCCGTCCGAGCTGGCAACCTGGACGCCGCTGCCGCACGTCACGCCGCTGCTCATGCGGCGCGGCGAGAACGTGCCGCACATCAGGGTCATCGTGGACCACGCGGGGGCGGAGGTGACCGTGTTCGGCGGCGGCTCGCCCCGCAAGGCCACCGTCGAGGCCGCCTCGTGGCCGCTGCAGAAGACCGCCCAGGGCGGCTGGTCGCAGAAGCGGTACGAGCGCGCCGTGGACGAGGTCTGGGAGAAGAACGCCCAGGCCGTGGCCCATGAGATCGACGAGCAGGTACGCAGGATCGGCGCGGAGCTGATCCTGGTCGCGGGCGAGCCGAAGTCGCGCTCGTACCTGCTGCACCACCTCGGCACCAAGTCGGCCGACCGGGTGACGATGGTGGAGCACGGCAGCCGCGACGACCACGGCCAGTTCGAGCAGGACGTGGAGCAGGCGCTCGACGAATGGCTCGACCGCAGGCGCGCCGAGCTGCTCGAACGCCACCAGGAGGCCTCGGGCCCCACCGGGATGGCGCGGGTCTCGCAGGCGCTGCGCGAGGGCCGGGTGCACGCGGTGCTGCTGCCCGGCGAGCTGCCCGACCCGGTCTGGATCGGCGAGGGCGGCACGCAGCTCGCCACCGACCGGGGCGAGCTGCAGCGGTGGGGCGTGAGCGAGCCCGTTCAGGAACGCTCGGACTCCGCGCTGGCCAGGGCGGCCGCGATGACGGACGCCGAGCTGTGGTTCACCGACTCCGTGACGGACGTCGCCGCGGTGCTCAGGTACTGATCACCCGGGCACCCGGAGCCGCGGTGCTCGGGTACCGATCACCCGGGCGGCCGGGCCCCGTGCTCAGGTACTGATGATCACTTCCAGGGTGCGGGGGCCGTGCACGCCCTCGACCCGGTTCAGCTCGATGTCGCTGGTGGCCGAGGGGCCGCTGATCCAGGTGAGGGGGCGGGCCGGGTCGAGCCGGGCGACGGCCTCCGGCACGCCCGGCACGATCTGGTCGGCCCGCACCACGCACAGGTGGTAGTCGGGGACCAGCGTCTGCGCCCTCGTGCCCTGGCCGGGGCCGTGGTCGAGGACGATGGTGCCGGTCTCGGCGATGGCCACGGCGCAGTTCGTGACCACGCCGTCGGCCGTGTTCACGTCGTCCCAGCCGCCCGCCCGGCCGAAGCCGTCGGGAACGATCATGCGGCGCTCGCCGAGGCATTCGTCGATCTTGCCGGGGACCTCGGCCGCCGGGACGACGTGCACGATCGCCCGGTAGTCGTCCACCCGCTCGGCGAACAGCCCGACCAGGTCGTCCACCTGCCGTTCCGTCCGGTAGGCGCGCGGGATCTCGACGTCCTGCGCCCCGGCGACGGCCTTGCGGACCCTGGCGAGGATCTCCTCACGCGCGCTCATTCCGCTCCCACCAGTCTCTGAAGGATTCTTCGGGAATCTCGGGCAGGTCCCGGGTGTCCGTCCAGGCCGCCAGCGGCCCGGGCAGCCGCTTGGGGACCAGCTTGCGTACGCGGGTGGCCGCGCGCTGCGCCTTGGCCAGCCGCTCGTGGTCGTTGAGTATCCAGCCGGCCACCTTCATGCCGGCCTTCTCCGCCGCCGCGTGCGGTGCCTTGGCCCGCAGGTCCACCAGGACCTCGGGGATGTCGATGGCCACCGGGCAGGCCTCGTAGCAGGCGCCGCAGAGGCTGGAGGCGAACGGCAGCGAGGCGTCCAGCTCGGAGGACATGCCCCGCAACTGCGGGGTGAGGATCGCGCCGATGGGGCCCGGATACACCGAGCCGTACGCGTGTCCGCCCGCGCGCTCGTACACGGGGCACACGTTCAGGCAGGCCGAGCAGCGGATGCAGCGCAGCGCCTGGCGGCCCACCTCGTCGGCGAGCACGTCGGTGCGGCCGTTGTCGAGCAGCACCAGGTGGAACTCCTGGCCCTCGACGGCGCCGGTCCACATGCTGGTGTAGGGGTTCATCCGCTCGCCTGTGGAGCTTCTCGGCAGGAGCTGGAGGAACACCTCCAGATCCCGCCAGGAGGGCAGCAGCTTCTCGATCCCGACGACGCTGATGAGGGTCTCGGGCAGGGTCAGGCACATGCGGCCGTTGCCCTCGGACTCCAGCACCACCAGCGTGCCGGTCTCGGCCACCATGAAGTTGGCGCCGGAGATCGCGACCTTGCTCCTGAGGAAACGTTCGCGCAGGTGGAGCCGGGCTGCCTCGGCGAGGGCGGGCGGGTCGTCGGTCAGGTCGGCGGAGACGTGCGGCATCTTGTCGAGGAAGATCTCGCGGATCTCCGACCGGTTGCGGTGGATCGCGGGGACCAGGATGTGGCTGGGGAAGTCGTCGCCGAGCTGGACGATCAGCTCGGCCAGGTCCGTCTCGTACGCGGTGATGCCATGCTCGGCCAGCGCCTGGTTGAGCTCGATCTCCTGGGTGGCCATCGACTTGACCTTGACCACCTCGGTCTCGCCGGTGGCCTTGACCAGGTCCGTCACGATGCGGTTGGCCTCGGCGGCGTCCCTGGCCCAGTGGACGGTGCCGCCCGCCCGCGTCACGGCCGCCTCGAGCTGGAGCAGGTAGCGTTCGAGGTTGCGCAGCGTGTGGTCCTTGATGGCCTTGCCCGCCGCGCGCAGCTCCTGCCAGTCGGGCAGCTCGCCGACGACGCTCGCCCGCTTGCCGCGAATGGTGTGGGTGGCCTTGCGGAGGTTGAAGCGGAGCTGCGAGTTCTGTACGGCCTCCCGGGAGTTCTCCGGGAAACTTCCTGGCATGCCGAGGAATGTCGCGCTCATTGGGCCTCCTCCGTCGATGCGAGGATCTCTGCCAGATGCATGGTCCTGACTCCGGTCTGCTGGCGGCTCAGGGTGCCGCCGATGTGCATGAGGCAGGAGTTGTCGGCCGCGCACAGCACCTCGGCGCCCGTGTCCATGATGTGGCGGGTCTTGTCGGCGCCCATCGCGGCGGAGACCGCCGGGTTCTTGACCGCGAACGTGCCGCCGAAGCCGCAGCACTCCTCGGCGCCCGGCAGCGGCACGAGCTCCAGGCCGCGCACGTTCCGCAGCAACCTGGTGGGCCGGTCGCCCAGGTGGAGGCCGCGGAGCGAGTGGCACGTCGGGTGATAGGTCACCCGGTGCGGGAAATAGGCGCCGACGTCCTCGACCTTCAGCACGTCGATCAGGAACTCCGACAGCTCGTACACCCTGGGCGCGACCTCCGCGATCGCCGCCGCTCCCCTGCTGCCCGGCTTGGCCAGCTTCGGGTACTGCTCGCGCACCATGGCCGCGCACGACCCCGACGGCGCGACGACCGCGTCGTACCCGGCGAACACCTCCGTGAAGTGCCGGGCCAGCCGCACGCCCTCCTCCCGGTAGCCGGTGTTGACGTGCATCTGCCCGCAGCACGTCTGGGCGGCGGGGAAGTCCACGTCGCAGCCGAGCCTGCGCAGGAGCGACACCACGGCCTTGCCGGTGCCCGGGAAGAGCGTGTCGTTCACGCACGTGATGAACAGGGCGACTCGCACGGCTCTCCTTCCGAAGTATGGTCCGACCACAGTATGGTCAGACCATATCGAACCACAACGTTTCCGGCCAGCATGAGGAGGCTCCGGGGTGGAGGACACCGGCTGGCGTCCCGTCAAGCGGACGCGGACGTTCGAGGACGTACTCGCTCAGATCGAGCGGCGCATCGCCGAGGACGGCCTCACCGTGGGCGACCGGCTGCCCGCCGAACGCCAGCTCGCCGAGCAGCTCGGCGTCAGCCGCTCCTCGGTACGCGAGGCGATGCGCGTGCTGGAGACCCTCGGCGTGGTCTCCTCCCAGGTCGGCCGGGGCCCCGACGCGGGCGCCGTGCTCACCTCGCGGCCCGACTCCGCGCTGACCGACCTGCTCCGGCTCCACCTCGGCCTGGCCAGCCTGGAGATGCGCGAGGTCATCGACACCCGGCACATGATCGAGCAGTGGGCCGCCGCGCAGGCGGCCGCGACAGGGGCCGACACCTCCGCGCTGGCCGCCGCCCTGGCCGGCATGGACGGGGCGCGGACGGCCGAGGAGTTCGTGGAGCACGACACGGCCTTCCACTGCGCGATCGCGGACGCCTCGGGCAACCGGCTCATCGCCGCCATCATGCGCTCGCTGCGCGACTCGATGCGCAGGTACTCGGTCGAAGCGGTGCAACGCCTCGGAGACACGTCCATCCTGCGCGCGGACCACGTACGGATCCTGGAGGCCATCGAGCGGGGCGAGGCGGACGAGGCGATCCGCGCCGTGTCGGAGCATCTCGCGCACGCCTACCCGTCGCTGTTCCGCTAGCCCTGCCTGTCGGCCTGGCGGCAGCTCGCTCCCGCGCACCCGACCATGCCGGCCAGCCGCTGGTCCAGCCGCGCCACCAGCGCCGGGTCGGCGGTCGCCGCCAGGTTCCTGAGCTGGTAGGGGTCGGTGTGCAGGTCGTAGAGCTGCCGCTCCCCCGTCTCGTACCGGACATAGGTGTGCTGCTCCGTACGCAACGCCTGGTATGCGGGCACGGGTGTCTGGGCCGCCGACGACCGGTCGGCGGGCCGGGTGAACTCCACCAGCACGTGCTTGCGCCATTCCGCGGGCGGCCTGCCGCGCAGCAGCGGCACCAGCGAGCGGCCCTCCGCGAACGGCGGCACCGCGGCCCCGCCCAGCTCGGCGAAGGTCGGGGCGAGGTCGATCGTGGCGCCCATCGGGGTGATCGTCGAGCCGGCCGCGACGCCGGGGCCGCGCACGACGAGCGGGATCCTGATCGCCTCCTCGAACGGAGTGGTCTTGCCCTGCTTGAGGCGATGTGTGCCGAGGTGGAAGCCGTTGTCCGAGGTGAAGAAGATGTAGGTGTTGTCCAGCTTCCCGGCCTCCTGCAGCGCGCTGACCACCGAGCCGACGAGGTCGTCCACGCCGAGCATGGCGCGCAGCCGCCTGCGGTAGTTCTCGTCCACGTCCGCCTGGGCGTCCAGCGAGAGCGGGCGCCTGTTGCGCAGCCACAACGGCTCGGCGCTCACGTCCGCCTGGTTGAACGACGGCGTCCGCGGCGCCATGGCCAGCGGGAAGGCGTGCGCGTGCCGGTGGGCGGGGTTGGCCGGGTTGTGCGGGCCGATCGGGGCGAGGTAGAGGAAGAACGGCTCGTCCCCGTCGGCGATGAAGTCGCGGGCCTTGCGGGCCAGCACGTCGGACAGGTAGTCCTGCTCCTCCCAGCCGTAGTCGCGCGGCACGCCGTTCTCGTTGAGCCGGTAGCCGTACTCTTCGTAGAGCCCGCGCACCGGGACGTCCCACTCGTTCCACCCCGGCGGCACGTACCTGCCCTCGGCCGTCTCGCCCGGGTAGTGGTTGAGGAACTTGCCCATCATGCCGGTGCGGTAGCCGGCCTGCTGCATCCAGGTGCCGATCGTGGAACGTTCCAGCCCCAGGGTGTGGAAGCGGTCGAAGCCCCCTTCCGGGGCGGTGTTGGTCAGCACGCCGTGGCTGTGGACGTGCTGGGAGCGCAGGATCGACGCCCTGGAGGGGCAGCACCAGGAGTTCGTCACGAAGAAGCGGTCGAACGAGGCCCCCTGGCGGACGAGATGCCGCGAGATGTTCGGGAAGAGCGGCAGGGTGCCGGCCTCGAGGTCGTCGGCCAGGATGAGGACGACGTTGGGCCGCGAGTCGCCCGCCGCGACCGTCGGCTCCGCTGCCGGCAGGAGCAACAGCAGCAGGCAGGCGAGTCGAGCGAGAGCCTTGAGCACAGAGTGTGACTACCCCGGGAGGTCCTCCATTGACACTTGGGACATCCCCACCCGTAATAGAACTTAATTCCGGAGGTGTCCCATGAAGCTCGGTCTGAACCTCGGCTACTGGCAGCGCAACGCCGACGACGCAACCGAATCGGTCCTGGCGGCCGAGCGGCTCGGCTACGACTCGGTGTGGACGGCCGAGGCGTACGGCAGCGACGTCTTCACGCCGCTCGCCTGGTACGGCGCGCGTACGTCCCGCATCAAGCTGGGCACCTCGATCGCCCAGATCTCGGCCAGGCCCCCGGTCACCACCGCGATGACCGCCATGACCCTCGACCACCTCACCGGCGGCCGGTTGCTGCTGGGCGTGGGCGCCTCGGGGCCGCAGGTGGTGGAGGGCTGGTACGGCCAGCCGTTCGCCAGGCCGCTGGCCAGGACCCGCGAGTACGTCGAGATCATGCGCAAGGTGTGGCGCCGCGAGGAGCCGGTGACCAGCGACGGCGAGCACTACCCGCTGCCGCTGCCCGGCGGGCTGGGCAAACCGCTCAGGTCCATCACCCATCCGCTCCGCTCCGACATCCCCCTCTATCTCGGGGCGGAAGGGCCGAAGAACGTGGCGCTGGCCGCCGAGGTGGCGCAGGGGTGGCTGCCGCTGTTCGCGTTCCCCGAGAAGATCGAGGAGATGTACGGCGAGGCGCTGTCGGGCGCCGAGCCGGGCTTCGACGTGGCGGCCATGGTGATGGTGCTGATCTCCGACGACCTGCGGGCCGCCCTCGACGTGGTCAAGACGATGCTGACGCTCTACATCGGCGGCATGGGCGCCAGGCAGCGCAACTTCCACGCCGACATCATCGGCCGGATGGGCTACGCCGAGGCGGCCGAGCACATCCAGGCGCTGTACCTGGCGGGGCGCAAGGACGAGGCCTTCCGGGCGATCCCGGACGAGCTGGCCGACGGCATCTCGCTCGTCGGCCCGCCCGGCCGGATCAAGGAGCGGCTGGAGCTGTGGCATCGCAGCCCTGTCACGAGCCTGCTCGTCATGGGGGTGCGGGACGAGCCGTCGCTGAAGCTCGTCCGCGACCTCGTCCTGGGCTAGTCGGGCCGGGGCGCCGGATCCGAGGTGACGGAGCGGAGCAGCGGGCGGCTCAGCGCGCCCGCCGCGATCACCCCGGCGAAGCCCGCCACGACGCAGCCGGCCAGCGTGAGCGTGCCGGCCACGTTCATGCCGCCGATCATGAACGGCACCGCGCAGAACGCCCCGACCAGGATCGCCCCGCCGCCCATGACCGTCAGCGGGACGAGCGTCTCGGCGCGGCGGGCCCGGTCGAGCACCTCCAGCGGCGTGCCCGCCAGGCGCAGCAGCCCGTACGTCTGCCGCCGGTCCAGGATCGACGACGTGGCCGTGATCCCCGAGCTGGCGATGGCCACCAGGAACGACACCGACAGCACCACGATCGTGCCCACCCGGACGTCGGCCAGGAGCTGGATGCCGAACCGCTGGTCGTCGCGCTCCGTGGTGGGCGTGCGGCCGGGCACCAGGCCGGCCATCGCGGTGCGGGCGCGGTCGAGGGTGGCGGTGTCGGCGGTGCTGCCCAGGGCCGCGACGACGACGTCCTTGACGGGCTTCACGTCGGCCCGCACGCCGGACGCGCGCAGCCGCTCGCGGGCCTGCTCGGCCACCTCCGCCGCCTGCCCGGCGGGCGCGGTGACGCGCAGCTGCGGCGGGCCGGCCGCGTCGCCGTCGAACGCCGACGGGCTGAGCAGGCCGAGGAAGCCCGCCACGAAGCCGGTCAGCGCCACGCCGCTCACCGTGCGCCAGGCCGAGCGCGGGTCGTCCACCAGCCGGCGGCCTGCGAGCAGCCGGGCAGGACCCCGCGCGCTCGCCGCCGTGATCCGGCCGATCACGCCGACCACCCACGGCCCCGCCAGGTTGATGCACAGGAACGCCAGCGCGAGCGCCACCGCGATGATCGTGACGCTGGTGCCCCTGGTCAGCATCGGGAACACGGCCAGCACCGCCAGCAGGGCGAGCACCCGTACGAAGCGCATGGCGGGCGGCGTCTCCCGCCTGGCCACGCCGAGCGGGCTCACCACGACCCGCCGCAGGCCGGCCACCGCGGACAGCCCCACCAGCAGCGGCACCGCGACCAGCACCCCGGCCAGGACGAGCGGCCCGGGGAACAGGTCGGCGGCGAACCACGGCCCGCCCTGCATCTCGATCCCGGCCAGCAGCGGCACGGCCAGCGCGAAGGCGACGGCCCCCGCGAGCGCGCCGGCCAGCGCGACGATCACCGCCTCCGCCACGGTCATCCCGACGACCTGCGCGGGCGTGGCCCCGACCAGGCGCAGCGCGGCCAGCCGCTGGTCACGCCTGGCCACCGTGAGCCGGGCCGCCGCGCCCCCGAACACCAGCAGCGGCACCACCATGAGCACGCTGGCGACGAGCGAGAGCACCCGGTACGCCTCCGCGTCCTCGCTCGGCTGCCCCGCCAGGCTCGCGACCTTCACGGGCGGCTTGGCGACGACCCAGTCGTCGGTGCGGGCCGCGGTCATCGCGGGGCTGTCCGGCGCGTGGCCGACGACCGCGACCAGCTCGTCCGGATGGACCAGCCCCTCGTCGCCGAGCACCCCCTCCGGGCCTGGGTAACGGTCGCCCAGCTCGCCGGCGGGCAGCTCCCTGGCCAGCTCGGCCAGCGCCGGCGACAGCCACACCTCGCCGGGCGCGGGGAAGCGGGGCAGGCCCGGCGGCGGCGCGGGCGACTTGCCCGGGAGCGCGGCCAGGTCGATGACGGTGATGGCCTGGTCGCGGACGAAGTCGAAGCGGGACGCCTCCACGGCCACCGCGCCGGAGGCGGCCGGGACCGGGTTGCGCCAGGCGCCGCGCTCGGCCCTGGCCTGGAAGGCGGAGTTCGCCGCCACGGCGAACAGCAGCAGCGCCGTGGCCACCGCGACGGCGCCCAGCGTGAGCCAGGTGCCGAGCAGCCCCCTGCGGCCGCCGCCCTTGAGCAGCCGCCAGGTCAGGTCGAGGTTCACGCCATCGCCCCGCTCGTGCGCGCCAGCAGCCGGCCGTCGCGGACCTCGACCGTGCGGTCGCACCAGGCGGCCACGTTCGGGTCGTGGGTGACGACGATCAGGCTGGCGTCGTTGTGCTTGGTGGCCTCCACCAGCAGCCGCATCGTGTCCTGCCCCGTCTGCTGGTCGAGCGCCCCCGTTGGCTCGTCGGCGAAGACCACGGCCGGCCTGGTGACCAGCGCCCTGGCGATGGCCACCCGCTGCGCCTGGCCGCCGGACAGCTCCCCCGGCCGCCTGGACTCCATGGAGTGCAGGCCGAGCGGGGCGAACCACTCGCGAGCCTGCCGTACGGCCTGGGTCCTCGGCACGCCGCCCAGCATGAGCGGGAGGGCCACGTTCTCCTCGGCGGGCAGCTCGGGCAGGAGCTGGCCGAACTGGAAGACGAAGCCGAAGCGGGTGCGGCGCAGCGCGCTGCGCTTGCGCTCGCCCAGCGAGTCGATGCGCTGGCCGAGCAGGTGCACCTCGCCCCCGTCCGGCTTCATGATGCCGGCCAGGCAGTGCAGCAGCGTCGACTTGCCGGAACCGCTCGGCCCCATGATCGCCACGGCTTCGCCCGCCCGTACCGCGATGTCCACGCCGCCCAGGGCGACCGTCTGCCCGAACCGCTTGGCCAGGGCATGTCCAACAAGCACGTCGTTCATGCCGTCCAGGCTCCCGCCGGAGGAGGTGCCGGGGGATCGGCCGTGCGTCCATATCCGCCTCGGCCGAACGGCTGATCCCTAGAGTTGGGGCCGTGACTATTCGGGTTCTCATCGCAGACGACCAGCAACTGGTGCGCACCGGCTTCCAGATGATTCTGGATGCCCAACCGGACATGGAGGTCGTGGCCGCGGTCTCGGACGGGGCCGAGGCCGTCTCGGAGGCCAGGCGGCTGCGGCCGGACGTGTGCCTGCTCGACATCAGGATGCCCAAGCTCGACGGGCTGGAGGTGACCCGCGTGCTGGCGGGCCCCGGCGTGGAGAACCCGATGCGGGTCGTCATCGTCACCACCTTCGACCTGGACGAGTACGTGTACGGAGCCCTGCGCTCCGGCGCCACCGGCTTCCTGCTCAAGGACAGCGGGCCCACGCTGCTGATCGAGGCGGTCAGGGCCGCGGCGGCGGGCGACGCGCTGGTGTCGCCGTCGATCACCGTGCGGCTGCTGCAGCACCTGGCCCAGCCCCGCCGCGCCGCGCTGCCGGTGAACGACCCGCTGACGGACCGCGAGCTGGACGTCGTGCGCCTGGTGGCCAGGGGGCGGACGAACCAGGAGGTGGCCGGGGAGCTGTTCGTGTCACTGTCCACCGTGAAGACGCACCTGGGCAGCATCCAGGCCAAGCTCGGTGTCCGCAATCGGGTTGAAATCGCAGCTTGGGCGTGGGAATCCGGCGTGGTGAGCTGATTAACAGCGGGGCTGCCGGGATACAAGTGAATCAGAACCTCAGCGCATGGCCCGGGGGGAGATCAACGTGCGCTACACCCAGGCATCGCCCGCCAGAGCCGCCTCTGCCGTTTACGTGACGCTCACCGCCCAGATCCTCTCCCTCGGCGCTCTCGTGAGCTTCGAGCTGTCGCGCGGGCGCCGGCTCGCCGCCGAGCTGGCCGCCTTCGGCGGACGTCCGCAGGGCGCCGACGCCGAGGCCGTGGTCGGGGCGGTGACGATGTTCGCGGTGCTGATGATGCTGGTGGCCGGCACCACGATCGCCGCCGCTGCCGCCTACGTGACCTGGCTCGTACGCGCCAGGCAGGCCAACGACCGCTCGGCCGCGACCGGCCCCGTCGCGGCGGCCTGGCTGCTTCCCGGCGTCAACCTGATCGCGCCGGCGGTGCTGGTCGACGAGATCTGGCGCGGCACCCGCCCGCCGGCCGGGCGCCGCGGGCGGTGGCTGGCGCTGCTGGCGGGGTGGTGGGCGGCCTGGCTGGCCGCGCTCGCCCTGGTGACGATCCGGCTCCCGCTCGGCGCCTCCGCGGGCGACCTGACGGGGGTGGGGGTGCCGGAGCTGGCCTGCGCCTCGGTGGCCGCCCTGCTGTGCGCCTGCACCGTGCGGGAGCTGACCCGGCTGCAGCGGGCGGCCCGCTCGGCCCGTCCCGTCGAGGCCGGCACCGTACGCACCTTCTCGCCGCAGGCACCGCAGCCCGCCCCGGGGTCCACGGCGATGGGACGTACGAGCTAGGCCGCCGTGGGCCCGGAGCTGCCCGGGCTGGCGTGCCAGAGCTGCCTGGGCGGGTTGGCGGTGATGGCCGGGCCGAGGTCGGAGTAGGGCGAGAGGCGGAAGCCGTTGGCGTACTCGATCTTGCGTCCGCCGACCCCCGCCAGCTCCTCCGGCGCCCGCTCGACGACGGCGCGCACCGCCTCGATGCCCCGCGAGCGCCACAGCGCGTCGAGGTCGGCGAGGTTCCAGCAGTCGACCGCCCGCAGCGACACCGCCCGCGTCCCCGTGCGCCGGACCACCCCCCTGGCCAGCATGAGCCACGAGCCGAACACGATCGACGCGCACCGCCCCTGCACCGACTCGAAGAACGTCAGGTCGACCGGCCCCGTCGAGTCGTCGAGCGTGGTGAAGATGACGCGCTGGCCCGAGCGCACGGCCGGCGTCTGGGTGGCCACCTTGACCCCGGCGACCAGGATCTCCGCCCCGTTGCGCTGGGCGAGCAGGTCTCTGGAACGCACCACCCCCAGCGCGTCGAGCAGCTCGTCGTGGAAGCTGATGACGTGCCGGCTGACGTCGATGCCGAGGATCTCCAGCTCGGCCTCGACCATCTCCGTCTCCGTCATCTCGGGCAGCTCCCCCGGCGACAACCTCTCGCCGAACCCGAGCGGAAGCTGTGCCGCCGGGGGAGCCGCGTTCCTGGAGAGATCCATGTGGGAGTTGTAGCGCCTGGACTTGCGCGGGCCCGCCTGCACGCCGATCGCCGAGGCCCGGTCGAGCGCGCCGACCTGGGCGATCAGGTCGCGCCTGGTCAGCTCGCCGGGACGCCAGCGCTGGTGCCCGCCCGGGTGCAGGTCGTGCAGCGCGTCGAGGCCGCCGACCTGGACGATCCGCTCGATCGTGGGCCGCGAGGGCCTGGCGCGGTCCCAGAAGTCGGCCAGCGACGTGTACGGCTGCCCCGCCACCATCCGCTCGACCTCGGCCTCGCTCACGCCCTTGATCGCCGAGAACGGCACCCGCAGCGCGTATCCCCTGCCGATGTCGCCGATCTTGAAGTCTCTGACCCGCCGCCGCGCGTCGTCCGGGGAGCCCAGCTCGGCGGCCCGCACGCGGACCTGGACGCGCGGCCCGAGCCGCTCCACCTGCCAGTCCTTGCCCGACTTGTTGATGTCCAGCGGCAGGATCTTCACCCCGCACTGCCTGGCCTCGTCGATGATGACCCGCGGCGGGTACATGCCGGGCTCGTGCGTGAGCACCCCGGCGAAGAACGCCGCCGCGTGGTGCCGCTTGAGCCAGGCCGACTGGTACGTGGGCAGCGCGAACGCCGCCGCGTGCGCCTTGCAGAACCCGAAGGAGCCGAACGCGTCCAGCACCTGCCAGGCCCGCTCCACGGCCGCGTCGTCGAACCCGTTGGCCTTGGACAGGGGGACGAACGCCCTGCGTACCCTGGCCCGCCCCTCGGGTGTGTCGAGCGTGCGCCGCAGCTTCTCGGCGTACGACAGGTCGCGCCCGGTCATCACCGAGATGATCTTCAGTACCTGCTCGTGGAAGACGACGACGCCGTGCGTCTCGCTCAGCGCCTCCCGCAGCCGCTCGTGCGGATAGTACGGCTGCCGCCACCCGTGCCTGGCCTCCAGGTAGGGGGTGACCATGTCGGAGTTGACCGGCCCCGGCCGGAACAGCGAGATGTCCACGATCAGGTCGTGCATCCTGCGCGGCTCCAGCTTGGCCACCAGCTCGCGCTGCCCCGGCGACTCGATCTGGAAGCAGCCGAGGGTGCGGGAGGCGCAGATCATGTCGTAGGTGTCCTGGTCGTCGTGCGGCACGTACTGCTTGGCGGGGTCGTCGCCGCTCTGGGTGTCGAGCTCGACCGCGACGTCGTCCACGCGCTTGATCTCGCTCAGCGCGTACGCCAGCGCGGACTGCATCCGCACGCCCAGCACGTCGAGCTTGAGCAGCCCCGCCTCCTCCACGTCGTCCTTGTCGAACTGCGACATCGGGAACTCCAGCAGGCTGCGCTCCACCGGCGTGCGGTCGCGCAGCCCGGCGTTGCCGATCAGCACGCCGCACGGGTGCAGCGCGATGTGCCTGGGCAGGCCGTCGAGCTTCTCCGCCAGCCGGAACACCCGGTCGAGCCCGGCCTCGCCGAGCCGGCTCTCGCGCAGCTCGGGCAGGTCCTCCAGGGACGCGGTGATCTGCCTGGCCCTGATGTGCGGGAACGCCTTGGCGATGGCGTCGATCTCGTGCGGCGGCAGGCCCATCGCCCCGGCGACGTCGCGGATGGCGCTGCGGGCCCGGTAGGTCTCCATCATGGACACGCAGGCCACGCGGGACTCGCCGTAGCGGTCGAAGATGGCCTGGTAGCAGTCGAGGCGGCGGGCCGACTCGACGTCCACGTCGATGTCGGGCAGCCCGATGCGGCCCTCCGACAGGAAGCGCTCCATGAGCAGGCCGTGGTCGAGCGGGTTCACCTCGCCGATGCCGATGAGGTAGTTGACCAGGCTGCCGGCGCCGGAGCCGCGGATGGCGCAGCGGATGCCCATGCCGCGGATCATGTCCGTGATGCCGGCCACGGCGATGAAGTACCCGGACAGGCGCTTGCGCTCGATGATGGCCATCTCGTCGCCGAGCCGGTCCCTGGCGTCGGCGGAGCGGTCGAGGCCGCGCCGGAACAGGCCGTCCTCGACCCGGTGGCGCAGCAGCGGCACGGGGTCGCGGCCGATCTCCGGCAGGTGCAGGCCGGGCGGGTCGTTGCGGAGCGCGAGCAGGTCGAGCGGCTCCATCGCGCACGCCTCGGCCAGCCGCCTGGTGGTGAACAGCAGCCTGGCCACCCGCTCCTGGTCCGCGCCGCACACCTTGGCCGCCACCTGCCACATCTCCTTGGTGCTCTTGAGATAGGCGTGGGAGGTGGTGCGCTCCAGGTGGCGCGGGTGCAGCGGGACGAGCTGGCGGGCCGCGTCGAGCACGTCGCCGACCTGGTGGTCGGTGGGGTCGAGGTAGCGTACGGCGTTGGTCAGGATCGCCGGCACCCCCGCCGACTCGGCCAGGCCGAGCATGCGCACGGCCGTGGTCGCGTCGCGGAAGCCGTACTGGTCGACCAGCTCGATCACCACGCCGGGCACCGCCGCCCGCCACATGCCGAGCAGCGCCCTGGCGTGCTCGTCGCGCCGCTCGGCCACCGCGCGGCCCACGTCGGACCTGGGGCCGAGCAGCACCACGAGCCCGTCCTCCGAGCCGAACCCGTGATCGCCGCCGGGGCCCCCCGCCCACTCGCCGACCAGCTCGCGGGTCACCTTGGGCGCGCCGCGCTCCCCCGTGTGGTGGGCGGCCGTGACCAGGCGGCACAGGCGCGACCAGCCCTTGCCGCGGGCCAGCACGGTGACGCGGTCCTCGGCGTCCGGGCCGGTGCGCGGGCGCGGCGCGCGGGCCCCCGGCACCGGGGTGAAGGCCGGGGCGGGGGCGTCGAGCGCCAGGTTCACGCCGAGCACCGGCGCGATGCCGGCCTCGGCGCACGCCTGGGCGTGCTTGATCGCGCCGTAGAGGCCGTCGCGGTCGGTCAGCGCGAGGATGTCCATCCCGTGCTCCACCGCCCGGTTCACCAGCGCTCGCGGGAACGCGGTGCCGTAGCGCATGGAGTAGGCGGAGCACACGTCGAGGTGCGGGAACGGGGGCGCCATCAGTCCCACGCCCTCAGCAGCAGCCAGCCGTTGCCGGCGGTGTCGTAACGCAGCTCGTAGGAGCCCACCTCGCGGCCCGGGCTGGCCTCCACCCGCCAGAACTGGCGCTCGCCGGGGTCGCCCTCGCCGGTCTTCCACCACTCGCGCGCGACCACCCACTGGTCGAGGACGCGGCGGACGAGGTACAGCCGGTCGCGCCAGACGAACTGGGTCGGCTCCCCGTCTCGGGTCCACACCTCTATCGGATCGCCATAGAGTCTGCTCAAGACGCTTCTCCCCGCGGCTCTGGTCCGTATGCTGAGCCACCCGGGGGAAGGCGGGCGCTATGACTCGAACATATGTTCTCCAGCGCCGAAACGCAAGTCGCCCGCCTGCCGTACGAGCGGGTTGGCGCCGATCGAGTTGCGGATGCTGAAGGCCACGCTGCCTGCGCGGTAACGGTCGTCGGACGTCTCCACGGGGCGGCCCTCATGGGTGGTCGTGGTCCTGCGCTGGCGCAGCAGCGGGCTGCCCCGGCGCACCCCCAGCAGGCGGGCGTCCTGCGCCCCCGCGGGCACCGCGTCGATGAGGTGCTCGCCGTAGGCGAACACCAGGCCGATGGACTCGTACAGCGCCTCGGTGACCGACTCGCAGTCGGCGGGCAGCTTCTCGACGGCGCCGGCCACCCACTCGGCGTACACCGTCCGCTCCAGCAGCACGGGCTCGCCCTCCAGCGTGCGCACGCGCAGCACCTCCAGCACCTGCGCCGAGCCCAGCCTGGCGGGCTCGGGACCGCGGGCGGCCCGGCGGCGCTGGGCGATCACCTGGCCGCCGTAGCGGTAGCCGTTCGCGCGCGCCCACTGCGCGAAGCTGTGCAACTCGGCGAAGCTCTGGCTGCGCGTCCTGCCGAGCACGATCCGCCTGGCGCCCTGCCGGGAGCCGACCAGCCCCTCGGCTGCCAGCACGGCGATCGCCTGGCGTACGGTGCCGCGGGCCGCGCCGTGCCGCTCGGCCAGCTCGGCCTCGCTGGGAAGCTGGGAACCGACCGGATGCGCGCCGGACAGGATCTCGTCCCGCAACTCATCGGCTATCCGTTCATAGCGCGCAACCATCCCCGATCCTTCCCATTCACTGAAGAGCAACATTGATGCGACTTACTTGGGCTCGCTTGTTTGTACAAGTTCTCCTACGTTCTTGACATACCCCCTGGAAAGTGGAGGCGTCGTGTTCACACCTCGCGCCCGAGCGGCCGGCATTGTCGCAGCCCTTACCGTAGTCACCGCGGCGTGCGGCGCCGCCCCGAGCACCCAGCAGACCACCCAGGCCTCGCAAGGCGGGGTGAACGCCGCCACCGCCACCTCCGCCGCGGACTTCGGCGGCCTCGACAAGCTGGTCGAGGCGGCCAAGAAGGAGGGCGCCCTGCACGTCATCGCCCTGCCGCCCGACTGGGCCAACTACGGCGAGATCATCGAGAAGTTCCAGGCCAAGTACGGCATCAAGATCGAGAGCGAGACCCCCGACGCGGCCAGCGCCGACGAGATCAACGCCGTCAAGACGCGCAAGGGCCAGGACCGCGCGCCCGACGTGCTCGACCTCGGCCAGTCGTTCGCGATCAGCGGGGCCGAGGAGGGCCTGTTCGCGCCGTACAAGGTGCAGACGTTCGACCAGATCCCCGAGGGCCAGAAGGAGGCGACGGGGCTCTGGGTCAACGACTACGGCGGCTACGTGTCCATCGGCTGCGACGCCAAGAAGATCAAGACCTGCCCGACGAGCTTCGCCGACCTGCTCAAGCCCGAGTACAAGGGGCAGGTCGCGATGAACGGCAACCCCACCGAGTCCGGCTCGGCCTTCGCCGGCGTGTACGCCGCCGCCATCGCCAACGGCGGCTCCTTCGACGACATCCAGCCCGGCATCGACTTCTTCAAGAAGCTCAAGGAGGCGGGCAACTACAACCCGGTCGAGACCACGCCCGCCACCATCGAGAACGGCGAGACCAAGATCAGCATCGACTGGGACTACAACAACGCCGCCTACGCGCCCCAGCTCACCGCCAAGGGCATCGACTGGAAGGTGAACGTGCCCGCCGACGGCAAGTACTTCCAGATGTACGCGCAGGCCATCAACAAGGACGCCCCGCACCCGGCCGCCGCCCGCCTGTGGCAGGAGTACCTCTACAGCGCCGAGGGCCAGAACCTCTACCTCAAGGGCTTCGCCCGCCCCGTCCTGCTGCCCGCGATGACCGCCGACGGCACCGTGGACAAGGCGCTGGCCGCCAACCTGCCCTCGGTGGAGGGCGAGCCCGCGTTCCCGACGACCGAGCAGGTCGACGCGGCCAAGGCCAAGCTGGCCGCCGGCTGGGACACCGCGATCTCGGGATGAGCCGCTCTCGTTCGCGTGGATGGGTGGGGGCGCTGCCGCTGCTGGCGTTCTTCGCGCTCGTGTTCGGCGTCCCCGCCATCGTGCTGGTGGCGGGGGCGTTCACCGCGCAGGGGCGGCCCAGCCTGGCCAACCTGTCGCAGAGCCTGCAGGGCGGCTACCTCACCGCCATGCTCGGCAGCGTGCGGCTGTCGGCCGTGGTGGCGCTGCTGGGGGCCGTGCTCGGCACGTTCCTCGCCCACGCCGTCGTCACCTCGCGCAGCACGATGCTGCGCGAGGCCGTGCTGACCGCTTCCGGCGTGCTGGCCAACTTCGGCGGGGTGCCGCTGGCGTTCTTCTGGATCGCCACGCTCGGCAACTCCGGCGTGGTCAGCGGCCTGGTCGGGCTGCCCTCCGGCTCCCTCTACACGTTCTGGGGGCTGGTCGTGGTCTACCTGTACTTCTCGATCCCGCTCATGGTGCTGGCCATGGCCCCGGCGCTGGACGGGCTGCGCCCGCAGTGGCGTGAGGCGGCGGCCAGCAGCGGGGCCACCGCCTGGCACTACTGGCGCTTCGTCGCGCTGCCCGTGCTGGCGCCGGCCATGCTGGGCGGCGTGGTGCTGCTGTTCGGCGGGGCCTTCTCCGCCTACGCCACCGCGAACGCCATGGTCGGCACCGTCGTCCCGCTCGTCACGCTGAAGATCGCCAGTGCGCTGACCGGCGACGTGCTGGTCGGCTACGAGAACATCGCGCTGGCGCTCAGCCTCGACATGGTCGTGGTGGCCGGGCTGGTCATGGCGATCTACCTGCCGCTGCAGAGAAGGACCTCCCGATGGCTGCACTGACCGGCCTGGAACGGGTCTCGGGGGCCGCGCCGCGGCGGCCCAGGGCGTGGCGCGGGCTGGTGTTCCTGCCGGCCGCCGCCTACTTCCTGGTCCCCCTGGGGACCGCCTTCTGGTACACGATCCACACGCCCACCGCCGGCGTGTCGCTGTCCGCCTACGGGGAGCTGCTGACGGCCGACGGCTTCGTCCGGTCGCTGTCGCTCTCGCTCGGGCTGGCCCTGGCCACGATCGTGGTCGTGCTGCTGCTGGCGCTGCCGGCGATGCTGGCCGTACGGCTCTTCGCGCCCCGGCTGCGGCCCGTCATGGAGGTGCTGTGCACGTTGCCGCTGGTGGTGCCGCCGATCACGTTCGTGGCGGGGATCGGCACGGCGCTGCGCGGCGGGACCGACCTGCTGGCCCCCACCCCGTTCTGGGCCACGCTGATCGCCGTGCAGGACCCGGCGTTCCCCGTGGTGCTGGTGCTGGCGTACGTGGTGCTGGTGCTGCCGTTCGTCTACCGGTCGCTGGACGCGGGGCTGCGCACCATGGACGTGCGGACGCTGGTCGAGGCGGCCCGCAACCTCGGGGCGTCGTGGCCGTACGTGCTGGTGCGGGTCGTCGTGCCCAACCTGCGCTCGGCCCTGGCCAGCGCGTCGTTCCTGACGCTGGCGCTGGTGCTGGGCGAGTACACCGTCGCCAGCCTGCTCGGCTACGAGCCGTTCGCGGTGTGGATCGTGACGGTGTCGGGCTCCAAGGGACAGCTCTCGGTCGCGGTGTCGATCCTGAGCCTGCTGCTCATCTGGCTGCTGCTGCTCGCGGTGTCCACCATCTTCAGCAAGGAGAAAGGGAAATGACCGCATCGGTGGAGTTCCGCGCGCTGCGGCGGACGTTCGGCAGGACGGTCGCGCTGGACGGCCTGGACCTGGTCGTCGCGCCCGGGGAGTTCGTCGCCCTGCTCGGCCCCTCGGGCTGCGGCAAGACGACGGCGCTGCGCTGCGTGGCCGGGTTCGAGCGGCCGGACTCGGGGGCCGTGCTGGTGGACGGCAAGGACGTGACGGACGTCCCCGCCAACAAGCGGGACGCGGGCATGGTCTTCCAGTCCTACTCCCTGTTCCCCAACCTGAACGCCCGCGACAACGTCGCCTTCGGCCTGCGCGTGCGCAAGGTCCCCGTGGCCACCAGGCGGGCCAGGGCGGACGAGCTCCTCGAACTCGTCGGCCTGCCCGCCCACGCCGACCGCTACCCGCACCAGCTCTCCGGCGGCCAGCAGCAGCGCGTCGCGCTGGCCCGCGCGCTCGCCCTGGAGCCGCGCGTGCTGCTGCTGGACGAGCCGCTGTCGGCGCTGGACGCCAAGGTACGGGTCGCGCTGCGCGAGGAGATCCGCCGCCTCCAGCTCGACCTGGGCATCACCACCATCTTCGTCACCCACGACCAGGAGGAGGCCCTGTCGGTCGCGGACCGGGTCGCGGTGCTGCGCGACGGGCGCCTTGAGCAGGTCGGGGCGCCGGCCGAGGTGTACGACCGGCCGGCCACGCCGTTCGTGGCGGAGTTCGTCGGCACCATGAACCACCTGGCCGGGCAGGTCTCTGGCGACCAGGTGACGGTGCTCGGCCAGTTGCTCCCGGTGGACGGCCCCGTTCCTGCGGATCCGTCCGTGGACGTGCTGATCCGTCCGGAAGCCGTGCAGGTCGTCCCGGCCGAGGACGGGCCCGCCGAGGTGCTGGCGGCCTCGTTCCGCGGCGCCTCCGTACGGCTCAGGCTCGCCGTGGAGGGCAGCGAGGTGCTCGCGGACGTGCCCGGCCACGAGGCGGCCAGGCTCGGCCCCGGCGCGCGCGTCACGGTGCGCCTGGTGGAGCGGCCCGTCCTGGTGGCGGCCCGCACGGTCACCGCCCCGGCCCCCGTCGTGGCCGCCGATGCGGTCTGAACCGGCGGCCGTCCTGCTGGACATGGACGGCACCCTGGTGGACACCGAAGGGCTGTGGTGGCAGGCCGTCACCTCCGTCGCGGGACGCCCGCTCACGGCCGTGGACCTGCCCTTCGTCCACGGCCGCACGATCGAGGACGTGGCCGCCTACCTCGGCTCGCCCGAGCTGACCGGCCCCCTCACCGACGCCTTCGCCGACCGCATCCACCGGGACCTGACGGTCGTGCGGGGAGCGCCCGAGCTCCTGGCCGGCCTGGCCGCCGGCGCCGTCCCCACCGCCCTGGTCAGCGCCTCTCCCCGGAGCATCGTGGAGCTGGTGCTGCCCAGGCTCGGGCACGCGTTCGACCTGGTGATCGCCAACGAGGACACGGAGCGGGGCAAGCCGTGGCCCGACCCGTACCTGGAGGCCGCCCGGCGGCTCGGGGCCGCGCCCTCGCGGTGCGTGGCCATCGAGGACAGCCCGGCGGGGATCGCGGCGGCCCGGGCGGCGGGGTGCCGCGTGCTGGTGGTGTCGCCCGGGCAGGGGCTGCCGTCCGTGCATGCCGTATGTGCTTGGCAGGAGGATTACGGGGAATCTCTTCCGGAGGAGGCTTGAAAGTGTAGGGTTCTAGTCGACTTCAGACAGGGAGAAGATCGTGTTGTTGCGTTTCCGGGTCGCCAACCACCGGTCGATCCGCGACGAGCAGACACTCTCCCTGACGGCCGCTCCGCGCCGGGGAGAGGCGAAACGGACAGAACCGCTCAAGGTCGCCGGGATCTACGGGGCCAATGCCTCGGGAAAGTCCAATGTCCTGGACTCCCTGCGGTGGATGTCCGACGCCATCCGGCTGTCCCACACCCACTGGAAGCCGACCGGAGGAGTGCCGAGACGACCGTTCAAGCTCTCCCCCGCAGGGCAGCAGACCCCGTCGTTCTACGAGGTCGATTTCCTCCACGAGGGCGTCCGCTACTCCTACGGCTTCGAAGCCGATGACGAAGTGGTGCTCGGCGAATGGCTCAACACCTTTCCGCGAGGCCGCATCAGAAAACTTTTCGACCGCAGCGGCCCAGCTGATTTCACCTTCGGCCGCGGCCTAACCGGCGAAACACAGCGCATCCGCAAGCTCACCCGCCCGAATTCGCTGTACCTCTCGTGCGCGGCGTCCAACAACCATCCGTTGCTCAGCGACCTCTACCAGAGCCTGACGTCCAGCGGCGCCTATTTCATTCAGCACGGCGAGTTGCACGAAAGATTCCGCCTCGACGTCGTGAAGCACATCCTGGACGCCGAATACGTGACGGACGACATCAACGAACTCCTCCGCATCGCGGACCTGGGCGTCGAGCGGATGGAGTTGCTGGAGACAGGCTCGCAGGAGAAGAAGGTGGTCCTGCGCCGGCGGATGGACGCTCCGCCGCTGAGCCTGGAGGAGGAGAGCGCGGGAACGAGGGCATGGCTCTCCCTGCTGGGACACACGCTGAGCATCCTCTACATCGGCGGCACCATGCTCGCCGACGAGATCGACTCCAGCCTTCATCCGCTGCTCAGCTCGACACTGATCCGGATGTTCAAGGATCCCGGCATCAACCGGTACGGCGCCCAGCTCATCTTCTCCTCGCACGACACCACGCTTCTCGGCTCCCTGCTCGAGGCGGAGGTCCTCGCCAGGGACGAGGTCTGGTTCACCGAGAAGGACGACTCCGGGGCCACGAGCCTCTACTCTCTCGCCGAATTCCACACCAGGCGTGACGAGAACATCGAACGCGGCTATCTGCAAGGCCGTTACGGTGCGGTGCCGTACCTCAATTTCGAGAGCATTCGCGAGATCTTCATGAAAGGGCCCGTCAAGAAACCATGAGCCCCAGGCGTAGCCCCCCGCGCCTTGACCGTCCCATAGGCCGACGAGCCCCGAAGAAGCGCGTGCTCATCGTGTGTGAGGGCGAAGTCACCGAGGTCGAGTACTTCGAAGGCGTCCGCGACTACTTCCGCTCTCTCCCCGTGGAAATCCACAACTGCAAGGTCATCGGTCTCGGACGTGACCCGGCGACCATCGTCACGTACGCCATCAGGGAACGTGACAAGAAGGACAAGGAAGCGCGTGCACAGCGGGACGCCAACATTGCCTACGACGAGGTGTGGTGCGTCGTGGACGTCGACGAGCACAAGACTCTCGACGAAGCCGTGATCGAGGCCCGGAGAGGGCGCGTCAACCTCGCGATCTCCCTGCCTTGCTTCGAGTTGTGGCTCCTCTACCACTTCGAGGACCACACCGCAGCCTGCGGCCAGGAACGTGTGAGGCAGCGGCTCAGGAAGCACATCAAGAACTACGACAAGCACTTGGGACGGGACTTCCCCTTCGCCCATCACGAGATCGCGCGCGAACGGGCCCGGCGAGCCGACCCCGAGCACTGTGAGCCCAATCGAAGGGGCCGAAACCCCTCCACCAACGCCTGGCTGATCGTGGAGGTCATCCGCCAATCAGGAAGGCACCGCTGACCGTTCCCTCCGGCCCCGTACGCGTGTCTTGGCGCTGGATCTGCGGCGGGAAGCCCCGCATCGGTAAGCTAGCGCGCCGTGAGCGGTGAAACCTCCCACATCGGGCGCTACAGGCTGCTTGGCGTGCTCGGGCGGGGCGGGATGGGCACGGTGCATCTCGCCGAGGATGCCGCTGGGCAACGGGTCGCCGTCAAGGTGATCAACCCCGAGCTCAGCCAGCACGAGCAGTTCCGCATGCGCTTCCGCAGGGAGGCGGACGCGGCTCAGCGGGTGCGCAGGTTCTGCACGGCAGCCGTGATCGAGGCCGCGCTGGACGGCGACCAGCTCTACGTGGTCACCGAGTACGTGCCGGGCCCCAACCTCGAGGAGGCCGTACGCCGGTCGGGCCCCCTGCGCGGCTCCAGCCTCGACGCGCTGGCCGTGAGCGTGGCCACCGCGCTCACCGCCATCCACGCCGCCGGGGTCGTGCACCGCGACCTCAAGCCGTCGAACGTGCTGCTGTCGCCCGTGGGCCCCCGGGTGATCGACTTCGGTATCGCGCGGGCGCTCGACACGCTCGGCGGCGTCACCGGCACCGGCGAGATCGTCGGCACGCCCCGTTACATGGCCCCCGAGGTCCTGCGGGGCGACCCGGTCTCCCCCGCCTGCGACGTGTTCTCGTGGGGCTGCCTGGTGGCGTTCGCGGCCAGCGGGCGGGCGCCGTTCGGCGGCGACACCCTGCCCTCCATCGTCTACCAGGTGCTCAACAGCGAGCCGAACCTCGACGCCGTCGAGCCCGGCCTGCGCGAGCTGGTCGCGGCGGCGCTGCGCAAGGACCCGGCCACCCGGCCCACCGCGCAGCAGCTGCTCGACCACCTCGTCGGGCGGGCGGCGGCACCGGAGCAGGCGGCGCACACCGTCCAGGTGGCCTGGCAGACGACTCCCTACACGTCCGCTTCCCCGGTCGCGGCCAAGCGGGCACACCGCGGGCGGCTGTACGGGGCGCTGGCGGCGGCCGCCGCGGTCCTGGTGGCCGGGGGCGTGGCCGCGTGGGCCCTGCTCGTGCCCGGCGGGCCGCCCGACGACATGGGCGTGCTCTTCCGGGAGGACTTCACGCAGACCTCCGGCGGCTGGATCGGCATGTACGACCCGGAGGACACCACCAGCCAGGGATACCGCGCGGACGGCACGTACGGGCTGGACGCGGAGTGGGACGGCGGTCGCGACGAGCGCTGGGCCAAGGCGCCCGTCCCCTTCCTGGTCAGCACGCCCACGGGCACGCCCGACCCGTCGGCCAGCCCCACGCCGATGTTGCCCTCGTCCGTCGTCATCGCCGTCACCGCCGACGTCACGAAATCCGTCGGGTCCGGCGAGTACGGCATCTACTGCCACAACTCCGACCAGGACGACACCTACTACGAGTTCGGGCTGGACACGAAGGGCAGTGCCAGGATCCGGCGCATCGTGGACGGGGCGGGCGGGACGATGGCCCAGCCCGTACAGGTGACCGACCTCGGCCGCAAGGCGCGGCTGGTGGCGGCGTGCGAGCAGGCGGGCTCGACCGTCCGGCTGCGGATGTGGGTGAACGACGAGCTGGTGCAGGACGTCGAGGATCCGAACGGGATCGGGAACGGGACGCTCGGGCTGTTCGCCCGCACGCCGCAGGACGGGCAGTCGTTGCTGAGGGCCACGTTCGACGACTTCGAGCTACGGGGGCGCAAGGAGCACTGACCGAGGAGCTCCGAGGGCCCTTGGGAGCTCTGACGGGCCTTGAGGAGCCCTGAGAGGCCGCGACGAGCCCTGATGCCCGTTCGCCCGGGCGCGAGGGCTCGGGCGGCGACGCTGGGAGCACACCGGCGCAGGTCGTGGCGCCCAGAGCACACCGGCGCAGGTCGTGGCGCCCAGAGCGCACTGGGGCGGGCGGCTGCGCTGAAAGCATGCTGGTGTGGGTCGCGGCGTTCAGAGGACGCCTGCGCGGGCGGCGGCCAGAGCGGCGTCGGCGGCGCGGTCGGCGTCGCGCTCGGTCACCGGCTCGTGCGCGACGAACAGCCGGTAGTAGACGGGCGCGACCGCCACCCTGATCACCTCGTTGGGATCCACGACGTCCGGCAGCTCGCCGCGCGCGATCGCCCGCCGCACCACCTCGGCCGACTGCTCGTGCCTGGCCGCGAAGAACTCGTGCAGCGCCCGCGCGGCAGCGGCATCCTGTACGGCCGCCGCCACGAACGCCGTCGACACCGGCCCCAGCTCCGGATCGGCGAACCCGCTACGGACGAGCTGCACGACCCCTCGCAGATCCCCCTCGACGGAGCCGGTGTCGGGGATGGGCCACGGCTCGTCCCTGGCCAGCTCCAGCGCGTCGGAGATCAGCCCCTCGACCCCGCCCCAGCGCCGGTAGACGGTCGTCTTGTGCACGCCTGACCGCTCGGCGACGCTCTCCACCGTCAAGCCCTGGTAACCGCGCTCGGCCAGCTCGGCGAGCGTGGCCTGCCGCACGGCGTCACGGACCCGCGCGCTCCGCCCTCCAGGGCGCTTGCTCGTCTCCAAAAACTACTCCAGTTGCATTAACTTCTCCCACGTGGCACACTAACGCTACCTCAGTTGCGATTGGAGTTCCATCCTGATCAGTCTCCGCGAAGTCTCCAAGTCCTACGGCGATCGCGCCGTCCTCACCGGCGTCTCCCTGTCCGTGGGGCCGGGCGAGCGCGTCGGCATCGTCGGCGAGAACGGCTCGGGCAAGTCCACGCTGATGCGCCTGATGGCCGGCGTCGAGCGGCCCGACGACGGCGAGGTGCGGGTGGCCGGCGACTTCGGCTACCTCGGCCAGACGCTCGGGCTGCCGCCCACGCACACCGTTCAGCAGGCCGTCGACGCCGCGCTGGCCGGCCTGCGGGCCATGGAGCGCAGGATGCGGGAGCTGGAGTCCGCGCTGACCGAGGAGGTCATGGACGAGTACGGCGAGCTGCTCACGGCGTACGAGCTGCGCGGCGGCTACGAGGCGGACGCCCGGGTGGACCGGGCGTTCCACGGCCTCGGGCTGGCCCGAGTGGGCCGCGAGCGGCGGCTGTCCAGCCTGTCGGGCGGCGAGCAGGCGCGGCTCGGCCTGGCCTGCGTGCTGGCCGCCGCGCCGCGCGTGCTGCTGCTCGACGAGCCGACCAACCACCTCGACGAGTCGGCGCTGACCTGGCTGGAGGCCCGGCTGCGCGAGCACAGGGGCGCGGTTGCCGTGGTCTCGCACGACCGCGTCTTCCTCGATCGGGTCGTCACGGCGATCGTCGAGGTCGAGCACGGCACCGCCACCCGCTTCGGAGGCGGGTACACCGGTTTCCTCGCGGCCAAGGCGGCGGCCAGGGCCCGCTGGGAGCAGGCCTACGCGGCGTGGTGCGAGGAGGTGCGGCAGGTCCGCGAATACGCGTCCACCACCGCACACCGGGTGGCCGCCGGCCGGCTGATGCGCGACAACAACAAGATGGCCTACGACCGCAACGCCGGGCGGGTGCAGAGCTCGGTGGCCGGCCGGGTGCGCAACGCGCACGAGCGGCTGCGCCGCCTGGAGGCCGACCCGGTGCCCCGCCCACCGGCCCCGCTCCGCTTCCGCGGCACCTTCGACACGGGCTCGGCCCCTGGAGCGCCGCACGAGGCCGAGCAGGCGAGCGGGCACGGCCTCCCCGGCGACGCGGCGAAGCAAACCGGCCAAGGCACGGCCACCCACGATTTCGCCGAGGGCACGACCAGGCGTGACCCCGGCGCAGCCGCGTCCGGCGACGCAGGCGGGGGCGCGGCGGCTCGCGTGCTCGTGGAGCTGCGTGACCTGCGGATCGGCGACCGGCTGCGGATCGAGTCGCTGACGATCAGGGAGGGCGAGCGGCTCCTGGTCCGGGGCGCCAACGGGGCAGGCAAGTCCACGCTGCTCCAGGCCCTGGCCGACCGGGCCGGCTGCAGGGTCGGTCATCTGGCACAGGAGGTGACGTTCGATCCCGAGCAGAGCGTGCTGGAGGCGTACGGGGAGGGTTATGCCGACGAGCGCCGCGCGGCACTGCTGGACACCGGCCTCTTCAGGGCGCACACCCTCGGCCAGAAGACAGGCGCGTTGTCGGTCGGGCAGCGGCGCAGGCTGGCGCTGGCCCGGCTGCTGGCGCGAGAGCACGACCTGCTGCTGCTCGACGAGCCGACCAACCACCTGTCGCCGGTCCTGGCCGAGGAGCTGGAGCGGGCACTTGACGCGTACCGGGGCGCGCTCGTCCTGGTCTCGCACGACCGCGCGCTCGTCCGGCGCTTCCGCGGGACCGAGATCGAGCTGACCGGAGGGCGCGTACGTTGACCAAGACCCCGGCCGC
This sequence comes from Nonomuraea sp. GTA35, assembly GCF_041950525.1. Taxonomy (NCBI): domain Bacteria; kingdom Bacillati; phylum Actinomycetota; class Actinomycetes; order Streptosporangiales; family Streptosporangiaceae; genus Nonomuraea; species Nonomuraea sp. GTA35. The sequence goes on along the minus strand of NZ_JBGNUV010000013.1, from coordinate 266,570 downwards.
CGCCGACCGGCATCCATCGACACCGACCACCACCATCGGGGGGACATCCATGTTGACCATGATCGAAGCGGGCGCGCCGTACGGCATCGCGACCGCGGCCGACGGAGCCATCTGGTTCACGCTCGTCCACCAAGGCTGCGTCGGCAGGCTGGTGCCCGGCGAGGAGCCCGTGATCCACCGGCTCGACCCGGCCGACGGGCTGCCGACGGTGATCGCACCTGGGCCCGACGGGGCGATGTGGTTCACCGAGTACAAGGGCGGGCGCATCGGCCGCATCACCGCCGAAGGCCGGCTCACGGTCCACGAGACGACCACGCCGTACGGAATCACCGCCGGGCCGGACGGCGCGATGTGGTTCACCCAGCTCGAGGCCACGAAGATCGGGCGGATCGGGGCCGACGGTGCGTTGACCGAGTTCGAGGTGCCGGTGGAGGGCGGCATGCCGTCGTTCATCACGGCGGGGCCCGACGACGCCCTCTGGTTCACCCTCAACCAGGGCAACGCGATCGGGCGCATCTCGCTCGCGGGCGAGATCACCGTGCATCCGCTGCCCACCGAGGGGGCCGCACCGGTAGGGATCACGCTCGGGCCAGACGACGCCCTCTGGTTCGTCGAGATCGGGGCGGGGCAGGTCGGGCGCATCGACACCGCCGGCAAGATCACCGAGCATCCGCTCCCTGACCGGGCCGCGCGGCCGCACGCGATCATCACCGGAGCCGACGGCGCCCTCTGGTTCACGGAGTGGGCGGCCAACCGCGTCGGGCGCATCACCGTGGACGGCGTCATCGAAGAGCACCCGCTGCCCAGTGTGCCCGGAAAGGGTGAGGATGAGGGGAAGGCCGAACCTCACGGGCTGACGGCCGGGCCGGACGGGGCGATCTGGGTCGCGCTGGAGGCAGGCGCACTGGCCCGCCTCGGCTGACGACCGATGGGCTGCACGCGCCGCCGTGGGCCGGTCCGGATGCGAATCGAACACCCCGGCCCGGCCCAACCCCGTCAGCCCTACGGCCCCACAGCCTTCACGGCCCCGCAGCTTCACGGCCTCACGGCACCGCAGCCTTGACAGCCTCACGGCACCGCAGCCCCACGACCCCACGGCCCTGCAGCCCCACGGCCCTGCAGCCCCAGGGCCCGACTGACGCCCCCGGCTCTACGGCTTCGGCGCCTTCCGCCCTGGTGGCTCTCAGGGGATCAGGAGCAGCTTCCCGGTGGTGCGGCGGGCGGCCAGATCCTCGTGCGCCTGCCGCGCCTCGGCCAGCGGATACCGGTGCGAGATGTTGATCGCGAGCTGCCCCTCGGTGATCCACCCGAACAGGTCGGAGGCCCGCCGCAGCAACTCCTCCCGCTCGGCGATGTAGTGAACGAGCGTGGGCCTGGTGAGGAAGAGCGAGCCCTGCTTGTTGAGCGTCTGAGGATCGAACGGCGGGACGGGCCCGCTGGCGGCCCCGTACAGGGCCATGAGGCCACGCGGACGCAGCGCCTCCAGCCCGCCGTCGAACGTGGACTTGCCGACACCGTCGTACACCACGTCGATCGTGCCGCGCAGCGCCTCGGCGAAGTCGTCGTACCGCAGCACCTCGTCCGCGCCCGCCTCCCTGGCCAGCTTCTCCTTCTCGCTGGTGGAGACCGTGGTGTACACCTTGGCGCCCTTGAGCTTGGCCAGCTGGATGAGCAACTGCCCCATGCCGCCCGCCCCGGCATGCACGAGAACCTGGTCGCCCTCCTTGACCTCATGCGTGGAGTGGGTCAGGTAGTGGGCGGTCATCCCCTGCAACATCGTCGCAGCCGCCACCTCGGCCGACACCCCGTCCGGCACCGGCACCAACCGGTGCGCCGGCACCACGGCCTTGTCGGCGTAGCTGCCGAGCACGTTCGCCCACGCGACGGTGTCGCCCACGGCCACGTCCCCCACCCCCGCCCCGACTGCCGACACCGTGCCCGCTCCCTCGGAGCCTATGGGGGTGGGCAGGGGGAGGGGGTACGCACCTGAGCGGTGGTAGATGTCGATGAAGTTCACGCCACTGGCGGCGACGTCGACCACGACCTCCCCGTCACCGGGGACAGGGTCGGGCCGCTCGACGTATTCGAGAACCTCTGGGCCGCCTGGGGCGGCGACGATGATGGCATGCATGGTCCTAGTCAACCCCTCCCCTCAGGACCAACGCCACCCGGGCCCGGACCCGCCCCCCCACCCCGCCACCGCCTCGCTCGACGTCTCCCAGGCTTCGGCTGACATGCAACCCCCAGGGAGGGCCGTCATGACACAGAAGGCCCGAAAGGCCTGAGGTGTCGGGAGGGGGCCGGTGATTCAACGGGATCTGGTGATTGTCTGTTGTAGCCTCACGTGCGTGGACATCGCAGGATCCGTCTGGTCGTTCGCTGCCGTGGTCGCTCTGCTCACGCTGACGCCCGGCCTCGACACGGCCCTGATTCTGCGCACGTCCCTGCTGGCCGGGCGGCGGCCCGCCTGGGGTGTGACGCTCGGCATCCAGCTCGGCACGCTCTGCTGGGGCGTGCTCACCGCCGCCGGGCTGTCGGCGCTGCTGGCCGCCTCTCAGGTGGCCTACGACGTGCTGCGCTGGGCCGGAGCGGCGTACCTGGTGTGGATGGGGCTGCGCATGCTGCTGAGCAGGCATGGGGAACTGCCTGAGGGCCGGCAGCAGGAGGAGATGCGCTTCGGCAAGGGGTTGCGGCGCGGGCTGCTGACGAACCTGCTGAATCCCAAGGTGGGCGCGTTCTATGTGGCCATGTTGCCGCAGTTCATCCCTGCGGAGGCGCCGCACGCGCTGATGGGGCTGGCGCTGGCCGGGGTGCACGTGGCCGAGGGGCTGGTGTGGAGTGCGCTGCTGATCGGGTTCGCGTCGTGGATGGGCGGGATCCTCCGCTCGGCTGCCGTCCGGCGGTTCCTCGACCGGCTGACCGGCGTGGTGATCGTGGGGTTCGGGGTACGGCTCGCCGTGAGCGACTGAGCTGAACGTCAGCGGCCGGCCTCCGCCCGAGCGACTGCGCATGTCACGGGAGGTCAGCCGTGGGCGGGCCAGCCCAGCAGGCGGGCGCCCAGGACGGCCGTTTCCAGGGTGAAACGCTGGGTCGGGTCGTCGGGTGAGAAGCCGGTCAGGCGGCGGATGCGTTCCAGCCGGTACGTCACCGCCCGCGGGCTCACCCCCAGCCGCCGTGCCGCGGCCGTCTGGTTGCCGTGGGAGGCGAAGATGGCCTCCAGCGTCTCCAGCAGCGGCTCGTGCCCGCCCCGCGCCTCCAGCAGCGGGCTGAGCACGCTGTGCACCAGGTCCTCGATGGCGCTCCTGTCGCGCAGCAGCACGGGAAAGACCAGCAGGTCGGCGGCCTTGACCACGTCGATCTTGAGGCGGAGCCCGTCGGCCAGCTCCAGGGCCTGCGCCGCCTCCCGGTAGGAGGCCACCACTCCCCCGGGCCCCCGGTGCGCGCGGCCGACGCCGACGCGCCAGCCGGGCGGGAAGCGGGCGCGTACGTGGTGGGTGAACTCCCCCACGGCGGCGGGCAAGGTGGCCGGGGCCACGCACACCAGCAGCCCGTCGCGTACGGCGACGAGCACGTTGTGGGAGCCGAACCGGGTGATCAGGTCGCGCTCGATGCGGTCCCGATCGTGCTCGATGCGACCGCCAGGGTCACGCCCCACCCGGCCAGCGTCACGAGCCTCCCGGTCAAGGCCACGGTCGCCCTGGTCAACGCCCCGGTCGCCCCGGTCAAGGCCACGGTCGGCCCGGGCCTGGCGATCGTCGCGCAGGCCGCGGGCCACCGTCACCACGTACGACTCGGCCAGCCGCAGCCCGAAGTGCTCGGCCCGTTCCGCCAGCCGCTCGGCCCGCCCCTGGAGCAGGTCGTCCACGAACTCCCTGCGCGCGCTCTCCTCGCTCCGGATGGCCGCGAGCTGCGCCGCCTCGTACCCCTCCATCAGCGCGGAGACCGCCTTGCGCAGCACCGGCAGCACCCCTGGCAGGTCCTCGCCGGCGGCGAGCGCGGCGTCGACCAGGGCCCGCAGCGGCAGCCCCAGCTCGGCGGCCCTGGCGCCGGCGGCGCGGTAGGCGTCCAGCGCCTCCCTGTCCGGTAACCGGCCCGTCGCCGCGTGGTCGGCCAGCCGCTGCCAGTGCCCCTTGAGCAGGTCGGCGGGCAGCTCGGGGATCGCCATCAGACTCCTACGTCACGCCTGTCGAAGGCGAGCACCGCGGTGAGCGCGAGTACGGCCGTCGCCCCCGCGAGGACAAGGTAGTCCCCGACCGGCAGCCCGTCGTACAGGGGCCTGCCCTCGGCGTAGTAGTGGAACGGCGAGACCCACTTCAGCCAGGCGATGGCGTCCACGGACCGGCCCACGGTGACCACGGTGTAGCCGGCCGCCGCCCACACGCCCACGACGGCGGAGGCGACGAGCCTGCGCCCGGTGGCGGCGCCGGCGGCCAGCGCCACGGTGCCGGAGAACAGCCCGAGCAGGAGCACCCCGGTGTGCCCGGCGAGGATCCGGTCGAACGGCACCCCGGTCTCCATGAGCGCGCTCATCCCCACGGCCACGACGAGCGTCACGACGGCCACCAGGAGCAGGCCCAGGGCCAGCGCGGCGAACTTGCCGAGCACGAGCCGCCGCCGGTCCACCGGCAGCGTGACGACCAGCTCCAGCGTGCCGGTCTCCTCGGGCCCGGCCAGCGCCCGGTTGGCCAGCAGCGTCGCGCAGGCGATGAACAGCATGGGGACGAAGAGCTGGTAGACGACCGTCTGGAGGTAGCCGGCGCCGGACACCATGTCCGTCATGCCGCCCATGAGGTCGCGCAGCGGGCCGGGGAACTTGGCGACCGCCGCGGGCCCGTACGTCTCCGGGCTCTCCCGGATGCTGCCGTAGACGGTCAGGTAGAGGGCGATGAAGGCGCTGATGCCGATGGTCCACCAGATCAGCATCCGCCGGTAGTCACGCAAGCTTCTGGCGATCATCGTGCTCCTCCTCGCCGCTGTAGTAGGTCAGGAAGATCTCCTCCAGGTCCGGCTCGGCGCTGACCAGGTGGACGACCGTGAACTTCGCCGCCGCCTTGATCAGCGCGTCGGGGCGGCCGTCGATCGTGCAGCGCACGCCGGCCCCTTCGACGCGCAGGTCACGTACGCCGGGCAGGTTCTCGAAGGCGGCGGCCGGCACGGGCGACTCGAAGTGCAACTCGACCCTGCGCACCGCCTTCTCGCGCAGCGCGGCGATGTTCTCGACGGCGACCAGCCGCCCCGCGCGTACGATGCCGACCCGGTCGGAGACGCTCTCCACCTCGGCCAGCACGTGCGAGGACATCAGGACGGTACGGCCGGACGTGCGCACCTCGCGCACCAGCGCCAGGAACTCCTGCTGCACCAGCGGGTCCAGCCCCATGGTCGGCTCGTCGAGTATCACGAACTCCGGCTCGTGCATGAACGCCTGGATCAGCCCGATCTTCTGCTTGTTGCCCTTGGAGAGCTTGCGCATCGGCACCGTCAGGTCGGCGTCGAACCGCTCGGCCAGCGCCTCGATCCGGGAGGCCGGCACCCCGCCGCGCACCCGGCCGAGGAAGCGCAGGTAGTCGATGGCCCGGTCGCGGCCCTCCAGCACCAGCTCGCCCGGCAGGTAGCCGATCCTGGCGCGGGTGGCGGGGTCGCGCGGGGCGCCCCCGAGCACGCGTACGGCACCGCGGGTGGGCCTGATCACGTCGAGCAGGAGGCGCAGGGTGGTGGTCTTGCCCGCGCCGTTGGGCCCCAGGTAGCCGAAGATCTCGCCCGGCTGGATCTCGAGTGTGAGGTCCTCCAGGCCCCGGCGCCTGCCGTAGTACTTGGTCAGCCCTTCGGCCTGCACTACTGCTGTCATGCCCGCATCGTCCCGCTTGCCGGGCCTGGCGTCATTGAGCGAGTACGGCAGCTTGCGCCCGGGTTCGCTTCCGGAGCCCGGCAAACATCATTCAAGGCTCCGGGGGTAGGGGCAAGGGTCGAAGTCTGAAGGAACGGGGAATTGGCCATGAGCCGCATAGCAGACTGGCTGAAGAAGGCGGAGAACCTTGCCAGAGGGCACTCCAAGCAGGCCGACCAGGTGCTTGACCGCGCCGAGCGGTATGTGAAGGAGCGCACCGGCCACAAGTACGACGACCAGATCGGCAAGGGTGCGGACGCTGTGCAGCGCCGTTACGGCGGGGGCACGAACGGCACCACGGGTGAGCAGCGGCCGCCGTACCCGCCCCAGGAGCCGACCCAGCCGTACTCCCAGGAGGAGCGCGAACGGCGTACGCCGCCGCAGGGCTGAGAGACCAAGGGGGCGCGGCCGCCGCCACGCCCCCTCGGCACCCGCGGGTCAGCGGCCGGCGGCCTCCATCACCTTGCGCGCGTCCCGCTCGAACGAGGCCCTGGCCCCCAGCGTGAGCAGGCCGCCGACGGCCATGGGAAGCACCAGCACGTACATGCCGGTCAGCAGCGAGCCGGACTGGTCCGACACGATGCCGACGACCAGCGAGCCGAACGCGCTGCCGGCCGTGAGCAGCAGTTGCAGTACCGCGAACCCGAGGCCGCGTGAGGCGGCGGACACGACGTCGGCCAGGCAGGCCGTCATGTTGGGGATCGCGATCGACATCAGCGAGCACGCGACGAGCACCAGGATCGTCAGCGCGCCGAGGGAGTCCATGGACAGCGCCGCGGCCAGCACCAGCGAGCCGGCCGTGATGCCGCTGCCGCCCGCCAGCAGCCTGCCGCCCTTGCGGGTGCCGTGCCACTTCCTGCCCAGCCACGAGCCGACCAGGGTGCCGATCAGCGTGCCGGCGATCGTGATCAGGCCGCTGATCGAGCCCGCCGTGCCGACGCTCGCGCCGAAGCCGCGCACCATGAGCGTGGGCAGCCAGAAGAAGATGCCGGCCAGGCCGAGGCTGAGCAGTGCCAGTCCGGCGCAGACGAAGAGCAGGGTCGGGATGGCCAGCACCTGACGGAGCTGCGCCCAGAACGGCGGCTTGCCCTGCGGCTTCACCGGGGCCTGCGAAGCCTCCGGCGGCTCCGCCGGCGTCTCTCCGGTGGCGACGAGCCGGTCGAGCTCGCCGCGGCGCGGCTCGCGCAGGAACCACACGAGCAGCGCCGTGAGCACGCCGGGCACGACCATGATGAGGAACGCGGTGCGCCAGGAGAACGCGTCGGCCAGCACCCCGCCGAGCAGGGTGCCGACGCCGCCCAGGTAGGTGGTCACCCGCGTCAGCCCGTACGCCTTGGCCCGGCTGACCGGCGGGTAGTAGTCGGCGAGGAGGCTGCCGGCGGCCGGGTTGTCGATGTTCTCGGCGGCGGCCAGGAACACGCGCATCAGGTAGAACATCGCGAAGCCGGTCGCCATGCCGGAGCCCAGCGTGGCGATGGCCCAGCAGAAGACGACGATCGCGATGATGCGGGTGCGGCTGAAGCGGTCCGCCAGGTATCCGGCGGGCAGCGACACCACGACCGCGGCCAGGGCGGCCGCCGTGGGGATGGACCCCGCGGCGGTGTCGCTGAAGCCCCATTCCTTCTGTATGAGCGGGAGCACGCCCGACAGGAGGTTGTGCTCGATCCGGTCCACTAGTCCGACGATGAAGAGCACCACGAGGGGTGCCCAGCCGAATGGCGCGCGGGACTGCGCGTCGATGGTGCCTGTACGCGGCGAACCGAACGTCCCGACCATGCCCACCCTTTCCGTAGGGAAATCTAGAATTCCGTTCTAGGGCAATGTTCTAGCCAGAGTGGCAGAAGTCACAGCGTTCGTAAATGGGGAATTACCGTGAATTTGCCTCCGTGTACCGTGATCCCATGGTCAAGGGGGCGGTGCTGGTCGCGGGCACCACATCGGACGCGGGCAAGAGCGTCGTCACGGCGGGCATCTGCCGCTGGCTGGCCCGCCAGGGCGTCCGCGTGGCGCCCTACAAGGCGCAGAACATGTCGCTGAACTCGTACGTCACCGCCGACGGCGCCGAGATCGGCCGGGCGCAGGCCATGCAGGCGCAGGCGTGCGGCCTCGAGCCCGTGGCCGACATGAACCCGATCCTCCTCAAGCCGGGCAGCGACCGCCGCAGCCAGGTCGTGCTGATGGGCACCCCGGTGGCGGACGTGGACGCCATGGAGTACGGCGCGCTGAAGGACCTGCTGCGCACCACGGCCCTGGAGGCGCTCGGCCGGCTGCGCGAGCAGTACGACGTGGTGGTCTGCGAGGGGGCGGGCAGCCCGGCCGAGATCAACCTGCGCCGCGGCGACATCGCCAACATGGGCCTGGCCAGGGCCGCGAACCTGCCGGTGATCGTGGTCGGCGACATCGACAGGGGCGGGGTGTTCGCCGCCTTCTACGGCACGGTGGGCCTGCTCGACGCCGCCGACCAGTCGCACGTCGCCGGCTTCGTGGTGAACAAGTTCCGGGGCGCGAAGGAGCTGCTGGAGCCGGGGCTCGACATGATCAGGGAGCTGACCGGGCGTCCGGTGTACGGGGTGCTGCCCTGGCTCGACGGGCTCTGGCTGGACGTGGAGGACTCACTGGCCCTCGACAACCGCCAGGTCGCCGTGCGCGGCCCGTACGGCAGGCAGACCCTCAGGGTGGCGGTCGTGCGGCTGCCCAGGATCTCCAACTTCACCGACGTTGACGCGCTGGCCGCCGAGCCGGGCGTGGTGGTGCGCTTCGCCACCGATCCGGTCGAGCTGGACGACGCCGACCTGGTCGTGCTGCCCGGCTCCCGCGCCACGGTCCGCGACCTGGCCTGGCTGCGGGAGACCGGCCTGGCGGCGGCCGTCCGCGCCAGGAAGGGGCCCGTGCTCGGGATCTGCGGCGGGTTCCAGATGCTCGCCGACGAGATCGTGGACGAGGTCGAGTCGGGGGCGGGGCGCGTCGAGGGGCTGGGGATCCTGCCGGTACGGGTGACGTTCGGGCGGGAGAAGCGGCTGGCCAGGCCCGAGGGGACGGCCTACGGGCAGCCGGTGCGGGCCTACGAGATCCACCACGGGGTGGCCACGATCGAAGGGGGCGAGCCGTTCCTCGACGGCTGCCGGGTCGGCGACGTCTGGGGCACCACGTGGCACGGCATCCTGGAGAACGACGGCTTCCGCCGCGCCTTCCTCGCCGACGTGGCGGCGCGGGCCGGGCGCGACTTCGTCCCGGACCCCGCCACCGACTTCGCCGGGCTGCGCGAGCAGCGGCTCGACGCGCTCGGCGACCTGGTCGAGCGGCACCTGGACACGGACGCGCTGCTCCGCCTCATCGAGCAGGGCCCGCCCGAGGACCTGCCCACGCTGCCGCCCGGCACGGTGCGGTGAACACCCGCGGCGCCCGGCGATCCCGGGTGTGGGCTACGGCTTGCGGCCGACGGCGCCGTACTGGAACACCTCGCGATCGGTGAAGCTGGTGCCGGGCCCGGGCCGCCACTTCGGCAGCGACACCAGACCGGGCTCCACGAGCTCCATGCCGTCGAAGAAGGCGAGCAGCTCCTCCTCCGTACGCAGGGTGAGCGGGGTCGCGCCGGAGGCGTTCCAGCGGGCGGCGGCCTCGTCCATCGGCGGGCACTTCAGGCTGTGGGCGACCGCCAGGTAGCTGCCCGGCGGCAGCGCCTTGAGCAGCGTGCCCACCGAGGCGTGCGCCTGTTCGGCGTCGGGGACGAACTCCAGCACGCCCATCAGCATCAACGCGACCGGGCGGGAGAAGTCGAGCGTCCGCTCGGCCTGGTGCAGGATGTTCTCCGGCTCGCGCAGGTCGGCGTCGATGTAGTCGGTCTCCCCCTCCTCGGTGCCGACCAGCAGGGCTCGGGCGTGGACCAGCACGATCGGGTCGTTGTCGACGTACACGATGCGGGCCGCGGGGTTGACCGCCTGCGCCACCCCGTGGGTGTTGCTCTCCGTCGGGATGCCCGTGCCCACGTCGAGGAACTGGGCGATGCCGCACTCGCCGGCCAGGTGGCGTACGGCGCGGCCGATGAACTCCCGCTCGGCGCGGGCGTTGACCGGCAGGTCCGGCATGATCTTCACGATCTCGTCGCCGACCTCGCGGTCGGGCGCGTAGTTGTCCTTGCCGCCCAGCCAGTAGTCCCACACGCGAGCCGGGTGCGGGACGGAGGTGTCGATGCGGGCCAGCTCCGCCGCCCTGTCGATCCTCTGGGGCCCCTCGCCCATCAATGCCTCCCCGTTGGCATCCATGTTCCTGCTGTCAGAGATCAACATAGACGCCGGAGGCCGGGCATGTGGGGCGAATCCCCACCAAGACCCGGCTCAGCCGGGCCTGGCGGCCATGCGCTGGGCCGTGATCCACTCGTCGATCCGCTCCCAGTGGTCGTACAGCCAGAGGATGCGATCCTCGCGGCCGCGCGGGATGGCGGCGGCGGGCACCCGCCACCACTTCGCGGTGATGTGCGCGCGGATGGGCAGGTAGCGCCAGATGTCGTGGAGCGTGACCAGGTCGTCCAGGCCGGTGTGCGCGACGAAGACGACGTCCGCCGACGGGCACGCCTCGATGGCCGCGATGGCGCCGTTCGGGCGGGGCGGGAGCAGGTGGTCCATGCCGCGCGCCCGCTCCGCCTCGGCGAGCAGCCCCCTCTCCTCCAGGCGCGTGATCGCCTTCTGGCGGCGGCGCGGGGTGAAGTTCCCGCCCTCGGGGAAGATCACCAGGGCGTCCTGGCCGCTCATCGTGGCGGCCAGGCGGCGGATCTCCTCGATCACCAGGGTGCGCCCGGACTTGCGGGGGACGAAAGCGTTCGGCAGCCGGTTGATGATCACGTCGAGCGAGGGGTCGTACTGGAGCGCGGCCTTCATGACGATGCGCGGCCGGCGCCCGTAACGCTCCAGGAGATGATGGATCAGCAGGAAGGAGTCGCCGGGGCCCGCGTGCCGGGACAGCACGATGATCGGCTTGGCCGTCCGGCCCTCCGGCTCCTCGCCCGCGGGTTCCGGCTCCTCGATGTCCACGCGGAGCTGGAAGATGTGCACCGCGGTCGTGTACACCTTCTCCAGGAACCACTTGATCAGCGCGTAGTGGTGTTCCTGCCGCCGGGCCCCGCCCGCCACCCACAGCCACGCGCAGGCGACCAGCACGGCCGACTCCAGCGTCAGCCACACCGTCGCGAACCAGACGAACCGCGCGCTCCTGCGCTGCGGCGGCGGCAGGCGGAGCGCGGCGGCGGCCGCGACGACCAGCCAGAACGGCAGCGTCACCACCATGAACACGGTCAGCACGATGACCAGGGGCGCCAGCACGAGCCTGCGCAGGATCCGAGGTGGGAGCACCCGGGCCTCCTTCAGGGGTCTTCCTTCATCCTGCCCTGTTCCGCAAATAGCTGGAAGACGCCTGGTAGGCCCGGTCGATGCAGGCCGAGATCTGCGACACGTCGCGATAGCGCAGCGGCGAGAGCGGCTCGGTGATCCCCGACGGAAGCACGTGCACCTCCACGCCCGGCGGCAGCGTGGCCAGGTCCTCGGCGAAGCGGTGCCGGCGGGCGATCTCGAACGCCACCATGCCCACCTCCCAGAACCGCCTGGGCGGCGAGAGCGGGCGCTCGATGCGGCCGACGTGCAGGACGTAGACGCGGCTCGCGCCGAGCATGACGGCCCGCCCGATCGGGATGCTGTGCACCAGCCCGCCGTCGTAGAAGTGCTCGCCGCCGATCACGACGGGCGGCAGCAGCCCGGGCACCGCGCACGACGCCAGCACCGCCTCCACCAGCGGCCCGCCGCTGAACCAGTGCGCCGCCGCCCGCTCGACCGAGGCCGCCACGCACTGGAACGGAACGGCCAGCTCCTCGATCCGCGAGACCTGCACGGTCCTGCTCAGCACCGCGCGTAACGGGCCCATCGGGTGCAGGTGGGTGCCCGTCCTGGCCAGCGTGGACAGCCGGGACACCCAGGACCCGGCGAACGCCGTACGGACGACGTCGGACTGCCACAGAGCCGTCAGCCTGGCGACGGCGTCGGCGGGGTCGGCGGCGATGACGGCGCCGTTCAGCGCGCCGACGGACGTGCCCACGACGAGGTCGGGACGGATGCCCGCCTCGTCGAGCGCCTGCAGCATGCCCACCTCGTGCGCGCCGAGCACGCCGCCGCCACCGAGCACGAACGCGGTCCCGGCCATGCTGGAATTCTGCACCTTACGCGCTCACCTGGGACAGGTCCGCCCCTCGTAGGCGGAGGCCACGGAGATGATCGTGTCCAGTTTGTCGCGGGTCTGGACCAGGTCGTCGATCCGCCCCTCGATGCGCTGCCGCTCGGCCCGCAGCCGCTTCAGCAGCTCGGGCGTCACCTCGCCGGTCATCACGCACGGCAGCAGCGGCTCGATCGACCGGCTCGGCAGCCCGGCCGCGTACAGGTGCTGGATCATCCGCACCCGGTCCACCGCGCTGTCCGGATACACGCGCTGCCCGCTGGGGCTGCGCTCCGAGGTGAGCAGCCGCTGCTCCTCGTAGTAACGCAGCGCGCGCACGCTCACCCCGGTCCGGGCGGCGAGCTCGCCGATCCGCATGGTGATCCCCCTCACACCACTTGCCTCTGACGTCAACGTCAGGTTTTAGCGTATCCGCACAGCACCTCTCCCAGGAGACAACCATGAACATTTCCGAATCCGTCGCTCTCGTCACCGGCGCCAACCGCGGCATCGGCAGCCACTTCGCCCGGCAGTTGCTGGAGCGGGGCGCGAAGAAGGTGTACGCGACCGCGCGCGACCCCCAGCGCATCGACCTGCCCGGCGTGGAGACCCTGCGGCTGGACATCACCGACCCGGCGTCGGTGTCCGCGGCGGCGGAGGCGGCCGGGGACGTGACCCTGCTGATCAACAACGCCGGCATCTCCACCTACACGAATCTCGTCACGGGCGACCTGGACAAGATCCGCCTGGAGATGGACACCCACTTCTACGGCACGCTCGGCATGATCCGCGCCTTCGCCCCCGTCCTGGCCGCGGGCGGCGGCGGGGCGATCGTGAACGTGCTCTCGGCGCTGTCCTGGTTCTCCTACGACGGCGCGAACGCCTACGCCGCGGCCAAGGCAGCCGCCTGGAGCCTGACCAACGGTGCCCGCCTGGAGCTGCGCGGCCAGGGCACGCTGGTCACCGCCGTGCACCTGGGCGCCGCCGACACCGACATGATGGCCGGCTACGAGGGCGAGCTGCTCGACCCGGCGGACGTCGCGCGGGCGGCGCTCGACGGCGTCGAGGCGGGCGCGTACGAGGTCGTGGTGGACGCGTGGTCCGCGCACGTCAAGGCGTCGCTGTCCGGCGACCCGCGCGCGTTCTACGACGCCGCTTGAGTCTCCAGCGGGGGGAGACGCCAGAGTGAGCACATGGACGGGGACACGCTCTACTCGATCGGCGACCTGGCCCGGCGCACCGGGCTGACGGTCAAGACCGTCAGGTTCTATTCCGACGCGGGGATCGTGCCACCCACCTGCCGCAGCCCCGCCGGCTACCGCCTGTACGACCGCGCCGCCGCCGCCCGCCTGGACCTCGTGCGCACGCTGCGCGACCTCGGGCTCGACCTGCCCACCATCCGCAAGGTCGTGGACCGGGAGGCGTCGCTGCCCGAGGTCGCGGCGGCGCACGCCGAGGCCCTGGCGGCGCAGATCCGCACGCTGCGGCTGCGGCGGGCGGTGCTGACGGTCGTGGCCGGACGGGGCTCCACCCCGGAGGAGATGGAACTGATGCACGAGCTCGCCAAACTGTCGGAGGCCGAGCGGCACCACCTGATCGGCGACTTCCTCGCCGCCGCGTTCGGCGGCCTGGGCCGCGATCCCGCGTTCGCGGGGCCCATGACCTCGCTTACCCCCGAGCTGCCCGACGACCCCGAGCCGCAGCAGGTGGAGGCCTGGGTCGAGCTGGCGGAGCTGTCCCGCGACCCGGACTTCCGCGCGAGCATCCGCCGCATGGCCGAATTCCTGGCCGCCGACCGGCACGGGAACCCGGCAGCCACCGTCCGCGACGCGCCCGACGCCGCTCGGCGCGACGCGCCCGACGCCGCTCGGCGCGACGCGCCGGCTGCGGCCGGGCGGACCGGTGCGCCGGGACCCGTCATCCGGCCCGATCCCGCCGCGATGGCGCGCGACCTCGCCGCCCCCGCCCTGGCGGCCGGCATCGACCCGGCGTCCCCCGAGGCCGAGCCGTACGTCGCGGCGCTCCTGGCCACCTGCGGTGAGGCCCGCGCCGAGCTGGCCGCCCGGCTGGAGGCGGTCGGCGACCCGCGCTGGGACCGGTACGTCCAGCTCCTGGCCGTGATCAACGGCTGGCTGCCGCCGGAGCCCCTGGCCCCGGCGCTCGCCTGGTTCACCCGGGCGTTGCGCGCCCGCTGACGACGCGGCGCAGGAAGTCGTCCGCGAGCCGATCGGTGTAGGCGCGCCCGATCGGCTCGTCGGTGACCAGACGCGGTGGTAGAGCGGCCCCACGAGCCGATCGGTCCCGGCCGCCACGTCGAGACCGGCGGGCAGTTCCCCCGCGCCACCGCCCCGCTCCAACGGCAGCCGGTCGCGCCGCCGCTGCTCGTCGAGGTGCCGGGCACGGAAGTCCGCCCCGAACGCCGGGTCGTGCTGCGCCCGCGGCATCGAGATCAGCTGCCGCCGGTAGTCGTGGGGGCCGCCTACCATACGCGCATGACCACGCACGGATTCACGCTCACCGCCGAGGGCCCGTTCGACTTCGCCGACTCGCTGCGTTTCGTCGAGGACTGGCCGGCCACGAGCGCGCTGCCCTCCGACGGCCGGGCGCTGCGCTTCGCGTACTGCGCGGAGTCCGACTGGCGGCCGATCGGCGTGACCGTGACGGGCGCGCCTGGCGGGGTGGCGGTCACCACCACGCGCCCGGCCGGGCCGGGCATCCGCGGCGAGGTGGCGCGCATCCTCTCCCTCGACGTGGACGGCGCCGGCTTCGCCAAGCTGGGCGAGGCCGACCCGGTGCTCGGCGACCTGCAGCGGCTGCGCCCCGGCCTGCGGCCGGTGTGCTTCTGGAGCCCGTGGGAGGCGGCCTGCTGGGCGGTGGTCGTGCAGCGCTCCTCGATGCTCATCGCCTCCCGGATCAAGCAGCGCATCGCCGAGCGGTACGGCGCGCGGGTCGAGGTGGGCGGGCAGCCGTGCACCGCCTTCCCGCCGCCCGTCTCGCTGCTCGACGCGGGCGGCCTCGGGCTGCCCGCGCAGAAGGAGGAGTGGGTGCGCGGCCTGGCCAGGGCGGCGGTCGACGGCCTGCTCACCACCGAGCACCTGCGCTCGCTCGCCCCCGAGGAGGCCCTGGCCGAGCTGCGGGCCCTGCCCGGCGTGGGGCCGTTCTCGGCGGGTCTGATCCTGATCCGCGGCGCGGGCGCGCCCGACGCGTTCCCCGGGGACGAGCCGCGGCTGTTCGCGATCCTGCGCGAGGCGTACGGGCTGCCGGAGGACGCGCCGCCGTCGGCGTACAGGAAGCTGGCCGACTCCTGGCGGCCCTACCGTTCGTGGGCCTCGTTCCTGTTCAGGGCGACCGCGTACGGCGTCATGGACGATCGGGACTGAGCTCGTCCGCCGTGCGGTCGCGGGACAGGTCGCGCTGGGTGAACATGTCGATCAGCAGGCTGATCGGCAGGCCGGCCTCGGTCGGGTAGCGGAAGTGCTGCTCCAGGTTGAGGCTGTAGCGGTTGCGCCGCCCGACCCTGTCGCGGCTGAGGTAACCGCCCTCGTGCAGGTCGCGCACGATGTTCTGCACGGCTCGCTCGGTGATGCCGATGCCCGCGGCGATGTCACGCAGCCGGATGTCGGGGTCGCGGGCGATCTCCACGAGCACCCGGGCATGGTGGGTGAGGAACGTCCAACTGGACGCTCGATCGTCGGCTGAGCTCACGTCCTTCGCCTCTTCGCCCCGATCCTGGCCCTCAACGGGCGAGTGAAACACCTAGCATGAAGATCTTATGACGAAAAGTCTTTCAGGTATCTATCTACGGGCATAGAGTTTGCGAACAACGGCAGGCATACCGCGGTAACCGTCCACCCCCGTCATCGGTCCGCCCCACCGCCAGGAGTGCCCGTGAACCTCACCTGTCGCCATCTCCCCGGCGCCACGCTGATCGCCGTGGCCGGGCAGGTCGACACCAGGACGTCCGCCCAGCTGGAGGAGTACATCGACCAGCAGCGCGAGCGGCTGGACGAGCATCTCATCATCGACATGAGCGAGCTGTCCTTCCTGGACAGCTCCGGCCTGGCCGTCCTGCTCGCCGCCGCCACGCTCGCCCGCGCCCACGGCGTGGGCGTGCACGTGGCGGGGCTGCAACCGATGCCGGCCCGGCTGCTGGAGATCACCGGAGCCGGGCGCGCCGTGACGGTGCACGACCATGTGGAGCAGGCGATCGCCGCGATCGAGGACCTCGACCTGGTCAACCCCTCGGAGCCGGCGTAGGAGGCTACGCGGGCCGGCGGTGCACCCCCACCAGGTGACCGTTGTGCCGCACCTGCGCCTCGTCGTAGGGGCACAGGGGGCGCGTCACGTACGCCTCGGCGATGCTGTCGGCGTGGCCGCGGTCCACGCCCCAGCCGATCGTGTGCCAGCGCGCCTCGCCGTCGCCGCCCGTGGTGTCCAGAACGGTGATCTCGAACAGCTCGGCGGCGGCAGGAGGCGTGCAGCGGACGCGTACGGGGCCATGCCCGTCAACGGTGCGAACGTCCCTGCCGCCGATGCCCCGCTGGTCCATCTAGGTCTCCCTCCGGTCCTGCAACCCTGGTGCGGAGATCCATGCCCCGATCATCCGCCGGTCAGTCATGCCGCAGCCCGCGGGGCATCCGCTCAGGGCCGCTTGCCCATCGCCTGGCGGACCACGTCGCGGATCCGGTCCATCATCGCGATCGGGGTGCCGACGAGCACGTTCTTGGTGGCGGACTCGGTACCGGCGTGCGGGTGGGTGGGCGCCATGGCCTCGGCGGCCTTGACCCCGACCGCCATCGCGCGGCGCTCGGCCTCGGTGGTGTGGCCGCGCAGCTGGGTGAACTCGTAGCGCTCCTCGCTGCGGGCGTGCGCCTCCACGGCGGCGCGCAGCATCAGCAGGTTCTCCATGAAGTCGGGCGCCTCAGGACCGGCCTCGTCCATGCGCGTCAGCAGTTCCTTGGCCTCGTTCTCCTCCTCGAGCCGGTCGTCGACCACGCCGTCGCCGCCGTCGATCTTGCGGCGGGCGTAGGGGTGGACGATCTCCTCCTCGGCGGTCTCGTGCACGGCGAGCATCCGTACGAGCCGGGTGAACGCCTCGCCGCGCTGGTCGTTGGGCGCCTGCTCGACCTCGTCGAACAGGTCTCTGATCATCGCGTGCTGGGCCAGCAGCAGGTCGATGACATCCGTCTCGGACATGGTCTCTGGAGCGGTTCTCGTCATGACGCTCCTGCCTACCCGGCGGGATCCGGGTCACGCCGCTCCCGCCGAGATCCTTACCGAGTGCGGGGATTTCGGCGGGAGCGCCCAGAGATTGGACCGGGAAGCCTCGGGTAGGGCGGGCGGGCAGGTCGCACGCCGACGACAAGCGCGAAGGAACTCACGGACATGACCTTCAATCCACTGCGTGAACGGGGCATCCCGCTGGACAAGCAGCTGCGTAACTGGCGGGAGCTGAACGTCACGCCGATCGACCCGGACCACGCCGACCCGTACACGCGGTGCCGGATCATCACCATGAACGGGATCGAGGTGGAGGCCATCCTGTTCAGCCACCAGCTCGCCCGCCACTGCCCCGACCTGGAGATCAAGCAGCACCTGGCCAGGGTGCGCTACATCGAGGCGCAGCAGCAGAAGGTGGTCAACTGGCTGCTGCCCGGCCTGGCCTCCGTGCTGGAGACCACGATCGCCTACGAGCAGGTGGCGGTGGACCTGACCGCCTGGGTGGCGCGCATGGAGCCCGATCCGTACCTGCAGCAGGCCTACCAGTTCGGCGTGCTGGAGGACTTCGACCACCTCTACCGGTACGCCAACCTGTACGAGATGATCGAGCACCGCAAGGCCGAGAAGATCGTCGACGACCTGACCGAGGTCATGCCGGGCCGCCCCACGTACCTGCACCACCGCGACCCTGTGGACAACGTGCGCGAGCCCTACGACCGTGACAACACCGCGCCCATCAGCAAGCTGCACGCCCTGACGATCATGTCGGCCGAGCAGCAGACGATGAACTTCTACATGAACGTCGGCCCCACCTACATGGAGCCGATCGCGCGGCAGCTCTACCAGGAGATCGGCCTCATCGAGGAGGAGCACGTCACCCACTACGAGTCGCTGGTGGACCCCGGCGAGAGCTGGTGGGAGATGCTGCTCAACCACGAGTACAACGAGTGCTACCTGTACCACTCGTTCATGGAGACCGAGTCCGACCCGAAGGTGAAGAACATCTGGGAGCTGCACCTCAACATGGAGCTGGAGCACCTGCGGCTGGCCGCGGAGCTGTTCAAGAAGCACGACGGCCGCGACCCCGAGCAGGTGTGCGCGCCGGAGCTGCCCCAGCCGGTGACGTTCGAGCCGAACAAGGCCTACCTGCGCGAGCTGATCTCCACCCAGATCGACTACACCACGCTGGGCACCGGGTACGTCCAGGACGCCCACGAGCGCTTCGAGAAGATGCAGGAGGCGCTGATGGGCGGCGAGAAGGCGCCCTCCGAGCGGATCATCGAGGACAACCGCGCCAAGTCCGGCGAGGAGTACCGGCTGCAGACCGAGGGTGAGCACCCCGTCGCCAGCCTGGCCTTCCACCGCTGACCGGCGTCAGGCCTCCTGCACCGGCAGCCTGAGCACGAACCGGGCGCCGGTGTCGGAGTCCTCGATGGTGAGCGTGCCGAGGTGCGCCGTCGCGATCTCGCGGGCGATCGGCAGGCCGAGCCCGGTGCCGCCGGCGTCGCGGCTGCGCGAGGCGTCCAGGCGGGTGAAGCGCTCGAAGACCTTCTCGCGGTGCTCGGGCGCGATGCCCGTGCCGTCGTCCACCACTTCCAGCACCGCCTCCTCGCCCTGGCGCCGCAGGGTCACGATGATCTGCGACTCGGCGTGCCGCTCGGCGTTGTCGAGGAGGTTCGTCAGCAGGCGGGCCAGTTGCAGCCGGTCGCCGTCGACGACCACTCCGGTCTGCAGCGTGGTGACGACCCGCTTGGCGCGCGGCCTGGCGGTCTCGGCGGTCACCAGGTCGGCGAGGTCGAGGGGCTCGCGCTCGTCGGGGGCGCCCGCGTCCAGCTTGCTCAGCGTGAGCAGGTCCGCCACGATCGCCTGGAGCCGCTCCAGGCTGGCCAGCACCTCGGTGCCGGTCTCCGGCCAATCCGTGTCCTCGGGGTGGAGCAGGGCGTCCTCGATCTGGGCGCGCATCGCGGTGATGGGGCTGCGCAGGTCGTGGGAGGCGTCCGCGGCGAACTGGCGCTGCCGCTCCATCGCCACCTGCAGTTGCCGCAGCGCCGACTCCAGCCGCTCCAGCATGCGGTTCCCGGTCTCGGCCAGGGCCCTGATCTCGTCGTCCGTCTCGGGCACGGGCATGCGCATCCCGCCGCCGCCCGCACTGATCTCGGCCAGCCGCTTGGTGATGCTGCTGACCGGCCGCAGCGTCCTGGCCACGACGCGGGAGACCCCGAACCACGCCAGCGCGACCAGCGCGGTCGTCACGGCGGCCTGGAACGCGATCACCTGCGGGTCGACGTACCAGGGCACGGCCGGGTCGAAGGCGTAGATCAGCCACTCCCCCTCCGGCTGGTACGCGACCAGCACCACGACGACCTTGCACTCGCCGGGAAAACGCGGCAGGTCGCAGAGCCTGGTGGCCTCGTTGGCCTGGGTGTGATGCGGGATCTCGCTCGTCAGGCGCGGCGCGCCGGCCAGGTTCGGCGTCGAGGCGACCGGCCGGCCGCGCGGGTCCACGACCTGGATGCCGTCGAGCCCGTGCTGGGGCAGTACCTGGGGCAGCCTGTTGCGCTTGACCATGAGCAGGACGCGCACGGCCTTGCCCGCCACGTCCCGCGTCTTGATGTCGGCCACCTCGTTGCGGATGCCGTACAGCACGAAGGCGCTGACGACGACGTTCAGCAGCAACATCGTGATGCTCGCCCACAGCGCCAGCCGTGTCCGCAACGAACGGCCCAACCGTCTGCTCACGCCCCTCCCCCGAGGATCAGCAGAACACAACGGGCGTGTTCGCCGCTAACCTCGGGAGATTCCCTGACAAATCCGCCTACCGGCGCAGCCGCCTGAGCAGGGGGAAGAGCGCGGCGAGGGGCACGAGCAGGGCGCCGAGCAGGAAGAGCCCGCCGGTCCGGCCCGGTTCCGCGCGCTCGCCGACCTTGAGCGTCGGGCTCTCGGCGACCAGGACCGCGGAGCCGCGCTCGCCGCCGAGGTCGTAGCGGACGAGCGTCTCCGTGCTGTGCACGAACGTCTCGGCGTCCGGGAACAGCGCGCTGGAGATCGCGTGCGTGCCCCCGGGCTCGCCCTGGCAGGCGAAGGCGAAGGTGAGCACGGCGAAGGTCTTCCTCTCGCGCGGGCGCACGTCGGCGTCGCGGGTCAGGGTGGGGGCGCAGGGCCTGTCGTCGTAGGCGACGGCGAAGCGCTCGGTGACGTACGCGGCCACGGCGTCGCGGTTGAGCCGGAGCTGGCGAAGCTGCTCGGCCCGCTCCTTGGCGTCGTAGGCGGTGGCGTAGAGCCAGGCCGACTTCATCAGCAGGTCGTACTCGAGGTCCAGCACGACCTGCACGTTCACCCCGGCGCCTGTCACCACGGCGCGAGCGGTCGTGGTCGCGTCGTGAGCGGCGGCGGGGGCGGGGAACAGCAGGACGGCCGGCAACACGAAGGCGGGCAGCCAGCGCAGCATGTCGGGTCTCCAGAGGGGATGCCGCCCCGGGCTCGACGGCCCGGGGCGGCCGGTCGAACTAGTGGTTGAACCAGCGGTGCATGGGCGAGTCGGCGTCCCACCTGCCGGGGCGGCCGTGCTCGTCCCTGGTGACGAAGACGCTCGGCTCGGAGGCGGTCACGCCGCCGCCGGCGGAACGGGCCGTGACGAACCAGGCGTAGGCCGTGTCGTCCTTGAGCCTGTCCCACTTCACCGAGGCCACCTGGCCCGAGGCGACCCTGTCCCGCCCGATGACCCGGGTGGGCTTGTAGATCGCCAGCGAGTCGGTCTGCAGGGTGGTCGTCCGCGAGGTGAGGTCGACCGGCAGCACCATGTTGTCCTCGAGGCCGTTGTAGCGGCGCAGCGGGTCGTACTCGGTGGCGCCGAACTCGTTGAGCAGCGGCGAGAAGGTGTCGACGATCAGCTCCGAGCGCTTGACGTCGAACTGCAGCATCCGCAGGAAGCTCGCGCCGAACTGGAGCTGGTCGGCCGGGTTGTACCCGCCGATCTCGGTGAGCCCGAGCCGGTCGGCGGAGACCGTGTAGAACTGGTAGTCCGCCAGCAGCTCGACGACTCCCTTGCCGACCTGGCCCACCTTCGGCTTGACGTTGGTGCCCACGCCGTGCTCGTGGCCGGCGAGGATGAGGAAGACGTTGGCGTTCTTCTCGACGACCGTCTTGTACAACATCGAGCCGTCGGGGGCGGCGAATCCGGCGCCGCGGCCGTCAGGGCTCGTGCTCGGCACGATGTAGTCGTGCGAGAGCAGGATGCCGTTGCGGTTGGGGTACTTCTTGAAGATCGAGTCCGCCCATTCGGCCTCGTCCCTCGTCACCCCGTACGACAGGCCGACCACCACGAAGTCCAGCCCGCCCGCGGAGAACAGGTCGTAGTGGTTCTGGTTGTCGCCCTCCTTCCACGGGCCGCCGTACTCCGCGTGCTGCCAGCCCTGCGAGGCGGTCTGGTAGCGCGAGGGGCCGTAGTACTGGTTGTAGAGGGCCCCCGGGCCCTCCTCGGTGCCCGACTGGTTGTCGTGGTTGCCGGCGATCACGCCGTTGGGGATGCCGGCGTCGTCCAGCACGCGCTGCTGCTTCGAGGAGACCTCGAACTCGCCGACGATCTGCCGCTGCATGGACTCGTCGGCGGGCTTGCGGATGTTGTTCTCGATGATGTCGCCGGTGTGCGCGACGTACGAGATCTTCCGCTGGTCCTTGTTCTCCTTGATCCAGTTCACGATGCCGGCGTAGGCGGACTCCCACACCGCGCGCTCCTCGGCCGTCTCCTGCTCCACCGCGCCCTCGCTGATGTACTGCGTGTCGGTGAAGTGCACGATCGAGAAGTCGTACGTCGAGGGGTCGGCGAAGCCGTTGGGGTCGCCCGGCTCGATGTCGTCGGCGAACGGGTCCTCACCCGTCACCATGACGTGGACCTGCTGCCGGTCGATGTACTTCGGGTCCACCACGGCCGTGAGGGCGGTCTTGCCCTCGGGGGCGCCGCGGGAGCTGGTCAGCAGGTCCCAGGCCTTGGCCCTGGTGTTCCAGACCCGCAGCGACGCCAGCCGCTCGGGGTCGATCGAGCCCTCCCAGCGCAGGACGGGGGCGTCCGCGTGCCCCTTCACCTGGACGTCGAAGCGCTGGTAGACGAGGTCCTGGCCGGCGGGCGCGTCGAGCGTCCGGCCGTCGGCGGGGTCCAGCCCGCGGGCGCTGACCTTCTTCTCGCCGGGCACCCGGAGCGTGGTCGGCAGGGCCTTGGCCGTGCCCTGGTACACCTCGTTCGGGGTCAGGATCTCGGCCTGCGAGAACGTCGCGGTGACCTGGCCGCCGTCCGGCTCGGCCACCTTGGCCGAGAGGGTGGCGGGGTCCGACACGTCCACGGCGCCCAGCGCCGGGCTCAGCTCGGCGGGCACGTCCGGGATGCCGGCCGACTCGAAGACGATCTCGCGGGTCGCGGTGTTGCCGAGCCCGTCGGCGCCGGTCACGGAGAGCGTGTGCGCGCCGGCCTTCAGCCCCGGGCCCACCTGGGCGCCGGGCTGGATCGGCCGGCCGTCGAGCTTGACGTCGGGGCCGGAGACCACGCCGGAGGCGTCCTCCAGCTTGACGTCGAGCACGACCGTGGCCCTGATCTTCTCGCCCTCGGCCGGGACGCTCCTGGACACCCTGGGCGCGGAGTTGTCGGTGATGAGCAGGCGGGTCGCGCTCTCGCCGGAGCTCGACTCGGCGGCCAGCGTGTGCTTGCCGTCCTTGACGGCCGTGGTGTCGAGGTCGGCGCGCAGGCCGCCGGCCGGGGCGTCCACCAGGAACTGGAGGTCGATCTCGGTCAGCGGGTTGACCGAGTCGCCGCAGTTGCCGTCGCCCATGCTGTACGAGCTCTTCAGCATCTGGCCGGTGGCCGTGCCCTGCGCCGGGGTCAGGACGAGGTTGGAGATCGCGTAGTCGTCGCGGTTGTTGCCGCAGGACGTGGGGAAGGTGCCGGCCACGAAGTCGATCGTGTTCCAGCCGGGCACCAGGTACTCGTTCGGGATCGTCAGGTCGACGCGCTTGCTGACGAAGTCGCCGTCCACGACGATCTTCTGGCCGTTGACGAGCAGGTAGCTCTGGTAACGGGCCTCGATCGAGTTGCTGCCGACGTTGAAGCTGAGCTTCGCCTCACCGGACCCGAGCGTCTCGACGAGGTGCACGGCGGGGGCGTCGATCGTGTAGCGCAGCTCGGCCTCGGGCCTGGCCGCCTGGTTGTCGCCGCAGGCGCCGTCGCCCATCGTGTACGACGGTTCGACGCCCTGGCCGGTCACCGTGGCGCCGTCGAGGGTCAGGGCCAGGTTGGAGATCGTGAAGTCGTCGCGGTCGTTGCCGCAGGACTCCTTGTAGTCGCCGGTGACGACCTTGATCGTGTTGTCGCCCGGCGTCAGGAAGCGGGCCGGCACGGCGACGGTCGCGCGGCCGCCCGAGTACGAGCCGCCGAGGTCGATGCGCTTGCCGTTGACGAGCAGGAAGTTGTTGTACTTGTCGTCCAGCGCGTCGGCGCCCACGTCGAAGGCGAGCATCGCGGCCCCGTTGCCGAGGGTGGCCTTCGTGACGGGCTCCTTGCCGTCCACGGTGAGCTTCCTGACGCTGCCCGAGCTGCCCGCCGGGACGGTGGCGAAGACGGCCTTGGTGCCCGCGACGAGGGTGCCGTCCGTGGGCATCAGCCGTGGCGCGCCCGCCGGGGCGTTGTTGACGGTCACGGTGTTCCTGACCGTGACGCCCGCCGCGGTGGTGGCGCTGAGCACGTGCGTGCCGTTGGCCAGCTTGGTGGTGTCCACGTCCGCGGTGAGGCCGGTGGTGCCCTGCGGGTCGGACTGGGTGAAGAACGTGAGGGTGGCGCGCTTGAGCAGCGAGGTGTTCGTGCCGCAGCTCCCGTCGCCGAAGGAGAACGTGTACGGGTTGTCCTCGCCGTCCGCGATCTCGCCGAGCAGTTGGAGGCCCACGTCCGACAGCACGAAGTCGTCGTAGTTGGTGCCGCAGGACGACTGGATGGCGCCGACGACGATCTCGACGGTGTTCTCGCCCTTGACGAGGTGCTCGTTCGGGATGTCCAGCGTCACCCGCTGGCTGACGTAGTTGCCGATCTCGACCTTGTACGCGCCGTTGACCAGCACGTAGCTGTGGTACTGCGCCTCGGTGGAGTTCGAGCCGACGTCGAAGGCGAGCTTGGAGACGCCCACCGTACGGGTGGCGCCCTCGATCGCGGCGTCGTCGATGGCGAGCTTCGTGACGCTGTCGCCGGCCGTGGCCGGGACTGCCGCGGCCTTGACCGTGCCTTCGAGGTAGGAGCCGTCGGCGGGGGTGAGCGCCGGCGGCGTCCGGGAGGCGGTGGGGGTGGGCGTCGGGCTCGGCCTGCCGCGCTCCTGCTGCTCCGGGTCGGCGTGCGCCGCCGTCACCAGGGTGTTGACCAGCAGCGCGGTGAGCGTTGCGGCAATGGCCAGCCGCCCGCGCTTCCGTAATCTTCGTGATGCCGTTGGCTGCATCGGGTGCAGTCCCTTCTCAGACGTTCAGGGGCGCCGGTCAGGCGGCCCCCGGGCACCTTGGGGCGCTCGTGTGAACGCTGAGCATGGAGTGGCTGAAGAGAACAGGAAATGTCTCCTCATTCTGGTCATTTGTCACGAAACGGCGACAGAGGTCAGCGAACGGGGCCGACCGACTCCCCCGGTACCAGCGTGCACGGGATGAGCGTGCGCGGCGGCGCGTCGGGGACGCCTTCGAGCTGGTCGATGACGGCGTCCACGGCCAGGCGGGCCAGCTCGGCGGCAGGCGCGGCCATGACGGTCAGCTCGGGCTCGATCATCTCGCCCAGTTCCCGGGTGGTGGACGCCGAGATGATGGACAGGTCGCCGGGAACGGTGCGCCCGGCGGCCCGCACCCCCTTGGCCAGCCCCGCCGAGGCGCCCTCGTTGACGAGGATGGCGGCGGTGCACCCGGGATGCTCCTCGCACAGCGTGCGCGCGGCCTCCCGCCCGCCCGCCGACGTGCTGTCGACAGCGATGACCACGGGCGGCCCGCCGAGCGGGGCGATCGCGTCGCGGTAGGCCGACTCGACGCGCATGATCCGGCCGGGCCCCGGCCCGTCCTTCGCGCGGTCGGTGATCAGCGCGATGCGCTCGTGGCCGTAGGAGCGCAGGTGGGCGACCGCCTCGCGGATCGTGGCGGCGAAGTCGATGTCGACGTACGGCAGGTCGTCGTTCTCGGTGCGGCCGATCAGCGCGAACGGGATCCCCGAGGCCACCAGCCGCTCGACCCGGGAGTCGCGGATCTGCACCTCCATGAGCAGCGCGCCGTCGACCAGCCCGCCCGCGAGCAGGTGTGACATCTGCTCGTCGTCGTTGACCGGCCACAGCACCAGGTCGTAGCCGCGCTGGCGGGCGCCGTGCGCGGCGCCCATGACGAACTGGATCACCGTGGCGTTCGCCCGCGACTCCAGGTCGGGGTGGAGCAGGGCGAGGATGCGGGTGCGCGAGCTGGCCAGGGCGCGGGCCACGACGTTGCGTCGGTAGTTGAGCTCCTCGATGGCCGCCTCGATCCGGGCCCGGGTCTCGGGTGCGACCCGCTTGGTGCCGTTGAGGACGAAGGAGACCGTGGCGATGGAGACGTTCGCCCGCGCGGCGACGTCGCGCATCGTGACCATGGATGCCAGCTCTTTTCATGAGGAGCACCGGGCACTGCGACTATATATCCCCACGACCTTCGGCAAAACGCTTAACTTGTTGTTGACATCACAGACAGATCGGCGCAACATACACAACAAGCAAACGCCGGTTAAGCGCTTTGATCGATCAGCGCCTGCCTGGCCCATCACACCATCTCCCCTGCTCGCAAGCCCTCCACGGCCGATTTCCGCGACCCGCGTCAACGGGACAGGAGTCTTCACATGGAGACAGCACAGAAGCGTCCGGGAAAGGCGCCCAAAGTGGCTGTCGCGGCGGCGCTGCTCGCCCCACTCACGCTCACCGCGTGCGGCGGGGCGGCCGCCTCCGGCACGGAATCCCCCAACTTGCTGACCATCCAGGACTATTACGACGAGGCCCAGGACCCGATCTACCACTCGTGCGCGCGCAGCACCGGCGTCTCCATCGAGATCAGCCACGTCGCCGGTCCCGGGCTGATCCCCAAGGTGCTCCAGCAGAGCTCCTCACGCACCCTGCCCGACGTGCTCATGCTCGACAACCCCGACGTGCAGCAGATCGCCGAGTCCGGCGCGCTCTCCCCGCTGTCCGACTACGGCGTCACGGGCGAGGGCATGGTGCCGGCCGTGGTCAAGGCCGGCACGTACGCGGGCAAGCTGTACGGGCTGGCCCCCGCCGTGAACACGCTGAGCATCTTCTACAACCAGGACCTGTTCCGGCAGGCCGGCATCACGACGCCGCCCAGGACCTGGGACGAGCTGCGCGCGGTCGCGAAGAGGCTGACCGGGCCCGGCCGCTACGGCTTCGCGATGAGCACCATCAACACCTACGAGGGCACCTGGCAGTTCCTGCCGTTCATGTGGGGCAACGGAGGCACGGAGCAGGACATCACGACGCCGGCGACCGTACAGGCGCTGCAGTTCCTGGTCGATCTGCAGAACGACGGGTCGATGTCGCGCAGCTCGATCATCTGGAGCCAGGACGACGTGATCGACCAGTTCATCGCGGGCAAGGCGGCGATGGTGGTCAACGGGCCGTGGCAGATCCCGGCGCTGCGGGAGCAGCAGGACGTGAAGTGGGGGGCCTTCACGATCCCCGAGCGGGACGCCTCGCAGGCCACGGTCGCCCCGCTCGGCGGTGAGGTCTTCACGGTGCCGCGCACCGGGAACCAGGCCAGGATGGCCAAGGCCGGGCAGTTCGTGAAATGTCTCGTCTCTCCGGAGAAACAGCTGGAGACGGCGAGGATCAAGCAGAACGTGCCGTCCAACCCCGAGGTCGCCGAGCAGGCCGGGAAGGAGAACCCGGCGCTCGCCCCGTTCGTCACGACCGTGCGGACCGCGCGCTCGCGTACCGCGATTCTCGGCCCCGACTGGCCGAAGGCGGCAACCAAGATCTACAACGCCGTGCAGATCGCGCTGACGGGCAAGGCCGCTCCCGCCGAGGCCCTGCGCCAGGCGCAGGGCGAGCAGTAAGGAGCACCGCTGATGACCTCGGCCCCTCTGAGCCTCTCCGTCGCGGCGGGCGAGCGGCGCGCGTTCCTGTGGACGCGGCTGCTCCGGCGGGCCACGCCCTGGCTGTTCTGCCTGCCCGCGGTCGTGTTCGTGGCGATGTTCTTCGGCTACCCGATCGTCCAGAACGTCGTCATGAGCTTCCAGGAGTACACGACCTCGACGTTCTACAGCGGCCAGGCGCCCTGGGTCGGCCTGGCCAACTACGTGACGATCCTGTCCAGCTACCTGTTCACGACGACGCTGGTGAACACCGCGCTGTTCACGATCGGGTCGATCACCTTCCAGTTCGCGATCGGGCTCGCGCTGGCGCTGTTCTTCCGGCGCAACTTCCCGCTCAGCGGGTTCCTGCGCGCGATGTTGCTGCTGCCGTGGCTGATCCCGCTGATCGCCTCCAGCGCGGTCTGGAAATGGCTGCTCGACCAGGAGAGCGGCGCGCTCAACCAGTTCCTCGGCCTGTTCGGCGTCCCGGCCGTGCCCTGGCTGGTCGATCCCACGCTCGCGCTCGCCGACGTGATCGGCGTCAACATCTGGCTGGGCATCCCGTTCAACGTCGCGATCCTCTACAGCGGCCTGCAGGCCGTGCCCAGGGAGCTGTACGAGGCGGGCTCGCTGGACGGCGCGACCGGCTGGAAGGCGTTCAGGCACATCACCTGGCCGAACCTGCGCCCCGTGGTGAGCGTCGTCATCGTGCTCGGCGTGGTCTACACGCTCAAGGTCGTCGACATCATCCTCGGCCTGACCGGCGGCGGGCCGGCCAACTCCACGCAGACGCTGGCCACGAACGCCTACAACAAGTCGTTCGTGGAGTTCAACTTCGGCGAAGGCGCCGCGATCAGCAACGTCCTCATCGTCGTCTCGCTCGTCTTCGCCCTGGTCTACCTGTACCTCTCGCGCCGGGAGCCGTCCGCATGAACCCGAACGTCCGCCGACTCCCCATGACCGCGCTGGGCGTGCTCTTCCTGGCCGTGATGCTCTTCCCGGTCTACTGGATGGTCAACAGCAGCCTGCAGGCCAGCTCCGGCGCCACCACCCGGGACTGGTTCCCGCTCGACGCGACGCTCTCCGGGTACGCGAAGGCCATCTCCGAGCAGGGGCAGAACTTCGTCACCAGCCTGCTCATCGCGCTCGGCACCGTGGTGCTGACCCTGGTCGTCGCCACGCCCGCCGCCTACGGCCTGTCGCGCTTCCGCTCGCGGGGCACGAACACCTTCGTGCTGGTGCTGCTGATCACGCAGATGATCCCCGCCATGGTCATCGCCAACGCGCTCTACCCGCTGTTCAACTCCCTCTTCCTGATCAACAACGTCTTCGGCCTGATCCTCGCCAACACCGCCGCGGGCATCCCGTTCGCGGTGCTGCTCATCCGGGCGTTCATGGGGTCCATCCCGCGGGCGCTCGTGGAGGCGGCGATGGTGGACGGGGCCGGCCAGCTACGGGCGTTCGTCTCGGTCGTCGTACCGATCAGCAAGAACGCGATCGTGACCGCCGCGCTGTTCACGTTCCTGTCGGCGTGGAGCGACTTCCTGTTCGCCCTGACCCTGACCAGCACGCCGGAAGTCCGGCCCATCACCCTCGGCATCTACGACTACATCAGCGCGAACACGCAGGACTGGGACACGGTGATGGCCACGGCGGTGCTCGCCTCCGTCCCCGCGGCCCTGCTCCTGATCTTCGCGCAGCGTTACATCGCGGCAGGCGCCGTCGCCGGCGCCGTCAAGTAAGGAGATCTGCGAACATGACGATCCGTGTCCTGGTGTGGGGCGAGAACCGCCACGAGCAGGCCGAGCCCGAAGTCGCCAAGATCTACCCGGACGGCATGCACAACGCCATCCGGCGCGGCATCGAGGCCCGCCTGGGCGAGCGGGCCACCGTAGGGACCGCCACCCTCGACGACCCCGAGCACGGCCTGACGGAAGAGGCACTCGCGAACACCGACGTGCTCACCTGGTGGGGGCATGCCGCCCACGCGGAGGTGGCGGACGAGGTGGTGGAGCGCGTGCACCGGCACGTGCTGTCGGGCATGGGCCTGCTGGTGCTGCACTCCGGTCACTGGTCGAAGATCTTCACCAAGCTGATGGGCACCACGTGCACGCTGCGCTGGCGCAGCCAGAACGACCGCGAGCTGATCTGGACGGTGAACCCGACCCATCCCATCGCCCGCGGCGTCCCGCACCCGATCGAGATCCCCGCCCAGGAGATGTACGGCGAGCAGTTCGACATCCCGACGCCCGACGAGCTGATCTTCATCAGCTCCTTCACCGGGGGCGAGGTGTTCCGCAGCGGGTGCACGTTCCGGCGCGGCAACGGGAAGATCTTCTACTTCAGCCCCGGCGATCAGGACTATCCCGTCTACCACCATCCGGACGTGCTGCAGGTCATCGCCAACGGCGTGGAGTGGGCGGCCGGGGACCCGGCGCGGCGGGAGATGCCGACGCTGCTGCGGTACGAGATGGGCGACTTCTTCAACGGGCACGGGTACCGGGGGGCGATGCACAACAAGGAGGGCTCCCAGTGAGCGGGCGTCCGCTTCGTGTGGTGCAGGTGGGGGCGGGGGCGATGGGGCTGGCCTGGCTGCGTACGCTGGCCGCCGCCGAGGACGTCGAGCTGGTGGGGGTGGCCGATCTCGACGTGGCCCGGGCGGAGACGGCCGTGCGCGCGGTCTGCGACTCGGGCGTCAGCCCATCGGGCGGCTCGGCGGGGGGCTCGGGCGGCGGGGCCGTGAAGGTGGCGGGCTCGCTCGGCGAGCTGCTCGCGGCGACCGAGCCCGACGCCGTCGTCAACGTCACCGTCCCCGATGCGCACAGCGCGGTGAACATCGAGGCGCTCTTCGCCGGGGTGCCCGTCCTGTGCGAGAAACCGGCCGCACCTACCCTGGCCGAGGCGCTCGTCCAGGCCGCGGCGGCCGAGGCCACCGGGCGGCTGCTGATGATCAGCCAGTCGCGCCGGTACTTCGCCGCCCTGGCCGCCTTCCGGGAGCGGATCGCCGAGCTCGGCACCCCCGGCCTGCTCACCACGGACTTCTTCCGCGCCCCGCGCTTCGGCGGGTTCCGCGACGAGATGCCGCAGCCGCTGCTCGTGGACATGGCCATCCACGCCTTCGACGCCGCCCGCCACCTGCTCGGGCAGGAGCCGGTCTCGGTCGTCTGCGAGAGCTGGAACCCCGCCTGGAGCTGGTACCAGGGCGACGCCTCCGCCACCGCCACCTTCCTGTTCTCCGGCGGGACCCGGTACGTGTTCACCGGGAGCTGGTGCGCGCAGGGGCGGGACACGTCCTGGAACGGCGAATGGCGGGCCGTCGGCGCGGGCGGCACCGCCACGTGGGACGGGGAGCGGTGCGTCACCTCCAGCGTCGCCGGGCCGGCCGAGGAGGTGGCGCCGGCGGCGCACGAGCAGATCGCCGGGGCACTCGCCGAGTTCGTGGGCGCCGTGCGGACCGGCGCGGAGCCGGACGGGGCGATCAACGGCAACGTGCGGAGCCTGGCGATGGTCGAGGCAGCCGTCCGGTCGGCCGAGATGGGGGAACGGGTGGGGATCGGGGCGTTGCTGGAGCAGGCGTACGAGGAGGCGCTGGCGCTGCCGGTCCGGGACGAGGTGCGGGAGCGGCTGAAGTCGTGGGGGGCGGCGGCGACCGTCCTCGGCTGAAGTCCCGGGGGCGGCGACCGTACTCCGGCTTCAGGACGATCGGTGGCGGTCGGGGAGCATCGGATCGTCCGGAAGAGGCGGCGCCGCCTCCGGGGCCCGCCGGGCCGGCGAGACGTCCGCCCAACGCAGCAACGTGGCCGTCGCCGCCGCCCGCTCTGCCTCGGGCAGCAGCGCGATGGAGGCTCCGTGGTTGGCTCCCGGCGCCACGTACAGGTAGGAGTCACGCCCGCTCGGGGTGAACCGCTCGGCACTCCACGGATCGTTCTCGCCGTAGACGAACAGCATGCGCTCCGAGCGCGTACGCACCCAGTGGTCCACGTCCAGCATCGGCCACGGATCGTGCCGGGAGCGCAGCTCGGCGGGCAGCACCGCGTTCGGCTGGTAGAGCCCGCGGTGACGGGTCAGCCCGCGCAGGTGCCGGAAGGCGAGGTCGGGCCAGCCGAGCTGGGTGGCCGCCTGGTAGTAGTACGGCGTGTAGTACTCCATGCCCTGGTCGGTGTAGAACGCGAAGGAGGCGACGTTGTCGATCCAGGCGTACAGCTCCTCGTCCGTCGCGCTCGCGGACGGCACCGACGGGCAGTCGGCCACGGAGAGGTACTGCCAGAACGCCCACGCCGTGTCGAGGACCGTCATCTCGAACGACCGGTCGGCGCTGCCCAGCGTCCTGGCGAAGGTGTAGCCGTTGCGCGCGGCGTCCGCCTCCAGCAGCGCCACCATCCGCTCGCGCCGCTCGAGCGCCTCACGCTGCACGTTCTCCAGCGCGGTACGGCACGCCTCGGTGCCGACCCGTGCGAAGAACCGGTCGTAGGCGTGATCCAGCGGGTTGACCGGATCGTTGGGCGCGACGTAGGCCACCACCCCGTCCACGTCGCCCGGGTAGAAGCGGCGGTGGTAGACGGAGGTCATCCCGCCCTTGCTCCCGCCCGTCTGGATCCACTTGCCCGAGTAGATCGTCTTGAGTGCGCGCACGATCCGGTGCTCGTCGGTGGCCTCCTGCCAGATGGTCAGGTCGTCCCAGTCGGCCGGGGAGGGGCGCGAGGAGCGGAAGAAGCGGTGCTCGACGGAGACCTGGTTGCCGTCGATCAGGCGGGTGGGCTCGGTACGCGAGGCAGCCGGGTTCGCGGGCAGCCCGTAGCCGCTGGTGGCGAGCACGACAGGCGCCTGTTCCGAGCGGTGGAGCAGGGTGAGGCGCTGCTGGAAGGTGCCCTTGCCGGGGTTCCGGTGGTCGGCGGGCTGCGTGTAGGACAGGACGAAGAACCGGTAGCCGGACGGCTGGGTCTCCGACACGACGGTCAGTCCCGGGATGGCCTTGAGCCGTTCCAGCAGGTCGGCCTGGACCGCGGCGGTGGCCGGCGGAGCGGGCAGGACGAGAGCCAGCAGGGCCGTCAGCGCGGCCAGAAACCGTGATCGCACGGTACGCGCTCCTTCGGAGGAGGACCGGTATCGCCCGAACGTATACCGATCATGCCCCTCCGACCACCCCATCCCGCCCCGCACCTTCTTCACCTCATCGCCCGCCCCCCAGCCGCCGGAGCCCGGCCAGTTCGAGCCCGGCATAGACGGCGACCACCAGCGCGCCGACCAGTATGAACGCCACCCCCAGGCCGGTCAGCGGGATCACCTCCGTGAACGCCAAGACCAGCAGCGCCACGCACGACAGCGCGTTGCCCGCCACGACGAACGCCACATGTCGGGCGGGGATCCGCGGATGACCAGCGATGAGGCCGAGCGCCGCGGCCCCGCCCAGCATGGCCACGCCGAACGGGATGGACCAGGCGGTCGGCAGGCCGAGCGGGCCGCTGAGGGGCTGGACCGCGGCGAGACCTCGGCGCGGCACCTGTCGTACATGGAGAACGGCCGCGCCCGCCCGAGCCGCACGATGGTGCTGCGCCTGTCCGCCGCACTCGACGTGCCCCTGCGCGAGCGCAACACGCTGCTGCTGGCCGCCGACTACGCCCCGGCCTACCGGGAGAGCAGCCTGGATGACGGGTACATGGCCTCGATCCGGTCCGCGCTGGAGACCATGCTGACGGCACACGAGCCGTACCCCGCCGTCGTGGTGGACCGGGTCTGGAACGTGTTGCAGGGCAACCGCGCCATGAGCGTCCTGATGGACGGCATCCCGCCGCACCTGCTGAAGCCGCGGCCGAACGTGTTCCGGCTGGCCCTGCACCCCGATGGGCTGGCCGCGCGGCTGGCCAACCTGGAGAAGGTCAGAGCGCTCTTCCTCGAACGGCTGTCACGCCAGGTCAGCGCCACCGGAGACACCGAGCTCCACCGCCTGCACGAGGAAGTGTCCGGCTACCCGATCCCGTCGAGGAGCGAAGAAGCTCACCCGAACGCGGCCTCGCGACACCGGCCGAGCCCGATCCAGGTGCCCCTGAGGATCCGCACCCCGTTCGGTGAGCTGGCGATGTTCAGCACCATGGCCACGTTCGGCGCTCCGGCCGACGTGACGCTGTCCGAGCTGGCGATCGAGCTCTTCTACCCGCTCGACGACTTCACCGCCGACGCCCTGCGCGCCCTGTCAGGTACCGGGCCCTGAGCCGGCCGGGCGCGGACCCGTGCCCGCGGTGGAGCGGCGTTCTAGGCGGTGAAGCGGGACAGGAGGAGGGCGAGCCTTCTGTCATGGTCGTGGCTGGGCAGCCTGCCTGAGCGCATGAGCGTCGCCAGACCGTGCAGCGCGGCCCAGAACGTCTCGACCAGCAGCCCCAGCTCGCCCTCATCGCCGGAGAACGGCCGCGCGGCCTCTTCCAGCTCGCCGTACGCCGCCCACAGGGCGGGCGGCGCTACGGGATCGGCGAACGGCAGGTCCACCCTCTGGTGGAACATCGCGTCGTAGAGCGCCGGCCGCCGGCCCGCGAAGGACGTGTACGCCCGCGCGACACCCGCCAGGGCGCCGGCCGCGTCCACCGCCCCCGTACGGGCGGCGCGCAACTCCTCGGCCAGGTCGGCGAATCCCTCCACCGCC
This sequence comes from Nonomuraea sp. GTA35, assembly GCF_041950525.1. Lineage (NCBI taxonomy): Bacteria > Bacillati > Actinomycetota > Actinomycetes > Streptosporangiales > Streptosporangiaceae > Nonomuraea > Nonomuraea sp. GTA35. The sequence continues at coordinate 232,529 of NZ_JBGNUV010000013.1, read as the reverse complement.
ACGGCGGCCACGATCGCGTCCTTGCCCTTGAAATGGCTGTAGAGCACCGGCTGGCTGTACTCGACCCGCTCGGCCAGCCGCCGGGTCGTCACCGCCTCCCACCCCTCGGCCTCGGCCAGTTCCCTGGCCGCCGCGATGATCAGCTTCTCCCGCTCGGCCCGCACGCGCTCCCGGCGCGTCTGCTGTGACATACCCCGAATCTAGCACCGCTAGAACTTCTGCCACTGCTAGTGCTAGCGTTGCTCGCATTACTAGCACCGCTAGCACCCAAGGAACGGACATGCTCACTTATCTTGCCTACGGCCTGGCCATCGCCCTCAACCTGATGGTGCTGTTCATCGGCGCCCGCTTCCTGCTCGTGCCGCGCGCCTCGGCCGCCGGCTACGGTGTCCCGGCCAAGGTGGACGGCGATCCGGCCTATCTCACGATCAAGGGGCTGCGTGACGGCAGCTTCGGCCTGCTCGGCCTGGCGCTGCTGGCCTTCGTCGGGCCTGCCGCCGAAGCCTGGTTCATGCTGGTCGTCGCCCTGGTACCGCTGGGCGACACGCTGATCGTGCTGCGGCACGGAGGGACGAAGGCGGTGGCCTTCGGCATCCACTTCGCCACCGCCGTGGCCGTGCTGATCAGCGCCGCCTTGCTCTTCGCCGTGAGCTGACAGCGACCATCCGTCCCGCACGCCCTGGTACGCGGAAGCGGCGCGCACGGCTTCACCCCTCGACGCGTGTCAACACGTGATCGGTGCCGGTGGTCCGTGACACGTGCGCGATGGCGTCGAACGCCTCGAACACCGGCATGTCCAGGAAATAGTCGGACATACGCGAGTGCTGGAAGGACGCCGCGTCGTCGATGTGCGGACGGGCCGCGCGCAGGTCGGCGAGCGTCCAGAGCCGGTCGGTGGGAAACGCCGCCTCGATGCTGCCTTCGGCGGGCGGTGGGAGCGGCGCGTCGTACCAGGCGCCCTGGGGCCGCTCCGGGGTCGGCTCCCCCAGCGTGGTGGTACGGCCCAGGCTCGACGTGACGCCGATGGCCCGGTAGTCGTCCCCCAGAGCGGCAGCGAGGTGGACGCCGGCCGGCAGGAGCGGGTTCCCCTGGCTGTCGGCCGCCGGTGTGCGCTGGATGTGCCAGTTGTGCGCCGCCAGCACCACCCGCGTGCCGCCCTCCAGGAGGCGCAGCACGGACTCGGCCATGTAGACGTCACGAAACGTCGAGGCGGACTCGAAGCCCTCCCGGGCGTTGGCGCGATGGAGCTGGTCGAGGTACCAGGCGCCGCGCAGGTGCCACATGGCCGTGTCGTGCTCGGCCCCGTGGCCGCGGGCGCGCTGGACGAGAGCCAGGCGCTGCAGGTGCCCCATCAGCAGGCTCAGCGCGCTGGTGAGCAGGTCCTGCTCGCCGGGGCCGAGGCTCTGGTAGCGGCCGAGCGCCGTGATGGTCGCGGGGTCGTGGAAGCGCCGCGCCACGCTGACCGCCTGGTCCAGCGCCGCGAGTGCCTCCGGGGCGGCCCGGCGCACGTAGCCGGCCACCTCCTCCAGCGCGGGCAGCGGCGATCCCGCGGCTCCGGACAGGTCGGTGCCCAGGCACCGCAACGGCGGCGCTGCGGCGGTCAGGTTCCGCTCCCTCATCCAGGTCAGCGTCTCGTGCATTTCCCGGCACCGGCCCAGCGACAGGGCGATACCGTCCGCCGCGACCTGCTCCACGGTGCCGGGGCCGCCGCGGACCCAGCCGTCCAGGACCTGCCCCTGGGTGAACGGGGCTTCCAAGGCGTACACCTCGAAACCACACCGTTCGACCAGGAAGCGCAGGATGCGGTGGCGTACCTGGTAGAACTCCCGGATGTGGTGGGAGCTCTCGCCGAGCGCCACGACCCGCGCGCCGCCGACGATGTCGCGAAGCGGTTCGAGATCGTCCACGGCGAGCCGGGAGTCCAGGGTGTCCAGGGCCAAGGCGTGATCGCCGGCCCAGCCGGCGAAACTCGTCCGGCGGCTCGCTGTCACGTTCATGCCCCACAGCGTTTCGTGGCGGGCCCGCCACGGTCGTCACGCCTGAGGAGGGACTTGAGGGTACGGCCGGCGGAGCAGGCTCGTTCCCGATGACGACGTGGGGAGTACCCAGGTGGTCCGCGGCCCGGCCCGCCGGCAGTCACGCGGGCGTCTACGGGCGCCGCTCCGCGGGATCGTGCCGACGCGCCGCCGGAGCCTCCGCGCCCATGTCGACCGTCACCGTCCCGCCCCCGGGAAGGGACAGGACGACCACGTCCCCGGGCTCGACGCGCACGGCAGGCGCGGGCGGGTCCTGCTCCGACCTGGCCAGCCGGACGAGGCTGACGTAGAGCGCGGTGCCGCCCGGGTGGGACGCCGCGAAGGCGTACGGGGTGGCGGAGTGGTGGCCGAAGGCGTTGGCGCCCGCGGCCGTCACCAGGCCCGTGCCCGTGAAGCCGCTCAGGGCGCGCACGGCGCTGGTCAGCCCGTCCGGGCGGGCGGCGAGCGCCAGGCCGTCCTTCTGCCGGAGGGCGGGCGGTGCCGGGGCGGCGAGGGCGTGGCCGCCGTCCCGCACCTGGTGCCCGGCCGGGGCCGTGACGCGGTGGATCCTGATCTCCGCGGCGCCGTCCACGACGGAGGCGGTCACCACCCGTACGGGACCGTCCTGGTAGGCCGAGGCGGCGAAGCCGTCGGACACGGCGAGCGGCTCGATGAAGCGGCGCAGCGAGGCGGTGCCGTCGGGCGCGATGACGGTCACGTGGTTGTCCACGCCCCGCGCCCGCTCCCCCACCTCGGGGCCCGTGTGGCTGGTGTAGGCGAGCTTGGTGTAGTAGGGGTCGGGGGCGCCGTCCGGGGGCTGGACGCGGTCGCGGTCGCTGCCGTGGTTGACCAGGCGTACGACGCCGTCCGCGCTGGTGGTGTGCAGCAGCCAGCCGGGGGCGGGCATGGAAAGCGTCCGGTCGGCCGTCTCGACGGGCGCGGGCTCCTCCGGCGCCGTCCAGACCGGGTGTCCGGGCGGGAGCAGGAGGCCGAGGAACGCCTTGCTGGCCCAGTACGGCGACGCCGGCCCCGAGTAGGACTGCGCGATGGGCGGGAAGGGGTCGTACCAGCCGAGGGAGAGCAGGCCGCGCTCGTCCGGCGCGCCGCGCTCGGCGAAGTGGCGCAGCACCCGCCCGGCGATGCGCCGGGTCCGGCCGGGCGGCAGCGGCGAGGCGCCGGTGAGCGCGCCCAGCCACAGCGGCGCCACCGTCGCGAACCGGTACGTCAGCGAGCGCCCCTGGTGCACGGGCCCGCCGTCGGCGGCGAAGAAGTGCTGGTACTGCTCCAGGAAGCGGCGCAGCCGGCCGGCGTACAGCTCCCGCCTGGCCGTGTCGCCGCTCATCCTGGCCCACAGCGACGGGTACAGGTGCAGTGCCCAGCCGCAGTAGTAGTCGAAGTTCTTGCCCTTGCCGTCGGAGTACCAGCCGTCGCCGGCGTACCACTCCTCGATGCGCTCCAGCCCGCCGCTGATCTCGGCCGGTTCGTACGGCCCGCCCACGCCGGCCAGGAACTGCTCGACGATCACCCGGAACAGCACCCAGTTGTTCTCCGGCGTGCGCCGCCCCACGAACCCGGCCAGCCAGTCCACCACCCGCTCCTGCTGCGCGGGCGAGAGCCGGTCGAACAGCCAGGGCCGCGTCTCGTGCAGCGCCAGCGCGATCGAGGCCGCCTCGACGAGTTGCTGCGACATGTCGGTCAGCGCCGGCCACGCGTACGGGTGCGCCGGGTCGGTGCCGGCGGTCAGGCCGCTCGCGTACCGCTCCAGCAGCCCCGGCGGCACGTCGCCGCCCGCCCCCGCGATCCTGAACGCGGCCAGCATGAACGTGCGCGCGTACCCCTCGAGACCGTCGCTCACCGGCCCCGACCTGCTGGCCCTGCCGGGCAGGCGGTACTGGGCGAGACCGTCGGTCGCGTACGGCAGCACGGCGGCCAGCAGGTGGTCCGCCATGGCCTCCCAGTGTTCACGAGAGTGCTCTTCGGGCATCGACATAAAGCGGATACTAGGCCACCATGCCGGGAAAATGGAGAGCGTGGATGGCTTCGCATAGTAAGCGTTTCACTTACCGGCTCGGGTGAGGGAGGCCCTGAGGCGATTTGACACCGCGACCGCCGGGCGGAAACATGCCGTGTAAGCGGTTTACCCGGTTGTTTCACTGGGAGGTGGCATGGTCCGGCGTGCGGCGTCCGAAGGCGGGGAGCGGCGGCCGACGACGATCCGCGACGTGGCCGCGCACGCGGGGGTGTCCGTGGCCACGGTCTCCCGCATCCTGTCCGGCTCCTACCCCAGCGCCCCGGCCACCCGCAGCAAGGTGATGAAGGCGGTCCGCGAGCTCGACTACGTCGCCAACGCCAACGCCCGCAACCTCGCCGGGGCCAGCAGCCGCAGCGTCGCCATCATCGTCAACTCCGTCGTCTCCCCCCACTACGCCCACGTCGCCCAGGGGGTGCAGACGCAGGCCGCGCTCGAGGGCAAGCTGTGCATCGTCGGCACCACCGGCGGCGACCCGGAGCGCGAGCTGGCCACCGTCCAGCTCATGCGGCAGGAGCACGCCGAGTGCGTGATCCTCGTCGGCAACGTCGTCAACAACGACGCCTACCGCGAGCGCATGGCCGACTACGCCCGCGCGCTGGCGGCGGCCGGCTCGCAGCTCGTCCTGTGCGGCCGGCCCACACTGGGCCCCGACGTGCCCGCCTTGGTCGTCGAGTACGACAACACCGGCGGCGCCTACGCCATCACCAGCCACCTGCTCTCGGCGGGGCATCGGCGCATCCTGTTCCTCGGCCGGCACGAGGGTTACACCACCTCCGACAGCCGCATCACCGGCTACCGCAACGCGCTCGCCGACCACCGCGTCCCCCACGATCCGGGTCTGGAGGTCGACGGCACGATGGAGCGCAGCGAGGGCTACCGCATGATCCGGGAGCGGCTCGCGGCCGGGCCGCCCGACTTCACCGCCGTCTTCGCCGGCAACGACCTCATCGCCGCCGGCGCCCGCCAGGCCCTGCGCGAGCACGGGCTGCGGGTGCCCGACGACATCTCCATGGTCGGCTTCGACGACCTGCCACCCTCCGCCGACATCGACCTCACCACCGTGCACGTGCCGCACGAGGAGCTGGGCCGCACCGCCGTGCGCCTGGCGCTCGAACGCGGCCAGGACAAGGCGGCGCCGGGCCGGCACGTGCTGCTCGGCACGCACATCATCGTCCGCGACTCCGTGCGGCCGCTCCGGCCCGACCTGGGGTGAGAGCGGCGGCCACGGAACGGCCGCCGGTCCCGGCTCCGCGGGTTCAGCCGGGCTCCACGTCACCCAGCCAGACGTAGCCGTTGTCCACGTTCAGCCAGGCGCTCTCCGAGGTGCTCGGGCCGATGGCGTCGGCGACCTGCTGGACGACGTACGCGGCCGGGTAGCCGCTCGCCGCCTGCGCGGGCACGGGGGCGGAGGCGGCCATGTCGTCGCCGGTCAGCCCGCGGTACACGTCGTACGCCGCCGAGTCGCCGGGCATGTCGTCGCCGGCCGTCAGCTCGGCGATCTGGGCCGCCTCCTCCTCGGTCATCTCGACGTAGCCGGTCGTCTCGTCGTACTGCACCGGCTCGCCGTAGTCCATGCGGTCGACGACTTCGTAGGCGGGGCCGGGGCCGGCACGCACGGGCGCGCCCTCGGGGTCGGCCACGCGCAGGCCGTCGTCGTCGTCCGCCATCGGCTGGACGGCCTGGGTCCGCACCTGGCCTGCCCCCGCGTCATCCTGGGTCCGCACTTGCCCCGTGCCCACGTCATCCTGGGTCCGTACTGGCCCGGTACCGGCGTCGGCCTGCGCGGTCGCCGCCGCGCCGAGCAGGCCTGTCACACCTGCGGCGCCGGCGATGGCGAGCTTGGTGATGGTGGTCCGCATTGCGGGTACCCCCGAATCCTGCTTCCTCGCGACCGTTGCTCCCCGCGGAGAGCCGTCGCCTTGCAGTCACCTGTCGGGCTGCCCCGCGGGCGGGAAGCCGCATCCCGCCCCGGCGTCAAAACCGGCCCAACTCCCCCTGCGGCTCGTCGGCAACACCAGCCCCGGAAGCCGTCTCACCCAGGAAGGGCAGGAGGTGCCCGAGGAGGGCGTCGGGGCTCTCCTCGGGGACGTAGTGGCCGCAGCCGGGCAGGACGGCGGTGCTCAACCGCTCGGTCACGGAGGCGAGCAGGGCGCCGAGGCGTTCGCCCTGGCCGCGGGCGCCGGAGACCCCGAGGACCGGCATCGCGAGGGGGCGCTGCTTGCGGCGGGCGTTCTGGGCGATGTTGTCGTCCGTGGCCCGGTAGTAGTCGAAGCTGGCGCGCAGCGCTTCCGGATCGCGGGCGATGGTCTCGACGTAGAAGGCGACGGCCTCGGCGGGGAGCGAGCTGGCGGCCTTGAGCTGGAACTGGTCGCCGTAGTAGATGTGCTCCCGGCCGCGCACCAGCAGCTCGTTGACGGAACGCCGCCGGTTGAACGAGAAGTGCCAGAGCATGTCGTTCTGCGCCTCAGGGCCGAAGATCGGGATGTCGGGCGCGAGGCCGGGGATGGTGGCGTCGATCAGGACGAGGCGGTCGACGGCCGCCGGGTGGTCCGCGGCGAGGGCGTAGCCGATCCACATGCCCACGTCGTGGCCGGCCATGGCGAAGCGGTCGTGGCCCAGCGTGCGCATGAGGGCGACGAGCTCGGCCGCCACGGTGGCGGTGTCGTAGCCGCCGTGGGGCTTGTCGGAGCGTCCGACGCCGCGCGGGTCCACCGCGATGACGCGGAAGTGCTCGGCGAGGCGGGGCATGACGTGGCGCCACACGTACCAGTTCTGCGGCCAGCCGCCGACCAGGAGCAGGGGATGTCCGGCACCGCCCTGCACGGTGTGCAGGCGGACGTCGCCGACGCGGACCAGGGTGCTGTCGAAGACGTCCGCGAAGCCTTCGGGGAGCCAGGGGACGCCGGTCACCGTACCGAAGCCCGTGATGCGGTTGGAGTGGTTCACATGAACCTGTTTAGACGGTTCACTGGAGCCATGTCAACCTGCGCCCGGCGGGCCGGCCTTCCCCTAGAATGAACCACCATGACCGGTTCACCTGTTGGCATGAGCGCGGATCCGCGCGGCGCGGAGGGCTTCCGCCTGGGCAACGAGATCCTCGCCTTCCGCTTCGTCGCCACGCTTTCCGACCGGCGCGGCGATCCGGTGGAGCGCATCCCCACCCCGGAACGGCTGGGCGCCTGGCTGGCCGCCAACGGGCTCGGCGAGGCCGGTCCGCCGGTCTCCGAAGCCCTCCTCCGGGACGCCCGCGAACTACGCGAAGCCATCCACCGGGCCGGCACCGCCGTCGCCGGCGGGGGTGTGCCGGATCCCACCGACGAGGAACTGCTCAACCGGTGGAGCGCCCGTCACCGGGCCCGGCTCGTCCTCGACGGCGGGCGTGCGCGCTGGCGGCTCCCGGAGACCGATCCGGCACGGGCCGCGCTCGCGGTCGTCGCGCTCGACGCCATCGCGACGCTCGGGGGGCAGGGGGATGGCGTGATCAAGCGGTGCGAGCAGGCCACGTGCGGGGGCCTCTTCGTGGATACCAGCCGTGGTGGGCGGCGGCGGTGGTGCTCGATGGCGACATGCGGCAACAAGATGAAGAAGGCCAACCTCAGGTCAGCCAGGGCCAGGAGCGGCGAGACGCCCGCCCACAGGGGCGGCCACGCCTGAACGGCCCACACCCCACCCAGGCCGACACCTCAAGGGACAGCCCTCAGGTAACAGCCGCCTCACAGGACGCCCGCCTCAGGGGACGGCCCTCCCCACGGGACGAAAGTCGCAAGAGCGGGCCGGCCTCACCGGCGACGCCGCACGCGGAGACCGCCGCCTGAGGTGACGTCGCATGCGACCGGGACCACCGACCGTGACGGCAGCACCCGGTGACGCCATGCGGCAGGGCCGCCCCTGCCGATCAGCGCGGGCGGCTGAGGGCGGCCTCGGCCAGATCCGTCCACCTCTCGACCGAGGAGTGGGGCACGACCACCCAATCCTTCATCTCCCTGCCCTGCCCCGAGGGGTCGAACAGGGACGCACCGGCCAACTGGAGCGCGGCTGCGTGCTCAGGAGTATCCCTGACCAGCCGGAACACCATCGCGCCATCACGCTGCAGGCTCGCGAACACCTTGCCCGCCTGATCCTTGAGCGCGGGACTCCCCATCATCCTGGAGACCCGTACACCCAGATCGGCCAGTTCGGCGCCGACCTGCTTGAAGTCCTCTTCGGCACTCATCCTCAGTCGCCCCCGCACTTCACGGTGGCGTGGTCGAGCAACTCGTCATGGCCGGGCTCTTCCCGCGTGACACGATCGCCCGGCCCCGCCTTCCTTCAGAACGGCGATCAGGCTAGTCGTCCTGGCGGCACCGATCAAGGCCGCTACCGGCTGCCCGACCCCGCCCAGCGCACCGCCGGTCCGAGAGCACGACGGGCGGACGCGAGGCGCGGCCTCAGGTGTCCCTCACCCCGCGACGGCAGCCCGCCACGGCGTTGCCACCTTCTCGCCGTAGACGATCTCGCGGGCGCCGGCGAACGCGGCCAGGCCGGTGATCGCCTCCGTGACGGCCCGGACGGTGCTCGGGTCGGTGGTGGTGTCGCCCTCCGGGAACACGCCCTCGATCTCCAGCACCCCGCGCCGCCGGTCCACGCGCGGAACGAGCCGCCCGATCAGCCGTTCCCCGTGCAGGATCGGCATGATGTAGTGGCCGTACTGCCGCTTGTGCTTGGGGACGTACATCTCCGTGCGGAACGCGAAGCCCCAGAGGCGCTGGGTGCGTTCGCGGTCGCAGATGAGGTTGTCGAACGGTGACAGCAGCGTGGTGCGCGGCTGCCAGGCGTCGCGTTCCAGGAGTGCGAGCGCGTCGGCGTGCGCGTACCAGACCTCGTCGCCGCCCTCCACCGCGACCTGCACGACGCGGCCCGAGCGGCGCAGGGCCGAGAGCGCGCCGGCCAGGCCCGGGTAGCGGGCGCGGATGAAGTGGCGCTCGATGTCGGGGACGCGGGCCACGCCGAGGGCGCGCAGGGCGTGCTCGGCCGCTCGGGTCACCGCCTCCTCCTCGGAGAGCCGCTCGGCCTGCGCCCAGCCGGGGAGCCAGCGCTCCGTCAGGTCCCAGTGGCGGGTGCGGCCCTGACGGGCCGCCACCATGATGTGGCCCTGCGTCCACAGGAAGTCCAGCATGCGCTCGACGTTGCGGCCGTTGGTCCAGCCCGTCGACTTCCACGGCACGGCCGCCAGGTCCTCGAACGCACCCGGCGGGAGCGGGCCCTCCTCGCGCAGGCGGTCGAGCACGTGGCGGCGTAAGGCGTCGTTGGCCTCGATCCAGCCGCGCACCATGCGGGCGTAGTCGGACTCGCCCGTGGCGTAGCGGCGCATCATGAGGTGGTGGATCGGGTAGTCCTCGGCCAGCACGATCGAGGCGGCGTGGGCCCAGTACTCGAACAGCCAGCGCTCCCGCCACAGCAGCGCGTCGAGGTCGGCGGGGTCGTAGCGGCCGGCCCGGCTCCAGAGCACGAGCAGGTGGCTGCGGGCCACCGCGCTGACCGGGTCGAGTTGCAGGCAGCGCAGGCTGCGCAGGATGGCGCGCAGGCCCTCGAGGTCGGCGCCGGGGCGCGGGCCGGCCAGGTGCTGGCACATCACGGCCAGCCGCCGTGCCGACTCCAGGGTGAGGGTGGGGGCCACGAGGCAGGAGCGTAATCGAAAAGACGTTCGACGGCAAAGCGGGGTCGGGTCTCGGCGCTGGATGGGAGGGCCGGTCAGGGGGACGGTGGTGGTGCTGGAGGGCGTCAACGGCATCGCGGCGACACCGAGCGGCTGCGGCTGCTGTTCGGCGGTCGTCGGGCCGAGGTTCCTGCGATGACGTTCACGGCCTGGTGTCGATGAGGTTCTGGCGGGCGTCGCCGGGGAGCAGGTAACCGGCCCTGACGTTGTGGGCGTCCGCGCGGACGACCGCCGCCACGTAGTGGCTGTGCGTCGGGTACAGCCGGTCGAGCTGCGCCCGGTCGAACGGGATGTGCGTGCCGAACAGCACGCAGAACGTCTCCCCCGAGTTGTCGCCCGTGTTCAGCGCGGTGGGCGCCGCCACCTGCGACAGCCGGATGCCGCCGCGCGCCAGCCCCAGTTCGTCGCGGGCCTTGGTGCCGTCGGCGGCGAACTCCAGCGGCGGCGCGGTGGGCGGCGCGGCGCCACGCCGGGCCCAGCGGGTCAGCTGGTCGTAGGCGGCGGCCAGGACGTGGTGCAGGGGGACGCGGCTGAACGGCGGCCTGGCGCACGTGTACGTCGGCGGGGCGCCGAGGTCGCGGGCGAGCAGCGGGACGCGGGCGCTGTAGCCGTGCCATCCGGAGTGCGCGCTGCCGGCCACCTCCCAGCGGCGGAACCGCTCGGTGTCCGTCGGACGCACGGGCGAGCGCACGTCGGTCTCCGACAGCACCTGGAAGACCGGCTCCGCGCCGGCGCGGGTGGGGGCGGGGCCGACGATCTGGCCGTACCCGTCGAAGACGCTCTCGATGTGCGGCAGCACGGCGTCGTAGTAGACGGTCAGCCGGCCTGCCGACTGCGAGGCGCCGACGGCCAGCACGGTGTCGGCCCGCAGGCGGCCCAGGAGGGCGGGCCGGGCCGATGCCCTGATGGCCTTGGCCGCCTGGGAGAACACGTCGTAGGAGAGCTGGTCGGTCATGTAGAGGCCGCCGCCGGTGACGTCGAGGGTGCCGTAGCGGGCGGGGCTCCACTGGCGGAGCTGGTTCACGCCCACGCGCTGGGCGGAGACGCCGACCCACGCGTACCCGGCGCGGGTGAGCTGCTCGGTGCTCCAGAGGGCGTCCAGGTCGTAGCCTGCGGTGACGTTCTGCCACTCCATCAGCACGGTTCCGTTGAACGTGGCCTGGCTCGCCGGGCGGCGGACGATCACCCTGGTCCGGTACGGCACGTCGGCGGCGAGCAGCTCGCCCGTGGCGCTGTAGGCGTCGGCGTTGCCCGACAGGTGGAACTCCTGCTCGACGTAGCCGAGCGCGCGCAGGTCGGCGTCGGTGGCCAGCCACGGGTAGGTCTCCGGCAGCTCCGGAGAGGTGGGGTCACCCGGCGGAGCCCCTGGCAGCGGGCCCTCGACCCGCGGGACGTCGACCGCGGTCGAAGCGGTCGAAGCGGTCGAGGTGGTCACAGCCTGCGCCGCCGGAGCAGCGGAAACAGCTGTAGCCGCCGAAGCCGCTGAAGCAGCCGAAGCGGGAAGCAGGCTCGCGGCGAGCAGTGCCGCGCCCGCGATCCGTACCGTCCTGGGGAATGGCGCCATCGCGCGATCTCCTTCCGGGGCCCAGGGAGCCGGCCGCACCGGGCACTCTCCCTCCCGGCCACCGGCCCCGCCCGATGCTCCCCCGCCCGCCGGCTTCGCGCATCGGCACAATCACCGGCGCGATCAGGAAGGCGGGGTCGCGTCCATGCGGTAGAGGGAGTGGAACAGCGGCCAGGTCAGGGCGGCCATCTCGGCCGGAGGACGGGGGCAGCCGCTCCGCAGCCACTCGGCGGCCACGCCGATGAGCGCCCCCGCCGTGAACGCCGCGGGCACGTCCAGCGGCAGGTCCAGCACCGCCCTGGCGCGCTCGGGCACGCCGGCGCTGTCGATGGCCTCCTGGAGGCGCTCCTGGATGGCCGCCGTGCTGCGGTGGCGGATGTGGTCGGCCACGCGCGCGCTGCCCTGCGGCCCCAGCAGCGCGCGGTAGAGCCCGGCGTGCTCGGCGAGGCTGGCGAAGAACGCCTCCAGCGACTGGGTGGCCTCCTCTGCGGGGTCGGCCACGTTGAAGTCGCCCGGCAGCGCCTCGATCAGGTTGTCGATCATCGCCGTGCAGGCGGCCTCGGCCAGCTCGTGCACGTCGCGGTAGTGGTCGTAGAAGGTCGAGCGGCTCACCCCGGCGAGCTCGGCCACGTCGGCGACGGTGATCCGGGACAGGTCCTGCTCCTCCACGAGCTGGAGCAGCGCCCGCGCCAGGGCCGCCTGGGTGCGGCGCACGCGCCGGTCGCCCGGGGTGGAGGTGCTGCTTGCTCTGCTCGTTGCCACGTCTTCACCCTACCGTCTACCTACATGTGCAGGTTTTCCTACAGATGTAGGGTAATCTGTGGGCGACACGAGGGAAAGGACTACGTCACATGCGGATTCCTGCAGGTAGGGCCACCTCTCGCCGGAGCGGGGCGGCGTGACCCCGTCCGGCAGCGTCCTGATCGTCGGCGCCTCGGCCGCCGGCCTGAGCACGGCCGAGGCGCTGCGGCGCCAGGGCCACCAGGGGCGGCTCACGCTCCTCGACGCCGAGCCGCACCTCCCCTACGACCGTCCGCCGCTGTCGAAGCAGGTCCTGGCCGGCGACTGGGAGCCGGGCCGGGCCCAGCTCCGTACGCAGGCGCAGCTCGATGCGCTGGACGCGGAGTTCGTCCGGGGCGAGCCGGCCGTCTCCCTCGACGCCGCCGCCCGCGAGGTGCGCACGGCCACCGGCCGGGTGCTGCGCGGCGACGCCGTCGTCATCGCCACGGGGCTGACGCCGTGCCGCCTCCCGGGGCAGCCAGGGCTGGCGGGGGTGCACGAGCTGCGCGGCCTGGACGACGCGCTCACCCTGCGCGCCCACCTGACCGCCGCCAGGCGGCTGGTGGTCGTGGGCGAGGGCGTGCTGGGCGGCGAGGTCGCCGCGACGGCCCGCAAGCTGGGCCTCGACGTCACGCTCGTCGGCCTCGGCCCGGCGATCCTCGCCGACCAGCTCGGCGGCCCGGCAGCCGAGCTGCTCACCCGAACGCACGTGGAACGGGGGGTGGTGCTGCGGCTCGGCGTCGCGGTCGAGGAGCTGACCTCGGCCGGCGGGCGGGTCACCGGCGTACGGCTGGCCACCGGCGAGCTGCTGCCCGCCGACGCGGTCGTGGTGGCCATCGGCTCGCGACCGGCGACCGGCTGGCTGGCGGGCAGCGGGCTTTCGCTCGGCGACGGCGTGGAGTGCGACTCCCGCTGCCGCGCCGCCGAAGGTGTCTACGCCGTCGGCGACGTGGCGTCCTGGTGGCACGAGGGGCTCGGCAGGCGGCTGCGCCTGGAGAACCGCACCAACGCCACCGAGCAGGCCCAGGTGGTGGCCGCCAACGTGCTCGGCGCCGACCGCGCGTACGAACCGATCCCGTACTTCTGGACCGACCAGTACGACATCAAGATCCAGGCCCACGGCCTGCCGTCGGCGGCGGCCGAGGTGAGCATCGCGGAAGGCGACCCGGAGCAGGGCCGCTTCGCCGCGCTCTACCGGGAGAACGGCCAGGTCACCGGCGTGCTCGGCTGGAACATGCCGAAGCAGGCCCGCGTACTGAGACAGCAGCACCTCACCGCCCGGCCCGTCACCACCGCGTGACTGCCGCACCTCGCCACCTGGCCGTCACCACCGGGTGACAGCCGCACCTCGCCATCCAGCCGTCACCACCGCGTGACGGCAGCCCCGCGCCACCCCGGCCCGTCACCACCGCGCGACAGGCCAACACCAGCGATCCAGGCATGACACGAGCCGCCCGGGGGGCGGCCGAACGATCCGCGCACGAGGAGAATGCCGAATGAGTGTGAACGAGCAGGTCCTGAGCTATCCGATCCCCAACGACGCGGCGCTGGACCCGCCCGCGGAGTGGGCCGAGCTGCGCAGCGGTTGCCCGGTGGCCCACGTGAAGCTGCCCAGCGGCGACTCGGCCAAGCTGATCACCCGCTACGAGGACGTCAAGCAGGTGCTGGCCGACCCGCGCTTCACCCGCCAGCTCACCGCCCCCGACGCGGCCCGGCTGACGGCCGACGGCACGGGGGTGTTCAACAGCGCCCTGGCCGAGATCATCCCGGACAGCGGCGACGGGCACCTGCACTGGCGGCGCCTGGTCGGCAAGTGGTTCACGGCCAAGCGCATGGCCGCCATGCGGCCCCAGATGGCGCAGATCGCCGAGGACCTCATCGACGACCTGGTCAAGCGGGGCGCCCCCGGTGACCTGCGGGCGACGCTGGGGTTCCCGCTGCCGGTGTACGTGATCTGCGACATGCTCGGCGTGCCGGCCGAGGACCGGGACAGGTTCTCGTACTGGTCGGACACGCTGCTCAACCTGACCCGCTACAGCAAGGAGGAGATCGACGCCGCCCAGGCCGAGTTCTTCCAGTACATGTCCGACCTCATCGACGCCAAGCGCGCCGAGCCGGGCGAGGACCTGCTGAGCGAGCTGCTGGCGGCCGGCGGCCCCGACGACGGCGGGCTGGCCGACCTCCAGATCATCGTCACCGGCATGGCGCTGCTGGTCGCGGGGCACGAGACCACCGCCAACATGATCGGCAAGATGGTCTCCATGCTCCTGGCCGACCGCACCCGCTGGGAGGCGCTGCTGGCCGACCCGTCGCTGATCCGCGGCGCCGTCGAGGAGACGCTGCGCCTGGACGCCAACTCCGGCTTCGGCCTGCCCCGCTACCTGCCCGTGGAGGCGGAGATCGGCGGCGAGAACCTGCCCAAGGGCACGACGGTGATCTGCAGCATGGCCGCGGCCAACCGCGACGAGAACGCCTTCGAGGGCGCGGCCGAGATGGACCTGACCCGCAGCCCGAACCCGCACCTGGCCTTCGGCTCCGGCGCCCACTCCTGCCTGGGCCAGTCGCTGGCCCGTACCGAGCTGCAGGTCGTGCTGGAGGTGCTGCTGCGCAGGCTGCCGACGCTGGAGCTGGCGGTGCCGGTGGCGGAGCTGGAGCGGGTGGAGGGGCTGGCGGTCGGCGGCCTGCGTACGGTGCCGGTCCGCTGGTGACAGCGATCAACGAGGAGGGAATGCGGATATGAAGGTCACCGTCGACGAGGACAAGTGCTGCGGCGCCGGCTCGTGCGTGCTGATCGCGCCCGAGGTGTTCGACCAGCGCGAGGATGACGGCATCGTGATCCTGCTGAACGCCGAGCCGGGCGAGGACCAGCACGCGGCGGTCCGAGAGTCCGCCGCGGTCTGCCCGGGCGCCGCCATCGAGGTGCGCGAGTAGTAACCCCTGAAGACCTGGGCGCACGTGCGAACGGCCGCACGTGCGCCCTCGTCATGTCCTGCCGGTGAGGCGGGACCTGGTGCGCTCCGGCGCGTGCGCGGACAGCTCGGCGAGGATGTCGGCGAGCGAGACGTCGGCGAGGCTGGCCCGCCACGCCCGGTGCGCGCCGGCCATCTTCTCCGCCAGGACGCAGATGCTCCGGCACTCCTCGGGCGGCAGCGCGCCCCGCCCCTGCCGGCGGATCTCGCGGCACTCGTACGGCGTCGACGCGCCGTCCACCGCCTCGACGATCTGCAAGAGCGTGATCTCGGAAGCCGCCCGCGCCAGCCGGAACCCGCCCCTCGGCCCGGTCGTCGCCGACAGCACCCCGGCCCGGACGAGCGCCTGGAGCTGTTTGGCCAGGTAGGGGGCGGGGAGGTCGTAGTAGTCGGCGAGCTGGGCCGCCGACGCGGTGGCGCCCGGCTCGAGCTGGGCCAGCGACGTCGCGCAGTGCAACAGCCATTCGGTACTCACGGGCAGCTTCACGATCGACAGCATATCGCGGATATTGCGGATCTATTTAGTCCGAGATACGGTCGAGGCGATACGAGATTCGAGAAGGAGATCATCATGAGGATCGCCGTCGCCGGCGCCACCGGGAACATCGGAGCCCTCACCACCGCCGCCCTCGAACGGGACGGCCATGACGTGGTGCGCATCAGCCGCTCCCTCGGCGTGGACCTCGTGACCGGCGAGGGGCTCGACGCCGCGCTCGCCGGAGTGGACGCGGTGGTGGACGCGATCAACGGCCAGGGAGCATCCCCCGAGGAGACGGTGGCCTACTTCGCCGCCACCACGCGCAACCTGCTCGACGCCGAGGCGCGGGCCGGCGTGCGCCACCACGTGCTGCTGTCGATCGTGGGGTTGCGGCGGGTGGTGGGCAACGCCCACTACGCCGGCAAGCGCGAGCAGGAACGCCTGGTGGAGGCGGGCCCGGTGCCGTGGACGATCGTGCCGGCGACGCAGTTCCACGACTTCGCCGCGATGGTGGCGAGCTGGACGGAGCAGGACGGCGTGGCCACGATCGCGCCGCTGCTCGTGCAGCCGATCGCGCCGGCCGACGTGGCCGAGGTGCTGGCCGAGGTCGCGGTGGGCGACCCGAAGGGACGCTACGCCGACGTCGCCGGGCCCGAGCCGCAGGACCTGGTGGACATGGCCCGCCGCACGCATCAGGCGCGCGGGCGCGAGGTGAAGCTGGTGCCGGCGTGGTCGACGATGTTCGGCCCGGAGATGGCCGGCAACGCGCTGCTGCCCGGCGAGGGCGCCCGCATCGCGCCGACCACCTTCGAGGAGTGGCTCGCCCAGCAGCGATAGGCTCGGGGCGTCGAGCACGGAGGGGCCGGGATGAACGAGCTGGTGGATCTGTCGCATGTCGTCGAGCACGGCATGATCACCTACCCGGGGCTGCCCGGGCCCGAGATCGCCGACCACGTCTCCAGGGAGGCGTCGCGCGGCAGGTACGCCCCCGGCACGGAGTTCCAGATCGGCCGCATCGGCATGGTGGCGAACACCGGCACCTACCTCGACGCGCCGTTCCACCGCTACGCGGACGGCCACGACCTGAGCGAGCTGCCCCTGTCGAAGCTGGTGAACCTGGAGGGGGTGCTGGTCTCCGCCGGGGATCCGCGGGCGATCGGGCGCGAGGCGTTCGACAAGCACGAGGTGCGCGGCAGGGCGGTGCTGGTGCACACGGGCTGGGACCGGCACTGGCGCACGGAGCGGTACGGCCACCCGTCGCACCCGTTCCTGACCTCGGACGCCGTCGAATGGCTGGTGGAGCAGGGGGCCGCCCTCGTGGGCATCGACTCGGTGAACATCGACGACGTCGGCGACCCCTCCCGCCCGGCCCACACGAAGCTGCTGGCCGCCGGCATCCCGGTGGTGGAGCACCTGACCGGGCTGGAGCGGCTGGCGGGACGCCCGTTCGCCTTCCACGCCGCCCCGCCCGCCGTCCGGGGCATGGGCACCTTCACCGTGCGGGCGTACGCGGTGCTGCGCGGCTGACCCTCAGAAGTACTGCTTGACGCGGAACTCGCGGACGAGGAGCGGGGCCGAGGCGCGGCCGAGTACCTTGACCTTCCTGAGGTGGGTGGCCTTGTCGATGGTCACCTTGACGCACTTCATGCGCACCTCGTGGTGCCCGGGCGGCGCGTAGCGGGAGATGATGACGCCCCGCCTGCCGAAGCCCCGCCCCGAGAGCCCCACGCCGACCTCGCGGTAGGCGCGCCAGGAGCCCTTCAGCGGGAACGCGGTGGAGCCGACGATCGCGTGGTTCGACTCGTCGGGGCAGTGCAGGAGCACCCGGATGACGTCGTTCTGGTGGGGCGCGTACGGCGTGACGAAGAAGGACGTGAGCTTGCGCCACGGCGGCGTCCCGGCGTGGGCGGTCGCGGGGGTGGCGAGGACGAGGACGGCCGCCGCCGCCATGCCGACGATGGCCCGCATTCGCCCTCCCCGCACGCTGTGACCTGGCCTTTTCCCATTGTGACCAGGTCGCCGCCGACGAGCGTGACGCCACGCCGCGTCCGGTCCGCTGCGGGGTCCGCGGCGGCGGGCGTCGAGCTTGGGGACGGGAGGAAGCGTCACGGGTTCCTTCATACTCCGAGCAGGAACGCGCCCACCACCGGAGCCAGGTAGAGCAGCGGGAACGGCAGGTGGGCGTACGAGCGGGCCCGGGCCACGGTGACGACCGCGCCCGTGAAGTAGACCACCAGGCCGATCGTGGCCAGGACGCCGATCACCGGCACGAACAGCCCGGCCAGCAGCCCCAGCGACCCGGCGGCCTTGGCGGCGCCCAGCCACGGCCACCAGCGGCGGGCGACGCCGTACTCGGCCAGGGGCTCCACGACCCACTTGGCGCGGATGAAGACCGACAGGGCCGAGAAGCCCACCCAGAGGGCGGCCAGGACGGTGACGACGGTGTAGGCGATGTTCATCGGGTGCTCCTTCATGGTGCGGTTCGAGGTCTTCATCGCCTTGACCCCCGGCGCCGCGGAAGTGTGACTCAGCGGCGCGGGACGATTTCCAGGCCGAGATCCGGCTGTCCCAGCCAGTCGAGACGGACGTCCGCGGCCGCCGCCCGCTCGTCCAGCTTCAGCCGCACCTTGTACACGCTCAGCAGGAGGGCCTGCAGCGAGTCCACGCCGAACGACGCGCCCACGCCCTCCTCACCCAGGCCGACGATCTGGTGGGGGCAGCACCAGTCGCCGTTCGCGCTCAGCTCGTCGGGGCGCGGCCTGCCGAACCTGACCGTCACCCGGGTGCGGGCGCCGTCCGTGGTCACGGCCTCGAGCTGCCGTTCCGCCATGATCTCGCCGAGCTCGTACGTCATCGCCATGGTCATCAGTCTGACCGAGGAGCGGAGCCCGACAGTAAACTGCCCGATATGCGGCGTTTGAGCAGTACGGTGGTCGTGGTGGCGGGGGACGGCGCCGCCGGAGTGGTCGCGGGGCTGGACAAGCTGCACAACGTGCGGGCGATCACCCGGGGCGAGCGCAGCGCGTCCGAGGTGATGGAAATCGCCGGGCGGTCGGCGGCCACGTACGTCGTGCACGACGCCGACCCGCTGGCGGACGTGGCGGCGGAGTGGACCGCCTACTTCGACGGAACCGGCGTGGTCGGCGCTCTCGAGGTGGCCATCGAGGCCGCGCTGGGCGAGCTGCGGGCCGGCCGGCTGGTGCTGCCCGACTACTACCTGGTGCTGGAGCCCGACGAGCTCACCCGGACGTGGCGGCACTGGTGGCTGGGGGTGCTGGCGGGGGCGGCTCCCGTACGGGTGGTGCCGGTGAGCGCCTCGGCGGCGGCGGTCGCGCAGGAGCTGGGGCGGCTGGCGGCGGGGCGGTGGTGGCCCGCCGACCTGGAGGGATGGCTGCGCGCCCTGCCCAAGGTGGTCCCGGACCAGGCCGGCCTGCCCACCACCGGCGCGACACTGGCCTGACCGGCCGATCGGCCGGCCGGCTCCGGCGCCTCGCAACGGCGAGACGCGCGGCAGATCGTCTCTCCTGGGCCGGAGCCGCCTCGCGCACGGGTCCATCGGACCTGTTCTGAGGGACTTTGGTCCCTGCCTCGGGCCTGGCGGATCACGAGATCTTGGGTCCATGTCTGCTGAAGTCCCCGTGACCGATCCCGGCGCGCCGCCGTTCGCGACGCGTGCCGGGGTGCGCAGGGCGGTGGGCGCCGCCGTGGCCGCGCCGTCCGTGCACAACACCCAGCCCTGGCGTTTCCGCCGGGTCGACGACGCCACCATGGAGCTGTACGCGGACCTCGACCGGTTGCTGATCGTCACGGACCCGATGGGGCGCGGGCTCGGCGTCAGCTGCGGGGCCGCGCTGTTCAACCTCAGGCTGGCGCTCCGGATGACCGGCCACGACGCCCGCGTGACGGTCCTGCCCGATCCCGGCGAGCGGCCGGACCTGCTGGCCACGGTGCGGGCCGTGCCCGGTGAGCCGCCGAGCCAGGACGAGCGGCTGCTGTACGAGATGATCCCGCACCGGCGGACCAACCGCTTTCCCTTCGACACGCGGCGGCTGCCCAGGCAGGTGTTCGTGGACCTGGTCCACGCCGCGCACGACGAGGGCGCGACGCTGGTGCTGGTGACCGGCGGCACGGCGCGCCGGGTGCTCGACCTGATCGGCGCCGCCGACGGGACGCTGGCCGGTGACGAGTCCTACCGCGCCGAGCTGGCCCGGTGGACCGGCGCCGGCAGCCGCGCCGACGGAGTACCCGAGCATGCCTTCGGCCCCCGCCCGCGCGGCCCGCTGCCCCTGCGCGACTTCGCTCCCGGCCTCGCCCGCCCGGGCGCGGACTTCGAGCCGGAGCCGCAGCTGGCGGCCCTGTTCACGCGAGGCGACGGGCCGTGGGACTGGTTGCGTGCCGGGCAGGCGCTGCAACGCGCGCTGCTCACCGCGACCGCGCACGGCGTGGCGGCCTCGCTGTTCAGCCAGCCGCTCGACCTGCGAGCCCCGCACCATCGCGGCGACCCGGCCGTGGGGCCCTTCGGGCACGTGCAGATGCTCGTCAGGTTCGGCTACGGCAGGCCCGTCGCCCGCGTGCCGCGCCGGCCAGTGTCCGAGGTCGTCGAACCGCAGGAGGCCGGGCGTGTCTGAGGCAAGACGTCCCGTCCTGATCCAGGGCGGGATGGGCGTGGGCGTGTCCGGCTGGCGGCTGGCCCGCGCCGTCGCCGAGACCGGCCAGCTCGGCGTGGTCTCCGGCACCGCGCTGGACGTCACCCTGGCCAGGCGGCTGCAGCTCGGCGACCCCGGCGGGCACCTGCGCCGCGCGCTGGCCTGCTTCCCGGTGCCGGAGATCGCCGAGCGCGTGCTCGGCCGCTACTTCGTGCCCGGCGGCACCGCCGGCGGCGTGCCGTACCGGCCCGTGCCCCGGCTCGGGCTGCGCGGCCACCGCGCCCGCGACGAGCTGGCCGTGGTCGCCAACTTCGCCGAGGTCTTCCTCGCCAAGGAGGGCCACGACGGGCTTGTCGGGATCAACTTCCTGGAGAAGATCCAGCTCGCCACCCCCGCCGCCGCCTACGGCGCGATGCTGGCCGGGGCCGACTACGTGCTGATGGGCGCGGGCATCCCGGCGGAGATCCCCCGGTTGCTCGACGACCTGGCCGAGCACCGTCCCGGCCGGATCTCGGTGCCGGTGGCGGGCGGCGAGGGGCACACGATCGGCCTCGACCCTGTACACCTGCTCGGCCGCCGGCTGGAGCCGCTCGCCCGGCCCCGGTTCCTGGCGATCGTGTCGTCGCACGTGCTGGCCGCGTACCTGGCGCGCTCGCCGCAGACCGAGCCCGACGGGTTCGTGATCGAGACGCCGGTCGCGGGCGGCCACAGCGCGCCGCCCAGGGGCCGCATGGTGCTCGACGCGGCCGGCGAGCCGGTGTACGGGCCGCGCGACGACGCCGACGCCGGCAAGGTCGCCGCGCTCGGGCTACCGTTCTGGCTGGCCGGCGGGTACGGCACGCCCGGCGGGCTCGAACGCGCCCGGGCAGCCGGGGCGGAGGGGATCCAGGTGGGATCGGCCTTCGCGCTGTGCCGCGAGTCCGGGCTCGACCCGCGGCTGCGCCGGCGGCTGCGGCGCCGGGCCGGGCACGTGCGCAACGACCCGCGGGCCTCGCCCACGGGCTTCCCGTTCAAGGTCGCCGCCGTGGCGGGGACGCTGTCGGAGGAAGAGGTGTACCAGGCCCGGCCCCGGCTGTGCGACCTGGGCTACCTGCGCACGCCGTACCAGAAGAAGGACGGCTCGCTCGGATACCGCTGCCCCGCCGAGCCGGTGGACGTGTACGTGCGCAAGGGCCGGCCCGCGGAGGAGGCCGACGGGCGGCGCTGCCTGTGCAACGGCCTGCTGGCCGCGATCGGGCTCGGGCAGCACCGCGCCGACGGGTACGCCGAGCCGCCCCTGCTGACCCTGGGCCAGGACACCGGCTTCCTCGACGGCCTGCCCGACGACCACTCGGCCGCGGACGTCGTGGCCCGCATCCTGCTGGGAGCGCGCCTGTGACCCGCCGCCACCGGTCACCGAGCACCCGCCGGTGACCCTCCGCCCGCCCGCTCTTCGCCCGGCTACGCGATCCGGACCTGCTGGGAGGGCGGTGCGGCGCCTGCGAGTTCCGGGCGATCTGCGGCGGCTCCCGTTCCCGCGCGTACGCGTGCACGGGGGACGAGCTGGCCGAGGAGCCGTGGTGCGGTTACCAGCCCGGCAGCTTTCCCTACCGGGACGACCTCGCTCGCTGGGGAGTGTGACCATGTGCAACTACTGCTCCCGGCCGGATCCCCCGCCACCCGCCCGGCCGCCTCCGAAGGAGGATCAGCGCATGGCTTCGGCGGTGCGGTGGCGCGCGGCCGCCGACCGGACGATGGTGACCGTCAGGGCCAGGGTGGCGGCGGCGGTGACGGCCAGCAGGCCGAGGCCGAGCCCGTACGAGCCCAGCTCACCGTAGATGAAGCCCATGAGCAGCGGCGGCACGAACCCGCCGAGCCCACCGGCGGCCCCCACCAGACCCGTCACCGAGCCCACCTTGTCGGCCGGCGCGACCTGCGCGACCAGGGCGAACGTGGCCCCGCTGCCCGCACCGAGCGCGGCTGCCATGGTCAGGAACGCGATCGTGCCCACCGGCATCAGCCCGGGCGTGAGCGCCTGCACCGCGGCCATCATGACGATCACCGCGAACACGCCGGTCAGCACGGGCACGGGGCCGACGCGGTCCGACAGCCAGCCGCCGGCGGGGCGCGCCAGCACGGCCAGGCCCACGAAGCCCGCCATGCGGTAGGAGGCGTCGGCCTGTTCGAGCCCGTACCCGCTCTGCAGGTAGGCGGGCAGGTAGACCGAGAAGGCGACGTAACCCCCGAACGCGACCGCGTACAGCACGCACGCCTGCCACGTGATCGGCAGCCGCAGCGTCGCGGCCATGCGGGCGGCCAGCGGCGCGGTCGCCACCGTGCGTCCGGGCGCGTCACGCAGGACCAGCCACGCGACGACGGCGTACACGGCCAGGACGACGGCGGTGATCAGGAACGGGGTGGCCGCGCCGCCGGCCTTCACCAGGTTCACCGTGGTCAGCGCGCTGATCGCGGTGCCGCCCATGCCGGCGCCGAAGATCCCGATCGCCAGCCCGCGCCGGTCCGGCGGGAACCAGGCGGTCACGAACGGCACCCCCACGGCGAAGACGGTCCCCGCGATGCCCAGGAAGAACCCTCCGGCCAGCAGCGCGGCCAGCGAGGTCTGCCCCGCCACGCCGATGAACAGCACGGGCACGATGGTCGCCGCGGAGATCAGCGGGAACATCACGCGCCCGCCGAACCGGTCGGTGAGCGCTCCGACCGGGATGCGGCCCAGCGAGCCGACGATCACGGGTACGGCCACCAGCAGCGCCTGCTGTGCCGCGGACAGTCCGAGCACTTCCTTGTACCGGGGCCCGAGCGGCGAGAGCAGCGCCCAGGCCCAGAAGTTGAGGGCGAAGCCGAGGGTGGCCAGGCCGAGCATCAGGAAAGGTGTGCGGCCGACAGCGGCGGCCGGTGCGTTCGTCATGTCTTCCTCACGTGGTGGTGGAAAGCCGGTGAAGTCTCCTGTCTCATCCCAGCTCAGAGGTCATGGACAGGGGTATGGACCAAGGTCCCCGGCGCGGGGGACTTCCGGCCGGTCCTGTGGGTCGCGGGCCCGCGCGCGCGGGATGCCCGTGGCGCCCAGCCGCAGCCGGGCGTGAAAGTCCTCGACGGCGGCGAGGATGCCGGCGGTGGTACGGGGGGCGCGGCGGCCGTCCAGCCAGCGGTGGTAGGCGCGGGCGGTGTGCACGGCCGCGGTCATGTCCCCCAGCGGCCCGCGAACCGGCGGCACACCGGCCGAGCACCCGCCGAGCGAGCGCCCGTCAGCCAGGCGCTCACCCGGCAGGCGCTCATCCGGCAGGCGTTCATCGGTCGCGGTCGCCGCGATCCAGGCCAGGTAGCCGCGGACTCGGCGCAGGTAGACGGCCCTGCTGGAGTCGGCCAGGCGCGACCCGGCCAGCGCGGCGGCGTAGGCGCGGAGCATCGCGCCGTAGGGGGCGGGCAGGTCCCCCGCCCGCCCGGCACGGGCGGCGGAGACGGCCGAGTCTTTCACCACAACCCTCTCAGCCGGTGGCGGCGAGCAGGACACTCGCGGCGAGCAGCGCCGCGCCGACGACGACCAGCAGCGCGCCCAGCCCGATGACCAGGGTGGTGACCTGCCACGCCTGGTAGGCGTTGAGCAGGGAGGCCCGCAGCATCTGGCCGGTGAAGGCGGTCTGCCGCAGCTTGGTCAGCTTCTCGTCGGCCCCTCCCGCGGCCATCAGCTCGGCGCTGACCTCCGCGTACGTCCGCCCGCCCGTGGCCGCGAGCACGTTCTGCCCGATCATCTCGGCGAAGAGCCTGGCCTGCGGCCCGGTGAGGACCGGCCGCCCCTGCTGGGCGCGCGCGGCTCCGGACAGCCCGTGGCCGGGGAAGGTGATCCCCTGCCCGCGCAGCTCCGACTGGATGTCGGCGCGGCCCTGGAAGCCCTTGACCGCCATGACCGGCCCCGCCACCACCATCGCGACGCCCGCGGCGGCCAGCGGGATCATGACCGCGACGGCGCTCATTTCCGGCTTCCCGCGGCGGGCACGGGCCGCGGAGTGCGGCGGCGGTAGACGACGTACGGCCGCCACAGGTAGGCGATCGGCGCCGACCAGACGTGCACGAGCCGCGTGAACGGCCAGATCGCGGCCAGCAGCCAGGCCGACAGGGCGTGCAGCTGGAAGATCAGCGGCACGTCGGTCATGAGGTCGGGGTCGGGCCGGAAGGAGAGCACGCCGCGGAACCAGACGGCGATGGTGCCGCGGTAGTCGTAGCCGCCGCCGAGCAGGTTCTTGCCCACGGTGGCGCTCATGCCGAGCAGGATCACCACCGCCAGCACCGTGAACAGCACCTTGTCGGCGCGGGTCGTGGTGCGGCGTACCCGCGGGCTGGTGAAGCGGCGGGCCAGCAGCAGCGCGAGCCCGGCCACCACCATGAGCCCGGCCACGGTGCCGGCGCTGACCGACACCAGGTGGTACAGGTGCTCGTCCACGCCGACGGCCGCGGTCCAGCTCTTGGGGACGAGCAGCCCCAGGACGTGCCCGCCGATCGCGGCGAACGCGCCGAGGTGGAACAGCGGCGACCCGAGCCGCAGCAGCCGGCTCTCCAGCACCT
The DNA here is from genome assembly GCF_041950525.1 of Nonomuraea sp. GTA35. NCBI lineage: Bacteria > Bacillati > Actinomycetota > Actinomycetes > Streptosporangiales > Streptosporangiaceae > Nonomuraea > Nonomuraea sp. GTA35. Next base: position 207,793 of record NZ_JBGNUV010000013.1, on the reverse strand, counting down.
GCGTGGTGCGGGTGGTCCAGCCGAACTGGTCCACCCGCCAGCGCCAGACGTGCCCCACGACGAAGATCGTCAGAGCGATGTACGGGACGACGACCCAGAGCGCGACGCTCACGGCCGTACCTCCATTTCGTCGGGCGGCGGGCCGTAGGGGGCGAGCATCTCGTCGAGCGGCGGGCCGTAAGGTGCGAGGCCGACGTCCTCGGCGGGCGGCCCGTCCAGCGCGAGGCCGGCGACGGCGGCGCGGTCGGCCGCGGACAGCTCGGGCAGCTCGGCACAGAGGGCGTCGAGCACCAGCGCGTACGGCGACCCGGCGGAGCGCAGGGCGGAGCGGATGAGCTCCAGCCCCTTGCGGTGCTGCCGCAGCGGCGCCTCGCCCGTGGCGGGCCCCGCCAGGGCGGCGAACTCGCAGACCACCGGCAGGAAGTCGGGCAGCTCACCCTCCGGCGGGACGAGCCCGGCCACGCGGTAGCGCTGCTTGAGGGTGAGCAGGGCCATGCCTCGGCGGCGGGTGTCGCCGTGCAGGTAGTAGGTGAGGTAGAGGCTGGATCTGCGGCGCAGGTCGAACGTCTCGACGTAGGAGCGGGCCAGCGGCATCGGCTCGCACTCGCGGTACCAGCCGGTGAACGCGACCAGCCCGTCCCGCCCCGGTGAGGCGGGCAGCGCGCCGGCGGCGCGGCACAGCTCGTCGCGGGCGGCCAGCAGGCCGTCGTCGGGGTACTGGAGGAGCAGCGACACCAGCCGCAGGAACGCGGCCCGCTCCTGCGAGCTCCCAGCCCAGGCAGAGGCGGGGGCGGAGCGGGCCGCGCGGTCCTCGCCCCTGGGGGCGGCGCGCCGGGTGCGGAGCTTCACGCCGCACCTCCCTTGCCGCCGGCGAACAGCCTCAGCCCGGTACGCCCGTCGCCGCGCCGCCCCGTCAGCCCCACCGGATGGAAGCCGCCCATGCCGGGCCCGCCCTCCCCGTCGAGGCTGCACCCGTCCGCCTGGGCGGACAGCGCGGCGGCGTCCTCGCGGTGCGCGGCGGGCACGACGTACCGCTCCTCGTACTTGGCGATGGCCAGCAGCCGGTACATCTCCTCCATGTCGTCCGCGGTCATCCCCACGGCCTCCAGCAGCTCGGCGGGCCGGCTGCCGTCGATGGTCCTGGCCCGCATGTACGCCCGCATGGCCGACAGCTTCATCAGCACCCCGGCCACAACCTCGGTGTCCCCCGCCGCGAACAGGCTCGCCAGGTACTCGAGGGGGATCCGCAGGTCGGTGATGGCGTGGAAGACGTTGTCGGGGTCGTCGGCGTCCGCGCCCACGCCGGTGACGGCGTCCAGCACGGGCGACAGCGGCGGGATGTACCAGACCATGGGCATCGTCCGGTACTCGGGATGCAGCGGCAGCGCCACCCGGTACTTCATGACCAGCCGGTAGATCGGCGAGCGCCGGGCGGCCGCGATCCAGTCCTCGCTGATCCCGGCGGCGCGGGCTGCGGCGATGACGGCCGGGTCGTCCGGGTCGAGGAAGACCCGGCGCTGCGCCTCCAGCAGGTCGCGCGGGTCCTCGACGCGGGCCGCGCCGAGCACGGCGTCGGCGTCGTACAGGATGAGCCCGAGGTAGCGCAGCCGGCCGACGCAGGTCTCGGCGCACACGGTGGGCTGCCCGGCCTCGATGCGCGGGAAGCAGAACGTGCACTTCTCGGCCTTGCCGGTCCGGTGGTTGACGTACACCTTCTTGTACGGGCACGACGACACGCACATGCGCCAGCCCCGGCACCGGTCCTGGTCCACCAGGACGATGCCGTCCTCCTCCCGCTTGTACATGGCTCCCGACGGGCAGGCGGCCACGCAGGCCGGGTTGAGGCAGTGCTCGCAGATGCGCGGCAGGTGGAACATGAACGTCCGGTCGAACTCCAGCCGCACCTGCTCCGCCATCGCGGCCAGGTTCGGGTCGCCCGGGGCGTGCTCGGGGGCGCCGCCGAGGTCGTCCTCCCAGTTCGCGCCCCAGGTGATGGCCATGTCCTCGCCGGTGATGGCGGACTTGGGGCGGATGACCGGCGTGTGCGGGCCGGCGGGGGCGTTGAGCAGGGTGTCGTAGTCGTAGGTGGCCGGCTCGTAGTAGTCGTCCAGGCCGGGCAGGTCGGGGTTGGAGAACAGGCTGACCAGCCGCTTGATCCGGCCGCCGGCGCGGAGCTTGAGGCGGCCGCGCCGGTCGAGCTGCCAGCCGCCGCGCCAGCGCTCCTGGTCCTCGTACCGCTTGGGGTAGCCGATGCCGGGCTTGGTCTCGACGTTGTTGAACCAGACGTACTCGACGCCGTCCCGGTTGGTCCAGGTCTGCTTGCAGGTGACGGAGCAGGTGTGGCAGCCGATGCACTTGTCCAGGTTCATCACCATGGCCACCTGTGCCATGACGCGCATCAGTAGGTCACCTCCTGGGCGCGGCGGCGGATCACGGTGACCTCGTCCCGCTGGTTGCCGGTCGGCCCGTAGTAGTTGAAGGCGTAGGTGAACTGCGCGTACCCGCCGATGAGGTGGCTGGGTTTGAGCAGCAGCCGGGTGAGGGAGTTGTGCACGCCGCCGCGCCTGCCCGACTTCTCGGTGAGCGGCACGTTCACGTTGCGGTCCTTGGCGTGGTACATGTACACGGTCCCGGCGGGCATGCGGTGGGAGACGACGGCCCTGGCCACGACCACGCCGTTGCGGTTGTACGCCTCGATCCAGTCGTTGTCGGCGACCCCGATCCGCGCGGCGTCCTCGACGCTCATCCAGATCGTGGGCCCGCCGCGCGACAGCGCCAGCATGTACGCGTTGTCCTGGTACTCGGAGTGGATGGACCACTTGGAGTGCGGGGTCAGGTAGCGGACCGTCACCTCGGCGGCGTCCCCCTCGCCCTGCTCGCCGTAGTGGCGCGGCAGGTTGAGCGGCGGGCGGTACGCGGGGAGCTGCTCCCCCAGCTCGATGATCCAGTCGTGGTCGAGGAAGAACTGCTGCCGCCCGGTCAGCGTGTGCCACGGCTTGTCCCGCTCGACGTTGATCACGAACGCGGAGTAGCGGCGCCCGCCGGTCTCCGACCCCGACCACTCGGGCGAGGTGATCACCGGTTGCGGCCTGGCCTGCGTGTCCGCGAACGTGATGCGCTTGCCCTCGTGCTCGGCGGCCAGGTCCGCCAGCCGCGTCCCGGTGCGCCGCTCCAGCGTCTGGAAGCCCTGCGTGGCCAGGCGGCCGTTCGTGGTGCCTGACAGCGCGAGGATGGCCTCGCACATGCGGTCGGCCGTCTCCAGCGAGATCCTGCCCTCGGGGGTGCGGCCGTTCTTGCCGCGCAGGTGCACCAGCTCGGGCCCGACCTGGTAGGTGATGCCCTTGGTGGTCAGCCCCAGCTTGCCGAAGAGCGGACCGATGCCGCGCATGCGCTCGGCGACGGCCCCGTAGTCGCGCTCGATCGTGACGATCTTCGGCATGGTCCTGCCGGGGATCGGCTCGCACTCGCCGTGCTTCCAGTCGAGCACCCGCCCGCCGGGCTGGGCCAGCTCGTCGGGGGTGTCGTGGGTGAGCGGCACGGCCAGCACGTCGGTGCGGGCGCCCAGGTGGGTCGCGGCCAGCTTCGAGAACGCCTCGGCGAGGCCGAGGAAGGCGTCGTAGTCGGAGCGGGTCTGCCAGGGCGGGGCGATGGCCGGGTTGAAGGCGTGCACGAACGGGTGCATGTCGGTGCTGGACAGGTCGTGCTTCTCGTACCAGGTGGCGGCGGGCAGCACGACGTCGGCGAACAGCGCCGTGGACGTCATCCGGAAGTCGATCGTGGTCAGCAGGTCGAGCTTGCCCTCGGCGGCCTGTTCGCGCCAGGTCACCTCGGCCGGGCGGGCGCCCTCCTCGTTGCGGGTCTCGGCGTCGGTGCCGAGCAGGTGCCGCAGGAAGTACTCGTTGCCCTTGCCGGAGGAGCCGAGCAGGTTGGCCCGCCAGACGGTGAGCACGCGCGGGAAGTTGGCCGGGTCGCCGGGGTCCTCGGCGGCGAAGCGCAGGCGGCCGGCGGTCAGCTCGTTCACCACGTGCTCGGCGACCGGGATGCCCTTCAGCCTGGCCTCGTCGGCGAGCACGAGCGGGTTGCGGTCGAACGTCGGGTGCGAGGGCAGCCAGCCCAGCCGGGCGGCCTGGGCGTTGCAGTCGGCGAACGACCGGCCCTCGAACAGGCCTTCGCCCAGCGGGCTGGCCAGCTCGTCCGCCCCGATCCGCTCGTAACGCCACTGGTCGGTGGCCAGGTACCAGAACGCGGTGCCGGCCATGTGCCTGGTCGGCCGCTGCCAGTCGAAGGCGAAGGCCAGGTGCTGGAAGCCGGTGATCGGGCGGACCTTCTCCTGCCCGACGTAGTGGCCCCAGCCGCCGCCGTTGACGCCCTGGCAGCCGGTCAGCGTGGTCAGGGTCAGGAACGCGCGGTAGATCTGGTCGGAGTGGAACCAGTGGTTGGTGCCGGCGCCCATCGCGATCATCGAGCGGCCCTCGGTGACCTCGGCGTTGCGGGCGAACTCGCGGGCGATCCTGGCGATCGTGGCGGCCGGCACCGAGGTGATCTCCTCGGCCCAGGCCGGCGTGTACGGCTGCGCGGCGTCGTCGTACCCGGCGGGCCACTCCCCCGGCAGACCGTCGCGTGGCACCCCGTACTGGGCCATGAGCAGGTCGAACACGGTCGTGACGAGCTTGCCGCCCACCTCGGCGACGGGCACGCCGCGCCGCATGGCGGAGCCTCCCTCGGTGTCGCCCTCGTCGAAGCGCGGCAGGTCCACCTCCACCGCATGCCGGCCGAGGAGCGTCAGGGCCGGTGTGGTGCCGTCCAGGTCGAGGTTCCAGCGGCCCTCGCCCTCCTGGCCCCAGCGGAAGCCGAGGGAGCCGTTCGGCACGACGGGCGCGCCGCTCGGCTCGTCCAGGAAGACCGTCTTGAACTCGGCGTTCTCGCCCTGCTCGGCCTCGTGTCCGGACAGGTCGGCGGCGGTCAGGAAGCGGCGCGGGACGTAGGCGTCGCCGCGCGGCTCCAGGGTGACCAGGAACGGGAGGTCCGTATATTTCCGGACATAGTCGGCGAAGTAGGGGATCTGGCGGTCGCGGAAGAACTCCGACAGCACCACGTGCCCCATCGCCATGGCCAGCGCGCCGTCCGTGCCCGGGTGCGGGGACAGCCAGTCGTCGGCGAACTTGACGTTGTCGGCGTAGTCGGGGCTGACCGCGACGACCTTGGTGCCCTGGTAGCGGGCCTCGGTCATGAAGTGCGCGTCCGGCGTCCTGGTGACCGGGATGTTGGAGCCCCACATGATCAGGTAGCGGGAGTTCCACCAGTCGGCGGCCTCGGGCACGTCCGTCTGGTCGCCCCACACCTGCGGGGAGGCAATCGGCAGGTCGGCGTACCAGTCGTAGAAGGACAGCAGCGTGCCGCCGATCATCGACAGGAACCGGGTGCCGGCCGCGAACGACGCCATCGACATGGCGGGGATCGGCGAGAACCCCACGACCCGGTCGGGCCCGTACTGCTTGATCGTGTGCACGTGCGCGGCGGCCATCAGCTCCAGGACCTCGTCCCAGCTCGACCGCACGAACCCGCCCTTGCCGCGCGCCCGCTTGTACGCCCGCGCCCGCTCCGGGTCGCCGGTCAGCTCCGCCCACGCCAGCACGGGGTCGCCCAGCCGGTCGCGGGCCTCCCGCCACATCTCCAGCAGCACCCCTCGCACGTACGGGTAGCGCACGCGGGACGGCGAGTACGTGTACCAGGAGAACGACGCGCCACGGGGGCACCCGCGCGGCTCGTACTCGGGCGATCCCGGCCCCACCGACGGGTAGTCGGTGGCCTGGTGCTCCCAGGTGATCAGGCCGTCCTTGACGAACACCTGCCACGAGCACGAGCCCGTGCAGTTCACCCCGTGGGTCGAGCGCACGACCTTGTCGTGCGCCCATCGGTCGCGGTAGAAGCGGTCCCACGCGCCTGAGTCGATCTGGTGCAGGGTGCGGCCGTCGGCCGACACCTCGGCCTTGGTGAAGAACGTCCTGGCGGCAAGCAACGGCCCCATGCCGGGAACCGCGTCGATATCGGGCATGGCACCAGCCTCGGGGCCGGCCCATGGCAGGGGGCAGGGACCAAAGTCCCTATTGAGGGGTCCGATGGACCCGTCGCGGCGGGCCGGTCACGGGTGCGGGCGGCCCGCCGCGGCCGGTTACCAGGTGACCCAGACGTCCTGCAGGCCGCCGGAGATCATGCCGGTGCGCAGGCGCAGGCTGTCGGGGTGGTCGCGCAGCCGCAGGCCGGGCAGGCGGCGGGTCAGCGTGCTCAGCACGACCTGGAGCTCGAGCCGGGCCAGCGGCTGGCCGAGGCAGTAGTGCGGGCCCGCGCCGAACGCCAGGTGCTGGGCGCTGTTCTCGCGGCGCGGGTCGAACCGGTCGGGGTCGGCGAACCTGGCCCGGTCGCGGTTGGCGGCCGGGATGTGCGGGATCACCGTGCTGCCCGCGGGCACCGTGACCTCGCTCAGCTCGACGTCCTCGGTGCAGAACCTGGGCACCCCGCCGAGCACCGACAGCGTGCTGTCCAGGCGCAGCACCTCCTCGACGGTGCCGGGGACCAGGTCGGGGTCGTCCACGACGTCCTCGTAGCGGCTCCTGTCGGCCAGCAGCATGGCCGTCATGATGGCGATCATGTTGGAGGTGGTCTCGTGGCCGGCCAGCAGCAGCGCCCGCACCGTGGCGATGAGCTCCTCCCGGCTGAGCCTGCCGTCCTCGGCGTCGGTGATCTGGGTCAGCTCGCTGAGCAGGTCGTCGCCGGGATCGGCGCGGTTGCGGTCGATCATGTCCGAGACGTAGGCGTTGAACTCCCGGTATGCCTGGTCGACCTCGTCCTGGGTGTAGCGGGTCAGCGTCAGCATGACGCGCGACCAGTGCGCGAACCTGTCCTGGTCCACGGCCGGCGCGCCGACCAGCGCGCAGATGACGCGTACGGGAAGCGGCAGGGCCAGCCCGGCCGACAGGTTGCCCGGCGGGCCCTTGGCCAGCATGGCGTCGAGCAGGTCGTCGGTCATCGCCTGGATCCGGGGGCGCCAGAGCTCCATCTTGCGCAGGGTGAACCAGCCACTGAGCAGTCGCCGCCAGCGCATGTGCCCCCGGCCTTGGCGGATTCCGGCGGCGCTGGTCCTGCGGCGGTTGAAGAGCCCGCCGTCCTCGGTGGTGGACAGCCTGGCGGCACCGTCCCTGGCGAGGTCACGGCTGAACCGCGGGTCGGCCAGCACCGCGCGGGCGTCGTCGTACCTGGTCACCACGGTGGCCACGTCGCCGCTCGGCAGTCGTACGTGGGCCACGGGGCAGCGCTCGCGCAGCTCCGCGAGCTGCGGCGGCGGCTCCAGAGCGGTGGGGCGGTCGAACGGGAAATCGGGGATCGCGTCAGCCATCACCTTTGTCCTCCGACTGGGGAGTCCGACCTCTTCGAATATAAGAAGATCGCCTATTGCTGACAATCGTCTTGACCCGATGAGGACGGATCCGGCGCCGCCACCACTCGGAACCTCTAGTGAGCGGCTTCGTACTGCTCCACGACGGTGGAGGCGATGCGGCCCCGCTCGCTGACCGGCAGCCCCTGGGCCTTGGCCCAGCGCCGGATCTCCGTGGCCTTCTCACGGCTGACGGCACGCGAGGACAGCGCCCCGACGCGCCGGCCGCGCACGCCGCGGTCGCCGCGGACCGCGCGGGCCTTGGTGATATAGGGAGCCAGCGCCTTCTCCAGCTTCTCCCTGTTCGAGCCCGACAGATCGATCTCGTAGTTCACTCCGTCGAGCGCGAACCGTGTCGTGCCCTCGGCCTCACTGCCGTCGATGTCATCGATAAAGGACTCAACAATACGCTTCGCCATAAGGGTGCTCCAATTAACGTCACGGGCTGCAGGTACTGTAGCCCGCTTCAGCACATCCTGCATCACCGAGGGGGGCCATACCTGCGCAAACGACTTTAGCGAACCGGCCCCGCACCGGGACGTGACTTGCCCATGATGGAAGCAGACAGATGCTCGTCCGGGTCCACCCGCACGCGTGCGCGGGCCACGATCCGCGACCCGCTCCGCAGCTCGCACCGGCCCCGCGGGCAATGGCGGTGATTCCGCGGTATTGAAGTTGAATTCAAAGTTTCCCTTGCTGCATAGGGCTTTGCGGCAACGGCGGGCGCCGCGTCAGGAGTCTTCCGGCACGCGCGCCGGGGCCTCCACCTGCCGCGCCGTTTCCCACAGATAGTCGAACTGCTCGACCCAATAGGCGTACCAGCGCTCGTGCCGCTCCCGGGTGAGGTCGACGTGCATACGCGCGAAAGTCGACTGGCCCGCCCCGTGCAATTCGACGATGGCGCGGCCCTGCCAGGCGTCCGGATCGGTGAGCACGAGGCTGAAACCCGGGTTGTAGGGGAACAGGCGGTACTCCACCTTTCCCGGCGTCCGCCAGCCTCTCATTCGCGCGAGCCGTTCCAGCATCGCCTCCAGCGCGACGGGCAGGCTCTGGATCTGGTGGTCGTCCGACTCGTCGAGCTGGCTGCGCGCGATCCTGATCGCCTCCTCCTGGCCGGGGTCCAGCACCACGATGCGGACGGTGGCGTCCCGGTGCTGGAGCACGCTGGTGCGCAGGGTCTCGCACACGTACGGGGAGAGCAGGTTGGCCGCGGACGGCGCGAACACGCGCACGTCGCGGACGCCGTCGAAGAGCTTGGGCACGGGGGTGTCGTCGAAGTCGGCCCGGTCGCCGAGCACCTCGCGGCCGTCACGAGGCTGATCGGGGAGGGTGGCGCGGTAGAGGAGCACGCCGATGCCGGCGAGCACGGCCGCCCACTTGACCTCTTCCGACACCACGTCGCTGATCACCGAGACGACGGCGAAGAGGAGCACGATGAGGGCCATCGCGTAGGTCTCGAGGTTCTTGCGCGCCCGCACGTCGGCCTTGACCCGCCGCAGGAACCTCATCGCGCCACCGCCTCACGTCGAGCCCGGTCCTGCCTCCATTCTGGAGCGCCGCCGGCCGGGCCGCCCGTGAAACTTTCATCCCGCCGGACGCCCGCCGATCCGCCACCGACCTGGGGGGAACGCAACGCGGCCGGCCGGATTTGCAAACGGTTGCAGCCTGCGCTTCCCGCAGGCCATCCGGCTGTGATTGACTCGCCCTCGCCTCGGGAAAGCGCTTACCCAACGTGGCTTCAGCACTCATTCTCGAAACGGAGTTCGGCGTGCGCGAAAAGGAACGTATCGGCAGAAGGCTGGCGGTCGTACTGGCCACCGGCCTCCTCGCGACCGGAGGACTGGTGGTCGCGCTCAACGGCCCCGCCTCGGCCGCCCCCTCCAACGGCAACTACACGCTGGTCAACGCCGGAAGCGGACTGTGCGCCGCCGTACCGAGTCAGAGCACCGGCGACGGTGTCCAGCTCGTGCAGAGCGCGTGCTCGGGCGGCGCCGGGCAGGTCTTCACGCTCACCTCCTCGGGAGGCGGCTTCCAGATCAAGGCCCAGCACAGCGGCAAGTGCGCGGGCGTGCGCGACGCCTCCACCTCGGCGGGCAAGGCCGTCCAGCAGGAGGGCTGCACCGGGGCCGCGTCGCAGACCTGGCAGCTCACCGCGTCCGGGTCGGCGTACCGGGTGGTCAACGGCAACGGCGGCAAGTGCCTCAACGTCAAGGACAACTCCACGGCGTCCGGCGCCCTCCTGCAGCAGAACTCCTGCGACTCGGCCGCCACCAAGCAGTGGACGCTGCGTACCGCCGGCGGCTCGGACCCCGACCCGTCGCCCACGCCGACCATCACCCCGACCAGCGGCGGCGGGGACGGCAGCGGCGCGTGGCCGACCGCCACCGGCAGCGTCAAGCTCGCCGACACCCAGCAGGTCACCAACTTCGACGGTGGCATGAAGAGCTACTACGGCATCGGCGACGGCGGCCAGAGCGAGAGCCAGGACCCGATGTTCGAGGTCGCCAACGGCGGCACGATCCAGAACGTCATCATCGACGCCCCGGCCGGCGACGGCATCCACTGCCTGGGCTCGTGCACCATCCGCAACGTGTGGTGGAACGACGTCGGCGAGGACGCGGCCACGTTCATGAGCTCCAGCTCCTCGGCGACCTACCTGGTGGACGGCGGCGGCGCCAAGTCCGGCTCCGACAAGGTCTTCCAGCACAACGGCGCCGGCAGGGTGACCATCAAGAACTTCCAGGTGCACAGCTCGGGCAAGCTCTACCGTGCCTGCGGCAACTGCTCCTCCTCCTACCAGCGCCACGTGGTGATGGACGGCGTGACCGCCCGCTCCACCAAGGTGCTGGCCGGCATCAACACCAACTGGGGCGACACCGCGCGCTTCAGCCGGATCACGGTGTACGGCAGCGCGGTCATCTGCGAGAAGTACAAGGGCGTGCCGAAGGGCAGCGAGCCCACCAAGATCGGTGAAGGCGCCGACGGGGTGAACTGCATCTACTCCCCGTCCGACATCACCTACCGGTAGATCCGCCGGAGCCCTCGACCACCAGGCCGGTCGAGGGCTCCTTCCCTGCCAGCCCTCCCGCTGTCAGCCCTCCCGGTCGTCCGGGATGGTGGCGAGCTTGTCGGGGTTGCTGACGACGTAGACGTCACCCACGTGCTCGCCGTCGGCCGCCAGGCCGAGCACCATCACGGCGACCGGCCCCTCCTCCGAGAACAGCACCACCGAGGGCTCCCCGTTGACGTGCCGGTGACGCAGCTCCAGGTTCTCGTTGTGACGGGTGCCCGCGACGATCGTGCGGGCCACCTTGTCCCGGCCGTGGATCGGGCGCGGACCGCCCACCGCCGACTTGCCACCGCCGTCGGGCCACAGCGTGACGTCGGGCGCGAGCAGCTCGATCAGCGCGCCCAGGTCGCCGCCGAACGCGGCCGCCACGAACCGCTCGGTGACCGCCTGGTGCGTACGCCGGTCGATGCGGGCCTTCGGCCGCCGCGCCTGCACGTGCTCGCGGGCCCGGTGCGCGAGCTGCCGCACCGCGGCCGGACTGCGGTCGATCATGGCGGCGATCTCGGTGTGCCGGTAGGCGAACACCTCGTGCAGCACGAACACCGTCCGCTCCAGCGGGGTGAGCGTCTCCAGGACCACCAGCATCGCGATCGACACCGACTCCGCGCGTACGGCGGGCTCCGCCGCGTCGGTGGCCAGCGGCTCGGGCAGCCACGGGCCCAGGTAGGTCTCCTTGCGCCTGCGCAGCGCGCTCTGGTGGGCCAGGGCCTGGTTGACCGCGATCCGCACCAGGTAGGCGCGGTGGCTGTCGATCTGCTCCAGGTCCTTGGCCGACCAGGCCAGCCAGGTCTCCTGGAGCACGTCCTCGGTGTCGCCGACCGTGCCGAGCATGTTGTAGACGATGGAGAACAGCAGCTCGCGGTGGTCGGCGAACACCGCGGAGGCCCTGTCTTCCTGCTTCGCCCCGGACATCGTCATTCCCGCTCCCCGTGTCGGTGTCTCCGGATCCGTGATCCAAGAGCTCACCGGGGCCACCGACTGTGACACGTCCGGCGAAGATGTGATCCGCGTCATAGGGACCCGCCCGAGATGTCACAAACGCGCGCTCAGCAGCGTCTTAGAGAGTACCTGAGTGACAGCGAGGTGAATCATGGCCTGGCGGATCGCCATGGACGCCACCGAGGCGACGCTCTCGACGGGCACGTCCGACGAACCCCTCTACCCGTTGCCGGGTCTCACCGGCGCCTTCTATCTGCGCCCTGGCGGGGCGCTGGCGGGATTCGCGCTGCGGCTCCCGCTGCCCGCGCGCCGCGGCGAGCCGCGGGACCTGTGGTGGGAGGCCGCCGACCTGGACCGCGACGGCCGGGCCTGGCTGCGGTTCGGGCAGCAGGAGGTGTGCCGGGCCGTGTCCGTGCTGTGCGCGGAGATCCCGGGCGAGCGGCCGTACGAAAAGATCGTCCTGGAGACGGCGTTCTCCTCCTGGAGCCTGCGGCTGCCCGGCGTCCCGCTGCTGCGGCCGCGCCGGCTGACGCTGCGGCTGTTCAGCGAGCTCCGCACGACGGAGAGCACGCCACGCTGAGCAGGGCGTGCTCCGGCACGCCGCGCTGGGCGAGGCGTGCCGGCACCACCGTGCTGAGCAGGGGCGCTCCCGCTCGTCAGAGCGTGGCGAGGTCGATCGCCCCGGCCATGGCGTCGAGGCCGGCGTCGTTGGGGTGCAGCCAGTCGCCCTCCTGGCCGTCCCGGGTGTTGTACTCGGGCCGCAGCCGGTCCGGATCGGCGGGGTCGGCGAGCACGCGCTCGAAGTCGACCACCGCGTCGTACTCCCCTCCGGAGCGGATCCACCGGTTGACCGCGTCGCGGGTCCGTTCCATGGCGAGCGTCTGCGCGTTGTCCTCGGGGTAGAACCACGGGTTGCCCTTGAACGGCATGATCGTGCCGCCGATGACCTTGACGCCGCGGGCGCGGGCCGCGCGGATCAGCGCCCGGTGGCCCTCGATGATCTGCTCGGCCGTGACCGCCGGGTTCGGCCTGCTGCACGGGCTGTCCATCAGCGGGTACGTGATGTCGTTGATGCCGGCCATCACGATCACCGAGCGCACGCCGGGCCGGTCGAGCACGTCCCGCTGGAAGCGCGCGGTGGCCTTCTCGCCGAAGCAGGCGGAGTCGTTCAGCACCCGGTTGCCCGAGAGCCCGGCGTTGAGCACGCCCAGCCTGCGGCCGGAGCCGGCCAGGCGCTCGGCGAGTTGGTCGGGGTAGCGGTTGTCGGCGTCCTGGGTCGATCCGGTGCCGTCGGTGACCGAGTCGCCGAAGGTGACCACCGAGCCGGCGCCGCCGAGGACGTCCACGCCCGTCAGGTAGTACCAGGAGGACGAGGTCTCGGTGAAGGGCCGCGGGCGCGGGTCGAAGCGGTGGTCGCCGCGGGCGCGGTAGACGGTGGCGGAGGCGATGTCGTGGAAGGTCGCCGGGCCGGTCTTCCCCCTGACGTAGAGGGTGACGCTCAGCTTGTCGAGCGCGGCGGTGGGCAGCGTGACGGCGTCGCTGACGGCCTCCTGGCCCGCGGGGATCACGGTGCCCCGGGCGTGGCGGAACGTCACCGGCCGCAGCGTGAGCGGGCGCACGGCCGCGCCGTCGCCTGCCTTGCCCACGGTGACGCCGGTGACCTTCAGCGGGGCGGTGCCGTACCGGTTGGACAGCCTGATCCTGAGCTTGGCGCCGCCGGTGCTGACGCGTACCACCTGGCGGACGGAGTGGTCGGCGAAGCCGGCCTCCGACCAGTTGGTGCTGCCGGGCATGCCGCCCGGCGACGGCTGTTGCGCGGCGGCGGCCCACGCGCCGGTCCAGGGCTGCTCGGCGGCCCGGGCGGGGACGGTGACGCTGAGCGGCGCGAGCGCCGCCACGGCGGCGGTCGCGAGCGCGGCGGCGCGGGTCAGGGTGGTTCTCATGGGGTGGGGTTTCCGTTTCTCGGTGCCGGGTTTTCTCTGTGCCGGAGGGGGCGGTGCCGGAGGGGCGGTCAGCTGAAGTCGGCGAGGTGGTCGGCGGCCCACTGCGCGTAGGTGCGGGCGGGCCGGCCGGTGAGGTCCTCGACGAGGGAGTTCACCGGCGCGGGCTTGCCCACCGTGGCCTCCATCAGGTCGAACAGCGCGTTGACGAAGGCCGGGTCCATGAACTGGCCGAGCTGCGCCCTGACCGGCCCGGCGTCGAGCTCCTCGAAGCGCAGCGGGCGGCCGAGCACCGTGCCGAGCACGCTCACCTGCTCGGCCTGGGTCATGGACTCGGACCCGGTCAGCTCGTACACCTTGCCTGCGTGCCCGTCGCCGGTCAGCACCCGGGCCGCCACCGCGGCGACGTCGCCCTCGTGGACGGGGGCGCTGGTGGCGCCGGCGTACGCGCCGCGCACGACGTCGGAGCCGCCGAGCTGCATCGCGTACGAAAGGGAGTTGATGGCCGGGAAGAAGATGCGCAGGAACGTCCACTGCGCGCCGGTGGCCTTGACGGCCTGCTCGACGCCGTGGTGGTAGGCGGCGATCACGTCGGGCTGCTCGCCGGCGCCGTCGGTCACGGCGCCGGAGGACAGGAACACGATCCGCCCGACGCCCGCCCGCCGCGCGGCACGCAGCAGCGGCGCCGCGTCCATGCCGTACGGCAGGACGAGGAAGACGGCGCTCACCCCGCTCAGCGCCGGGGCCAGCGTCTCCTCCTCGGTCAGGTCCCCGCGCACGACCTCCACGCCCGCCGGCAGCCCGGCCTTCTCGGGATGGCGGCTCAGGGCCCGGACCCGGTGGCCCTCGGCGGCGAGCGCTTCCACGGTCTGCCTGCCGAAGTGGGCCGTAGCCCCGACAACCAGGATCATCTTCGTCCTCCTCTGGTGAAGTTGGCTCCAACATATCAGAACGGAATGCTTTGTTCCATCCGAGAGGGGTGGCGGCTTACGGCCTGCCCGCGCAGCCCGGGGCCGGGGATCGGCCCGGCTCGCCCTGCACCCCATCCTCGGGCCGCCGCCCGGTTTCGGGCCAGTGTCCGATGAATCGATAGATATGCAGATGGATGAGGCGTTTGTAGCCCTTGCATATGCTTCGTGTGCATTTCGCAGATCGAGGGGGCCGGGGTGGAGCGGAGACCGTGGCTGGCGACGGCCATGGCCGCCGTCGCGCTCCTCGGCCTGCTCGTCGCCAGGGTCTCGGCCTTCCTCTACACCGCGGAGGTGACGGCGGGCGGGCCCGGGACGGCCGGGCGGATGGTCGCCGTCGCGTCGATCGTCACGCTGGCGGGGCTGCACGCCCTGGTGATGTTCCGGCCCGGCTCGCGGAGCCGATGGCTGCTCGCGGCGGAGGCGGTGCTGGTCTTCGCGCCCTACCTGGCCGGCGGCGCGGCGTGGGGCCCGATCGCGGGCGTGCTCGGCTCCGCGGTCCTGCTGACGCTCGCGGCGCCCGCGTCGTGGCTGGTGTTCGCGCTGGTCATCCTCGCCGACATCGCCGCCAGGAGCTTCTTCGGCCCGGACGAGTCCTGGCTGGTGCCGATCGGCTGGCTGTTCGTCGATCTGAACGTGGGGCTCACCCTCTTCGCGATGGCCCGGCTGACGGAGCGGGTCCGGCAGGCGAGCGCGCAGCGGCGGCGCCTGGTGGCGCTGGCCGTGACCAGGGACCGCCTCGCCACCGCGAGCCTGCTCCGCTCGGGCATCGGCACGGACCTGTCGGCCGTGATCCGCCTCGCCCGCCGGGCCGGGCACGCGGAGCTGACCGAGATCACGGAACGCGCCAGGAGGTCACAGGCCGCCGCCCGCGAGATCGCCGTGGCCCAACGCGAGCCCGGCCAGGCACGACGGGAGCCCGGCCAGGCGCGGCGGGAGCCCGGCCCGACCCGACGCGCGCCCGGCCAGGCGCGGCGCGGCGGTGACGGGGTGCCCTCGGCGGGTCCGCCGGTGCCGGCGATGTTCCGCTTCTGCTGGTGGACCCTGCTTTTCGTGGTGCTCAACCACCACGAGCTCGTGATCACCAACATCGCGGAGCTCCAGCCGCTCGGCGACGTCCGCGGCTGGGCCCTCGTCGGCGCGGCCGTGGCCGCGGTCACGGCGCTGCAGCTCTACCACGGACTGCCACGCAGGGACGGGTCCGTGCCGCGCGCCTGGCGGTGGACGGTGGCCGCGCAGGTGGCGATCCTCCTGATCCTGCTCCTGCGGCTCGGCATGCTCGCCTCCGCCTCGGTGCTGCCCCTGCTGGGCACGGTGGCGGCGCGGGCGCGGGCCCCATGGTCCTGGCTGCTCGCCGGGCTCGGGCTGGCCGGGATGCTGGCCCTGCCCATCCCCCACGGATTCGCCGACCGGCTGTACTTCGCCGCGGCGGGCGTCGTCACGGTGCTGGAGATGTACGCGCTGTACCGGCTGCCGGAGGTGACCCGGAGGCTGAACGAGACGGGAGCCGAGCTGGCCAGGATGGCGGTGCTCCAGGAACGCCTGCGCGTCGCCCGGGACGTCCACGACCTGCTCGGGGCCGGGTTGTCGGCGATCCGGCTGAAGGCCGAGCTGGCCCTGCGGCTGCTGGCCGGGCAGCCGGAGCGGGCCCGCGAGGAGGCGCGCGGCATCGGGGCCGTGGCCGAGCGGACCCTGGGCGAGGTGCGCTCGATCACCGGGCGCCCGGCGGAGCTCACGTTCCTGGACGAGCTGGGCGCGACCCGTGCGCTGCTGGAGGCCGCCGGCATCCGGCTGTCGGCGGACGTGCGCGCGCTGCCCGCCCTGCCTCCCGAAACGGACGCGCTGCTGGCCACCGTCCTGCGCGAGGCCGCCACCAACGTCGTACGCCACTCCGCGGCCCGCGCCTGCCAGGTGGCGGCCCGGACGTGCGACGGCCGGATGCGGCTGCGGATCGCCAACGACGGCGCACGCCCTCCCGGCGAACCCGCGACCGGCGTGCGGCGCGGCACGGGCCTGGACAACCTGTCCGCCAGGGCCGAGGAAGGGGGCGGCCACCTGTCGGCAGGCCGCCGCGAGGGCGCGGATGACGTCTTCGAGCTCACGCTGGACGTGCCCGTCCACCCGCGCGTGCCGGCCTGACCGGCGCTACAGCCAGCCGGCCTCGGTGGCGATGCGGATGGCGTCCACGCGGTTGCGGGCGTGCAGCTTGGTGACGGCCGAGGCGAGGTAGTTGCGCACGGTGCCGTACGTGAGGTGGAGCTGCCCGGCGACCTCACGGGGCGTGGCGCCGCGCGCCGTCAGCCGCAGCACGTCGGCCTCGCGCTCCGAGAGCGGGCTGCCCGCCGCGCCCAGGGCCGCGTAGGCGAGCTGCGGATCGAGCACCCGGCCGCCCGCGGCCACGGTGCGGATGGCGGACACGAGCTCGTCCGGGCCCGCGTCCTTGAGCATGAACCCCGCCACCTCGGCGGCGATCCCGCGCCGCAGGTTCGCGGGACGGCCGATCGCCGTCAGGATCAGCGCCCTGCACGACGGCAGCCGCTCGCGCAGCCGGGCGGCGGCGTCCAGGCCGTCCATGCCGGGCAGCTGGATGTCGATGACCGCCACGTCGGGACGGTGCTCCAGCGCGGCGGGCACGATCGCGTCACCGTGCTCGACCTCGGCCACGACGTCGAGGTCGGCCTCCAGCCGCAGCAGCCCGGCCAGCGCCTCCCGCAGGATGCGCATGTCCTCGGCCAGCAACACCCGAATCATCCGGCGATCCCTCCCTCCGAGGCGGAGGATATCCGAGCCCGCCAACTTGCCTAAACATTTTAGGAAGGTGCATAATCTCTTATGGCAAATGGAGGAAGGGTTATGGCACGAGCAGGGCTGACCACGGAGCGCCTGGTGCGGGCGGGGGCCGAGCTGGCCGACGAGGTCGGGTTCGAGCAGGTGACGGTCTCGGCCGTGGCCAGGCGGTTCGACGTCAAGGTCGCGAGCCTGTACTCGCACCTGAAGAGCTCCCACGACCTCAAGACCAGGATCGCGCTGCTCGCCCTGGAGGAGATGGCCGACCGGGCCGCCGAAGCCCTGGCCGGCCGCGCGGGCAAGGACGCCCTGATCGCCCTCGCGAACGTCTACCGCGACTACGCCCACGAGCATCCGGGCCGCTACGCCGCGGCCCAGCTCAGGCTCGACCCGGAGACGGCGGCCGCCAGCGCCGGGGTGAGGCACGCGCAGATGACGCGGGCGCTCCTGCGCGGCTACGACCTGTCCGAGCCCGACCAGACCCACGCCGTGCGGCTGCTGGGCAGCGTCTTCCACGGCTACGTCAGCCTGGAGCTGGGCGGCGGGTTCAGCCACAGCGCCCCCGACACCCAGCAGACCTGGTCACGCACCATGGACGCCCTCGACGCTCTCCTGCGCAACTGGCCCTCCCCCACGCCATGAACACCCGGCCGGGCGACCGGCCCACGCCCCGCCAGACGAGCGGCACACCCCCTCGACCTCACACCTGAAGCGATCGGCTGACACCATGCTCATCACCACCCCCATCACCGCCGGCCTCCTGCGCGGCGCCCTCGACCTGGAGCGCACCGCGCGCGGCCTGCTGCCGCACCGCCTGCCCGCGCGGGCCCGCGCCCAGTGCGCCGACGGTCAGCTCGCCATGGCGCAGTCGCAGCCCTCCGGCGTGCGGCTGGCCTTCCGCACCCGGGCCACCGCCGTCGAGCTGGACACGCTGCCCACCAAGCGGATCTACCTGGGCGCGCCGCCACGCCCCGACGGCGTGTACGACCTGCTCGTCGACGGCCGCCTGACCGGCCAGGCCAGTCTGAGCGACGGCGACGCGATAACCATCGACCTGGCGACCGGCTCGGCCGAGCACCGCCCGGGCCCGATCGGCACCGTGCGCTTCGCCGGGCTGCCCGACCGGGAGAAGGACGTCGAGATCTGGCTGCCGCACAACGAGACCACCGAGCTCGTCGCGCTGCGTACGGACGCGCCGGTCGAGCCCGTGCCGGACCGCGGGCGCCGGGTGTGGCTGCACCACGGCAGCTCGATCAGCCAGGGCTCCGACGCGGCGAGCCCCAGCACCACCTGGCCCGCGCTGGCCGCCTCCCTGGCCGGCCTGGAGCTGATCAACCTCGGCCTGGGCGGGAGCGCGCTGCTCGACCCGTTCACCGCCCGGGCCATGCGGGACACCCCGGCCGACCTGATCAGCGTCAAGATCGGCATCAACCTGGTCAACGCCGACCTGATGCGCCTGCGCGCGTTCGGGCCGGCGGTGCACGGCTTCCTCGACACCATCCGCGACGGCCATCCGACCGCGCCGCTGCTGGTCGTCTCGCCCCTCTACTGCCCCATCCACGAGGACACCCCCGGCCCGTGCGCCTTCGACTTCGCCGCGCTCAGCACCGGCAAGCTGCGCTTCCGCGCCACCGGCGACCCCGCCGAGCGCGCCGCGGGCAAGCTGACGCTGGGTGTCATCCGGGACGAGCTGGCCCGCATCGTCGAGCAGCGGCGGGCCGAGGACCCCAACCTGCGCCACCTCGACGGCCGCGACCTCTACGGCGAGGCCGACCACGCCGAGCTGCCGCTGCCCGACGAGCTCCACCCGGACGCCGCCACCCACCGCCTCATCGGCGAGCGCTTCGCCAAGCTCGCCGCCTTCTGAACCACCGCTCCTCAGCGCCCGACCTCAGCGCCCGACCTCAGCGCCCGACCTCAGCGCCCGGCCTCAGCGCCCGGCCTGAGGGCGAGCGCAGCGTGAGCTCAACGGTCGATCATGCCGTCGCGCGCACCCGCCAGCGCGTCCGGCGTCTCCCCGCTCGCCGCGTGGCCGTCCGAGGCCCGGTCGTCCGAAGCGTGATCGTCCGGAGCCCGGTCGTCCGGGGAGTGGTCGTCCGAGGCGTGGTCGTCCGAGGCGTGGTCGTCCGAGGCGTCGTCGTCGATCAGGAAGCCGCCCGACTGGTGCTGCCAGAGCCGGGCGTACGGCCCCTGCGCCTGGAGCAGCTCGCTGTGGGTGCCCTGCTCCACGATGTGCCCCCTGTTGAGCACGACGAGCCGGTCCATCCGGACGACCGTGCTCAGCCGGTGGGCGACCACGAGCGCGGTGCGCCCCTGCATCAGCCCCCACAGGGCCTCCTGGACGAGGATCTCGCTCTCGGAGTCGAGGGCGCTGGTCGCCTCGTCCAGCAGCAGGATCGGGGCGTCGCGCAGGATGGCGCGGGCCAGTGCGAGGCGTTGCCGCTGGCCGCCGGAGAGCTTGACGCCGCGCTCGCCCACCAGCGTGTCGAAGCCGTCGGGCAGCGACTCGGCGAACTCCGTGACGTGCGCCGCCCGCGCCGCCCGCAGGATCTCGGCCTCGGTGGCGTCCGGCCGGGCGAAGGCGATGTTGTCGCGGATCGACCGGTGGAACATGGCCGGCTCCTGCGGCACGTACGCGATGAGACTGCGCAGGTCGGCCTGGCGCAGGCGGGCGATGTCCTGGCCGCCGACGAGGATCCGGCCCCCGTCGATGTCCATCATCCGTAGCAGCAACCGGGTGAGCGTGCTCTTGCCGCCGCCGGACTGGCCCACCAGCCCGATCCTGGTGCCGCTGGGGATGTCGAGGTCGAGGCGGTCGAACAGGGGCCGGCCACCGGTGTAGGCGAACCGCACCCGCTCGAAGCGCACGCTCGCGTCGGCCGGCCGCAGCGGCTGCGGGTCGGGCGGGTCCACCACGGTCGGCGCTTCGAGCAGCAGTTCGGTGAACTGGGCGGCCTCGGTGAGCACGCTCTCCAGCCGCCGGTAGATCTGGTTGAACTCGAACATGATGCCGATCGTGTTCGTGTAGTACGTGAAGGTCACGATGATGGCCTCCACGCCCAGGCCGCCGCGCAGCGCCACGGCCAGGAGCAGGCCCACGGCGCTGGTGAGGACCGACATCGGGGCGACGACGGTGTCGACCCGCAGGTTGCCGTAGTCCCACGAGCGCAGCGACAGCCTGGCCTGCTCGGCGATCCTGGCGCGATGCTCGGTGGCCTCGCGGTCCTCGGCGGCGAACGCGCGGACCGTGTCCATGTTGGACAGCACGTCGGCCACGTGGCCCGACACCCGGACCTTGGCGGCCTCGCGCTCGTCGACCAGCGCCTGCCTGCGCCGGATGAGCGGGGCGACGAGGAAGCCGGTGACGGCGATCAGCCCCAGCAGCACGATGACCAGCAGCGGGTCGTAGCTCCACAGCACCACCGAGGCGAAGGTCAGCGGCACCAGCTTGGCCATGATGGAGAACGTCATCGTGTCGACGAAGTCCTCGAACCTGCTGGAGAAGCCCAGCACCCGCTTGGTCAGCGAGCCGGCGAAGTTGTCGTGGAAGAACGCGGCGTCCTTGACGAGCAGCTCGTCCATGCCGACCACGCCGAGCCGCTCGATGCCGCGCGCGTCCGTCCGGTTGAGGAAGTGCAGGCCCACCCGCCAGAACACCTCGCCCGCCAGCAGCAGGCCGCCGAAGCCGAGCACGTACGGCAGCAGCGCGCCGACCGCCCCGTCACCACCGCCGGCCAGGTGCCCCACGAGCGCGGCCACCGCGAGCGGCGCCAGGTAGAACAGGCAGACGTTGCCCAGCGCCGGGAGCGCCAGCGCGGGCACGGCGACCCGCCACTGGCGCTTCAGCTCGCCGAAGTAGTGCCGCAGGACGAGCATGATCGCCGATTTTCGCGGGGACGGAACGTCTCCGGAGCCCTCGCGTCTTCCGAGCACAGTCATCCGCCCTCCCCGAACGCCCGATACCCGCCGTCGTCATGCTGCCGCAGCGCGTACGCGGGGAGCGACTGATTTTTCGTCACCGTCTTCGCGATCGGCGCGGCTCTGCTGCGTTCCGCCGTACGCCGCCGCCACGAGCAGTGGGGACGGGCCCGGTCATGGGCATGGGCACGGTCATGGGCACGGGCATGGGCATGGGCGGTGGCCGGGGGGTGTGGCGGCGCTGGCGGTGGCCGGTGGGCTGGTGCCGAGCCCGTCCGCCCTGGTGGTCCTGCTCGGCGCCATGGCCCTGGGGCGTACCGTCTTCGGCGTCATGACCGTGGTCTGCCACGGGCTGGGCATGGCGCTGACGCTGCTGCTCGCGGCGCTCGTCCTGCGCAGGCTGGGCGACCTGGCCCTCCCGGGGCGGCTGCGGCGGCTGCGGCCGTACAGTGCCGCCATGACCGCCACGCTCGTCCTGCTCGTCCTGCTCGTCCTGCTCAACGTCGGCACGGGCATGACGCTGCGCGCGGTGACCTCCCTGGCGTGATCGTGCCGGGGCGGGGTGGAGCCGCCCCGGCACGTTCGCACCGTCAGAAGGCGAGGTCCTGCCAGGTCTTCACCTCGTCGGCGGTCAGCGTCCTGGCCAGGACGGCGGCGCGGTCCACGCCGCCGGTCAGGCGCTGGCCGCCGCCCTGGTCGGCGCCGAAGCGCAGCGGCCGGGCGGTGCAGCCGGTGATGCCGTCGGCGGTCACCTGGCCGGTCGCCGCGCGTTCGCCGTCCACGTAGAGGGCCAGCGCGCCGGTGCGGTCGAGGGTGACCACGAGGTCGAGCCAGCGGCCGGTGGGCAGGGTGGCGTCCAGGGTGACGTTCGCGCCGGCGCCGATGAAGCGCACCTTGTTCTCCGGGGTGACGTCGATGAGGACGCCGTCGGTGCCGGGGTCTCCGGACGGCTGGGAGTCGAACAGCCGCCGGTAGCCGCTGCCCGCGACCTTCACCTCGGCGGCGAACGTGGCCTCCCGCACCACGCCCAGCGTGGTGTTCGCGGTGGTCAGGTACGTGTTGCCGTCGAGCGCCAGCCCGCTGCCCGTCGGCGCGCCCTGGTCGTAGGAGGCGGTCCCGGTGACGGTGGCGTGGCGGGCGTTGCCCGAGGCGTCGGCGACCGTGGTGCCCTCCTTCGGGTCCCAGGCGACCAGGACCGATCCGGCCGGGGCCGGCGCGCACGGCTCCAGGGCGAGCACGGCGGTGGCCGCTCCCTTCCACGAGTCACCGGCGACCGAGGCGGCCAGCACGGCCCGCCGCGACCCGTCGGCCGGTCCCGGGGTGACGGTGAAGGTGGCCGTGCGCGACCGGCCGGGCGCCACACCCGCGAGGTGCCGGGTCGCCGGCTCGGCGGTCCAGCCCTGCGGCACGGTGAGCCTCACGTCGGAGGCGGGCACCGACCTGCGGCGGGTGGCGGTGACGGTGACCTCGGCCTCGAACGGCGTGCCCGGCGTGGCGGTGCCGGGCGCCGCCAGGGTCACGGCGGCCTCGTTCTGGATCGTGTAGGCCTTGCCGGCGCGGGCGTTCCAGCTCAGCGTGTCGCCGTCGCGGCGCGGGGCGATCTCGTGCCCCTGCTCGTCGTGGACGCGGTAGCGGCCGGCGACGAACGACGACCTGACCTTGATCGGCCCGCTCCTGCCCGGCCGGACGGTGATCGTGTCGGGGGCGCCGTCCTTCCAGGCGGCGTCCACGGTGACGTCGCCGCGGGCGCGCAGCCCGGTGACCGAGCCGTCCCGCCACGCGCTGGGCAGCGCGGGCAGCACGTGCACCACGTCGTGCTGGCTCTGCAGCAGCATCTCGGCGATGCCGGAGGTGGCGCCGAAGTTGCCGTCGATCTGGAACGGCGGGTGCGTGTCCCACAGGTTGTCCAGCGTGGAGCCCTTGAGCTGCTCGGCGAGCATCTTGTGCGCGTGGTCGCCGTCCAGCAGCCGTGCCCAGAAGTTGACCTTCCAGGCCTTGGACCAGCCGGTGCCGCCGTCGCCGCGCGCGGTCAGCGACACCTTCGCCGCCTCGGCCTCGGGCGTGCCGGGCGTGATCTGGTTGCCGGGGTGCAGGGCGTACAGGTGGGAGACGTGCCGGTGGGTGTCGGTCCGGGAGTCCCAGTCGCTCTTCCACTCCTGGAGCTGGCCCCAGGAGCCGATGCGCAGGCCCGGGTCGAGCTTGGCCAGGGCCGCGCTCACCTCGGCACGGAAGCCCGCGTCCACGCCGAGCCGCTCGGCCGCGGCCAGGGCGCTGGTGAACACCTCGCGGACGATCTGCTGCGACATCGAGGCGCCCGCCGAGAAGTCGCCGTGCTCGGGCGAGTAGCTGGGTGAGACGACCAGCTTGCCGTCACGCGGGTCGGTGTGCAGGAAGTCCAGCCAGAACTCCGCCGCCCCCTTGATCACCGGGTACGCGGTCTCGCGCAGGTAGCCGAGGTCGCCGGTGAAGCGATAGGTGTCGTACAGGTGCTGCGTGGTCCACGCGGCCGCCTCGGGGAACCAGAAGGCGGTGGCCCAGTCGTGCACGCCGGTGAAGCCGAACGGGTTCGTCTCGTTGTTGACCACCCAGCCGCGGGCGCCGAACAGGTCCTGGGCGGTCTTGCGGCCGGGCGCCACCAGCGAGGTGATGTAGCGGTCGTACGGTTTCGTGGTCTCGTGCAGGTTGGTCTGCTCGGCGAGCCAGTAGTTCATCTGCAGGTTGATGTTGACGTGGTAGTCGGCCGACCAGGGCGGGTTGGTGACGTTGTTCCACACGCCCTGGAGGTTGGCCGGGAGCAGGTCGTTCTCGCGGGAGGAGGAGATCAGCAGGTAGCGGCCGTAGGCGAAGAACATCGCCTCCAGCGCGCGGTCGTCGGGCGAGGCGCCGCCGGTGTAGTTCCTGCGCAACCGGTCGGTGGGGATGGCCGGGGCCCGCCGGCCGAGGTCCAGTCTCACCCGGTCGAACAGCTTGCGGTAGTCGGCGACGTGCGCGCGCCTGAGGTCGTCGTAGCTCTGGGCGGCGGCGGCGTCCACCGCGGCGGTGACCTTGGCGTGCGGGTCCTCGCCCCGGTAGGCGGGGTAGGCGCCGGCGTAGTCGGTGCCGGCCGACAGCACGAGCACGGCGCTGTCCGCGCCGGTGACGGTGATCCTGTCGCCGGCGTCGGTACGGGTGCCGCCCTCGGTGACCACCTGGATCTGCGCCTCGAACCTCATGCCGTTGTCGCGCAACGCGCCGCGGATGGTGAGCCGGCCGCCGGAGGCCGTGACGGTCTTGTCGTCGCGGGGCGAGGTGTGGCGCAGCGTGAACGACACCTTGCCGCCCTGGTCGGCGGCGATCCGGCCGACGATGACGTTGCCGGGGTTGCTGGCGAAGAACTCGCGCGAGTGGCGCACGCCGCCGGCGGTGTAGCCGACCCGGGCGACGGCCTCGCGCAGGCTCAGCTCGCGCCGGTAGTCGGCGGGGTTCGCGTGGCCGAAGTCGAGGAACAGGTCGCCGAACGTCTGGTACGCTCCGAAGCCGGTCTTGGGCTGGCCCAGCTTGGCGGCCACGGCCTCGGGCGCCATCCTGCCGTCGCGGTCGATCTGCCGCTGGACCTCGGCGACGGCGTCCGGCCGCGGGGTCTTCCAGTTGCCGAAGTCGTAGCCGGAGACGCCGGGGCCGCCCGTCCATAACGTCTTCTCGTTGAACTGGAGCTGTTCGGACGCCACCCCGCCGAAGACCATCGCGCCCAGGGGGCCGTTGCCGATGGGCAGGGCCTGGGTCTCCCAGTCGGTGGCGGGCTCGTCGTACCAGAGGGTCAAGTCATCGGGTGTCTGGGCGGCGCCGGCGGACGCGCCCAGCGGGACGGACAGGCCCGCGGTGAGAGTGAAGGCGGCGATCAGGGCGCTGCTGAGTCGTCGTCGTGGGGGGTGCGGCACGGAATCCTCCGATCACAGGAGTCTTGATCCAAGGAGATAGCACCGAAACTCGCATGTAACAAGAGCTCCCATCCGATGTCTCTGCGTGGACGCTCGGGGAGCACCGCCGATCCCACACATCGGATCATCCGGGCGTTAAGCATCCGTCAACGATCTGTCGACATGCGGGCCTTACCATCGTGCGCCATGTCCACTGACCAGGTCGCGGTAGAACGCGCCGCTCCAGATACGCTCCCCGCGAGCGACGCCCCCTCCGCGGAAGAGGGCAACGGCGGAGTCCTCTACCTCCTCGAACGCATCGGCTCCGTCATCGTTCCCATCGGCGTGACGCTCTATGCGGTGCTCTACCTCGGCGTCGAAGCGATGTACGACGTCTTCGGCATCAGCCCCCAGCAGGCGGGCATCGACCAGTCCGTCCTGCTGGGCCGGCTCATGGGCACGCTGATCCTGATGCTGCTCATCCTCATCCCCACCCTCGGTCTCGTCGTCGGCCTCTTCTGGGTGGCCGACAGGCTGACCCGGGGCGCGCTCGGCAGGCTGATCGAGGCCGTCCGGCGGCGGCCGTGGGCGGCCGCGCTGCTCGCCGCGTTGTGGTGCGGCGCGACGTACTGGGGGTTGTTCACCCTCTTCGGCGACCTCGACCTGTTCTTCATGGTGGCCGTCGCCGTGGGGCTCGGCGTGCTGACGTTCCTGGTGCCGTTCCGGCTGCTGCGCCGCAAGCCGGTCGGGCGCGCCGCGACGAAGGTCCTGCTCGGCGCCCTGACCGGGGTCGGCCTGGGCTTCCTGCTGATCCTGGCGATGGTGCAGGGCGCGCTGGAGGTCCAGGAGACCGGCCAGGCCAACGAGCTGCTCGGCTACGTCGGCTTCCAGGACCAATGGGCGATCATCAAGAACGCCGAGGACGACAAGCCGCTCTACGACGGCCGGTGGATGATGCTGCTCGGCGAGAGCGACGGCACCTACGTCTTCTACGACTGCGACAAGTACGAGACCTTCCGCCGCCCGATGGAGACGACGAACCTGGCCTCGATCCAGCTCGACCCGGAGCGCGAGAAGGGTTTCACCTGCGGCTCGCTCGCCGAGCAGTAAACCGTTTCTCGGTCCGCCGGCGCGGGCGGGGCTGCGCGACTCCTACCGGGTGGCGCACCCGGACCCGGTGACGGCGCCGGGCATCATGGAGCTCCGGCCACGCCGCCGTCCTGACCACGTTCCGCACCTCCTGGCGCTGAGCCGCGGGGCCCTGCCCGGCAGGTCGGGCAGGGCCCCGCGAGTGCCGCTCAGGCCAGGAAGAGCTCGATCACCGGCACCGTGACGTCCGGTCGGGTGATGGGCAGCTGCAGCGTGAGCGTGTCCTCCGGCAGGCCGCGCAGGTAGTGGTGGAAGGGCTCCTTCGGGTCGATCGTGACCAGCGGCACCTCCGAGGCGTCGTGCAGGAACTGGGCGTACCTGACCCGGCCGCCGAGCCCGGCGAGGTGCACGTACTTCATCGGCCAGGACAGCAGGTGCAGGTAGAGGCGGTCGCCGCGCTGGGTGTAGCGGCAGTCCTGTGGCGGCTCGAACGCCGAGGCGCCGGCGCCGTGGATCGAGCGGGCGTGCAGGCGCATCCACTGCCCGATGCCGCGCAGCCGCTCGACGGCCCGGGGCTCGAACTCGCCGCGCGCGTTCGGGCCCACGTTGAGCAGCATGTTGCCGCCCTTGGAGACGGTGTCGACGAGCATCTTCACCAGCAGGTCCACCGGCTTCCAGTCCTGGTTGTCGCGGTGGTAGCCCCAGCTTCCGTTGAGCGTCTGGCAGGACTCCCACGGGGTGTGGCCGGGCACGCCGCCGGGCGGCATGACCTGCTCCGGGGTGGTGAAGTCGCCGGTGCCGAGCCCGAGCCGGTTGTTGATCAGGATGCCGGGCCTGAGCTCGCGGACCAGCCGCTCCAGCTCTTCGGAGCGCCACTCCTGCGGGCCCTTGGCGCCGAAGCCGCGTCCCTCGTAGGAGAAGTCGAACCACATCGTGTCGATGTCGCCGTACCGGGTGAGCAGCTCGCGGACCTGGCCGTGCATATAGTCCGTATATTTCCGGATGTCGCGGTCGCCGAGATCTTCGTCCCGCTGCGGGTGGTAGAGGTCGTTGGGGAAGTCCGGGTGGTGCCAGTCGAGCAGCGAGTAGTACAGGCCGGTACGCAGGCCCCGCTCCCTGAAGGCGTCGAGCATCGGGGCGAGCAGGTCGCGCCGCGCCTTGTAATCGGTCAGGTCCGAGTCCCACAGGCAGAACCCGTCGTGGTGCTTGCTCGTCACCACGGCGTACTTCATGCCCGCGTTGACCGCCTCGTCCGCCCACGCCGCCGGGTCGTAGAGGTCGGGGTCGAAGTGGTCGAAGTAGCGGCGGTACTGCTCCTCGGTCAGCCGCTCGTACGAGCGCACCCATTCGTGCCGCGCGGCGGCGGCGTAGATCCCCCAGTGGATGAACAGCCCGAATCGGGCCTCGGTGAACCAGCTCATGCCCTGTCCCTCTCCTGGACCGCGACTCCCGAGAGCCCGATCCGTCCCGTACCGGTCCGCTGAACGCGCACGTACCGCCCCTCGGCGTCCACCGTGACCAGCGACGGGCGCAACACCCTGCCGGGCAGCGGCACCACGGTCGCGTCGGCGAAGTCCGGCGTGCGCGACACCAGCACCCGCACGTCGGCCGTGGTCATGCTCGCGTCGTTCCAGAGCTCGACGGCGCCGACCGTGCGCACCTGCCCGAGGTCGACCTGCCACCACGAGCCGGGCGCCGAGGTGGTCCTGCTGTCGGTGACGGTGGAGCCGTCGATGGCGTTGGCGGCGACCGCCGTCCCCTCGGTGGCGGACTGGGTCGCGCTGCCCGCCCTGGCGAGGTCGGGTTCGAGCTGCTCGACCTGGCCGGGCCGGGCGCCGGCCGCCCCGGCGACGCGCAGCGCGGCCTCGGGCAGCAGCTCCAGCGCCGTGGCGTTGTCCACCTGCTGCGAGCCCCGCCCCGACAGCGCGGGCGCGGTGGTGTCGGTCCAGTTGCCCGTGGCGAGGTTCTCGATCCCGTAGCCGGCCCAGTTGGAGATCCACTTGTAGCCGACCCGGGTGATCACGTTGCCCTCGACCCTGATGTACGAGCTCTGCTCGTCCAGGTAGACGCCGTTGCCGTCGCGCTCGGTGTTGCCGTAGGCGGAGCGGTTGATGTAGTTGCCGGAGATCACCGTGCCCGGCTGCGGGCCCTGCGTGTAGATGGCGCCGCCGTCGTGCTGCTGCTCGGCGACCATCATGACGTCCACGATCCGGTTGCCGGTCACCTGGTTGTCGCGCATGTCGGGGCGCTGGGCGACGGGCTGGTTCCAGCCCCAGCCGACGGAGATGCCGGAGTACGGCAGCCGCTCCAGCGTGTTGTGGTCCACGCGCAGGCCCGTCTCGTAGCCGGCCCAGACGCCGACCGCGTCGGTGAACTCCCTGCCGGCGAGCGTGATGGTGTTGCGGGCCACGGTGTTGCGCTCGCCGCGCAGCTCGGCCGGCGGGTTGGGCTCGGTGTCGCCGACGTAGACCGCGCCGGAGGACAGGTCCGTGAACGTCGAACCGGTGACCGCCGAGTCCTTGGTGCCGGCCTGAAGGATCACGCCCGCGCCGCCGAGGTGCGCGAAGGCGGCGCCGGTGATCTCCACGTTCCTGCCGCCGTTCACGACCACCGCGGCGGCGGGCTTGGTGTAGTACCGGCCGGCGTGGTCCTCGGGTCCGGTGGCTCCGGTCAGGGTGAGACCCGCCTGGGTGCCGGCGTATCCCTCGTCGGTGCCGGGCTGGTGGTAGGCGGCGTGCTGGAAGGCCAGGCCCGCGATCCTGATCCGGCTCGCGCCGTCGATCCGCAGGAGCGTCTCGCCGGCCGGGACGATCACGTCGTCGAGGTTCTCCCCCGGCCTGGGCAGGTACGTGATGGTCCCGTCCGCGCGGTCGTGGACGAACTCGCCCGGCTCGTCGAGCAGCTCGCGGGCGTTCTCGAAGAAGGCCACGCCGCTGTAGCGGGAGGAGTCGACCGTCGTGGTGTCCCAGGCGGGGCCGGTGCGGCCGGTGCCGCTCGCCGAGTTCGTCCAGCACGGTTGCGCGAAGGTGATCGTGTCGCCGTCCACGCGGTCGATCCGGCAGCGGTAGTTGCGCCACCTGACCTTGACGACCGCCTCGGCGTTCGCGGGGGCGCTCCAGCCGGCCACGCCGCTCTGGACGGCGCCGGTCATGCCGGTCTTCGTCGCGTCGCAGACGGCTGCCGGGCATGCGGCGCCGCGGGCCCGGATCGCGCGGGCGCCGCCGACGAAGAGCTGGCGCGGGGTCACGCCCTCGGGCGCCCGCGCCACCATGAACCCGTCCTGGCGCGTCCAGCCGGTGACCCGCACCCCGCCGGACAGGACCGGCCGGGAACCGGGCGCCGCGGTCCAGGTCACGGTGTGCCCGTCCGGGCCGGAGTCGCGCCGGTCCAGCAGGAGCGGCTCGGCCATCCGGTAGAGGCCACCGGTCAGGCGTACCTCGATGTCGCGGCTCATGCCGCCCTCGACGGCCTGCCTGACCTTGTCCCTGACGGCTTCCAGCGAGCAAGGGCGGGCCTGGCTGCAGGCGGGGGAACCGCCGTCGGGGGCCGCGTAGTAGACCTTGGGGCCCGGCGCCGCCGCCGGGGTCATGGTCAGCAGCAGGACGAGGGCGATCGTGCCGTTCACATGCCCTCCAGCGGCGGGTTGTGCGTGCCGTAGAGCCAGTCGCGCAGGAATCCGTCCAGGTCGGGGCGGTGCGTCGTGGCGGCGGCGTGGGCGATGAAGTCCTCGGTGGAGGCGTTGCCGTCCTTGTGGCGCTGCACCCACCTGCGCATGATCAGGTCGAACGCGGCGTCGCCGACCTCGGTGCGCAGCGCGTACAGCACGAGGGCGCCGCCGTCGTAGATGTTGTAGCCGCCCAGCGCCTTGGGCTTGCCGGGCGGGCCGTCCTTGGCACGCACCGCGTCGAGCTTGGCGTACACGGTTCGCATCCGCTCCGGCATGGACTGGCCGCCGTGCTCCTCGGCCCACAAGGCCGCGTAGTACACGGCGGGGCCCTCGTTCAGCCAGGCGTCCTGCCAGGTGGCAGGCGTGACCGAGTCGCCGAACCACTGGTGGACCAGCTCGTGCACCATCGTGTTGGAGTAGGTGGGCTGGTCGAACCAGCCGGTGCCGAAGAGCGACAGCGTCTGGTTCTCCAGCGCGTTGCGGTAGCCGGGGTAGATGTGGATGCCGTAGGTGGAGAACGGGAAGCGGCCGAACCTCGCCTCGGCCCAGGCGATCTGGTCGCCGGTCTCGGCGGCGACGGGGCCGTAGCGGTCCTCCTGGCCCTGGGGGACGACGTGGCGCAGCGGCAGGCCGTGGGGGCCCTTGCCGTGCAGGTAGGTGCCCTTCACCACGGCGAGGCCGATCAGCTCGGACGCCATCGGCTCGCGCTCCTCGAACCGCCACACGTTCCCCCGCCTGCCGGCGAGCTCGCCGTTGGCGGTGGCGACGTACCCTTGGGGCGCGGTGACGCGGAAGGTCCAGGTGGCCTTGTCCGACGGGTGGTCGTTGACCGGGAAGAACGTGTCGGCCCTGCTGGACTGCGCGGCGGCGGCGAACCCGCCGTCGGGGCCGAAGTTCCACCCCGTCAGGCCGGCGCGCGGCGCCTTGCCGTTGCCGTGGAAGCGCACCTCGGCCGTGAACGGCACGTGCTCGCGCAGCGGCGTGGCCGGCGTGACGGTCAGCTCCTGCCCGCTCCGGCCGAGGGAGAGCGACCAGGCGGCGGGTTCGCCGTTGACGGTGACCGCGTCGATGGTGTGGCCGTCGGTGTCGAGGTTGAAGGACGACAGCGCCTGGGTGGCCTTCGCGGTGAACGCGACCGTGCCGGAGAAGTCGTAGGTGACCGGCGTGAAGTCGAAGGAGACGTCGTAGTGGCGGACGTCGTAGCCGCCGTTGCCGAGGGTCGGGAAGAGCGGGTCGCCCAGCCCCGGCGAGCCGGGCGAAGGCTGGGCGGGCACGGCGGCGGCCGTGCTGAGCAGCGCGGCGGCGGCGAGTAACAGGAGGGTGCGTCTCACGGTCAGCCTGCCTTCGGTGTCTGCTTGAGCGCTTCTTCGAACTCGGCGCGGGCCTTGTCGCCGCCCTTGGCGCGCCAGTCCTTGATCAGCTGGTCGAGGTCGCTGACGGGGGCGCGGCCGGCCACGATGGAGGTGACGCGGTCGTTGCGCATCGTGTAGAGCGACTCGTAGCTGTTCTCGTTGGCGGGCGAGTACGCCCCCACCGTGGGGTCCTCGACGCCGACGGCGATCATCCTGCCGATCGCGTCATGCATGATCTTCACGGCGTCGGACGAGGAGGAGTCGAACAGGGGCTGGGTCGGCGCGGCGACCATCTTCCACGGCACCGTGGTGTCCCTGCTGCCCTGCTCGGTCAGCACGGGGTTGCCCTTGCCGTCGCGCGTGTGGTCGGTGCCCTCGACGCCGTAGTTGAACAGCGTGTACTCCTCGCTGCCGAACGGCGAGGCGAAGAAGTCGGCCACGCGCAGCAGCTCCTTGGCGCGGGCCTCGTCGCTCTTCTTCATCATGGTGATCGAGACGACGATGTTGTTGAGGTGAGCCTTGGCGGCCTGGCCGATCGGGACCATCGGCCTGGGGTCGGCCTTCGGGTCGATCTTCCTGGAGGTCTGCAGGTAGCCGGTGGGGCCGAGGTAGGCGGGCAGGCCGTCGTAGACGAGCGCGGCGCGGCCCGCGTTGAACTCGTTCTTGCGCTTGAGAGTGTCGAAGCCTTCCGAGCCGGGGTAGATGACGCCCGCCTCGCGCAGCTTGCGCACGTACTCGACGGCGGCCCTGTACTCCTCGGTCTCGATCTGGTGCACGAGCTTGCCGTTCTCCAGCCGCCAGGCGTTGGGCGTACCGAAGAGCTGGGCGAAGATCGACAGGCCGTAGACGCCGCCGGTGTGGGTGACCAGCCCGTACTGGTTGTCCTTGGGCCTGGTGACCTCCTTGAGCAGCTCGAACAGCCGGTCCAGGTCGGTGACCTGCGCCAGGTCGTCCACGCCTGCCTCGGCGAACATGTCGGCGCGGTAGAAGCCGAGGCCGCCGACCAGGTTGCGTGGCACGGGGATGCCGTACAGCTTGCCGCCGACGATGCCCTGCTTCCAGAACACCTGCGGGATCGCCGCCAGGTTCGGGTACTCCTTGACGGCGTCGCCGCCGAGCAGCGGCGTCAGGTCGGTGCACTGGCTGGCGACGAACGCGGGCAGGTTGTTGACGCCCTGCGTGGAGACGTAGGTGAACAGGTCGGGCAGCGTGCCGCCGGCGACCATGGTGTTGAACTTCGTCGGCCAGTCGTCGGCGGTGACCGGCTGCATGTCGGCGGTGCCGCCGAGCCGCTTCTCGACCTCCTGCCAGGCGGGGTTGTCGGCACGTCCGGGCGGGGGCGGCGAGAAGGTCTGCACCGCGATGCTCACGGTGCCGCCTGACATGGGCGGCTTGGCCACCGCCTTGAACAGCTCCTTGGGGTAGGTGAAGTACCCCTCGGGCACGCCGGTGGCGTTGCCGGGCAGGTCGGGCTTGAGCGCGCCGGACAGCGGCGCGTACGCGGGCAGCTTGATGCTCAGTCCCTGGGCCTTGGCGGCGGGGGCGGCCGAGCCGCCGCCGCAGCCCGCCAGCACGGTGGAGGCGGCCGCGGCGGCGCCGAGGCGCAGGAAACCGCGGCGGGAGACGGGTTCTCTCATGAGGGATCTTCCTTGGGGTTCGGGGGGTTCAGCCCTTGATGGCGCCGGTGAGCACACCCTTGGTGAAGTAGCGCTGGAGGAAGGGGTAGACGAGCAGGATCGGCACGATCGCCACCACGAGCACGGCCATCTGGATCGCCTGCACCGGGGCGGGCGCCTCGGCGGCGGCCAGGGTCTCCAGCGTCCTGCCCTGCAGCACGAACGTGCGCAGGATCAGCGGGAGCGGGAACTTGTCCGAGTCGTTGAGGTAGAGCAGGGCGTTGAAGAAGGCGTTCCAGTAGCCGACGGCGTAGAAGAGCGAGATGACCGCGAGCACCGC
Source organism: Nonomuraea sp. GTA35 (assembly GCF_041950525.1). Lineage (NCBI taxonomy): Bacteria > Bacillati > Actinomycetota > Actinomycetes > Streptosporangiales > Streptosporangiaceae > Nonomuraea > Nonomuraea sp. GTA35. The sequence goes on along the minus strand of NZ_JBGNUV010000013.1, from coordinate 174,779 downwards.
CTTCGACAGCGGGAGCACGATCCTGACGAGGATGCCGAAGTCGCCCGCCCCGTCGATGCGCGCGCTCTCCAGCAGCTCGCGGGGCAGGCCCATGAAGAACGAGCGGAGCACGACCAGGTTGAACGCGCTGACCAGGCTGGGCAGGATCAGCGCGCCGAAGGTGTCGATCAGGCCGATCTGCTTGACCAGCAGGAAGTTGGCGATCAGCCCGGGGTTGAAGAGCATGGTCAGCAGGGCGATCAGCAGGATCCAGCGGGCGCCGGTCACCTCGCGGCGGCTCAGCCCGTACGCCATGCCGATGGTCGCCAGCATGCTGGCGCACGTGCCGACGACCGTGACCAGCACGCTGACCAGCAGCGCCCTGGTGACGGTGCCGCCGTTGAAGATGGTCGTGTAGGCCGACAGGCTGGGCGAGCCGGGGAAGAGCACGAACCCGCCGCTCCTGGCGATGTCGCTCTCCGTCGACAGGCTGGTGCCGATCACGCCGACGAACGGGTAGGCGACCAGCAGGACGACGGCGGTGAGGATCACGCCCTTGAGGACCAGGCCCACCGTGGACGGCCGCTCCATCCAGGCGGGACGGCTACTTGTCGGCACCGCGGTACACCCCCTCGTGGCCGAGCAGATGGGCCACCTTGTTCGCGCCGAGCACCAGCGCGGTGCCGACGATGGTCTTGACCAGGCCGACCGCGGCGGCGGCGCCCCACTGGCCGTCCTTGACGCCGTTGAAGTAGACGAAGGTGTCCAGCACCTCCCCCGCCTCGGGGCCGACGTTGTCGCGCTGGAGCAGGATCTGCTCGAAGCCGACCGACAGGATGCTGCCGAGGTTGAGGATGAGCAGCAGGATGATGATCGGGGTGATGCCGGGCAGCGTGACGTGCCACAAGCGGCGCCACCTGCCCGCCCCGTCCATGGCCGCGGCCTCGTACAGGCCCTGGTCGATGGAGAGCAGCGCGGCCAGGAAGATGATCGTGGCCCAGCCCGCGTCCTTCCAGATGACCTGCAACGTCACCAGCAGCGGGAAGACGTCGGGGTCGGTCATCATGTCGTAGCGCGGCAGCCCGATGCTCTCCAGGAAGCTCGGCAGCGCGCCGGCGCCGCCGAGTATCTGCTGGAACACCGAGACGATGATCACCCAGCCGATGAAGTGCGGGAGGTAGACCACGCTCTGCACGAACCTGCGCACCTTGTCGTTGAGCACGCTGTTGAGCAGCAGCGCGAGCGCGATGGGCGCGGGGAAGAACAGCACGAGCTGGGTGATGGTGATCTTGAGCGTGTTGCCCAGGGCGTTCCAGACGCCCGGGTCCCCGAAGACGCTGACGAAGTTCTGCAACCCCACCCAGGGGCTGTCCACGAACCCGATGTAGGGCTGATAGTCCTTGAACGCGACCACGTAGCCGAACAGCGGCCCGTAGTGGAAGACCAGGAAATAGAGCAGCCCGGGCAGCGCCAGCAGGAGCATCACCCGGTCGCGCCAGACGCGGCGCCACAGCGGCAGCTTGCGTGGCGGCTGTCGCCGCTCGGAGGCGGCCGCGGTCGAGGGAGCGTCGAGGGTAGCGGTCATGCGCTGGGTCCTTCCAGTTGGCGAGGAAGTTAGTAAGCGCTTTCGTTTACGTCAAGCCCTCTCCCGGAAAATCCACTCATTTCCCCTACTCTGCTTGACCTTTTCGCAGGTGGAGTCCTAACGTGCCACCTCGATGCATAGAATGCGCTTACTATCAGAGAGGATGCCGGTGAAACCTCCGCAAGCCCGGCTGAGACCGCGCGCCGTCCTCGCGATGGCGCCCGGAGTGCGAGAGGAGGTGTTCGGGCACGCGACGCTGCGCAGGCTCGCCGACCTGGCCGAGGTGGACAACCAGGTGCTGCACGAGGTCGGCTCGGCCGGCGCGCTGCGCGCGATGGCCCGCGCCGAGGTCCTCGTCACCGGATGGGGCTGCCCGAGGATCGGCGCCGACCTGCTGGACCGGGCCCCCGGCCTGCGCCTCATCGCGCACGCGGCGGGCACGGTGAAGACCTTCCTCGACCCCGCGGTGCTCGACCGCGGCGTACGCGTGACCAGCGCCGCCGACGCCAACGCGGTGCCCGTGGCCGAGTTCGCCTACGCCGCCATCGTCTTCGGCGCCAAGCGTGCCTTCACCCTCGCCCACCGCTACCGCGAGACGGGCGCCCGGCGCGACTTCACCGGCCTGGCCTGGCTCGGCACCCGCGACATCACGGTGGGGCTGATCGGGCTGTCGAGGATCGGGCGCAGGGTCATGGAGCTGCTGCGCGGGCTCGACGCCGAGGTGCTGGTGTACGACCCGTACGCCGAGCCCGCCGGGATCGCCGCGCTCGGCGGCGCCGCCGTCGATCTCGACACGCTGGTCAGGCGCTCGCACGTGGTCAGCCTGCACGCACCGGAGACCCGCGAGACGTACCGGATGCTCGACGCCAGGCGGCTGTCGATGCTCAGGGACGGCGCGGTGGTCGTCAACACCGCCCGCGGCGGGCTGATCGACACCGAGGCGCTCGTCAAGGAGGTACGCAGCGGCCGGCTGGACGCGATACTGGATGTCAGCGACCCGGAGCCGCTGCCGGCCGGTCACCCGCTGTTCGACCTGCCCAACGCGTTCGTGACCCCGCACCTGGCCGGTGCCCAGGGCAACGAGCTCGCGCGGCTGGCCGAGTCGACGCTCGCGGAGATCGCCCGGTACACCGCCGGAGAGCCGCTGCTCCACGAGATCCATCGCGACGAGCTCGACCGGATGGCATGATCGTCAGCCACGGAAAGGAGGGCACGTGACCGAGCAGAGCCTGGCGACCATGGCGGACGTGGCGGCGCGCGCCGGCGTCTCCAGCGCCACCGTCTCCCGGGTGATCAACGGCAACTACCCCGTCTCGGCCGCGACCAGGCAGCGGGTCGAGCAGGCCATCGCCGAGCTCGGATACGTCGCCAACGCGCACGCCAGAGCCCTGGCGGGAGCCACCAACAGGACCGTCGGCATCATCATCAACGATCTGGTGGACCCCTTCTACGCCTACATCGCCCGCGGCGTCGAGCGCGAGGCGACCAAGCACGGCCGGCTTTGCATGGTCTGCTGCACCCAGGGCAGCCACGAGCAGGAGCTGGCGCTGATCGACCTCCTGCACGAGCAGCGCGCCGACGCGGTGATCCTGGTGGGCGGGGCCTACGAGGACCGCTCCTACGCCGCGCAGGTCGCCCGCAGGGCCCGCGCGCTGCACGCCAGCGGCTCCACGCTCGTGCTGTGCGGGCGCCCCTCGCTCGGCGAGGACGTGCCGACCAGGATCGTGGAGTACGACAACGAGGGCGGCGCGTTCGCCATCACCGACTACCTGATCACCCAGGGGCACCGGCGGATCGTCTTCCTGGGCGGCCCGCCGAACCTGTCGACCACGATCGCCCGGCTGGCCGGCCACCGGCGCGCGCTGCGCTTCCGCGGCCTGCCCCACGACAAGGGCCTGATCCACACCGGGCAGCTCAACCGCAGGTTCGGCTACGACAGGATCAGGGCCCTGCTGGCCGACAAGCTCGACTTCACCGCCGTGTTCTGCGCCAACGACACCGTCGCGGCCGGCGTGATGCAGGGGCTGGAGCTGGCCGGCGTGCCCGTGCCCGAGGCGATCTCCGTGGTGGGCTACGACGACGTGCCCATCGCGCAGGAGCTGCGGCCGCAGCTCACCACGGTGCGCATCCCGCTGGAGGAGATGGGCCGCCAGGCGGTGCGCATCGGCCTGGACGTGGTGGAGGACGACGCCTACCTGTCGCCGGTGCAGACCGCGGCCGTGGTCGGCACGAACATCGTGGTCAGATCCTCAGTCGCGCCGCCCAAGTAGCAAGCGCTTACCCCAGAATTGGGGGAAACCGCCCGTAGAAGCGGGATAGAAAGCCGTAGAAAGATCCGGTAAGCCCTTGACCGTGCTAGAAAGCGCTTACAAACTCCCTGCCATGACCCCCCTCAGTCGCAGATCCTTCCTGGTCGCGGGCGGCACGGGCGCGGCCCTCCTGCTCGCCCGGCCGGCCCTCGCCGCCGAGGCGCACCACACCGTCACGCTCAGGGCCAGGCCGGGCGCCGAGAGCGAGCGCCTCCGGCTCCAGCAGGCACTCAGGACCACCGACTTCCACTCCACCGGCGTGCACCTGCCCGCCGGCACCCCGCTGACCGTCGAGGTGGCGGCCCCCGACGGGCTCCTGCCCACGCTGCACGTCGGCGCCCCCGACACGCACGCCGACGTCACGTACAAGAACCCGCGCGCCTACCCGCTGGCCGCCGGCGTCAACACCGTCACGGACCCGGGCGGCGGCCTGGTCTACCTGTCGCTCACCGGTGACGGGCAGCGCGCCCGGGTCAGGTTCCGCTCGGGCGGGGTGCGCGTCCCCACGTTCAGGCTGGGCGAGACCAGCGAGGAGAGCTTCCAGGCGCAGCTCGACGCGCTCACCGACGCGCCCCAGGTCGAGCTGGTGTCCGAGCGCGCCATCGTCTCCGTCACCCGGGACGGCATGCTCGCCTGGCGCGACCAGGACCACGCCGCCCTGCTCCGGCTCCTCGAAACGATCATCGCCTCGCACGCCGCGATCTCCGGGCTCTCCCAGGCGGAGCGTTCCCCGCTGCCGTTCCACCTCGTCGAGGCCCCCCGGATGCCCGCCGGCGCCGGAGCGTACGCCACGCACGGGTGGACCGCCTACCCGCGCACCTACCTGGACCGCCTGATCACCGTGACCGGCCTGCGCACCAGGGGCTGGGGCGTCTACCACGAGCTCGGCCACCAGCACCAGCAGATGGCCTACAAGCCGAACGACCTCACCGAGGTCACGGTCAACATCTACTCGCTGGCCGCCCAGCGCGCGCTCGGCCAGCCGTCCAACCTGGTCGTGAACGGCGTCTACGCCACCGCCCTGGCCAAGCTGCCCGCCGCCGACTACCTCAAGCTGGGCGCTTACGAGAAGCTCGTCCCCTTCCGCCAGCTCGAACTGGCCTTCGGCGAGGACTTCTACCCGCGGCTGCACCGCCTGGTGCGCGCCGAGCGGCCCGCCTCCGACTACACGGAGTCAGCCAAGCGCTGGGGGTACCTCGCGCTCTACACCTCCCGCATCGCCCGCGCCGACCTGTCCGCGTTCTGGCGGCGGTGGGGCGCCCCGCTGACGGACGAGTACCTGGCGCAGGTGGCGGCGCTCGGGCTGCCCGCCCCCGCCACCGATCTGACCGCGCTCGTCGAACGATGACCAGCCGCCGCGCCTTCCTCGGCGGCCTGGCCGCCGTACCGCTCCTCGGCTCCCGGTCCGGGCAGGATGCCTTCTCCGAGCTGCGCGCCAAGGCCGCCGCCCTGTTCACGGGCGGCGGCATCGACCCGGACGACCCCGTCTTCGCCGCACCCGTGGCCCGGCTGGACGCCGCCGCGCGGGCGCACCGGGCGGCCATGGACGTGTCGGCCGGCCGCACCTTCCTCTGGCCCGACCTCCCCCTCACCGGCGTGTCGGGTGACATCGCGGGCAGCTACCAGCGCCTGCGCACGCTCGCCACCGCCTGGGCGAGCCCGGGCACCTCCACGTACGGGGACGAGGCCGCGGCCCGGGAGATCCTCGGCGGCCTCGACTTCCTCTACGAGCGCGCCTACAACGAGACCAGGCGCGAGACCGGCAACTGGTGGCACTGGGAGATCGGCGCGCCCCGCGCCCTGATGGACACCGCCGTGATCATGCACGACGCCATCAGCGCCGTTCAGCGGGCCGCCTGGATCCGCGCCGTGGACCGCTTCTGCCCCGACCCCGACCGCAGGACCAACCTCACCGGCTTCGCCGAGACCGGCGCCAACCGGGCCGACAAGGCGCTCATCGTGGCCCTGCGCGGCATCGTCGGCGCGGACGCCGGCAAGCTCGCGCTCGCCCGCGACGGCCTGTCCGACACGCGCGACGCCGGCAGGCACACCCTGTTCGGGCACGTCACCTCGGGCGACGGCTTCTACGCCGACGGGTCGTTCATCCAGCACGGCGTGGTCGCCTACACCGGGTCGTACGGGGTGGTGCTGCTCCAGTCGCTCGCCACGATCCTGGGGCTGCTCGGCGGCAGCGCCTGGGAGGTCACCGATCCGGCGGTGCGCGTCGTGCTCGACGCGGTGGAGAACGCCTACGCGCCGTGGATCCACGACGGGCTGATGATGGACAGCGTCCGCGGCCGGGCCGTGTCGCGGCAGTTCAACCGCGACGACGACGCCGGCCGCGACACCGTCGACGCGATCCTGCAACTGGCGGCGGGCGCCGGCGAGCCCTACGCCACCCGGTTCAGGCAGCTCGCCAAGGGGTGGATCCGGCGGGGCCGCTTCCTCGACGCCGCGAACGTCGCCGCCACCGCCAGGGCCGCCGCGCTGCTGGGCGACGCCGCGGTGGCCGCGGCGCCGCGCCCGCGCGGCCACCGCGTGTTCGCCGCCATGGACCGGATCGTGCACCGCCGCCCCGCCTGGTCGTTCGCCATCAGCCTGTCGTCGCGGCGGATCGCGATGTACGAGTGCGGCAACGGCGAGAACTACCGGGCCTGGTACCAGGGCGACGGCGTCACCTACCTCCACCTCGACCTCGACCACTACAGCGCCGGCTACTGGCCGACGGTCGACTCCTACCGGCTGGCCGGCACCACCGTGGACACCCGCCACCGCGACCCCGCCGTCTCCGTCGGCGGCACGGGCACGTTCCGGCCGGCCAACGCCTGGGCGGGCGGCGCCACCGCCGGCGGGTACGGGGTGGCGGGGCTCGACCTGATGGCGGCGGGCACCTCGCTGACGGCCAGGAAAAGCTGGGTGTGCCTGGACGACGCGGTGGTCTGCCTGGGCGCCGGCATCACCAGCACCGACGGCCGCCCGATCGAGACGGTGGTCGAGAACCGCGCCACCGCGGCCACCCTGACCACCGGCGACGGCTGGGCCCACCTCGACGGCGTCGCCGGATACGTCTTCCCCGCCGGCCCCGCGCCGCGCACGCTCCAGGAGCGCCGCACCGGCACCTGGCTGGAGATCAACGACGGCCCCAGCACCAGGGGCACCGCCGATCCCGTGACCCGCGACTACACCACCCTCTGGTTCGACCACGGGCCCGACCCCACGGACACGACCTACGCCTACATCCTGCTCCCGGCCGCCACCCGCGAGCGGACCAGGGACTTCGACGGCGTCGAGATCCTCGCCAACACCGGCGACGCGCAGGCGGTCCGCGCGCGGGGCCGCTCGGCCGGCGGCGGCGAGCTGCTCGCGGCGATCTTCTGGACGCCCGGGGAGGTGGGCCGCGCGCCGGAGGCGGGCGGTGCTTCGGCGAAGGTGGGCGGGGAGACGAGCGGCTTTTCGGCTGAGGCGGGCGGCGTGCCGGAGGCGGGCGGTGTTTCGGCGTCGGCGCCCTGCGCGGTCCTGATCCGGCGTGCGGCCGGGCGGATCACGGTGGCGGTCTCCGACCCGAGCCGCACGGTCGCCACCACCACGATCACGCTCCCGCACCCGGCGCACCGCCTGATCGAGGCCGACGATACGGTCTCCGTGACGACGGGCGACCGGCCCCAGGTCACGGTGAACCTGGCCGGCTCGGCCGGCCGCACGCACACCGCCGTACTCTCGACGGGCCGGAAAGGCTGAACATGATCCCTCCTTACCTTCCGCTCCCGCCGTCCGACCGCGTGCTCTCCCCGCGCACCGGCTGGACCCGCGCCCACTGGGAGGCCCTGGCCGACCACCTGCTGGAGGCCGTCACGCCGTACGCCTCGCCGGGGCAGGCGCAGTTCCGGCTGCCCGGCAGGGCGAGCTGGTCGGGCGTGGTGCTGGACGGTCTGGAGGGGTTCGCGCGCACGTTCCTGGCGGCGGCGTTCCGGATCGCGGGCGCGGGAGGGGACGTGCCGCACCTGGTCGAGCGGTACGCCAGAGGGCTCGCCGCCGGCACCGACCCGTCGAGCGGCGAGTCCTGGCCGGTGCTGACCGACTGCTCGCAGCAGATGGTGGAGGCCGCCTCGATCGCGATCGGCCTCCACGAGACCCGGCCGTGGTTGTGGGACCGGCTCGACGACGGCGTGCGGGAGCGGGTGGTCGAGTGGCTCGGCGGCTTCGTCGGCAAGCGGACCTGGGACAACAACTGGATGTTGTTCCAGACCGTGACGGAGGAGTTCCTGAAGTCCGTCGGCGGGCCGTACGAGCAGGGGGAGATCGAGCGAGGGCTGGAGCGGATCGAGGACTGGTACGTCGGCGACGGCTGGTACACCGACGGCGGGTCCAGGAACTTCGACTACTACTGCGGGTGGGCGCTGCACCTGTACCCGCTGCTGTGGACCCGCATGTCGGGGGACGCCGAGCGGGCCGCGCTGTACGCGGGGCGGCTGCGCGAGTTCCTGGGAACGTACCAGCACTTCTTCGGCTCCGACGGCGCGCCGGTCCACCAGGGCCGCTCGCTCACCTACCGCTTCGCCGCCGTCGCGCCCGTCTGGCTGGGCGCGCTCACCGGCGCCACCCCGCTCACCCCCGGCCAGACCCGCAAGCTGGCCTCCTCCGTCGTGCGTCACTTCGCCGAGCGCGGCGTGCCCTCGCCCGACGGGCTGCTCTCCCTCGGCTGGTACGAGCCGTTCCTGCCCACGACGCAGGCCTACTCGGGGCCCGCGTCGCCGTACTGGGCCTCGAAGGCCTTCATCGGGCTGCTGCTGCCGCCGGATCACCCGGCGTGGACCGAGCGCGAGCAGTCGCTGCCCATCGACGAGCACGACGTGACCGCCGCCGTCCCGGCCACCGGGCTGCTCCTGCACGGCACCCGCCACGACGGGATCGTCCGGCTGCTCAACCACGGCAGCGACCACGGCGCCCCGCCCGACGACCCGCACTACGCCAAGCTCGCCTACTCCACGCGCACCGGGCCCGAGGCCGCCGAGCACGCCTGGTCCCGCGACCTCGACAACCACCTCGCCCTGGTCGCGCCGGACGGGGTCCCGTCGCGCCGGGCCGCCATCCGGCCGCTGTCCTGCCACGACGCCACCGCCTCCTCCTCGTACGAGACCGGGACGGGGGCCGTGATCACGACCACCTCCGCCGTGTGCGGCCCCTGGGAGGTGCGCGTTCACGAGATCGCGGGCGGGGCGGGCAGCGCGGTGCGCGAAGGCGGGTACGCCCTCTCCGACGCCGGCCCGCCCGCCTCGGTCACCGGCGACGGCTGGGCGCTGGCGCGCCGCGCCGACGGCCTGACCTCCGCGGTGATCGGGCTGTACGGGTGGGCGCGGGCGAGCGTGTCGCGGGAGGTCGAGTCGAACGCCTTCGGCCCGCACTCGGCCGTCCCCTGCCTGCACTCCGACGCGTCCGGCCTGCACGTCTCCCTGGTGGTGCTGTCGGGCGACGAGGTGCACCCCGGCGCGCTGCGCGACGCCGTCACGGTGGACGTCTCCGGCGAGGCGGTCGTCGTCACCTTCCCCAGCGGCACGTCCACGACGGTAGCTCGCGCCTGAACCCGTAGCCCCTCCTCGCTCGCCGTCCTTGCCCGCCGCCGCGCGCGGCCAACGGTCACGCGCCCCCGGGCGCCGCACGCGCGCCCGGCCTCAGACACTGCGCAGGACCGAGACCACGATGCCCAGCACCGCGGCCTCGTCGCCGTCGATGACGTCGTAGGCGGGGTTGCGCGGTTCGAGGAAGACGTGCCCGCCGCGCCGGCGGTACACCTTCACGGTGGCCTCGCCGTCGATCATCGCGGCGACGATCTGGCCGGAGTGCGCCTCGGGCTGCTGCCGGACCACGACGATGTCGCCGTCGCAGATCGCGGCGTCGATCATCGAGTCGCCCCGCACCCGGAGGGCGAACACGGTGCCCCGCCCGGTCAGGTCGCGGGGCAGGGTCAGCGCCTCGTCCAGATGCTCGTCCGCGAGGATCGGGGTGCCCGCGGCGATGTCGCCGACCACGGGCACGCTCACCAGGTCACCGGCCGGCTCCGGCGCCGCGGCCCGCAGGAACGGGCGCACGTCGATCGACCTGGTCACGGCGGTGCTCCGGCGCAGGAGGCCTCTCTCCTCCAGGCTCTTCAGGTGCTTCGACACCGACGAGGCCGACCTCAGCCCGACCGCGCGGCCGAGCTCGCGGGTGCTCGGCGGGTACCCGTACCGGGCCACCCAGTCCCGGATCGTGGCCAGGATCCGCTGCTGGCGCTGCGGCAGGGCCGAGAAGTCCACGTACTCGAACGCGTCATGATCGTCGTAGCTGGTCACCAGCGAAATGGTAGGCCCATCGCGGCACTTCGGGGTGGCGGGCGGTGCTCACCGCTCTCCCCCGGCGGCGGCGCACGCGCACGCGCTCTTGGCCGCCGGGCGCGGTCATGTCAGCGTTACGGTCACGGACCGCGCCGACAGGAGAGATCGCCATGGCCGAGGCCTCCATCGCCCCCGTGACCGCATCCGGCCCCGCGCCCGAGACCGGCGCGTCCTTCGACGCCGTCGTGATCGGCGCCGGGTTCTCCGGCATGTACATGCTGCACCGGCTGCGCGGCCTGGGCCTGACCGCCCGGGTGTACGAGGCCGGCGACGGCGTCGGCGGCACCTGGTACTGGAACAGGTATCCGGGCGCCCGCTGCGACGTGGAGAGCGTGGAGTACTGCTACTCCTTCTCCGAGGAGCTGCGGCAGGAGTGGGACTGGACCGAGCGGTACCCGTCCCAGCCCGAGATCCTGCGCTACGCCGAGCACGTCGCCGACCGGTTCGACCTGCGCCGCGACATGCGGTTCCGGACGCGGGTCACCCGCGCCGCCTACGACGAGGCCGCGTCGCGCTGGCGGGTGGAGACCGACCGCGGTGACCGGGTGACGGGCCGCTTCCTCATCACGGCCGTGGGCTGCCTCTCGGACGCCCGCGTCCCCGGCATCCCCGGCGCCGGCTCCTTCCGCGGCGACAGTCACCACACCGGGCGCTGGCCGCACGAGGAGGTGGACCTCGCGGGCAGGCGGGTCGCGGTCATCGGCACGGGTTCGTCCGGCATCCAGATCATCCCGGTCCTCGCCGAGCGGGCCGCGCAGGTGACGGTCTTCCAGCGGACGCCCAACTTCACCATCCCGGCGTGGAACCGGCCGCTCGATCCCGGGTACGCCCGCTGGGTGAAGGACAACCACGCCGAGATCCGCCGTTCGATGCGCGACTCCCTGTTCGGCATCGCGGCGCCGTTCAACACCGGCTCGGCGCTGGCGGCGTCGGAGCAGGAGCGGCTGGCGGAGCTGGAGGCGCGCTGGGCCCACGGCGGGCCGGGCTTCCTCGGCGCCTTCGGTGACACGGCGGTGGACCCGCGGGCGAACGAGCTTGTGGCCGAGTTCGTCCGGGAGAAGATCCGCCAGACCGTCGAGGACCCGCGGGTGGCCGAGCTGCTGTCGCCCCGCGACCACCCGATCGGCACCAAGCGCCCGTGCTTCGACACCGACTACTACGCCACCTTCAACCGGCCGAACGTGCGGCTCGTGGACGTCCGGACGACCCCGATCGAGGAGATCACGCAGACCGGGCTGCGCACCGCCGAGGCGACGTACGAGGTGGACACCATCGTCTACGCCACCGGCTACGACGCGCTGACCGGCCCGCTGCTCGCCATCGACATCACGGGGAGGGGCGGCACGGCGCTGCGCGAGAAGTGGGCGGCCGGGCCCCGCACGTACCTGGGCCTGATGACCGCCGGCTTCCCCAACCTGTTCACCATCACGGGGCCGGGCAGCCCGTCGGTGCTCAGCAACATGTTCGTCTCCATCGAGCAGCACGTGGACTGGATCGCCGGCTGCCTGCGGCACCTGGCCGGGACGGGCGCGACCGTCATCGAGGCCGATCCCGGCGCCGAGGACGCCTGGACGCGGCACGTCGGCGAGGTGGCGGCGCAGACGCTCTTCCCGCGGGCCGACTCCTGGTACCTGGGCGCGAACATCCCCGGCAAGCCCCGGGTCTTCCTGCCCTATCCCGGCGGCGTCGGCGCCTACCGCGTCATCTGCGACGAGGTCGCGGCCAAGGGGTACGAGGGCTTCGTGCTGTCACCCTGACAGCCCTGGGGGGAGGCTCGCGTCGGCTTCGCATCGTGCGAAGCCGACACATCCGCGCCCCTGAATGGACACGAAGTGTCAATGTTCAAGATTTCACGGCACGTCCACGCCTAATACAGGGTTTTTCACCGTATGTCGGTTTACGCTCCCCGGCATGCGTGTTAAGTCCCGGGTCCCGGCGATCCTCGTCGCGGCCGGCGTCGCCGCCGGCTCGATCGCCGCCCTGTCCTCACCCTCCGTGGCCGCCGCGGCGCCAGGCACCGTGGTCATCAGCCAGGTCTACGGCGGGGGCGGCAACTCCGGCGCCCCCTTCTCCAACGACTTCGTCGAGCTGTTCAACCGCAGCGCCGCCCCCGTGTCGCTGGACGGCTGGTCCGTGCAGTACACCAGCGCCGGCGGCACCGGGAACTTCGCCGCCAACAGGGCCGCCCTGTCCGGCACCCTGGCGCCGGGCCAGTACCACCTCGTCCAGCTCGCCGCGGGCACCACGCCCAGCGGAGCGCTGCCCCAGCCCGACAGCGCCGGCTCGATCAACATGAGCGGCACCGCGGGCAAGGTGGCGCTGGTCCGCTCGGCCGAGGGCCTGGCCTGCAACGGCTCCTCCACCCCCTGCTCCGAGGACCAGCTCGGGCAGCTCGCCGACCTCGTCGGGTACGGCACCGCGAACTTCTCCGAGGGCACCGCCGCCCCCGCGCTCACCAACGCCACCGGCGGGTTCCGCAAGAGCGGCGGCTGCGCCGACACCGACGACAACGGCGCCGACTTCGAGACCGCGGCCCCGGCGCCGCGCAACAGCGCCACCACCCCGGCCCCCTGCGGCGACGGCGAGCCGACCCCCACGCCCACGCCGACCCCGACCGAGAGCTGCGACACCCCGGCCACGCACCAGATCCCCCAGGTGCAGGGCAGCGGCGACGCCAGCCCGGTCGCCGGCCAGAACGTCCGGGTCGAGGGCGTCGTGACCGGCTCCTTCCAGGGCGCCGGCGGCCTCGGCGGCTTCTACCTCCAGTCCGCCCGGCCGGACGCCGACCCGGCGACCTCCGAGGGCCTGTTCGTGTACTCCTCCTCGCCGGTCAAGGCCGGTGACCGGGTGCTCGTCTCCGGCAAGGCGATCGAGTACAACGGCCTGACCGAGATCTCGCCGGCCACCACGGTGAACGTCTGCGGCACCGGCACGGTCAGGCGCACCGAGCTCGACCTGCCGCTCAGGAAGGGCCTCACCTTCGAGCGTTACGAGGGCATGCTCGTCACCTTCGACGACGACCTCGCGATCTCCGAGACCTACAACCTGGCCCGGTTCGGCGAGCTCCTCCTCGCCGAGGACGAGCGGCTGTACCAGCCGACCGACCGCGACGGCGTGGACCCCGGCAGGGACGCTCGGCGCAGGATCCTGCTCGACGACGGCTCGAACGCGCAGAACCCGGCCACGCTGCCGTACCACACCCAGGGCTGGAACACCGTCCGCCTCGGTGACGAGGTGCGGGACCTGACCGGCATCCTCACCTACGGCTTCGACGTCTACCGCGTCCAGCCGACCGAGCCCGTGGTCTTCCGCGCGAAGAACCCGCGCCCCGCCCGCCCCGAGCGGGTCGGCGGCGACGTCCGGGTGGCCGGCCTCAACACGCTCAACTGGTTCACCACGCTCGGCTCGCGCGGCGCCACCACCGCCGAGGAGCGGGACCGCCAGCTCGCCAAGCTGGTCGCCAACATCACCACGCTCGACCCCGCCGTGGCCGGGCTGATGGAGGTCGAGCGCAACGGCGACGTGGCGCTCAACGCCCTGGTGGACGCGCTCAACGCCAAGGCCGGCGCGGGCACGTACCAGGCGATCTCGCACCCCAACCCGGGCACCGACCTCATCCAGACCGCGCTGATCTACCAGCCGGCCAAGGTCACCCCGATCGGCCCGGCGCGCTCCTCCGCCGACCCGATCTTCAACCGGCCGCCGCTGGTGCAGACGTTCGGCAAGGCCAGGGGGCACGGCAGGACGTTCACCGTGCTGGTGAACCACTTCAAGTCCAAGGGCTGCACCGACGCGGACGGCCCGGCCACCGGCGCGGACGCCGACCAGGGTGACGGGCAGAGCTGCTACAACGCCAAGCGCGTCAAGCAGGCCCAGGCCGTGCTGTCCCTGATCGGCGAGCTGAAGCTGAAGAACGCGCTCGTCCTCGGCGACATCAACGCCTACGGCGAGGAGGACCCGATCCACACCTTCGAGAACGCCGGGCTGACCAGCCTGAGCAAGAAGTACGTGGAGGAGGACGAGCGTTACAGCTACGTCTTCGAGGGCCTGTCCGGCGAGCTCGACCACGTGCTGGCCGACAAGGGCGCCCGCAAGCTGGTGACGGGCGCGACCATCTGGCACGTCAACTCCGACGAGGGCCGGTTCATGGACTACAACACCGAGTACAACCCGCCCTACCTGTACGCGCCCGACCCCTTCCGCTCCTCCGACCACGACCCGCTGCTGGTGGGTCTGCGGCTCTGAGAACACGCACACCGGCCGCGGCGGAGCTTCACTCCGCCGCGGCCGGCGCGTGTCAGACGGCCTTCGCGTCGATGGTGACCGGGATGTTGCCGCGGGTCGCCTTGGAGTACGGGCAGAGCTGGTGGGCCGCCGCGCCCAGCTCCTCGGCCGTCTGCTGGTCCACGCCGCCGAGCTCCAGGTTGAGCACGGCGCTGAGGCCGAACTCGCCGTCGTCGCCGTGGTTCAGGGTCGCCTCGACCGTGATGGCGGTGCTCTTCAGCGTGACCTTGCGCTGGGCCGCCGCCCTCCTGACCGCACCGAGGAAGCAGGCGCCCCAGCCCGCGGCGAAGAGCTGCTCGGGATTGGTGGCCCCGCCCGCGCCCCCGAACTCCTTCGGGATGGCGAGCGTGGTGTCGAGCATGCCGTCATCGGCCTGGACGCGCCCGCCGTTCCTGCCCTCTCCCGTGACGGTGACGACCCCGGTGTAGCTGACAGCCATGGCTGTATCCCTTCTGAGCGGGTACGCCGGGAAGCACCTTTCGCGTCACCGGCTTAACTGGTGACGATATTGGCAACCCGAGGCGTCACCTGTCAAGCCGGTGACGGACCGGTCTCCAGCAGGCGGCCGTCCGACAGCTCCAGCCACCGCTCGACCCCGATCTCCGCCAGGAACCGTTCGTCGTGGCTGACCACCACGAACGCCCCCTCGTACGCCGCCAGCGCGCTCTCCAGCTGGGCCACGCTGACCAGGTCGAGGTTGTTGGTCGGCTCGTCCAGCAGCAGCAACTGGGGCGCGGGCTCGGCGCACAACACGCACGCCAGCGTCGCCCGCAGGCGCTCCCCGCCGGACAGCACGCCCACGGGCAGGTGCGCCCGCGGGCCCCGGAACAGGAAGCGGGCCAGCAGGTTCATCCGCTCGGCCGAGGCCATGCCGGGAGCCGCCTGCGCCAGGTTCTCGGCCACGGTGCGGTCCAGGTCGAGCAGGTCCAGCCGCTGCGACAGGTAGGCCACCCGGCCGTCGGCCCGGCGGGTGGTGCCGCCGTCCAGCTCCAGGTCGCCGCTGATCAGCCGCAGCAGGGTGGACTTGCCGGCGCCGTTGGGGCCGGTCAGCGCGATGCGCTCGGGCCCGCGCACGGTCAGGTCCACGCCCGGCCCGGCGAACAGGCCGCGCGCCTGCAGGCGCTCGCCGTGGAAGACCGTGCGCCCGGCCGGCACGTGCGTGCCGGGCAGCTCCAGCGCGATCTTCTGATCGTCGCGCAGCGCCCGCCCGGCCTCGTCGAGCCGCGCCTTGGCGTCGCTGACCCGGGAGGCGTGCAGCTGCCCGGCCCGGCCGGCCGACTCCTGCGCGCCGCGCTTCATGTTGCCGGCGAAGATGCGCGGCAGCCCGGCGTTCTTCAGGTTGCGGGCCGCGTTGCTCGCCCGGCGATCGGCCCGCTCGCGGGCCTGCTGCATCTCCCGCTTCTCGCGCTTGAGCTCCTGCTCGGCGCTGCGCACGTCACGTTCTGCGGCCTCCTGCTCGACGCGCACGGCCTCCTCGTAGGCGGTGTAGCCGCCGCCGTAGAAGCGCAGCTCGCCGCGGTCGAGCTCGGCGATGCGGTCCATCCGGTCGAGCAGGGCGCGGTCGTGGCTGACCACCAGCAGGCAACCGTTCCAGTCGCCGAGCAGGTCGTGCAGGCGGCGCCGGGCCGCCAGGTCGAGGTTGTTGGTCGGCTCGTCCAGCACCAGCACGTCGGGCCGCTTGAGCAGCTGCGCGGCCAGGCCGAGCGAGACGACCTGGCCGCCGCTCAGCGTACCGAGCGTGCGGTCGAAGGCGAGCCCTGCCAGGCCGAGCCGGTCGAGCTGGGCGCGGGTGCGCTCCTCGATGTCCCAGTCGGTGCCGATGGTGGTGAAGTGCTCCTCGGCGGCGTCGCCGGACTCGATGGCGTCCAGCGCGGCGATCACCGGGGCGATGCCCAGCACCTCGGCCACGGTCAGGTCCTGGGCGAGGGGCAGGCTCTGCGGCAGGTAGCCGAGCACGCCCTTGACCGACACGTCGCCGCTCGACGGCCGCAGCTCGCCGGCGATCAGCTTGAGCAGCGTGCTCTTGCCGGCGCCGTTCGGCGCGACCAGACCGGTACGGCCGCCGCCCACGCTGAAGGACAGGCCGGTGAAGACGGGAGTGTCGTCGGGCCAGGAGAAGGAGAGCCCGGAGCAGATGACGAATGCGTCAGACATGTGACATACCTCTGAAAGGTGACCCGGGCATGCGAGAAGAAGGCCCGGCGGGGAAACAGGAACGAGGGAACGACGACCTGGGCCACACCGGCGACGGTCTTCACGCGTCGGCCGGGGCCGGGGTCAACCTCCGGTATCACCCGGAGATGTCGTCGTCGCCTGCCATGTCTGGTCTCCTAGCTGTCACGAATGTGCGCCTTTCACCCTAGCACCCGCCGAAAACTGGTCATTCCGCATCACCCGTTTGACAGGTGACGCATCTTCTCGTCACCATCTGAACAGGTGACGCATGGAAGGCGGGCGGCTGTGGAGTACGACTACGTGGTGGTGGGCGCGGGCGTCGCCGTCGCGCACGACCTGCCCGGGGTCGGCTCGGACCTGCAGGACCACGTCACGGCCGGGCTGGTCTACACCCCCGCCCGCTCCCTGCTCGCCCCCAGGAACGGCCACGGGCAGGCGCTCGGCCTGCTGCGCGGCCCGCACGCGCAGGACGGGCCCGACCTGCAGATCACCTTCCTGGACGTGCCGCGCCACTCCCCCGCGCACGGCGGCCCGCGCCAGGGTTACACGATCCGCGTGTCCCTGGTGCGCCCGCGCAGCCGCGGCACCGTACGCCTGGCCTCCTGCTCGCCCGCCGGCCCGCCCGCCGTCGACCCCCGCCCCTACTCCGACCCGCGCGACCTAGCCACGATGGTCGCCGGCCTGCGGGGCGCCAGGGAGATCGGCGGGGCACGCGCCCTGGACGGCTGGCGCGGCGGCGAGGTGCTGCCCGGCGCCGACGTGCGCGACACCAGGGCCCTGCGGGCGTACCTGCGCGCGGGCCCCGACGCCTCCGGTCACCACGCCGGCACCTGCGCGATCGGCACCGTGGTGGACGAGGAGCTGCGCGTCCTCGGCCTCGACGGCCTGCGCGTGGCCGACGCCTCGGTCATGCCGTCGATCGTGTCCGGCGACCCCGCCGCCGCCGTATACGGCATCGCGGAGCGCGCCGCCGAGCTCATCGCCTGACACGCGCCGCCTCCTCCTCGGCCCACTGGGGATGGTGCTTCCTGGCCCATCCCCACGTCACCGACCCCGAGCGCATCCCGCGCCGCGCCTCCGGATCCCGGTAGGCCAGCCGGATGTGACCGAGCACGACGACGGCGATGGCCAGCGCCGTCACGTCGTGCACGAAGATCGCGCTCGTCCGCGAGATCCACGGCAGCGCCCCGGTGAACCACATCAGCAGCCCCGTGAACGCCATCACCGGCACGGCCCCGGCGATCCAGCCCGCCCAGATCTTCTGCCCGGCGTTGAACTTGCCGGCCGGGCGCGGACCCGGCGTGCCCCTGCGGGCCGCGCGCAGCCACTGCCGGTCGTACGGGGCCAGCCGGTTGAGCCGGCGCAGGTCCGCGCGGAACGACCGGGCGGCCAGCCCGAGCAGGAACGGCGCGGGCAGCAGCAGCCCCGACCACTCGTGCACGACGACCAGCAGGTGGCGGCGGCCGACGAGCTGGGCCAGCGGCGCGAAGTAGAGGAACGCCGCCGACCCCGCGCACAGCAGCATGAGCGCGGCCGTGGCACGGTGGACCAGGCGCTCGGCGCGGGTGAAGCGCCGCAGCCGCCCGGACGCTCCGGCCGAGCCGGAACGCCGCGGCCTGTCAGGCGCTCCGGTCGAGCCAGCCGTCGACGTCATAGCCGTACTCCTCCCAATATCCCGGGACGACCTTCTCGGTGACGGAGATGCCGGACAGCCACTTGGCGGACTTGTAGAAGTACATCGGGGCGACGTACAGCCGCACCGGGCCGCCGCGCTCGTGGGTGAGCGGCTTGTCCTGCATGTCCAGGGCCACCACCACGTCGGAGCGGCGCGCCTGGTCGAGCGTGAGGCTCTCGGTGTAGACGCCGTCGAAGCAGGTGAAGCGGAGCGCCGTGCCTTCCGGGCGCACGCCCGCCAGGTCGAGCAGGTGCGCGAGCGACACGCCGGTGAACGGGGTGCGCGGCACCCGCCAGCCGTCCGTGCACTCGACGTCGCCGACGACCCGGGTCTGCGGCATGGCGCGCAGCTCGTCCAGCGTGTACGTGATGGGCCGCTCGACGAGGCCGCCGATCCGCAGCCGGTAGTCGGCCGCGGTCTTCTCCGGCACCGAGCCCGCCACGCTGAAGTAGCGGAAGCCGCCCGGGCCGGGCAGCAGCCCGGTCGGGTCGGTCGCGGCGAGCCGTTCCCAGCCGTTCTGCACGAGAGGGGCGGCGGCGAGGGCGGCGGCGCCCGCGCCGAGCATCGAGAGCATCGTCCGGCGCGCGATCGGCGGGCCGCTCTCCTTCGGGTGTCGTTGATCGGTCACGCCTGCGATTCGAGCAGCCGCGGCCTGCTCCCGTGAGGAAGGACCGGTTCCGGTAATACTTCCGTCAGCCTTGCTCCGCACGGGACACCTCCTGGCGCAGGAACAGGCCTCGCTCCGCCCACAGCTCCTCGTCCAGATGGTGGTCACGCCACACCTCCGGCGGATCGGCCAGCCAGTCGTGGCCGAAGATCGCGTACGGGTGGCCCGCGCCCGCGTGCGTCAGCTCGTACTGGCCCAGGTACTCCATCAACGGCCGCCACAGCGGCCCGTTGGCGACGATCAGGTACGAGGCCGCCAGCCCCGGCTCGTGCAGCCAGCGGCGCAGCATCCACGCCTGGAACACGTCCGTGATGGGGGACGGCTTGGCCTCGTAGGCGGGGCAGATCAGATGCCGGGCGATCCCGACGTGCCCGTCCGGGGGCAACGCCGTGCGCCGGCTCACGTCGTGCCAGATCTCCCCGACGACGGGGTCGGCGTCCAGCTCCTCCTGCTCGGGGCGGCGCAGCGTCAGCCAGCTCATGAAGGCCCGCAGCCGGCCGCTCCCACGGGAGCGGAGCAGGGTGAACGCCTCCGGCCTGCGGTCCAGCCAGAACCGGACGGACGCGGCCGTGACCTCGCCCTGCGACTCGCGCGCCATGGCGACGACCTCGTCGTGGTCGTCCGGGGTCACCGCGCACGCGCGCACGTCCTCCTCGCCCACCTGCGACACGTACCGGCCCAGGACTCCGCCGCGCCGGCGCAGCCGGCTGATCGTGCGCATCACCGCCACGCTCGCGTGCGGGTCGCGGGCGCCGCGCAGCAGCTCGTCCATGACGTGGTGGCGGATCGCGCGGTGCATCCGCTCGTAGCCGGCGGGGTCGCGCCAGCGCAGGTGGTGGTCGAGGGCCTCGCGCAGCACGCCGCCCACCTCCAGGCCGCGGGCCGCGGTCTCGACGTACGGCTGGGCCCTGAGCCAGTCGAACAGCTCCGCCGCCCGGCCGCCCGGCAGCACCGCGGCGAGCAGGTCCTCCGTGGTGTGGCGGGCGTGCGCGCACACGTGCAGCGCCCACCGGTGCGGGTCCGACGGCACGTCGCCGGCCAGCAGCGCGAGCACGCCGTCGACCACGTGCCGGGCCGCCTCGCGGCGCGACGGCTGTCCCGTGGCCGACATGCTCCTGCCGACCTCGGCGGCCAGTGACAGGGCGAAGGGGTGGCCGGCGGCGAAGTCCGCGATGGACCCGCGCAGGCCGGGCTCGACGCCGCGGGCTTCGAGCAGCGCGGCCGACTCCGCGGCGGTGAGGGCTTCGAGATGCCTGATCACGATCGCTCCCGACCAGGCCGGATCCGTGAGCCAGGCGGCGCTCGGCCCGCTCCTGCCCGCCACCACGACGGCCGTGTCCGCGGGCAGGCGCCTGAGGTAGTCGTCGCGCAGCCACGCCTCGAGCCCGGCCAGCTCCTCGAAGGCGTCGACGAGCAGGACCGGGCCCGCCGCCCCGGCCAGCTCCTCCGCGAACCGTTCGAGGCGCTCGCGGGGTCCGGCGGACGGGCCCGGGGGACGTGCCGGCCGGCCCTCGGCGGAGGCGTTCAGGCCTACCGGCCGGCCCTCGGCGCTCGCGTGCAGGTGCCGTACCTGGCGGCCCTCGGCGGTGGCGTCCTCGGCCAGCTGCTGCAGCAGCGCCGACTTGCCGATGCCCGCCGGCCCGCGGACGAAGAGCACCCCGGGGCGGCCCTGCGCCAGCAGGTCCAGGAAGGCGGCGCGTTCGGTGGCACGGCCGACGAACCGCGCCGCGGCGGGCCCCGCGGACGGCCCCCGCGGGCCGGGCCGCCCCACCCACAGCACGGGTGGCGCGGGTGACACGGACGCCGTCGGGGAGGGGAACGGCGCGGGCGCGGGCGCGGGCTCGTCGCCCGGGTCCGCCTCGGCGCGCAGGATCCTGTCGTGGACGGCACGCAGCCGGGGCCCCGGGCTGACGCCCAGCTCCTTGCCCAGCAGGTCGTAGACCATCCGGTAGACCTCGAGCGCCTCCGCCCGGCGACCGCCGCGGTACAGGGCGAGCAGGTAGATCTCGTACAGCGGCTCTTCGAGCCGGTTCCGCTCGATGAGCAGTGGCACCTCGGCCGCCACCTCGGCGTGCTCGCCGCGCTCCAGCCGCAGCCGCAGCAGTTCCTGGACGGCGACCAGCCGCAGCCGCTCCAGCCGGAACCGCTCGCGTTCGGCCGCGTCACCGGGAACCCCGGCCAGCGCCGTGCCCGTCCAGAGGGCCAGCGCCTGCTCCAGCAGCTTCACGGCCGCCGGGACCTGCCCGCCCTCGCGCTCCAGCCTGGCCGCTTCGAGCATGTCGGCGAACTCGATGGCGTCCACCGCGAACAGCTCGGGGTCGAGCATGTAACCGCCGGACCTGGAGCTGATCACCGCGTCCAGCCCGTGCGCGGACAGCAGCCGCCTGATGCGGGAGATATACGTCCTGACGACGGCCTCGCCGGTGGCCGGCGCGTGCTCGCCCCACAGGCCGTCGATCACCTCGCCGATCCGTACGAAGCTGCCGCTGTTGGCCAGCAGCAGCATCAGGACGGCCTGCTGCTGGGGCGTGCCGAGGTCCAGGCGGGTGTCACCGCAGGCGAGGCCGGGAGGTCCGAGGATGGTGAACCTGCAGGGAGGCGGAAGCATGTCCCCGAAGGTAGGTTCGGCCGGATCCGCGCCGCGAGCGTCAGATGACTGCGTCTGTGTACGTCACGTGTACGTCCCGCAGGGCCCGGCCCGCGACCGAGACCTTACAGACTGCGGACAAGCCCGGCAATACGCCAAAACCACGACGCGGCGTCAGTAGGGTCTGTCAGAGATGCCCTCCGGGGCATCGACGACGAAGCACGCGAGGCAAGAGGTGGGGGAACCTCGATGGGCGGGGTGAGTTTCGGGCTGCTGGGCCCGATCAGCGTCTGGAGCGGCGGGGAGGAACTGGACGCGGGGTCCCCGCAACAGCGCGGGGTGCTCGCCCTGCTGCTGCTCGGCGAGGGGCGC
The DNA here is from genome assembly GCF_041950525.1 of Nonomuraea sp. GTA35. Lineage (NCBI taxonomy): Bacteria > Bacillati > Actinomycetota > Actinomycetes > Streptosporangiales > Streptosporangiaceae > Nonomuraea > Nonomuraea sp. GTA35. Next base: position 152,775 of record NZ_JBGNUV010000013.1, on the reverse strand, counting down.
CAGGTCTCGATCGACGAGATCGTCAGCGCGTTGTGGGGTGGCCGGGCGCCGCGCAGCGCCGTCGTGAGCACCCGCACGTACGTCTCGCGCCTGCGCCGGGTGCTGGCCGACGGCGGGGGCGCCGGGCTGGGCACCGAGGCGGAGATCAGGTCGGCGGGCGGCGGCTACCAGCTCGTCGTGGACCCCGGCGCGGTGGACGTGACGGTGTTCCGCCAGACCACCGCCGCCGCGCGCCGGGCCCGGGAGCGGGGCAACGTCGCGGAGGCCGCCCGGCTGCTGCGCGGCGCGCTGGCGCTGTGGCGCGGACCGGCGTTCGACGGGCTGGGCGGGGCCTTCTTCGAGGGCCGGCGTACCTGGCTGGAGCAGTTGCGCGCCTCCGCCATGGAGGAGCGCTGGGCGCTCGACATCGAGCGGGGCGACGGCGGCTCGGCGATCGCCGAGCTGACGCTCGCCACGGCGGCGGAGCCCTACCGCGAGCGGTTGTGGGAGCTGCTGATGTGGGCGCTCGACCGCGACGGCCGCCCGGCGGACGCGCTGGCGGCCTACCGCCGCATCGCCCGGTTGCTGGCCGACGACCTCGGCCTTGATCCTGGTCCCGGACTGCGCAGGATGTCCGCCCGCATCAGCATGTCGGCCGGCGCCTCACTGGTCTGACCGGCGAACCCCCGCCCCCCTGCTTCTTACTGCGCTTCACTCGTCCGGCCGGTAGGTCGTGAGCATCCGCGCGAGATCGGCCCGGGAGCTCACCCCGAGCTTGGGGAAGATCCGGTGCAGGTGGGTGCCGACGGTGCGGTGGGACAGGTAGAGCCGCTGCCCGATCTCCCGGTTCGTCAGCCCCTCGGCGGCCAGCTGGGCGATGCTCAGCTCGTGCGGGGTGAGCCGGTCCCACGCGTCCGGGTCCCGGGTCGGGCTGGACTCGCCCGCGCCGCGCAGCTCCCGCCGTGCCCGCTCGCCCCAGGCGGCCATGCCGAGCGCGTCGAAGGCCTCCCTGGCCGTACGCAGGTGCATGCGGGACTCCACGGCCCGGCGCCGGCGGCGCAGCCACTCGCCGAACGCCAGGTGCAGCCGCGCCCGCTCGGCGGGCCACCCGGACAGGTCCGCCCGCAACGCGGCCGCGTACAGCTCCTCCGCCTCCTCGTTCGGGGCGAGCACGGCGCGCGCGTACCGCAAGCCGATGTGCAGCGCGGGTGACGGCGCCGACGCGGCCAGCGGCTCCAGGCCGCGCAGCACGTCCCGCATGGCGGCGGCCCGCCCGGCCCGCAGCGCGGCCTCGGTGAGCTCGGCGAGGAAGTAGGCGCGCAGGGCGAACTGGTAGGCGGGGTCGGTGGGGTCGAGGATCCGGCTCAGGTCGGCGAACGCGTCGTCGAAGCGCCCCTCGCTCATGGCCGCGAGGCCGCGGGCGAGCTGCACGGTGGCCAGCACCGGCCGGGCGCCGGCGGGCAGCGCGACCCGCTCGGCCTCGTCGGCCAGGGCCCGGGCCTGCTCGTTCTCGCCCCGCAGCGCGGCGATCTCGGCTTGGACGGCCGTCGCCAGCCCGTACATGAACGGCTGGCCGGTCTCGTCGGCGAGCCTGGCGGCCTCCTCCGCGGCGGGGACGGCCGTGGCCAGGTCGCCGAGCCTGGTCAGGCTCCACGCCTGGACGGCCAGCGCCCTGGGGAGCAGCCCCAGCCTGCCCTGGGCGCGCAGTCCTGGCGCGGCCACCGAGGAAAGGCGGCCTGCCAGGTCGAACGCCCCGATCTGGAGGGCCGCGCTGCCGAGGTAACGGTCCACCTCGGGGTCGGCGCCGGCGGCTCCGGCCAGCTCGCGCAGCCCGCCGAGCACGGTGGCGCCCCGCTCGAACGGCGCCGCGTACGCGGCGATCGCGACCATGCGCGGATCGCCGGCGGGCAGCGGCAGCCCGTCGGCCACGCTCAGCACCAGGCGGCGGGCGTCCTGACCCGGCTCCGACCAGAAGCAGCGCATGGCGGCGCCCCACAGGATCCGGACGGCCGGCTCGACGTGCCCTTCCGCGGCGATCGACGCGGCCAGCCCGGCCAGCTCGGACACCCGGGAGACGTCCTCGCGCACCCCGTCCTCGAAGCCGCTGAGCAGCCAGGCGGCGGTGGCGCGCCGGCGCGGGGACAGGTCCAGCTCTCGCGCGTCGCGCACCAGGCGCTCGGCCGTGGCGCGGCTGCCGGACTCGACCGCGAGCTCGGCCGCGCGCAGCAGCCTGAGCGCCTTGCCCTCGCGCTCCTCGCTCAGCCGGGCCGCCTGATCCAGCGCCGCCACCGCGGCGGCCACCGCGCCCCGGCGCAGCGCCTGGGCGGCGGCCCGATCCAGCTCGGCCGCCACCTCCTCGTCGGGCCCGGCCGTCGCGGCGGCCCGGTGCCAGGCCCGCCGGTCGGGGTGCTCGCGCAGCGTCTCGGCCAGGGCCAGGTGGGCCCGCCCGCGCTCGGCGAGCGCCGCGGCCGCGGGGATGGCCGAGCGCATCAGCGGATGGCGGAACCTGACCGCGCCGGCGGCGACCTCGACCAGCCGGGCCTCGACGGCCGGCCCGAAGATCTCCAGCCCGGCCTCCTCCCCGGAGACCGGACCGGCCCCCGCCCCCGCCCCCGGCTGCGGCTGCGGCTGCGGCTGCGGCTGCGGCTGCGGCTGCGGCTGCGTGCCCACGATCGGGCCAGTGTCCTCGGTCGGGCCGGTGTCCCCGATCGGGCCGGTGTCCCCGATCGTTCCCGAGCGCAGGAGCAGGCGCGTGGCTGCGAGCGTCTCCGCTGCCGACTCGCTCTCGTTGAGCGCCGCGACCAGCAGGGCGGTACGCGTCGGCATCGGCAGGGCGGCGACCCGGGCGGTGAACGCGCGCTCGAGGCGCTCGCCCAGCGGCGCCGGCGAGTCGAGGCCGCCGCCCTGATCCGCCGTGGCCGCAGGCAGCTCGATCAGCGCCAGCGGGTTCCCGGCGGCCTGCTCCAGGATCCGCTCCCTGAGCGCCGGGGCGAGGCCGGGGGCGGTCGAGTCGAGCAGCTCGGCGGCGGCCTCTCCGGAGAGCCTGCCGATGGTCATCGCCGGCAGCCCCGCCTCCCGCAGGGGTGAGGGCTCACCCTCCCGCAGGGTCGCGACCATCACGATGGGCTCGGACCCGATCCGGCGCGCCACGAAGGCGAGGACGTCGGCGCTGGCGCGATCCAGCCAGTGCGCGTCCTCGGCGACGACCAGCAGCGGCCGGGCGGCGGCCACCTCGGCCAGCAGGGTCAGCGTGGCCAGCCCCACGAGGTAGACGCCGCCTCCGGCCGTACCGCCGAGGTGAGCACCCACTCCTGCACCGTCATCAGGGCCGGCACCGGGGCCGGCACCCTGCCCAGCGCCACCGCCAGGTCCCGCGCCCGATTCGGCCCCACCGCCGGGCTGGGGATTCAGTCCGGTCATGCCGCCGGGATGGGTACTGGGTTGGGCCGGACCGCCGGGATAGGTGTCGGATGCAGCCGGACCGCCGGGATAGGTGTCGGGGTCGGCCGGATCGCCGAGGCCCAGTGCGCTGCGCAGGGCGGCGCGCTGGCGGGCGGGCAGCGCGTCCACGCCCGCGCGGACCGGGTACAGCAACTGGTGCAACCCGGCGTAGGGGAGGTTCTGCTCGGCCGCCACGCCGGTCGTCGTGAGCACGCGCAGGCCGGCGGCCGACGCCGCCGACGCCGCGGCCGCCACCAAGGCGGACTTGCCGATGCCGGCCTCGCCCCGGATGAGGACGCCACTGCGCCCCCGGAGACCGCCGCGATCCGGCACGCCGTCACGGTCCTGGAGGCCACTGTCCCGGACGTCGTCGATGAGCCCGGCCAGGGCCTTCAGCTCGGCCTCCCGCCCGAAAAGCGGCATGGTGGTGCGACTCCTAACCTCGGCTGCGCGAGTCCTGGGGGACCATACCCGAACGGACGCGCCACGCTGCAACAGGACGTATACATCGCAGACAGCACACCCGCCCCGCACGCCGACCGTTCGTCAACGGAGTCTTCGCCCGCCGCTCCTACGCTGCCATGGCATGTCCACCAACACCGAGGCCGCGGCCGTCGTCGAGACCCGCCTCATCCACGCGTTCCACCGGCGCGCCACGACGCTGCTGTGCGAGGCCGCCGCCCGGCGCTCCGTCCCCCTCGCGGCGCTGGCCGAGCTGCGCGAGTTCCTCGTCAAGAACCTCCGGCACCACCACGAGACCGAGGACGACCTGCTCTGGCCGATGATCGCGGCGGTGGCGCCGGAGGTGGCGGCGCGCTTCGGCGTGCTGAGCGAGGAGCACGACGCGCTCGACGTCGCGCTCGACGCCCTCGCGGACGTGCCGATCGGCGAGGACGGCGACCGCCCCGGGTTCCAGCGGGCGGCCGAGGCCGTCCGGTTCCTGGTGCACCGGCATCTCGATCACGAGGAGCCGCTGTTGCTCCCCGCGCTGCGCACGCACGTCTCCCCGGAGGCGTGGACGGCGTTCTCGCGCGAGGTGGTGGCGACGTCGCCGACCGAGGCGGCGCATCTGGTCGTCGGGTTCCTCGACCAGGTCGGTACGCAGGAGGAGGTCGCGCTCGTCCTGGCCGGCCTGCCCGAGCCCGCGCGGCAGTTCGTGCCCGTGATGCGTGAGCAGGCGCACGCCGCCCTCGCGGTCCTGGAAGGCACAGCGAACACGGCGGGCACGACAGGCACAGCGAACACGGCGGAAGGCTGAGGTGGGCATGGCTCTCGGACTAGCGGTGCCCTTCACCGATCCGGCCGCCCTGGTGGCGTGGGCCCGGCGGGCGGACGCGGGCCCGTACGGCAGGATCGGCGTGCCGGACCGGATCGTGTACGACAATCCCGAGCCCATGGTGATGCTGGCCGCGATGGCGGCGGCGACCGAGCGGATCCGGGTGCAGTCGGAGGTGGTGCTCGCGCCGCTGCGCGACCCCGTGCTGCTGGCCAAGCAGAGCGCGACGCTCGACCGGTTGTCCGGCGGCCGGTTCTCCCTCGGCCTCGCGGTCGGCGCGCGGGAGGACGACTTCCTGGCCGTGGGCGCCGACCATGCCTCGCGGGGACGGCGGCTGGACGAGCAGCTCGCGACCATGCGCCGGGTCTGGGCGGGCGAGCCGGTCGCGCCCGGTCTCGGCCCCGTCGGCCCCGTCCCGCTGCGCGCGGGCGGCCCCGAGCTGCTCTTCGGCGGGTTCGCGCCGCGGGCGCTGGCCCGCGTCGCCCGCTGGGGTGGCGGCTACGTCTGCCCGGCCCCGCCTGAGCATGCGCGAGGGCTGTTCGAGCTGGTCAGGCGGCAGTGGAAGGACGCGGGACGGGCGGGCGAGCCGCTGCTGGTCGCCCAGGTGAACGTGGCGCTGGGGCCGGAGTCCACCGTGGCGGGGTCGCGGGAGGCGCTGCTGCGTTACTACGGGTTCGCGCCGGAGCTCGCCGCCCAGTCGGTACGGGCGATGGCGACCACGGCCGCCGAGATCCGGGACGCCGTGGCCGCGTACCGGGAGCTCGGCGCGCACGAGGTCATGCTGAGCTGCTGGTCCGACGACATCGCGCAGATCGACCGCCTGGCGGACCTGCTGTCATGACCGTTTCGGGGGGATCGGCGATGACGGCATCGGGGACGACGGGCTCCTGGACAACAGGCCCGCGATCACGGGGTCCGCGATGACGGGCTCCACCACAGCCGGGTCCGCGATGGCCGGGGCGGCGATCGTGGGGCGTGACGGCGAGCGGGAGGAGCTGGCCGCGTTCCTGGCGGCCGCCCAGGGGCAGGCGCTCGTCCTCAGGGGCGAGACCGGCGTCGGGAAGAGCGCCCTGCTCGACCACGCCGCCGCCCTCGCCGCCCCCGGGCACGACGTGATCAGGGCCGCCGGGGTCGAGGCGGAGTCGGAGCTGCCCTACGCCGGCCTCCACCAGCTGCTCTACCCCCTGCTCCCCCACCTGTCCGGGCTCGACGACGGGCACCGCGCCGCCTTCGACGTCGCCTTCGGGCTGCGCGAGGGCCGGACGCCGTCGGTCATGTCCCTCGGCATCGCCGTTCTCGACCTGCTGTCCCTGGCGGCGTCGGGCAGCCCGCTGCTGCTGTTGCTCGACGACGGCCAGTGGCTGGACGCCTCCAGCATCGAGGTGTGCGGGTTCGTGGGGCGGCGGCTCGCGGGCAGCTCGGTGAAGATGCTGATCGCCGTGCGGTCGGACGTCGGCTCGCGGTTCGACACGGCCGCGCTCCCCGAGCTCGCGCTGGCGCCCCTCCCCGACGAGGCCGCCGGGCGGCTGCTGGACCTGCGCCATCCCGGGCTCGGCCCGCGGACCAGGCGCCTGGTCCTGGAGCACGCCATGGGCAACCCGCTGGCCCTCGTGGAGCTCCCGCCGCACGTGGGGGGCGAGGAACTGCTCGAATTCGGCGCCGTCCCCCTGTCACGCCGCCTCCAGCACGTGTACGGCATGCGCATCGAGCGCCTCGCCGATCCCGTACGCGAGGAGCTGCTGCGCGGCGCCCTCGACGGCGTCGGCGCGGGCCAGGGCGGGAACCGCGCCCCCGGCAGGCGCTACCGCATGCGCGACACCGGCGAGGCGGTGGCGGCCGGCCTGCTGGACACCGACCCCGCCACCGGCGAGCTCGTCTTCCGCCACCCGCTGGTCCGCTCCACCGTCGTCCAGCTAGCGACGCCGAACCAGCGCCGCGCGGCGCACGCGGACCTCGCCCGGCTGCACGAGGGCGACGTCGAGCGGCGCGCCCGCCACCTGGCGGCCGCGATCGTGGACCCCGACGAGGAGGTGGCCGCCGCGCTGGAGGCCGCGGCCGAGTCGGCGACCCGGCGCGGCGGCGCGGTCGCGGCCGTGGCCTGGCTGACCCGCGCGGCCGAGCTGAGCCAGACCCCGGCCGACCGGTCCAGGCGGCTCGGCGACGCCGCGTTCATCGCCGGGCACGCCGCGCTCCTGGACCAGGCGCAGCGGCTGGTCCGCGCGGACCCGGCGCCAGGCCCGGCCGGGTCCCCCGCCACCGCCATCACCGCGGCGTACGTGGCCCTGTACGAGGACGGCGACGTACGCTCCGCGCACCACCGCGTCGCGGCGGCCATCGAGAACCTGCGGGACGACAGCCCGGAGGTGCTCACCCGGCTCGTGGACCTGTTACTCGCCACCAGCCTGTACGCCGGCGACGCCGTCTCGTGGCACCGCACCGAGCGACTGCTGCGCTCGCTGGGCGACCGCGTCCACCCGCGCTCGGCCGTCTACCGCGACGCGTGGAGCGACGTCGTCCGCCACGGCAGGGGCGTGCCCGAGCGGGTCGAGCGGGCGTTCGCCGACGTGTCGGCCCTGGAGCCGTGGGACGTCTCCCGCCTGGCCGTGGCCGCCTACCACGTCGACACGCTGGACAGGTACCGCCCCCACCTGCGGCGCGCGGTGGACCGCGAGGTGGAGACCGGCGCCGTGGCCAACGGCATGACCATGCTGCACCTGATCATGCTCGACCAGCTCGCCACCGGCGAATGGGACGACGCCGAGCGGACGGGCCGGCGCGCACTGCGGCTGACCACCTCGCACGGGAACACGCTGTTCACCCACCACACCCACGCCTACCTGGGGCTTCTCGCCGCCGTGCGCGGCCGGACCGAGCAGGCCCGCGAGTCGCAGGCGGTCGTGGACGCCTGGGCCCGCCCGCGCGGCATCGGGTTCCTGACGCAGATCGCCGACGCCATCGGCACGGCAGCGGCCCTCAGCGAGGGCGACTACGAGGCCGCCTACCTGCACGCCATCGGCATCACGCCGCCCGGATCCTTCGAACCCTACGCGCACCAGGCCTCGCGCACGCTGCTCGACCTGGTCGAAGCCGCCGTGCACACGGGACGGCTGGAGCAGGCCCACCGGCACGCCCGGGCCGCGCTGGACGCCGGCCTGCCCGCCCTCTCCCCCCGGCTGGCCATGATCACCTACGGCGCGATGTCGATGACGACCGGCGACGAGAAGGAGGCGGCGGACATGTACGCACGCGCCGAGGCCGAGCCGGGAGCCACCGCCTTCCCGTTCGAGCTGGCCCGCATCCGCCTTGGCCACGCCATCCGGCTCAGGCACACCCAGGGGCCCAAGGCCGCACGGCCGCTGCTGGTTCGCGCCGCCGAGTCGTTCGACCGGCTCGGCGCCGCCGGCTGGGCGGAGCGGGCGCAGGCCGAGCTGCGGGCCTCGGGGGCGCCCGCCGGCGCCGCGCCGTCGCACCTGGTCGAGCTGACCTGGCAGGAACGCCGGATCGCGGAGCTGGCCGCCGGCGGGCTGACGAACAAGGAGATCGGCGAGCGCATGCACCTGTCGCCGCGCACCGTCAGCTCGCATCTCTACCGGGTCTTCCCGAAGCTGGGGATCACGTCCCGGGCCGCGCTGCGCGACGCCCTGGGCAAGCTCCCCCGGTGACGGCCCGTCAGGCACGGATGCCCCGTTCGGCGAGCCAGAGGAGGACGTAGTCCGCGACCGCCCGCCATCCGCTGTCGAGGACCAGCGAGTGGCCGCGGTCGGGGAACTGCTTGAGGCCGGTCACCGCCGTCGAGTCGCCGTACAGCTTGTACACCGCGCGGGTGGCGGAGTCGGGCACCAGCCGGTCCTCCTGCCCGGAGATCAGTAGCAACGGGCCGCGGGCGGTGTTGCCGGTGTCCACGTCGGCGCGGGGATGCGTGCCGTCGCCGCCCAGCTCGGCCAGCAGCCGGGGCGGCGCGGGGACGGCGTGCCGCTCGAAGAGGCGTGCCGATTCCTCCCGCGTGACCGCGTTGGCGAACAGCTGGCGGAACAGCGCCGCGTCGAGTGACGCCGGCCACGGCTCGCGGGCGACCTGGTTCACGGGGACGGGGGCGATGGCGACCGCGGCGCGGCCGAGGTTCGTGCCGAGGAGGTGCTGCGCGATCAGCCCGCCCACCGAGTGGCCGACGATCACGGGCGGGGTGTCGAAGGAGCGTACGATGCCCGCGTAGTGCTCGGTGAGGGCGTCGAGCCCCAGCTCGCGGCAGCTTTCCGGCTGCCGGCGGGCCTCCGCCACCGTGGCGGGCTCCCCCGGCCGGAGCGGCGCGGAGACGGCGAAGCCGAGGCTGGAGAAGCGCTCGCCCCACGGCTTCCAGGACAGCGCGTGCAGCCACGCGCCGTGGATGAAGACGACGGGAGTGGGGTTCACGGAGCCTCCGGGACGTGGCTCAAGAATCATGCGGACGGGCCTCCTGCGCGGGCAGCGCCCGCGGCCTTCGCGGACGTGGACCGCTGCTGTGACGGGAGGGCCACGTCCCGGGGCCGCGCCTGGGCGCCCCGGGACGTGGACCGGTCAGTGCCGGGGCTTCGCGCACCGGTAGCTCGCCGCGTCGGCCGGGTCACCGTGGCCGGTGTAGCGGGAGACGGACGGGTAGAGGCACAGCTCGCGCGTGACCGTCTTGCCGGAGGCGTCCTTGATGGCGGCGCTCAGCATCTGCGGGGCCTTGCCCTGCTCGACCCAGGCCGTCAGGGCGCCCAGGGCGTCGGTGGGCACGGGGCCGGTGCTGGTGACGTTGCCGCAGTGGTCGACGCCCGGCGCGAGGAACAGCCGGTAGAAGCCGTCGACGCGGTGCGAGCCGCCCATGGCGCGCTCCACCCGCTCGCGGTAGTTCACGGTGCCCTGGGTCGGGATGAGCTGGTCGGCCTGGCCGTGCCAGGTGAGGAGCTTGCCGCCGGCCTTGCGGAACGCCGACAGGTCGGGGTCGTCGGTGCCGATGACCTGGTCGTACTCGGCCTGGGACTGCGCGAACAGCTTGGCGAAACCGGCGTAGGTGATCGTCGACAGGTCGAAGGCCGGCTGGCGCTTCAGCCAGGTCGCGACCCAGGCGGCCGGGACGGGGAACGGCGCGCCCACCCGGTCGCCGTCCGGGCCGAGCCGGGTGCCGGCGAGGTCGAAGCCGGCGCCGACCGGGATGCCGGCCCACAACTTCTTGCCCGACGGCGTGCGCGGGCCGTCCCAGATCTTGCGGACCACGGTGGCGTCGGCGGCGGTGATGGTCTCCTGCTTCCCCTCGCACTCGACCGTCTCGCCGACGAGCTTGCGCGGGTCGAAGTCGCACGTGGCGGGCTCGCCGATGACCCCGTCACGGACGCCGTCGAGCGGGTCGCACGCCTTGACGGCGGCCTGGTTGAAGGCGGCGAGCTCGCAGGGGGCGGGGAAGGCGTTCTCCTCGTTCATCACCACCTGCGGCCACAGGGTGGCGACCTCGAACTCGTCCCAGTTGATGGCCGGAGCGGTGGCGAGGATGCCGTCGTAGTCGCCGGGGTGGCGCTGGGCCTCCATGTAGCCCTGGCGGCCTCCGGTCGAGCAGCCGTTCCAGTACGAGTAGGAGGCCGGCTTGCCGTACACCTCGGCGACGACCTGCTTGGCGACGACCGTCATCTCGTGCTGGGAGCGGTCGGCGAAGTTCTTCAGCAGCTCCTTGTTCACCTCGCCCGCGCTGTTCAGGGCCCAGGCGGTGTCGATGTAGGTGCTGACGCCCGCGTCGGTGGTGGCGGCGGCGTACCCGGTCTTGACCGCGCCGGCCAGCGCGGCGCCGTGGTCGCCGGCGGCGAAGGCGCTCCCGCCCACTGCCTGGAACCGGCCGGTCCAGCCCGTCTCGGGCAGCCAGACCTGCACCTTGGCGTGGTCGCCCACGCCCGGGTGGGCGAGCGTGACCGTGACCGCGCAGTGGGCCGGCACGCCAGGGACCTCGGTGCCGGGCAGCGGCGTCACCGGCGGGACGGTCACGGTGCCCGCCTCGCGGCGCTGCGCCGTCACCGATTCCACCGTGGTGCCCGCCGGCGCCTTCACGGAGATGGACGGCGAGCAGCTGAACGCCGCGGCGGTCGTGGCCGCCGCGGCGCTGGTCGGCAGGCAGATCGCCGCCGCCAGCGGCACACCGGCCGCCAGGACGGCCAGGAGTCTTTTCATGAGTTTCCCATCGCTGATTTACGCGTGTCGCTGAGCAGCAGGTCCGGCCGGTCCCTGGTGCGGTGCCTACTCTCGTCCGCCCGGCGGGGGCGGCACATCAGTCACATGACGGCCAGAACCGGCGATCCGGTCGCGTGCGCCACGCCGCGCGAGGGCGCCTCAGGGCCGCCCCGGACGCGCCTCCCGCCGCCGGACGGCCACCGAATGACCGTCAAGTGACTGATGTGGCCGAACCCGTCCGCGGCCCAGAGTGAGGACGCCCCCCTTGCATCCACCTCTTCGGAAGGAAGTCTCATGGTCAGCATCAAGCGGCGGCTCCTGCTGGGCGCCCTGTCGGCGGGTGTCGCGATCGGCGCGCTGGCGGTCACCGGGCCCGCGGGCGCCACCACGGCCGGGCGGGCCAAGCCGACCGTCGTGCTGGAGCACGGCGCCTTCGCCGACGCCTCCAGCTGGAACGGGGTGATCGAGGAGCTGCGCCGCGACGGCTACCCCGTCGTCGCCGCGGCCAACCCGCTGCGCGGCCCGGCGAACGACGCGGCCGCGCTGCGCAGCCTCCTCGACCACGTCAAGGGCCCCAAGATCCTCGTCGGGCACTCCTACGGCGGCTCGGTCATCAGCATCGCCGGCGCGAACGACCCCGAGGTCAAGGCCCTGGTGTACGTCGCCGCCTTCCTGCCCGCCCCGGGCGAGACGGCGCTGGAGCTGACGAACAAGTTCCCCGGCTCCACGCTCCCCGACGCCCTCGACCCCGCGCCGTTCGCCCTGCCCGGCGGCGGCACCGGCACCGACCTCTACATCAAGGCCGACAAGTTCCGCCACCAGTTCGCCGCCGACGTGCCGGCCGGCCCGGCCGCGCTCATGGCCGCCACCCAGCGGCCCATCGCGCAGTCGGCCCTGGAGGAGAAGGCCGAGGTCGCCGCCTGGCAGGACAAGCCGAGCTGGGACATCGTCACCACCCAGGACCTCAACATCCCGGCCGCCGCGCAGCGGTTCATGGCCGAGCGCGCCGGCGCCCGCGTCACCGAGGTGCGCGCCTCCCACTCCGTGGCCGTCTCCCACCCGAAGATCGTGGCCAGGGTCATCGAGAACGCCGCGCGCGCCACGGCCCGGTAGCGGCGGGAAGAATTCTCCGGGGCGATGTCGATTCCGGCGGCGCGCGGTCGACGCATGGGTGAACCCACCTTCGCCAACGCTCTGGAGATGCGATGAGCACCGTGATCATGCACAACGTCGTTTCGGTCGACGGCTTCATCGCCGACGCGCACGACCAGGTCGGCCCGCTGTTCGACTGGTACGGCAACGGCACCGCCGACCTCGGCGGCATCGGCAAGGTCTCGCAGGTCTCGGCCGACTACGTCAACCCGGTCTGGGCCCGGATCGGATCGATGGTCATCGGGCGGCACCTGTTCGACATGACCAACGGGTGGGAGGGCCGGCCGCCCACCGGCGACCACGTGGTCGTGCTCTCGCACCGGCCCAAGCCCGAGGGGTGGCACCCCGAGGCGTCGTACCACTTCGTGGACGACGTGACGCGGGCGGTCGCGCTGGCCAGGGAGCTGGCGGGCGAGCGTGACGTCGCCGTCGCGGCGGGCGAGGCCGGCGGCCAGGCGTTCGCCCTCGGGCTGGTGGACGAGGTGGCGATGGACGTCGTGCCGGTGGTCTTCGGCTCGGGCAAGCGCTACTTCGGCTCGGTCGGCGCCCAGCACCTGCTGGAGGACCCGCACGTGGTCATCCAGGGCGACCGGGTCCTCCACCTGCTCTACCGCGTCCGGCGCTAGCCCTGCGGCGCTCCGGTGCCGTCCGCTTCGAGGCGGAGCGGGAAGTGGCAGGCGACCTGGTGGGCGCCGCCCTCCAGGACGGGCTCGGTGGCGCAGACGTCCTGCGCCAGCGGGCAGCGGGTGCGGAAGCGGCAGCCGGTCGGCGGGTTGAGCGCGCTCGGCAGCTCGCCCCGGATGGTCGTGTCCGGGCTGGGCGCGTGGCCGGGGTCGGGCGAGGGCACGGCGTCCAGCAGCGCCTGCGTGTACGGGTGGCGCGGCGCGCGCACCACCTGGTGGGCGGGGCCCACCTCCACCAGCTTGCCGAGGTACATCACGCCGATGCGGTCGGCCATGTAGTCCACCACGGACAGGTCGTGGCTGATGAACACGTACGACAGGCCGAGCTCGCCCTGCAGGTCCCGCATGAGGTTGAGCACCTGCGCCTGCACCGACACGTCCAGCGCGCTGACCGGCTCGTCGGCCACGATCAGCCGGGGCCGCAGCGCCAGCGACCTGGCCAGCCCGATGCGCTGCAACTGCCCGCCGGAGAACTCGTGCGGGTAGCGCTCCAGCGCCCGCCGTGGCAGCCCGACCTGGTCGAGCAGCTCGCTCACCCGGGCGCGGCGGGCGGCGGCGTCGCCCACCTGCTGGATCTCCAGCGGCTCGGTGAGGATGGAGTCGATGCGCATGCGCGGGTTCATGGCCGCGTAGCTGTCCTGGAACATGAGCTGCACCTTGCGGTGCATGCGGTGGCGGGCGCGCCGGTCCAGGGTGGCGATGTCGGTGCCGTCCACGACGATCCGGCCGCCCGTGGGGGCTTCGAGGCCGGCGACGAGGCGGCCGACGGTGGACTTGCCGCATCCGGACTCGCCCACGATGCCGAGCGTCTCGCCGGGCTTGACCTCGAAGGACACCCCGGCCACGGCGCTGACGCGCCCGGCGGTCCTGCGCAGGCCCGCGCCGCCGGCGTCGTACTCCTTGACCAGGTCCCGCACGGTCAGGATCGGCTCGGCGGCGGCGCCGGAGGCGGCCCGGTCGTGGCCGGCCGACGCCGTGATGGCGACGGGCTCGGTGACCGGGTGCAGGCAGGCGAACGCGTGCCCGTCCCCGGTGAGGGTGACGTCGGTGGTGCGGCACTCGTCGGTGGCGAAGTGGCAGCGGGGCGCGAAGCGGCAGCCGGTCAGCGGCCGTGACAGGTCCGGCGGCAGGCCGGGGATGCTGTAGAGGCGGCCGTCGGCGGCGGACTCGGGCAGGGCGCGCATCAGCGCCTCGGTGTAGCGGTGGCGGGGCGCGCGGAACAGCTCGGCGGTCGTGGCGGTCTCGACCACGCGTCCGGCGTACATGACGGCGACCCTGTCGGCGCGGCCGGCGATCACCCCGAGGTCGTGGGTGACCAGGATGACCGCCATCCTGAACTCCTCGCGCAGGTCGTCGATGAGTTCGAGGATCTGGCGCTGGGTGGTGACGTCCAGGGCCGTGGTGGGCTCGTCGGCGATGAGCAGGCGCGGGGAGCGGATGAGCGCCATGGCGATGACGACGCGCTGGCGCATGCCGCCGGAGAGCTGGTGCGGGTAGTCGTCGACGATCTTGTCGGGGCGGGGCATGCCGACCCGGCGCAGGATCTCGACGGCCCGCTCGCGGGCCTCCGCCTTGCTCATCCCCTGGTGCACGCGCAGGGGCTCGGCGACCTGGGCGCCGATGCGCATGGTGGGGTTGAGCGAGGTGAGCGGGTCCTGGAAGACCATGCCCATCTCGACGCCGCGCACCCGGCGCAGCTCGGCCGCTTCCATCTTGCGCAGGTCGCGGCCGTCGAAGAGGATCTCCCCGCCGACCACGCCGCCGCCGGAGGGCAGCAGCCCCATGACCGACAGCACGGTCATGGTCTTGCCGCTGCCCGACTCCCCCACGATGCCGAGCGTCTCGCCCTGGTTGACCTCGAGGTTGACCTGGTCGAGCGCGTGCACCGTGCCGCGCCGCAGCGCGATGTCGGTGCTGAGGTCGCGCAGCCGCAGCAGCGGCTCGCTGGGAACCTCCATGTACGAAACCTCCTGCTAGCGCCGCCGGAGGCGGACCTCGAAGACGTCCCTCAGCCCGTCGCCGATGAAGTTGAAGGCGAGCACGATGAGGATGATGGCGATGCCCGGCGGGTACAGCAGCCACCAGTTGCCGCTGAAGGTGTCCGACAGGCCGTCGGACAGCATGCCGCCCCAGTTCGCCGCGGGTGGCGGCACTCCCAGGCCGAGGAACGACAGGTAGGCCACGTACAGGATCGCGTCGGCGACCTGGAACGTGGCGTTGACGATCACGGTGCCGATGGCGTTGGGGATGATGTGCCGGCGCACCGCGCGCCCGCCGGTGCCGCCCATGCCGCGCATCGCCATGACGTACTCGCGGGTGCGCAGCGTCAGGGCCTCGCCGCGGACCAGCCGGGCGGGGCCGAGCCAGGCGAAGGCGCCGATGATGACGATCAGCATCGGCACCGTGGGCGTCACGATGGAGGCCATGAGCATGAACAGGAACAGCGCCGGGATCGACATCATCGCGTCGACCACCCGCATCATGACCGCGTCGACCCAGCTCCCCGCGAACCCGGCGATGGCGCCCCAGACGGTGCCCACGACCGTGGCCAGCAGGCCGGCGGCCAGGCCCACCACGATGGACGTCTGCCCGCCGAGCATCAGCCGCCCGAGCTGGTCGTAGCCGACGCCGTCGGTGCCGAGCGGGTGCCCGTCCGTGCCCGGGGGCAGGTAGACCTTGGTCAGGTCGGTGTGCACCTGGTCGGTCTGGTAGAACAGCGGCCCGAGGAAGGAGAAGGCCGCCAGCAGCACGAACAGGCCCACGCCCACCAGGGCGAGCCGGTTCTCGCAGAAGACCTCCACGCCCTGGCGCCACATCCCGCGGACGGGCTGTGCCTCTTCCTGAGTGGTCATGAGCGGCCTGCCTTGAGTCGTACGCGTGGATCGACCGCGGCGTAGAGCACGTCGGCGACCAGCGCGCCGAGCACGGTGGCCACCGAGATCAGCAGCGTGACGCCGAGCAGGATCGGGTAGTCCCGCTTGAGCGCCGCCTGCCAGAACAGCAGCCCCATGCCCGGGTAGTTGAACAGCCGCTCGACCACCAGGGCGCCGCTGAACAGCGCGGGCAGGTACATGCCGAGCAGGGTGATGACGGGGAACAGGCCGTTGCGCAGCGTGTGCCCGACGATCACCCGGCCCTCCGACAGGCCCTTGCTGCGTGCCGTGCGGACGTAGTTCTCGTTCAGGTTGTCGACCATGGACGAGCGGATGTAGCGGGAGTAGACCGCGACGGTGAGGATCGTCAGCGTGAGCGTGGGCAGCACCAGCCCGGCCGGGTCGGCCAGCACCTCCGCCAGCGTGAAGCCCTGCGGGGCCTCGGGCGGCAGCACCGGCCACACCTGCGAGAACAGAATGATCATCATGAGACCCATGAAGAAGATGGGCGTGGCGTACGCCAGCAGCGACAGCCCGTTGATGGTGTAGTCGGGCCAGCGGTTACGCCGCACCGCCTGCACCACGCCCAGCGGGACGGCCACCACGACCGCCAGCAGCGTCGAGGCCAGCGACAGCAGCATGGTCTTGGGCACCCGCTGGCTGATGGCCTCGGCCACCGACTGGTTGAGCTGGAAGGAGTAGCCGAGGTCGCCCTGGACCAGCCGCTGCAGGTACATCGCGTACTGCTGCCACAGCGGCCGGTCGTACCCCATCTCGTGGTTGAAGGCGGCGATCTGCTGCAGCGTCGCTTCCTTGCCCAGGATGGCCCTGGCCGCGCCTCCCGGCAGCAGGTGCAGGATCACGAACGTGATCAGCGTCACCAGGATCACGATGACCAGGGCCTGGCCGAGGCGCGTGAGGAGGTACCGGGTCAACGGTCAGCTCTTCCAGGACCAGTCTTGGAAGTACATCAGGTTCATCGGGTCCTGCGGCTCGACGCCCTGCAGCCCCGACTTGTACGCCGAGATCTGGTAGACGGGGTTCGGCATCCACAGCACCGGCAGGTCCTTGGCCAGGAAGTCGTTGTACTCCTGCAGGGCGCCGGCGTCGGCGGAGAACTGCGCCTTCTCGATCAGCTCGTCGGCCTCGGGGTTGCTGTAGCTGCCGAGGTTGACGGGGGCGTCGGTCTGGAACAGGCGCTCACCGGAGGCGAACGCCGGGTAGTACCAGCTGCCCTGCGAGCCGAAGAACGACATGTCCCAGTCGCACTTGGACTCCTCCGGCTTGCAGGCGGGGGTGACCGCGACCGAGTCGGGCACCTCCTTGATGGTGAGCTGCACGCCGACCTTGGCCATCGTCGACTTGATCTCGGCGAACATCTTGGTGGTCGCGGCGAAGCCGGACTGGCTGGTGACGGTGAAGCTCAGCGGGGTGTCCTTGGCGATGCCCTCGCCGCACAGGGCGGGGTCGGCACAGGTGGTCTGCCCGTCGGGCGTGACCTTCCAGCCGTGGCTCTCCAGCAGCTGCTTGGCCTTGGCCGGGTCGAACGGGTAGGCGCAGCCCTGGCCGGCGGGCGAGCCCTGCTTGGCGGGAACCGGGCCGCAGGTGGGCGCGGCCATGCCGGACCAGATGACCTTGCTGATCGTGGGCTGGTCGATGAGCATCTGCAGTGCCTGGCGCAGGTACGGCTGCTTGAACAGCACCCCGGTCTTCGGGTTGTTGAAGTTGAGCTGGAGGTAGGTGATCGACCACCCGTACCAGGGGGCGACCTTGTAACCCTTCGACTCCAGGTAGGCCTTCTGCGACAGGTTGGCCGGCGGGATGTAGCCGTAGTCGATCTGCCCGGCGCGCAGCACGTTGAACTCGGCGTCGTCGCCGGTGAACGGCCGCAGCACGATCTTGTTCAGCTTCGGCTTGTCGGTGCCGGAGTAGGTGTCCTGCTTGGCCAGGACGACCTCGCCGCTGGGCACGTAGCTCTGCAGCTTCCACGGGCCGCTGCTGGTCTTCCACAGCGGGTTGGTCGCGTACGACTTGGGGTCCTTCGAGGCGGCGGTCAGCTCCTCGAAGGTCTTCTTGGCGTCACCCTTGTCCCAGGCGTGCTGGGGCAGCGGGACGATCCGGTTGAGCTGGTTGCCGACGAACCAGGCCGTGTTGTACGCCTTCTTCGTGGTCAGGGAGAAGGTCTTGTCGTCCTTGACCTTGAAGCTGTCGATGTTGTCGGGGAAGCCGCCGGGCTTGTAGGACGCCCACTTGTCCTTGTTCGCGGTGACGAGGTCCCACCAGAACTGCACGTCCTTGGTGGTGATCGGCTTGCCGTCGGACCAGGTGTTGTCCTTGAGCGTGATGGTCAGCGTCTTGCCGCCGTCGCTGACGGCGGGCGGCTCGGCGAGCGAGCGCTCGGGGTCGACGTTGTCGGGGCTGGATCCGTCGAGCTTGTAGCTGTACAGCTTGCGGTACAGGGCGGTGGAGAAGATCTCGTTCTCGCCCTGGGTGAAGCCCGGTGCCGAGATCGGCAGGATCCAGTTGGGCGTGCGGAAGGCCACGGTCACGGTGTCCGTGCCCTGCGCGCCGCCGCCGCTCTGCTGCGCACTGCCGCCGGCGCCTGCGCTGCAGGCGGTCAGAGCCAGCCCGATGGCCACCACGCCGCACACGATGCGGGTTCTCGTCCCCATGATTCTCCTCGTCGAGACGTGGGCGTGCCCTCGGAGGGGCCGTTCAGCGGGAGAATGTATAGAGGTACAAGTAGTAAGTCAATGCGAAAAATCTACTTTGTTCACGACACTTAATTCGATGTAGAGTCCGCGGCGAAGGCATCTATCGGTGATCGTCTTCTTGCTCGATGATGGTCTTCCTTCCAGGGAGAGGAGAGGCATGCCGGAGGAGCCCGCCAATCTGCGTGAGCAGGCCTTGAGCCTGCTGGCCAGCGGTAAGGCCGTCTCACGCGCGGATCTGGTGGAGATCCTGCAGGTGGCTCCCTCCACGGTCTCCAGCGTGGTGCGGCGCCTGCTGGAGGACGGCACGATCCTGGAGGAGGGCGTGGGCGCCTCCACCGGCGGGCGCCGGCCCAGGATCCTGCGCCTGCGCGAGGACGGCGGCGTCTTCGCCGTCGCCGAGCTGGGCGCCCGCCACGCCCGCGTCGGCCTGTGCTCGCCCTCCGGAGCGCTGCTGACGGCCGAGGAGTTCCCCGTCGACATAGGAGCGGGCCCCGAGGCGATCTTCGAGCAGATCGCGGGAGCCTTCGACGGCATCAGGACCGCCCACGCGCCCGGACGGCGGCTGCTGGCCGTCGGCATGGCGCTGCCGGGCCCGGTGGACTTCCCGCACGGGCGGCTCGTCGGCCCCGCCCGCATGCCGGGCTGGAGCGGCTACGACGTCCAGAGCGACCTGCGTGACCGCTTCCAGGTGACCGCCGTCGTCGACAACGACGCCAAGGCCGCCGCGATCGGCGAGTACGTCACCCGCCGCGACACCGGCGACATGATCTACGTCAAGGCCGGCAGCGGCATCGGCGGCTGCCTGGTCAGCGGCGCCCGGATCTACCGGGGCGGGCGCGGCCTGAGCGGCGACCTGACCCACGTGCGGGTGGCCGACAGCGGCGAGCGCGAGTGCTCCTGCGGCGGCAGCGGCTGCCTGGAGACCGTCGCCAGCGGCGCCGCGCTGGCCCGCGAGCTGGCCGGGCGCGGCCTGCCCGTGGCCGACATCCGCGACGTCATCGCCGCCACCATCAACGCCGACCCGGCCGTGGTGACCCTGGTACGCCAGGGCGGCAGGCTGCTCGGCGTCGCGCTGTCGGGGCTGGTCAACTTCCTCAACCCCGACAGCGTCGTCATCGGCGGCGCGCTGTCGAGCCTCGACGTCTACGTGGCGGCCGTCAAAGGCATGCTCTACGAGCGGTGCCTGCCGCCGCTGACCCAGTCGTTGTCCATCGAGGCGAGCATCGCCGGCCCCGACGCGGCCCTCATCGGGCTGGGCCAGCTCCTGCGGGAGACGGCCGACATCCGTCCCTCCTAGAAAGCACAGCGGTAAACGTGTCCTTGCGCATCGCCATCTGCGGCATCCACATCGAGTCCAGCACCTTCTCGCCGCACCTCAGCGGCACCGCCGACTTCGAGGTCACCCGCGGCCAGGCCCTGCTCGGCCGGTACGGCTGGCTCGGCGAGCCGTGGGCGGCCGAGGTGGAATGGGTGCCGATCGTGCACGCCCGCGCCCTGCCCGGCGGGGCGGTCGAGGCCGCCGCGTACGACGCCTGGCGGGCCGAGATCGTCCAGGGCCTGTCCGACGGCGCCTTCGACGGCGTGCTGCTGGACATCCACGGCGCGATGAGCGTCGTCGGCCGCCAGGACGCCGAGGGCGACCTGATCACCGCCGTCCGCTCCGTGATCGGCCCCGAGCCGCTGGTGTCGGCGGCGATGGACCTGCACGGCAACGTCTCGCACACCCTGTTCGCCGGCTGCGACCTGCTGACCTGCTACCGCACCGCACCCCACGTGGACGTCTGGGAGACCCGCGAGCGCGCCGCCCGCAACCTCGTCGAGGCGCTCCGCCGAGGCGGACGCCCCCACAAGGCGCTGGTGCACGTGCCGATCCTGCTGCCCGGCGAGATGACCAGCACCCGCGTCGAGCCCGCCCGCGGCCTGTACGCCCGCATCCCGGACATCGAGGCCAGGCCCGGCGTGATCGACGCGGCCGTCTGGATCGGCTTCGCCTGGGCCGACGAGCCGCGCTGCACCGGCGCGGTCGTCGCCACCGGCACCGACGCCGCCGCCACCGAGCGGGCGGCCCGCGAGCTGGGACAGGCGTTCTGGGACGCCCGCGACGACTTCGCCTTCGTCGCCCCCACGGGCTCCATGGACGAGTGCCTGGACGCGGCGCTCAAGGAGGGCTCGGCCCGGCCGTACTTCATCAGCGACTCCGGCGACAACCCGGGCGCGGGCGGCGCCGACGACGTCACCTACGCCCTGGAGCGGATGCTGGCCAGGCCCGAGATCCGCGACGGCTCGGTGCGCGCCGTCTACGCCTCCCTGTTCGACCCGGAGGCGGTGGCGGCCATCGCGCACCTCCCGGCCGGCTCGCCCGTCAGCGTACGCGCCGGTGGCCGCGTGGACACCCGCCCGCCGGGGCCGCTGCCGCTGGAGGGCACGCTGGAGGCCGTGGCCGACGACCCCGACGGCGGGCGGGTGGTCAGCGTGCGCATCGGCGGGCTGAGCGTCTTCCTGACCTCGCGCCGGATGCAGTACCGGCTGCTGGAGTCGTACCGGCGGCTCGGGGTGGACGTGGCTGGTGTGGACGTGGTCGCGGTCAAGATCGGGTACCTGGAGCCGGAGCTGTTCGAGGCGGCGGCCGACTGGATGCTGGCGCTCACGCCGGGGGGTGTGGACCAGGACCTGCACCGGCTGCCGTACCGCAACCTGAAGCGGCCGATCTTCCCGCTGGATCGCGACGCCGCGCTCTGACCCGGGGGTCACGACGAGGTCGGAGACGTCGTGCCGGTGCGGCAGCGGCGAGGGCAGCACGTTGGCGATGTGGTGCCTCGCCTCCGCGCTCATCAGGCCCGCTCCTGCCACTGCCGGACCCACGCGCGGCCGTAGTCGTTGCCGTGCGGGGTGCGCAGCACGGTGTGCACGTGGAACGGCTTGGGCGTGTCGTAGTCGAGGAACACCCCGCAGTGGTGGTCGAGCTCGGCGATGAGCACCGGCGACTGCAGCCGGTAGTAGAAGACGTCGCCGGGCTGGTGCCCGCCGATCCAGCAGAACCAGGTCTCGTCGAGGTGCTCGGCGATCTCCCGCATCCGGGCGGCTCGCGGCCCTTCCGGCAGCAGCCGGACGAACGACCCGGCGATGGCCAGCGCGTGCTCCCGCGCCTCGGCCGGCACGTCGGTGAGGCGCACACCCTCGACCGGGATGACCCGGTTGTCCTGGAACGCCCCGGCCAGGTGCCGCTCGTCGCCCGGATGCACCCGGCCCTCCGGCATCGCCGGATCGACCATCCGCTCGTACACGACGGCCTGCCGCCGCCGCTCCTCCGGCAGGGCGGCCATCAGCCGCAGCCCGAGCTCCACCCGGTCGGCGAACAGGTCGTGCAGGCCGGCGTGCGGGCCGGCGTCGATCTCGTCGGGCTCGGCGCCGAGGAACACCGGCGACAGCGCCATGCGCCCCTCGACGACCAGGCAGTTGAGCGCGCAGTGGTGGCCGTAGAGCTGCCAGCCCCACGGGGCCCGCAGGTCGGGGGTGCCGTAGAGGGCGAGGTTGTAGCTGTACTCGTTAAGTATGGTCTCCAGGCCGACGACCTCGCCGAGGAAGCCGTTGACCAGCATCATCGCGTGCGCCAGCCGGAAACCCTCCGGCGAGAGCGAGGCGCGCACCAGGGCCAGCGCCCGCTCGCGCACGGCCTCCGGCTGCAGGTCCAGCCGCAGGCCGGTGTCGAACTGCATGAACTCCGGGTTGGCCCAGGTCTGCCACTCCACGGCGTCCACGGCGTACGAGATCCGCTCGCGCCCCTCGCCGTCCAGGGCGGCGAGCAGGTCGTTCGCGGCGCTCACCATGGCCTCGACCGGCGCCTCCTCCCCCGGCTCCGCGGGCTTGAGCGGGTAGAGGCCCGCGCGCAGGACGCCGTCCTCGGTGACGCCATAAAAGTCGTTCCTGTAGAGCGGCGTCCAGCCCTCGACCAGGCCGCCGGTGAACGTGCCCGGTTTCCTGGCGAACTCGCGGTAGGCGTACGGATCGAGGCCCCGCACCTCGGCCAGCCTCGGGTGATCGTGCGGGAACAGGTACTGGCGGTACTCACCCGGCATGAGTGGCCCCTTCTTACGTGGTGGTGTTGTGCCGGGCGACGGCGGCGCGGACCGCGGCCTCGTCGCCGCGGGCGATCGCCTCGACCAGGTCGGCGTGGACCTGGTAACGCTCGGCGCGGTAGCCGGCGGCGGCGGCCGGGTCGTCGTCGAAGCGGGAGGAGGCGGCGCCCAGGTGGCCGAGGGTCCCGGTGTAGACCGCCCGCGCCATCGCGTTGGGGCTGATCGCGGCGATCCGCTCGTGCAGCGCCCAGTTGGCGCGCATGAAGCCGTTCCAGTCGGGCGCCGCACGGAGCTGCCTGAGCAGGCCGCGCAGGTCGGCGACGTCCTGGTCGGTGCGGTGCCGGGCGGCGCCGACGTCGATCAGCTCCTCCAGGTGGTCGCGCAGCTCGATGGCGTCGGCGACCGTGCCGGGCTCCTCCTCGACGCTCAGCAGCGTGTGCCGCAGCCGTACCACCGGCCCGCGCTCGGCGACGAACAGCCCGCCGCCGCGCCCCGGCCGGATCTCCAGCACGCCCCGATCGCGCAGCAGCCGGACGGCCTCGCTGACCGTGGCGTAGGCGAGGCCGGTCTCCGCGCGCAGCGACTCCAGCGTCC
This sequence comes from Nonomuraea sp. GTA35, assembly GCF_041950525.1. Classification (NCBI taxonomy): domain Bacteria; kingdom Bacillati; phylum Actinomycetota; class Actinomycetes; order Streptosporangiales; family Streptosporangiaceae; genus Nonomuraea; species Nonomuraea sp. GTA35. The sequence continues at coordinate 129,813 of NZ_JBGNUV010000013.1, read as the reverse complement.
CGACCGGCTCTCCCGGTGCCAGCCCGCGCGTGCGGATCCGGTCGTCGAGCAGGGCGGCCAGTTGCTCGGCACGCGTGCGCGCGCCCTGTCCCAGGCCGGTCAGGGCTTGTCCGGGGGAGGAACTCTGCGGCATAGTCCTTATCCAAGCACAAACCTTCGAACCTTTAGAAGGGTTCGTACCTTCCGTCCCAGGAGAGGTGAACCGATGAGGATCGTGGGGATCCGCCGGAACGGCGGCCCGGTCGAGGTGGCGTCGTTGTCGGCCGACGGCACCGAGGTCGCGGTGCTGGCGCCGCTGGAGCGGTTCTGGGCCGACGCGCAGGGCTTCCTGTCCACGGAGCCGGCCGGTGACACGGTTCCGGCCCCGGAGGTCACGTTCGTACCGCCGGTGCTGCCCGGCGCCCGGGTGATCTGCATCGGGCTGAACTACCTCAAGCACGTCGCCGAGGGCTCCTTCGCCGGCAAGGACCTGCCGCCGCACCCGACGCTCTTCGCCCGGTGGACGCAGTCATTGACCGTGGACGGCGCCCCGGTGCCCGTCCCGGCGAACGAGGACGGCCTCGACTGGGAGGGCGAGGTCGTCGCGTACGTCGGCGCGCCGCTGGTGGACGCCGGCCCCGAGCAGGCGCTGGCCGCCGTCGTCGGCTACTCGGCCTTCAACGACCTCACCTCGCGCAGGGCGCAGAAGCTGACCAGCCAGTGGATCCTCGGCAAGAACGGCGACAGCTCCGGCCCGCTCGGCCCCATGGTGCCCGCGGCCGAGGTCGGCGACCTGCGCGACGGCCTGCGCGTGCGCACCCGGGTCAACGGCGAGGTCGTGCAGGACGGCAGCACAGACGAGATGGTCTACACCGTCGGCGACACGCTCTCGCTCATCTCGCGCACGTTCACGCTGCGCCCCGGCGACCTGCTCGCCACCGGCACGCCCGCCGGGGTCGGCTACGCCCGCACTCCCCCGTGGCTGCTGCAACCGGGCGACGTGGTCGAGGTCGAGGTCGAGCGCCTCGGCACGCTGCGCAACCCGATCGTCGGCAACGACGCCCGGCTGCGCCCCGCATGAGCAGGCCGTCCGCCCGCGCCCTGATCGAGGCCACGGTCGATCCCGGCAGCTTCCGCTCCTGGGACGAGCCGATCGAGCGGGCCGCGTACGAACCCGGCTATCTCGCCGTGCTCCGGCGCGCGGAGGAGCGGGCCGGCACCGACGAGGCGGTGCTCACCGGGCAGGCGTCGATCCGCGGGCACGCGGCGGCGCTCGTCGTCAGCGAGTTCGGCTTCCTCGGCGGCTCCATCGGCGTGGCCACGGCGGAGCGCATCGTCGCCGCCGTCCGGCGGGCCACGCGCGAGCGGCTGCCGCTGATCGCCGCGCCGGCCTCGGGCGGGACCCGCATGCAGGAGGGCACGCCGGCGTTCGTCCGGATGGTCGAGATCAGCCGGGCCGTCGTCGCGCACAAGTCCGCCGGGCTGCCGTACCTCGTCTACCTGCGCCATCCCACGACCGGCGGCGTGTTCGCCTCCTGGGGGTCGCTCGGGCACGTCGCGGTCGCCGAGCCGGGGGCGCTCATCGGCTTCCTCGGGCCGCTCGTCTACCGGACCCTGCGCGGCGAGCCGTTCCCGGAGGGGGTCCAGGTAGCCGAGAACCTGGTCGACAAGGGCATCCTGGACGCGGTGGTCCCGGCGGACGAGCTGGCCGACCTCGCCGCCCGCGCCCTCGCCCTCCTCTCCGGCACCCCCCGCCCGAACGCGCCTCTCCCCGACACTTCCCGCTCGGCCGTACCCCTCTCCGGAACTTCCCGCCCGGCCGCGCCCTCTCCGGATGGGGAGGCTCCGGTCGCCGGAGGTGACGCGTGGTCCTCGATCGCCCTCACGCGTCGCCCCGACCGGCCCGGCGTGCGGGAGCTGCTCCGGCACGCCGCCGACGACGTCCTGCCGCTGCACGGCACCCAGCTCGGCGAGACCGACGACGCGCTCCTGCTGGCGCTCACCTCGTTCTCCGGCACTTCCTGCGTCCTCGTCGGGCAGGACCGCCGCACCCAGTCCCAGCACCGCCCCCTGGGCCCGGCCGCGCTGCGCGGCGCCCGCCGCGGCATGCGCATCGCCCAGGAGCTGCGCCTGCCGCTGATCTGCGTCATCGACACCCCGGGGGCGGACCTCTCGGCGGCGGCCGAGGAGGGCGCGCTGGCCGGCGAGATCGCCCGCTGCCTGGCCGAGATGGTGGAGCTCACCGTCCCCACCGTCTCGGTGCTGCTGGGCGAGGGCACCGGCGGCGGCGCGCTGGCGCTGCTGCCGTCCCGCCGGGTGATCGCGGCGAGCAACGCGTGGTTGTCACCGCTCCCGCCGGAGGGCGCGAGCGCGATCCTGCACGGCGGCCCCGAGCAGGCGCCCGCGGTGGCCAGGCTGCAGCGGGTACGCGCGGCCGACCTGCTCGCCGAGGGCATCGTGCACGCCGTCGTGCCCGAGCACGTGCCCGCCCACGAGGACCCGGCCGGGTTCGCCCGCCGCATCGCCGACGAGTGCGTCCGCCAGATCGCCCTCCAACGCTGAAGCGGGTGCTCGCCCTCCACCGCTGAAGCGGGCGCACCCGTCCGCCGGCGTCGAGGGGGCCGCCGGTTCAGGCCGGTCGTTGCAGCAGCTCGCCGATCCGGGCCAGCTCCGCCGCGCTCAGCGGCCCGTGCCGGAGCGCGGCCGCGTTCTCCTCGGCCTGGGCCACCGTCCTGATCCCGGGGATCGGCACCGTACGGTCGCTGCGGCCCAGCAGCCAGCCCAGCGCGCCCTGCGCGAGGGTACGGCCGCCGGAGGTCAGGATGTCGCGGATCGCCTCCATCATGGCGAGGAACTCCGGGGCGGGCCGGCCGTCGCGGAAGAGCGTCATCCACGCCGGAGAGTCCCCGCGCACGTCGTTCATCGGCAGCCGGGACTGCGGGCCGTACTTGCCGGACAGCAGCCCCATCGCCAGCGGCCCTCGGTTGACTGACGCGAGCTCGTGCGTCTCGCACACGGCCAGCATCGCCGGGGCGTCACGCAGGACGCTGAGCTCGTGCTGCACCGCCGCGCAGTGCGGGCCCTTGGCGAAGGCCGCCGCCCGTTCGGGGTCGTCGGTGCTCCACCCGTAGGCGCGGATCAGCCCGTCGTCGACGAGCTCCTCCAGCGTGGCGACCAGGTCGTCCACCTGCTCCAGCGGCGCGTCGCCGATGTGCAGCTGGTAGAGGTCGATGCGGTCGGTGCCCAGCCGGTCCAGCGACGCCCGGCAGGCCTGACGGATGTAGCCGGGTGAGAGGTCGCGGCCGGTGACGGTGCGGGTGCCCGCGTCGAAGACGTTGCCGAACTTGGTGGCGATGACCACCTCGTCCCGCCGTCCCGCCAGCGCCCTGCTGAGGACGCGCTCGCTGTGGCCGGTGCCGTAGACGTCGGCGGTGTCGAAGAAGGTGATCCCGAGGTCGAGCGCGCGGCGCACCGCCGCGACGGACTCCTCGTCGTCCACCTCTCCCCATCCCGCGGGCTTGCCGCCGGACGTGAACGGCCCGCCGATGGCCCAGGCGCCGAACCCGATGGCGCTCACCTGGATGCCGCTCCGTCCAAGCTGCCGAAATGTCATGTCAGGCTCCCTCGTGCCATGGACGCTGCCGAGGACGACGTTGCCACCTGGAGCGGGGTCCAGGTCAAGACGCACTGGCGCCCGATATGTCATCGGGCGGAGCATTCAGGTCATGACCACCCGCGATGACGCCATCCTGGTCGGGACTCCCGACTTCAAGGCCGACGCCCACGCCCGCTACGCCGAGCTGCGGGAACGGGGCCCGATCCACCGCGTGCGCTCCGCCGACGGCTCGACCGTCTGGCTGGTCGTCGGGTACGAGCTGGGCCGGGAGGCGCTGGCTCACCCGAAGCTGAGCAAGGACCCCGAGCCGTTCGCCCAGCGGCTGCGCGCCGCCGGGCAGCACATCATGCTCGCCGGCTCCGGCCTCGGCGGGAACATGCTGACCGCCGATCCCCCCGAGCACACCAGGCTGCGCCGCCTGGCCTCCAAGGCGTTCACCGCGGGCGCCGCCGAACGGCTCGCCCCGCGCATCGAGCAGCTCTCCCATCAGCTCGTGGACGCCTTCGCCCCCGCCGGCCAGGCCGACCTGGTCGCCTCGTTCACCAGGCCGCTGCCCATGGCGGTCATCTGCGAGCTGCTCGGCGTCCCCGAGGAGCGCCGCGCCGACCTGCAACGCTGGACCCGCGAGGGCATGAGCAACCCCTCGGAGAGGCAGCGGGCCGCCCTGCTGGCCCTCAACTCCTACCTGCGCGGCCTCCTCGACGCCAAGCGCCGCACCCCCGCCGGGGACCTGCTCTCCCAGCTCATCCGCGTGCACGACGACGACCACGGCCGCCTGTCCGACACAGAGCTGCTCGGCACCGCCGTCCTGCTGGTCGTGGCGGGCCACGAGACCACCGTGAACCTGCTGGGCAACGCCCTGGCCGCCCTCCTCGACCACCCGGAGCAGGCCGCGCGGCTCAGGGCGCGGCCGGATCTCGTCCCGGCGGCGGTGGAGGAGTTCCTGCGCTACGACGCTCCCGTCGAGACCACGCCCGCCCGCTTCGCCACCGAGGACCTCACCCTCGGCGGGCACCACATCCGCGCCGGTCAGGCCGTCGCGGTCGCCCTCACCTCGGCCAGCCGCGACGCCCTCCCGCCGGACGAGGCCGCCCGCCTCGACGTGACCCGCCCCGAGCCGCGGCATCTGGCCTTCGGTCACGGCATCCACTACTGCCTGGGCGCCCCGCTGGCGCGCGTCGAGGCCGCCGTCGGGCTGCGCGTGCTGCTGGCCCGGCTGCCCGGGCTGGCCTGGGCCGGCCCGTCGGCCGGGGTGCGCTGGCTGCCCGCCGGCATCACCCGCGGCCCCGTCGCCCTGCCCGTGCGGTTCGCCGCCTCCGTCATCCGGAAGGCCGTACCGGACGAAGGAGGGACAAACGGCTGACGCCGCACACATATCAGGTGGTGGTCCCGGCGCGCGGGGTGGCCGGGACCCACCACCCGGGGGACGCGCCGGGGGCGGTGCGCGCAAGGGGGATGGATGAACGTCGCTACGAACCGGGGGAAAGCGCACGTGCTCGGCCCGAACCGAGGGAAGGCGCGCGTGCTCACCACGAAACGGGGAAGGCCACGTTCCTGGGGCTGGGGCCGGGCGTCGCCGCCCACCCGTCCGTCCTGCGCGGGACGTCCGTCCTGCGGGGGACCGTCGCCGGTCCGGCCGAGCCGCTGGGCCGCCCGAAGAGCTCCTCGTTCAGCAAGCCGCTGACCCGGGCGATCGGCCAGTACCTCGGCGCCGTCCCCGGCCAGGTGGCGGTGTCGGTGCGGGACCTGTCGACCGGCCTGTCCTACTCCTACAACCCCGGGCTCAGGACGGCCACGGCCAGCATCGTCAAGGTCGACATCGTGATGGCGCTGCTGCTCAAGGCCCAGCGCCAGCGGCGCGGCCTGGCCGCCGGGGAGCAGCGGGCCGCCGCGCGGGCCATCCGGGTCAGCGACAACGCCGCCGCCTCGGCGCTGTGGTCGGCGATCGGCGGCGCGTCCGGGCTGGCCGCCGCGAACCGGCGCTTCGGCCTGCGCGAGACGAGGCCCGACCCGAGCGGCGCGTGGGGCTCGACCACCACCAGCGCGGCCGACCAGGTCCGGCTGCTGGCCGCGCTCACCTCGCCGCGGAGCCCGCTGTCCGCGAAGAACCGCCGGTACGTGCTGGGTCTCATGGGCGGTGTGACACCCGGGCAGGCGTGGGGTGTGAGCGCGGCATCTCCCACCGGCACGGCTCGATGGGCGCGGGCGTGCAGGCGGTGGGCAAGGTGAGCCGGCTCGTCACCGACACCCTGTCCCAGCAGGGCTGAGGTGCCGTGAGACCGTCTCCGGCCCGGCGGAGCCGAGGCGCCGTGAGACCATCCCTGGCCCGGCGGAGCCGAGGCGCCGTGCGACCTGGAGCGGCAGTCTTCCGGTCAGCCGCCCGTCGGCGCGAAGATCTGCCCCACGTCCGGCCTGGCCTTGAGGAACCCGAAGCCGTGCATGAGATCGGCCAGCTTCTGCACGCCGGCCCTGTCGGCCTCCATCGTGAACTCGCCGACCCGCATGGCCGCCGCCACGTCCGCGGGGATCTGCGTGTACGTCGGCACGACCTCGTCGATGGCCTTGCGGTCGGCCCCGGCGATCTGCTGCCCCTTGGCCAGCGCCCGGTGCAGAGCGGCGGCCGTCTTCGGGTACCTGGCCAGCCACTGCTCCGTGACGCCCCACCCGTCGATCGGCACGCCCGCCGTGGGCCCGCCGATGGTGTCGACGATCTGGACGGCGCCGTCCTTCCTGGCCGCGCTCAGGAACGGCTCCGCTAGCCAGGCCGCCTCCACCTTCCCCGAGGACAGCGCGCCGAGCTGGTCGGCGAAGGGCACGGCGACGAACTTGACGTCGTCCGGCTTGAGCCCGGCCTGCTGCAGGTGGGCGTTGACCACCGTGTGCCCGAGCGTCTTGAGGACGTTGACCGCGATGGTCTTGCCCTTCAGGTCGGCCACGGTCCTGATCGGCGACCCCTCGGCCACGACCACCGCGCAGAATCCCGGAGCGCCTCCCATCGTGTGCTGGAACAGCTTGAGCTTGGCGGCACCCGAGTCGTTGATCGTCATGAGCGAGACGTAGCTCGTCAGGAACGCGTCCATGCTGCCGTTGACGATCTTCGGCATGACGGCGGTGGGCGCCTGGATGATCTCGGTCTTGACGGTCAGCCCCTCCTCCTCGAAGAAGCCGCGCTTCTCGGCGATGAACAGCGACGCGGCCGACGCGACCGGCACCACGCCGATCAGCAGCTCGCTCTTCTCCAGCCCGCCGGAGGACGCGCCCCTCTGTCCCTCGCCCCCGCCGCCGTCTCCGCCACCGCACGCGCCGAGCGCCAGCGCCACTGCCATACCCGCGACAACGATCCTGGTCAGTCGCATCGCCACTGCCTTTCCGAGTCCGGTGGTGCAAGTGGAACGCGCCTGCCGAAGGCCCTGCCCAGCAGGCGGTTTGCACAGGATCTTGACTGCCTTGACAGCGTACGCCGGGGTTGTTTCACCCCGCATTCACCCGCGAAAAGGCGATGTATGACTCGTATTTCTTCTGTACGCTTGGCGGCGTGACGATCGAGAGCACACGCGCGGCGGTGACCTGGCCGCGAAGGCTCGCCTGGGGAGCGCTCGCGCTGTTCCTGGCCGCCTTCGCGGTCTTCGAGAGCGCCAAGTACGGGCTGCCCACCACGGCGGCCGCGCTGGCCTTCTTCGTCCTTCCCGACGCGGCCCGGCTCGCCGGAGCCCGCCTGCCGGGCCCGCTCCACCAAGCCGTGCACCGGGTGTGGATCCCGCTGGTGGTGCTGGTCGGCTACTCCTTCGGCCCGATCGTGTGGCCTCCGCTCTTCACCGCCGGCCTGAGCTGGCTCACCCGCATCGCCATCGATCGCACCTTCGGACGCAGGCCCCCTTCGTCCCGACCTGGCCGGGAGGCTTCTCACGACCTGGGCGGAACCGTCTCATGAACGTGGGCGGGCAGCTTATCATGAGGGCCCAAGCGGGCGGCTTCTCGTGAAGGACACGGACGGGAAGCTCGCCGATCAGCCGTCCTCACAACCGCAGCTACGCCTCCTGACCAGGGCCGCGCTCGGCGAGTACGGCGGAGACGCGCTGTCGAGCAACAGGTCGACGGCCTGCCGCGCCATCGCCGCGAGAGGCTGCCCGGTGGCGGTCAGCGACGGAGCGGTGTAGGCGCTGTCGGGGGTGCCGTCCAGGCCGATGACGGCCATCCCTCCCGGGACGGGCAGGCCGGTGGCGCAGGCCCCGGACAGCAGCCCGATGGCCTGCTCGTCCGTGGCCGCGATCACCGCTCTCGGCACGGCGCCCGTCGCCGCCAGCCGCCGGATCAGCGTGTCCGCCTCGGCACGGGCGTAGCCGGAGCGCAGCAGCACGCCCCGCCCTCCGGTGGCCGCCTGCCAGATCTCCCGCCGCCGGCCCACCGGGCCGGTGTCCTGCGGGCCCGCCAGGAAGGCGATCTCTTGGTGACCGTGTTCACGCAGGTGGGCGACCGCTTCCCGGACCGCTTGCCCATTGTCGGCCGTGACCAGCGGCGTGTCACCCGTGGCCGGCCCGTTGTGCAGGTAGACGGCGGGCACGCCGGCCGCCCGGGCGTGCGCGGCCACGTCGTCGCCCGCGTCGGCGGAGGCGATCACCAGGCCGTCGACCCGGGCGTCGAGGAAACGTTCGACGAGATGCCGCTGGCGCTCGGCCGAGTAGCCCGCGTTGCCGATGAGCATGAGCCGGCCGTGCCCCGCGAGCGCCTGCTCGACGTGCCCGGCCAGCGCGCCGAAGTACGGGTTGAGCGCGTCCGCCAGCACCAGGCCCACCACGCCGGTGGTGCGTGAGCGCAGCGCGCGGGCGATGCGGTTGGGGCGGTAGCCGAGCTCTTCGGCCGCGGCCAGCACGCGTTCGCGGGTCGCGGCGGCGACCGGGCGGGGGCCGTTGTTCATGACGTAGCTGACGACCGCCGTCGAGGTGCCGGCCCGGCGGGCCACGTCGGCCACGGTGATCTGCCTGCTCATGGGCTTTACATTCTCGCATCTAATCGATTAGATGTTGCATCCGTGGATCTAATCGATTAGACGAGGTAGCGCGTGCCGGGACTTCCCCTCCTCATCGACACCGACACCGGCTCGGACGACGCGGTGGCCCTGCTGCTGGCGGTCGCCGGCGACGACAACGCGTCCGCGGCCGGTGGTGATGTCCGCGCTGTGACCACCGTGGCGGGCAACGTGCCCCTGGCCACGGCCACCCGCAACGCCCTGATCACGCTGGGGCTGGCCGGGCGCGCCGACGTCCCCGTCCACCCCGGCTGCGACCGGCCGTTGACGCGCCCGCCGTCCACCGCCCAGCACGTTCACGGGCTCGACGGCATGGGCGACATCGGCCTGCCCGATCCGGCGCGCGGCCCCGCGGACGGCCATGCGGTGGACGTCCTGCTGTCCCTCCCCCGCCGCCACCCGGGCGAGCTGACGCTCGTCACCCTGGGCCCGCTCACCAACCTCGCCGCCGCCCTGCTCCGCGACCGCGACCTGCTGACCCGGTTCCGCCACGTCTACTGCATGGCGGGCGCGGCGGACCTGCGCGGCAACATCTCCCCCACCGCGGAGTTCAACGTCTGGGCCGACCCCGAGGCCGCCCGCATAGTGCTGCAGGCGGCCACGCCCGAACGGGTCACCTGGATCGGCTGGGACGTCTCGCGCAAGTACGCCGTCATGACCCCTGACGACCAGCGCCGCCTGGAAGGCCTCGGCACTCCCCTGGCCACCTTCACCCACCGGATCAACCGGACGGTCGCCGACTGGGCCCGTGACGTCACGGGTCTGGCCGGCTACGACCTCCCCGACCCCGTCGCGATGGCGGTGGCCCTGCGTCCCGAGCTGGTCCTCGGCAGCGAGCAGGCCCACGTGGACGTGGCGGTCGGCGACGAGGCCCGCGGCCAGCTCGTCATCGACCGCCGGCGCGCGGCGCCCCCGCCCAACCTGACCCTGATCCGCCGGGTCGACGAGCCGGGCTTCAAACGGCTGCTCTTCGACACCCTCACCACCACACCCCTGGACGCCTGCACCCCCGCGCCGCTGACGGAAGGACCCGCATGACCGGCCGCCACGACCTACACTGCCACCTCGACGGCTCCGTACGCCCCGCCACGATCGCCGAGCTGGCCCGCGAGCAGGGCATCGCCGTGGACCGTCCGGTGGCGGAGCTGGTCACCGCGCCTCCCGTCTGCGGCAGCCTGACCCGGTACCTCACCTACTTCGACCTGCCGCTGCGAGTCCTGCAGACCCCCGAGGCGCTGCGCCGGGCGGCGCGCGAGCTGGTCGAGGACTGGGGCGCCGACGGCGTCGTCCACGGCGAGGCGAGGTTCGCGCCGCAGCAGCACGGGCGGCTGGGCATGACGCCGGACGAAGCGGTGTCGGCGGTCGCCGCGGGGCTGGCGGAGGGACGCGCCGCGACGGGCGTGCGGACGGCGCTGCTGCTGTGCTGCCTGCGCCACCAGAGCCCGGAGGAGAGCCTCGCCGTCGCCGACCTCGCCGTACGGCGCCGCGACGTGGTCGGCGGACTCGACCTGGCCGGCGACGAGCGGCTGTATCCCGGCGCGCCGCACCGGCCCGCCTTCGACCTGGCGCACCGGGCGGGGCTGCCGTGCACCGTGCACGCGGGCGAGGCGGCGGGGGCCGAGAGCGTGTGGGAGGCGATCGAGGTGCTCGGCGCCCGCCGGATCGGCCACGGCGTGCGCTGTGCCGAGGACGGCGCGCTGCTCGAACGCCTGCGCCGTGACCGGATCACGCTGGAGACGTGCCCGGTCAGCAACGTGCAGACCGGCGCCGTCCCCAGCCTGGCCGTCCATCCCGCCACCCGGCTGCTGGCGGCGGGCCTCGCCGTCACCGTCGGTACGGACGCGCGCACCACGTCCGCCACCTCGCTGACGCGGGAGTTCGCCGCCCTGCGCGAGGCGGCCGGCTGGACCGGGGAGCAGGAGCGGTTGGTACAGGAGCACGCCGCCGCCGGCGCCTTCAGCTGACGGCCGACCCGATGACTGCGAGCCCGATGGCTGCGAGCCCGATGGCTGCGAGCCCGATGACTGCCGGCCCGGTCACCGTCCCAGGTCCGCGCGGCGGCGGTAGACGCCGTAGAGCCCGCCGGCCAGGGAGATGCCCATGATGGCGAGCAGCCGGACCCCGTCGGAACCCCCGGTCACGTTGAGCTCGCCGACAGGATGGGTGAGGAAGCCGGTGGCCAGCGTCCAGGTCAGGACCCCCGTCACCACTGCGGCCCACAGGTCGGCCGCGACCACCGCGTACAGGCACGCGGCCACCCCCATGACGGCGAACCGCGCCTCGACCTGGGTGTCGGGAACCAGCAGGGCGGTGATCGCGCACGCGGCGACCGCCACGAAGAACCCGATACCGATCAGGAGTTCGGTGGGGCGCCGGCCGAAGGGCTTGGGGCTGCGGAGGAACATAAGTCCCCATTCAAGGGGGGCACGGGGGTTCGAGCAACCTGCCTACCGGTGAGGGGGCCGGGTTGCGCCCCGGCCCCCGGGGTGTCACTGGAACGAGATGGAGTCGATGGTGATGGTGCTGTTGCCGCCGTGCCAGAAGCTCATCGCGAGCTGGCCGGGTGACGAGCGGTTGATGCCGTTGGCCGCCATCGGGAGCTTGATGTCCTGGTACGCGGTGGTGATGGCCGGGTGGCCGCCACCGTCGAGGGTGAAGTCGCCGAAGGCCTTGGTCACGCCACCGAGGCCGAGGTGGAAGTGGCTCTGCTCGCCTCCTGCCGCTCCCTTGATCCGGATGACGAGATGGGTGTACGCGGACAGGCCGGTGTTGACGTCGCTGCCAAACCAGCCGCAGTTGTCGTAGCGCAGGCCGAGCGCCCCGCCGGACACGGCGCCCGAGCCGCCGCCGTTGAGGAAGCAGTTGCCGCCGGTCCACTTGCCCAGGTCGTTGCGCGCGGCCGACGGGTAGGCCGGGTTGCCGTCGAAGTCGTCGAGCACCAGGCCCGCGGTCGACGACGGGAGGGTGGTGACGGTGACGGGCGCCGACGCGGCCGAGGTGTTGCCCGCCGCGTCGTACGCCTTGACGGTGTAGGTGTAGGAGGTCGCGGGGCTCAGCCCGGTGTCGGTGAACGAGGTCGTCGCCGAGGTGCCGACCTCGGTGGAGCCGCGGTAGACGCGGTATCCGGCCACGCCGACGTTGTCCGTGGACGCCGTCCAGGACAGGGCGACCGAGCCGGCGGTGCGGGACGGGGAGGTCAGACCGGCGGGCGCGGTGGGCGCGGTGGTGTCGGTGCCGCCGCCGGAGCCGACGGTGACCGGGCCGAGGCCGAGCCAGCCGTCCGCGCCCTGGGTGGCGTTGGCGAAGCGGAGCTTCTTGGCGTTCGCCGAGACGGCTTCCAGCGGGTTCTTCACCCGCAGGACCCACTGGTAGCTCCCGCTGGGCACGCCGGAGAGGTTCACGCCGGTCTGGAAGTACTGCGGGTAGCCGTGGTCCAGGTAGGCCGGGTCGGAGCCGACGCCCCAGTCGGGGAACGCGCGGATCTTGAGCGGCATGACCGTGCGCAGGTCCCACGGCGTGTCGAACGTCTTGACCACGGTCCCGGCGCTGTTCTTCAGCCCGAGGGTGAGCGTCCACGGGTAGTAGAACGGGGCCACGCCGTTGTTGCTGATCCGCACGCCGACGTTCGTGGTGCCGCTCGCGGTGTTCTTGAAGTAGGCGTTGTCGACGGTGAGGTTGTAGCCCATGAGCCGGACGGCGGCCGCGACGTTCGGATCGCCGGCCGGGTAGTTCACGCTCTGCTCGTTGATCTTCCAGGTGGTGTGCTCCAGCTCGATGCACGCCTTCATGTTGTCGACCTGGCCGGAGCCGCCGGGCCAGGACGCGAACGCCGACGTCTGGATCTCGGGCCTGACCTCGCCGCCCATCGACGCGGTGATCCACTTGTTCTCGGCGCCCACGTTGAGCGCCCGCTGGAGCTGGGCCCAGCCGGCGCCGCCGAGCGACTGCGGCAGCGTGACGCCGGCGAGCGGCGAGCCTTCCCGGTAGCAGAAGGAGTCGTCGTGGTAGCCGATGTCGAGGTTCGTCGCCGCGCCCGCCGCCGAGTCGGGGTAGCGCAGCTCCAGCTTGGTCTTGTCGAAGGCGTCGTCGTAGGCCCGCAGGATCTGCGCGGCGTGCGCGTCGGTCGGCATGAAGTTCGGGTACGAGTCGCCGCCGGTGTCGGTGTCGTACGGCCAGGTGTGCCACTCGCCCCAGAGCCCGATGAGGCCCAGGTGGATGAACCCGATGCGCGGGTCGCCGTCGTAGCGGGCGCCGAAGGCCGCGATGAAGTCGCCGAGCGCGTCGAGCAGGTACGGGTTGTCGTAGTCGGGGCTGGTGGTGCTCCAGTAGGTGTTGGTCCGGTACGTGACGTGGCCGTCGAAGCAGCGCGGGATGGCGTTGGCCGGGTGGGTGCCGCTGCCGCCGGGATACTCCAGGTAGAAGCGCACGGCGGCCTGGTTGCCGTACGAGGCGATCTCGTTCAGCGCGCTGTCGAGCAAAGACCAGTTGATCTTCGAGCAGTCGGCCGGGTCGGTCATCACCTCTGACAGGCCGAAGTAGCTCCACGTGAGGGAGTGCGGGTAGCCGGTGTTCTGGTCGCTGCCCGGCCAGTAGAAGCGGGCGAAGCCCTTGAGCGGGTTGTCCAGCGGCGCGGGCGCGGCCGTCAGCGGGTGTGCCTGGAGCGACGGGTCGGGCGACGCGGGGGCCTGCGGCCGGGGCGGGACCCCGCCGGGGACCGGCGCGAGCGCCCACGCCTGGGCGGCCGGGAACAGGGCCAGCGCGACGGCGGCCAGGGCGGCTAACAGGGCCTGGCGAAGCCGCCGCGACGGCCGTACGGGGACAGGCATGGGTGAGAAACCTCCGGGATACGTGGCTGCAGGCGGGTCGCCGCGGACCCGCCACGTGGGGGTTGACGTGGGACGGAAGGAACTCGGAGACGTTGCCGCAGCTCACCAAGATATGAGGAGCTATTGACAAACTTCCGATGCCCCACATCATTATTCGGGAGTCACTCCGTGACAAGAGGGCAATTTCACCAAGCGCCGAGGACGATGATGAGAACGATGCGGACCGAGGAACGGTCGCAGGCCGCCGAGCCGCCGGACGACACCGGCGCCCCCCGGCGAAGACGGCCCCGGCCGCGTGACGACCGCCGGGCGGCCTGGCTCTTCCTGATCCCCGCCCTCGCCGGCTTCGTGATCTTCTACGGCTACCCGACCGTGCGCGGCGTCTGGTACTCGCTGACGGACTACAACCTGCTCAACGACCCCGCGTTCGTCGGCGGCGAGAACTACGCCCAGCTCGTGCGCGACCCCCAGTTCTGGCACTCGCTCGGGGTCACCGTCTACTACGTCGTGATCAACATCGGCTCGCAGATCCTGCTCGGGCTGCTCCTGGCCGCGCTCATGCACCGCCTCACCCGGTCGGTGGCGCTGCGCGCGATGTTGCTGCTGCCGTGGCTGGTGCCGAACGTCACCGTCGCCCTGCTGTGGATCTGGCTGCTCGACGCCGACCTCGGCTTCGTCAACCACCTGCTCAAGGCGCTCGGCTTCGACACCATCGGCTTCTTCGTCTCGCCCGACTGGGCCATGCCGACGATCGGCATGGTCAACACCTGGGCCTACACCGGCTACACCGCGCTGCTGCTCTACGCCGGCATGCTGCAGATCCCGCCGCACCTGTACGAGAGCGCCGCCCTCGACGGCGCCGGCGAGCTGCGCATGTTCCGCTCGGTCACGCTGCCGATGTTGCGGCCCGTCCTCGCCCTGGTGCTGGTGGTCTCGCTGATCGGATCGTTCCAGATCTTCGACACGGTCGCCGTGGCCGCGGGCGGCCGCGGGGCGACCAGCGCGATCAGGGTCATCTACTACTTCATCTACCAGCAGGCCTTCCAGTACTTCCACATGGGTTACGCCTCTGCGGCGGCGCTGCTGCTCGCGCTCATCCTCGGCGTGCTCACGGTCGTGCAGTTGCGGCTGCTGCGGGCGTCCCGCTCGGACCTGGCCTGAGGAGGCAACACGATGCGGCGCATCTCCACTCTCGGCCGGCTGCCCGCCTGGGCCGTCCTGGTCGTGGCCCTGGTGCTCACGATCTTCCCCTTCTACTGGATGGTCCGCACGGCGCTCACCCCCGCCGCCGACCTCTACGCCGACAGCGGCGCCCTGTTCCCCAGCAACCCGACCCTGGTGAACTTCCAGCGCATCCTCGGGCTCACCAGCCAGGAGGAGGCGCGCGCGGCGGGCGGCTCCGGCGCGCAGATCGACTTCGCCCGCTACCTGCTCAACTCCGTCGTCTACAGCGGCCTGATCGCGACGCTGCAGACGTTCTTCTGCGCGATGGCCGGGTACGCGTTCGCCCGGCTCCGCTTCCCCGGCCGCGAGCTGGTCTTCGGCGTCATGATCGCGGCGCTCATGGTGCCGCCGATCTTCACGCTGCTGCCCAACTTCGTGCTGGTGAAGAACCTCGACTGGGTGAACACGTTCGCCGGCATGGTGGCGCCGTCGATCCTGATGACCCCGTTCGCGGTCTTCTTCCTGCGGCAGTTCTTCCTGTCCATCCCGCGCGACGTGGAGGAGGCGGCCCGGCTCGACGGCAACGGCGCGTGGGGCATCTTCTGGCGCATCGTGCTGCCGATGAGCCGCGGGCCGCTGATCACCATCGGGCTCACCACCACGGTGTGGGCGTGGAAGGACTACCTGTGGCCGCTGCTGGTCGGGCGTGAGGAGGAGACCCGCGTCCTGACCGTCGCGCTCGGCGTCTTCCTGCAGCAGTCGCCCAACACCCGGCCCGACTGGACCGGTCTCATGGCCGGCTCGACCCTCTCGGTGCTGCCGGTCCTGATCCTGCTGATTCTCCTCGGCCGGCGGCTGGTCCAGTCGCTCAACTTCTCCGGAATCAAGTAACCCCCCGAAAGAGGCATCATGAACACCACCAAGCGGGCAGGCATGGCGCTGCTGTCGCTGGCACTGGCCGGCACGCTCGCCGCCTGCGGCTCCGGCGGCGACGGCGACCCGCAGAGCGGCGCGGCCGGCGGCAAGGTCACGATCGACTACTGGCTCTGGGACGACAAGCAGCTCCCGGCGTACCAGGCCTGCGCCGACGCCTTCCAGAAGGCCAACCCCAACATCTCCGTCAAGATCACCCAGACGGCGTGGGCGCAGTACTGGCAGAACCTCACCACCCAGCTCGCCGCCGGCCAGGCCCCGGACGTGTGGACCGACCACGGCTCCTACTACCCGCAGTTCGTCAGCAGCGGCCAGATCCTGGACATCCAGCCGTTCGTGACCCGCGACAAGGTGGACCTGGCCCAGTACCAGGAGGGCCTGGCCGACCTGTGGGTGAAGGACGGCAAGCGGTACGGCCTGCCCAAGGACTGGGACACCGTCGCGCTCGTCTACAACAGCACGATGCTGGAGGAGCAGAAGGTCAAGCCGGACGAGATGGCCGAGCTCACCTGGAACCCCACCGACGGTGGCACGCTCCAGCAGGTCATCGCCAAGCTCACGGTGGACGAGAGCGGCCGCAACGGCCTCGACCCGGCCTTCGACAAGGCCAAGGTCAAGGTGTACGGCTTCCTGCCCGAGTGGGGCGACGGCTCCCAGGGCCAGAACGGCTGGGGCGACCTGGCCGTGGCCAACGGCTGGACCTACCTCGACAAGAACCCCTGGGGCACGCAGTACAAGTACGACGACCCCAAGCTCGCCCAGGTCATCGACTGGTACAAGCAGCTCATCGACAAGGGGTACGCGCCGAAGTTCGACAAGCAGTCCACCCTGGGCAGGGACGCGGTGCTCAACGCCGGCAAGGGCGCGATGTCCTTCGCCGGGTCGTGGACGATCAACACCTTCCTCGGCTCCGACGCCGAGCAGAAGTTCGCCCTCGCGCCGATGCCCCTCGGCCCGGCCGGCGTGCGCAAGACCGCCATCAACGGCCTGTCCGACGCGATCTTCGCCG
This sequence comes from Nonomuraea sp. GTA35, assembly GCF_041950525.1. Classification (NCBI taxonomy): domain Bacteria; kingdom Bacillati; phylum Actinomycetota; class Actinomycetes; order Streptosporangiales; family Streptosporangiaceae; genus Nonomuraea; species Nonomuraea sp. GTA35. Next base: position 113,260 of record NZ_JBGNUV010000013.1, on the reverse strand, counting down.
GCACGGAGCACAAGGAGGAGGCGTGGAAGTGGGTGAAGTTCCTCGGCTCGGCCGACTGCCAGAACATCGTCGCGGACAACGCCGTCGTCTTCCCCGCGGTCAAGGCGGCCAGCGAGAAGGCCGCGGCCGCCCACGAGGCCAAGGGGCGTGACGTGAAGGCGTACCTCGACCCGACCAAGACGCAGGGCGGCACGTTCCTGCTGCCCATCACCGACCACGGCAACGAGATCAGCCAGATCGTGCAGGACGCCATCCAGTCGATCGTCCTCGGCCAGATCGGCACCGCCGAGGGGCTGAAGAAGGCCAACGACCAGGTCAACGCGCTGTTCACCTGATCGAAGCGACGTACACCGAGAAAAGGAGCATCATGCCGCTGCTCGTCGAGCTGGCAGGCCGTACCGTAGCCCTTGAGCCGACCGGCTCCGAGCCACTGGAGAAGATCGACGGCGGGCTCGTGCTGCCGCCGGGCCGGGTGGCCGTGCTGCACGGCCTCGGCGACGCGCTGTTCTACCGGCACGGACAGAACTCGTGGAGCCCGTGCGGGTGGCGGCGGCTGTCCGAGCCGCCGCTGCGCATCGCCGACCCGCGGCGCCGCACCACCGCCGACGACCCCGTCTGGGACGACCCGGCCCGCCACCACTCCTCTGCCGTCGCCGCCCTGCAGGGCGACGACGGGCGGGTCCTGCTGCTCGGCGCGCTCGGCATCGGCACCCCGCGCCTGACGGCCGACCGCGACACGCTCGCCGGCTGGTACGAGGAGGACGGGGCGCCGTGGTTCCTCGCCTACGGCGAAGAGGAGGAGGTCTTCGGCGCCTACACCCGCGCGCTGGCCGCCCGCCTGGGCACCGGCGGGCACCGCGCGGGCAACGTCTGGTGCAGCTGGTACGCCTACTACGAGGGCATCACCGAGTCGATCCTGGCCAAGGACATCGACGCGCTGAACGGGCTGCCGTTCGACGTGCTGCAGGTCGACGACGGCTGGGAGGAGATGGTCGGCGACTGGGAGCCGAACTCCGGGTTCCCGTCCGGGATGCGCGCCCTGGCCGGCCGGATCGCCGGCGCCGGGATGACGCCGGGGCTGTGGCTGGCCCCGTTCATCGTGCTGCCGGGCTCGCGCACCGCGCGCGAGCGGCCCGAGCTGCTGCTGCGCGACGAGCGGGGCGAGCCCGTGATCGCCGGATACAACTGGGGCACCGGCTACTGGGCGCTGGACCTGTCCAAGCCCGAGGCGCTCGAGCACGTGGAGCGGCTCATCCGGCGGGTCGTGCACGAGTGGGGTTTCCGCTACCTCAAGCTCGACTTCATCAACGCGGGCGCCGCCCCCGGCGTGCGGCAGGGCAGGCTCGGCCGCGAGCGCGCCTACCGGGAGGCGCTGGAGCTGATCAGGCGGACGGCGGGACCGGAGGTGTACCTGCTGGGCAGCGGCGCGATCCTGCTGCCCTCGCTCGGCCTGCTCGACGGGTTGCGCAGCGGCCCCGACGTGGCGCCGATGTGGCAGAACTACGCCAGCGACGACCCGTCCGACGCGATGGCGCGCAACGCCGTGGTCAACACGCTGCACCGGCTGTGGCACGCGCCGCTGGCCGAGGTGGACCCGGACGTGGTGTACTTCCGCAGCCGCCTCAACCTGCTCAGCGAGCAGCAGCTCGGCTGGCTGCGCGACCTGGCCACGGTGTGCGGCTTCCGGGCGGTGTCGGACCCGCCCGCGTGGCTGCGGGAGGAGGAGCTGGCGGACATGACGGCGTACCTGTCGGCCAGCCCGGCCGTCGTGCGCAAGGGCCGGTACGTGTTCGCCGTCGACGGCAGGGAGGTGGACTTCGGCCCGGCCGTCGCCCCTGACGGGCAGTGGTATCCGATCTCCTGAGGTCGCATTACCCTTTTGTCAAGAGCGCATCGTTAGTCAGGGGATCTAGGGGGCGACGGTGACCGAGCAGGTCACGACCGGGACGGACGTGAACCGGATGCGAGAGCTCAACGCGCTCAGCATCGTCAGGGCGCTGCGGGGCAACCCGCCGGCCACCGTCACGGAGCTGGCCGCCCGCACCGGGCTGTCCCGGCCGGGCACGGACGTCATCGTGCAGGGCCTGGTCGCCGACGGGTGGCTCACCGTCGTCGAGCCCGACGGCAGCAGCATCGTCGGGCGCCCCGCCCGCCGCTACCGGTTCAACGCCGGCACCGGTCACGTGGTCGGCGTGGACGTCGGCGCCCACAAGGTGCTGGCGATGCTCGCCGACCTCGACGGCACGGTCGCGGCGACCAGCCGGCTGCCGGTCGACCCCGACGCCGACCCGGCGGCGCGGCTGGCCGTCGTCGACGCGGCCGTCGACGAGTGCCTGGCCACGGCCGGCCTGCGCCCCGACGAGATCTGGGCGATCAGCGTCGGGGTGACGGGGCCGGTCGACGCCAGCGGCCGTACCGCCCTGTTCACGCCGCTGCCCGGGTGGGAGAGCGTGAGCCCGGCCGAGCATCTGGCCGCGCGCTTCTCCTGCCCCGTCCAGGTGGAGAACGACTGCAAGCTGGCCGCGCTCGCCGAGCGCTGGCAGGGGGCGGCCCGCGACGCCGACGACATCGTCTACCTGCTGGCGGGCATGCGCACCGGCGCCGGCCTGATCATCGACGGCACGCTGCGGCGCGGCTACGGCGGCGCCGCGGGCGAGATCGGCGCGCTGCGCGCCGTCCGCTGGCTCACCGCGCCCTCCCACCTGCAGAGCTGCCCGAGCCTGCCCGCGGGCATCGACACCGACGACGCGGCCGCCTGGGTGTTCAACGCCGCCCGCTCCGGCGACAAGGCGGCCAGGACCGCCGTCCGCCGTTACACCCGCGACCTCGCCGTCGGCACCGCCGCCCTGGTGCTCACCCTCGACCCGCAGGTCGTCGTCCTCGGCGGCGGCTTCTCCCGCTCCGCCGACCTCATCCTCGACCAGCTCGCCCGCGAGCTCGGCCGCACCTGCCTGCGCGTCCCCGAGATCCGCGCCTCCACGCTGGGCGCCGAGAGCGTCGCCCTGGGCGCGCTGCGCCTGGCGCTCAACGAGGTGGACGCCCGCCTGTTCGAGGCGGGCCTGCCCGCGCCGGCCGCACCGCGCGCCTGACCAGGACTCAGGTCACCAGGCCGTTGCGGTAGGCGTAGACCACCGCCTGCACGCGGTCACGCAGGTCGAGCTTGGTGAGGATGCGCGACACGTACGTCTTGACGGTCTCCTGGCTGATCACCAGCGTGGCGGCGATCTCGCTGTTGGACAGGCCGTCGGCGATGAGGCGCAGCACCTCCAGCTCGCGCGGGGTCAGCGCGACGTCGTCGGAGTTGTGCTCGGCGGGACGGATCCGGGAGGCGTACCTGCCGACGAGCTGCCGGGTCACCTCCGGCGCCAGCAGCGCGGCGCCGGCCGCTACGGTGCGGATGCCGTGCAGGAGCTGCCCCGGCGGGGCGTCCTTGAGCAGGAACCCGCTGGCCCCCGCGCGCAGCGCCTCGTAGACGTACTCGTCCAGGTTGAACGTGGTCACCACGAGCACCTTGACGGGGTCCGCCACCCCGGCGCCGGCCAGCAGGCGGGTCGCCTCGATGCCGTCGAGCACCGGCATGCGCACGTCCATGACCACGATGTCGGGGCTCAGCCGGCCGGCGAGGTCGACCGCGGCGCGGCCGTCGCCGCACTCGCCCACCACCTCCAGGTCGGGCTGGGCGTCGATGATGGTGGCGAAACCGGTGCGGATCAGCGCCTGGTCGTCGCAGACCAGGACCCGGACCGGCGCGGTCACGCCGTGCTCCCCGCGGGGACGCGGCCCCGGCCGGACCGGCGCGTCACGCCGGGCTCCCCGCGGGGACGCGGGCCTTCACGAGGAAGCCGCCGCCCTCCTGCCGGTCGGCGCTGAACTCGCCGCCGAGGGCCTCGACCCGCTCGCGGAGCCCGGCCAGGCCTCGCCCGCTCCCGCCGGGAGAGGCGGCCCGGGATCCCGGGCCGTCGGTGCTGACCGCCACGCTGATCTCCTTCCGGCCGTAGCGCACGTGAACCACGGTGCGGCTGCCGTGGGCGTGTTTGAGGGCATTCGTCAGGGCTTCCTGCACGACCCTATAGGTGACGAACTCGGCGCTGCCCGCCGTTTCCGCGCGGTCGCCCTCCTCGGCGAGCTCCACCGGCTGCCCGGCCTGGCGCGTCCGCTCCACGAGCGCGTGCAGGTCGCCGGCGGACGGAGTCCTGCCGTCGGTGTCGTGACCGGGGTTGAGCAGGTCCAGCATGTGCCGCAGGTCGGTGATGGCCCGGCGGCCGGTGTCGGTGACGGCGCTCAGGGCCGCGTCGAGGCGGTCCGGCACGGCGGTCAGGTAGCGGGCGGCCTCGGCCTGGACGACCATCGCCGTCACGTGGTGGGTCACGACGTCGTGCAGCTCGCGGGCGATGCGGGTGCGCTCGGCGGCGCGGGTGGCCTCGGCGAGGTGGCGGCGGCGTTCGGCCTCGGCGGCCCGGCTGGAGCGCAGCCAGACGCCGATGCCCCAGGCGAGGGCCAGCGCCAGGTAGAACACCACGTACCCTTCCGGCCGCTCGGTCGCGCCCAGCCGGTTGAGCACGACCGCCAGCGGCACGTACGCCGCGGAGAGCACGGCCACGGCGACGCGCCGGCCGCGCTCCAGATGGGCGCCCGCGCTGATGAGCGCGATGGGCATCGCGTTGCTCGCCAGCACGTGGTACGCGCGGATCTGGTCGAGGACGAAGCCGAGCGACACCAGGACGAGGCAGACGGCCGGCCACCGCCGGCGCACCGCGAGCGGGAGGGTCTGCAGGGCGATCGCCAGGATCGCCAGCTCGTCGAAGGGGCGGGCCGGCAGGTCGCCGACCTGCGTCCCCTTGCCGTGGAGCGCCGGGAGCAGCGACACGGCGGCCAGCAGCAGCCCGAACGGCAGGTCCCGGACCGTGACGTCGCACCGCTGCCACAGCTCCGTGGCGCGCCGGAGGTCGATCGTCGGGAGGGCGTAGCGGGCACGCCGCTCCGCAACTCGCCTGAGGCCGGTCACCGGGAGAGCGTAGCGGTCGCGCGGCGCCGGAGCGGGACCAGATTGCCGCGCCGGCGGGCCAGCCACAGGAACACGGCCGTCAGCAGCAGGCCGAACACCACCGCGTACGGGCTCGCCTCCGGCCCGAACTCGCCACCGGTGAGCAGGGCCGGGCCCGACGTCACACCGTTCAGCAGCCCCTCCGACGCGCCGCTGCCCGAGACCTCGGTGGCGAAGATGCCGGCCGCGGCGAAGTTCCAGCCGAAGTGCAGGCCGATCGGCAGCCACAGGGTGCGGGTGGCGGCGTACGCGGCGGCGAGCATGCCGCCGGCCTCGATCGCGATGGCGATCGCGCCCCACAGGGTGGCGTGCGCGTTGAACAGGTGCATCAGGCCGAACAGCACCCCCGTCAGCACCAGCGCGAGCGACGTGCCGATACGCTCCTCGACGATCCTGAACAGGATGCCGCGGAAGAGGACCTCCTCCGTCACGGCGGCGGCGGCCATGAACCCGACCATCGCCACCGCGCCGGTCACCGACCCCATGCCGTCGACCCGGTAGCCCCCCACGAAGGCGATGTTCAGGATGACGGCGGCGAACATCCCGGCACCGATCAGCATCCCGCGGCCGGTGGCGGCGACGGCGCCCGCCACGGCCACCTCGTCCGGCGCGCGGCGCTCGGACCAGCGCACGGTCCGGGCGTACACGAACAGCGCGAGCGCGGCCGTCGCGACGCCGAGGACCAGGGTGAGGTACGGATTTCCCCCCACCGCCTGCACGGCCGCGCCACCGGCGGCGGCGACCAGCGCCGCGGGCACGAGTTGCTTCAACAGACGCATGACGACTCCCCTTGCGGCCTCCCGCGGCCGGTGCGCCGCGGTCACGCCGAGAACGCTAGGGATCCGGCGGCCTGGAATCGTCACCGCCCGGTGGACAGTCGCGGGTAGCTCTCACGGGGGACAGACACCCTGCGACCGCCCCGGCCCGGCGCCGAGTGCGGCACAGCGGGCGCGGCACGGCGGGCGCGGGGAATCCACTCGCGCACCCGGCTGAATGGCCGAATTCGACCTCCCGGTCGGCCGTGGCATAAAGCGAACCCGCCGGCGTCAACTCTTTCCGAGCCGAAATTCCCGGGTCCCGGCCGGCCATTTACGGCGGGCCCGTCCGCCACCGTGATCGTCCGCCCGCGCAGCCTGTCGCGGGCGCGCCCCGGACGTGTACGCTGTGGAGCGAAAAACGCAGAAGTCCTCGTTCGTCCGCCCGGGATCCTCGCCCCGAGCGGAAGGTCAAGGCAAGCGGATGTCCACCGCCATCACACCTTGACCTGCGAATGTCTCTCTGCCCCCCGAACCCGTCACGGTGGGTGGTGTTCTGGCCGGGCAAAAAGGCCCCGGCGAAGGAGCGATGGAAATGGCGCGCCTCGGTGATCGTGCGGATCAGCTCAAGTGCTCGTTCTGCGACAAGAGCCAGCGGCAGGTCAGAAGGCTCATCGCCGGCCCCGGCGTCTACATCTGCCAGGAGTGCATCGAGATCTGCAACGAGATCATCGAGGAGGAAACCGAGGAGACCTCCGAGGTCAGGCGCGACGATCTGCCCAAGCCGCACGAGATCTACGCGTTCCTCGACGCGCACGTCGTCGGCCAGGAGAAGGCCAAGAAGACGCTCTCGGTCACCGTCTACAACCACTACAAGCGCATCTTCTCCGGCAACACCGGCTCGCGCGGCGACGACGTCGAGCTCGCGAAGTCCAACATCCTGCTGCTCGGGCCGTCGGGATCGGGCAAGACGCTCCTGGCGCAGACCCTCGCCAAGCTGCTCGACCTGCCGTTCGCGATCGCCGACGCGACGGCGCTCACCGAGGCCGGCTACGTCGGCGAGGACGTCGAGAACATCCTGCTCAAGCTCATCCAGGCCGCCGGCCACGACGTACGCAAGGCCGAGACCGGCATCGTCTACATCGACGAGATCGACAAGATCGCCCGCAAGAGCGAGAACCCCTCGATCACCAGGGACGTGTCGGGCGAGGGCGTCCAGCAGGCGCTGCTGCGGATCCTGGAGGGCACCACCGCGTCGGTGCCGCCGCAGGGCGGGCGCAAGCATCCGCAGCAGGAGTTCATCCAGATCGACACCACCAACGTCCTGTTCATCTGCGGGGGCGCCTTCGCGGGCCTGGAGCAGCTCGTCGAGCAGCGCGCCGGGCACAGGAGGACGGGCTTCGGCTCGGTGCTGCGCCCGGCGGGCGAGCAGCCAGGCGGCGGCTCGCTGGCGGCGCTCATGCCGGAGGACCTGGTCAAGTACGGGATGATCCCGGAGTTCGTCGGGCGCCTGCCGGTCATCACGACGGTGCACGACCTCGATCGCGCGGCCCTCATCCGGATCCTGACCGAGCCCAGGAACGCGCTCGTCAAGCAGTACGCGCGGCTGTTCGAGCTGGACGGCGTGGACCTCGGGTTCACCCGCGACGCGCTGGAGGCGATCGCGGAGCTGGCGCTGCTGCGCGGCACCGGAGCGCGCGGGCTGCGGGCCATCATGGAGGAGGTGCTGCTGCCGGTGATGTACGACGTGCCCAGCCGCACCGACGTGACCCGCGTGCTGATCACCGAGGACGCGGTGCTGCAGGGCGTCAACCCGAGCCTGATCCCCCTCGGGCGCGCCGCCATGGCCAGGAATCGCGGCCCCCAGGAGCAGTCGGCGTAACTACCGGCGGGCGTAACTACCGGCGAGCGTAACTGCCGGGCGGGCGTAACTGCCCGGGCGGGCGTAACTGCCCGGGCGGGCGTGGCGCCACAGCGGGAATGGCCGCGGCGGCGTAATGCCCGCCGAGGCGGGGCGCTGCTTTACTGCGCACTCTTAACACCGGCAATAGCATGCCGAAACCCGCCGAGGGCCCACCGGACAATCCCATTGACGGCCGCGAGTGAACACGCTCGTTAACCGGAGAAATTCGTTCCGGACGGGCTCGCGAAGATTGTTCGCGTCATTGCCGGGTATTCGCCTGACCATGCGACTCGGCGTTCTCGACATCGGCTCCAATGCCGCCCATTTACGTATCGCCGACCTCACGGCGGGTTATCCGCCGCAACCGGTGGCCACGCTGAAACGCCAGATCCGCCTGGCCGAGGCGATCAGCCGGGACGGGATCATCGGGCGGGCGGGGATCGACCGGCTGACCGAGGCCGTCAGGGAGGCGGCCGCCGTCGCGGCCCAGCACCGGGTGCACGAGCTGGTGCCGTACGCCACCTCGGCCGTCCGGGACGCCGCCAACCGCGACGCGATCCTGACGGAGATCCGGGCCACCTCGGGGGTCCGCGTCGGCTACCTGGACGCCGAGCAGGAGGCCCGGCTGACCTTCCTGGCGGCCCGGCACTGGTTCGGCTGGTCGGCGGGGCCGATCCTGCTGGCCGACATCGGCGGCGGCTCCATGGAGCTCGCCTACGGCAGCGGCGAGACCCCTGACCTGGCGCTCTCCCTCCCTCTGGGCGCCGGGCGGCTGACCCGCCACCACCTGCCGGACCCCGAGCGGGTGAAGCGGAAGCACCGCAAGCGGCTGCGCGCGCACGTGGAAGCGGTGCTCGCCAGGGATGTCGGCGACATCTCCGCCAGGCACCGCATCGGCCAGGCCACCGCGGTCGCGACGTCCAGGACGTTCGCCCAGCTCGCCCGCCTGTGCGGGGCGCCGAAGGCGAAGGCGGGACCCCATGTCGTCCGCGAGCTCCACCGTGTCGACCTGGGCGGGGCCATCGAGCTCCTGGCCGCCAGGACGCCCGCGGAGCGCGCACAGCTCCCGGGCGTCTCGGCCGCCCGCGCCCGCCAGATCCTCGCCGGCGCCGTCGTCGCCGACGCCACCATGGCGGCCCTGAACCTGGCGGTGGTGCGCATCTGCCCCTGGGCACTGCGCGAAGGCATCCTGCTGGACCGGCTGCACCACTCGGCGGGCCATGCCCGGCACCTGTACGCGATCCAGGGCGAGAGCGCCTGACCGGGGTCACGCGAACGACTCCAGGAAGGGATCGTCCGCACCTGCCCTGCCACGGCTGACGGACACGGACGAACTCCCTGATTGCCCGCGTCGCCGGCGGGCAGAAGTGCGGGATGCGAGCTCCACCGTCACCCCGTGTCGCCTTGCCCGTGATGTACCACCGGTGGTCGCGCATGACCTTCGTCCATTGGCGCTACCGGCCGGAGCAGGTGCAGGCGCTGCTCCCGGCCCAGCTCCGGGTCGAGACCTTCGACGGGGCGGCGTGGGTCGGGCTCACCTGCTTCCTCATGCGGGACGTGCGGGTGCCGGGCGTTCCGGCGCTGCCGTGGCTGTCCACGTTCCCGGAGACGAACGTGCGGACGTACGTGCGCGATGCCCGCGGCCGTACCGGGATCTGGTTCTTCTCCCTCGATGCGGGGCTCCTGCCCGCCGCGCTCGGCGGGCGAGGCGGTTACTGGCTGCCCTACTTCTGGTCCGACATGTCGGTCGACGCCGAGAACGGCCGTACCCGGTACAGGTGCCGCCGGCGCCTGCCCGGGCCGGTCGGCGCGCGGTGTGACGTGGACGCGGAGATCGGCGTGCCGCTGGTGGAGCGCGAGCGCGACGAGCTGGCGCACTTCCTGACCGCCCGGTTCCGGCTGTTCACCCTCGTGGCCGGCCGGCTCGCCGCCGCCCGGGTGGAGCATCCGCCGTGGCCCCTGCACCACGCCCACCTGAACGGCATCGACCAGAGCCTGGTGCAGGCCGCGGGGCTACCCGCCCCCGAGGGGCAGCCCGTCCTGCACGCCTCTCCCGGGGTGCGGACGCGGATCGGGATGTGGCGCTGGTGACGGGCGGCCGAGGAGGCGGGGACGCCAGGCGCGCGCCAGCACCGCCTCCTCGGTAGCGCCTCAAGTGCGCCTGCACCGCCGCGCCCGTGACAGCGCTACAAGCGTGCACCTGCGCCGCCCCCGTGACAGCGCTTCAGGCGTGCGCCTGCGCCGCCTCCTTGACGGCCTCGAGCAGGCGTGCCGCCCGCGTGTCCGGTACGCCGTCCCGGATGCGGTTCATCACGTAGCCGAACGCGAGCCCGCTCTGCGGGTCGGCGAAGCCGAGGGAGCCGCCGAGACCGCCGAATCCGAAGGCCGTGGGCGAGTACCAGAACGCGTCCGGGGTGGGCAGGCCGAAACCGGTGCCGATGCGGACGGGCACGCGCAGGATGCGGTCGAGGCCCGCGACCTGTTCCGCGGTCGCGGCGGCCAGGGTCGCGGGGGTGAGGACGCGGTGCCCGTTCACCTCCCCGATGAGGGCGGCGTAGAAGGCGGCCAGGGCGCGCGCCGTGCAGATGCCGTTGGTGGCGGGCATCTCGGCGGCCTGTGCCCTGGGGTCGTTGTGGTCCAGCCCGGGCTGGACGACCGTCATCGCGCGGACGGTCAGCGAGGCCGGGTCGGCGTAGGCGGCCATCACGTCCCGCATCGGCTCGGGGACGGCGGCCAGGTCGATGGCGGAGGGTTCGAAGCCGCCCGGGTCGGTGACGATGCGGCTGACCCGGTGGTGCTCCCGCTCGGGCAGGCCGATCCACAGGTCCAGGCCGAGCGGCCGGGCGATCTCCTCGGCGAGGAACGTGCCGAGGCTGCGACCGCAGACCCGGCGGACCACCTCGCCGACGAGCCACCCGTAGGTCTGCGCGTGGTAACCGTGCTCCGCGCCCGGTTCCCAGAACGGCCGCTGGGCCGCCAGCGCGTCCACCACGGGATCCCAGGCGATCGCCTCGGCCGGGGTGACCGGGTGGTCGAGGGCGGGCAGGCCGGCCTGGTGGGTGAGCAGCCACCGCACCGGGATCCGTTCCTTGCCGTTGGCCGCGAACTCGGGCCAGTAGCGGGCCACGGGCGCGTCGAGGTCGAGCGCGCCCCGCTGGGCCAGCAGCAACGCGCACGCCGCCGTCACCGCCTTGGTGGTGGAGTAGACGACCTGCAAGGTGTCGCGCTCCCACGGGCGGCCCGTTCCCGGGTCGGCGAGCCCGCCCCACAGATCGACGACCTTCCGTCCGCGCAGGTAGACGCTGACCGCCGCGCCGACCTCCGCCCCGGAGGCCAGGTTGGCCGCGAACGCCTCGCGCACCGCCTCGAACCCCGGCGCCGTCTCCCCGCCCACCTCAGGGCTCATCCCTGGGCCCGCCTCTGGGCCCGCGCCCGAGCCCACTTCTGCGCCCATGCCTGGGCCCGCCTCTGGACCGTTGTCGAGCATGCGTCATCGCCTTCTGTTCGTGATGCGAAGAAAGCGGGCGTCAGCGGCGGAACTTCTCGATGAGCCAGGCGTACAGCTCGGTCTCGCTCATCTCGGGGAACTCCGCCTGGAACGTGGCCAGCGCGCGCAGCGCCTCGTCCCGGTCGAGGCCGCGTGCCATCGCCGCCTTGAGGTACTCCTGGCGCACGGCGGTGGGACGGCCGCCGCCGGCCCCGCGCCCCGGCAGGCCCGCACGCCATCCTACGATCTCCTGCACCCGATCGGGCCGCCAGCCGGGAGCCCCGTCCACCTCGACGTCCGGCTCGGGGAACGGGTGCTCGGAGCCGCCGGGGTAACGCGTGCGCCACTTGTGCACCGCGTGCCGGCTCACTCCCAGGGCCTCGGCCACACCGAGGACACCGAGATAGCGCTCGGTCATGGGCGCACCAGCTCGTCCTTCCGGCCTCCTTCGCGGATCTCCAGTAGTACCACGCCCGGCACCTCACCCTTCGAGGCGCCGAAAACATTGTCTCTATAAGAGACGATGTTTTCAACCCTCCGGCTCAAGACAGGGTCCTGACGCGGGCGGCCTGCTCCTCCTGGACCCTGCGGGCCGTACGCAGGAAGTCGAGGATGACCGCCAGCGCGTCCGCCCCGTACGCCCGCAGCGCCTCGGCGCCCGCCCGGCCGACGGGGACGAAGATCTCGGCCTCGGCCGAGCGGGCGGCGTCGGTCGCGGCGACCAGGACCCGGCGGCGGTTGCCCGGATCGGGGGAACGGGACACCATGCCCGCCCGCTCCAGCCGATCGATGACCGTGGTGGTGGCCGCCGGGCTCAGCTTCAGCGCGGCGCTGATCCGGCCCGCGGCCACCGGCCCTTCGCCCAGCACCACGTCAAGGCAGCGCAGGTCGGTGCGGTTGAGGCCGAGCCTGGCGGCGGCTGCCTCGTCGAAGGCGTCGAAGCTCTGCTGCAACTGCCGGAGCTCCATGGCGATCTCTCCGATGACACCACTTTTCGACATTCGAATCTTTCTGTTATCGTACATTTCGCTGCTCGAAACGACGATACCATCTTCGGAGGCACCGCCATGCGCTCGACCACCCTTACGCAGACCGCTGACACCGCTCAGATCGAGACGCTGTTCGCCGACTTCATGGCGGCCTGGACGGCGAACGACGCCGAGGCGTTCGGGGCTCTGTTCACCGACGACTCCGACTACGTCTCCTACGACGGCACCATCGCCCGCGGCCGGGCGCAGCACCAGCACAACCACGACAAGCTCTTCCGCGGCGTGCTGGCCGGCTCTGCCCTGATCGGCGACCTGGAGTCGGTCCGCTACCTCACGCCGGACGTGGCCGTCGTGTACGGCACGGCCTCCGTCCTGATGCCGTGGCGATCCACGCTCCCCAAGCGGCGGCTGTCGCGGCAGACCATCGTGGTGGTGCGCACGGAGGCCGGCTGGAAGATCGGCGCCATCCACAACGGCCGCGTCCGGCCGGTCACCGTCCCCGAGCCCGACGCGTTCCCGTCGAAGATGTCCCAGCTCATGGCCCGGATCGCCCACCGGCTCGGCCTCGGCCGGCGCTGAGCCCACCGGCTCGGGTTCTGCCGACGCTGAGCCCAGCGTCACCGGGTGACGGCCTGGAGCTCCCGCTCCTGCTCCTCGGCCCGCTCGTCGTAGGCCGAGCGGGCCTCTGAGATCTCCTGCTGGTGCTCCTCCGTCCAGATCACCAGCGACTTGATCACCTCGTGCAGCGAGACGCCGAGCGCGGTCAGCTCGTACTCCACCCGGGGCGGCACCACCGGATAGACCGTCCGCCTCACCAGCCCGTCCCGCTCGAGCTGCCGCAGCGTGACCGTCAGCATCCGCTGGCTCACGCCGTCCACGGCCCGCCGCAGCTCGGTGAACCGCATCGTGCGCCGCTCCAGCAGCGCGATCACCAGCAGCGACCACTTGTCGGCGACGCGGTCGAGGATGTGCCGCACGTCGCAGTCCGCTCGCACGTCCCACTGCCTGGCCTCGTCGTCCTCGGTTCCCGTGCAGTAACCCGGTGCCTTTGAAGTGCCGTCTTCCATGGCTCCCCATGGTGACGCAAGACTCCTTTGTCACCAAAGAGAACCACGTAAAAGGGGGCAACCAGGATGACCGCCACGGTCACGTCCTTCGCCGAGATCGAGAGCGAGTTCAACGCGTTCGTCGGCACCACCGTGTACGCCACCATGGTCACCGTCGACGCGCGGAACCGCCCCCGCACCCGCATCCTCATCCCCGTCTGGGAGAGCGTGGACGGCCGCCCGCGCGGCTGGCTGGCCACCTACAGAACGCCCGTCAAGGCCGCCCACCTGGCCCGCAACCCGCACACCTCCTTCTCGTACTGGAAGCCGGGCAACAACTCGGTCGCCATCGAGGCCGAGGCCACCTGGGCCGAGGAGCCGGCCGTCAAGCGCCACGTCTGGGACCTCTACCGCGCCACCAGCCCGCGCGGGGCCGGCTACGACCTCGGCAACTTCTGGCGGTCGCCGGACGACCCCAAGCTCCACGTCCTGCGCCTGAACCCCTGGCGCATCCAGGTGATCCGCGGGACGGACCTGCGCAGCCGCATCTGGACCCCGCGCCAGGAATGACGTCAGTGCAGGTCCAGAGCGACCTCCAGGCGCAGGTACGCATCGACCCAGGCCCGCTCGGCCGCCTCCTCCGAGCCGTCCGCCCGCGCCGCCGCGAACGCCGTGACGGACTGCGCGGCCCGGCGCAGTCCCAGCACGGCCAACCGCTGCGCGGCGGCGGCGAGCCGTCCGCCGTAGGTGGGGGGCAGGTGCGACAGGCCGTGATGGGCCACCTCGGCGAGCAGCCCCCGCGTGTCGATCAGGACGGCGGCCAGCGGCTCGGGCCGCTCCTCCGCGGCGACCTCGAGCCTGCCGCTGCCGCCCGCGGGCTGCAGGTCGGGGACGATCACCCGGTCGCCGGCCGCCAGGCCGAGCGGTTCGACGACGAGGCCGCCCGCGGTGCGCCCCACCACGCCGCTGACGAACCGCGGCTCGCCCTCCTCCCCGGCGAGCACGGCTGCCAGCGAGTCGAGCCGCCCGGAGGCCGCGGCGGCGTGGGTGGCCGTGACGGTGGCCGTGCTGCCCGCCTGGTCGGTGATGACGGCGTCGAGCCGCTGGTCGCCGGGGGCGTACCGGACGGCCTCCACCCGGGCGACCGCGAGGACCCGCACCAGCTCCGCCTCGATCCGCGGGCGGACGGGCCGCAGCGGGAGGGCGTCGAGCTCGCGGCCGAGTGCCGCGTAGTCGGTGACCAGCAGGGACGGCGGCAGCCCGCCCCAGTCGCCCCGTGACGGGGTGACCGTCGTCCTGGAGATCCGCCCGGTGGCCAGCCGCACCGTACGGCTCGCGCTGCGCACGGCGGACTCCGTCACCAGGTTCCCCGTGGCCAGGGCGGCCAGCGTGGACGTGGCGATCCGCCGCCGTGCCAGCGCCGCCCCGTCGTCGTCGCCGTCCCATCGGCGGCGCAGGACCAGCACCATGGCGTTGTCGCCGTGAGCCAGGTAGACCTCGGCGATCCGCTGGTCACCCAGGCCGCGGACGCGGCAGCCGAGGCTCTCCAGCCGGGCCCGGCGCAGCGGGGTCTCGGCGGCCTCCGCGGTGCCGAGCACGCTGCCGCGCAGGGTGGCGTCCGGCCGGGTCACCGCGCGGTGCCGGGCGTGCAGCTCGGCGACGTGGCCGGCGAGCAGCTCGGGACGGTAGTGGGTGCTGCGGTCGCGGTAGGAGGCGAGCTGCTCGGCGAGGTCGCCCACGGCCAGCAACGGCCAGCGCAGCCCGGCCGCGTCCAGGTGGCGCTGCACGTCGGCGATGCCGGCTTCGAGGCCGTGGCCGAGATGCGCCGCGCCCTCGCGCAGGACGGTGCCGGCCAGCCCCAGCGCCCGTTCCAGCCCGGACCCGGCGCCCGGTGCCACCTGGCCGCCGACGTCGACCCGCGCCTCCGGCGCGCCGGGGTGCAGCTCGTCGGCCACCCGAAACGCCCACACCGCCAGCGCGATGACGTCGTCGCGGCTACCGGCGACGCTGTCGGTGTGCACGAACCCGAGATCGCCGGCCACCAGGAAACGCACGGTCGCGGTGGCCAGCTCGACCTGCGGCACCGGATCGGCGGAGCTCGCGCGGCGGACCCGCGCGGTGTACCCGGCCCGCTCCGCGCGGCGGGCGGCGGCCATCAGCCGGGCGCCGATCCTGGCGGTGAGCTCGTCATCGGTGACCTGCGCCGGCGACCAGGGCCCGGGCGCCGCCGGACCGCCCTCGACGGAGCCTGCAGGCGAACCGGCGGCGTCGGCGGAGCCCGCAGACGAACCGGCATCTGCGGAGCTCACGGACGGACCGGCCCCAGCCGAGCCCGCGGACGGGCCAGCCCCCGCGGAGCCCTCGGACGGGCCGGCGGCGGAGCCCGCGGGTGCGTCGGTGCCGGCGGGCCGGCGCTGGTAGGCGAGGATCACCGCGATGACGTGCCGGCAGACGCCGGTGGCGCCGCAGGTGCAGCGGGCCGCGTCCAGGCCACCGGGAGGCAGGCTCGCCGCCGGCCCGCCGGGGAAGTCACCGTGCACGGTGCCGTCAACGTCGGTACGCAGCTCCGGCACGGCCTCCTTGGCGGCCCGCTTGACCAGCCCGCGGTTGGTGAGCGCGGCGAGGGAGTCGGTCGAGAGCCCGAGCAGATCCGTCCTCATCGGCCCACGTACTCCGCCACGAAGGACGCCAGCTCGCCCGGCGTCATCGCCCCCACGTGCGCTCCGACGTCGGCCAGCCGCTGCGCCAGCTGCCGGTCGTAGGCGGGATTGGCCTGCTCGTCCAGGGCGGCCAGGCCCAGCACCTTGCTGCCCTGCCCCACCAGGTCGCGCACGATCCGTACCAGCCGGTTCGGATCACCGCCCTCGTAGAAGTCGGAGATCAGCACGACGATCGCCCGCCGCGGCTGATCCACCAGGCCCGCACCGTACGCCGCCGCGCGGGCGATGTCGGTGCCCCCGCCGAGCTGGACCTTCATCAGCAACTCCACGGGATCGTCCACGTCGGCCGTCAGGTCCACCACCTCCGTGTCGAACGCCACCAGGTGGGTGCGCACCCCGGGCAGCCCCCACAGGCAGGCCGCGGTGACCGCCGAGTGGATCACCGACTCGACCATCGACCCCGACTGGTCGACGAGCAGGATCACCTGCCACTGCTCCAGGTGGCGGCGGGTACGGGAGAAGAAGTACGGGGTCTCGATCACCACCTTGCCCGTTTCCGGCTGGTAGCGGCCAAGGTTGGCGCGCAGGGTCCTGACCATGTCGAAGTTGCGGGCCAGCCGGAACCTGCCGGCCCGCCGCGCCTTGGTGCCGGAGAACGCGCTGCGCACCTCCGTGGCCAGCTTGTCCATGAGCCGGCGGACGACCTCCTCGACGATCCGCCTGGCCAGCCGGAGCACCTGCGGGTTCATCAGGTGCTTGGTCCGCAGCACCGCCTTGAGCAGCGCCGGGTTGGGCTCGATGCGCGCCAGCACGGCGGGGTCGGTCACCACGTCGTGGATCTCGTAGCGCTCGACCGCATCACGTTGCAGGCGTTCCACGGTCTCCTTGGGGAACAGCCGGACGATGTCGTCGAGCCAGTCGAACGTGGTCAGCGCGGACGAGCCCGTGCCGCCCTGCCGCACGCCACGCCGGCGCAGGTCCTCGTCGCGGCCGTAGAGCCAGTCGAGGGCCGCGTCACGGGCGGCGGCCTGCCCGTCGAGCGGCGCGCCGCCGAGGCAGGCGCCGCCCGCCTCGCCGAGCAGCAGGCGCCACCGTTCAAGGGTGGGGTCGGTCATGATGCGATCAGTCCCTCCCGGCGCAGTGCCGTCTCGACCCGCTCGTCCAGTGCCATGCCGGCGGCCACCAGCTCGGGTGCCGCGTCCAGCCGCATCAGGTCCCAGCCTGAGCCTCCCCCTCCGCGCCGCTCGACCAGGCGGGTGGCGATGAGGTGCCGCTCGCGCGGCGGGAAGAAGCCGAACGCCTGGCGCAGCGCGGGCAGGGCCACCAGGAAGTCGTCGTCGGTCAGCGCTGCGACCAGCTCGTCGAGCAGCTCCAGCATGCCGTCGGTGTGCAGCACCTCCTCGCGCGCCAGCGCGAACAACCCGGCAAGCCAGTCCCCGGCCGTCGCCGGGACGAACGCGCCACGCACCGTTCTGGCCAGGTCACCGGCCACCGCCGGGGCGGGCGGGTTGCGCATGCCCCCGCCCGGGTCACCGGCATCCGGGCCGCCCACCGCCCCGCCACGAGCATCGGCATCCGTGCTCCCCACCGTCCCGGCGGGGTCGTCGGCGGCGGTGCCGCGCAGCGACCAGCCCAGGCCCAGCGACGCTCCCCGCAGGTCGGGCGGCGCCTCCTGGCAGGCGGCGAGCCGGTCCGCGACGCCCAGGGCGAGCTGCGGGTCCAGGCCGAGCGACGGGCCCGCGTGCCTCACTGCGTCGCGGACGGCGATCATGGCGTTGATGCGTGGCAGGTCGGCCGGGGCGGGCCCGCCGCGCACCCCCTCGGCCAGCCAGAGCGCCCGTTCGGTGGCGGCCCTGACGACCGTGCCCAGCATGGTGCTGCCGCTGGTGCGGAACAGGTCGTCGTGACGCCACATCGCCAGGGCGACGGTAAGGGTACGGCCCAGCGGCCCCAGATCGGCCGCCGCGCCGACGGCCAGGGCCATGTCGTCCAGCACCCGTCCGGCCAGCTCGCCGACCCCGCACAGCGCCGCGTCGAACAGGATGCCGGCCAGCAGGTCCAGGTCCGCGCCCGGAACGCGTTCCGCGAGGGCGGCGGCCGCCGCCTCCTGCGGGTCCACGCCATACGCACCGGCCTCGATCAGGGCGGGCAGCCGGTCCTCCGCCTCGGTCAGCACCCACCGCTCCACCAGCTCCGGGTCACCCCCGGGGCGGGGCCCCGAGGTGCGCTCCACGCCGGGGATGCCCAGCACCCGCAGCCGGTGCAGCAGCCGGCTGCGCTCGCGGCCGGCCTCCTCGCCGAGGTCGAGCCGTTCCTCGCCGGGATCGCCCAGCACCGCGAGAACGGCGTGGACCAGCGGCGGCAGCGGAGTCGAGCGATGCAGGCGGCCCACCCGGTCACCGCTGAGCGCCGCGATCATCTCCACGATCACCGGATGGCTGCCGGCCTGCAGTGGGCCGCGGGTCGCCCAGGGCAGCGGGGTCTCGATCGCCTCGCTGACCAGCGCGCTCGCCAGCCCGTCCAGCACGTCGACGCGGGCCGGATGCGGATGGCCGCGCATCAGCGCGATCCCGTCCGCGGTGGCGCGGGCGGCGATCAGGTCCGCGGTGGACACCGGCTGGCGGCGGGCGCGCAGCCGGGCCGTCACCGCCTCGGTGAGCCCGCGGGCGGCCGCGGCGGGGCCGGACTCCCACAGGCGCTGGTAGTAGGCCGGCGACGGCATGCCCGACTGGTAGCCGTCGAAGGCGTCCAGCCGCCGGAACGAGTACGGCACCAGGTAGCTGCCGACGGCCGCGCCCGCGGGCGGCTGCGGCACCTCCGGCCAGCTCCGGTCGCCCTGCTCGGCCAGCCGGATCAGCGCGGGCCGGTGGAAGCCGCCCGTGACCACGACCACCGGCCGGTCGCCGGCGTCCGCCGCGGCGGCCCGGATCCAGTGCGCCATGTACGCCTCGCGCGCCGCGTCGTCCGGGCCGGTCCGCGTGTCGCCGCGCACCAGGTCGAAGTAGGTGGCCAGCCGCTCGGCCAGCCCGCCGGCCGGCTCGAGCTCGAACAAGTGGTCCCACAACGCGTCCACGTTGTCCACCGAGAAGGTGCGGCACAGCTGCCGGGTCACCTCGTCGTAGCGGGCCTCGGCGTCGGCGTACCGGTTGCGGACGTCGGCCAGCGCCGGATGCCAGGCGGGCAGGTCGATGAAGCGCAGCTCGGCACCGACGTCCCGGCCGGTGGCCAGCGCCGTCCACTCCGGGGAGTAGTCGCACAGCGGCGTCCACGAACCGTGACGCCGTCCCGGATCCCGGTAGCTGCTGTAGACGGCGATCGGCAGCTCGTGGCCCAGCAGGAGCTCGTCCATCCTGTGGTTCATGTCGGCGGGGCCCTCGACCAGGACGTACGCCGGCCGTACGGAAGCGATGGTGTCGGCGACCAGCCGGGCGCAGGCCGGGCTGTGGTGCCGCACGCCGATGAACGTGACCGCCATCGTCAGCCCGGCAGCAGGTGGCGGGCCTCGTACAGGGCCTTCCACTGGTCGCCGTGCCGCCGCCGCTGCTCCAGGTACCTGCGCAGCTTGGCCAGGTCCTCCTGGTTGTCCTTGGCGGCCGTGCCGGCCAGGCAGGAGACCAGGTCGGCGGCCGTGCCTGGCTCGCCGCGCAGGAACCAGCCGCGCAGCCCGACGGCGTGCGCGACCGAGACGGCCTCGGCGGTGCTCATCACCCCCGACAGCCGGTCGGTGGCGTCGCCGCGCGCGGTCCGCCCCTCGCGCAGCTCCCGGAACGCGGTGACCAGCACCTCCAGCACGTCCCTGCGGGGCGGGGCGGCGACGCCCGAACGCTTCAGCAGCGCGGTGGCCTCCGCCTCCACCAGCATCAGCTCGGTCTCGAAGTCGGCGATCGGGAAGACGGTCTCGAAGTTGAAGCGGCGCTTGAGCGCGGCGCTCATCTCGTTGACGCCGCGGTCGCGGGTGTTGGCGGTGGCGATGACGGTGAACCCCTCCCTGGCGAACACCATCGACTCGGGGCCGGTCAGCTCCGGCACGGCGAGCACCCGGTCCGACAGCGGCGACAGCAGGCAGTCCTGCACCTCCAGCGGGCAGCGGGTGATCTCCTCGAAGCGCACCACCTTGCCCTCCGCCATGCCGCGCAGCAGCGGAGCGGCCACCAGCGACCGGGTGGACGGGCCCTCGGCGACCAGCAGCGCGTAGTTCCACGAGTACTTGATCTGGTCCTCGGTGGTGGCGGCCCCGCCCTGGATGGTCAGCGTCGAGGTGCCGCTCACCGCCGCGGCGAGCAGCTCCGACAGCAGCGACTTGGCCGTGCCGGGCTCGCCCACCAGCATCAGCCCGCGGTTGGTCGCCAGCGACACCAGGGACCGGTCGATGAGTGAAGGGTCGCCCACGAACTTGCGGCTGATGCCCAGCTTCTCGTCCCCGAGCACGAAGCGCCGGGCGGCCCGCAGGCTCAGCGCCCAGCCGGGCGGGCGGGCGTCGGTGTCGTCCTCCCGCAGCCGGGCCAGCTCGTCGGCGTAGCGGATCTCGGCCGGGGGCCGCTGCACGTGCTCGTTCATCGGGTGATCTCCCGCAGGTCCCGGATGATCTCGGAGGTGGTGATCGGGTCGAGGCCTTCGACGGAGACCCCCACCAGGCTCTGCTCCTCGGCGAAGTCGAGGTAGCCGATCGCGATGCCGGGTTCGAGGCCGATCGTGACGACCCTGCCGCCGGGCACGTCCCGCTCGATCCAGCCTTGGATGCCGGCGTCCTGCGGGTCGCCCCGCCGCCAGCCGCGCCGTTCCAGGCCGATCACCGCGCGGGTCGGGATCATGGCGGCCTCGATCTCGGCGAGCAGCGTCTCGTCCCGCTCGTACGTCTCCCTGCCGAGTTGCGGGAACGGCTGGAGGATCTCGTAGTCGGCGAACACCTCGGCCCAGGCGGTCAGCTCCTCCCCCAGCTCCAGCGGGTGCACCACCCCGACAGCGGCGTCGGCGGGCAAGGTCAGCGGATCGTCTGCGACGTCGGCGAAGCTGCGGTCCTCGGCCACGCGCAGCGCGCCCGTGAGCTCGCCGGAGGGGTCGTAGATGCCCCAGACCAGCCGCCGTACGATGTGCCAGAGCAGCGGGTGGCCGACGAGCAGCCGCCCGAACTCCTCGGCGCTCCAGCGGCGCCGGTTCACCATGGCCTGCTCCAGGCGGCGGATGTTGTCCGACGCCACGGCGCGCACGTCCTTCTTCAGCCCGGCGAACCGCTGGTAGGCGGCGGGCGCGAGCTCCGGGTCGTCGTTCGCGCCCGGCTTGGGCAGGTTCTTCAGCCGCTTGCCCGCGCCGTCGGCCACGTACGGCTTGAGCTGCTCGTCGAAGCCGACGACGAACTGCCTGCGGCCGTAGTCGAGGGTCATGCTGCCGTCGGCCGACAGCCCGAAGTCCGGCACCAGCCGGTCGGCCAGCTCCTGCGGCGTCAGCCCGAGCTCCGCCGCGACCTCGTCCATCTTCTGCCTGGCCCGGTTCTTCAGCCCGCTGAACTTGACCTTCTCCGCGATGCCGTGCAGGTGCATCAGCGCGACCTCGGAGCCGATGCTCGCCAGCAGGTCCAGCCCGGCGACCGCGCGCGTGTGCCCGCCCTCGCCGGGCCAGGTCCTGATCAGCGGTGTCAGCCGCCGGACGGTCTCGTCGTCGCCGAGCAGCGCCAGCGCGTCCATGATCCAGCTCTCCTTGGACGGGTAACCGGCCGCCTGCCAGCGCTGGAACAGCGCCCAGCTGAAGTCCGCGAGGCTGCGGCCATCACAGATCTCCTTGACCAGGGCGAGGCCCGCGTACGGGTGGCCTGGCCTGGAGATCGCCAGCATCGTCATCACGTGGCGGACCGCCTCGAGCGGCAGCGCGCCCGCCTCGCCACGCAGGTGGATCGGCGTGAGGACCGCGGCGTCCGCCCATTCGGGCAGCGCGGGCATCCTGGCGGGCAGCGCGTCGAGCGGGTCGGCCGAGAGCAGGCCGGCGATCGCGGCCTCGGCGTCGGGGCCGTAATGTGCGGCGGCCCGCAGCACGGTGTCGCGGTCACCGCCCGCGTTCATCGCCGCCAGCGCCTGCTCGGCCTGCCGCCTGGCCGCGCCGGGCTTGCGCAAGGCCGGCGGGATCAGCGCCCTGGCGGCCGCCTCCGGGTGGCGTGCCAGCCACCCCAGCGCGGTGGCGCGCACGGACTTCAGCCGCGACAGCCAATCGGCCATCAGCACGGCGATCTCGGGAGAGGCGAACGGGAGCAGCGCCGCGGCGGCCGTGGCCGGGCTGCGGCGGGCGGTGCCCAGCGCCAGAGGCAGGGCCGCCAGCTCGAACCTGGCGACCACCATCGGCAGCCAGTCGCCGGCGCCCCAGTGATCGGTGGGGTACCACTTGTCGAGCAGCGGCGCGGCCAGCTCCTCGGGACCGGCGACGAACAGGGCGCTGTCGTTCCAGTAGCGCCGTTCGCCGCCGTCGGCGATCCGGCGGGCGATGTCCTTCCAGCTCTGGTCGTAGGGCCGATCCCACCGGGCCTCGCCCGCCCCGGCGCGCCAGTTGTCCCGCTCGCCCGGCGCCCATGCCACGGCCGGCTCGTCGGCGCACTCCAGGCCGCTCACCACGACCGGCTTGCGGGCCTTGCGGGGGCGGGTCCAGGGCGGGCTGACCAGCACCTCGGGCAGGGCCTCCGGCGGGGCGGTGGCGACGGTCGCGGTGGCCACGATCTTGCCGATCCGCGCGGCGGCGGCCTCGTCCACGCTGTCCAGCACCTCCGCCACCAGATCGGGGTGGGCCAGCACGTGGCCGCGCAGCAGCGGGTCCACGGCCTTGCCGCTGGAGGCGGCCAGCAACCGCATCGCCCGGCGCGGGAAGCGGGCCGCCGCGCTCATGAAGGCCGGCTGGGTGTACTTCTCGTCGATCCGGTCGAGGAGCACCCGCATGGCCGCGTCGGACGGCAGCTCGGCGAGCATGCCCAGCGCCCGCCGCTCGGCATCCGCGCCGTAGGCGTCGCCGAGCCATCGGGCCAGCACCGGCACGGCCGCCGCGACGCCCATGCCGTCGACGAGCGTGGCGGGCAGGGCCAGCGAGTGCAGCACCAAGTAGCTGTGCACGTGGTCCACGATGAGCTCCGCCTGCTCCGGCGTGCTGATCGCGGCGACCAGGCCATCGGCGAGACGCACGTTGACGTTGCTCACCTCGGCGCAGTCAGCCGTGACCCAGTCGACCTCGGTCGGCGTCAGGTAGGAGGCCGCCACCCGGTGGTGCAGCCCGCCTTCCCTGCTCACCGCCAGCGCCGCGACGGCCTCGGCGTACTCGGCGTCCGGCGCGGCCGCGAGGGCGGCGCGGATCCGCGTGCCGAACGGCGGCCGTCTCCAGCCGTACCTGTAGTGGGGGACGTGACCGGCGGCCAGCCGCTGGACTCCCCAGACGCGCTCGTCGATCACGTTGTCCAGCGAGGCGGCCTCGGCCGCGGCGACCGCCGCGAACGCCAGGCCGTGCTCGGCCAGCCACGCCTCGGGGAACAGGAGCGCCAGCTCCGGGTCGTCGCCCTGCAGGGACGTGACCACCACCGCGGCCCCCAGCGGCGTGGGCTCCCCCGCCAGGTACGCCGCGCCCGCGGCGGCCAGCTCGGGGTCGCGGCACTTCGCCAGGGCGTCGAGGATCCTCTGCCGGCCCGCGTCCAGTCTCGCGGCGATCTTGCCCGACGCGCCCGCGTCCGGCTGCTTCACCGTGACCTTCGCCCCGCCCCGCCGCGGATGAAGCGCGCGCAGCCAGGCGGCCGGCATCGTCAGCCGATCCTCGTCCTCGGCGGCGCCGGTCGCCTCCGGGGCGGCGACCGTCTCGTCCTCGGTGTAGCCCTTGCGTAACTTCTCCGCCACCAGCTTGCCGGCCGCCGCCGTGGCGGCCTGCGCGGAGTCGAACGACTTGACCTGCGTCTGGCCGTACGCTCCGACCTTCCCGTACCGGATGGTGAGCTCCGTGCCGTCCTGCCGCACCTGCCAGAACTTCGCCGAACCGCCGCCGGCGAAGGTCAGCGTCCTGTCTGCGCTCATGCCGAAAACACCTCCACGCTGCATGTGATGCGGGACTCGCCGGTCGAGCGACGAACGGACCGGCGTCCTCGTGATCATTCGCGGCGAGTATGGCGTGCCGGACCGACAAAGTCGCGCCATGGACCCGTTGGCCCGGTTGTTGTCGGTGCCGGCCCGTAGCGTTTCCCGCGTGACCTCGCTCCTCCAGACCTACTCCTACGTGCACGCGTCCGCGACCGGTGGCTCCCTCGCGCTGGAGACCTCCGGCGGCGTCACCCCCGCGGACGAGGCGGCCGACCCGACGTTCTTCGACGGGGCGGGCTGCCGCGTCAGGGCTCGACGCCCGTGGCCGCGGCCCTGGGTGTGAGCGGCCATGGCGCGGGGCGTCGAGTGGCCTGCCGGGAACATCGGCGGCCCCGCGGTGGTTACATCTGTCGTGACCGGTGTGCCCAGTGTCCCCGGGCCTCACCTTTCGCCTTCGCGGACTACCGTCCGGCTGGAGCCGCGTTGTGCCTTTCGCCGAGAGGCGACACGCACACCGGTACGCACACGTCGAAGGCCCTGCCGTCCCGTCGGGCGGCAGGGCCTTCGCCATGTCCAGGGCCGGTCGTCCCGCTCGGCGCCCGCGATCCGGGCGGCTGCCGTTCAGGAAGCCGAAGGGATTCCCAGCAGCGGCAGCCACACCTCGTCCACGATCTCGGCGATCGCCTCGTCCGGCACCGGGCGCATCGTCATGAACAGGTCGTGCCGCAGCAGGTCCAGCGGCAGGTTCACCACGCGGGGCGGGCGCGGCACGTCGGGCAGCTCGCCGCGTTCGACCGCGCGGGCCACGATCGTCTGGAAGGCGGTCGGGTGGCCCGGCGGCAGGAGGGTGTCGCGGAGCTCGCCGAGGCTCGTGCCGGTGTCCTGGAAGTAGTCCACGAGCTGCACGCTCATCAGCGTGATCATGCCCGCGCGGTCGGCGTCGGCGTTGCGCAGGAAGCCGATCGCGTCGTCGCGGAGGCTGCCGGTGTCGGGCACCGCGATCGGGCGCCAGTACCTGGTGAGCGTGGCCAGCAGCAGGTCGTCGCGGTGGGGCCAGCGGCGGTAGAGCACGGGACGGCTCGTGCCGGCGCGGGCGGCGACCGCCTCGTAGGTGAAGCCGTGGTATCCGTGCTCGAGCAGGACGTCCCAGGCGGCGTCGAGGAGCGCGTCCTCCAGCTTGGCGCCGCGCCGGCGAGACGCGCCACCGTCGCTGGGCGGGGCGGTGTCGTTGAGCGAGGCCGGGTCGCCCGACGGGGCCGGGTCGCTCGACGGGGCCGGGTCGCTGGACGGTGTGGCGGTGTTGGCACGGCGTTCCGCCGCCTGCGCGCCGGTCGCCCCCCGCTCACCCGCGTTCCGCTCGTGCTCGCGACTCACTCGCGTACCTTATCGCGGCCCTTCGCGGCGACCCCGGCCCCACCGCGAGGCGGCCCGGCGCCGGTGTGTGACCATGTTCACCGAGCACCTGAGCCGGTCGCCCGGCCTCGGACCGGCCTGAGGCCCAGCGCGTCCGGCACCCCCCGGAGAGAACATGCCGCACGTCCCCCGCGATCCGCTTCAGAGAGCTCCCCGGCGGGTCGCCCTGATCGTGGCCGTGGCGTGGTTCATGCAGAACCTCGACACCACGATCATCAACACCTCACTCCCCCAGATGGCGCGGACGTTCGGCGTGGACGCCGTCAGCGTGAACATCGGCATCACCGCCTACGTCGTCGCGGGCGCGGCCTTCATCCCGCTCGGCGGCTGGCTGTCGGACCGGTACGGCGCCAAGCGGGTGTTCGCGACCGCGATCGTGGTGTTCGGCCTGGCCTCTGTCGGCTGCGCGGCCTGTACGGAACTGTGGCAGTTCGTCCTCGCCCGCGTCGTCCAAGGCGTCGGCGGCGCCCTGATGATGCCGGTCGGCCGCATCATCGTGCTCAGGAACGCCGGCAAGGAGGACCTGCTGCGGGCCACGGCGCTGATCACCTGGCCGGCCCTGATCGCGCCGGTCATCGCCCCGGTCGTCGGCGGAGCCCTGACCACCTGGTACGGCTGGCAGTGGATCTTCCTGCTCAACGCGCCGCTCGCCCTGATCGGCACCGCGCTGGTGCTGGCCTACGTCCCCGGCCTGCGCGAGCCCGATCCCAGACCGCTGGACCGCACCGGAACGGTCCTGATCATCACGGCGCTGAGCCTGACGATCTACGGCCTGTCGGAGCTGGCGCAGCCGTCGGCGGTGGGCCTGGATCTCGCCCTGCTCGCCGTCGGCTCGCTGGTGGGCGTGGCCGCCGTCCGGTGGTTCCGCCGGGCCGCCCATCCGCTGATCGACCTGGCGCCGCTGCGGGTGCCCACGTTCGCGGCCTCCACCCTGCACGCCGGGAACCTCATCCGGCTGGCGATCAGCGCGACCCCGTTCCTGCTCCCGCTCATGCTGCAGGAGGCGTGGCGGCTGACGCCGCTGGAGGCCGGCCAGATCGTGCTGGTTTACTTCCTGGGCAACCTGGTCGTCAAGACGATCACCACGCCGCTGCTGCGGCGGCTCGGGTTCCGTACGGTGCTGATCGGCAACGGCGTGGCGGTGGCGCTGTCGATCGGGGCGCTCGGGCTGCTGGATGCCCGTACGGGGTTCGCCGTGGTCGCCGTGGTGGCCTTCGCCGCCGGGGTGACCCGGTCGATCGAGTTCACCGGCATCAACACGCTGTCGTTCGCGGACATCGGCCCCGCCGACCGGGCCTCGGCCTCGACGTTCTTCAGCATGATGCAGCAGATCTCCATGGCCCTGGGCGTGGCCGCCGCCGCGATCGTCCTGCAGGTCGCGCACGGCCCGGCCGCGACCCCGCTCACCCAGGGCGACTTCGCCCTCGCGTTCGCGCTGTCCGGCGCGGTCGCGCTGGCCGGCGCCCTGTTGATGGTGCGGCTGCGTCCCGACGCGGGGCACGAGGTGACCGGGCACCGGCCGCGGAAGAAGGGCGAGGTCCCCTCCCGGGCCTGAGCGGAGCTCGCCGATATCCTCGCGGTGGCACATCACCAGGAGGTAGCGACAGTGCGCATCGGCATCGTGGGGTCGGCGAGATCGGCCGGGCGATCGTGACCGGGCTGTGCGAGGGGGACGACGGGGCGCCCGAGGTGTTCCTCTCCCCCCGCGGGGCTCGCACGGCCGCGGAGCTGTCCGAGCGCTACGAGAGCGTCCAGGTGTGCGCGGACAACCAGGACGTGGTGGCCCGCTCCGAGGTGGTGATCATCGCCGTACGCCCCCAGGACCGGCACGAGGCGCTGACCGGCCTGCGGGTTGACGACGACAAGACCGTCGTCAACGTGATGGGCGGCGTCGCCAACGAAGACCTGCGCCGCACGCTGGCCACCGGCGCGCCGCTGGTACGGGCCATCCCCCTGCCGGCCTTCCGCGAGCGCCGCTCCGTCACGGTGACCTGCCCGTCGCATCCCGTGGTGGACGCGCTCTTCGAGCCGCTGGGCGGTGTCCTCCCGGTCGCCGACGAGGCCGCCTTCAACGTCTTCTCGGCGCTGACCGCGACCCTGACCTCCCACTACTGGTACCTCGCCACCCTGACGTCCTGGGCCACCGGGCACGGCATGGCCGCCGAGGCGGCGGACCGCTACGTCCGCGGCCTGTTCCAGGGCGTCGGCAGGAGCCTGAGCGACGAGTCCCGCTCCCTGGACCGGCTCGCGGCCGACCACGAGACCCCGAACGGGCTCAACCAGCGCATCCGCACCACCTGGTTCGACCAGGCCAACTCCGACGCCCTCCGCGCGGCTCTCGACGCTCTTCTCGCCGACCTGCGGTGATCACAGCTCACCACGGGACCAACCCGCCCCCAGCTCCTCGCCGGTCCCGGGCGATCCTGGCTCAGGCCGGCTCCGTGCCCCAGATGCCGCGCAGCGGACGCAGGCCCTCCTCGACGTAGTCGGCGATGGGGCGGTTGCCGCCGTCGAGGTACCACTGCTCGAGGGCGGCGAAGTAGCCGAACGTCAGAGCGTTCGTGGCCACCCGGGCCTGCGTCTCGCTCAGCCGCCCGGCCGCCGCGATGAGCGGCGTGATGCGCCGGCTCGCGCGATCGAGCGTGCCGCAGACGGCCATGCGCACCGAGGGCTCGGCGAAGAAGTAACGGACCCTGCGCCACGGGCTCCTGCCTGCCTGAGGGCCGTCACCGGAGCCGGAGGTGCCGGCCGCTTGCGGGGACTCGTAGGCGCGAACGGCCCGGAGCAGGCTGCCGACGGGATCGGCCGGGTCCAGGATGCCTTCGAGGGCCTCCGGGCTCATGCTGTCGAACTCGACGTCGGCGACCACGATCCCTTCCTTCGTACCGAAGATGCGGTACACCGACGACGGTGAGACCTCGGCCGCCGCCGCGATCTCCTCGATCGTGACGGCGCCGAACCCTCTCTCGTCGAACAGGTCGAGGGCGCGTTCCTGGATGGTGCGCATGGCCTTGAGCCGCCAGCGTTCGCGAAGCCCGGTCATGCGGGACACCGTACCAGAAAGCCACTATCTCAAGCTTGTGACTGCCGTTCAGACATTGACTGTCTGAAACGGGGAACCTAGAGTCACTCGCTGGAGACAGTGACTGTCCCATTCCGTTGACCGGGGCCGGGCGCGCCCGCGCACACGGGCGCCGACGCCCTCCGCATTCACCTGGAAGGACCCATGCCATGACGCCGGAGCAGAGATCGCGCAACCGGACCGTGCTGGCGGCGATGTACCTCGGGGCGGCGCTCACCGCGATCGCCGCCCTGTTCCCGCTCGTGGACCAGGCGGTACTGGCGGATCACCTCAGGGCGAGCTATCCGGGCTACGAGCCCGGCGCGATCGACGCCGCCGTCTCCGCGTACCTGGTCATCCTGGCCACGGTGGGGGCGCTGGGGCTCATCGGCTGGCTCAGCACGATCTGGGCGGCCCGCGCCGGCAAGCGCTGGACTCCGTGGCTGGCGATCGGGCTGCTGGCGATCGCGCTGTGCATCGCGATCGCCGGGCTGACCGTCCGGGACGTCTCCGGCGATGTCGGGCTGGCACCGCTGCTGGGCTGGCTCCTGGTGCTGCCGTGCGTTCCCGGCGTCGCCGCGGTCGTGCTGTGGAAAAGGGCGGGATGAGAAAGGGGCGCCCAGGGTGGAAGAGAGCGGGATGAGCAAGGGGCGCCCAGGAGCGAAGGGCACCGGCCCCGGCGCCGGCCGTGCCGCCGCGCGGGGGCTCGCGGCGCTCAAGCGTGCGATGTATCGGGGCGGGCGGCCGAACGCGTTCATGCGGTGGTGGAACCGTCTCGATGTCCTCGCCTACGGGGCCCGGTGGCTGTCACCGCGTCATGCCGCCGTTCTGAAGGTGGCGGGGCGCCGCAGCGGGAACCTCACGTCGGTTCCGGTCGCGGTCACCCGGCACCGCGGGGCCGACCATCTCGTCTCGATGCTCGGGCCGGACGCGAGCTGGGTGCGCAACGTCAAGGCCGCGGGCGGCCAGGCGGCGCTGCGCCGTCAGGGCCGCGAGTCCCCGATCCGGCTGGAGGAGATCCCTTCCGAGCACCGTGCCGAGATCCTGCGCCGCTACCTCGCCGTCGCGCCCGGCGCCCGGCCGCACCTGGGGCTGGGACCGTCGGCGCCCCTGTCGGAGTTCCGCCGCATCGCGCCCCGGCACCCCGTCTTCCGCATCCGCGAGCCCTAGACAGGCCCCGGCCACGAACACATGGGAGAGCGGCGGCCTTCCCGAAGCAGGCGGGCGGCGGCGTCGCGGAGAACGTGCCCGCCCGGCCGAAACCCGGACCGCGGCCAGGTCGAGCAGAACGCGGGGATGCGCGAATATCGGGTGTCCATATCCTAATACGCATGGTGATCCACCCCCTTAGCCGACGTTCCGCCCTGCTGGCCGCCGCCGCCGCGGCCGGCCTCGCCCTGTGGGACAGGCCGGCCGAGGCGGCCGGGACCACCCTCGGGGGCGGAGCG
Organism: Nonomuraea sp. GTA35; assembly: GCF_041950525.1. NCBI lineage: Bacteria > Bacillati > Actinomycetota > Actinomycetes > Streptosporangiales > Streptosporangiaceae > Nonomuraea > Nonomuraea sp. GTA35. Next base: position 83,424 of record NZ_JBGNUV010000013.1, on the reverse strand, counting down.
GCCAGGGCGGCGGCGACCAGCGGAGCGGCCGGCGCCGCCGCGTTCGACGCCGCGCGGGAGCGGTGGGTGGGCTTGTTGGCCGGCGGCGAGTACAACACCGCCTACGCCGACAAGACGCAGGCGGTCGAGGGCTCGGCCAACGCGGTGCTGCGCAAGCTGCGCTTCTCCCCCGGCCGCCGCCCGAGCCTCTGGCCCGACCTGCCGCTCGACGACCCCCGTACGGGCAACTTCAACCGCGCCTACAACCGCATGCGCACGCTGGCGCTGGGCTGGGCGACGCCGGGCACCGCCATGCACGGGGACGATCAGATCGCCGAGACCGCGGTCAGGGCGCTGGACTTCCTGTACGAGCACGCCTACCACGAGAGCCTCGACCCGCGCGGCAGCAACTGGTACTGGTGGGAGATCGGCGTCCCCCGCTCGCTGACCGACACCTGCGCCCTGCTCTACGACGGCCTGCCCGAGGACCGCCTCAAGCGCTGGCTGCGCCCGTTGCGCCGCTGGTGCCCCGACCCGGAGCGCCGCGTCAGCCATCCCGGCGTGGTCGAGACCGGCGCCAACCGCGCGGGCAAGGCCATGGCGGTGGCCATGCGCGGGCTGCTCACGCACGACGCCCGCCTGGTCAGGCGGGCCAGGGACGCTGTCTCCGACCTGCTGCGGCCGACCAGGGGCCCGGGCGACGGCTTCTACCGTGACGGCTCCTTCATCCAGCACGACGTGTACCCCTACACCGGCGCCTACGGCGTGGACTACCTGGAGAGCGTGGCCAAGCTGATCGTCATGCTCGCGCGGTCACCGTGGGAGATCTCCGGCATCGAGAAGGTCTACGACATCGTGGATCGCTCCTTCGTGCCGTTCGTCTTCGACGGGCTGATGATGGACTGCGTGCGCGGCCGGTCCATCTCGCGCCAGGGCCACCGCGACTACCACTCGGGGCAGAAGACGGTCGAGGCCATCCTCACCTTGCTGGACGCGGCGCCCGAGCGCCATGCCCGGCGCTGGCGGCCGCTGGTGAAGGGCTGGCTCACCCGCAACCAGGCCATCCCGTACGACACGATCGCCCCGCTGTCGAGCATCGCGAAGGCGAAGGCGCTGCTGGACGACCCGTCGGTCCCGGTCGGCCCGCGCACGACGGGCACGTACGTCTTCGCCGACATGGACCGGGTCGTGCACCGCCGCCCCGGCTGGGCCTTCGCGATCGCGATGAGCTCGCGGCGCATCGGCGCGGCCGAGGCCATGAACCGGGAGAACCTGCACGGCTGGCACACCGGCGACGGCATGACCTACCTCTACACCGGCGACCTCACCCACTGGAACGACGAGCTGTGGCCGACGATCGACCCGTACCGGCTGCCGGGCACGACGGTCGACACCCGCGAACGGGCCGATCTCCAGCACGGGCATCGCCGCCTGCCGCCCACCCCGTGGGCGGGCGGCGTGGCCCTGGACGGCGAGTACGGCGTGGCCGCCATGAAGCTGGTCGCCGACGGCTCGTCCCTGCGGGCCAAGAAGGCGTGGTTCCTGCTCGACGACGTGGTGATCGCCCTCGGCGCCGGCATCTCCGCCTCCGACGGCCGCCGCGTCGAGACCATCGTGGAGAACCGCAACACCCACGACGGCCATCCGCCGCTGGCACGGGGCGACGGCTGGATCCACCTGCCCGGGGTGGCCGGCTACGCGCTGCTCGACGGCGACAGCGCCGGCGCCAAGGTGATCCGCGAGAAGCGCACCGGCCGCTGGCGGGACATCGACAAGGGCGCCACCACCGGCGGCGACAGGACCCCTGTCACCAGGCACTACACGACGATCGTCATCGACCACGGCGTCGATCCGCGCAAGGCGCGCTACGCCTACGCCGTGCTGCCCGGCGCCTGCGCCGCGCGGACCGCGGCCTACGGCCTGCAGCTCAGGATCCTCGCCAACTCCGGATCGGTGCAGGCCGTCTCCCGCGGCGACCTGCTGGCCGCCGTCTTCTGGCGTGCCGGGACCGTCGAGACCGCGCACGGGCCGCTCGCCGCCGACGGCCCGTGCACGCTGCTGGTCCGCCGCGACCACGAGGTGGTACGGCTCGCGGTCGCGGACCCGTCCAGGACCGCCGACGAGGTGAGGATCACGCTGCCCTGGCCGGTCAGATCGGTCAAGGAGGGCGACCGCGGCGTGCGCAGGGCCAAGCGCGCGATCAAGGTGGAGCTCGGCGGCAGCCGCGGGCACGCCCGCACCGCCGTGGTCCGGGTCTGAACCCCGCGACACCAGCCGGCCGTCGCGACGTCACCTGGCCGTGAACGCGAGGATCTCCCGCGCCACGGCCGCAGGGTTCTCCTCCGCGAGCCAGTGCCCCGACTCGGGGATCTCGACCGCGCGCGTGATGTTGCGCAGCAGCGGCGCCACGGTCGGCCGGGTGGCGGCGAGGGAGCCGGTGGCCGTGAGGAGCAGCGTGGGGGTGTCCACGCGGGCGGCCGCGACGTTGTCACGCTCGTCCTCGTCCAGGGTCCGGTAGAGCTCGAATCCCGCGCGCAGGACGTCCTGGCGGCTGTAGGTGCGGACGAACTCGTCGACTTCCGCGTCGGTGAAGGGGGACCGGGTCCTCGTGCCGCCGAACGCCGTTCCGCCGTAGGCGACCTGCGGGTAGAACGCCGTGAGGTACTCGCGCACGTCGCCCGCGTTGTCGACGAGTCGCTCCGGAACCGCCTGCTGGCTGTTGAAGGCCATGTGCCAGGAGAAGGTCCGGTACTGCGCGGCGGGCAGCTTCGGCCCGGGGAGCGGGTAGTCCAGGTGCACGTACGACCTCACCCGCTCGGGGAACTGGGAGGCGTACTGGAACCCGACCCCGCCGCCGAGGTCGTGCGCGACCAGGTCGAAGCTGTCGAGCCCGATCCGGTCACGCAGCAGGCCGTGGACGTAACGGGCCAGGGTCTTCTTGTCGAAGCTCGCCGGGCTGCCCGCGCTGTCGCCGAGGCCGGGCAGATCGACGGCGTAGACGGTGTGACGCTCGGCCAGGGCCGGCATCACCTTCCGCCACTCGTACCAGGTCTGCGGCCAGCCGTGCAGCAGCACCAGCGCCGGGCCCCTGCCACCCGTGACGTAATGCATGCGCACGCCGCGGACCTGCGCGAACCTGTGCTCGAACGTCGCGTTGAACGCCGCGTCGTGCTTGGTCGCCGCGTCGTACGACGTCGCCGGTCCGGCCGTCGAGGCCGAGGCGGCGGCGGGAGGCGCCCCGTCGAGCATGTTCCACCCGGCAGTGCTGCCCGCGGCGAGCGAGAGGGCCAGCGCGGCGGCTCCGAGGAGCAGGCGCCGCCGGCTTCGAGTCGGTGTCATGCCACCAGCTTGAGCTGCGGCCTTGCAGTTCCGCATACTTTTTTGCAGGATTGCAAAAACTGTCCGCGCGTGGATCGGAGTGAAGGTGTCAGCGGTGACGGAGGACGAGGCGGTCCTGCAGAACGTCGGCCCGAGGCTGCGGCACTTCCGCAAGGCTCTCGGCATCACCCTCGCCGACCTGGCGGAACGCACCGGGCTCACGCCGAGCACCCTCTCCCGGCTCGAACGCGGGCACATCCGCCCCACCCTCGAACAGCTCCTGCCGCTCGCCCGCGCCTACGCGGTGCCGATCGACGAGCTCGTCGCCGCCCCCGCCACCGGCGATCCGCGGGTTCACCTGCGGCCCTTCCACAAGCACGGGCTGACGTTCGTGCCGCTGGGCGTCAAGACGGGCGGCGTGCAGGCGTACAAGGTGATCTATCCCCCCGTCTCGCAGCTCCCGCCGCCGAAGTTCCACAGGCACCCCGGCCGGGAGTGGTTCTACGTGCTGCACGGGGCGGTCCAGCTCGTGCTCACCGACACCCGGACGGTGCTGACGGCGGGCGAGGCGGCGGAGTTCGACACCAACACCGCGCACTGGATCGGCAACGCCCGGGACGACATGCCGGCGGAGACCATCGCCATCTACGGACAGCAGGGCGAGCGGGTGCACATCACGGATGTCTGAGGCGCCGTGCCGGGTGCCGGTCAGGGCCAGCCGTACACCTTCATGACGGCGGCGGCGATCTCGGTGACCAGGCTCGTGCTGCTGCCGTTGGCCAGGACGGCGAAACCCGCGCCGAGCTTCGGGTAGCCGGTGAACACGGACCTGAAGCCGTAGTTGGAGCCGTCGTGGCTGTAGGAGAAGCCGTCGGTGCCCGCGCCGGCGAGGAACAGGCCGCGGCCCATGCCGGGCTGGGGGCCCTGGCTGAGCAGCGTACGGACCGAGGCCCTGGTGAGCGGGCCGGCGATGTCGCCGGAGGCGGTGTAGGCCCGGTTGACGTAGGACACCAGGCGGCACAGGTCGAGCACGTTGGTGTAGAGGCCGGCGGCGGCCGACTCGGGGTAGCGGTTGCGCCTGCCGGGGATCACCGCGCCGGTCGTGGTGTGGCCGGCGGCCAGCTCGAAGGCGGGGGCGAGGGCGTAGGAGCTGGTGGTCATGCCGAGCGGCGCGAACACCTCCTGCTGCATGTACCGGGCCAGCGTCATGCCGGTCTGCTGCTCCACCATCCGCTGCAGGAGCACGAACCCGGCTCCCGAGTAGTGGTACCCGGCGCCCGGCGCGGTGGTCAGCTCGATCTTCGGGGTGTTGCCCGCGCCGTTCATGACCTCCAGCAGCGTGGGGACGGTCGCGTCCGGGCCGTAGCCGGGGAAGCCGCCGCCACCCGCGTCGAACCCGGTGCAGGCGCTCGCCGGGGTGGTGGAGCCGCGGCCGATCACGCCGGCGCGGTGGGTCAGCATCCGGTCGATTGTGGGCACCGCCGTGGAGGTCACGCAGGAGCGGCGGGGCAGCGTCCAGCCGAGGTAGGGGCGGATGTCGGCACCGAGCGCGATCTTGCGGGTCTGCAGCAGGCGCAGGACGCCGATCGCGGTGACGGCCTTGCTGATCGAGGCGGCCTGGAACGCGGTCTCGGGGTGGGCCGCCGCGGCGCCGCCTGCCTCCAGCAGGCCGTAACCGGTCGACCAGGCGATCTTGTTGCCGACGACCACCGCGACAGCGACCCCGGGCGTCCGGTAGGCGTTCATCCGCTGCCAGATCGTCGAGCCGCCGACCGCGTTCTCGACCTGGCGCACCTTGTCGGCGGGCAGCGCCGGGACCTTGCCGCGCGAGGCGAGCGCCCAGCCGCCGGACGGCGAGAAGGCCACGTTGTGCACCTGCCAGCCGCCGGACGCCAGGGTGTTCATGCGGTCGAAGCAGGCGTCGGGGATGCCGCGGGCGTGGAACTCGTCCTGGGCCACGACCGTCCAGCCGCCGGCGCGGGGGAAGGCGACGCGGGTGATGCGGCGCCCGCCCTGCGTGAGGTTGCGCATCATCTGGTAGCACTCGTCGTCCACGCCCTTGGCGTGGTAGCCGGCGGAGGCGGTCACCACCCAGCGGTCGCCGCCGGCAGGCGGGAAGGCGACGTCGACGACCTGCTGCCCGGCCTGGTAGAAGGCGTCGATGCGCAGCTTGCACGCCTCGGGGAGGCCGCGCGCCGTCACGCCCCGGTCGGTGGTGATCACCCATCGGTCGCCGCCCTCCGGCGGGAAGGCCACGCAGTGGATCTTCCTGCCGGCGGCGCTGAGGTTGCCGATCTCGGCGAAGCAGGCGTCGGGGATGCCGCGGGCGAAGTAGCGGCCGTCCTGGGTGACGACGACCCAGCCGCCGGAGGGGGTGAAGGCGAGCGCCGTGACACCGTACGCGGCCAGCTCGCCCAGCTTGGTGCGCGCCTCGTCGGGGATGCCGCCGTCGTAGTGGGGGTAGCTCGCGGCGTGGGCGGGGGCGACGTGTCCGGTCGCGGCACCGAGGCCGGCGGCGCCTGCCAGGGCCAGGAAACGTCGGCGGTCCATGTGGTCACTCCTCCTCGGGACGGGGCCCAACGATCTTAGACCTACGCCGCCGGGTCGCCGTCGCCGGTCCGCCTCGCACTCCACCGCCCGCGAGGAGAGGGCTCTGACCGGGGGCGGTGGCCGCCGAGTGGGGCGTTTGCCGGATTCGCCGCCATCGGCGCCCGGAGAGCGTCCCGGACATGGACCGTTGAAGCGGATTCCTTGGTCAAGTCATGGATGACCGGCTGCCCGTTACGGAATCCTGGAGAAGGCGAGAACGCCGCAGCCCACCAGGCCGGCCGCGCCCGAAACGACGAACGAGTGCGATGGCGGATTCGTGGAACAGCTGGAATACCGAAAGCTCATCAAGGTGCTGGAGCAGGTGGCCGCGGCCCGGCGGGGGACGCTCTATCCGGTGCTGGCCGAGGCCCTGGCCGTTCACCTCGGGTGGGTCGACGCGTTCGTGGCCGAGAACCCCGCGTACCTGGCGCTGGGAAACGGCGGCGAGGAGCAGTACCTCACCACGTTCCGGCCCGACTTCGTGGAGGAGTACGTCGAGCGCTGGCGCTGGAACAATCCGTTCGCCTCGCGCGACGGGGTCTCCTGCCTGACCCGCCACGGCATGGCGACCCTCGGGCAGCTCCGCCTGCGGGCGACCGGCCCGGAGCGGGACTTCGCCGACAAGTTCCTGCGCCGCAACGGCATCGACGACATGCTGAAGATCGTCGTCAGGTCGCGGGCCACGAGCGCGGTCAGCACGCTGGGGGTGCCGTTCGACGGCGCGCGACGGGCCATCGAGCCGGGCGACCGGCTGATGGCGGCCACGCTGGGCCCGCTGCTGAGCCCGTACTTCGACGCGGATCTCGCACCGGCCTCCGCGCGGGATGTCACTCCGGCTCGTTCGGCCGATGGCGCAATCAGGAGCAATCACCGCGATGAGTACTAAGGTGGCAGTTAGCCGGGATATCCGCTTGAGCCCGACGAGTTCGCCCACGCAGCCCCCTGCGTAGGGCAGTAGTCGCCGATTCAGTACGCAGGACGATGTCGCGCGGTGATCACACCGCCCGTTCCGTGGAACGCGTGGGATCTACCCGGGGACATCATGGCCGGCACCGACACCCGCTGATCGAGTACGGCTCCGCACCGAGCCCGTGCGCCCCGCTGTCATCCGGCATTTCCGCTCCGCCAGGAGGCTTGAGATGTTCGAGAAGTTCACCGACCAAGCGAGGCGTGCCGTCGTGCTGGCGCAGGAGGAGGCCAGGACGCTCAACCACAATTTCATCGGCACGGAGCACCTTCTGCTCGGCCTGATCCATGAGGGCAAGGGTGTGGCCGCCCAGGCCCTGAAAAGCCTGGGGGTCAGCATCGACGGGGTGCGCCTGCAGATCGAGGAGATCATAGGGCAGGGCCGGCCGGCCGAGTCGGGGCACATCCCGTTCACCGCGCGGGCCAAGCGGGTTCTGGAGCTGTCGGTTCGTGAGGCTTTGCAGCTGGGGCACGACTACATCGGCACCGAGCACCTCCTGCTCGGGCTCATCCGCGAGGGTGAGGGCGTGGCCGCTCAGGTGCTGATGAAGCTGGAGGCCGATCCCCGGCGAGTGCGGAGCTGGGTCCTGCAGTCGCTCTCCGGGCGCGGGGACGGCCAGCAGGCCCCGCCCCTGGCCCTTGAGGAGCAGGTCCGGCCGACCGCCGTGGTGCTCGACCAGTTCGGCCGTAACCTGACCCAGGCCGCCCGCGAGGGCAAGCTGGATCCGGTGATCGGCCGCGAGAAGGAGATCGAGCGGGTCATGCAGGTCCTGTCCCGCAGGACCAAGAACAACCCCGTTCTCATCGGCGAGCCCGGCGTCGGCAAGACCGCCGTCGTCGAGGGCCTGTCGCAGAAGATCGTCAGGGGCGAGGTGCCCGAGACGCTGAAGGACAAGCAGCTCTACACGCTTGACCTCGGCGCCCTGGTCGCCGGCTCCCGTTACCGCGGTGACTTCGAGGAGCGCCTGAAGAAGGTGCTCAAGGAGATCCGCACGCGCGGCGACATCATCCTGTTCATCGACGAGCTGCACACGCTCGTGGGTGCGGGCGCCGCGGAGGGCGCGATCGACGCCGCCAGCATCCTCAAGCCGATGCTGGCCCGCGGCGAGCTGCAGACGATCGGCGCGACCACGCTCGACGAGTACCGCAAACACTTCGAGAAGGACGCCCCTCTCGCCCGCCGCTTCCAGCCGGTCCTGGTCGCCGAGCCCTCGCTCGGCCACACGATCGAGATGCTCAAGGCCCTGCGCAAGCACTACGAAACGCATCACGCCGTCTCCATCACCGACGACGCGCTGGTCGCCGCCGCGCAGCTGGCCGACCGCTACGTCAGCGACCGCTACCTGCCCGACAAGGCGATCGACCTGATCGACGAGGCCGGGGCACGCCTGCGCATCCATCGGATCACCGATCCAGCCGGCTCACGCGCCCAGGACGTCGTCACCGAAGAGCTGATCGCCGAGGTCCTGGCGACCGCCACCGGTATCCCGGTCTTCAAGCTGACCGAGGAGGAGTCGCAGCGTCTGCTGCGCATGGAGGACGAGCTCCACAAGCGGATCATCGGTCAGGACGACGCCATCAAGGGTTTGTCGCGTTCGATCCGGCGTACGCGCGCCGGTCTGAAGGACCCGCGTCGTCCCGGTGGCTCGTTCATCTTCGCCGGTCCCTCGGGGGTCGGTAAGACCGAGCTGTCCAAGGCTCTGGCGGAGTTCCTCTTCGGTGACGAGGATGCGCTGATCAGTCTGGACATGTCGGAGTTCATGGAGAAGCACACCGTCTCCAGGCTGTTCGGTTCGCCTCCCGGTTACGTCGGTTACGAGGAGGGTGGTCAGCTCACCGAGAAGGTGCGGCGCAAGCCGTTCTCCGTGGTGCTGTTCGACGAGATCGAGAAGGCTCACCCGGACATCTTCAACTCGCTGCTGCAGATCCTGGAGGACGGTCGTCTGACCGACGCCCAGGGCCGGGTGGTCGACTTCAAGAACACGGTCATCATCATGACCACCAACCTCGGTACCCGGGACATCTCCAAGGGCATCGGGGTCGGGTTCGCGAAGTCCAACGACACCGAGTCCAACTACGAGCGGATGAAGGCGAAGGTGCAGGAGGAGCTCAAGCAGCACTTCCGGCCCGAGTTCCTCAACCGTGTCGATGACATCGTGGTCTTCCACCAGCTGACGCCGAACGAGATCATCAAGATCGTGGATCTGATGCTCGCTCAGGTGGATGCCAGGCTGAAGGACCGCGACATGGGGCTCGAGGTCTCGCCCGAGGCCAAGCAGCTGCTCGCCGACCGCGGTTACGACCCGGTCATGGGTGCCCGGCCGCTGCGGCGTACGATCCAGCGCGAGCTGGAGGACTCGCTGTCGGAGAAGATCCTCTACGGCGAGCTCCGGCCCGGCCAGGTCGTCAAGGTCACCGTCGACGATCTGGGGCTCGTCTTCACCAGCGAGAGCGCGCTCGCCCCCATGGACGACGCCGACAGCGGGGAAACCGGCGCCGCCGGCGGGGAAACCGGCAATTCATGCACAGCTCATCTCTTCACCTGATAACCAGAGCTGGAGTGAATCGGCGCATCTATTCCAGGGCAACATTCAGGGCCATTCATAAGGTAAAGTACAGAAACCGAGGACTTATCGAGCGTTGGCATTCAGGTCGGCGACGCCCCCGGCGAACCACCACCGGCCCTTCGGAGGGCCCGGACAGGCCAGGCGCCCCATGACGTCGATCCCTCCTTCTCGGCCCGCACCACTCAGCTCCGCCTCATCGGCGATTCCTCAGGTCTCCTCCGCGCCACGGCTCAGCCTCCACCCGGTGCCGGACCGGCAGGCCGTGATGGACGGGGCCGGCGAACGGCCAGCTCCGGCGTGACCCCACGTGCGTCTGCCGGCCGGATCGAGCGGTTCAGGGCACCGCCCGCTCTGGCGGCGGAGGACCGATCTCCGGCCGGCAGGCATCCCGTCCGTTCCGGCTTCTCCAGTGAGGAGACCTCCATGACCGCCATCGACTCCGCCCCACTCGGCGAACCGGGCACCGCAGCTCCGACTCTCGTGCATCTGTCGGGGGACATCGGCCTCTTCACCACGGCCCGGCTGCGCCAGCGGCTGATCAACGTCCTCGGCTCCAGCACCGGCCTGCTCGTCCTGGACCTGTCCCAGGTCACCTTCTGCAGCACCGGCGGGCTCGGGGTGCTGATCGGCGTCCAAGGCCGCGCCCGGGCCCGGGGCATCACGCTCGCCCTGACCGGAGTTCCGCCGCGCGTCGCCCGGCTGCTGCAGATCAGCGGGCTGGACCGCCGCTTCCCGATCAGAACGTGATCGGCATGCCGACCCGCGCCGTCTCGCCGCGCTGAGCCACCTCCCCGCGCCCAGCCATGACGGATTTTCGCCGTCCCGCAAGCCCGGCGCGCTTCGAGCCAGTAAGGGGTAGGCCGGAGAAATGAAATCCGCGTCACGGGGTAGGGGCCGTTTCCCCTATCAGATATCCACGACGGCGCGGTGAGCCATTTCCTGTGAAACGACCACGGCGCGCGATCACGGTCGCGTCCCCCGGCCTTCCGGCCCGGCCATGAGGACCGCCCGGCGCTGGGCCGGCCGGATCGCTGCCTGCTGGAAGCGAGCCAGGAGCCGGCACGCCTGGCTGGATCACACGGTGCGGGCCCTGATCCGCTACGACAAGGCCGACGCCGGCCGGCTGGCGGCCGCCCTCACCTACTACGCCTTCTTCGCCACCTTCGCCCTGGCCCTGCTGGGGTTCGCCGTCCTCAGCCGCGTCCTGGACCACCCGGCGGTGCTCACCGAGATGCAGCGCTACCTGAGCGACACCTTCCCCCGCCTGGACGTCCAGGCGCTTCGCGACGCCGGAGGAACGGCCGGGCTGGTGGCCTGCGTGGTGCTCCCGCTGACGGGCCTGTTCTGGATGGACACGCTCCGCTCGGCGACCAGGGCGATCTGGCGGCTGGAGGAGTATCCGGGCGGCTTCTTCCTGCGCCAGCTCATCGACCTGGGCATCCTGGCGGGGCTCGGGGTGCTGCTCTCGCTGTCGCTCGCCGTCGCCTTCGCCGCCGAATGGGTGCTGACCTGGCTCGCGGTGAACACCGTGGGCGTGCAGGCCGCCCCCGCCCAGTGGGTGCTGTCCGTGGCGGCGTTCGTGCTGGGATTCGGGGTCAACACCTTGCTGGCCATGGCACTGCTCACCGCGCCACCACGGCTGCACCTACCGCCGCGCCGGGTGATCGGGCCGGCGCTCGTCATCACGATCGGCCTGGAGATCCTCAAGACCATCGGCCAGGCCCTGCTCAACCTCACCGCCGCCAACCCCGCCTACCAGGTCGTCACCGGAGCGGTGGCGATGCTGCTCTTCCTCAAGGTGCTCAACCAGCTCATCCTGTTCGCCACCGCGCTGGCGGCCACCAGCACCACCGGAGCCGTCACCGACCTGGCCGACCGGGCAGATCCGCCGTGACCTCGGGATGGGTTCGACGGTCGCGGTTCGCGCGACGGGGCCGGCCGGCCGCGCCCGTTCACCTGATGACGTTCGAGGCCCCCTCGCCGGGTGCGGGCCCGGTGGCGGAGCTGATGGGTTCCAGCCAGCCGAGCCGCTCCGCCAGGCGCTGGGCGCTGTCGATGACGGTGGCGATGTGGGAAGAGGGGTTGTCCTGGTGCCACAGCAGTGACCAGGGGTAGTGCGTGGCGGGCTCGATCAGGGGCCGCCAGGTGGTGCCCGGCCGGTTGGAGGTGCGGAAGGAGGAGGGGACGCAGTACACGCAGCGGTGCTGGAGGACGAGGTCGGCGGCGGCACGGCTGCTCTGCACGGTGCCCTCGTAGACGGTGGGCACGAACCCGGCAGAACGGCACAGCGTGATGACGAACTGGTTGAGCTCCGGGGTCTGCGACTCCTCGCCGAGGAGCAGGTACTCCTCGGAAAGGGCGGCGACGGGTACGCCGTCGAGTTCGGCGAAGTGGTGCTCGTCGGGCACCAGCACGCCCAGCGGGTCGAGCCTGACCAGCTTGGCGGCGACGTCGGCCGGGGCCTGGGAGGCATGTCCGATGGCGACGTCCAGGCGGCCGTCGGACAGTTGCCGGTACTGCTCGGGGGTGCCCGCCTCGACCTGGTGGATCGTGATGCCGGGGTGGGTGTGCTGGAGCTCGCGCAGGATCTGCGGCATGGTGTCGTAGCCGGCGTCGATGATGCCGGCGCGCAGCGTGGGCGCGGACGTGGCGGCGTTGCGCGCCGCCTGCGCGGCCCGGCCCACGTGGTCGAGGATCTGCCGGGCCTCGGCGAGGAGGGCGGCGCCCGCCGGGGTGAGGTCGACGTGGTGGGTGCTGCGGTCCAGCAACCGCACCCCCAGCTCGCGTTCCAGCCGCTGGATCTGCTGGCTCAGCGCGGACTGCACGATGTGCTCGCGTGCGGCCGCCCGGCCGAAATGCAGTTCCTCGGCCAGCGTTACGAAATAGCTCAACTGACGCAGCTCCACGCCCGCCACCCCTTCCCATCCAGGCGGCGCCTATCCGGGCCCTCGCTCCCACTCTAGGCAACAGGTGGTGGCGCGGACCCGTGGAGTAACGTCGGTGTCACTCGCCGTGCTGGACCGGCGCGGGGGCCGCGACACCGGCCCCCTCGTCGCGGGACCCCGTCATGGGCCCGGACGTGGGCCTCGGTCGTCCGCTGACGGCATCGGAGACCGGGCGCGGGACTGCCGCTGCGGGGCGGCGCGGCGGCGCTGGATGCGCTCCTCGTCCGGCCAGTGCACGTTGCTCACCCAGCCGAGCCGCTCGAACAGTCCGATCATGGCGGCGGACGGGTCCAGCTGGCCGCGATCGACACCGTGCCGGGCGCAACCGGGCTCGCTGTGGTGGCCGTTGTGCCAGCTCTCGCCGAAGGACAGCAGGGCCAGCGGCCACAGGTTCGTCGAGCGGTCGTGGCGGCGGGTCTTGAAGGGCCTGGCGCCGATGACGTGGCACAGGGAGTTGACGCTCCAGGTGACGTGCTGCAGCAGCGCGACGCGGATCAGCCCGGCCCACAGGAAGGCGGTCAGCCCGCCGTACAGGGTGCCGGTGATCGCCCAGCCCGCTGCGAACGGCAGCGCCAGCGACAGCGCGCACAGCGCGGGGAAGGCGCGGGCGACGCGGCGCATGGCCGGGTCGGCCAGCAGGTCCGGGGCGTAGCGTTCGGCCGGGGTCGGATCGCCGTCGAACAGCCAGCCCAGATGGGCGTGGGCAAGCCCCCGAAGCTGCCCGCGCAGGCCGGTGCCGTACCGGTAGGGAGAGTGCGGATCGCCCGGCCGGTCGGTGAAGGCGTGATGGCGGCGATGCACCGCCACCCAGTCGATCACGTTGCCCTGGAAGCCCATCGACCCGGCGACCGCCAGCGCCACGCGCAGCCAGGGCCGGGCGGTGAAGGAGGCATGGGTGAGCTGCCGGTGGAAACCGACCGTCACCCCCAGGCCGGTCACCACGTACAGGACGGCGGCCAGCAGCAGATCGGTGAGCGTGACTCCCTGCCCCCACGCCAGGAAGATCGCGACCGCGAGCGCGACGAACGGCAGGACCACGATCCCCGCCGTCAGTCCCACCTGGAGCCGACCGGCGGGAACGTGCTCTTCCGCCCCGGGGAAGGGCGAGGTGCCGTCGTAGTCCTGACGGCGTTGCGCCGCCTGCTCGGAAATGGTGGTCATAGGTTCTCTTCCGTCTCGTTCATGCGCCTATACCGTGCGGCGGTGCACGTAACACCAGCGCCAGGTGGATCCGGGCTCCAGGGTGGCCACGACCGGGTGGTCGGTCTCCTCGTAGTGGGCGCGGGCGTGGCCACCTCGCGCATCGTCGGAACAGGCCACCCACCCGCAGCTCAGGCACACCAGCAACCGCGTCCAGACCCGGCCCAGAGCCAGGCACGCCGTGCACTCGGGTGGCCCGTACGCCACGGCCGAGGGCTGATCGACGTGATCACAGCGCGGAGCCTGACCGTTCAGGCCCGCGCGGTCGGTCGCCTTCGTTCCTTGTGCGTCCAGGGTCATCACGACGCCCTCACGGTGACAGCGACGCAGGTTGCGCCGTCTGGTCACCAACAGTCAAGGTGACCAGCGGGCCGAGGGAAACACGCAATCCCAGCTCGCCTCATCAGCTACGGCGATTGCGGGGCTCCCGGCAGGAGGACGAGGCGAGCCCGGTGGAGGGCCTTGTGCCGGTACGAGCCGTGCCGGGGAACCCGTCCGAGGACACCGGCGACGTACAGCCGGCCCGAGCCGGTCAGCCGGTGTAGCGCAGGATGTGGACGCCCTGGTTCTTGTCGGAGATGTAGATGTAGCCACGCCGGTCCACGACCACGTCCTCCGTCTGGGCCACGAGCCTGTCTTCGGGCATCGGGCCGTACCTGCGGGTGGGGTCGGGCGGGACGAAATAGCCGACCTCGCGCGGCAGCCGGGTGTTCGAGACGTCGTAGACCCGCAGGCCGGCGTTGAAGTGCGCGACGTAGAACAGGTCGCCCTGCCGCTGCACGTCGGGGTGGTGCTGGTGGTGGTTGATGTTGTGCGGCCCGCTCCAGCCGCCCCTGCCGGAGAAGTCCGGGTACGGGGCCCCGGGCGGGGGTTCCGGCGTCGGCAGCAGCGACAGCAGCCACGGGTCGGCCGGGTCGGAGATGTCGACGATCGAGGCGTGCGGGGCGGCGCCCTTGCCGTAGGAGACGTCCTCGGAGTTGGCGAAGGCGATCTTCCTGTCCGGGATGGGCAGCACGCCGTGCACCCCGAAGCGGGAGTGGAAGGGCGGGCTGAAGTTCAGCCCGCCGACCGGCTTGGGCGCGGTCACGTCGGAGATGTCCAGCACGATCAGTCCGGCGGCGCCGTAGGGCAGGTAGGCGAGGTCGCCGGCCACGTACGGGGGGCCGTGCAAGGACACGTCGGCGCCGTTGGCGCAGCAGAAGCCGTGCGTGTGCGGGCGCTGCGCCGAGGGCGAACTCCCCTCGCCGTCGCGCTGCCCGGGCACCCACCAGCGGGCCACCTCGCGGGGCCGGGCCGGGTCGCCGATGTCGACGATGGTGTAGATGTTGCCGCGAAACCCCTTCGCCCCGGCCGCCACGTGCACGTGGCGGCCGCCCGGATAGAGGTTGCGGTGCGTGCCGGTCCCGCCGGTCGTGTAGTGGCCGAGCCTGCGGGGGCGTACCGGGTCCTTGATGTCCCAGACGTACAGGCCCTCCTCGAAGGCGGCGGCGGGGTCGCCGCCGAAGTTCGGGAAGATCTGCTCCAGCGCGGTCACCATGAGGTCGCCGTGCAGATCGACCTGCAGCGTCCAGGTGTTCTCGGGCCCCGGCACGAACGCCACCACCTCCGGCCGCCGCGGATCGGTGACGTCCACGACGCTCCAGCCGGAGTGCCAGAAGTGGCCGGTGTAGAGATACCACCTCCCCTTCACCTGGCGAATCGCCATCTTGAAGGCCGGCCGGTGGTCCATGTCGGTGTAGCCGACGACCTCCACGTTGCGGGCGAACTGCCCCCTCGGACCGGCGGTCACCGCGTCGGCCTGCGCCGGTGCGGGGACCGCCTGGGTGGCCGCCAGGGCGGAGGCCGCCGTCAGCGAGGTACGCAACGCCTGCCGCCGGGACACCCCGATGCCTTGTCGCTCGACTCCCACGTCTCTCCTCACGCAGACGATCAAGAACGCGACCAGCCAAGCCGACCCCCGGTGAAATCTCCCGAAAGATCATCTTTATCCGGCCGAGCGTCCCGAAGGGCCCTTGATCGGAACCGCGCGAAGCCGGCGGGCCGCTTTCAGGAGGCCGCGGCGGCCCTGATGTGATCGGCCAGTGGCGACAGCGACGACAGCGGCAGTTCGCGATGCGTCCATGCCTGCGTGAGATCCTCGGGGGTGTAGCGGGGCAGCAGGTGAAGGTGGAAGTGGAAGACGGTCTGCCAGGCCGTGGGGCCGGTGGCGTGCCAGATGTTCATCCCGCCCGGTTCCAGCGCGCGCCGCAGCAGGGCCGCGGTGTGCACGGCGGCCCCCATCAGCAGGCCCGCCCGGTCCGGGCCGATGTCGGTCAGGTCGCGGCAGTGCTCGCGGGGGACGACCAGGGTGTGGCCGCGCGTCGCCTGCGAGATGTCGAGGAAGGCGACCGCGTGCTCGTCCGAATAAATGATCTCCGAGGGGATCTCTCCGGCGACGATGCCGCAGAACGTACAGGTTCCGGTCATGACCGCCCTTCCTCCCACATGATCGAGCCAGAGTGTAGCGACACCTCCCGGGCAACGAGGGGATTTGCCCGCCTCAGCGCCTTTTTGTCACATTAGTGAGCTGGTCACTCCCGATCGGTGATCCCGTCTCTGGTTCGTGAACCCGCACGTCAGCAGGCTTTGTTGCATGACGAACACACTGAAGCCGGCGCATCGGCCGCTGGCCTACTGCACGGCCGCGATGGCGCTCCTGACGGTCGTGAGCGGCATCGGGCTCATCGTGGACGAGCGGACCGTGCTGGGCGAGGCTGTCTGGCTCAAGCCGTTGAAGTTCTCCGTGTCCTTCGCGCTGTACGCGTTCACGCTGGCCTGGCTGATCGGCCAGATGGACCGCTGGCGGCGGACGATGTGGTGGCTGGGCACCGTGATCGTCGCGGGCTTCGTCGTTCCGGAGGTCTCCGCCATCACCTTCCAGGCCGTCCGTGGGGTGAGCAGCCACTTCAACCTCACTCCCGGGCTGGACGAGACCGTGTTCATGGTCATGGGCGGCGCCGCCTACCTCGGCTGGCTGTCGACGTTCGCCCTGGGCGTCTTCCTGGTGCTCCAGCGCCGCGTGGACCGGGCCATGGCCTGGGCGATCCCGCTGGGCTTCGTCATCTCCCTGGCGGGCATGTCCGTCGGCTACCTGATGACCGCCCCGACCCCTGACCAGGCGCTGAGCCTGGCCGCCGGGATCGACCTGACCACCGTCGGCGCGCACGGCGTCGGCGTGACCGGCGCCGGCTCCGGCATGCCGCTCACCGGCTGGGAGACCGGCGCCGGTGACCTGCGCGTCGCGCACTTCGTCGGCATCCATGCCCTCCAGGTGCTCCCGCTGCTCGCCGTCGTGCTCAGCCGCCTGCCGTGGCGCATCCTGGACGGTGCCAGGACCGGCCTCGTGGTCGTCGCCGCCGCAGGCTACGCGGGCCTCACCGGCCTGCTGCTCTGGCAGGCCCAGCGCGGCCAGGCCCTCATCCACCCGGACGCCCGGACCATCGCGGCGGCCGCATCGCTCGCCGCGCTCGTGGTTCTCGCCGCGGCGGCCGTCCTCGCCTGCGCCGCCCGGCGCGTACCCGCCGCCGCCCCGGCGCCCGCCGCCGGCTGACCCCGGCACCCGAGGCGCCGACCGGCCCGTGCGGGTGTCCGGGTCAGGGGTCGCCCACGCGGAGGGCGGCGTCGAGGTTGCGGCGGCGGCTCATGGCGGTGTGCGCGTACGCCCCGAGCACGGCGCACAGGCCCAGCCCGGCCGACAGCGCCACGGGCGTGAGCAGCCCCGGCGTGTGATCGGCGACGGGCAGGCCACCGGCGAAGGCGGACATGTCCACACCCGGCCCGAGCGCGGCCGGCAGGCCCATGCCCAGAGCCACGCCCACCGGCGCCGTGGCCAGGACGACGGGCAGCAACTCCAGCAGGGTCAGCCGACGGGCCTGCCGGTCGGACAGCCCGAGCGTACGCAGGAGCGAGACCGCCCTGGCCCGCCCGGCCGCCCCGGCGACCAGCGACAGGACGATCGCGACCAGCGCGTACGCCCCCAGCGCCACCGTCACCACGACCATCGTCGTGCGGACCGTCCCGGTGAGCGGGTCGGCCCGGATGGCCTCCAGCGCCGCCTCCTGCGTCTCCACGGTGGCCGACGGGACCAGCCGCGCCAGCTCGGCGGGCGAGATGTCGCCCCTGATCAGCAGGGTGTTGGCCGCGGGCCAGGGCAGCACCTCCCGCGACACGAGGAGGAACTGCCCGCCGGCGTAGAACCCGGGCACCGCGTCGATCACGCCCTGGGCGGTCAGCCGCACCGGCGACAGCCACCTGATCTCCAGGACGCCCTGTCCGCCCAGCGCGGGCGAGAGCAGCGCGGACGTGCCCCCGGACAGCGCGGGCAGGCTGATGGGCGCGCCCGCGTTGACCCGCCGCCACTGCGCGAGGTCCACGGCGACGGCGTACGGCCACTCCCCGGTGGCCCCGAGCTGCACCCGGCCGGTCAGCGCGAGCGCCACCTGTTCGACGCCGGGGGCCCGGCGCACCCGCTCGACAGCGTCGGGCGGGATGTTCCCGGCCGACGTCAGCTTGATCGGCGCACCCACCTTCTGCCAGGACGCCAGCCGCTGCGTGGTGGTGATCCCGTCGTGGACCACCGCGGCGAACACCGACAGGCTCAGCGCGGGCAGCAGGATCAGCACCGGCAGCGCGCCCGCGGACCGCTCCCTGGCCGCCCTGACCAGCCCCAGGAACGGCACGGCCGCCCGGCCCCGCGCGGCCAGCCGGACGAGCAGCCGCAGCGGGTACGGGTGGCACCGCAAGGTGATCAGCGCGGCCGCGAGCGTCAGCGCGACCGGGATCAGCAGCAGGAACGGATCCTGCTGCCCGGTGCCCGACTGCCCCCGGGCCCGCAGCGCGTACGCCCCCGCCAGCGCGAGCACGACGGCCAGCGCCTCTCCCGTCACCCGCCGCGCGGACGGCCGGACGGCGACCAGATCGGCACGGCGCTCCCGCAACGGCGCGCGATGCGCGAGCACCAGGCGTGCCACGGCGAAGGCCACGGCGACGACGACCACGACCGCCGGTCCGAGGTGCACGATCGGCAGCACGGGCCCCGGCAGGAGGAACGACAGGGCGTACCCGGCGAGGGCCGCGGGCCCCACGGTCAGCGCGGTCAGCGCGGCCCCGGACGCCACCACCTGCCACAGCGAGGCGCCGCGCGCCCGCGCCAGTGCCAGCGTGCGCTCCATCCGGTCGGTCAGCAGCCGCCCGGCCAGCGCGATCACGCCGAGCGCGACCGCGAACAGGCCGCCGAGCACCAGGTACATGACGGTCTGCGCGGCGGACATCGCGGCCAGGAAGCCGGCGAGCAGCTGGGGCAGCCCGGTGACCATGCGGTAACTGGTGGTGCCCGTCCCCTGGACGTCCACCTGCCGCTGGAACTCGGCGGCCGCGGCTTCGACGCCCGGCACGTCCAGGGCGCTCGCGGCCCGCCCGTCGAGGGGGAGGACCCAGCGGTAGGTCAGGGTACGGGCCTTGTTGCTCAGCGCGCTCAGCCCGTCGTCCGACATCAGCGTCGTGATGTGCAGCTCCTCCGGCCCGTCCGCCGGCACGATCCTCGTGACGTGCAGGACGTCGGCGTCGTGGCTCCAGGAGCGGCCGGCCGGGTCCCTGGCCCTGAAGACGCCGACGATCTTCACGGCCGTGTGCACGCTGTCGCCGAGCATCCTGGTCTGGCCGACGCGCAGCCCCATCCGGGCCTCGGCCTCCGCCACGACGCCGACCTCGATGACCGGGATGGTCGCGCCCCGGTACCGCATGGTGGACGGCCCGCCGGGTGCGCGGCCGCGCACCCAGTCCACTCGCCGGGCGGCGTCGGACAGCCAGCCGAGGTTGACGAACCTGCGGATCCCGCTCGTCTCGTTGACGGGCGTGCGGTAGGTCTTGGCGCTGATGTGGCCGCCGGGCGCGATCAGGGGCCGCAGCGCCGCAGGGAGGAGCCGGCGCCAGTGGAGGTCGCCGCCCTCGAACTGCGCGCGCGAGTGCAGCTCGCCGGCGGGCAGGGCCGGAGCGCCGGTGACGGTCAGGTCGGTCCGCACCGCGTCGGCCTCGGCCAGCGACCGGCGCAGCGCCTCGTCGAACGACGCCTGCATCGTCCTGGGCAGCCCGGCGACGAGCAGGCAGGCGACCGCCGTCAGCACGACGAGCAGCGCCGGCGTACCCGCGTACGCCCGGACGCCCAGGGGGATCCTCACCGCTCCTCCAAGGTCTGTCCCCGCCACATGCGCCGGGCCAGCCCGGCGACGATCGCGACCAGCACCAGCGTCACCAGGGCCAGCATCGCGGCCACGGACGCCCACGGGATGTGGAACAGCACGTCAGGCGTGACCGCCGTCGCCTGCCCGGTCAGCACGACCCGCGGGACCACCAGGTTCCCGATGACCACGGCGAGCCCGGTGCCGGCCGCGAGCGACAGCCCGATGACGAACGCCTGCTCCGTGGCCAGCATCCCGAACACCTGGCGGGAGCCGGCGCCCAGCGCCCGCAGCACGGCGAACTCGGCCCGCCGTTCCCGCGCCGCGACCACGGCGTTCACCAGGAAGCCGAGCACCGCGAACCCCAGCGCCGCGGCGAACGCCAGGGTCAGCCCGCCCTGCAGCGCGCCGACCAGCGGATCGTCGCGCAGCTTGGCCGCCAGCTCCCGCCGGTCCACCGCGGTCACGTCCCATGGGGGGTTGCGGCGGAGGATCTCCCGCGCGGGCGCGGAGTCGGCGGTGGCGAGCCACCATTCGGTGGCGGGCCGGGACGGCTGCGCGGCGGCCAGCTCGTGGGCCTGCAGCGTCTCCCAGTCGGCGAGCACGGCCTGCTGTCCCGGGGCGCTCGTGGGCATGCTCGTCACGATGCCCACCACCTCGATCCGCAGGACCCGGCCGGCGAAGCGGACGTCCCCGCTCTGCCCGACGCCCAGCTTGAGAGCGGCGGCCAGGCCGGAGGTGACCACCACGGGCAGCGGGCGGGGCTTCCGCGACGGCCCGAAGGCGATCACGCCGTCCGGATGAGCGACGGCCCCGGCCACCGGCACGTCGCGGCCGTCCGCGCTCAGCCCGGTCAGCCTCAGGCCGCCCTGCTTGCCCGCCACGAGGCCGCGTACCGACAGCGGGTAGGCGATCGTGCCGGCGCGTCCGGCCAGCGGGGCCAGGTCGAGCTCGATCCGGTTGGCGCCCAGCCGCAGCTCGCCGAGCGGCAGGTCGCGCCACACGCCCAGCGCGTCGGACAGCACCAGCCGGGCCGGCCCGGCGGCGCGTGACTCGGCCCGCACGTTGAGGGCGCGCGGCCGTCCGGGCAGCTCCAGCCGGCCCGCCCGGTCGCCGGCGAGGGCCGCGGACAGCTCCGCGACCGTGCGCGCCGACAGGTCGGGGCGCAGGCGGAACAGCTCGCGGAGCCTGCCCGCGTCCAGCGCGAGAAGCAACGCGCTCTCGCCCCCCACCTCGGTCGGCGCCCGGAGGGCGGGCGAGGCGGCGGTGACGCCGGGCAGCGCCGTGAACGCCGTGCCGCGGCCGAGCGCCCCCAGCTCGGGCCCCTCGGACGGCCCCGACAGGCGCAGGTCGGCCGCCGCCTGGTGATCGGCCTGATCGCGTTGCGAGGCCTGCCAGGTGGAGGTGGTGGCCATGGAGACGACGCCGATCGCGATGGCCAGGGTCAGCAGCAGCGCGGGCCCGGCGTACCTGAGCGGCCGCCTGCTGACCTGCCAGGCGCCCAGCGCGGGGGCGAGGGTGGGCCGGCGCGAGGTCAGCCGCTCGGCCAGCCGCGACACGCGCGGCACCAGCCGCAGCCCCAGCAGGCCACCCGCGAGCAGGGCCAGGACCGGGCCGGAGACGATCAGCGGGTCGATGCCGAGCCCGCCCGCCGCCGTCGCGGTGACCGGCGCGCCGTAGCGCTGGAGCTGCCAGATCGCCAGCGCGGCCACCGCCAGCAGCGCCAGGTCCGCGCCCGCCCCCTGGATCAGGCCGCGCCGGGCGCCGCGCCCGCGCGCCGACTGCTCCTCCACGTACGTGCGCCGCGCGCCCGCCAGCGCGGGCAGCGCCAGCAGCACGGCAGCGGCCAGCGCCACCCCGGACGAGACGAGGTACGTCCCCGCGTCCGCCACCGGCGCCAGCCGCACCCCGGAGGACCTGATCCAGGGCAGCAGGCTGATCAGCGCGAGCAGCGGCGGCCCGAGGAACGGCGCCACGACCGCGCACGGGACCGCGACCAGCAGCGCCTCGCCGCCCGCCAGCGCCGCCAGCCGGGGCGCGCCCGCGCCGCGCGAGCGCAGCAGCGCCACCTCCATGCGCCGGTGATCGGCCAGCAGCCGCGCGGTGAGCACCAGCGCGTACCCGGCCAGCAGCAGCAGTTGCAGCACCGGGATCAGCATGCTGGAGCGGGTCACCAGGGACGCGGTGTCGAGCTGGGTGAGGAGCTCGGGCAGCTCGCCGGCGGTCAGGCAGTTCACGCAGCCGGCCGCCGTCAGCCGTTCGCCGACCCGGCCGACAGCCTCCGCCAGCGGGCGCAGCCGCTCGGGTGCCAGCGCGCCGAGCTGCGGCTCGGCCGCCCAGACGGCCCTGACGCCGGTGGCGAAGCGCGCGACGAACGTCTCCTGCGTCACCATCAGTGGCCCGTACGTGGTGTACTCGCCGCGTTCCACGCCCCTGCTCAGCAGCTCCTCACCGGCCCAGCGCTCGCCCACGGGGTCGTCGAGCCGGAAGACGCCGACGACGCGGACCCGGACCGGGCGCCCGTCGAGCCGTGCCTTCGTGACGAACTCCCCGCCGGGCGCGAACCCGGTGCCCGCGGCCGCCGGCGCCGAGATCGCCGCCTCCACGGCCTGCCCGCCGGTCCGCGGCCACCTGCCCTCGACCAGCCGGGCGTGCCGGTCGAGCCCGTCGTGGCTGCCGAACCGCAGCAGCTCGGGCAGCTCCTCGCCGTCCTGCCCCGGCATGACGTAGGAGTCGGAGCGCAGGCTGGTGGTGACGGCCGGCGGCGCTCCATGGGCCGCGGCGAGCTCGCCGCGCACCATCCGGTCGTACTGCGGGAAGGTCCTGGCGTCGACCTGGGCGCTGACGGTGGTGGTCGTCTGGCGGTACGAGGCCGTCTCCATCGCCCTGCGCACACCCGCGCCGGCGACGGAGGAGGCGTACATCGTCAGCGCCACCAGCGTGGTCGTCGCCAGCAGGATCGACCCGAACGCGGCCAGGAGGAGCAACGGCTCGTCAAGGGCCCGCTTGACGACCAGCGGCGCCCGCATTCCCGCTCTCCTTCCCCCGCTGATTAGACCTTCGGGGGCGGGCAGGACCGGGGGCAAGGGCGGTGACGCACCTGATACGCGCATGTGATCGACGCCGGCCCGCCGGCCGACGATCATGAGCGCGCCCGGCCGGGCCGCCCGCCCCGCCGTGGGCACCGGCTGATTAGGGCACATGCCCGATACCTTCGGACGATCGCCGCTTCTACCGTCTTGACCAGCACCAGGGGAACGAGACGAGGAGCGTGGCGGCCATGGAACTGGCCATCGAAGTGGAAGGACTGGTCAAGTCCTTCGGCCGGGCCCGGGCACTGGACGGGCTGGACCTGAGCGTGCGGACCGGGGAGGTGCACGGCTTCCTCGGCCCGAACGGCTCCGGCAAGTCGACCACCATCAGGACCCTGCTGGGGCTGCTGCGCGCCGACTCCGGCCGGGCCGTGCTGCTGGGCGGCGACCCGTGGCGCGACGCGGCCGAGCTGCACCGGCGGCTGGCGTACGTGCCGGGCGACGTGAGCCTGTGGCCGGGCCTGACCGGCGGCGAGGTGATCGACCTGCTCGGGCGGCTGCGCGGCGGCCTGGACCCGGCTCGCCGGACGGAGCTGCTGGAGCGCTTCGAGCTGGACCCGCGCAAGAAGGCCAGGACCTACTCCAAGGGCAACCGGCAGAAGGTCGCCCTGGTGGCGGCGTTCGCCTCCGACGCCGAGCTGCTCGTCCTGGACGAGCCCACCTCCGGCCTGGACCCGCTGATGGAGGCGATCTTCCAGCAGTGCGTGGCCGAGGAGAAGCAGCGCGGCCGGACCGTCCTGCTCTCCAGCCACATCCTGTCGGAGGTCGAGGCGCTGTGCGACCGCGTGACGATCATCCGGCACGGCCGCACGGTCGAGGCCGGCCCGCTGTCCCAGCTTCGCGGCCTGGCCCGCAGCCGGGTCAGCGCCGAGCTGGCCTCCCCGCCCAACGGCCTGACCCGGATGCCGGACCTGCACGCGGTACGGGTCGACGGCAACCGGATCTCCTTCGAGGTGGACCGCACCCGGCTGGACGCGGCGCTGGCCGAGCTGATCCGGGTCGGCGTGCGCGACCTGACCTGCACCCCGCCCTCGCTGGAAGACCTGTTCCTGCGCCACTACGAGAGCGCGAAGGCGGAGCGATGAACGGCACCTGGACCCTCACCAAGCTCGTGCTCAAGCGCGAGCGCCTCATCGCGCCGCTCTGGATGCTGCTGCTCGTCGCCCTCGCGGCCGGGCAGGTCCAGCGCTACGCCACCGGCATCCCCGACATCGCCGCCTTCGCCCGCGAGATGGCCGCGAACCAGGCGCTGACCGCGTTCGCCGGCGAGGTGCACTCCGCCACCCTGGCCGGCATGGCGGTCTGGAAGAACGCCGACGCCATCTACACCGTCCTCGGGTTGATCATGATCCTCACCGTCGTCCGGCACAGCCGGGGCGAGGAGGAGTCCGGTCGCGCCGAACTGGTCGGCGCCGGCGTGGTCGGCCGTCTGGCGCCGCTGACCGCCGCGCTGGCCGTCACCTGCGGCTCCGCCGTCCTGGCGGGGCTGCTCACCGCCGCCGCCATGACCGCCGTCGGCGCGGACGCGGCCGGCTCGCTGGCCTTCGGCGCCGCGATCGCCGCCGCCGGCCTGGTCTTCGCCGGCGTGGGCGCGGTGGCCGCCCAGCTCACCCAGAGCGCGCGCACCGCCGTCGGCGTGGCCGCGCTCGGCCTCGGCGTCAGCTACGTCCTGCGTTTCCTCGCCGACGGCAGCGGCCTGACCGCGCTGAAGTGGCTCTCGCCGCAAGGCTGGTCGCACCTGGTGCGGCCGTACGGGGACGACAACGTGTCCGTCCTGCTGCTCAGCCTCGCCTTCACCGCCGCGGCCCTCGCCCTGGCCTACCGGCTGCTCACCCGGCGCGACCTGGGCCACGGCCTGATCCCCGAACGCCAGGGACCGGCCGCCTCCGACCGGCTGCGCAGCCCGCTGAGCCTGGCCTGGCGGCTGCAGAAGGGCCTGCTCGGCGGCTGGATCGCCGGGTACGCCATCGCCGGGCTGGCCCTGGGCGCCCTGGCCACCTCCATCGAGGAGGTCGCCCGGCAGGGCGCCGCGGTCGAGGAGTTCTTCCGCCGCTACACCGCCTCGCCCGAGGCCACCATGACCGACGCCTACCTGTGGCTGATCACGCTCAGCCTCGGCTACGTCTCGGCCCTCTACCCGCTGCTGGCGCTGCTGCGGCTGCGCAGCGAGGAGACCTCCGGCCGCGCCGAGCTGCTCCTGTCCGCCCCGGTCTCCCGCGTGCGCTGGGTCGCCGGCCACCTGCTCTTCGCGCTGGCGGGAACCGTCCTGATCCTCACCGCCGCCGGGCTGACCATGGGCCTGGTGGCGGGGGCGCCCGGCAAGGTGCTCGCGGGCGCCCTGGTGCAGGTGCCCGCCACGTGGATCCTGGCCGGGGTCGGCGTCCTGGCCTTCGGCCTGCTCCCCCGCGCCGCGGCCGCGATCTCCTGGGCGGCCTTCCTGTTCGTCAACCTCTTCGGCGAGGTGCTCGGACCGATCCTCGGCATCGACTACTGGATCGCCAGGTACGCCGTGCCCTACCCCAACCTGCCCATGGTCGTCTCCGGCGAGCCCTTCACGGCCACCGCCGTCCTGATCATGATCGGCATCGCCGCCGCCCTCACCTCGACCGGCCTCGCCGCCGTCAGGCGCAGGGCGCTCACCTGAGGGATCGGCGTGGAGATCTCCCGTCCGGCTCACCGGGCGGGATCTCCCCGTGCCCGCGTCGTGCCGGACCTCGGGCATGGATACCCGAGGTACCGGCCGCTGAGGTGAGCGATGGACACGGCGTCCGCGCGGTGCGCGAGCCTGCCGCACCTCGCCCCGCCCCCGGCGGTCAGGCCCGGCGGGCCAGGCGGCCGCCGCCGTTGCGAAAGCGCGCCTGGCCGTCGCGGACGTCGTGGTAGGAGACGAGCAGCAGGCGCAGGTATCCGTCGAACGCCTGCGGCGGGTAGCCGGCGGGGGCGAACAGGCCGGGCCGGATCGGCACGTAGCGCTGCGGCGGGGCGGCGGTGCTGCCGCCTGCGAACGCGGTGAAGATCCGCTCCTGGGCGGCGTCCGCCGGCTCGTAGGTGGTCCGCTCCTCCAGCTGGCCGTCCACGATGCTGACGTCGATGCGGAGCTGGTCGGAGCGGTAGGTGCCCACGTAGGGGGTCAGGTCGGCGTCCGGCTGCACGTCGGTGACCAGGGCGGGGATGGCGACGCCGAGGTGCTCGCCGAGCAGCCACTGCAGGAGCTGATCCTGCAGCATGATCGCCCCGGGGGTGTTGCCGAAGGCGGTGAACACCAGGTCGTGCTCGGGGACGACGCACAGCAGGGACACCCCGCCGGGCGACGCGCCCGACATGGCCAGGACGGTCGTGTCGCCGAACGGGTAGCACACCCAGCCCATGCCCATCGGCGGCACGTTCGGGGTACGCATGTCGAAGGAGACCTGCTGCATCAGCGCCGTGGACGCCGCCGACAGGACGCGCGTGCCGGACGGGGAGATCCCGCCCGCGAGGTGGGTGCGTCCGAACGCGAGCAGGTCGGCGACGGTGCCGATCGGGGTGCCGCCGGCCGGCCCCCAGGTGTCGGGCAGCGTGAACATGCCGGTGGGCCTGGCCTCCATGGTCTCGGGGTCGGGGAAGTGGCCGATCGCCGTGCTGCGCAGGATGGCCTGCTCGGCCGAGGTGCTGGAGTCGCGCATGCCGACGGGCCCGTAGACGTCGCGCCGCAGCAGGTCGGGGAAGGGCAGGCCGGTCACCACCTCCAGCAGGCGGCCGGCGACGATCATGCCGCCGTTGGAGTAGCTGAGCTGCTCGCCCGGCTCGAACAGGGTGCCGCAGCCGCCAGCCAGGCCGGCGACGTACGTCTTGAGGGCGTCGCGGCCCTTGGCGTCGGGGAAGAACAGGTCCGCGTCGATGCCGTTGGTGTGGGAGATCAGGTGCCGGACGAGGATCTTGTCCGCCGCTCCCGGCACGTTCAGCGCGAATTCCGGCAGGTACGCCACGACCGGCGTGTCGAGGTCCAGCACGCCTCGGTCCACCTGCTGCAGGACCAGCGTGGTGGTCAGGACCTTGGTGACGGAGCCGAACAGGAACCCGGTGTCCTCGCGCATCGGCGCGCCGGTGGCCACGTTCGCCGTGCCGTGGGCGACGATGATCTGCTCGCCGCCGTGGTGGACGCCGGCGACGAACCCGGGGACCTGGTCGGAGGCGCAGAAGGCGGCAACCTGCTCGCGGATCCGGGCTTCGACGGTGTGCAGTGCGTTGTCGTTCATGTGGACGATCGTCGAACCTTGCCCCTGGGGCAAGGTCAAGCCCCGCACCGGGAAATCCGGAGATTCGCCCCGTTGCCCGTCCCGACCTCCGGAACGCGCCCGCGCAGCCCCCCTCGCGCTCAGAACCGGAGGCGCACGATGCGGGTGGATCGTTTCATGCCCGGCAGCAGGTTCATGAGGCGGTACATGCGGCGGATGTTCGCGGGGGCCTTGGCCATCAGGATCGGGGAGTCGTTCATCGGCGCCTCGTCGACGTACTCGAGCCGCGGGTGCCACTCGGCCAGCGCGGCCGGGCTGTCGAAGCCACAGTGGAACCGGGTGTCGTATCTGCGCAGCGTGGGATCCCATCTCGAGGTGCGCCACGCCCAGACCGACACCGTGTCGAGCTGGATCTGGCCGGTGGGGAAGGCGTCGGCGACGCCGGTCAGCAGCCGCCGGACGTCCGGCTCGGTCAGGTACGGCACCAGCCCCTCGGCGATCATCAGCACCGGTCGGTCGTGGGGGACGCGTTCCAGCCAGGCCAGGTCGGTGACGCTGGAGCCGATCACGGTGTAGTGCTCGCGCGGCGGCAGGAATCGTCGCCGCAGCTCGATGACGGCGGGATAGTCCAGGTCGTACCAGTCGACGGTGGCGGGCGGGTCGATCCGGTACACCCGGGCGTCGAGGCCGCACCCCAGGTGCAGGACCACCGCGTCAAGGTGGTCGGCCAGGAAGCTCCGGGCCCAGTCGTCGTGGGCCTTGGCGCGGACCACGGCCACGAGGCCCAGCTGGCTGGTGCCGAACCTGCGCTGGTCGTAGCCGGGGTCAAGGCGGCGCATCACCTGCTCGGCGTACTCGTCACCGAGGATGGGGTCCGGCAGCCGGTTGTCCAGGGCCTTGGCCTTGAGGACGGGGCTGAGGGTCTTCTGCACTCCGACGAGTTCGGTCTCCTTCACACCAGCGACGCTACTCTTGTTTCACGAAATTCGTGAAGTATCTGAATGATCTAAACTGTGAGGCTCACGACGAGGGAGGGAGCCGCGGTGACGCGAGCGGACGAGGGCGCCATCGCCGGTTTCCGGGAACGGTTCGCGCAGATCATGGTCGAATCCGGCATGCCCCGGATGGCCGCGCGCGTGTACGCCGCCCTGCTGGTCACCGACTCCGGCAAGCTGTCGGCCGCGGAGCTCGCCGAGCAACTGGGCGTCGGCGCGCCTGCGATCTCGGGGGCGGTCAAGTACCTGATGCGGGTGCGGCTGGTCGAACGTGGCCGCGAGCCCGGTACGCGGCACGACTTCTGCCGGATCCACGAGCACACCTGGAGCCACTTCATCAGCCAGTCCGACCCGATGCTGGTCCGGGTGCAGGCCGGCGCCGACGAGGGCACCGCGCTCCTGGGCCTCGACTCCCCCGCCGGGCAACGGCTGGAGGAGACCCGTCGGTTCTTCGCGTTCATGCGCGAGGAGATCAAGCAGTCGATGGCGAAGTGGTCGCAGCTCCAGGCGGCCGAACGCGAAGCGGGCTGAACGGCAGAACCTTGCCGAGCCGGCCGCCGCACCGCACCGGTTCTTCGCGCGGATCATCTCCCGCGCAGGCGCGTCGGCGCCGCCGCAGCCCCGGAGCATCAGGGCCGGGTCGTTGCCGGCCAGGCCGGCGCCGCTGGTCACATGGCCCCGATCTCCTCGAACGGGGGTGCCGGCCCGTCCGGAGCGCGCCGCCGACGACGGCGCGCTCGACGACGACGGCGGCGGCGGCAACCTGCCCGCGGCAGCCGAGCACATCGCCGCTCCGCCGTGGGAACCGCGTGCTCCGCCGTCGACCCGGTGACCGGCCCCGGTGGGGATCATGCCGGGCGGCTGTGACTTCACGCGCCCGCCGGTTCCGTCACCGGGCTCGCCCGACCACCGCATCCATCCAGCTCAACGAGGCAAAAATGGCTGCCGTACCGGCGTTATCGCCTGGTGCACTGGTAGACGATCCAGCGGCCGCCGCCCGCGTTGGCGACGGCGTTCCTCTTCGCCCTGGCGGGCGTGCTCCCCCTACCGCCCCAGTAGACGTTTCTCCTGGCGTTGTAGGCGACGGCGCCACACCCGTTGGCGAAGGTGACGAGGACCTTGCAGCTGGAGCGGCCGCATTCCTTCAGTGCCCGCCGCTTGGCGGCACTCACTGTTCCGTAGTCCCAGGACCTGCCGGTACGGCCGTCCCGCGCCACAGCGATGGCGCCGTAGTAGTAGCGTGCTTGGCTCTCCCCCGCAGTGGCCGTTGTGGCCGACGTGGCCGCAGTGGCTGCTGCGGGGAACGCCGTAGCCAGCACTCCGCTCGCCATAAAGACGCAAGCGGCCACGGCGGTGAGCTTCTTGCCTAGCTGCACGATGTCTTCCCTTTCACGCCGTCCAAGCGGACGGCAAGCGCGGTTGGTGAGGAAAGTATGCATTGTGCCGCTTGCAAACCACTGAAACCGGTGAATGCTCAAGGGAACGATGTGAAGGCCGGCAGCGGAACGGGCAGGGGTCGAGCCGCTTGCGCGCCTCGTGGACCGATGCCGCGCCGCGGTACTCCCCGCCGGCTGACCGCGCCTCAAGGTACTTCGCGCCGATCTCCACCGCGGTCGCCAGAGCGTCCGCGACCTCCCACGTTGGCCGCCTGGCGAAGCCACGCCAGGTACCGGGCTGGCGACCGCGGCGAGCGGCGAGCCCGAAGGCCCGCCGCTCGGGGAGGTCAGCTGATGAAGAATTCGTTGCTGCGTGCGGTGGATACGCTGCCGTCGCCGAGACGTAGTACGGCGACGAACTCGTACAGGCCGTTGGGCTGGAAGTCGGCCGCGTTGATCGAGAAGGTCGACTGCTTGACGTAGCCGTTGTTGTTCGCCTGCGGACCCACCGAGGCCCAGCCATCGCCGGGGACGCCGGCCTGTTCGTTGAGGACCCTGGGAGCGAAGGTGGTGGTGTTGCCCGAGGTCGAACGCGCGCTCAGGATGAGCTGGTAGTTGACCTTGTGGTCACCCGCCGGATCGCTCGCGTCGGCCTGCATCATCAGGTGGAACGGCGAACGCGGGTTTCCGCCGACCTCGTTGGGGGTGTCGTCCATCGTGCCGTTGGCGACGCTGGAGACATAGAGTCGTACGATCTTCACATCTGTGGCCATATCAGGCCTCCTTCGGGCTGGAGCGTCCGAGCTCGTGTCTCAGTCGCCGGCAGGACGCCCGGGAGGCCATCCACTCCCCGACCGTTCCGGGTCGAGGCGGCCTTCCCAACCGAAGGAAGGCATGGCGTATCCGTCGAGAGCCGAGCCAGTGAAATGAAATCGGCAGATCATCGGGATCTGCCCGACTCTGGAAACCTGCGCCTCGCAAGGCCGATCGGTTCCCGTCACAGAGTCCAGACGCGTGCCTTACCGCCCGAAATTTGTAAGACACCCCATGCATACACCCTCCCTCCGGATACGCCAACACGCGTCCATGACCCGACACAATCAACTTCTTGAAAACCATGAGATCATCGCAGGTCAGAGCCATACCGTACGACTATTTCCGGGGCGTCATTCCGACGTGACCATATCTCCGGAAATCTATATCCGATCGGCCTCTTCAATGAGACGGCCGCCACGACAGTCGGGAGAATGCGAAAATCCGAGATTTCGTCGCAGCGTTGTCCGATCAAGCGTTCTCACCGGCGCCGCACCTTTGTCGGCAGCATGTGCGGCGCCGAAACCCGTCCCATGGCAGTTGCTACGCTGCCTCGCCTCCGGCGCGGACGTCGGTCACGCCGGGTCCGCCGCCGGCCGCCAGGCCTTGCGGTCGAGGATGACGACGGCGGCGGCCACGAGGGTCCAGGCGGTCAGGCCCAGCCACTCCATGCGCAGCACGTCATCGCCGGTGAAGCCGATGTTGCCGAGCGTGATCGTGCCTTGCGTGACATGGAAGAGCAGCACGAGAAGCAGGCTGCCGCCAGTGCGGTTGAACAGCCAGACATAGACGAACGTGATCACGAACGTGGTCGGCAGCCCGATCAGCGACTCCCCCGGGATGACCATGGTCGGCAGGTGCCAGAGCGCCACCAACACGCCCAGCACCGCTGCGCCGGCCAGCGGCGAACGCGTGGCCTGCAGCCTCGGGACGGCGTAGGCCCGCCAGCCGGGCTCCTCGCCCATGGGCCCGTCCATCGGGTTGACCAGCCGCAGCGCGAACAGCAGCGCGACGCTCGACCACGGCAGCGCGGCCAGGTCGAGCGGAGCGGCGCCGAACAGGGCGATGTTCGCCCACGTGGTGACGGCGATGACCGCGAGCGGCAGGCCGAACGCGGCCGCGTACCAGATCCAGCCGACCCGCCAGCGCAGCAGCCGGCCCCCGAGCTCGCGCAGCCCGGGCCGGCCCTCGGTGAAGGCGAGGACGATGAGCGCGGCCAGGACCGGCCCCGCGGGCACGAAGCCCGGCTCCTGGCTGATGCCCGCGGCCTGCAGTGGCCAGGCCCACCACGACAGCGTGAACGCCAGAACGAAGAAGCAGGTGAGACGGTGGCGGCGTGCCCACTCCCTGAAGCCGGATCTCCCGGCTACAGGTGGGGATTCGTCATGGATGATGCGAGATTTCATGCTTCGACGCTCGCAGCCGGAGCCGCCGCCGGTAAGCCGGGTGACCGGCCACTACGCAGGGCGGGTTTCTGGTCGAAGCCCCGCGAGCAAGCCGCACTGGCACGGCCACGACCGGGGATGCGTGGTGCCCGGCGCTCACGCCGTTCCCCATGGACCGCGCGCGCGGCCAGGCCCCGCACCGGCGTCGGGTGCGGGGCAGCCGGGTGGGCCCGGCGTGCGTGGCCGTCTGTGGGCTCAGCGTGCGTGGCCGCCGGTGTCCGCGGGGCAGAACCGGTCGTGGCGAGGCAGGCGTCCGGTGACCAGGAAGCCGTGGGCGGCCATGTCGGCGCAGGCGTTGCCGCGGCCGTACGCGGTGTGGCTGCCGGCGTCCACGGTGACCATCGCGGCGCGCCGGTCCAACACGGTGCGTAGTCCGTAGCCGCTGGTCCAGGGCACGCCGGGGTCGCGCAGGTTCTGCAGGATCAGCACGTTGCGGGGGCCGTGACCCGTCACGGTGACAGGCGGCTCGATCGGGCGGAAGCGCCAGCGGGCGCAGGGCCACACATTGGCCGGCATGCCGTTGGTGAGGGGATAGGCGCGGCGGTCGGAGGCGACTTCTCGCTGGTAGGCCCTCAGGTCGACGGGCCAGGCGACGTCGCCGCAGACGACCGCGAACAGGGCGGCGAGCCCGTTGTCGGCCGGCACGCCGCTGGCCGGCACAGCGCTGGCCGGCGCTGCGGCTGCCTTGCGCATCGCCGGCGCCGGCGCCGTGCCCGCGGCGTACTGCCAGAGCTGGGCCACCAGCGGGAAAGCCTCGTCGAAGTACAGCTCCTCGCGGGTGAGCTCGCGGAAGATGTTGCCGGTCAGCATGGCGAAGCCGGGCACGGGCGAGGGCAACGGGCGGGCGTCGAGCGCGGCTGCCAGTTCGATGTAGCGCTGCTGGACGGCCTCGGGCGTCGCGCCGAGATGGTAGATGTCGTCGCGGGCCGCGGCCCAGCCGGTGAAGTCGGGGAACCGGAGTGCCGACGCGGGTCCCCAGGTGAGCCACTGACGGTGCCAGATCAGGCGCGGGTCCACCCCCGCGTCGAGGATGATGCGATCGCCGCGCCGGGGGAAGAGGGAGATGTACACCGTGCCGAGGTAGCTGCCGTAGGAGCGGCCGTAGAAGGACGCCTTCGCCTCGCCGAGGGCGTCGCGGACGCGGTCCATGTCACGGGCGGTGTTGGCGGTGGTGATGAACGGCAGCAGATCGCCGGAGTGCTCGGCGCACGACCGCGCCGCCGCCTCGGTGTAGGCCACGTTCCTGGAGATGTCGCCGTCCGGGGCGGGCCATGGGATCAGCAGGTCGGGGGCGTCCAACGGCAGCGCGCAGGTGACCGGGGTGCTGTGGCCGATGCCGCGCGGGTCCATGCCGATCAGGTCGTAGCGGTCGAGCACCTCGGCGGACAGCTTGGGGGCGAGCTCGCTCGGCATGTCCAGCCCGCTCTCCCCTGGCCCGCCGGGGTTGGACAGCAGGATCCCCCGGCGCGTCGCCGGTTCGGCGGACGCGATCCGGGAGATCGCGATGTCGATCGTCCGTCCGCGCGGGTCACGGTAGTCCAGCGGCACCCGTAAGGAGGCGCACTGCTGCCGAGGATCGCGGACGCGGCCGGGCGCGACGGGCGGACACGTGCCCCACGCCACGGACGCGGCGGCGGACCCGCGTGAGGCGGCCTCGCCGGCCGCCGGTGTCATCGCCGGCGGGACGATCAGGGTCGTCACCGCAACGGCCACGATCGCGCCGAGATGTCTCATGATGGCCTCCTCGAGGAGCTCTTCGTTTCCCGCGTGGGTGCGGGCGGGCACGGACGGTTCACGACCGCCCCTTCCGGCGCGCCACCGGGGCTGCGCGCGTGGCCTGCGGCTTGGAACACGACCCAGGTCGCGAACCTGGAGCTGACGATGGTCAGGCCGGGTCGCTCCCGGCGGGACGGTCGTCGGCTCCGGCCGGCTGCCCGGGCCGCTCGGAGGGTGGGCAGGACGCCGGGTCACCGGCGTGCAACGGCGGGCCGGGTTCCTCGATCTGGGCCGGTTCGGGATCGAGCGGTGGCTCGTCGTCTGGGTCGTCCTGGATGACCCGGGTCTTCATCGCGGCTCCTGACGGTTTCTCGTTGCCGTTCACGCTGGCAGTCGGGGGCCGGGCCGGTAAGGCGGGCTGCTGGCCGCTTCGGGGGCCGGTTTTCTGGCATCCCTTCACCGCCGAGGGGCCCTGGTAGACGCCCGTCAGGAGGGCGTAGCGTGTGCGCGACGCCTCCTTCCATCGCTGGCGGTCGCCCTGCACGACCGCGGGAAAGGGGTGATGCATGCCGGTCGCTCCCCCGCGAGCCCCGGGGCCCCTGCTGGTGGGTCTCGCTGTCGCCCTCACGGCCGGCTTGGCCGGTGCGATCGCCCTGGCCGTGGCCGCCGGCGCCAACCCGTTGAACGTGGCGCTCCTGTGTGGAATCTCCTTGTCGTACACCGTCAGCGGCCTGATCGCGTGGCGGCGCCGACCGGCCAACCGGCTCGGCCCGCTCATGGTCGTAACGGGCTTCTCCTCGCTCGCGTCGATGCTGTACCCGTCAGGCAACGCCGTGGCGCACACCATCGGGCAGGCGTTGGACCTGCTGCCGCTGGTGCTCATCGTGCACGTGTTCCTGGCGTTCCCTACCGGCCGGTTGGCCGGGCGGCTGGAGCGGGCGTTGCTGGGCGTCGGCTACGTGGCGGCGACCGGCGTGCAGCTCGCCGTGATGGTGCTGGGCGGTCTGGAGCCGCACGTCCTGCGGCTCGTCGAGGCGCCGGTCCTGGCGCAGGGGATCTACCAGGTGGAGCTGGTCCTGATCAGCGGGGTCGCCTTGACGGGGGTCGCGCTGCTGGCCGGACGGCGGCGCGCGGGCGAGCGGCCGCCGCGACGCCCGTTCGCGCTGATGATCGGTGTCTTCGCGCTGGCGCTGGCGATGATCGCGCTCCTGCTCCTGGCCGGGGTGTTCGCCGAATTCTTCTTCCCGAGGATCCAGCAGATCTGCCTGGCGGTGCTCGGCCTGGCCCCGGTCGCCTTCCTGGCCGGGCTGCTCCAGGCGCGGCTGGCGCGGGTGTCCGTGGGCGATCTCGTGGTGGAGCTGCGGGCGGAGCCCGTGGACCTGCGCGGGCCGCTGGCCAGGGCGTTGCGTGATCCGTCGTTGTCGCTGGTGTACTGGCTGCCGAAGTTCGGCGCCTGGGCGGACCAGCACGGCAAACCGGTGGAACTGCCCGCCGACCAGGCCGGCGTGACACTGATCGAGCAGGACCGCAGGCAGGTGGCGGCCCTCATCCACGACCCGGCACTCACCGACGAGCCGGAGCTGCTGGAGGCGGTGTCCGCCGCGGCCGCCATCGCCCTGCGCACCGGCCGGCTGCGGGCCGAGCTGCGGGCAAGCGTCGACGAGCTGCGCGGGTCGCGGGCCCGGGTGATCGAGGCCGGCCAGAAGGAGCGGCAGCGGCTGGAACGCGACCTGCACGACGGCGCTCAGCAGCGCTTGGTCGCCCTCTCGCTCGACCTGGGCATGCTGGAGACCAGGCTCGACGGCGACGCCGGCGCCGGAGCCCTGCTGGCCCGGGCGCGCGACGAGGTCGCGATCTCCCTGGCGGAGCTGCGCGACGTGGCGCGCGGCCTGCATCCGGCCGTGCTCAGCGCCCACGGCCTCGCCGTCGCGCTCGAGTCGCTGGTCGCGCGGGCGCCGGTCCCGGTCCGCCTGACCGTCGGCCTGGACAGCAGGCTCGCCGAGACGGTCGAGGTCGCGGCCTACTACGTGGTCTGCGAGAGCCTGGCCAACATCGGCAAGCACGCCCGGGCGAGCTCGGCCACCGTGGACGTCACCCGGGTGGGCGACCGGCTCGTGGTCGAGGTGGTGGACGACGGCGTCGGCGGTGCCGACACCGAGGCCGGCACCGGCCTGCGTGGCCTGGCGGACCGCGTCGAGGCGCTGGACGGCCGGCTGCGGGTGTGGACCCCACGCGGCGACGGCACCCGGGTGAGAGCGGAGATGCCATGCGGGTAGCGATCGCCGAGGACAGCGTGCTGCTGCGTGAGGGCCTGGCCCGGCTGCTGGCCGACGCCGGCTTCGACGTGCTGGCCCGCTGCCGCGACGCCGACGAGTTGCGCCACGCGATGCGGGTCGAGCTCCCCGATGTGGTCATCGTCGACATCCGGCTGCCGCCCACGCACACGGACGAGGGTGTCAGGGCCGCCATGGAGATCCGCGCCGCCCACCCCGGCATCGGGGTGCTGGTGCTGTCGCAGTATGTCGAGCTCGGCCTGGCCATGAAGTTGCTCGCCGACTCCGCGGAGGGCGTCGGCTATCTGCTCAAGGACCGCATCAGCGACGTCCCGGACTTCCTCCACGCCGTACGTCGCGTGGCGGCGGGCGGTTCGGCCATCGACCCGACCATCGTCTCCACGCTCCTGTCCCGCCGGCGCAGCGACGACCCGCTCGCCCCGCTGACGCCGCGCGAGCGCGACGTGCTCGAACTGATGGCCGTCGGAACGTCCAACCAGGGCATCGCCGACCGGCTGGTGATCACGCTGCGCGCGGTGGAGAAGTACGTGTCCAGCATCTTCGGCAAGCTCGGTCTCCCGGCCACTGGCAGCGAATCCCGCAGGGTTCTGGCGGTCCTGCTGTTCCTGCGAAGTTGAGGAGAAGCCGGCTCGCGGCCAACCGGCAGCCCGGTGTCGCGCCGTCAAGTGGGCCGGGTCGGTCAGCGGGGAGCTCGGAAGGAGATCCGCGGCTCGGCGCCGCCAGGCGGCCCGAGCCTTGAGTAAAGCGCACAGGCCTACGCAAGGGCCGATCTCCTGGACCGGTCCCTGCGTGCGCCTACCCGTTACGGGCAGAGCACCCTGGTTTCGGCTGTGCACTGGTCGAAGCCGGCGCCGCCGTTGGCGGCGTCGTTGCCTCCCAGGCCGTTGAGGACGTCATCGCCCGCCCGGCCGAAGACCACGTCCCTGACCGACCCACCGAAGAAGGTGTCCTTGCCCCGCCCCATGTCCACCCTGGAGCGCAGGGAGGTGAAGTTGCGGAGCACGTCGTTGCCGCCCCTCGTCGCCGCCCTGATGCGGAGGGTTCCCGCAGCCGGGCATGACACC
Organism: Nonomuraea sp. GTA35; assembly: GCF_041950525.1. Lineage (NCBI taxonomy): Bacteria > Bacillati > Actinomycetota > Actinomycetes > Streptosporangiales > Streptosporangiaceae > Nonomuraea > Nonomuraea sp. GTA35. The sequence goes on along the minus strand of NZ_JBGNUV010000013.1, from coordinate 46,633 downwards.
TCGTTGGCGTTCACCGCCACGCACGGCGCGACCGCCGGGACCACGTCGAGGGTATTCCTGACGTGCAGCCGGCCGTTGGCGCCGACGAACACGGTGATGTTGTCCGACACGTTGCCTGCGATGATCTGCAGCGTGCCACCGCCGGTCACGACCACGTTGCTGGCGGCGTGTGCCGGCCCGGCGACGGCCAGCAGCGTGCCGGTCAGCGCGGCCCCCGCTGCCAGCGCGCGCACGCCGTACCTGCGCACGATGGTGGCTCTTGAGCGGCTATCGTTCCCGCGTGTACTCATCTATCCCCTTGCCGGGTGGATGATCGGGCTCCGAAGCCGGTGCCCGATACCCTCAGTACAGCGCCGATACGGCCGCGCCTCAGTGCCGGAGCACACCCGGGTTTCGTGCCATTGGACGTGGACAAGTGGAGGTCCGCCGGTTACCTCCGGTCCGCACCTGGCAACCAGGGCTCGGATCCCCTCACGACCCGCCGCTCCATCGAGCGTCCAGCAGTTATCGGCTGCGCTGATGAATTGTTCGCCTATCGCCCATTTCTCCCTGGTGCTGGCGGGTGTTGGGTCAGAGGCGCAGTGGCCGGTTCCCTGCCCAGTCCGGACGGCGGGTCGTCTGCCCCGCGGGGGGGAGCGAGATCGCCCGCGAGAGAAGACGTGAAGGAAGCCATGCAAACAGGACAGGACCAAGGCACCAGCAGCGCTGCCCGGCGGAAGGTCTGCATCGTCGGGGCCTCCGGGAAACTCGGGCAGTACATGGTGCGGCACGCACTGGATCGGGGTTACGAGGTCGTCGGCGTGTGCCGGGAGGCGAGCGTGCCGAAACTCGACGCGTTCAAGGGACGTATCACCCTCTTTCCCGGAGCGACCGACGATCGCGACGTTGTGAAACGGGCAGTCGAGGGCTGCGACGGCGTGCTGACCGTGCTGGTCCCGCGCGGGGTTCACGGGTACGCGACCGGAACGGCCCAGGCGGTGCTCGACCACGCACGGCCCGGCGCCCGCCTGGTGTTCTCCTGCGGCTGGCACATCACGCTCGACGGCCGGGACGTGTACTCGTGGAAGATCAGGGCGCTGGTCAAGGTCGCCGGCCCGCTCGCCCGGCTGGCTCGCTTCGCCGACCTCGACGACCAGGTGGAAGCCTGCCGGCGGGTGTTCGCCAGCGCCACGCGATGGACCGTCGTCCGCGGCAGCGACCTGGAGGAAGGCGACAGCCAGGGACTGCCCGTCTGGAGCCGGCACGTCGGCGACCCCGTCCTCGGGAGCAACCGCACCCGCCGCATCGACTTCGCCTTGTTCATGGTCGAGGCCATCGGCAACGACGACCTCGTTCATCAGGCACCGGCGATCGTCGGCCGCCAGACCCCCTCGGCACTCGCCCACGCCTCCGCCACCCCGGCCCCGTGATCGATCCCCCGCACGCCGCGTCGCGCTGCTCAGCCGCTTCCCACGCTGCGCCTGGCCGTTCAGACCGAAGCGGTCGCGCCACGGCTGGCGACCGCGGGCATCCACGGGGTCAAGAGCCTGCACGTCACCTGGGACATGTGACCCGCGAGCCTGTCGCGGGCGGCTGATACGCTCCGGGGCCATGCTGCGGACACGCCTCGACACGGCTCGGATCCGGGCGGCTCGCCAGGTGATCGATCCGCTCTTCCTCGACTCCCCGCTGTACCGCTGCGAGGCGCTGGAGCCCGAGCTCGGGTGCGCGGTGAGCATCAAGCTCGAAACGGCGAACCCGGTCCGCAGCTTCAAGGCCCGCGGCACCGAGCTGGTCGCGAGCCATCTGGCCGGCAACGGCTCGCGCGCCGTCGTGTGTGCCAGCGCGGGCAACCTCGGCCAGGCCCTCGCCTGGTCGGGTCGCGGCCGGGGGCTCGACGTCACCGTGGTGGCCTCCCGGTTCGCGCCGGTGGCCAAGCTGGATCGCATCCGCGCGTTCGGTGCCCGGCTGGAGCTGGTGGACGGGGACTTCGACCTGGCTCGCGAACGGGCGGCGGACATCGCGCGACCGTGAGCGCTTCGCGGGCCGGCACGTCGTCACCGTCGTGTGCGGCAGCAACGTCGACGTGGGCGCTTATCACCGCTGGGTCGGCGCGACGTCGGCGGTCCACGACTCCTGACCTCTTCCCTCGCGATCAGCGGGAGTCCTGGCCACCCTTGTGAGACGGCCTGTCGGTGCGGCTGGTCCCACCAGCCGCCATCTGCGCCGTTCCTGCAGGTGGGCGAGGGTGGGCTCCGGTACGGCGGGTGGTTGGCCGACTAACTGAGCAGACCGCGTCGATACCCCTCGCCGACGGCGGCGGCGCGGTCGCGGACGCCGAGTTTGTCGTAGATGTGCAGCAGGTGGGTCTTGATGCTGGCCTCGCTGATGAAGAGTTTGGCGGCCGCCTGGCGATTGGAGGCGCCGTCGGCGACGAGGGCGAGGACCTGCAGCTCGCGGTCGGTGAGGGCGGCCTTGACCGGTCGGCGCACCTGGCCCATCAGGCGGCCGGCGACGGAGGGCGACAGGACCGGCTCGCCGGCGGCTGCGGCGCGGACTGCGCGCAGGAGTTCGTCGGTGGGGGCGTCTTTGAGGAGGTAGCCGGTGGCGCCGGCTTCGATGGCGGGCAGGACGTCGGAGTCGCCGTCGAAGGTGGTCAGGACGAGGGTCTTGATGTGGGGGTGGGAGTGGCGCAGGGCGGTGATGGCGCTGACGCCGTCCGTTTCGGGCATGCGCAGGTCCATGAGGACGATGTCGACCTTGAGGGCGGTGGCGCGGTCGATGCCTTCGCGGCCGTTGGCGGCTTCGCCGGCGACGTGGATGTCGGGTTCGGCTTCGAAGGCGGCGCGCAGGCCGTGGCGGACGATGGGGTGATCGTCGACGATGAGGAGGCGGATCACCGGGGGGTTCCTTGGAGTGCGGGGATGGTGGCGCTGACGGCGGTGCCCTCGCCGGGCGTGCTCTCGATCTCGAGGGAGCCGCCGATGCCGCGTAGGCGTTGTCTCATGCTGCGGAGCCCGAACCCTTCGCCGCTGGGGTTGTGGATGCCGGTGCCGTCGTCGCGGATGTCGAGCAGGACCACGGCGCCGGTGTAGGAGAGGGTGAGGCCGGCGCGGGTGGCGCCCGCGTGTTTGGCGACGTTGGCGAGGGCTTCCTGCGCGACGCGGAAGAGGGTGACCTCGATGGCTGGGCTGAGAGGAACGCGGTCGCCGGTCACTTCGACGTGGAGGTCGACGCCGGTGCTCCGGCTCCAGTCGCGGGCCAGGGTGGTCATGGCCTCGGGGAGGTGGGCGTCCTCGAGCTGGTGGGGCTGGAGGGCGGCGACGGAGCGGCGAGCTTCGGTGAGGCTGTCCTGGGCGAGGTTGAGCGCGAGTTCGACGTGGGTGGCGGAGTCCTCGAGGCGCTGGGCGGCCCGTAGCTGGGTGATGATGCCGGCGAGGCCCTGGGCGAGGGTGTCGTGGATCTCGCGGGCCATGCGCTGGCGTTCGTCGAGGATGCCGGCCTGGTGGGCCTGCGTAAGGAGCTGGGCGTGGAGGCCGGCGTTCTCCTCCATGGCGGCCTGGAGGTCGCTGGCTGCCTTGCGGTATTTGCGCTGCCGATCCTCGATCTTGATGCCCGCGATGTGGCCGCCGCCGATGGCGACGGTCTGCACGACGATGATCGCCAGATAGAAGACGATGAGCTGGATGGTGGCCTGGGCCCAGTCGAGCGTCGAGCCGTACAGGACGAAGGAGGTGGCGGCGACGGCGGCGAAGGTCCACCTGGAAGGAGCGAAGTCGGCGGCGAGGAATAGTCCGGTGATGCAGTAGATGAGGAAGCTTGGGTGGTGGAGGGTCAGCAGCGCGGCCGTGGCCAGGACGCCGGCGAAGTGAACGGTGACGGCGACCCGGCGTCCGCGCACGGCGGCGGGGAGGAGGGTGCGGGCGCCGAGACACCACGCGAGGGCCAGGGCGGTGAGCGCGAGAGTACGGGGGATCCCGCCTTCGGGCTGGACGGGTGAGGCCAGGCTGATGACCAGGGAAGCGGCGAGGGTGATGTAGGGGACGATCTCGACGACGCGCTCGAAGCGTCGCTCCCAGGGGGAAGGCGGGAAGGGGTCGTTCATCCGGGGGCGCCCTCCTCTCGGGTGCGGCTGGGTTTCAGCTGGTGGTGACCGACGAGGACGAGCTTAGGCGCATGGGGATCAGGATGGCGTAGCCGTACATGAGCAGCCCCAGGGCGATCATGAAGATGACGGTGGGCCATTGCCAGACCGGCGGGAGATGAAGGGCGAGGAACCAGCCGCGGTCCTCGATGCCGACGATCTTCATGACCATGGGCACGACTCCTTGGGGGAACAGGGGAAGCCAGGCGATGGTGTAGCTGATCGTGACGCCGATGCGGTGCTGGATGGGCAGGTCCGCGGTGGTGGGCTTGTCGGCCTGGGGCGCCGGGCCGTGCTTCATGAGGTTGAGCAGATCGATCCCGTGGTTCTCGAGTCTGCGGTAGGCGATCCTGCCGAGTCCCCAGGCGCTGAGGGCGCCGGTCAGCACACCGGTGGCGATGCCGGCCCAAGGGTGGAGGAGGAGGGCGCCGGCCGCGGGCAGGGCGGTGGCGGGGACCGCGAGGAGCACGAGCCAGGCGAGGCTGGTTTCGGCGGTTTCGTCGGCGCCGGTGCTGAGCGGGTTGCCGCCGCGCTTGTGGGGGTCGGTGCCGGGGACGAGCGAGGTGACGGCGAGCAGGACGATGATCCCGGCACCGCCGCCGAGGAGGGCGGGGAGCAGGCCGAGGACCCACGGCCAGGCCCAGGTCTGGCCGCTGACGAGGGTGCCGGCCAGGGAGAGGATGACGGCGGCCGGGCCGACGACGAGGAGCCAGGCCCGCTGGCGGCCACGCACGTCGGCGCGCTCCGCGCCGGGGGTCATGAGGGTGAGCCAGAGGGCGGTCCCGTCGGCGCCGTAGAGGTTGGCCGAGGACGCGGCGGCCATCACGATCGCGATGAGTCCCGTGAAGGGGACCATGATCCAGGCGTCGAGGGCGAGAAGCAGGAGGGGGGTGACGATGGCGTAGGAGAAGGCGGTGGCGAGGAGCTGGATGCGGACGAGGTCACGCCACCAGGCTCGCAGTTCCTTGGCGGCGGCGATGCGGGCGCCGCCGGTGGCGGGGAAGGGCCGGGGCGTGCCCCGGCGGGGCGGCGTACCCCCGCGTGCGGCCGAGACGACGCGCCGCGCCAGCAGGCCGGCCCAGGCGGCCAGGAGGAGGGCGATCACGCCGGCGTTGGCGGCGAGGATGGCGAGGGCGAGAGGCCAGGGGGCTTCGATGGCGGCCACGCCCCATCCGGAGGGCAGGACGCGGACGAGGATCTGGGACCAGGCGGCGGCGTCGGTGCCGCCCAGAGCCACGACGGGTGCCCAGCCGTTGCTGCACAGGGCGATGGCGGTGCCGGTCACGATGCCGACGGCGGCCGCGGTGGCGCGCGATCTGACGAACAGCCCGATGAGCGCCACGATGACGCGGGAGATCATCACCATGGTGATGAGCGTGGCGAGGGCTGCCGCCAGGCCGATGAGCACTCCGGCGGGGCCGAAGCGCCAGCCGTACACGGGCAGGGACAGCAGGGCGATGAGATTGACCGCGGGTGCGGGGCCCGCGAAAGCTCCGGCGAGCAGGGCCGTCGCGATCCGGCCTGGCGTGGCCGGGAGCATGGAGAAGTATTCGGGGCGCAGGGCCTCGTTGCCGCCCCCGATGAGGATGGGGCCGAAGATCCAGCCGGTGAGCCACACGGCCAGCGTGAGAGGCAGATAGGCGGGCCACAGGACGGCGACGGCGATCGTTCCGAACGCCAGGAGCAGCCCGCCCGAGACGCCGGCGTAGAGGTTGGCGGCATCATCGCCGCGCAGGGAGTTGCGCGTGATCGCCAGCCGCATGCGGATCATGTGCTGGGCGGCGACCGGGCCGGAGGTCAGGAGGTGAGCCATGCCAGCCCCTCCGTTCCACCGGTACGGGCGCCGACGAGGTCGACGAAGGCGTCCTCCAGGTTTCCGGCGCCGCGTACATCGGCCAGCGGCCCGGCGGCCACGACGCGGCCGTCGGAGATGACGCCCACGTGGTCACAGAGCTGCTCGACGAGGGCCATGACGTGGCTGGAGATGATCACCGAACCGCCATTGGCGGCGAACCTGCGCAGGATGGTCCTGATCGTGGCCGCGGAGACAGGATCGACGGCCTCGAAGGGCTCGTCCAGCACGAGCAGGCGGGGCGCGTGCAGGAGCGCGACGGCCAGGCCGATCTTCTTGCGCATGCCGGTGGAGTATTCGATGACCAGGGTCCGCTCGGCGGAGTCGAGTTCGAGGATCCGGAGGAGTTCGTCGGTGCGCTCGGCGACGACGGCGGGGGGCAGGCCACGCAGCAGGCCGAGGTAGGTGAGGACCTCGCGGCCGGTGAGCCGTTCCGGCATGGCGTTGCCGTCGGGCAGCACGCCGATCAGTGCCTTGGCCTGAACGGTGTCACGCCAGACGTCGACGCCGAAGATCTCGGCGCTGCCGGCGTCGGGGCGGAGCAGGCCGACGGCCATGGCCAGGGTGGTGGTCTTGCCTGCGCCGTTGGGTCCGACCAGGCCGTAGAAGGAGCCGGCGGGGACGGTGAGGTGGATGTCGTCGACGGCCAGGTGGTCGCCGAAGGCTTTGCGGAGTCCGGTGGTGCGGAGGGCGGGCTCCCGGTGTGTTGGCATGCCTTGAGAATCGCGCGGGGCCGGGGGGTGGCGGATCGTCCGGCCGGAGAGCGGGATGGTGGATTCCTGCATCAACCGATCGGTTGATGCAGGAAGGGGGCGACCCGCCCACCGGAACCGAAGTGCCGACTTGCCAATTGGTATCGGCACTTCGTGGGTGCCGCAGAAGAGAGTTCTTCGCTCAGCACGGCCGTTTCCCCGAGAGCGCTCCGAGTTGCTGGACGAGGCAGTCGCGTTCGTCGCCGCCCAGGTGAAGGCCCTCGCCGCCGAGCCGAGCTGGTTCGACTGGCAGGGCCGCACCGCCGAGCGCGTTGCTGTATGGGCATTCGCCCACTATGGTGGGCGCATGCCCATTACGACGCAGAAGCAATCACACCCTTCCGAGAACGAGCCCCACAAGGCCCGGCAGATGGCGGAGTCGTTCGGGGCGGACGTCGAACGCTACGACCGGGCCCGGCCCCGCTATCCCGACGCCCTGGTGGAGCGGATCGTCGCCGCCAGCCCCGGTCCCGACGTCCTCGACGTCGGCTGCGGCACCGGCATCGAGGCCAGGCAGTTCCAGGCGGCCGGCTGCGCGGTGCTGGGCGTCGATCCGGACGCGCGGATGGCCGAGTTCGCGCGGCGCAGCGGGGTCGAGGTCGAGGTGGCGACGTTCGAGTCCTGGGATCCGGCCGGACGGTCGTTCGACGCGGTCGTCGCGGGCCAGGCCTGGCACTGGGTGGACCCGGTCGCGGGCGTGGTCAAGGCGGCCCAGGTGCTGCGGCCCGGTGGCCTGCTGGCGGTGTTCGCGCACGCCTTCGCCCCGCCCCCCGCCGTCGCGGAAGCCTTCGCCACGGCCTACCGGCGGGTGGTGCCAGACTCGCCGTTCCAGGGCCAGGCGCCAAGGCAGGCCCTGGACATCTACCAGACGATGTTCGCCAAGTTCTCCGACGGGATCCGGGAGGCCGGCAGCGGGTTCAGCGACCCGGAGCAGTGGCGGTTCGATTGGGAGCAGTCCTACACCCGCGATGAATGGCTGGATCTGCTGCCCACGACCGGCGGCCTCACCCGGCTCCCGGCGGACAAGCTGGCCGAGGTGCTGGAAGGCGTCGGGACTGCCATCGACGAGATCGGAGGCAGGTTCACGATGACGTACACCACGCTGGCGGTCGCCGCGGCGCTGGCCGCCACGCCCGCGCAGGCCACCGCCGGCAGCCCGACGTCCCAGGCGCGCGGCTCGGGCTTCGGCGCCGGTCAGCAACCGCCGGCCGCTGCCGCTCATCCAGATCGCGCGGACAGCTGAACCACGTTCCGGGCGTGATCGATCCTCCTTCCACGTGGTCACTCGCCACGCGCGGCTTGTGAGCGGCGTCGAGGGCGCGTCATCGTGCAGGCCGAGTGACCGATCACGTCGCTTCCCGCGCCGAGGTCAACCGGCGTACGAGTCCCAGCCCAGCTTGAGCGCGACCGCAAGCCCGCAGGCGGCGGCGAGGTGGCGCAGGCTGTGACCGGGCAGGCGGCGCGCGATCTTGGGCCCGACCCAGCCACCGAGCAGGAAGCCGGCCGCCAGCGGGAGCGCCGCGCTCCAGTCCACCGGCCCGAAGAGCGCGAAGCCGACCGCGGCCACCGCGTTGGCCAGGCCGGACAGCACGTTCTTCATCGCGTTCAGCTTGGCGGCCGGATGGTCGAACATGGCGGCCAGGAGGGCGAACAGCAGGATGCCGCCGGCCGCGCCGAAGTAGCCGGTGTAGCAGGTGACGGCGAACAGCGCGATCCGCCCCAGCGTCCCGTGCTCGCCCCGCCCGCCGCCGGAGGGCGGGCGGACCAGCAGGAGCGAGGCCATCGCGATCAGCCAGGGCGCGATGAGCTCGAACGTCCTGGCCGGCGTCACCAGCAGCAGGAGCGCGCCGGCCGCGCCGCCCAGCGCGGCGATCGGGCCGAGCCGGAGCATCCGCCGGCCCTCCCCGGCCAGCTCGGGGCGCGACCCGGCGGCGGCGCCGACGCCGGTGAAGGCGAGGGCGACGGTGTTGGTGACGTTCGCGGTGAGCGGCGGCAGGCCGAAGGCGAGCAGGGCGGGGTAGGAGACGATCGAGGCGAGGCTCACCACCGTGCTGACCACGCCGGCCGCAAGGCCGACGCCGAGCAGGCCGAGGACGTTTCCGACGATCACCCGCGGGTCTTCCTGTAGGCGTCCTTGAGACAGATCTTCCCGTCGCGGAAGCGCCACAGGTCGATGCCGTACTCGCGGTACGGCGCCCCGTCACCGGCCGACTCGGCATGCCCGCGGAAGGTGCGGCCCGGCTCGGGGCCGACGGACGCGGCGTAGACAGCGTCCTCGGTCATCAGCTCCAGCAGTCCGCCGACGTCATGCCGGGCCCAGGCGTCCGCGAAGCATTCCAGGCACTCACGCGGGCTCGTCTCAGACATGGTCGTTGTACTCCTGTGCGAGGTAGGCGTCCAGGTCCGGGCCATCGGGGTTGGCCAGGACGTGCGTGATCCAGGCGCGCCGTTCGAAGTCGGTGACGCTCAGCTCCCACACGCACCCGGCCGCCTCGCCCGGGTGCGACGCGAGCTGCTCAGGCCGGTCGGCCGGCGCGGAAAGGATCCGCTGGTGGACCTCGTTCTCCTCGGCCCACCAGCAGGCCAGCGCGTAGCAGAGCCGGGGTGCGTCGTGCGCGATGACGAACCCGACACCGTACCGGCCGGGGGCGACGGCGGGCGCGGGGAGCGCTTCCCGTGCGGCACGCAAGGCGGCCTCGGCGACTTGCGCGCGGGCAGGCCGCCCGTACGGCGCGATCGTGTACAGCTTGACGACCCAGTCACCCAGCTCGGCCCGGCGCAGGAAACGCACGACGCGCGGCTGGTACGGAAGGTCAAGCGACGGCGGACGCATGCATCGCTCCTTAATAGGTAAGGTAATATCGAGCATTTCCTTTATATGCTGAGGCTATCGGAGGGTTCCCATGGCTGTGCAGCCCCTGGACGCCATCAACCGCATCCTGCTGGCGGAGCTCTCCCGCGACGGGCGCAAGACCGTCCGCGCGCTCGCCCCGCTCGTGGGGTTGTCCGAGCCCTCCGTACGCGACCGGCTGGACAAGCTCTCCCGGGATGGAGTGATCACCGGCTACCGCGCGGTTGTCGAACCGGCGGAGGTCGGCGCGGGCACGGCCGCGTTCATCGCCCTGCGGTTCAGCTCCGAGCCCGGGGCCAAGGCGGAGGTCAACGCGGCTCTGGAGCGAGAGCCCTGCGTACTGGAGGTGCACGAGGTGGCAGGCGAGGACTGCTACCTGATCAAGGTCAGGGTGGGCACCACCGTCGACCTCGCCGACGCGCTCGACCGTATCCGCGCGATCCCGGCGATCTCACACACCAACTCCACGGTCGTCCTGCGCACGGTCTTCGAACGGCCCGTCACCATCGAGGCCGGACAGCCGAACTGACGGGGACCCGCGACCTGGCCGGGAGCCGTCAGCGCAACCGAGCCGCCAGCCCGTCGAGCACGACGCCGAGCTGCCGTTCGAACCTCCGGTCCCCGTCGTCGCGGAGGTGACCGGCGGCCTTGACCAGATCGGCGCCCTCACCCAGCCACGCATCGCGCTCGGCGAGCGAGTACCGGTCCGGGTCGGCCCCGGCAGACTGGCTGCGCTCCTGCTCCTCGATCACGAAGCCGACCACGAACGCGGTGACCAGGTCGACGGCGTCGTCCGCCTCGGCCAGTGAGAACCCGGCCGCGGTCAAGCGCCCGAGCCAGGGATCCTTCGCCTTCACCACTTCGGGGTCGGAGAAGCGAGTGCCGCTGAAGATGCGCGCTCCGTCCCGGTGGAGCAGGTACTCCGAGCGCAGGACGCGGGCGTAGGCGGCCATGTCGTCCCGCCAGCCGGCGCCGGGAGCGATCTCCGCGAGGGCGTGGATGACGCGGCGCATGACGAACGTGCTCATCTCGTCGAGCAGTTCCTGCTTGTTGCGGACGTGCCAGTACAGCGCGGGAGCTCCGACGCCGAGCCGGGAAGCGAGCGCGCGGACGGTGAGAGCGTCCATGCCCTTCTCGTTGAGCAGTTCGAGCGCCACCGCCACGATCCGCTCTCGCGTGATGCCCTTCGCCACGGTTGACAGCTTAACAAAGTTCAGGCACGGTGGGTGACATCCGAATTGAACTTAGTTCAGGAGCGTGTCATGCGTGCTGCAGTCGTCAACACCCCTGGATCGACACCCGTCTGCGCGGACTTCCCCGACCCGGAACAGCAGCCGGGCCGCTCACCGCTGAGGCTCGTGGGCGCGGGTCTGCACCACGTCGTCCGCGGGCTGGCCTCGGGCCGCCACTACGGCAGCGGCAACGCCTACCCCCTCGTGCCGGGCGTCGACGCCGTGGCCCGGACCGGCGACGGGCGGCTGGTCTACACGGGCCTCGCCCGGTCACCGTGGGGAACGATGGCCGAATGGATGGTCACCCCGTTCGAGGTGGAGCTGCCCGCCGGGGCCGATCCGCTCGCGGTCGCCGCCGGCATGAACCCCGCCATGGCGGGCTGGATGCCGCTGACCACCCACCGCAAGGAGGCCGGCGAGCTCGGCACCGTGCTGGTGCTCGGGGCGACCGGCATGTCGGGCAGCCTGGCCGTGCGGGCGGCACTGTCCCTCGGCGCGAAGCAGGTCATCGCCGCCGGACGCGATCACGAGGCGCTGGAGCGGCTGCGCGGCCTCGGCGCCGTCACCGTCCCGCTCGCCGCCGCGGCGCCCGACGCCAGGGCGACCGCCCTCGCCACCGCCGTCGCCGAGGCGCGGCCCACGCTCGTGCTCGACCTCGTGTGGGGCCCCGTCGCCGAGGCCACCTTCGCCGCGCTGGGGAAGGCCGGCACGGACGACGGCAGCGCGGCGATCGACTACGTGCAGATCGGCTCGCTCGCCGGAACCGAGGCGGCGCTGCCCGCGGCACTGCTGCGCAGCCGGCGGATCCGGATCAGCGGCAGCGGCGCGGGCTCGGTCTCGAAGGCCGAGATGATCAGCGAGATTCCCGAGATCATCGCCCGGTTCGCCGACGGCACCTTCGACGCGCCGTACACCGCCTACCCGCTCAGCCGCGTCGGCGAGGCCTGGGGGCATCAAGGGCACACCCGCGCCGTCGTCGTCCCGGACTGACCGAGCCCCACTCAAGCAGAAAGGGAAACGGCATCATGCGGAAACGCGCATTGGTCGTCGGGCTCGGGATCGCCGGCATGTCCGCGGCGATCGGGCTGCGGCAGGCCGGATGGCGGCCGGTTGTCGTCGAACGGGCCCCGGAACGTCGAAGAGGCGGCTACTTCGTCGGCCTCATGACGGAGGGCAGGCAGGCCGCCACCGACCTCGGCATCGCCGGCCACCTGCACACCCGCAACCCGCCCGACGGCGGGAAGACGTGGTCGCTGACCCGGCGCGGGAACCGTGAGCCGGGCCTGGGATTCCTGCACCAGCCGGGCGAACCCGCGGCAGTGGTCCGCGGGGACATCGAAGCAGCGCTCTGGCAAGGCACCCGCGGGGACGGGACGAGCGAGCCCATCGACGTGCGGTTCGCGACGAGACCCGTCGAGATCGACGGCACCGGTACCGACGTGCGAGTGCTGCTCGAGGACGCCGGTACCGGCGCGCGACACTGCGAGACCTTCGACCTGGTCGTCGGCGCCGACGGACTGCGATCGAACGTGCGCCGCATGGTCTTCGGCCCGCACGAGGACTACATGACCAAGTGGGACGCGATGATCTGCGCGTTCCAGCTCCAGGAACAGGTGCCGTCCTTCGCGCGGGCGGACAGCGTCATCAGCGCCCGCGCGGGCCGTGCGGTGTGGGTGTTCGGGTTCGCCGACCGGCCCCCGACCGCCCTGTTGACCTACCGGACCGGGGACGTCGAAGAACAGTTCACCGGATCCAGGGTCGAGCGGCTGCGCACCGTCTTCTCCGAGATGGACGACCCCGTGGTGCGGCACACCCTGGACTCCTTGGAACGGACGCCGGATTTCCTGTTCGACTCGGTGCACCAGGTGAAGATGCCCCGGTGGAGCAGAGGAAAGGTCGTTCTCGTGGGCGATGCGGCGTGGTGCCCGAATCTCTACTCGGGAATGGGCGCCACCTCCGGCCTGCGAGGGGGCGCCGAGCTCGGCCGGGCCTTGCGGGAGAACCAGGACGACCTCGACGCCGCGCTGACCGCCTGGGAGTCGCGGCTGCGCCCGTTCATCAGGAAGCATCAGCGGATCGCCCGGGTGAAGCAGCAGATGTTCGTGCCGTCGAGCCGTCCCGCCGAAGCCCTCCGCTCGGTGGTCCTGCGCCTGGCGTGCACGGCGCGAGAGCGCAGGTTGGCCAAGGCCCGTGCCGCGGAAGGAACCGCATCGTGACCGTGACCATCGCCGAAGAGCCGTGGGACAGAGCGGACGGCGTCCGGCTGCGCAGGGCCATGCAGGTCGAACTGGCCGCCCGCTACAACCTGCCCGACCAGGAGACCGGACCGCGCACTCTTCAGCTCAGCTGAACCGAACCATCCCCGGACGTGGTGGCCGGAGCGGCCAAAGAGGACCGGCAACTCACGCAAACCTGATCACGTTTCGGCCTCGATCAAGGATGGCTGAGCTGGCGGTATCGCGGAGGGTGACTTTTCAAAGGAAGCCGCGATGGGTGCCGTTACGCCAGGCCAACGGAGGCTTGAACGCCAGTTCGAATATTGAGGACGTCACGCATCGTCGATCTTGACCGAGGCCCAACGGTCTGGCTTGATCAGGGCGTTCCCTCCACCCTCGAAAAGGAGCTGCCTGTGATCATCCGCCGTTTGACCGGCCTGGCCGTGGCGGCCGGCCTCATGGCCACCACCCCGGCGGCTCCGGCTTCGGCCGCCGGCACCACGACCGACCTCGGCGCATCCCTCAGCTACGGCTCGAGCAGCGGTGACCTTGCCGTCGGCGGCGGCAAGGTCTTCGTCTCCGCCGAAGACCGGATCATCGTCACGAACGCCCAAGGCGACCTGACCGGCTCCATCGCGGGCCTGTCCAGTGTGTACGGCCTGGCCGCCACGGCCGACGGCTCGTCCCTCTACGCGGCAGTGGCCGGATCGAACCAAGTGGCCGAGATCGACACCGGCACCCTCGAGATCAAGCGCCGGATTGACCTGCCCGAGCACCCGTGCCCGACCTCTTTGGCGCTGGCCGGCGAGCGGCTGTGGGTGGGCTACGGCTGTTTCGACACATTCCAGGGCGGCTTCCTCGCTCTCGACCTGGCGGCGACCTCACCCACGCCGGTCGCCATCGGGCTCGGCCTCCACAGCGCACCGAAGGTCGTGGCCGCGGGCAACACGCTCGTGGTCGGTGAGGTGACCGGCGTCCCGGCCGACCTGATCGTCTATGACATCAGCGGCCCTGCTCCCACCCTGCGTGGCAAGATCGACGGCGTGACGCATGACCAGTCGGAGGTGAGGGACCTCGCGATGACCTCCGACGGAGCGCATGTGATCTCGGCGTTCGACACGCCGTACCGGTTCGACACCTGGAACACCACGACCCTGTCCAGGGTGCGCCGCTACGGTCAGCCGCACGAGGCGTACCCCACAGGTCTGGCGATCAGCTCGGACGATGCCCATGTCGCCGGCGGACGTGATGGGAACACCGATGTCACGGTGTACGACGCGGCGACGGGCACAACGGTGTTCTCCGGGGACAACCCTGCGGGAAGGTTCGTCACGGGCGGGCTCGCGTTCTCGGGCACAACCCTCTACGCCCTGCTGAGAGGGGCCGGGGACCAGCTGCATCTGTGGCGGATCGAGGACATCACCCACGCCCCTCGTCGCTGACGCCGACCGCCCTCGGGCGCCGTGGCCGGCAAGCTGCTCACCGTCACCAGCCAGTTCACGATGAGCGGCAGCACCCGGGCGCGGTGTCCAACTGCCCATCGCACCCGCCGCCGGCTCGGCGGCGGGTGCCACCCAGTACCTCCCGGCCGTGACGACGGCACGGGATCGACCATCCGGCTTCAGCGGTCTCGTTCCGGCAGCCGCAACCACAGATCCGGCGGCCCAACGACGGCCCGCGCGTCAGGCAGCCGTAGTCCCGCCATGGCGCACGAATATGCCACGGCCTCGCCCTGGTAGAGGTATTCGGCGAGAATCTCGGCGGCCGTCAGATGTCCACCGGCGTCGCCGCCGCCGGGATGCGTGTCGGAGTCCTCGATCGCTCCTTCGCGGCTCACAAGCCCTTGGTTGCCGCTCTTGGGGTTGGCGAACAGGCTGTAGCAGACACCCGGGATAGCCATTTCCCGGGCGACGCGGTGAGGGTAACTTGGATCTTTGCTCGGGCTGGACTCGGGGTGTCCGGCCGGTGTGAAAGGCGGGATCGATTGCGATTTCAACTCCTCGGCCCGATGCGGATCCAGCCCGCCGGCACGCCGCTGCGCATCGCGGCTCCCAAGCAGCGCACGCTCCTCGCCATGCTGCTCGCGCACGAGGGGCGGCCCGTGCCGGTCTCCTCGCTGGTGGCCGAGGTGTGGGACGAGCGGCCGCCGTCCTCGGCGGTGGCGAACCTGCGGACGTACCTCATGCGGCTGCGTCACCTGCTCTCCCCCGACGGCCACCCGGACGGGGAGCGGCTGGTCACCTCCGACGGCGGCTACCTGCTGCGGGTGGAGCCCGCCGAGTTCGACCTCGCCCAGTTCGAGGCGTCGTCCGTGCGTGCCCGCCGGTCCCGTGAGCGGGGGGAGCTGGAGGCGGCGCACGACGAGTACGCCGCGGCCCTGGCGCTGTGGCGGGGAACGCCGGTCGAGGACGTGCCGCTGGGGCCGTCCCTGCGCGAGGTCGTCGCCCACCTGACCGAGCGGTACCTGAGCACCGTCGAGGAGTTCACGGAGGTCCAGTTCGCGCTCGGCAGGCACGCGGCGGCGGCCGAGCGGCTGCGTGCGCTGACGGTGCGCCACCCGCTGCGGGAGGGGTTACGCGGGCGGCTCATGGTCGCGCTGTACCGGTGCGGCGACGTGGCCGGGGCGCTCGATGCCTTCCGGACGGCCCGCCAGGCCCTGGCCGACGAGCTCCACGTGGAACCCGGCCCGGAGCTGCGCCGCCTGCACCAGGCGATCCTGCGCCGGGAACCGGACGTGGAACCGCCGGGCGTCCACATCCCCGACCGCCGCCCCCGGCCCCGGCAGCTGCCCCGGGAGCCGGCGGTGTTCACGGGCCGCTCCACCGAACTCTCCCTCGCCGCCCAGGCCCTCCTCCGCGACGACCCTCCAGCCGCACCACCGCCCCATGCGACCGGCCCCGCCACGCCGCCGCCCTGGGCTGCCGGGGGAGGGTCGCGGCTGCTGGCGCTGCACGGGCCCGCCGGGGCCGGGAAGTCGGCGCTGGCGTTGCGGGCCGCGCACCTGGCCGCCGGGCACTACCCCGACGGCCGCCTCTACTCCGACATGCAGGGTTGTGCCCCCGAGCTGGCCCCGCTGCGGCCGACCGAGGTGCTCGGCCGGTTCCTGCGGGCGCTGGGCGTGCCGCACGGCGACGTGCCGGCCACGCAGGCCGAGGCGGCGGCGGTCTACCAGTCGATGCTGGCCGACCGGCGGGTGCTGGTGTTTCTCGACAACGCCGCCGACGCCGCGCAGGTGGCGCCGCTGCTGCCGGCGGGCGACGGGTGCGCGGCGGTGGTCACGAGCCGTCCCATGCTGAGCACCCTGGACGCCGTGCACGTCTCCGTCGGCATGCTCGGCCAGGCGGAGTCCGTACGGATGCTGGCCCTGCTCGCGGGCGAGGCCCGGGTGGCCGCCGAGCCCGCGGCCGCGGCCGACATCGCGCTCCTGTGCGGTCACCAGCCGCTGGCGCTGCGCATCGCCGCCGCCCGCCTGGCCGGCCGCCCCGACTGGTCGCTCGCCCGCTTCGCCGAGCGGCTGCGCGACCGCGGGCGCAGGCTCGACGAGCTGCAGACGGCCGGTCTGAGCGTGCGTTCCTCCTTCGAGGCGAGCCTGGCCGCGCTGAAGGAGTGCCCGGGCAAGGACGTCGCGATGCGCGCCTTCCGCCTGTTCGGCGCGGCCGACCTGCCGGAGATCGGCCTGGCGCACGCCGCCGAGCTGCTCGGCGTCGCCGCGGAGGAGGCGGAGGCCGCCCTCGACGAGCTGATGAAGGCCCACCTGCTGGAGCTGATCGGCGCCGACCGGTTCCGGATGCATGAACTGCTGCGCATCTTCGCCGGTGAACTCGCCACTCCCCTGAAGCACGCCACCCCGCTGTAGCGCTTCCGGGAAGCGCCTCGGTTTCGGGGAACGCCACCTCGCTGCAGCGGTTTCGGGAGCGTCCCGTCCCGTTGTAGCGCCCGTGTATCCCCCTTGTAGGCCCTCTCCTTACCGTCGTGACCGACTCGCTACGGCGGAAGGAAAGGTGATTTTCCTCATGACCGCAACCCTGCGCGTCCTCGGCGACCGGGTGCTCGAACGGCTGGTGCCGAGGGCCACGGCGAAGGCGGACACCAGCTACTACAAGCGCTGTGCCTGCTACACCAGCCCGGTCGTCGAAGTCATGAAGCTGTGCCACGTGGTCGGCGGCACGTCCGGATGCACCGGCTGCATCTACTACTTCCTGCGTCCCTGCTGACGGCGGCGCCGGGCGGCCGGGTGGACGAGCGATGACGTTCCATCTGCTGATGACCTGCCGGCTGCTGCTGGCCGGGGTCTTCCTGGTGGCGCTGGCGGGCAAGGTACGCGGCCGTGCCGCCTTCGCGGCGTTCACCGCCTCCATCAGGGCGCTCGGCCTGCTGCCGCGGCCCTGGGCGGCGGTGGCGGCGTACGCGCTGGTGGCGGCCGAGCTCGTGACGGCGGCCCTGCTGCTGGCCACCCGGGTGGCGGGGCTCGCCGCGGCGGCCGTGACCCTGGCGGTCATGACCGGCGGCGTCCTGGCCGCGCTGCTCCGGGGGCGGCGGGCGCCGTGCCGCTGTTTCGGTCCCTCCACCCGTCCGCTCGGCCGCACGCACGTGGCCCGCAACCTGCTGCTGATCGCGGTCGCCGGCGCCGGGCTGGCCGCCGGCGGCTCCGGCGACCCCGCCCATCCCGCCGGGCTCGTCCTGTCGGCGGTCGCCGCCGCCGTGGGCGTGCTGGTCGTCGTACGGCTCGACGATCTCGCGGCCCTGTTCTCCGCCCCCTCCCACGTCCGGAAGTGAGATCGCCCGATGCCCTTCCTGATCGCCGCCGTCGTCCTGGTCGGCGTGTTGTGCCTGTTCGACCTGCTGCTGACGTTCGCGGTGCTGCGCCGGCTGCGCGAGCACACCGCGGAGCTGGAGCGCCTGGCCGGTGAGCCGCGGACGCTGCCCTACGACCCGTCGTTCCTGATCGGCCGGACGCTGCCCGGGACGGCCGCGAACACCGAGCCCCGCCCGCGGCTGGTGGCGTTCTTCGACGCCGGCTGCGACACCTGCCACGAGCACGCGCCGGTGTTCGCGGCGGCGGTCCGGCCGGGCATGTCCCTGGCGTTCGTCACCGGCGCGGGCCCGCAGCTGCGCAGCCTGGTGGACGCGGTCGGCGGCGCGGCCACGGTGGTCTCCGGCGAGGACGCGGACGCCGTGGTGGCCGAGCTCGGCATCCAGGCGTTCCCCATGTTCCTGCGGCTCGACGCGGACGGCAGGATCACCCAGGCGGACATGGACGTGGAACGCCTGGCCGAGACGGCCGCGACGGTATGAGCGCGGCGACCGCCGGGGACCTGCCGCGCCGGCCGTCGCGGCACGCCGCCACGGTGGCGCTGCTGGCCTGGCGGGCCGCGCCGGGGCCGGCGGCGTGCCAGCTGGCGGTCACGCTGGTCACCGGCCTGCTGCCGACCGGCACCGTGTGGGGGACGAAGCTCCTCGTCGACGGGCTCACCGCCGCGGACGCGGGCCCGGCCTTCCGCGCGGCCGGGCTGCTCGCCCTGCTCGGGCTGGCGGCAGGGGTCGTGCCGCACGTCACGGCGTACCTGCGGGCGGAGCTCGACCGGCGGCTGGACCGGCTGCTGCAGGACCGGCTCTACGCCTCCGTCACCGGTTTCCAGGGCCTGTCGCGTTTCGAGAGCCCGGCGTTCCTCGACCGGCTGCGCATGGCGGCGGAGGCGACCGGAGGCTCTCTCACGCCGTTGACCTCCGGCCTGTTCGACGCCGTACGCAACGTGATCGCGCTGGTCAGCCTGCTGATCAGCCTGCTGGTGCTGAGCCCGGTCATGGCGGGGCTGGTGACGGCGGCGGCCGTGCCCGCCCTGATCGCGCGGATGGCCATGGTCAGGCGGCGCGTCGGGACGCTGGCGGGGCTGTCGGCCACGGCGCGGCGGCAGATCCTGTACTCCTCGCTGATCACCGACGTGAAGGCGGCCAAAGAGGTCCGGATGTTCGGGCTCGGCGGCTTCCTCAAGTCCAGGGTGCTCGGCGCGCTCGCGGCGGCCCAGGAGGGTGAGCGGCGGCTCGACCGGCGGGAGGCGCTCACCCAGTCGCTGCTCGCCCTGCTGTCCACGGCGGTCTCCGGCGCGGGCCTGCTGTGGGCGGTGTCCGCCGCGCTGGACGGACGGCTGAGCCTGGGTGACGCCACGGCGTTCGCCGCCGCCGTGGCCGGGACGCAGGCCGCGCTCGTCGGGCTGGTCGAGACCGTGGCCGGCGCGCATCACGCGCTGCTGCTGTTCGGCTACCACGCCGAGATCACGTCGCTGCCGGACGACCTGCCCGCGCCGTCCCGCCGTCCCGGCGACCTGCCCGCGCCGTCCCGCCGTCCCGGCGACCTGCCCGCGCTGCGGCGCGGCATCGAGCTGCACGACGTGTGGTTCCGCTACGACGACGCCCATCCGTGGGTGCTGCGCGGCGTCACCCTGACCATCCCGTACGGCGCCACGGTGGCGCTGGTGGGCCTCAACGGCGCCGGCAAGAGCACCCTGATCAAGCTGCTGTGCCGCTTCTACGACCCCTCTCGTGGCTCGATCCGCTGGGACGGCGTGGACCTGCGCGAGGTGCCGCCCGCCGAGCTGCGCCGCAGGATGGGCGTGCTGTTCCAGGACTACATGTGTTACGACCTCACCGCCGCCGAGAACATCGCCATGGGCGAGATCGAGGCGCTGCACGACCGCCCCCGCATCGAGGGCGCGGCGCGGCTGGCGGGCGTGCACGACGTCGTGCGGGCGCTGCCGCGCGGCTACGACACGATGCTGAGCCGCATCTTCTTCCACGAGGAGGAGGCGGCGGCGGACGAGGCCGGGGTGGTGCTCTCCGGCGGGCAGTGGCAGCGGCTGGCGCTGGCCCGCACCCTGCTCCGCGAGGGCCGTGACCTGCTCGTCCTCGACGAGCCGAGCGCCGGCCTGGACGCCCGCGCCGAGCACGAGATCCACACCCGCATGGCCCGGCACCGCGCCGGCCGCACGAGCCTGCTCGTCTCCCACCGGCTCGGCGCGGTACGGGCGGCGGACCTGATCGTCGTCCTGCGCGACGGGGAGATCGCCGAGCGGGGCACGCACGACGAGCTGATGGCCGCCGGCGGCGGCTACGCCGAGCTGTTCGACCTGCAGGCCAGGGACTACCTGGCCGGGGCCGCCGTCACCGAGGTTCACGAGGGGTGCCGATGAACGCGGCCGGATGGGTGCTGTGCGGGGTGTCCGCGGCGGGGCTCGCGCTGGTCGCGGTCCTGTGGCGGGCACGCCGCGCCTACGTGGTGGTCACCGTGGAGGGCTCCAGCATGGCGCCGGCGCTGGCGGACGGCGACCGGGTCCTGGTACGGCGGCGGCGGGCCGGGCAGGTGCGCCGGGGCGACGTCGTCGTGCTCGAACCGCCGCCGGACCCGTCCGGCCCGTACCAGGCGGGGCCGCCCGCGGCGGACGGGAGCCGCTGGAACATCAAACGCGCCACCGCCCTCCCCGGCGACCCGCTGCCGCCGGGGGTGCCCGCGCCCGGCGGGGTGGACCGGGTACCGGCCGGGACGGTGGTCGTCCTCGGCGACAACCCCCTGGACAGCATCGACTCCCGCCACCGCGGCCTCTTCCCCGCCGACCGGATCCTCGGGGTGGCACTACGCAGGCTGAACGGCCCGCCCAGGTAGACGCACCGGACAAGGCGGCATCAGCCGAGCGGCATCGGGCGGGCGACATCAGCCGAGCGACATCAGGCAGGGACATCAGGCACGCGACATCAGGCCGGTGACGGAAGCAGACACGTGAGGTTCCAGCTGCTCGGGCCCCTCCGCGTCCAGCCGACGGGGACGCCCATCCAGATCTCGGCGCGCAAGCAGCGCACCGTCATCGCCATGCTGCTCGCGCATGCCGGACGCGCCGTGCCGATCCGTTCGCTGGTGACGGAGGTCTGGGACGGCTGCCCGCCGCGCTCGGCCGTGCCGAACCTGCACACGTACGTCATGCGGCTGCGTCACGTCCTGTCGGCCGCCGATCCCCCGGCGGGCAGCCGGCTGGTGACCTCCGACGGCGGCTACCTGCTGCTGGTCGAGCCGCCCGAACTGGACCTGTTCCTGTTCGAGGAGCAGCTCGCACGGGCCAGGAAGGCCTTGTCCGGCAAGGACCTCGGGGCGGCGGAGGCGGCGTACGCGCACGCCCTCGGGATGTGGCGCGGCACCCCCGCCCAGGACGTCCCCCTCGGCCCGGCCCTGCGCAACGTGGTCGCCGACCTGACCGACCGCTACCTGAGCGCGGTGGAGGAACACATCGACGTCCAGCTGGCCCTCGGCGCGCACCGAGCGGCCGCCGGCCGGCTCCGCGCCCTGACCGGGCGGTACCCGCTGCGCGAACACCTCCACGCCCAGCTCATGCTGGCGCTCTACCGCTGCGGCGACATGCCGGGAGCCCTGGAGGCGTTCTCGGCGGCCCGCCACGCCCTGGCGGAGGAGCTGGGCCTGGACCCGGGCGCCGAGCTGCGCCGCCTCCACCGCGCGATCCTGAACCACGACGCGGACCCGGGCCCCGCGGGCGTCTCGATCATCAACCTCCTCGGTACCCAGCCAACCCAACGCCTCCGCCTGTTGCCCCCGATCCCACCGACCTTCGTCGATCGCCCCCAGGTACTCGTGCTCGCCACAACCGCCCTGGGCGCACCGCCCCCGGCGGACCAGCGGAGGGGACGGACGCCCAGCCCGGCCCATCCCCCGGATGGCGCCCCGGCCGGCCAGGGCGGCGTGGGCGGGGTGCGGGTGGTGGCGTTGCACGGGGGCGGCGGGAACGGGAAGTCGGCGTTGGCGCTGCGGGTGGCGCAGCGGGTGGCCGGGCGGTACGCCGACGGCGTGCTCTACGCCGACCTGCGGGGATCGGGTGCCGGCGTGCCGCCCGCGCGGCCGGTCGAGGTGCTCGGGCATTTCCTGCGCGCGTTGGGTGTGCCGGGTCGCGAGGTGCCGGTGACGGAGGCCGAGGCGGCGGCCCTGTACCGGTCGATGCTGGCCGGTCGCAGGGTCCTGGTGGTGCTCGACAACGCGACCGGTGCCGCGCAGGTGGCGCCGCTGGTCCCGGCGGGCGACGGGTGTGCCGCGCTGGTCACCTGCCGGGGAGTGCCGGCGACCCTGGACGCGGTGCCGATCGCGGTGGGCCTGCTGGAGGAGGCGGAGGCCGTACGGCTGCTGGCGTTGCTGGCGGGCGGGCCCCGGGTGGCCGCCGAGCCCGGGGCGGCGGCGGATGTGGCCCGTTCGTGCGGCTACCTCCCGCTGGCGGTGCGGGCGGCGGGCACCCGCCTGGCCGGGCGCCCGGACCTGTCCCTGGGGACCTTCGCCGCACGGTTACGGGACCGGGGCAGCCGCCTGGACCTGCTGCCGGGTGTCCGTTCCTGCTTCAGGGCGGGTTACGATCAGCTGTCCGAGCGGTCGGACGCGGCCCGGGCCTTCCGGTTGCTGGGCGAGCTGGACCTGCCCGAGGTCGACGTGGCGGTGACGGCGGCGCTGCTGGGAGTGCCGACGGAGCCGGCGGAGGCCGCGCTCGACGTGCTGGTCGAGCTCCGCCTGCTGGAGCCCGCGCCCGGTGGCCGACTGCGCATGCACGACCTGGTCAGGCTGGTGGCGGCGGAGCTGTGCGCCACCCGCGACACCCCCGAGGAGCGATCCCGGGCCCTGCGACGGGCCCGGCGGGCGACCCTGCGGCACGGATAGCGACCACGCCGTACAACCGCTCGCGACCGCGCTGTAGCGCGGGTATACGGGCGGCTGTATGCGGTGCCGATAACTTTCAGGAACACCCCCCGCAGAAGGAGACAATCGCCATGACAGGCGTCCTGGAACGGCTCGGCGACCGCGTGCTCGGCAGGCTCGTGCCCAAGGCCACCGCGAGGGCCGACACCTCCTACTACGTCACCTGCTCCTGCACGAACATGGTGCGCAAGCGCAAGCTGTGCCACGTCGTCGGCGGCACGTCCGGCTGCACCGGCTGCATCTACGTCGACGTCTGGGTCTGCTAGCGCAGGGTGTAGGTGAAGCAGCCCGCGGCGCGGCCGATGCCGACCGTGATGCGCACATGCCCGTCGGGCGGCAGCAGGATCTGGCCGGGGTAGATCCTGTCCTCGGACGGCGAGCCGTCGTCGTTGAGCACGGTGGAGGTCGCGGAGGCGTCGCGCACGTAGTAGGCGACGGTCCCCGACTCGACGTGCTCGACCCGGATCAGCGCCTCGGCCCGCCCCTTGCCGGGATCCTGCGCCACCCACAGTTTGGCCACGCCGCCGCGCTGCTCGCGCAGAACCGCGCCGAACGGCCCGGCCCGTACGCCGCCCGCCGCGGCGCCCTCGTCCCCGGCGCGGTCCGCGTCCACGCAGGGCACCCCGTCGCCGGACGGGGTCGGGGGCGGCGAGACGGACGTCGTCCAGCCCACGGTGCTCGGCGGCGGCTCCTTCGCCGCGGCCTGTTTCTGGGCGGGCGACCCCGCGGAACAAGCGCCCAACAGAAATAGCAACGCCGAGAACGGAAGAAATGTCGACCTTCTCATTCGTCAAAGTATTACCAGCGTCCACGATGATGTCCATGGATGCCGCCGATCTCGCGGGAATAGGTTGCGGGCTGCTCGCCGCGCTTTTCCTGGCGAGCGGCGTGCCGAAAATCAGGCGGCCGTTCGGGCTGGCGCTCGCGCTGATCCGTTTCGGCGTCGTCAAGCGGGTGCGGCCCGGCCTGGGCCGGGTGCTCGGCGTCGTGGAGGTGGCGGCGGGCGTGGCCGTGGCGGTCAGCCCGGTCCTGTTCCCGGCCGCCTTGGCCGCGCTCGCGCTGCTGGTGGCGTTCACCGCGGTGGTCGTGCGGTCGGTGCTGGCGGGGCAGAGCGTGGAGTGCGCCTGCTTCGGCACGGGCGAGACGACCTCGTGGGCGACGGTGGCGCGCAACCTCGTCCTGATCGGCGTCGCGGCGTTCCTCGCCGCCGTGCCGGCGGTCCCGAGCATGGAGCAGCGAATTTCGGGATTACTCATCGGCGGGGCGATCACGTGTGGATATCTGCTGATTTCCACGCTGGCCGTGCTCAAGCCTTTCAGCGTCCGGATCGACGGGTGAATGGAACGTCATGGGATACACCGCGTTGTTCGTCGTGTGCGCCGTCTGGCTCATTCTGCTTTCGCTCGGCCTTTTGGTCGTACGCCGTGAATTGTCGATTCTGCAGGACCGCGTGGCGGTGAGCGGGGCCGCGCCGGCCGACGGGCTCGCCGTCGGAGCGGTCGCGCCGCCCTTCCCCGGACTGCGCGACAACGACGTGGTCATGTTCTTCTTCGGCGACTGCGAGCCCTGCCACGAGGTGGCGACGGAGGTCGCGCGCTCGTCCGACCCGGCCGGGTTCGCCTGCGTGGTCAGCGACGGCACCATGCCGGGCTCGGCGGAGGGTTTCCGGCGGATCCTGCACGAGGACTCGCGCGCGCTCATCGGCGCGGAGGCCGGCACCGTCCGTGAACGGTACAAGGTGCACTCGGGCCCGTTCGGCGTGGCGGTGTCGGGCGGCCTGGTGGTGGCCAAGGGCGTGCTGCGGTACGCCGACGACATCGAGCAGCTCTACCACGCCGCCTACGGCCCGGCCCCGGTCGGCAGGTGAGGAGACACCGATGCCCGCCCTCCTGACCAGCCCGCGGACCAGACCGGCACTGGCGCTCCTGCCGGCCGTGCTGGGCCTGCTCGCGGGCCATTTCCTGGGGCTGCAGCCCTGGGCCCTGCTCGTCGTGGCCGCGCTCGTCGTGGGGATCGCGCAGCAGACCCTCCCTTGAGGCCCCAACGTGATCATCATGATCACGCGCGCCCGCGTGTCCGGGTGCTTCGGTTCCTCGGTGGTGGCCGGTGCCGTCCTCGTGCTGTCGGCGATGACGGGCGCGGCGCTCGCCGGGGCTTCGGCCGGTCTCCTCGGCGCGGCCGTGGAACCCTCGCTGCGGGCGTTGCTCGCGGTGGCCGCGGTGACGGTCTCCGTCGCCGGCGCGGCGTTCAAGCCGGTCCCCTGGCAGCTGGACCGGGAGACCGACACGCGCTGGCTGGGCTACAACGACTGGCGCACCGCCGCGTACAACGGGTTCGCGCTCGGGCTCGGCTTCACCACGCGCATCGGTTTCTGGCTCTGGTACGTGGTGCCGCTGGCCGCCTTCGCCACGGCCGACCCGCTGCTCGCAGCGGCCGGTTACGTCGTCTTCGCGCTGACGCGGGTGGGCCTGTCCGCGCTGCTCACGTCGATGGACGTGTACGTCTCGGGCGGCATCGCGCGCGCCCGCATGATCACCGATCCGCTGGCCGTCGCCGCGCTCTGCGCGCTCTACCCCGTGCTCGCGCCCCTGCTGTAACCCCCCGAAAAGCCCCCGTAGTAACCCCCCAAAGAAAGGAAGCAGTAATGAAGGAGGAATCGACCAGACGCGGGCTGTTCGCCGGCATCCTCCGGGATCCGGCCGGCGCCACGCCGCTGCCCCCGTCCGACGCCCCCATCGGGGTCCTGGTCAGCGGCGCCGGCCAGGACGTGACGGTGCGCCGTTACGGCGCCTCGGCCGGCGTCGCCGCGGCCGCGCCCGTCGCGGCGAAGGCGGAGGAACTGCCCTACGGCTGGACGCTGCGGCCCGGCGACCTCGTCGTCATCGACGAGTCCGTCCCGGGATCTCCCGTGGCGGTCACCCTGCACCGCAACGTGCACGGCACCGTGGCGGAGGTGTCCGAGGACCGCATCACGGTCAACGGGCAGGTCTGCCTGCTCGACCCGCGCACGCTGCACTACGAGGGCATGGCGGGCGAGCCGTCCGCCAGGCCGCTGGCCCAGCCGCTGAAGCCGGGCGACAGCGTCGTCCTGGAGTGCTTCGACAACCGCGTGGACGGCACCCTGACCGTGCACTTCATGCGGCGGCTCAGTCGGGCGGCCTGATGGAACAGGTTCTGGCCGTGGTGCTGGTGGCGGCCTGCGTCGTCCTCACGGTGGCCTTCCTGGCCTGCCTGCGGGGAATCGCCGAGCTCCGGCTGCGCCTGACGGGGCGCGGCATGGATCCCAGCGCCCAGCTGATCATCGGCAGGAAGCTCCCCGAGAGCCTGGTCGGGCTCATCCCCGACGCGACGCAGGACGCGCTGGTGCTGTTCATGTCCAGCACCTGCGGCACGTGTCACGGCCTCGCGGCGAGTCTGGGCGAGTTCGAGGGCCGGCAGACGGTGGCGATCGTCGCCGGCGACTCCGCCTCGGACCTGCTCGCGACGCTCCCGCCGCACGTCGCGGCCTTCGACGGCGAACGGGCCAAGGCCGTGGACGCCGACCTGCCGATGGCGATGTTTCCCACCGTGCTCCTGCAGCGCGACGGGTTCCTGGTCGCCTTCGCCAGCGGCAGCGACGCCGACAGCGCCGCGGACCTCGAAGTGCTGTGGGAACAGAGATTGGACGTACCAGAGGGGATGAGCGCATGATCGTCGAGCACGTGAAGAAGACGCGGCTGACGAGGAGCAAGTTCCTCGCCGTCGCCGGGGCGACCATCGTCGGGGTCGCCAGCAACGCCTGGTTCCCCGGCCGGGCCGAGGCGGCGCCGGACGGCTGCTACGGCTACCCGAGCTGCAGCTGCTGCTCGGCCACGACGTGCTGCGCGAGCGGCTGCACCAAGCGGTACAGCTGCGGCGGCAAGCAGTGCTGGACGACGTGCGCCTACCTGGGCAGCACGCTGTACCGCTTCGACTGCTGCGACTTCACCAAGAGCGGCGCGGGGTGCATCTGCCGGGTGAATCACCGGGCCTGCACCTGACCCGGGGCGCGGTGCGGTGGGCGCCTCCGCCGCCCACCGCACCGATCGCCTCCCCCGCCGAGAAATCGCGAGGAAACTGCTGTCCCGCCCGGCCGATGGCGACGAAGAGCTCAAGGCTGCGTCACGGTAGGGTTCTGGCGGACTTTCTTCAAGGTGGACGGCAGCACGGGTGAGTAAGGCAAATGAGCTGATCGGCGCGGCGATGGAGGCCCTCGCCCGCGAGGACGAGGCAGCCTTCGACTCCGCCGCCGCATTCCTGGCCGACCGGGACGACGCCGATCGCGTGCTGGTGGAGGTCGTGACCCGTGCGATCTCGGGGTTGTGGCGGAACGGCTGGCAGCCCGCCGACGTGGTCAGGATCGCGGCCAGGCGGCTGAGCGACTGGCACGGGCGGGTGGCGGCTGACCTCATCGCCTGGGAGATGCGGGCCTACGCGCCGGCCACCGTGGATGAGCGCTGGCGCGACCAGCTCGCCGCCCTGGAGGCCGCGGTGTGGTGGAAGGGCGGCTACCTGGCGGCGCGGCAGGCACGCGACGGGGTCAGCCGGCTGATGACCGTCTCCGGCGGGCTGGAGCTGCTGGGGTTGCTGACCGGGCTGCCCCGGCTGGAGTCGCTCGGCCCGCCGCCCGGGACCGCTCGCCGTACGGTCCGGGCGCGCCCGCGCGCGGTCAGCGAGAAGACGTTCGCGCGGGTGCGGGCGCTGCTGGCCAAGGCGGAGTCGACGACGTACGAGGCGGAGGCGGAGACGTTCACGTCGGCGGCGCAGAGCCTGATGGCCAAGTACAACATCGACGCGGCGATGCTGGACGCGCAGCCAGGCGGAGCTGAGGCCCCGGCGGGCATCCGGGTCGGCATCGACGCGCCGTACGAGCACCCCAAGGCCGTGCTGCTCGACCGCGTCGCCGAGGCCAACAGGTGCCGGGTGATCTGGTCGAAGGAGCTGGGGTTCGCCACCGTGCTGGGGTTCTGGGCGGACCTGTCCTGGGTGGAGGTGCTGTTCACCTCGCTGCTGGTGCAGGCGCAGACCGCGCTGGTGAACTCGGGCACCAAGAAGCACGGCACCGGCCGGTCGAGGAGCAAGACGTTCCGCCAGTCGTTCCTGTCGGCGTTCGCCTCCAGGATCGGGGAGCGGCTCGCCGAGGCCACGGCGGGTGCGGTCGCGCAGGAGAGCGACAGCCGGGGCACCGACCTGGTGCCGGTGCTGGCGGCCCGCGAACAGGAGGTGGAGCAGGCGGTCGTGCGCATGTTCCCGAACCTGGTCTCGCACAGGGCCCGCACGTCCTGGGACCGGGAGGGCTGGGCGGCCGGCCGTACCGCCGCCGACCAGGCCAGCCTCGGGACGCGGGAGCGATAGCGGGATGTGGAGGTGGAGCGCGGCGCGGCAAGCCGTACAAGGTGGCTGACCGCTCCACCATTTCCGGCAAAAGGCCGGCGCCTCCCGCAAGACCTCCGCCGGGCATTGCTGACCCGCCCGCCCAGCTCCGCCCGTCCACTCAGCTCCGCCAGACCGCGCCCGCACCGCGAAAGCGGGCGAGCGGGGCGGCCAGCAGCGCCGTGACCGGGCGGACGAAGACCGGGGCGAGCAGCCCGACACCGGCGATGAGCAGCATGACGACGGGCATGAACGTCTTGTTGTTGGTCGCGCCGTCCGGGTCGCCGGCGGCGTTGACGGCCATGCTGATGACCGCGGTGGCCGGCAGGCCGCCTCCGGCGATCCAGCATCCGGCCGTCATGGCTTCGGCTCCACCGCCGCCGCGCGCAGTGCCTCCGCCGGCCGCACCCTGGCGGCGCGCCAGGCGGCGGCGACAGCGAACAGTTCCCCGGTGTGGAAACAGTCGCGGCGGAGAGATGCGAGGAAGCCTTTCGCAGCTTGTTTCACCTACGTACGATAACCGCATGGCAGGCATCCAAAGAGTCACCGGGCCGACGCTCGACGTGATCGAAGCCCTGCTGGAGGCTCACCAGCGCGGGGTCAAACTGCACGGCTGGGCCATCTCGAAGGCCACCCGTCGTGCGGGCCCCACCGTGTACAAGGCGCTCGACCGGCTCGAGGACGCCGGCATGATCGTCGGGGAGTGGGAGGAACTCGGGCCCGACGAGTCCCGGCCTCGCCGCCGCCTCTACACACTCACCGGCGACGGCGTTCCCGCTGCCCGCGCGCTCCTCGCCCAGCGCCGCCCCACCACGCCCGTGCTCAAGGTGCGCCCCGCTCCCGGCTTCGCGGTCGGCGGCCGGCTGCGCACCCCGTTCTCGGGAGGCGCCCGGTGAATCCCGTTCTTGCCGGCGTCATCGCCGGTGTCATCGTCGGTGAGTGCGGGCCGTGGACCGCCTTGCTCGCCGTCAAGCTCGTACGGTGGTCGGCCCGTCTGCGCTATCTCGACGCGGCGCGTGGCGAGGTCAGGGCCGAAGAGCTGGCCGCCTACGTCCGGGACATGCCGGGCAACCTGTTCAAGTTGTTCATCGCGCTGTGGTTCATGGCCGGCGCGTCGGTTGCGTGGGCGCATCGCGGCCGGCGCTGGTTCCGGAGGTGGCAGGAATCCCGGGCCGTCAAGGCGAGTGAACGGACGCAGCGGCCGGCGACCCTTGTCCGGCGCATGTCCCAGGGGGGACTTCGGCTCGGTGCCAGAGTGTCGCCGAGGTCCGCTCTGAAGGCCGCCGTCATGGTGGGGGCCGGCGGGGTGCTGCTTCAGCTGGTGATCGACCTGTTCCAGGTTCCCTCATCGCTGGTGAACCTGATCAAGGTGTTCAACGGGGTGCTCATCGGAACGGGCGCTCTCGTGGCGCTTGCGTACGCCGGCGGGGGGCGGCGTGTGGGCTCCTGGGTACGGCAGTACAGAGCGCGATCCGGAAGACGGCGGTGATCGTCGTTCGGTTGGGCATGGTGCGACCGGGTCGGCTCGACTGCTCGTTGCCGGGCCGAGAACGCGATGGTCAGAGGTTCGGCGGCGGGTTCAGGAGTTCGCGGGCCAGCGCTTCGCCCCACCACCGCTCGACCCGGTCCGGGGACCAGCCGCGTTCGGCGGTGAGCGTGGTGTAGACGTCGATGCTGCACAGGCCCGCGTAGATGTCGGCGGCGGCCGGCACGTCCAGGCCCGGGCGGAGGGTGCCGGTCTGCCACGAGGAGAACACCGCCACGCGGGTCTCGTCGGCGCGGGCGCGGCTCTCGCGGTAGAGGGCGGCCAGTTCCGGCTCCGTACGGGCGGCTTCGCGCAGGGGCACGATGACGTCTCCGGCGTGTTCATACAAGCGCCGGTCGAAGGCCGCCATGACCGCGAGTTGCCGCTCGGGCGTGGCCTGCGGCGCCTCCAGTTCGGCGAGTTGCCGGGAGGGGTCGGCGGACAGGCCGGCGGCGTCCACCAGCGCCCTGGTCAGGCCGGCCTTGTTGCCGTACACGGAGTAGACCGTCGGCACGGAGACTCCCGCCTCGCGGGCGACGTCGCGTACGGTGGTCGCCGTCCATCCCCGCGCGACGAAGAGCCGGCGCGCGGCCTGGGCGATCTCGGCGCGGGTCTCCATCGCCTGTGCCGTGCGGCGGAGCGAGTCGTAGCGGCGCCGGGTCCCCTCTGCGCTCATGACGGGTAGCGTAGAGGAAGCTATCGCAGCAGCAGGGACAGGCTGTACGCCACTGTCCAGGTGATCCAGCCCAGCCACCCGATCAGCCCCGCCGGGCCGAGGCGGTTGCCGCCCTCGACGTTGAACGGGGCGGCGAGCGAGGCGACGAGAAGCAGCGCGGCGCTGAGGTATCCGAGGCACGCCTGCCAGAGGGGAACGAGACCGCCACCGACGCCGGCGGCGGTGAAGCCGAGCAGCGCCATGGCCAGGAATGCCTGGTTGAACCCGAACAGCACGTTGCTCATGCCCCACAGGCCCGCCATGGAGCCGTGTCCGTGGCGGGCGGCGGTGGCCATGCCGAACCGGAGCGCCTCGACGCAGGTGAACGTCGCGTTCTGCAGCAGCACTCCGGCGAAGCCCACCAGCGCCCACGCCCTCTGATCGGCGCTTCCGTCCCACAGCACCGACAGCAGCCCGGCCGCGAAGAGCGTCAGGCACAGCCACGTCACCGGTACGAGCACCGACGGCTTCTTCAGCGCGTCCGCGACCTTCTCGTACGAGTCGGTGGCCGCTTCCAAGCCCTTGCCCGACGTCGGCAGCGGGAGGCCGGAGCGGAGGTAGAGGACGTTGACGGCGACTCCGACGAGCACGAACCCGACCCCGCCCAGCCCTGACAGAACCATGAACCCCATGCCGGCGCTCCCCTGCTATTGAGTTAACGCTACTTATAATGAATATATAGCACGTCAATCGAGCGCCAGGCTGTCCCCTGCCGCGAGGTCAGCCGGCAGGCATCCGCCGATGCGCGCCGGAGAGCAGGTTGTGCATGGCGGCGTGGAAGACCTCCGCCTGGAACAGGCCGATCAAGGCCGCATGCCCGACCCCTTCCAGGACCACGAGGCCGCGAACCTGCGGGAGCCGGCGGCGGTACGGCCGTCGGCGGGCGCTTGGTAGTGCACCCATCGCGGGGTCCTCTCCGAGGAGCCCGCGACATCGGCTCATCGACCTTCCCGGACCGGCTCCTCCACCGGAGGGACGTTCCCCCAGTATTCGTGCAACGCGCTGATCCGCTCGCCCGCGACCCTGACGATGATCGCCCGCAAGGGTGCCGACGGCGGCCCCGAGCAGCGTCCGCCGGGACCCGGTTCGGGCAGGATCATCGGTCGTCCGGGTGTCGCTTCTGTCGATCATGAGATGGGATTGGAGCAAGAGCAACCGAAAGATGGCGTGAACAGCCGTTCGTGAGAAACGTCGGTGCTCGACCGCCTGATTTGGAGGATGAGGGCAGATGGCTGATCGCCAGGCGATGGCGCGCACGTGGGACGAGCACACCTCGGCCGAGTTCGTCACCCGCGACGTGGAGGCCACGATGCGCACGATGACGGACAATCCAAGCGTCATGCACGTGCCGACCGGCATGGGGGGTGTCGGCTTCGACGGCGTACGTGACTTCTACCGGCGGTGGTTCGTGGGGCGGAACGCGGCCGACATGTCCATCGAGTCGCTGAGCCGTACGGTCGGGGAGGCGAGCATCGTCGACGAGATGATGATCTCCTTCACCCATGACATCGAGATCCCGTGGATCCTGCCCGGCGTGCCGGCGACGGGCAGGCAGGTACGCGTCCCGGGGATCGCGATCGTGGGCTTCGAGGGGACAGCCGTCGCCAGCGAGCGCATCTACTGGGACCAGGCCTCCGTGCTCGCCCAGGTGGGCCTGCTCGACCAGGAAACGGTGAAACGACTGCCCGTCATCACCGATCCCCAGGGCCTGCTGGCCGGCACCGTGGCCCCCAACCAGCTGGCACAGCCCCGGTAGCACGGGTTGCCGGGCGGCTCTCGTACCGGCCGAGAACACCGCCCGGATGCCTGCCTTGTGCCAATGTGGATGGCCGGTCCTGACCGAAGTGCGGCGACGTCCCCCGCGGATCGCGGCGCTGGACGCGATCCGGTCAGGAGGTGGCGCCGCGCTGCCTGAGCTGGTCCTTGCGCACCTTGCCGAGGTCGTTGCGAGGCAGGGCCGGGGCGAGGAGCAGGCGGGTGGGCAACTGCCAGCGGGACATGCCGCGGCCGGTCAGGTGGTCGCGCAGCTCCTCCAGGGACGGGGGCGGGTCGGCGGCGGGGACGACGACGGCGCAGGGCAGCTCGCCGTGTTCGGCGCTGGGGTAGCCCACCAGGGCCACGTCGGCGACGCCCGCGTGCTCGCGCAGGCCCTCCTCGACGTCGTGGACGGGGATCATGCTCGCGCCGGGTCCGGAGATGCGGTCGGCGGCGCGGCCGAGGTACTGCAGGCCGCCGCGCCCGTCGTCGCGGACGAGGTCGCCGGTGTCGTACCAGCCGTCGTGGTCGCGCGGGACCCAGACCGGGCGGCCGGTGTCGCGCCGGAAGGTGCCCAGGCAGACGGACGGGCTACGCACGGCGAGCCGCCGGACGCCGCGCCCGGCGCCCGGCTCCTCCCGCAACCGCACCTCAACGCCACGGCGGGGGGTGCCGATGCTGCGGGCGGCCCAGCCTGGCGGGTCCGCCGCGCTGGTGCTGAGGCCGCCGCCGGTCTCGGTCATCCCCCAGTTGTTCATCAGCTCGGCGCCCAGGTGCTCGCTGATCAGCAGCGCGTCCGCCGCAGTCAGCGGCGCGGCGAGGCTGTTCAGCCTCCGCAGCTCGGGGAGCGGCCGCGGGCGCAGCCGCTGCTCGGCGGCCAGGTCGCGCAGCAGACGCGGAATGGCGATCATGGACGTGGCACGGTGCTCGGCCAGCAGGTCGAGCCAGTGCGCCGGGTCGGGGCTGTCGCTGATCAGCACGCGGCGGCGGCGCAGGACGGTCTCCAGCACGATCTTCCTGAATCCCGCGGGGACACCGATCACGCTCGCGACGGCGACCGGGTCCGGGACGGGTCCCTCGGCCCGGGAGATGGCCGCGTGCATGGTGTTGAAGCTGTGCAGGACGCCCAGGGCGTCACCGGTCGTGCCCGAGGTGAAGGCCACCAGCGCCACCTCGTCGGCGCGCAGGGGCGTCGGCGGCGGGATCGGGCCGCGCGCGCCGCGCAGCCGGGCGTCGAAGTCGACGGCGGAGGTGGCCGCCGCGTCACCGAGGACCACGCGGTGGCGCAACTCGGGCAGCCCAGCGGCCGCCTCGGCCAGGACGCCGGCGTGGTCGACACCGTCCCAGCGGTCCACGGTGACGCATACGCCCGCGCCGCAGACCCGCAGCCTGCGGCGCAGCTCGTGCGCGCCCATGCCCAGCTTGAGCGGCAGCACGACCGCGCCGAGGTGGGCACAGGCCAGCGCGAGCGCGACGGCCTCCCACCAGTTGGGCAGCTGGAAGGCGACCACCTGGCCGCGCCGCACGCCCAGCCCGTGCAGGCCGGCGGCGAACCGGTCGGCCTGTTCGCCCAGCTCGCCGAACGTCAGCGTGCGCGTCCGCTCCCTCCGGTGCGCCGACGAGCTGATGAGTGCGACCTGACCGGGGACGGCGGCACGGGCGCGGGCGAGATCGTCGACGACGGTCTCCTCGCGCCAGTGGCCGGCGGCGCGGTAGCGCGCCGAGGTGATCGGATCAGGGTGGACGGTGGTGGCCAGCTCGCGCAGTTCGGCGTTCACGGCCCGGCACTTCCTCTCCTTTGCCTAGTACTGACAAGGAAGTACTACCCAGAGTAATTATTTGGTAACTTACCGTGGCATCGGGTGATTCCTGGAGCGTGGTCGAGCCGAAGCTGACGTCCAGGTCCACCGCCACGACGTGGCTCTCATCGAACCCTGTGCGCAGCATCCGGCACCCACACGTGCAGGAGACCTCCGCTCACGACCTGACCCCCGACGCGCCCCCGCCTTCCGGTCCGGCGCCCGTGGCGGCGTGGTCGGGGCGGGGGCGGCGGCCGAAGTCGGTGGCCAGCCAGGCGGCGAGGTCCTCTGCCGGTCTGCGGCGCTCGCCGGGCCCCGGCTCCCCCGTCTCCGGCTCCCGCACCCGGTCGAGGCGGAACACCCGCCAGTCGCCGGCGTCGAGGTCGTGGGCGAGGAGGTACCAGTGGCCGCGGGCGTAGAGACAGCGCACCGCCTCCACCCGCCGCTCGCTGGCCACCCCGTGCCGGTCGCGGTAGGCGAACCGCAGCACGAGGTCCTCACCGGCCGCCCGCAGCAGCACCGACAGGATCGCCGGGTCCACCTCCCCGCTCTCGCCGCCGACGTTCTCGCTGCCCGCGGCGGCCTGGTCGAGCACGGTACGCAGCCGCCGCGGCAGCACCCGCGACAGCTTGGCCAGCGCCCGCTGCGCGGCGTCTCCCGCGAGCACGCCCTCCGCCATGCGCAGGGCCGTGACCAGGGCGAGAACCTCGTCGTCCTGGAAGATCAGCGGTGGCGTCCTGCTGCCGGGGCGCAGCGCGTAGTGGCCGCCCGGCCCTGGGCGGCTCTCGACCGCGTAGCCGAGGCGCTGCAGGCGGGCCACGTCACGCCGCACGGTGCGGGTGCTGACCGCCAGGCGCTCGGCCAGCTCGCCCGCCGACCAGCCCGGTCTGGCCGCCAGCAGCTCCAGCAGGTGGAGGGTACGGCCGGCGGGATCGCCGTCGATCGGCTCGAAAACGGTCATGGTTCCAGTGTGCCGACCATCGCGGACAGGATCCGGCCACATCTCCTCGTACGGTGACGGCATGGAAATCGCCATCACCGCACCGTCCGGCAATGTCGGCCGCCACCTGGTCGGCCACCTCGTCCGCGCCGGCGTCCGCCCGCGCCTGCTGAGCCGCCACCCCGAACGGGCCCGAGCGGGCTGGGGCGACCTCGTGGACGCGCGCGAGGTGGACCTGCGGGACGCCGCGGCCGTCACCGAGGCGACCCGCGGCGTCGACGCGCTGTACCTGATCGTGCCGCCCGGCGAGGGCGACGACCCCGTGGCCGGCTACGCCGAGGCCGGCGAGGCCGTCGCCGCCGCGATCGCCGCCAACCAGGTCCCCCGGACCGTCCTGCAGAGCAGCGTGGGCGCGGAGCTGCGCAAGGGCGCCGGCGAGATCGACGGACTGGGCCACGTGGAGGAGACGCTGGACCGGCTCACCGCCGCCCACCCCGGCCTGGCCGTCACCCACCTGCGGTGCGGCTACTTCTACAGCAACCTGCTGTTCGAGCTCGATGCCATCCGCTCGGGCTCCGTGGCCGTGCTCCTTCCCGCCGACCAGCGGTTCAGCTGGGTCGCGCCGGCCGACATCGCCATGGTGGGCGCGTCCCTGCTGCTGCGCCCCGACTGGTCGGGACGGCACGTGCGCGCCGTGCACGGCCCCCGGGACCTGTCCTGGAACGACGCCATGGCCGTGGTCGGCGAGGTCCTCGGCCGCACCGTCACCGTCCGGCGCGTCGAGGACGACGTCATGCGCGCCACGCTGGCCGGAGCGGGCCTGACCGAGGCGCAGGTCGAGGCCATCATGGGCATGTCGACCGGGTTGCGCGACGGATTCGTGCCCGAGCAGCCCAGGACTCCGGAGACCACCACGGACACGACGCTCGGCGCGTGGGCCTGGGCCGAACTGCGCCCCGCCCTGGCCGCCTCGGGCTGAACCCGCCCCGGCCCCGACCAGGTAGCGCTCTGCCGAGGACGAGCGGCGTTCAGGGTTGGATCGTGGGTTGAGGCTTGCCCGCCCGCCCGCCGGCCTGGCCGCGAGCGGCGGATGGCGCGGAAGTTTCCGGCAACGGTTCAACGACATCGTGGAACGCATGAGTGCTGACCACTACGAACGGGTCGCCGGCCCACCCTCCACCCCGCCCGCCCGGCGGGAACTACTGGGCCGCGAGCACCTCGGCTCGGCGATCGTGCTGGCCGGCGGGGTGCTCGTCGGCGCGATCAACATCTACCTGGCGGCGAGCCTGCTGCCGACCGCGGTGGCCGAGCTCGGCGGCGCGAGCTTCTACGCCTGGAACATGACCGGCCGCCGCCACGACGGCTGGGCGTCGGTGACCCTTCGCTCCGTTCGGACAAACAGCGCTTTCCATGGCGCACCGACACGATCCTTACCCAACCTGGGCGCCTGCCCGATGTTTCTGGTGATCTACAGCCCGGCCGGGTCAGATCGGCCGCTCAGGCGGCAGGCAGGGGAAACTTGATATGTGTGAGGAGTTCGGAAACCTCCCAGAGCTTTTGCGCGGTGTCATCGTTGAGTGCTTCGCCGGACAGTTCTTCGAGGGCGGCGGGGCCGCGTACGCCGAACCGGCTGGGGCCGGAGAAGCTGGCGCCGGGAACGTTGCCGACGGTGGCCAGCAGGGTCGGCCGGGCCCCGCCTTCGGGGCTTTGGGCCAGTAGCCGCGTTCCCAGTGCGAGGGTGTGGTCAAGGATCCGCCGGCCGGTGGTCATGGTGAATCCGGTGGCCGCCCAGCCGGGATGCGCTGCCGTGGCCAGGATCGGTGAGCCGGCCCTGTTCAGGCGGCGCTGCAGCTCCCGGGTGAACAGCAGGTTGGCCAGCTTAGTCTGTCCGTAGGCGCCGAACGGCCGGTAGGGCCGTCGTTGCCACTGCAGGTCCTCGAAGTCGATGCGTGCGCTGCGGTAATTGGTGGAGGACACGGTGATCACCCGCCTGGTGATCTGGCTCAGGAGCAGGTTCGTCAAGGCGAAGTGCCCGAGATGGTTGACGCCGAGCTGGCTCTCGAAGCCGTCGGTGGTGTGCTGCAGGGTGTGGGTCATGGAACCGGCGTTGTTGATCAGATAGTCGATGGGGCCGTCCGTCGTGCGGGCGAACTCACGCACGGAGGCCAGCGACCCGAGGTCGAGCGGGCGCGACTCGGTGAGGCCGCCTATCTCGGCGGCGGCCGCGCGGCCGCGGGTCTGGTCGCGCACGGCGAGGATGACCCGTGCGCCCTTCGCCGCCAGTGCGGCAGCGGTGGCCTTGCCGATGCCGCTGCTGCCGCCGGTGATGATGACGGTCCGGCCGGTCTGATCGGGGATGTGCATGGTCATGAGGTGATGGCGGTCTTTCCGTGATCGTGTTGCGCGGTGTTCAAGATCGATGGCTTCCGGATGTGCGGCTTCACAGGCTGTCCCAGAAGTCCGACATCATGCGGGCGGCCCGGGCCGGGTCCTGAAGCATCCACCAGTGACCGAGCGCGTCGAGGTCGACGGCACGGGCGCCGGCGCGCTGGGTGGCGCGGTGGCGGAGGGCAACGCTGCCGGCAGTGAGGTCGTCGGTGGCCACAGGAACCAGACCGGGCCGGGCTGCTGCCGCCGGCAGGTTGCGCCCGCGTTCGGCCAGCATGTTCTCGGGTACGGAGCGGTACAGCGACAGGATGGCTCTGCCCATCTCGGGGCCCTGCCCGAGCGCCACCTGGCCGGCCGCCGGCTCCGGGATGCCCCACGAGATCATGCGCGCCGTCCGTTCCGCGGCGTCTCCCGAGAAGGTCTCCTCGATGTGGCGTTCCCCATCCCCCGGCGTCTGCCAGGTCTTTGCGATCTCATGCCACGAGAAGTCCGGTTCGTACCCGCCAATGGTGTCGCTGATCCAGCTGCGCACCAGGTCGGGACGGGCCATCGCGACTTCCAGCACGTAACCGCCGCCGAAGTCGTGACCGACCAGGTCCACCGGGGTCCTGAGCTGCGACAGTTCGTCAATGAGCCAATCCCGGTAGTCCAGGAAGGTGGCCCCGAAGCCTGCAGGAAGTGCGGCACCGAAGCCCGGAGGTGAGAGCCGGACCACGTCCTGCTGCTGGGACTTGGGCAGCTCGCTGATCAGAGGGGTCCAGACCGCAGAGGTCACCGGGACGCCGTGGACAAAGACAATGGTCATACGAGGCATGACACCACCGGACCGGCGTAGGCGTCCAAGACCTGCATTGCACCCCGTTATGCAGGAAGTGCATGACGGGGGACTAGTCTGGGGACATGCTTCCCGATCTGGACCTACGGCTGGTCCGGTACTTCACGGTCGTCGCCGAGCAGCTGAACTTCGCCCGGGCGGCCGAGGAACTGCATGTTGCCCAGCCTTCCCTGAGCCGTCAGATCCAGCGCCTGGAGAACACTCTCGGCGTGCGTCTGCTGGAGCGCACCACCCAGGGCAGCCGCCTCACCGCCGCAGGCGCGGCTTTCCTGCCCAAGGCACAGCAACTGCTGCACGGCGCCCAGCAGGCGGTCCAGACCGCCTTGGCCGCGGCGCCGGCGCGCACCATCACCATCGGGTACGTCGACGATCTCGTCATCACACCCGCCGTGCGCAACCTGCGCCGGCGATATCCCGACGCCCACGTCCGTACTCGTCACCTCGGCTCGCAGGACGCCTCCATGCTGCTGGAGCGGCAGGTCGATGTCCTGGTCACCCGTACGCCGCTGCCGATCCCAGCCGAGGATCTGGCGGTGACGGTCCTGTACTCCGAGGCCCGGGTCCTGCTCGTGCCCGCGTCGCACCGCCTCGCAGGGAAAGAGGCGGTCACGGCCGACGACATTGCCGCAGAACCACTCGTGGGCTGTACCGGGATGGGCGTCGAATGGACCACCTTCTGGCGGCTCGAACCCCGATCGGACAGTGAACCCGCCCCGGTGGGTCCTACCCTGGCCGAGACCTACGAGGACAAACTCGAGGCCATCGTCGACGGCACCGCCATCGCCATCGTCCCTGCCGGCGACCGGCGCTACACCCTGCGCCCCGGCCTCGTCACCGTTGCGCTCGACGGGATCGAGCCTTGCCAGATCGTCGTAGCCACCCGGACCGCGGACACGAACCCACTCGTCACAGAGTTCGTGCGATCCGCGAAGGATCTCCTGGTCGGGCACATCACCAGCGTTACGGCCCCTCCCGCCCGTTCTGCGTAGTATTGTCCCGCTGATGGGAGGGTTCCCGGGCGCGGTGTCACGACGGAAGGGACCGCCGCCTTACGGCACCCGTCCCAGGCCCGGCATGCTGCCCGGTCAGCTGGCCGCTGCGGAGGTAGCGGGCGAGCGCTCCGGAAGAGCAGCTTCCCGCGCGAGATGGCGAAAGGCTCTGAGTGCCCCAGGTACGGGCAGAGGGGCCATTAGACTGCACCAATGATCGCGAGCGTTCCCCTGGCCGTCCGCTCATGGCCGATCTGGTGGAGAGCCCGGCACGCCTCGGTCAAGGACAGCGCGCTCGCGGTGACGCTCACTGCGCTGGCGTTCGTTCCTACGCTGTCCCTCATCGGAGCGCAGCTCAGCGACCTGCCGAAGCGCCCGGCCGACGCCTTGGCGGTGGTGCTGACCGTGGCGCAGTCGGCGCCGCTGGCGCTCCGCAGCCGTCACCCGGCGGCCTGCCTCGCCGTCATCGGCGCCGCCTTCGCCGTTCATCAGGCACTCTGCTATCCGCAGACGTTCGCCAGCATCGGCTTCTACCTGGCCCTGTATACGGCCGGAGCTCAACAGTCCCGGCGGCGTCGCACGCTCGCGGCGGCGGTGAGCGGCGGCTACGCCGCGCTGGCGGTCGTCCTGAGCCAGTTGGGATCCCCCAACCGGATCTCGGACTTCCTCGCCTTCTACCTGGTTCTGGTGGTGATCTGGATGGCCGGCGTCGGCGTGCGCCGATGGCGGGCCGAGGAGGCCGAACGGCAGCGGCTCGGCGCGCTGGCGGCCGGCGCCGACGAACGCGCCCGCATCGCCCGCGAGCTGCACGACGTGGTCACCCATCACGTGACCGCCATCGTGGTGCAAGCCGACGCGGCACAGTTCCTGGTCGGCACCGCGCCGGAACGCGCAGGGCAAGGACTGGCCGCCATCAGCGACACCGGCCGGCAGGCGCTGACGGAACTCCGGCATCTGCTCGGTGTGCTGGAGGCGACCGGCGACGCCGCGCTCACGGACCGCACGCCGGCCCTCGACAGGGTCGCCGACCTGGTCGAACAGGCCCGCGTCTCCGGCCAGCCCGTCGAACTGACCGAGCACGGTGAGCGCCTGCCCCGGCCCATCGACGTCGAGCTGGCCGCGTACCGGGTGGTTCAGGAAGCCCTCACCAACGCCATCAAGCACGCGACGGGCCGGCCTACCAGGGTCACGGTCCACCACCGCGCCGACCACATCGACATCGAGGTGACCACCGACGGGTCCGCTCTCGCAGAAGGCCCCGCCGTGCCGTCCGGGGGACGAGGGCTGGACGGGCTGCGCCAGCGCCTGCACATGCTGAACGGTGAGCTGACCGCCGCAGCCCGGCCCGGGGGCGGGTTCAGCGTCCGGGCCCTCATCCCGTCCAGGAGCACCGCATGACCAGTACGCCGATCCGGGTGCTCATCTGCGAGGACCACGAGCTGGTGCGCACCGGCTACACCACGGTCTTCTCCGCCCAGCCCGATATGGAGGTCGTCGGGGAGGCCGCGGACGGCCGCGCGGCGCTCGAGGCCGCGCGGCGGCTGCTGCCGGACGTCGTCGTGATGGACATCAGGATGCCCGTCCTGGACGGCATCGAGGCCACCAGGCGACTGGCCGGGCCCGGCGTCGCCGATCCGGTGAAGGTGCTGGTGGTGACCACGTTCAACGTCGACAAGTACGCCTACGAAGCGCTCAGGGCAGGCGCCAGCGGGTTCCTGCTCAAGGACGCGCGGCCGAAAGAACTGGTGGACGGCGTACGCACCATCGCGCGTGGTGATTCCCTGCTGGCGCCCGCCGTCACCCGTGCCCTCATCGGCCGCTTCGCCGAGCGCTTGCGCCCCACCGACTCCTCCCGCACGGCCCTGCAGGAGGTCATGCGGGCACTGACGCAGCGGGAGCTGGAGGTACTCGAACAGCTCGCTGAGGGCCTGTCCAACGCGGAGATCGCCGGACGATTGTCCATCAGCGCCGAGACCGTCAAGACGTATGTGTCGCGGATCCTGACGAAACTCGACCTGCGGGACCGTGTACAGGCGGTCGTTCTCGCCTATCGGGTGGGATTGGTGCCAGCCGATCAGGGTTGACGCGGCGTCGGCTCCCGCGGCCGGCATCGTGCCGGTCAGGCGGAGAGCTTGGCGCGGTGCGGGCGGGGCCGGATCTGACCGGTGCGGGCGGCCCGCCGCAGCAGGAAGATCGTGGGCACCATGCAGACCAGCAGGGCGAAAAGGCTGGCCTCGGGGCCGAAGGTGCCGCCGGTCAGCGCGGACGGACCCGACAGCGTGACGTTCAGCAGGCCCTCGGGCGGTACGCCCGATCCGGAGACCGTGACACCGAAGATCCCCGCTTGGGTGAAGTTCCAGGCGAAGTGCAGGCCGATGGGCAGCCACAGCGAGCGGGTGGCGACGTAGGCGGCGGCCAGCATGGCTCCGCCCGTCAAGGCGATCGCGAACGCACC
This sequence comes from Nonomuraea sp. GTA35, assembly GCF_041950525.1. NCBI lineage: Bacteria > Bacillati > Actinomycetota > Actinomycetes > Streptosporangiales > Streptosporangiaceae > Nonomuraea > Nonomuraea sp. GTA35. Next base: position 5,079 of record NZ_JBGNUV010000013.1, on the reverse strand, counting down.
CCACAGGGTGGCGTTGGGATTGACCAGGTGTATCGCACCGAACAGCAGCATGGATACGACCAGGGCGAGCACCGTGCCGATACGTTCCTCCATGATGCGGAACACCACCCCGCGGAACAGCAGTTCCTCGGTGGCGGCGACGCCCGCCATCAGGCCCGCGGCGCCGAGGAAGCCGCCGAAGGAACCCCAGGACACCTCCTGCCAGCCACCGAATACCGCGATCAGCACCATCAACCCGGTGAACAGGCTGAACCCGAGCACCGCGCCGCGCCGCAGCTGGGACCATCGGCCCGTCTTCCCGAGTTCGGAGATGTCCGGGCGGAGCTCGACGGCCCGGCACAACCAGTGGTAGCAGGCCACAGCGGTGATGGCCAGGCCGACGCCCACCGGCAGGGCGAGGATGGGGACGGGCGAGACGAGTTGGTTGATCCCGCCCGTCACCACCATCACACCGAACAACGCGACCAGCAGGACGGGGAATCGGAACCTGCGCAACCGGCCGCGGCCCGTGGCAGGGCCGGCTTGCGGGAGGGTACTTTCCGGGTGCTCCGGGGACGCCACGATCGCGATCCTCTCGATCAATTTCCGCGGTGTCTTCCGCGGCTTATGTGAGGTTAGGGATCGGAGCCGGGCGTGCCATCCCCCTGGAACGGACATCGCGGTAGCTCTCACGGGGGATCAGGAACCTGTACCGCGTCGAAATTCAGTCGCGATGGCTCTGAGCTGCGGATTGACTGCGTCCGGCCCTGACGACAAGATCACGCTTTGTCTTGTATCGGGCGTTCTCGCGGCGCTGGCCCGGTGGTTGCCGGCGGTACTGCGCGCTCATCGGCCGGACACCGTCCTGCGCCGGCACCGTCCGGCGTCCGCCCCGGGCCGAGGAACGCCGCGTGCGAGGTGCCGGCCGCAGCAGCGACCGCACGCCGGTCCGCGTCCGTCGCCGCCGGGTCGTCGTCGGCGACGGCCGTGGGGCTGCCGCCCCGGCCGTCGCGCCGCACGCACGCATCGACCACCGTGACATCCGGCCAGGACATCGGCCCCCCTTGACGCTCAACGAACCGGCAACCGCGAACGGCGTCCGCCGATGGCCGGACCTGGCCGCAACGGCCGGCCGAACGCGTCCCGGAGCGTACCGGCCTGCCTCAGCCGGTGCCGTCCCGCACCGGGTAGTGGATGATGACCGCACCGCCGGTGGCGTGCGTATCAGGTGACGGATGCTCGATGGCTGGGCCCGCCGGTCAGTCGATGCCTTCGATGATGCGGAAGTCGCGCTCGAAGCCGTCGGGGAGGGCCACCAGCGCCTTCTGGTATGCCTCGCTCTCGTATGCCGCGACGGCCTGTTCAAAGCTGTCGAACTCGATCAGAACGACGCGTTGCGCGATTCCGGCCTCGTGGGCGACGACTCGACCGCCACGGGACGGGATCCGGGACAGGACGCGCCCGCCCCCAGCCTGGACAGCCGGACCGGCCAGCTTGTCGTAGGCAGCCAGACTCTCAGAGCCGGAAATGGCGGGGTAGACACTGACCCAGTAGCCCTTGGCCATGGAAACCTCCTGTGTGGGGCCGGACACGTCCGGCTTCGAAGTGACACTCGGATCGATCGATCCCGGCGACGGGTACTGCGGTCGGCTGAATCGTCATATGCGCAGGTTAGGGCTCGATGTGCGGTCGAGGGAAAGATCGGTACGGGATAGGCTCAGAACGGATCGTTATCAATCGGCGGGGAGGGCGCGTGGCGCCGGACACGGTGAGCCTGCGGTACTTCCTGGTGCTGGCGCAGGAGTTGAACTTCACCCGCGCGGCCGCACGGATCGGTATCGCACAGCCCGCGCTCAGCGCCCGGATGCGCCGGTTGGAGGCGGAACTCGGTACGGCCCTGCTGGTCCGCAACACGCGTAGCGTCGTATTGACCACGGCCGGTGCGGCCTTGGCGGAGTCCGCGCCGCCCGCGCTGGCGGCGCTGGACCGGGCATGGGACACCGCCCGGAGCGCGGCGGCCGGTGAACTGGGCACGCTGCGCATCGGATACAGCCTCAGCGCCGGGGCCGAGACGGCACCGGCCCTGGTGGACAGGCTGATTCGCGGCAACAGCGGACTCGAGGTCAGCGCGGTCCCGATGGCGACACCGGAGATCTCCCCCGCGGTCGCCGACGGGCGCATCGATGCCGGGATCACCCGCGGTGAACAGCCGGGCCGTGGCGTGCGCCGATTCCTGCTGCGGCGTATGCGCGTCGGGGTCCAGCTGGCGCAGCACCACCCGCTGGCCGAACACCCGGAGATCGAGATCGCCGACGCGGCCGCGTACCCGCTGCGACTCCCGGACCGTGCGGCCAACCCCGTGATCCACGATCAGCTGTCCGCACTGTTCCGAGACACCCGACCACACCCCCGATTCCACACGCCCGCAGTCTCTTTCGACATGTCTCAGCGCGACCTGCTCGACGGGGTCACCCTCGCCCCGGCCGGAGAAGCCGCGGCCACGGCACAACCGGCCGGTCTCACCTGGCGACCGCTGCGGGGCGCGCCCAGCCTGACGATCCACCTGGTCCTCCCACGCGAGCAGTCGCCGCTGCACCGCCGCGTCCGTGCCGTCGCCAAGACCCTGGCGCGCGAGCTGCACTGGCTGCCGGACTGACGCCCAAGAGGTCAAGCGAGACGGACGTCTGCGGTGGCGAGGCCGAAGACCTTGCGCCCGGCGGACTTCGCGGTGATGACGACGACGGCGGTCTTGCTGAATGTCCGACACGACCTCGCTACGCCGGCGGATCAGCATGGCCGGAAGGTGTCGGAGGTTCGCAGGCTGCGCTGCGGGTGGCCCCTGGGTGGGAGGCGCGAGTGAGCCGGCTCTCGATCTTGAACGTGACGTTCGACTGCGCGGTCACGCCTGACGAACAACCGCGGTCAACTCTCGCGAACAAACCCAACAGCATCATGTGCAGTTGCTGCCACGCACTGAGGCGCCTGAAATATGTGATGCAGATCATAGAAGAAACAAACTCGAAAGAGCGCCTTATGCGAGAGGGCGACTTGACCAGCGATCTTGTCAAGCCCCTGGGACGGCTGGCTGGGCCAGCCAACGGCCCCCATCGCCACGACCGTGAAACGACTGCTGTCAGGCACCGGCGCCGATGCGCTGTGGCTGTCCAGTCACAGCTATGAGGACGGTTTCGGGCGGCCCAGAGAAACCCAGACAGCATCACCCGTGGGTGGCCGCATCGTCGAGATCAGCACGTACGACTCCCGCGGACTGGCCCAGGCCGTCACCGAACCCGTGCACAACACCGAGCAGCCTGGCAGCGGCCTGCTGAACCCCGCGCTGACGGACGTGCCGCAGTGGACCAAGATCTCGTACGACGACCAGGAACGCCCCGTCGCCGCCGTCTCCTACCACTTGGGGACGGAATTGCGCCGCACGACCACGGCCTACCCCGGTGCGGAACGGGCCGAGGTGACCCCGCCGGTCGGCATGAAGACGGCGACGGTCACCGACGTCTTCGGCCGTACCGTCAAGATCGAGGAGTGGGCGGACGCGTCCACGCATCACGACACCACCTTCGCCTATGATCTCAACGGCAACCTGTCGCAGATGACCGATGCGAATGGCAACGTTCGCACGTTCACGACCGACCTGCTCGGCCGCCGCACCGCCGCCACCGATCCCGACGCCGGATCCAGCTCGTACGGCTACGACCTGGCAGGGCGCATGCGCTGGAGCATCGACGGCCGTGGGCAGAAGATCTCCTACACCTACGACGACCTCGGACGCCGCACCACTCAATGGGCCGGTGAGGCGGACAGCGGCACGAAGCTGGCCGAGTGGACCTATGACACGGTGGCCAAGGGCCACCCCGCCACCGCCACGCGCTACGCGGGTGACAGGGCCTACACGCAGGCGGTCACCGCGTACGACGACGACTACCGGCGCAGCGGCACCAGCATCGTCATTCCTCCCCCCGAAGGGGCCCTCGCCGGAACCTATGCCTTCGCAGCCGGCTTCGACGACGCGGGCAACCTGCGGGAACAGGGGGTGCCGGCGGCCGGCGGCCTGCCCGCCGAGACGATCACCCACACGTACACCGGTCTCGGTCTGGCCAAGGGGATCGCTTCTGACCATGCCGGTGGCTTCACCTACGTCAAGGACACGACCTTCACCGCCACAGGCAAACTCGCGACCCGAGCCCTCGGCGGCGACGGCCAGGTCAAGCGCGTTCTGGAGCGGGATCCGGTCACCGACCGGCTCAGCAGGATCACGACCCAGGCCAAGGCCAACACCTCAGCGCCTGACACCATCCAGGATGACCGCTACGCCTACGACGCAGCGGGCAAGCTGACCAGGGTCCTCGATTCCACCTCCACACCCGCGCAGGCGGAGTGCTACACCTACGACGGTCTGCGTCGGCTCATCGCCGCCTGGACGACCACGGCCGCGGCGTGCACGACCGGCTCGGCCGACAACCTGGGCGCCGACCCCTACAACCAGAGCTATTCCTACGACAAGGTCGGCAACCTCACGGCCTTGACCGACAACGGTCAGACCGCCGCCTACGCCTATCCCGCACCTGGCTCCACCGCCGTCCGGCCGAACGCGGTCACCTCCATCACCAGGCCCACGGGTACCGATTCCTACACCTACGACAACGCCGGCCAGCTCACCTCCCGCATCGTCGGCGGCAAACAGGGCACCTTCACCTGGAACGAACTGGGCCAGCTCACCCGTGCCACCATTGCGGGTCAGAACACCGACATGGTCTACGACGCCGACGGCCAGCGCCTCATCCGGCGCGACCCGAACGGTACGACCACGCTCTACCTCGACGGTACCGAGCTGACCCTGAGCGGTGGGCAGGTATCAGCCAAGCGCTACTACGCCACTTCCGACGGCTCGGTGATCGCCATGCGTGACAGCGCCGGCGTCACCTGGCTGCTCTCCGGCCTGCACGGCAGCCAGCAACTAGGGCGTGTATTTGGTTGTGATCAATCTGCGGGATCCGCCCTCGTTTCGGGGTCCGATCCGGTAGATCGTTTTGCGTGACGCGAGTGCAATTGACGGATGTGGAGTGGGAGTTCATCGAGCCCTAC